>NZ_CP139781.1:4460000-5660000 GCF_019679435.2 Actomonas aquatica
AAAAGGTGAGAGAGGATTCCAATTATTGGACGCAGATTGAGAGTTACATCAATACCCGCACGGGCACGGACTTCAGTCATTCGGTATGTCCCGATTGCTACAAGGCGGTGGTGTTGCCGGAGTTGGAAAAATTGAAGGCCGATGCGGCCAAAGCGCGGGAGGAAGAAGCGGCGCGGGCCGCTCAAGACAGCGCGTCGTCTGAAGCGCTTTAAGCGATCCTTCATCTCATGGACGAAGCACGGGTATCTCGACTGGAAGAACGAATTGCATGGCTGGAGCGCCATGTATTGGAGCAGGACAAAGTCATGCTTCAGCAGGGGGACTTGGTCAAAAAATTGCGGGACGAACTTCTGACGATGCGGGAACGGGTTGGCGGGCGTGAAGTTCCGCTGGATCCCAACGAGCGGCCACCGCACTATTGAGTTTGGTCCATTTTCGGGGCTGGGGTTAAAGTCGGCGCGGCATTGCCAACGAAGGCGTGGCCCTCTGGGGCCCCCCTTCCCGGTCGCTTGGCGGAGAGGCCCTTTTCCCACTCACGCTGTTTCCTCGGCTTTCCGAGACACGTTCGCCAGCGCAGGGGCTCGGGCGTGGAGGTGATCCGCGGTGTTGGAGTGGGGCTTCTGGGCGCGAGGCGCCGCTCTTTTGGCAGCCGGTTTGGCAGTAGCATGTCTTATCGCCTGGATCAGGCATGCGGGGCGAAAACGTAACATTACATTGCTTGGCGAATGTGACGTGAAGGTTACGCTGTCACAGCAACGTAACACTTAACCCTGAGCCGACCATGAACCTCAAAAAAATCTTCTTCCCTCTTCTCGGTCTCGCTCTTGCCACCGTCGGTTCCGCAGCCGACGACGCCAAGGCGACCACGGGAGGCGTCACCAAAGTTGCCCACATCGCGGGCATGGACAAAGCACCGACGGTCGTTTCCCAGACCGCCCCGGTTTATCCGAGTTATTTGCGGGAGCGCGGGATCCAAGGGATTGCCACGGTCGAATTGCTAGTGGATTCGACCGGTCGTGTGGTGGAGGCGAAAGCGGTCCGTGCCACGGTCCCAGAGTTCGGCGTCCAAGCGGTGGCAGCTACAAAGCAGTGGACCTTCGCGCCGGCAGAGGCGGAAGGACAACCGATTGCGGCGCGCATCCAAGTTCCCTTCGAGTTTGTGATGCCGCAAGTAGCGGCTTTGGAGAGTGATAGGTAACCCTCCTCTCCCAGTCTGTCTGTATTCGGAGCGTCCACCTTTGGTGGGCGCTTTTTTTGTGGGTTTGTGTGGGCGTGCGCTTGGGCAAGGGGCTCACGCGGATGCAATTAGTGCGAGTGCTGCGACTACGCGGTTCCCGCACTTGTCTTGTCGAGGGGAGTCCTTTTGTATTCCTCGCTCGGCCCATTCTAGGGCATTCCACTCAACCTGACATGGCAGAACCAACTCAAAACCTCGACGACCTGTGGGAGCTCAGTGAATTGGAGCAGCGAATAGCAGCCCGTCCGATTCCGGAGGACATGGAGCGGTTGGCGGAAAAGTATGATCAATTTGGGTGGACGAACGAGGCGAACTCATTGCGCAAGCGCGCCTCCGATGCCCGGGCGAATCCCAGCAAACGCGAGGCGGTGCGACTGGTCGGCCCTTTTAACCCGATGGTCCTCTTGGAAATTCTGAAAGTTTTACACCTGACGAAGAAAACCGGGGAGCTGTTGCTGGAGTCCACTTCAGGGGTGACGGCTGCAGTCACGTTGGTCGATGGCGTGTTGGTCGACGCCCAAGCTGAGGACGTTCAACCCGGAATGCCTGCTTTACGTGAGGTGCTGGGTCTTTCTGGAGGGCGCTACCAGTTTCTCCCAGGGACCATGCGGGTAGCGTTCCAAACCTTACCTTCGGATAGTGCAGCTTTGTTGCTCCAGTTGTCCGATGAGTTTTGCGGAGTCTGAGCTCACGCCTCCGAGCCGAATCTATCAGCCATGGCCAATATACTTGTAGTCGAAGACGACCGCGCCACCGGGCAACTCATGCTTACGTTGGCCGAAAGCATGGGGCACACCTCCGCTCTCGCGAGCGATGGTGAGTCGGCACTCCGACTCGTGCGTGAGAGCCAGCCTGACATGATCATCTCCGATGTGCTCATGGAGCCGATGGATGGCTTGGAGCTGTTGGAAATTGTGCGGCGGGAATTTCCGGCAGTGGCCGTGGTCCTGTTTTCGGCTTCTCGCGATCCGGAGGTGCAGGTGCGGGCCCTGCGTTTGGGCTCCGTGCAATTCCTCGCGAAGCCCTTGAGAATCGAGCAACTCAAGAAGGTGCTGGAAAAGACGCTCGCAGATCGAGCTTCGGCGGCGGCTGACTCTGCGACCACGAGTGCCACCCTGAAAGCCCCGGTGCGTGAGATCACGGTCGAAGGTCTGGAGGAAGCGTTGCGCCCCTATCTGCCGGGGCCCCGCCTGCGTGATCAACGGTTTCGTTTGGCGCGTCTGGCCAAGGTTCGCAACCGCGTGCTGGTGGAGGCCGCGGAAGGAGTTTTCAACACCGACATGCTGGCGCTTTTGCACCGGCATTCGCATCGTGCGGCCGGACCTCTGGAGGTGATCAATTTTGCCAACTGTGAGTTGGACAATTTGACCGCGGAGTGGACCCAAAACGCCCACGCGTGGCTGCAGCGCTTCTCCGGCGGGACGCTTGTGTTCCTGCAGATTGAGAAACTGCCGCTGCACGCCCAGGGCTTGTTGGCGGACTTGGTGCGTCGGGTGCAGGATGTTCGCATCGTTGCCACCACGAGGCGCGACCCGGACCAACTGCTGGCGGAAGGCAGTCTGAACGAGAGCCTGTATTTTCGCCTGTCGCTGTTCTCAATGCGGGTGCCGCCGGTCTCCGAGTTGGGGTCGGACATCACGGAAGTGCTCTTGGATGCGGTGTGTGCGAGTTCCAGCTACAATCTCGCAGGTCGACCGGATTACGAGGGCGCGGCCCGCGAGGCGTTGGCGGCCTATTCTTGGCCGCGGAATTACTCGGAGCTACATCAAGTGGCCGACTACATCGCAGCCCGTCTGAAGCAGCCCCGGATATCGTTGGCGGAGTTGCCCGAATCCGTCGCGGCAGCGCGTTGGCCCTCGCTGGGAGAACACGTCAAAGAAGCCCTGAAACTGCACGTGGATCGAGTGGTTCGAACCACCAGTGACGCGGCTCGAGCGGCGGCGGTGTTGGGCGTGCCGGAGAGCCTGTTGCGAGCTCACCTTGAAGAGCCCAACGATGCGCTCTTGGCCGCCTTGGTAGAGCCGACCAGTCGCCCGAGTCTTCAAGCAATTACGCCGAGTTACGAACGCATCCTCATCGTGTCGTCCGACGATCTTTGGCGCACCTCGGCTGTCGCGATGGCCGTGCGTCCCGACCGCCTTGTTTTGGGGGTGCCGGATGCGCTGGCGGCGGTGTCCACCCTGCTCAATGCCCCGGAGTCTTTCGACCATGTCTTGATCGCGCCGCCGCTCGACGTCTTTTCCCCGGGAGAGATTGGTCGCCAGTTTCGCCGGATTTGCCCGGGCACCACCTTGGGATTGCTGGAAGCGTTTCCAGAACCGGAGGACTGTGAGCCATTCCACGAAATCTTTGATCGCCCGGACGACGGGGACCGGCTGGAGCGCCTCTTGGGGCTCATGCGCGACTACCGGGAAAAACACAGCGACGGTCGATCCGGCTGATGCCACCGCCCGACGTATTGCGCCTCATTTGCCATGGCTGCTGCACCCATTGATTTTTTTAACCGCTACTCTGGCGAAATCGAGCGCGAGCAGGTTTACGGAGAAAAGTGGCTGCGTTGGGCCTACGAAACGGGTCTGGGCCGTGCGACGACGGCCATGCTGCTGCGCCGGAAGTTTTTCTCGTGGTATTACGGCATGCGCATGGATCGCGTTTACAGCGGCAACAAGGTCCTGCCGTTCGTCGTCGATTACGATCTGGATGCCGACGAATTCGGCAAACAGGCGTGGGAGTATAAAACCTTCAATGAGTTTTTCGCCCGTAGCCTGAAGCCGGAGGCGCGTCCGATCGCACCCGGTGACGATGTGGCGGTTTTGCCGGCCGATGGCCGCCACTTGGCCTTCCCGGATGTCGACGCGGCGGACGGGTTTTACGTCAAAGGCTCCAAGTTCACGCTGGCCGAGCTCTTTGGCAGTGCGGCGGCGGCGGAGCCGTTTGCGGGCGGCAGCATGCTGATTTCGCGCCTCTGCCCGGTGGACTATCACCGCTTTCATTTCCCGGTCGAAGGTGTCCCGGAGCTTTCGAGCCTCATCAAGGGCTGGCTCTATTCGGTGAGCCCGATCGCGCTGCGCCGGCAGGTGCGTTACCTCGTCGAAAACAAACGTATGCTCACGCTTATCGAGTCGCCGCAGTTTGGGCAGGTGGCGATGTTTGAGGTCGGCGCGACCTGTGTCGGCACGATCAAGCAGCTGTTTGTCGAAGGCCGCACGAACGTGAAGGGCGAAGAAAAAGGGCTGTTTAAGTTTGGTGGCTCCTGCGTGATCACGGTGTTCCAGCGGGGGCGGATCACGTTGGCCGACGACTTGGTGGAGCACAGCCGGGAGCACCGTGAGGTTTACGCCAAGATGGGCGATGTGTTGGGCCGGGCGGCTGCTCAGAGCTGACCTGGTGCGGATTCACTGAAATTCTGGTTTTGCCTTTAGGAGGCGGAGCCGCAGAGCATCTTAAGCTGCTCAACTGCTCGGGTGGTGGAATGGTAGACACGAGGGTCTTAGAAGCCCTTGCCGTAAGGCGTGCTGGTTCGAGTCCAGTCCCGAGCACCAATGAGTTACGTAAGATTTCAAGTTTGAGATTGGCTGGTCCTATACTGCGCTCCTATACTGGAGGGCATGAAGGTGAGATCAACCAAGGTGCCGAACCTCGTCGTAACGGAGGAAACCGGCGTCTACTACGCTCGGGTTCGGGTGGCCGGGAAGCTCCGCTGGAAGTCGCTTCAGACAAAAGTTTTCTCCACTGCGAAGCTCCGCTTGAAGGACGAGGAGACGAAGATGCGGGCAGGTGCCATCGGCACCAACGAAGACGTCGGCGCGAAGCTCACTTTCGAGGACGCCTTCAAGCGCTACCGTGCGGCGGTGAATGCGGACGCGAGCCTCAAGCCGGCAACGAAACACTTTCGCCTGCGTTCAGAGCGCACCCTTCGTCGCACCTGGCCTGAACTCTGGCAACGTGAGCTGCGTCGCGTGAAGTCCGACGACTGTCGGCGATGGCTGAACGATTTTCGCAATGGCGGCGCGGCCTTCACTCCCAAGCGGGCCAAGACAAAGCGCCGGGGCGACAGCCCGACCACGATCAACGCAGCGATTCGCTTTCTGCGCGCCGTGTTCAATGTCGGCGTCGAAGCCGGCGTGATGTATGCCAACCCGGCCGATGCGCTCGAAACCGTAGCGCCGCGTCGCAAACTGCTCCAGCTTCCCAACCGCGACCAGTTCGCGAAGCTGGTCGGCGAGATCCGGGCCGCGCATTCCCGTTGGGGGCAGGGCCCTGGCGATATGGTTGAAGGCCTGGCCTATACCGGCGCGCGGGTGGGCGAGGCGCGACGCATGATCTGGGCACACGTCGATGAGGAGCGCGGCATGGTCACGATCCCCGGAGAAAAAACCGAAAGCGCTCCTCGCGTTAATCCGATGACGCCCGCGTTCCTGGACCTGATTCAGCGGATGAAAGAGCGTTACCAGCCTCGCCCGATCGATCCCATTTTTCAGGTTCGCTCGGTCCTCGGTTCACTTCGGGTTGGTTGTGAGAAGCTCGGAATTCCCAAGATCGACCATCACGATCTACGTCACCTTTTCGCGACGACCTGCATCGAAAGCGGGGTGGATGTCTTGGTTCTATCCAAGTGGCTCGGCCATAGCGACGGCGGTGCGCTCGTCTTACGAACCTACGGCCACCTGCGTCCGGAGCACAGCACCCGCGCGGCGAAGCTGGTGGATTTTGCGCCGCCAGCAGGGTGACTCAAATCCTGTGCCAATTGATTTGGGAGAAAGTGGTCCACGAAGAACCAGAGGCGGTCCTCACGAGATCCGGATAGTCTGACGGCGTCATGAAAAATCCTGAACAAAACCTCCTCCCCAAGCTTGGTTACTCCCGCGAGGAAGTGGCCAAGATACTCGGTATCAGTGTGGTCTCGATCGATCGACTGGTTCGTCGTCGCCTACTGCTTCCGAGTCGTGCAACCCGTCGGCCGCTCTTTCCTGCTTGGGAGATCGAACGCTTCCTGCGTGAGACCCAAGTGGCGGCTTGATTTCGATTGCGGCATGGGCGGCGTGCGGCGTTGCCTCCGCCCATGCCCCCTCCCGCCAAAAACCGACTCGGAGAGATTCAAGCGCTCCGGGATCTGCTCACGGACAGTTCCTGCCGCGGTCTCGCCAGCGAGATCCGCGTGTTTCTGAAAGTTTTATACACGCTACCGTCCGTGAAAGATTGGCTGGAGTGGTTGATCGATTCGGATCGGCTCGATGCTTGGAAGCGATTGGTGGACCAGGCGGACTCATCAGCACTGACGGAGCTGGAGTTGCCCGACTATGTCGCACGTCAAGTCGCCGGCGATCCTGCCTCCGTGGGCATGATACCTTCCTTCGCCGGACTGGCTGAGCGGGAGGTGATGACGATCATGCGTTTCGGCGGGCGCTACAACTCGCGCATCGGGATCGATGGAGCGCTCGCTCTCTTTGCTTTGGAGAAGGTTGCCAAAGAGGGAAAGGAGTTGCCGGCGTATCTCATGCTTCCGGTCCTTCGGACCGTATTCCGTGCCTGCACGCAGGGAGGGGCGAGTGGATTTCGATCAATGTCCAGACTGTTTGAACGAAGTCGGAGTGGAGCAGAGGGCCACTCGGGATTCGAAGAAAAAGACCTGTGGATGTGGCAGGTTCTCGACTATCTCCTGGGTCAGGAATGTGAGGAGTATTCGGCCAAAGAAATCGCTGATTCCTTTCCGGAGGGGCTCAAAGTTTACCCGGATCGAGCACAGATCGTCAGTTTTTGCGAACGGTGGGGGTGTCGGTGTCGTCCGACGTAAATTCTTGAACGAGAAAGGGTGAATCGACGTTTTTACATTTGTGGATAATTTATCGACAAAGCGTTGATTAAAAAAACGTTGCGAAAGGGCTTAAACGTCGTAGCGCCATTCTCCCATGAGTCTCAAAGCATACAGACGGCAGCTTGGTTCCTCGATGGCAGACTACTCCTATTTGATCGAGCTGATCGCGGCCGTTGACAGAGAATACACCGACGCTGGAGAGAGGCTCCAAAAATCCTTTGGCCTATCCCTTACCCTTCGGGAGACCAAGAAGCGGCTTATGGAAATGGTCGTTTCCGCCGGTAAGCGTATGATCCTGGTGACAGGATTCAAATCCGGCTTCGCGTTGTGGCCGGATGAAAACGCGACGGCCAAGGGTTTGATTGATGCGCTCCTTCGGCGGTCAGAGGCCGAAGACGGGAAGGGTAGCGACAACGCCAGTGTCGGCGGCGTGAGCTTGGCCGATCTAGAGCATCTGACCCCGGATCAACGAAATCGATTGTTGGCCTTTCTGGTCGGCGAGGTGCTCTCCATGAACATGGCGCTGCGGCAAAGCCTGGAGCAGACGATCGGAAAGGAAGTAGACCTGAACCAACTCAAGAAGACGTTCCTGCAAAAGCTGCAAGAAACCCCGCAATGGGCATTTGGCGAAACCGTTTTGGCCACCCCGAAGCAGAGCCAGAGCAACGGCTATCGACACCGTTTCTGACCTATCCATTGGTTCAGGAATTTTTCTCGGGAATCCGAAACGGATCTCGCCGGAACTAACTGCCCGTTCGCGTGCTCGCCGTTGCCAAAATGCTGATCCTTTACCGGTCCAGGCCAACGCAGCTTCAGCGCATACCGAGTCCGTCGACCACGACGGAATAGCGCTGGGGGCGTATACGTGGATGGGACTGAACGATCCTCGTTCAGCGTGCATCACCACTCACCGAGCCGAGTAGCCCTTTGGCTTCTTTGAGCCACTCCAGAGTGCGGGAACTCCAAGAAAGCCGACGGCGAAGGTCCTTCATTTCGGATTCATGCCAGTTCACGAGCTTGGCGTGATTCAGAATCCGGCGTCGCAGGCTTTGGGTGGCAGGAATCAAATCCAGTGTTTCTTGCAGCCACTTCAGCTCCACGTCGTTGATGGGTTGGCCCCCAGTTTCGCCTGTGTTTTCCGAGTCGGGATTTCCTGGGTTCTGCGCGACGACTTGCGACCGGCGAAAATTGTAGACGAGGACCTCACGGAGCCGGCTGCAATCATCCTCGGCTCGGTCGAATCGTTTGAGGCGCGCCACAGTGACCTTGCTCTCGGACAGCGTCATCGCGAGACGCACCCGCACACACTCCGCGGCTTCGATCGCATCTCGGAAAGTCAGCGCCGACGATCCCCGCAAACATAGCAGTGCTGTCTCCGCTTGCTCGCGCGTCGACCACCGCGGCACCGCCTCGCCTTCGGGATCTCCGAATTCTGGTGCATGGCGCCAATAGTAGGGACCGAAGAGTCGCTCCCACTCAGCGCCAAGTTCAGGCGCCGGCTTCAGCGGTTCCTCGCATTCCAAATCAATGCGGTCGGGTGGGCCTTTCCGGCTCATGAGGCTCGACGAATCAAGGATGCTGCGGAGTCCGAAAGTCCCAGCTTACCCTCGGCATGCGTCGCGATCCGCTTGAAAACCTCCGACGTCGGCGGCTCCTTCGCCAGCGTGGTGAATGCGGCGACAGGCTCGTTACGCTTGAGGGCGACAGGTTCGGAAACCAATGGCAGTCGGTGATAGTTGCAGGCCAAGCGAAGCCACTCGGGAGGCGAGGTTTCCCAGAGCAACAGCGTCTTGACCGCGTCCCGTTCAGAATCGGACCAAGGAAGAAGTTCCGATTCCAACCAGACCTGCTCCCGCATGTAGCGAGTGCTGTATTGGAGCTGCACCATTTTTCGAATCCACTGGTCGTATTCGACGCAGGGGAACACCATCGAATCCGCCGCCATGCCATCTCGGCACCATTCGGCAATCCCACGGAGTAGCTCATGGTGAAACCCATCGACCACCGGCAGATCGGCTTCTGCCTCCGCCTTGAGCTTCCGGCACGATTCAAGTGCTTCCGCTCTTGGAGAGGGAAACCCTACCTCGGCATGGGTAAGCTCCAATCGGGTCTCGATCAAATCGCAGGTCCCCCAAAGGCGCAGGATCTCCTTTCGAAAGGGAGAAAGGATTTCGAGCACCTGATGTGCTTTGGGCTCATGCTGGCGTTTACTGCTCATTGTTCAGGTGTGCGAAAAAGTGAAGTGATGGATTGCCGACTTGCTTCCGGTTCCCTCGGATTCGTTGATCGACTCTCACAACTGTGAGATGTGTGGTCAAGGCATACTCACAATAGTGAGATCCGTGTGACCGAACTCGACCGTCTCACGCGAGACCTCCACACGCGCATTGCCAAAGCCATCCGCCAAGAGCGGGTTAAAAGGAACCTCTCGATGTTGGCCGTTGCCGAGCAGGCCGGTCTTTCCCAGCAAATGGTCAGTTACGTCGAGCGAGGTATCCGAAAGCCCTCCCTTGATACCTTCGTGCGCCTCGCCCACGTGTTGAGGCTAGACCTCAGTCAGCTATTTGAAAGTGACGGCAAGCGCCGCAACAAGGCCTAGGAACCCTGCCGAATTCGATCAGTCGATGTTCAGCGCGTGGTGGTTACGGGGTTCCTTTTGGGTTTCAATGTCCCTCATTTGTCCCCCCGGCGAATGCCCCCCTGACCCGTAAATCGCGGTGTTCGGGAGCAAGCAGCCGCCCCTCAGCGCACCCCAATTGCCGCAGATCGAAACCGGCGAACGCACCGGCACCCGGAAAGAAGTAGCGGCTGGGGCAGTGAGCCACCAGATCGCCAGCGGCACCGCAGCCAACGTCGCTGGCCTGCCTCGTCCGCGCGGTTTCCATCAAAGGCGACAGCGGGGCGTATTCTGCGGGAACGATCAACGAGTTCCGCCTGCGCTCCCCGATCCAGCTCTACTGACCAGCGGCTATCCCATTCGCAACCAACTCGCGAACGCTGCTTTCCATTTTGAGGTGCGGCGATTAGTGGGAGGAATATCTTTGGGCGGGGCTCCCTCTCCGAGCGTCAGTCTAAGGTGCCAAGGTCTGGCGTCTTTATGTGGCGTGCCTTTGTCTAGGAGCATTTTTTGAAGGCGATTGTGGACAAATGCTCGCCAGATCGGATACCGTATGTCTTTACGGTATCCGCGATTCTATGGCAGAGTCCCTAACCAGCACCCAATCCAAGGTTCTCGCCTTTGTTGAGCAGTCAACGGCTCAAAACGGTCATCCACCCACGATGAAGGAAGTGTCGCGTCACTTCGGCTGGTCTAGCACGTCAACGGCTCAGCAGCATCTTGGTGCTCTCCAGAAGAAGGGTCGGCTGGACCGCATACCGAAGAGTCCCCGTTCTCTGCGTGTAACCAAGCCACTGCGACCGACCAGAGTAGACCAGACCGTAGCCGTGCCGCTAGTGGGACGAATCGCTGCAGGCGTGCCGATTTATGCTCTGGAGGAAGCCGAGGAAGTCCTTCCGCTGCCGCGAGCATTGTTTCATGGCAGCAGTCTTTTCGCTCTTCGCGTGAAGGGAGACAGCATGATGAACGCGGGCATATTTGACGGCGACATCGCGGTCTTACGTGCGGGGCCAGAGTTCTCGGACGGCGACATTGCTGCAGTCATCGTGGACGAAGAAGCCACTTTGAAACGCGTCTTTAAAACTAAGCGAGGTCTCCGTCTCCAAGCCGAGAACCCGGACTTCGCTGACCGCGTCGTTTCTTCAGACCAGATCAAGCAATCCTTCCGCCTTGCAGGCGTATTGGTTGGGACCATTCGCCGATTTACCTGACCATGACGGCGACGCTTTCCAAAAAGGATGAACGGCTGGCCGATGCATTGAAGGCCTATGGGTGCCCAGGTATTGTTTCGCTGCGAAACAACCAAAAGCACTCGCCCGATCATGTTCCTTATCTCGACTTGCTGTCGGACCAAGTGCAGGCAGAGGTTTCCCGGCTCCCTGATGCTGTGGCGGAATTTCAGGGAAAGCCCGTAATGTATCTACTAGATGCTGAAGCAGGCGAACCTGATGCATTGGAGCGAATCAGCCTTCAGCAGCGTCTCGCGAATCGTGGCGATCATGCAGTTTTAGCCGTTGTTCGGCCGGGGGAGTTGGTCATTTATCCACTGAATCTCGACCGTAGGACCTTGAATGAGAAAGGCATCGGGCGGCCTATTCGGGCTTCCGACCCCCGCGCGCCATTTTTATTCGACCAGATCGCCACCGGCTCGCCGTTCGGTCTTGAGGGCCAGTCCAAGGCTTCTGACCCCGTGTTTGAAGAGATTAAGTCGCTGCTCGATAAGGCGGTGGATGAACTGGTGATCAAAAAGGGCCTTGATGGTCTGGCCGTGCTCTCGATGACGGGCCGTGCGCTCTTCTTTCGGTTTTTGGTGGATCGCGAGATCGTGACGGACGACCTGATCACGGACATCTGCCCGGCGGCGAAAAGTGATCCCAAGGAATTCAGGCTGAGGCGGGTATTTTCAAACCCGGAACGAGCGGCTCAGACGTCGACTTGGCTCGACATCACCTTCAACGGAGACCTCCTGCCATTGATAGATTCCCTGCCGTTGGATGTTTCTGAAGCGAAACGCGCCAAAGCCTATGGGGAGGTTTACCAAAAGGCAGGTTTCGACTCCGCAAACAGCGTCTTTGAACACTTGGAGGCTATTTTGCGCGGCTGGGAGGCAACAAAGGGCCGGCTATTGCCCGGCATCATCGACTGGGACGAACTCAACTTCCGGCACATTCCTATCGGCGTGCTGAGCCAAGTATACGAGAACTTCAGTCATCGGGTGGACGACCTCGAATCAAAAGCCCGGTCTGTCCATTACACGCCACGAAGTCTTGCCAAACTGCTTGTGGATGAAGCTTTGGCCGGGTTGGACACACCGGCACACAAGGCCAAGATCCTCGACCCGGCCTGCGGGGCTGGGGTATTTTTGGTTCTCGCTCTTCGGGAATTGGTGCGCCGGCGATGGGCGGCTGACAAGGCGCGGCTAGGAGACTCGGTTCGTCGCCCGAGCAAGCAAGTCATCGAAAGCATCCTGCACAATCAAATCCGAGGCTTCGATGTGAGCGAGTCTGCTCTCCGGCTAGCTGCCCTGGGTCTTTATGTGACCGTTATTGAATTAAACGAGATCACCACGCCACCGTCCGCCCACCACGCTACCAAAGCCCTGCAAGGGCTTGTATTGTTCGATCAACGCACAGCTGAAGAGCGCACCCAGACAGGTTTTGTGCTTGGCAGTTTGGGCGACGCTGTAGATCGCAAGGAATTCGACGGTGAGTTTGATGTCGTAGTGGGTAACCCGCCGTGGAGCGTCGTGAATGACCCGGAGCGAAGCGAAGCTCTGGATCGGGCGGGAACCGAGGCCGCCAAGCGTGTTTTGGCAACGCGCGGGTTGGATGATGTGGCCACATCTTACCGCAATCCTGGGGGAGTGCCTGATCTTCCTTTTCTCTGGCGTGCCGCCGAGTGGACGCGGCCTGGAGGGTTCGTGGCTTTCGCAGTGGATGCTCGGTTCATTCTCAAACAAACCCCAACGGGGCTCGCTGCCAGAAATGCTTGGTTCCAAGCAATGCATGTCACGGGCATCTTGAATGGCTCTGACCTTGAAAAGACGAACGTTTGGGCCTGCCACGACCAACCATGGATTCTAATCTGGAGTCGGAACGAAAAACCGGATCTGGACTCTGCTTCTTTTCACCTCGCCACTCCAGTGCGAGAAGATGAGCTCGCCGGCCGAGGTGAGTTCCGCCTCGATTACAAGTCCGCCTATCAAGTCACCTCTGAGGCGGTCATCGAAAGCCCTTGGCTATGCAAGGCGCTCGCCATCGGTAGCACTTTGGATGTGCAGGTGATGCAGAAGCTCTGCAAAGCGGCAAACAAACGATCCATCGGAACTCTTTGGCAACATGACGAGCCAGTGAGTTGCCGAGGCTTAGACATCAGACCTTTTAGATTGGATAAATCCACCAAACGGCCGCGCCCGTGTCCCGTTTGGCTGGTCGATCTGGAGGTGTTCGACGGTGAAACACCGGACCTTTTGAGCAACGGGCGCTATCCGACATATCGAGAGCGCCACGGCGAGTTTGAGCCCAAACATACGAAGTCAGAAAACAATTTCAGAAGCCCTCTTGTTTGCATCAGCCGTAGTCCAGGCGAGACGCGCGACGATGCAAAATCCTTCCGTCTCCCAAGGCGCAAAATAGCATTTTCGAAGAACTATTTTGGATACACGACCTATTGGCACAAAGATCCGGACCTGTTGTGTGCGCTGTTGCATGTTATAGCTCACAGTCGGCTTTTTCAGCACTTTAGCTACATGCGAAGCGCTCAAGTGGGTGCCCGTAAGCGCATCCTGGACAAGTCAGACATCGACGCCTTCCCGTTTCCTGAGATTGAAAAACTGAGTAATGAGCAGCGGGCAGAGGCTCTCAGGCTTGCAGACTTACTGGATTCACATGGCGAAAGAGATTGGAAGGCGTTGGATGCGTTTGTTGGCGACCTCTTTGGCCTCACGAAAGCGGAGCAACAAATCGTATCCGACACCGTAACTTTCAACGGCCCCTATGCTGTGGTTCGTCAGCCAGCCATGCGTTCAGTGCCGGAAGAAGAGGCCAATGCTTTTGTCCGCACCTTAGAGCGGGCGATTCAACCGTTCTTTAAATCTGTGAGGCAGAAAGTGAAGGCATCGCTGATTCCACGGTTGGAGGGAGACTGGCGGCAGCCGTGGGCCTTTGTGACTTTGCTCGTGGACGGCGACGCATGGGAACCATCACCCAAGCTCATCGCCAGCCTTGTTGCTGAAGCGAGCTCCAGTGCTGCGAGCCGCGTTGTCATGCCGTTGCCCGAAGGTGGCCTTATTCTCGGTCTTTTAAATAAACGCCGGTTCTGGACACAGAGTCGGGCACGACTTTGCGCCCTGCACATCGCCGAAGAGCATCTGGAGCTGTGCTTCCCCCTGCCTGCCCGGAGATGACCGCCGGTTTCTTCACCCGTGCCTACCAAGTGCCGCATCCCCGCCTCAAGGAGAGGTGGATCTATGCCATCCACTTGGCGCTGGTGAGGGCGTTTGAAATGATCCGGGCCGACGGGTTCGATCTTTCTTCCGCTGATGAGGACGGCATCTCAAAGCAAATCGAAGAGATGTTTGAGAATCATCGGATTCGAGATGATGGCGGCGAACTGGATGTCAGTTTCATCCGTAGTGTAACGAGGGAGAGCGCAACAGCCAATCACGACGAATCCAGTATCCGCCGAAAGCCAGACCTCATCTTCAAGCTGAACAGAGAACTGCGCGAGACACACAATCGCGTCCAGGACGCGCTGTTCGCCGAGTGCAAACCTGTCGGCCGGGCGCATCCTCTACGCGATCATTACTGCGCCGTCGGGAAGAAGACTTCGGGAATCGAACGCTTCGTTTGCGGAGCTTATGCCTCGGCGATGGAACAAGGAATGATGATCGCCTACGTGCGAGACGGTTTTCAAATAGACCGAGATCTTGCGGATGCTTTGGCACTTCCCAAGACCCACGTTGGTCTCGGCGAGCCGACAGCTCTGACCTGCGTGATCGAATCAAACAGCAAGGAATGCCAAGGCCTTCACCTGACCACCCATCAGCGTCTGTTTTCATGGCCTCGCGGCAAGCCAGCCACTCCCATCGAACTCTACCACTCGTGGCACGAGTGTGGTTGATAGGAGGTCTTAAAACGAGTGGCGTTGCACGAACGGGGCCCCGTTTGCTCGCCCTGACAGTGACAGTTTGATCACGATTGACTGATTATGCGGTGCGGTGAAGTGCGCGTTCCACAACCGCTTCCTGAGTGACATGAGATGGACGTTTGTGAATGTGGATGTGCTGGCCCAAGGCACTGGTGGGGGCCGGCTCGCCTGCCGGTGAAGAGACGGCGAATATGGCGGCTTGATTGTCGGAGAAGCGCCGCCACCAGCTGCTGGAATAGCGAGGATGTTTCGTCGCAGAAACGGAGTCCTCAGGTCCTGTCGAGGCGAAGGAGCGGATGCTCAAAACCAGCAACTTTGAGCGTGGGATTGCGTTGCGTGCGACACGGGGTTGCACGGGCGCGTGAACGTTCTCACAACATCGCGATTGCCTCTAGGGGGAGTTTTCTGAGAATTCCTCTATGGGGTTGTTGAAGCGCTACCTTGAGCGTCAGCAGGAAGAGGGATGGAGTTCTGTTGGGGACAAGTATGTCTGCGCAAAATGCTTCTCAGACTACGCCATCTCCGATTTCGTGGAGTCGCATCCGGTCAAATGTAGCTGTGATTATTGCGGCAAGATCTCAGATGAGCCCCTAGCCGCGGAAATGGATGAGGTGCTATCTTTCATCGCCGGCGGTATTAACCGTGAATACGACATCCCCGAGAATTGCCTGCCGTGGGATGGTCGTGAAGGTGGATGGCAGATTGTCCAGCCGACAGATGGCTGGGATTTGGTAACTGATGGTGGATGGGTTAATGAGGATTCGGACGGGTGGGAAAAATTGCTGGAAGACCTTCGCGGCTCGTTTTCTGACAACGCGTATGTGCAGCGAGACCCGCTCGATCTATCACACAGTGAGCGTCTTGCGAGCTCGTGGGGAGCGTTCTGCCACACTGTGAAGCACCGGACTCGATTTGTGCTTTTTAAGCTTCGACGGACAAGGAAGCCGAAGCACACTTACTACCCGGACGACATGGAAGGCGTTCCGGTTTACCAGATTCTGGAGCAAATTGGCTGGCTCGCTCAGGATCTAGATCTCGTCCGGCATCTACCCCGAAAGAAGGTTCTAATTCGTGCAAGACAGCACGAGGCTGGAGTGCTACCAACCACTGCCGCCGATCTCGGGGCACCGCCATCTCACATGGCTAGTCAAAGCAGGATGAGCCCAGCGGGAATATCGATGTTCTACGCAGCCGACGACGAGCGGACTGCGTTTCTCGAAACCTACGATCCGGCTGCATCCGTTAAAGTAGAGATGAGTTTTGCGACTTTCGAAACTGCCCGAAAATTAAGGATACTAGACCTCACCGCATTGCCCCTCGTGCCGAGTATTTTCGACGAATCCCAATACGAGCGGCGGCATGATATTCTGTTTTTTCACGAACTAGCTCGCGACATTTCAAAGCCGATTGCCCGGGATGGCCGAGAGCACTACGAATACGTTCCGACCCAAATTGTCGCCGAGCATTTCCGCTCGGTTTTTCGGGATAGGCGCAGACCTATTGATGGAATCGCGTTTCGGAGCAGCCGTAAAGGGGCGGGCAAGTCTTACTGTCTCTTCACCGGTCCGGAAGGTTGCGATGATAGATTTCGGGACAAGCAGGCGGCCAAATTTCCGTGGAACAAGAAGCACAGATTTGTTGTGCTCCGAAACGTAGTCAGAAAGTCGGTTGTGAGTTGCATCTCGGGTTCCCAAAGTTAGTTCGTCACGTTTGGTAAAGCTAGAGGCCCCACCTCCCGCAGTCACATTGTGCGGTTTGATCAACCTGAGACCGGGGGCAAATACCTGGATATTTTGCCACTCCCGTTCGTGAGATTTTGGCTGTTTGTGGACTAATTCCTCGCTGGATTATTCGCATCGTCCGGTGGCCGTTTTGGCGCGCGGAACGGTGCTCAAAACCTATCCGCCGGTGCCGCGGTGGGCGACCGAAGTGATGCCGGATTAGGCCCGCGCTGGGCGATTTGGGTATTTTCCCCGACGCTGATCCGCTCCGTTTTTGAGCGGAAACGGGCGATATTGGTGGCGCAAAATGGACGCCGATTGCGGCGCCAATTGTGCGTCGTTGCGGGCCCTAATGGGCACAGTTTGGGCGCAGACTTGGGCGATTTCGCGGCCACAATTGCGGGGTTTGATGACGAATTGCGCCGATTCTTGCGGCTGATTGGAGAGGCGCGGAAGCCCTTGAAGGGCGCGCGGATTGATCGCGGCTTCGGGGGCGTGAAGACAGGAGGAATCGGCTTGCCATCACGAAGTTAAAAATCATAATTAACCCAATGTTAGTTAGTTATGATTTTATGGAATACGATCTTCAATGAGCCTGAGTGCTCACAAGTGGTCTGGGGGAAGCTCCGGACGGTGCTTTTTTCGTGTCCTTACAGCGTAAGGGGTAAGGTGTCCTTAACCATGGGGAAACGTGACCACGTTTCCGTCCTCTCAATGCGCGAATGCGCACGGTGACATGATCCGGCCTGGAATTCAGCGCAGCGTGAAAGTGGCGAGCGGTTACTTCCGCGAGCACTTGAAGGTCGGAGACTACTACACAGAGAAGTCGAATGTTCGCGGCGAGTGGTTCGGCAGTGGCGCCGCGAGATTGGGTTTGGTTCACGGCGTGAGTGAACGCGGGTTTCAACGCATGTGTGAGGGCAAGGATCCGCGCACGGGCGATCGATTGATCGCGCGCTTGAACGGCTTGCGAGTCGAACAGGGACGGCGCTGTCCAAACCGCCGCGTTGGTTTTGATTTTGTTTTTAGTCCGAGCAAGGGTGTGTCCGTGTTGGCGGAGTGCGGAGACGAACGGGTCAAGGCCGTCCATGACGACGCGGTGAAGGTCGCGTTGGGCGAGCTGGAGAAGTTTGTGGCGACCCGAGTTCGCCGGAACGGGGCGAACGATCGGCGAATGACCCAAAACTTCGTGGCCGCGCTGTTTCGACACGACACCAGCCGCGAGGGAGATCCGCACCTGCACACCCACGCCTTCGTCTTCAACGCCACGTTTGATGGCGAGGAAGGGCGCTGGAAGGCCTTGGAGCCGTCGGACATGTATCGGGCCCAGCGCTATGCCGATGCCTGCTACCAGCACCGGCTGCGTGAGGGACTCCTCAAGCTGGGGCACATGTGCATGGTGAAGGACGGTCGCGTGGAGGTTTGCGTGGTCACGTCCGAGACCGCGGAGAAGTTCTCCAAGCGCCATGCCCAGATTGACGAGATTGAGAAGGCCAACGGTGTTGAAGCGGCGACGCCGGCGGAACGCTACCAACTGCGGGAAAGGATCGCTCGGGAGTCGCGGGCGCAAAAGGACCGGGATCAGAGTTTGGACGATTTGAAAGCGCGTTGGCTGGCAGAGATGACGCCGAAGGAGCGTGATCGGCTGGCATTTCGTGCGTCGCGCAGGGAACTCGAGTTTACGGAGATCAGAACGAGCGTGAAGCGGGCCATTGATGTCGCCGAGGCTCATCTCTTCGAACGGAACGCGGTGGTGCACGACCGGGACTTGGTTGCGCACGCATTGCTGTCAGAAAGCGGACGCTTTTTATCGACGAAAGCGTTGTGGGCGGAAGTCAGAGCACGGCCGTATGTTCGCGATGAGTTGAATCCCGAAAGGATTTCATTGGCGGGTCAGTCGAAGATCGAACGGGAACTCGTTGAGCTCGTTGATCGGACCCGCGGTCGTCACGACGCCATCAATCCCGATTTCCTCGGATTAGACCCGCGTTTGGATGCCGAGCAGGCTCACGCGGTTCGCGCGTTGTTGGAGTCGCGGCATGGCACCAACGTGCTTCGCGGAAAGGCCGGCACGGGGAAGAGCTTTACGCTGAACAATGTCGTCGCTGGTGCCCGCGCTGGGGGTCGTGATGTTGTGGTCGTTGCGCCGCAGAACCAACAGGTCCGCGAGTTACAACGCGATGGCTTGGAGGCGCGCACGGTCGAGAGCCTATTGATGAAGCGCGATCTTCCGCATGGAGGCGTTCTGATTGTTGATGAAGCCGGCCAGTTGAGTGCCCGCCGCATGGTCGACCTGGTGAGGCTTTGCGCGTTGAAGCAGGCCCGATTGATTCTGTCAGGAGACACGCGACAGCACGGCGCGATCGAAGCCACGGACGCGTTGAGTTTGTTGGAGGACCGGGCCTGCCTTCCGACCGTCGAACTCAGTAAGATTCGCCGGCAGGATCCGACCCGCGGAAACACCGCGACCGAGCGACTCGCGATTCGAAGCTACCGTGACGCGGTCGCTGCGGCATCGAATGGAGATACGCAGCGTTCTCTCCGGCTTCTGGAGACGGAGAAAGCCGTAATCGAGGTCACGGAGCCGGCGCGGGTAGCCAAAGTGGCAGAGGCGTATGTCCAAGCCACTGAACGCGGCGACAGGGTGCTCGCGATCGGCCAAACGTGGAACGAAGTGAATCAATTGAACCAAGCGATTCGCGCAAATCTTCAGTCCTTTGGTAAAGTTTCCGGCTCGGTCGAATTGGAAACGCTGCAAAACCTCAATCTTACCCTTGGGCAACGCATGGAACCGGGAACCTATCAGCATTGCCGGGACCTCGTGTTCGTCCGCAGCTACGGCCGTTTCAAGAAAGGCGAGCGCGTCGAGGTTGCCGGAGCCACAGCACAAGGGTTGCGGCTCATGAAAAACGGCAAGGAGACCGTAGTCGGCTACTCGAAGGCGGATCGATTCATGGTCGTCCGGCCGCGACGGCTGAAGGTCGGGGTGGGTGACCACCTACAGCTCAAATTCAACGGCAAGTCCGAGGAAGGGCGCACACTGGCCAACGGAGAGCTCGTGCGGGTCGAAAAGGTCCAGTCAGACGGACGACTCGTCGTGCGCGACGACAGCGGCGTGCGGAAGACCCTCGGAGCCGACCAACGGATCTTTAACCACGGCTACGCTGTCACGTCTTACGGCTCCCAAGGCAAGACCGTCGACACCGTGTTGTTCTCCGATGCCGGAGCGGCAGGCGCCACGAACCAAAAGCAATGGTATGTCACGATCTCCCGCGGCCGCCGCCAGGCAAAAGTCTTCACGAGCGACCTAGCCAAGCTCAGAGAATCCATCCAGCGCGACGGCGATCGCGACTTCGCCCTCCAAGAGCGACCGATCAGCATCCAGCCCAAGCCGGCACCCACAGTGGTGCCAACAATCGCCAAGGAAGAGGACTTCGATGCGATGCAGGCATCCCGTGAACGACTTCAGCGATTCAAGCGCCATCAGTTCGTTCGAAACCACATCGCCCGCCAACAGGCTATCAAACGCCGACTCGGTCCTCGGCCTTGATGGCAGTGAAATTGGCAAGGAAATTGGAACGCCATCGGCTGGGGGCCGTATTACCACGTTGCAGTCGGCGGGGCTGCCCCTCCTTGCTGCGACCGGCTAAATCGGATAACTACTTCAAAGGACTCGGGACTTTTCTCTGTTTCTATAACTGGGTTGCCGGGTGCTAAAATAATATAGCGCGCATGAGCATCTGATTTAATGATTCTGAAATTGGGGGGCTAAGAGGCGGGGAAACATCGAGTTCGCGTTTTGGCAGGGCAGGCGCACCTACTTCTCAATCGACGAGGATGATTCGCGGAGATTCAATCAGGTGAATCGTTCATTTCATCCATCGTGGCCAGTTGCGCATATAGCTTTGAGCCTGTTGGAGTGATAGTCCAGTGTGGTTTCCTACTGCGACTACCCTTCGGCGAGGGTTTCGTTTTGATGAGATTCCTGGCCTGAAGCGCTCTAAGCATACCGTCGAATGGTGGGGATTGAATCACGCACGTCGGACGGTAAGCATGTTTCCCATGCTTGCTATTTAGTTTAGGCAACAACTCTGTTGCGAGTCTTGCTTCCAAAGTCCTCTTCAATGACGAAACGCTTGCACTTTCCTCAAGTTTGGGGGCTAAAACTGAGAAAGCACGATTCCAAGACCACTTATATTCAAGTTCGAATGGGTGCTGGTCGTTCCAAGAGGTCAAGCGCTGGTTTGGATTGTTAGATAGATAATAATGACCGGTCAATGAAAGGTTTAGTGTATCCGATAGGCCGTTTAGATTTTCCGAATCCTTGGGGCGAGCAGAGGCGTTCGTACGCTCAAGCTCCACTATGCGCTGTTGGAGTTTGGCGATTGCATCTTGGCCCTCAAGGATTGATGTAGAGCGAACCCAGCCGGGTTGTGGGTCGTGTTGGATGGCACTGATAATTGCCGACTTTATCGCCGATCCCAACCCATCGGGTGTGCTCCAGAAACGACACATGCGTTGTTTTGCTTTTTCGCGGAATTGGGCCAAACGTTTTCTTCCGACATCCGATTTCTCCAATTTTGCGCCGGTCAAGTTGTCGATGTTCTCGTGAAGGAAAGCGATCACAGGTTTTCCCAGTTCCAAAGCGTAGTCGAATTCTCGCTCAGTGTATCCGATTTGTCCATCTGGGGTTAGGCTTCCATAGCGACCGGCAATGATTAGAACATAATAATCGCAGTCGCTGATCACTCTCCGAATCAAGTCCCACTGAGTTGTGCTGGTTGCAGGGAACAACTCCATGCCGGACGGTATGCATAGGGTTTCAAGAAGCGCTTGAATCACGTGCTGGCGTTCTTCTTTTAGGTCTTCGAACGTAGAGCTTACAAAAACTTGGTAACGGCGATGCAGTGGATTTGAAGCGCCTAATGTCTGTGGCGCTTGGAGGTTCGGATCCAAATTTGGAGATCTCCGATTATGGTCCATGATACGTTCCGTGTACCCAACGGGTGCATTCGGCTCGTATCCGCCAAAAATTATTCTCTCCAGTTCTGGCAGCAAATCGGAGTTCGGCGGAAAATCCTCCGCCGCGTCAAGAACACCTGACTGCCAATCGGAAGGGCCGAACGATGCCGAGCGACTAAACAGATGCCCAGAACGAACTAGCACTCCAAGAAGATCGGCCGTCTTGTCGTCCAGACTTAGCGTCTCCTTGATCTCGGACCTCGAGAGATTGGTCTTCTCCGGGGATCGATGATAGAGGTCGCGCATGACTCCCAGATATCGAATCAGAAGCTGTTCGTAGTGCTCGCCTGAATTCGTCAGAAGGATGCCGATGATGCTGAGTTCGTACGTCGGCAGGTTCGTGTTACTGGTTTCCCAAAGAATGCTTCCGTTTAGTTCGCGGCGAACTGCGAGGACCTCTTGTTTTCCCCATTGCGAATGCATCGTTCGGCATCGCGGCCATTCTCCGCTATTTCGGAAAGCTTCCCAGATAGAGGTCAGGAGTTCGGCGGCTTGGGGGGAAATGGATTGTCGAAGGGAATGAAGCGTGGGCACGGTGCAGGAGTTGCCAAAAGAGTGAAGAAGCTGGATTCCCGGGTCGAGCGCGCGTTCGACAACACTCAATGGGGGTAGGTCGAAATTGTGGGAGGTCTTATTCGTTCTGCTTGAATTCCGGAACAGGACATTTGAGCGCCACTGGGCCCCGAAGGTCAGGAACAGGGAATCCACCGGAAACGCAGGATCGCGTCTCCCTTGGATACGGTGGGAACGATCTCAGGCCCGATCAATGTCAGTAAAAAGGAGATATCGCGAACGAGTTGTGATGTGATGGCCTAGGTCGAAACGAACTTGCGAGCAAGTAGCTGTCAGATTTGGATCGCATATGCCGAATCGGTCAGACTCCGCCACTTCTCAAGTATTAGCCAAAGCTGAGTTCGAACTACTCGCGGAGTTTCGTTTTACTTTGCGGCGTTTTCTAGGCTTCAGCGAAGCCGCAGCCAAAAGGCATGGCGTGAGCCCGCAACAGTATCAGGCTTTGCTTGCGATCGAAGGATTCCCAGGTCGCGACTGGGTGACGGTGAGCGAATTGGCCGAGCAATTGCGCATCGCGCACCATAGCGCTGTTGGTCTGGTCAATCGCATGGAAGGGCTGAAGTTGGTGAAACGCTCGGTCTCGACCGAAGACCGGCGGCGGGTCGAGGTTTCACTTCAGCCAGCTGGACGGGTGGTGCTGGGAAAACTGTATCGGGTGCACCGTGAGGAATTACGGACAGTGGGCCCAAAGTTGATCGCGTTGCTACAGGAGGCTTCGCTGCCGGAGTAGTGCCCTTCTTCCTTTGTTTCTGAGTTCACCCAAGAACGTGGAGATCGACGGGGGAGTAGAATCGTCGTTCCCTCGTAGTGGTGAGAAGAGCCGACTCGCATGGAAATGTCGTAACACGATAAAAATGACTGGATTTTGGTCGCGAAATCGGGTTCATCGGCCGGCTCATTTTATGTCTTCCAGTTTCAGAAAGTCACAGATCCTGCTAGCTACAGTAGGAGCGATCATTGCGGTGTCTGCCTTATCATTTGTCGCAGCCACGACTGAGGCGTTGTTACTGCTCGGTTCGTTTGGTGCTTCGACGCTGTTGCTGTTTGCCCTTCCGGAGGCACCCTTGTCGCAACCCCGTTCTGTGATAGGCGGTCACCTGATCGCTTCGCTGATCGCGTTGTGCTGTCTAGCTGCGTTTGGGCCGCAATGGTGGGCGGTGGGCGTGGCGACTGGATTGGGCGTCGGCCTGATGATGGTTACCCGCACGGTGCACCCGCCGGCCGGATCCAATGCGATCATTGTGTTTTTGGCCAAGCCCGGTTGGGATGTGTTGCTGTTCTCGACCGTGTTTGGAACCCTCGTGTTGATCGTGATTGCTATTGTGTATCATCGCCTCACCCGTCGGCATAAATATCCTCAATATTGGCGCGCGGCGGCGGTGTGAGGCGACGAAAGTTTCAGAACGCGACCGAAGAAAGCGATCCAAGCCGACTTGGCCTAAGTCGTGTGATCGATCGCTAATTAACGTCCGTCGGGGATCTCTGGGGTGTGGTTCGCTGACACTGAGATCGGATCCCTGATCTAAATTGGTGTCATTTGAATCGACTGATGGTGACTGTATCCACCTCAACGTGGTGTGACGAGGGCCGTCGTATTCGGCGACGTCACGGCCGTGTTAGCCGGTGGAGTCCAGTTACGGGGCATGTGGCCCCAGGTCGCCCTGCTTGGTCATGTCTGGTGGGTGGTTGAGCACGTCGTGCAGATGCCGTGACTGGATTGGCGGGGAGTAAATGATGGTCGAGCGCTGGCCGGCGTAGGGGGGGGCGACGAAGCGCCAGTTTTCACTCCCAGTTTGGTTCGGTGAATGGCGTTCTCAATGGGTGAAGGTTGGTGTTCAGACGAGTGTGACCGTGTTTGCGGTGAGCGTGCAGGGTATCCCACTAGTCGACGTCGACCGCTCGCGAAGGGCCGGCGTCGGGTGCAAATTTTCCCTTCGCCGAAAGGCCTAGCCATTCTGCAAAAATTATATCTGGTCCACAGGAAGGAATTGCAGACGGTCGGAGCTCAGATTATCGGGCTACTAAAACGTGCGGTTCCAACGGCAAACCGTGAAGTTGGTTCATGAAATCTCGGTGCGCCAATCGCTCAGGTCATCGCTGCCTTCTGGTAGCGACTCGCACAGCCATGAGGACAAGTATCGCTCGCTGCACGACGGCACGATGGTGACGATGCGTTTCCCAGCGTTTGCCGGTCGCCGTGCGAGTTGAATCGCGGCCCATACAGCCGCTCCAGAGGAAATGCCGATTGGTATGCCGTCGAGACGGTTTACCTCGAGGCTTACTGGACCGGAATCCTCCTCCCGCACTTTGATAACCTCATCGTAGATTGCGCAGTTGAGAACACCGGGGACAAATCCGGCCCCCAGTCCCTGCAGCCGATGTGGTCCGGGGCGTTCGCCGGAAAGAACTGCGGAGGTGGAGGGTTCCACGGCGACAATCTGAATGGATGGATTTCGTGGTTTCAAAATTTCGCCGATTCCAGTGATCGTTCCCCCGGTTCCGATGCCGGCGACCACGACGTCAACCTGGCCATCCGTGTCCCGCCATATTTCCTCCGCAGTTGTGGTGCGATGGATCGCGGGATTCGCAGGATTGTCGAATTGGGAGGGCACGAAGCTATCCGGTAGTTGCGAGGCTATCGCTCGGGCTTTTTCGATGGCGCCCTTCATACCCGCCGGTCCAGGGGTGAGGATCAGACGAGCCCCGAGAAGTTTCAGCATGCGGCGTCGTTCGAGAGTCATGGTTTCCGGCATTACCAGAACAAGGCGCAACCCCTTGGCGGCAGCGACGAAGGCCAAGGCGATACCGGTGTTTCCACTGGTGGCTTCTACGATAATCGTTTCGCTGGTGACTTTTCCGTCAGCGATGGCCCGTTCAATCATGGCCAGGCCAATTCGATCTTTCACGCTCGAGAGTGGGTTGAAAAATTCCAGTTTAAGTAGGATCTCCGCAGCGGCGTGATGCTTCGCGGCGGTGCGGTTGAGGCGAACCAGCGGCGTGTTTCCAATTGTTTCGGTGATATCAGAATAGATCCTGCTCATAATATTTAGTGGATTCGGATTCAATGGTCAGCAAGCGCCTGACCGAGGTCGGCTTTGATCTCGCCGAGATCTTCAATTCCAATTGAAAGGCGTATCAGAGAATCGGATATGCCAGCCCGTTCTCGTTCAGCGTCACCCATGCCTCGGTGGCTCGACATGGCCGGTCGGGTTGCCAAGCTTTCCATACCGCCGAGGCTGACCGCGTGAACGATCAAACGAAGGCGATCGATAAACCTCTCCGCCGCTGCGCGGCCTCCTTTGAGCTCAAAAGAGAGCACGGCTCCACCGTGTTTCATCTGGCGCCGCCCCACAGCAGCCTGAGGGTGATCCGGTAGACCAGCGTAGTGGACTCGCGAGACTTCTGGTCGATTAAGCAGCCAGGCCGCGATCGCGGCTCCGTTGTGATTGTGGGCTGCCATGCGAAGGGCGAAGGTGCGAAGTCCGCGCAGCACGAGCCAGGCATCGAACGCATTGACGGTGCCGCCGAGATTTTTGTGAATTCGCCGAGCGTTTGGGGTCAGCGGCTGACGACTAATCAAAGCCCCGCCGATCATGTCGGAGTGTCCGTTGAGATACTTCGTTGTGGAGTGAATGATCCAGTCGACATTCGCGAGGAAGGGACTCTGGTTGAACGGTGTGGCAATGGTGTTGTCCACGATAACTGGCGCGTCGTTCTGATGCGCCGCTTCAACCGTGGCTTTCAGGTCGATGAGCCTCATGAGCGGATTGGACGGGGATTCGAGCAGGACCGCTCCCGCGTCTACCAGCGCCTCAGACCATGCGGTGGGATTTTGTGCGTCGATGAATTGAACTGGAACGTGGAGAACGGAGGAGAGGATTTGAAGCAGTTCGAAACTCCCACCGTAGATGTCGGGATGCGTGACCAACGGGCCGTTGCGGCCATCCATGGCGATAGCTACCGCACACAAAACGGCGGCATTGCCGGAAGAGGTAACAAGAGCGCCCGCTCCGTCTTCCAAATCCGCGAGCGCGACGGCCAAGGCTTCTACGGTGGGATTGCCAAATCGGGAGTAGGCATATCCCGGTCGCGCACCAGCGAAGATCGCCTCCGCTTGTGCCGAGTCTCCCAGATGAAAGATGGTGCTCTGGGCAATGGAGGGGACAAAGGGGGTGTTCTCTGGCTCAGGTTCCCGGCGCGATCGGCCTGCGTGGGCGCAGAGGGTCTCCAGCGTGGGGCGAGGTGGAAGAGGGGGACGGTGAGGCATTTAGACTATGGTGGATCTAGAAAGCTGGTCGGTATGGGATTAAATATCGTAACGCGATATAAAAATAGCCACAGAGAATCTCTTTGTGGCGCGAGTGCGAACGCCATGTTTGGTAATCTCGGTGGGCGGCAACGACCAACCTTGAGCGGTTGGTTTGGTCCGGCCTCGACTTTGGGGATGAGTGAAACGGGGCGAGAATTTCCTCCTTCGAATATGCGAAGTAGCGTGATCAATTTTCGGGCGGCGGTGAATTCCCGGTCTCCGTGCTCAGACTACGACAGATCCGTTTCCCGGATCGAATCGGATCGAGTGGCGAGTAGATGCGCATATGATGGATGCCGACGGATGAAACCATCGGCGTAGTCACATTCAGCGATTATCCGAAAATCCTCGGCCGCTGCCCAAGTGAGCGCGGATTTCACCAACTGGGCGGCGAAGCCGCGTCCTCGCCAAACGCCTGGCACGAAGGTGTGGATGATCGTCACGACTGACCCGTCCAGACGATACCGAAGTTCGGCGAAATCATCGTTTTCAGTCAGAACAAATCGAGTGTGATCAGGTTCATGGACAACGGAGGGCACGTGGAGTGAAGGTTGAGAAGGATACGATGAGGGGAAAATGGGCGAGTGGCGTCGACGCAGGTTTGAGTCCGATCGGCGCCATCGCATCGCGGACTATGAACTCAAAGCTGAGGCCGCCGCCGACACGGGTGGTTGAACATCCATGAGTTTGAGTCTTCGTAAGCCGCCCGGCATCTGCCACGTGATTTCGTCTCCTTTTGAAAAACCGATCACAGCTGTGCCAAGCGGTGCAAAGACGGATATTTCGCCCTTTGCGATGTCGGCCTTTTCAGGCCAAGAGAGAGTGAATGTATCGACTTCTCCGCTGTCCAAATCCTTGACGATAAATTTCGAACCAAGTTGGACGGTGGACGAAGAGACCAGGGCAGGCGGTAAGAGGATTGCGCGAGAGAGCTCCTCGTGCAGGCGCTGCAAATTGAACCTCTTGCGAGAATGGGTGGAAAGCAACTGGCCCAGCTTCCAGGACAGTGCAGTGTGATCGCGTGTGGATAGAGTGATGGGTTGATTGGAAATCATCGGAAACAAGCTCCGTTTTTTTGGGGTTTAAATCATACGGGAGGAGGCCGCGACCGGTTCGCGCGAATGCGCGGTGCGTTTTGCCTTGGTCGAACGGCGCGGGCACAAAAAATGCGCCTATCGGCGCACAACACGTTGAGAATACCCGGGGAACGGCAGACGGTTGCTTAATGCGTTCAGGCCACCAAGACCCCGGGATCGGTCGGGAAGACAACGATCTCCTTGCTCGCGATGAGGCGATTCATGAGAGCAGCGACGGGGTTCATGGTTCTATTGTGATATGGCTTGTGGAATACGCGTCAAGAAACGCCGGTTACTCAGCTCATAGCGGAGGACTGAATTCAAACCGCAAAGAAGTTTACGGTTCGATAGGGGCGGAAATCAAGGGGGGGGAGAGTTGGACTCTACGCCCCTCCCAAGCGTTCAGCGACCATCGCTTTCAGTGCTTCGCCGTTGTGCACGGTGAGAACAGACCCGCCGACTTCGATCCAGCTTGCATCGCGGAACCGAGCCAGAGTGCGGGAAAGCGTTTCGGCAGTTGTCCCGATTTCTGCGGCCAGAACGCGCTTGGTGCGGCCGAGTGAAATTTTGCAGGGAGGACCTTTGGACTGATCACAGTGCCGAATAATCCAGCGGGCGAGTCGGGTCTCTACGTCTTTCAACGTGAGGTCATCCACTAGACCGACCAACACCCGCAGGTGCTGGCTCATCGAACCGAGCATACGGAGAGCAAGATCCGGACGCTCGGACACCAGTTCCAGAATGTCTGCTTTGGGCACCAGCAGGACGTTGCTCTGCTCAACTGCGCGGGCTGCCGCCGGGTAACCCGTGGGGCTGGCCATTGCGGCTTCGCCCATGGATTCACCGGGGCGAAACACATGGATCACCTGTTCCTTCCCCTGGGCGTTGACCCGGTGCACATTGATGGCGCCGCGCTGCACCACGTAAAAACCCACCGCGGGCTCACTTTCGCGAAACAGGTATTCGTCCTTGGCGAGTGCCCGGGGCTGCACGAACGATGCGATCCGCGTAATGTCTTCCTCGCTCAGGCCGGAGAATAACTGGCATTGGCGCAGTGTCGCTCCGAGGGCGATCAGGCGCATCGGATTGGAGCTGGATGAAGCGGGGCGGTTCGGCATGAACGGGCTTCATGGGCCGGTTGAGCGGCCTGCGCAACTCCCTTCGGACCGCCGAATGGCCGGGAAAACTGCTTTGTTCAGTGTTCCTCGCCCGGATCGGTGCAACCGAGCGCCGCCCGTCCGGCCGGAGTGATGCAATCCGGCGTCCAGGCCGGGTCCCAGACCATTTCGACTTCCACCGGTCGTCCGTCACTGGCCGATTCGGCGGCGGTGCGAGCGCCGTCGAAGAGCACCTGGCCCGACGGGCAATACATGGTCGTGAGCGTCATGGCGACGCGCAGGCGCTCGGGTTCAACATCGACGGAGTAGATCAGCCCCAGATCGGTGATGCTGATGCCAAACTCCGGGTCCATGACCGTGCCGAGGGCGTGGATGACGGCGGTGGCGAGAGCGGTATCGGTGTTCATTTTGAGGAGGCCTTGGTCGGACGCAGGTGGCACAGGATTTTGCAGAGATTGATCAGGTAGATGGCCGCGGCAGCGAACAGCGTCAGTCCGCCGACGCGCGAGGTGTAAACAGGGGCAACCCACCACATTGCGACGCAGAGCGTCGAAAGGGCGGCAAGGTGCAGCGTGAACCACGCGGCTTCGAGTCGGGGGCGACTCAGGTCGGTGGCCCGCGGCACGGTCTGTTTGCCGACCTTCGGACCGTAGGCCTGCATCCAGGTGAGAAACGGCACGATTTTGAGCAGCATGCCCATGACCGCCAAGGCCAGCGCGCCAGGCACGAGCACCAGCCCGTAGAGGGACACGGCGACCGGCGAGGGCCAGGCGCCGCTGTGCAGGAGGCGGGTGAGCGTCACGCCGATGGCCGCCGTTGCCAACAGGCCCAGTCCGGTCAGAAACGCCCGCAACGGTGTCTCCAGCTTCGGCTTGCGCCGACTGTGCAAGGTAGCGACGAGGGCTGCCCCCGAACAAACGATGCCGCCGAGTAACAGCAACGCGCCCAGAGTTGCCAGAGGGCTACGCTCCAGACCGAGTCCGAGCGCTAGCAGCGGCAGTCCGACCTGCGTGCAGATCAGCCCTGCAGCGATACATCGCGGTCGTTGGGCCGAACCCAGCGTGAACATGGGAACGAGTTGAAAGCCCGCGCCTTGTAGCAGGGTGAGGAAGAATCCCGCCAAACCGAGATGGGCATGGGCTCCGAGTAACGAGAGAATGGATACCGGAATCCACGGGGTGTGCCGGTTGGAGGCGGTGATCACCCCGAGCACGAAGGTGAGGGCGAGCCAGCCGGTGCTCAGGGGCAGGCAGGCGGCGATGGCGTCGCGGCGCGAACTCGCGAGGTAGGTGCGGCCGACGACGATCGCGCCAATGACACCACCGATGGCAATCAACGTGCCGCCGAGCGCGGCGGCGAGGTAGCGCCCAAGCGCGAGCCCAGGCACCAGTAGGAGTAGGCCCGTCAGGTGCAGGCCGAGGTGCCACCAGGCGGCGCGGACCCCGGCGAGCCGAGCTCCGAGAATGACCGGGGCGAGTTGGTAGACGGCACCGAGGCAGACGGTGAGCAGGAAACCCGGTAGCCAGAGGTGCATCAATCCCACCACGTGCGGGTGCACGTAGGGCAGGCGCACGAGCCCGGGCTGGAGCGCCAGCCAAGCTGTCGCGCCGAGCAGGCACAGCAGCCCGGCGACGATATAGCTGAGCGCCAAGGCGGGACGGGCGGAAAGTCCCGTGCCGGGAGCGAGAGCGGGCGCGGGGGGCGGGCGGCCCCGCCCCGCGCCGGTCGGCGTCCGGTCAGGCGCGTGGCTTGGTGATGCTGGTGCGCCAGGAACCATCGGCTTCGGCCTGTCCTTCATGAGTGCAACCGCGACTTCCAAGTTCGGGCAGCAGGTGAATGGGTTGCCGGTCCGTAAAGGCCTGCAAGGTGTCGCCGGGCGGCAGGGCTTCGAGTGCGGCGAGAATACGCAGCATGGGCTCGGGTGGTTCGAGTCCGCGGGCATCGACCAGCGTGACACCGCCGCAAGCGCTGCCGGTGGGGGCGGCTGCAGGCGCGGTCACCGGAGTTGCGGGCCGGGGCGTGGGGGCGAGGCGGGTGATGCGGACGGCGAACTGCTCGGGCCCGCGTTCTTCGTATTCCCAGTTGAAGGCGTGGGGAAACTCGGCCGCGAACTGGTAGTAGAGCGGCACCGGATCATGGTCATTGACCAAGGTGAAGTGCTCACCAACCGCGAGGTTGTGCCAGCGTTCAAAGATCATGCCGTGTTTGATGCGGCACGGAATCGGGCGCACATCGAAGCGAGTGTCGGTGGAAGATTCTAGGGATGGGTTCATAACGCTTCGCCATCCTACCGACCCGCGGCTGCGGTGTCCTTGATGCGCATCAAGGATGTCGCAGTTTGCTACAAATCAAAGCCCGGCCAGCGCCTGATCGAGATCGGCCAGCAGGTCGGCTTCGGCTTCCACGCCGACGGATAGCCGGATGAGAGCGTCCGAAACGCCGGCGCGGGCGCGGTCGGTCGGGCTCATGCCCCGGTGGCTCGACATGGCGGGACGCGTCACGAGGCTTTCCAAGCCACCGAGACTCACGGCGTGCACGATCAGGTGAAGGCGGTCGACAAAGCGTCGCGCGGCGACTTCTCCACCGGCGAGTTCGAACGAAAGCAAGGCCCCGCCGTGCTGCATCTGCCGCCGGGCCAGATCGTGCTGCGGGTGCGCGGGTAAACCTGCGTAGTGGACCCGCGTGACCGCGGGATGGCCGGCGAGCCAGGCGGCTACGGCGGCACCGTTGCGGTTGTGCGCCGCCATGCGCAGGGCAAAGGTGCGCAGGCCGCGCAGGACGAGCCAGGCGTCGAAGGCGTTGACCGTGCCGCCGAGGTTTTTGTGGATGCGACGCGCGAGGTCGGAGAGCGGTTCTCGACCGATCAACGCGCCGCCGATCATGTCGGAGTGGCCGTTGAGGTATTTGGTGGTGGAGTGCACGACCCAGTCGGCGCCGAGGGCGAGTGGGCGCTGGTTGAATGGCGTCGCGACCGTGTTGTCCACAATCACCGGGGCGCAGACGGGTTGGGCGGCGGCCGCAGTGGCGGCGACATCGATGAGGCGGAGCAGCGGGTTGGAGGGGGTCTCCAAGAGCACGGCTCCGGCGCGGCCGACGGCTGCGATCCAAGCGGCTTCATCCCGAGCGTCCACCCACTCGACCGGCACGTGGTGGACTTCGTGAAGGATTCTGAGGAGCTCAAAACTTCCGCCGTAGATGTCCTGATGGGTGACCAACGGACCGCTCCGGCCGGCAAGGGCGATCGTCACGGCGCAAAGCACCGCGGCGTTGCCGGACGCCGTGATGCAGGCGCCGGCCCCGCCTTCAAGACGCGCAAGGGTGGCGGCGAGGGTATCCACGGTTGGGTTACCGAAACGCGAATACGTGTAGCCGGGGAGCGTGCCGGAAAAAATCGCTTCGGCCTGGGCGGAGTCGCCGAGTTGGAAGATCGTGCTCTGCACGACGGGCGGCACGAAGGGCAGGTTGTCGATGGCCGGAGCGTTGCGGCTGGTGCCGGCGTGGGCGCAAAGCGTGTCGAAGGAAGGCTTTTCGGGGGACATGGAACGAATGGTGTGGTGGCGTTGGGGGCTCTGCTCCGGTTACTCCAGGCGCGTGATGCGGGTCGACCACGCACCATCGGCCCGGTGCGTCGGACTCACCTCATGTCCCAGTGAACGACAGAGTTCGATCAAGGGAGATGGTAAAAATGGCGCGATGACCGTCAGAGAATCTCCCGGTTGCAGGGCGTTGATCAGGGCGCGCAGTTGGGCGTAGGGTTCGCGGCCAGCGCGGAGCAGCGGCCTGACGTCGAAGGTCGTATCGTTGGGCATGGGACGAGTGTAGTGCGTCGAGGCAAATGCGTCCTTGAGCCAGCTCAAGGAAGTCGGTTATGACGCGAAGTCGAAGAGCTAATAGCCAGCGGGGCTTGATTCAGATCAAGGATTTGCCGGCCAGGTCGGACGATAATGGCCCAGTTCACTTCAACCCAAGCTCACGATAAACCCCATGACCAATCGCAACCTCTCCCGTCTGGTTCGCCTCCTGGCCCTGCCGTCGCTCCTCCTTGGCGCGAGCGCTCTGCTGCGAGCCGAAGAACCCGTCCAAGCCAAACCCGACGCCCGCAAGGCCGAGTTTGCCGCCAGTTTGCCGACCGAGCAGGCCGTGCTCACCGCCGCCCCGCACGTGCCGCCGCCGATTCAACGCGACCATCCTGCCCGCGTGGTGGTGAACCTAGAAGTGCGCGAGGTCGTCAAACGCCTCGCCGACGGGGTGGATTACACGTTCTGGACTTTTGGCGGAGAAGTTCCCGGTCTCTTCATCCGCGTGCGTGAGGGCGACTTGGTCGAGTTCCACCTTTCCAATCACCCAACATCCAAACTGCCCCACAACATCGACCTGCACGCGGTCACCGGTCCAGGCGGCGGCGCGGCCTCGTCCTTCACCGCGCCGGGGCATTCCTCGGTCTTTTCCTTTCAGGCCATCAATCCGGGGCTCTACGTCTACCACTGCGCGACCGCGCCGGTGCCGGTGCACGTCGCCGCGGGCATGTATGGCCTGATTCTCGTCGAACCGCGCGGCGGTCTGCCGGCGGTGAACAAGGAATACTACGTGATGCAGGGCGAGTTCTACACCGCCGGCGCCTATGGCGAGACCGGCCTGCAGACCTTCGACATGCCCAAGGCCCTCGACGAGCGGCCCCCGTATGTGGTGTTCAATGGTTCAGTCGGCTCAATGGTGGGAGACAAGGCCATCACCGCCAATGTCGGCGAAACTGTCCGCCTCTTTGTCGGCAATGGCGGACCCAACCTGATTTCCTCCTTCCACGTGATCGGTGAGATCTTTGACCGGGTCTACGGCGAGGGTGGCACGATCGCCAATCAGGACAACGTGCAGACCACGCTCGTGCCCGCAGGCGGCGCCGCCATGGTTGAGTTCCGCGTCGAGGTTCCCGGCACCTACATCCTGGTCGATCACTCGCTCATCCGCGCTTTCAACAAGGGCGCGCTGGGTATGCTCAAGGTCAACGGCGAACCCGACGCCATTGTCTACTCCGGCAAAGAGGTCGATGAGGTTTATCTCGGCGACCAGTCAGAGGCGGGTTCCGACGCCGCCCGTCGCGAAGAGGCGCTGCGGGCCGAGCGCGAAGAGGTCATCGCGGCCAATCCGCGTATTGCCGAGATCGATACCGAGATCCAGATGGAGCGCGGCAAACGCATCTACTTCTCCTCCTGCTTCGCCTGCCATGGCCAGGATGGCAACGGCATCCCGGCGGTCTTCCCGCCGCTCGCCAAGTCCGATTACCTCATGGCCGACAAGGATCGCGCGATCAAGGTGGTCATCAAGGGCCTCACTGGCCCGGTCACCGTCAACGGCACGACCTACAACAATGCCATGCCGCCGCAGGATCTCAACGACGAGCAGGTCGCCGACGTGCTCACGTTTGTGATGAACAGCTTCGGTAACACCGATGGTGTGGTCACCCCCGCTGACGTGAAGCGCGTGCGCACCGCCAACTGATCGATCCGTCCGCCGCGCCCGCTCCCTCTAATGACTTCCCACCGCCATCTCGCTTTGCTCGCGCTCGTCCTTGTGGGTGCGCCCGTTCGGGCCACTGATGGGGCGGAACGCGACCAGGTCCTGGTGCCAGCGGGAGAGTTTGCTCCGTTGCTGCGTTCACGCGATGAACCGGAACGCGTGCCGGTGGCGAGCTTTTGGATGGATGTGCGACCGGTCACCAATGCCGAATTCCTTGCCTTCGTGCGGGCCCACCCCGAGTGGGCCCGCTCCCGGGCGCGGCGGCTTTTTGTCGATTCCCAGTATCTGGCTCACTGGGCCGGTGACTTCGAACTCGGGCCGGCTGCGCCGCCGGACGCCCCGGTGGTCTATGTTTCTTGGTTTGCCGCCCGCGCCTATGCGGCTTCCTGGGGCGCGCGCCTGCCCTCCATCGCCGAATGGGAACGGGCGGCGGCGGTCGGGATCAGCACCGACAATGCCCGCACTGACCCGGCGGTCGCCGAGGTCATGGCGGGGTGGTTTTCCCGCCCCAACGAGGGTCCGTTGCCCGCGGTGGCCGGTGGAGCGCCCAACCGCCTCGGCGTTCACGATCTGTTCGGCCTGGTCTGGGAATGGGTCGAGGATTTTAACACGGCGTTGGTGACCGGTGAATCGCGGGCCGACACCGGTCTCGAGCGCAATCTTTTCTGCGGCGCGGGTTCGGTCGGGACCCGCGACAACACCGATTACCCGGCCTTCATGCGCGCAGGTTTTCGCAGCTCGCTGCGCGCTGCCTACTGTGTGCCCAACCTGGGCTTCCGCTGCGTCGTTACGCCATGAATGCCTCAAATGTTCTTTTCGCGTCCCTGCTTCTACTTTGTCCCTCGGCCTTGCAGGCGGCTTCGTCCTGTTGCGACTCGTCCGCCCCCGCGCCGTCCGCCGCCGCGGACGCGTGTTGCGCGGAGACCCCGGCGGAGGTGAAAACCGCTGCCTGCTGTGCTGAGGCACCGGCCGCCGCATCTGCCGCGGTCCTGCCCGATGCCTCGCTTTATCACTTTGACGCCGAATTCACCGACGACACCGGTGCGATCCGCCACCTCGCCGACTTTGCCGGCCGGCCGGTGGTGCTGACGATGTTCTTCGCCAGCTGTGGTTACGCCTGCCCGATGCTGGCTCACGACATGCGCAAAGTGCAGGAAACGCTGCCACCGGACGTGCGCGAGCAGGTGCAGTTTGTGATGGTGAGTTTCGACCCGGAGCGCGACACCGTGGAAAAGTTGCAGGCCTTTCGCGAGCAGGCCGGGGCCGACCAACGCTGGACCTTGATGCGCGGCGCGGACGGTGACGTGCGCACCCTCGCCATGTTACTCGGCGTGCAGTTTCGTCAGGAACCGAGCGGCGATTTCTCGCATTCCAACCTCATTACGGTGCTCGACACCGGCGGCGCGATTGCGCACCGCCGCGAGGGTCTGCAGGGTGGCCTGCCGGGGGTGAGCGAGGCTCTCGTGCGTCTCGCCACTTCACGCTGAGCCCGAGCGCTACCGCGAAAATATTCAGGAGTGGCTTGATGCAGATCAAGGCCTGCGACGGCGGTAGCGGCTAAGCTGGTGATCATGCCCCCGCTCGAACGTCCGACCCGCACTCCTTTCACGGTCAAACTCTCCTACGGCCTCCTGGCCGGGGTGGTCCTCACTTTTGCCGGCACACTGACGCAATCGGTTCTGGCATCATTCCACCCGCGGCCCAGAGATTCCGCGCCGGTGGCAACCCAGCTGACCGTGAGCGAGGAGCCCAAGGCGGATGTGGCCGAAGCCGGCGGCGATTCCGCCGACCTCGGGGCGAGCGTTTTTGCCCAGAACTGCGCGGCCTGTCATCAGGCCAGCGGTCAGGGGTTGCCCGGGGCGTTTCCGCCGCTTGCTGAGTCCGACTACTTCGCGACCGACATCGAGGCGGCCGCGAAGGTCGTGCTGCATGGCCTGGTTGGTCCTGTCACGGTCAACGGAGTCGACTACAACAGTGCGATGCCGGCCCTGCCGCTCGATGACGAGCAGGTCACGGCGGTGGTCAACTATATCGCGAAAGCGTGGGGCAATCAGGCGCCATCAATTTCGCTGGAGCAGGTCGTCGCCTTGCGTAACGGCAATTGAACTGCCCCTAAGTCGCGGTCTTTCGCGCAAATCGTATCGGATCTTGACCGGCGTCAAGGCGGGCGGAGGGCACTTGCGGTTAGGGTGCACCTGCCATGAATAAACCAACCAAGCTTCTTGCTTCCCTCCTTCTCGGACTTGCCAGTTTGGCGGCCTCCATTTTTGCCGCCGATGGGCCGCGCGAAGTCGCGATCACGGCCAACGATGCGATGCAGTTCAGCGTCAAGGAAATCACCGCCGCGCCGGGCGAGACTCTGCGCGTGAAACTCACGAATGTCGGTAAGATGCCCGCACAGGCGATGTCGCACAACTGGGTATTGCTCAAGCCGTCGACCCCCGCCGAGGTCAACGCCTTCGGCATGAAGGCCCAGAGCAAGGCTCCGACCTACCTGCCCGACGATCAGTCCGCCGTCATCGCGCACACCAAGCTGCTCGCTGGGGGCCAGAGCGATACGATCGAGTTCAAGGTTCCCGCCACCCCGGGCGAGTATCCCTTCCTCTGCACTTTCCCCGGCCACTTCGCCATCATGCGTGGCAAGCTGGTCGTCAAATGAACCAAGGCTAGAACAGGGTCTCCGCCACCAGCGCGATCATCATGAGCGGCAGGGTGGCGATGGTGACCAGAAACAGACGACGGGCGGGCTGGACCCGCCCGTCGTTTTGTTGGCGCAGCATGGCACAGGCGGCGTGAAGTAGCGCGCCGGCTGAGAGTATCCCGATCGTGCCGTAGATCGGCCCGACCGCGCCTAGCGACCAGGGAATCAAGACGGCGGCGCCCATGAGCCCGGCGTGCCCGGCCGACCACCAAGCGGTGGCGCGACCATCGGCGTCGATGACCGGCAGTAGGCGAAATCCGGCGCGGCGGTAATCCTCGCGATACATCCAGCCGACGGCAAAAAAGTGGGGCATCTGCCAAAACAACAGGGCGGCCGCCAACGCCCATGCTGCGGGGTGCTGTGGCGCGCCCGCCGCCGCCGCGCCCAACAAGGGGGGCAGGGCGCCGGAGATCGCGCCGACCTCGGTGGCCCAGCGGGTGCGCCGTTTCATTGGCGTGTAAACGAGACCGTAAAGCACGATGATGAGCGCGGCGATCGCGGCGGCCAGGGGCGTGGTGGTAGCCGCCAACAAACCGCAGCCCGCCAGACTCAGCGCGAGGCTGAAGCCCAGCGCGGTGCCGGCCGAGACGCGCCCGGCGGGCAGGGGGCGATCAGCCGTGCGGCGCATGAGCGCATCGGGTTCGCGTTCCCACCACTGATTGAAGGAAAGCGCCCCGCCGGCGGCCAGCGCGATGCCCAGGGGGGCCGGCAGGATCAGGTTTGCCTCCGGTCGGGCCACGAGCAGGCCGCTCACTCCGGAACAGACTGAAAAGAAGGCGAGCCGCGGTTTGGTCAGCGCCACCAACGCACGCAGGCGTTCACAAACTGTTGAGCTAGGATTCAAATGGTCCGAGGCGATCGCGAGGGGACGAGGGGCGGGAGGCATGTCGCAGCCTAGACCAAATGAGCGCGTTTTACCTTGATCCATATCAAGGCGCGGGGCGCGGACTTCACTTATGGTGGGTGGTAGCGATGCTGATGGATGCCTCCGACGCCCTTGTTTCTTTTGATCGTCCCGTTGGCGGCAGGCGGCGGACGCTGCGGGAGGGTCGGTCGTGATGGGTTTCGGCAAGCTCGCGCAAACGGCCCTCGCCGCCGGAGCGGTGCTGGCGCGGAACTTCGATGGCGGTCGCACCAAATTGAGCTCGGTCGAGATCGCGGGCGCCTGCGGTCACCCGCAGCCGGTGGTGGCCAAGGTCTTGGTCGCTTTGTCGGCGCGGGGGCTGGTGGATGGCACCCGCGGACCAGGCGGTGGTTATTGGCTGGCAGTGCCGCCGGTGCAGGTTGCGCTGCTTGAGATTGTCGTGCCCTTTGAACGGACGCGAAAGATGCTGTGTCCGTTGGCCACGGTCGGCGAAGCCGCAGGCGAGGGCTGCCTGGTGGCGCAAAAGGTTGAACAACTCTGCGGCCAGTGGCGGGACTACCTGCGTTCGACCACGCTCGCAGTGTTCCAGGCGGATCAACGCGGCGGAGATCGATCGGTTGGACTGAAGGTCGAAACTCGTGACAAGGCTTGATCCAGATCAAGGCGGCCGGGTGGGGGAGCGGTTACAGTGCGGTCACGTCCATGTCCGCGTCGATACTGCCACCTCCCGTCACCGCGCTCCCTTCGTTGGGACCGGGGCGCACGCGTCACCTGACCGCCCCGCTCGTGACGGCGACTCCCGCCCCCGCGCTGCGCTGGCTCAACCTGGCGCTCGGCAGTCTCTGGTTGGCGGGGCTGCTGTCGCTGGCGGTCGTGGTGGGGCGGCTGCCGTGGTTGGCGCGTTGGTTGGACGATCCCTTGTTCTTCAAGCGTTGCCTGGTCGTGCATGTGGACCTCGCGTTGGTGGTGTGGTTCTACGCCATGGCAGCGGCGCTGGCGGCGATGCGGGCGCCCCGCCTGCGCGACGTTGGCACGGCGGCGTCGACCGGCCTGTCCTTGATCGGTGTGGTGCTGATGCTGGCGGGCGCGGCGGTGCGCGGTGCCGAGCCGATTCTGGCCAACTACGTGCCGGTCATCGATCATCCGCTGTTTCTCGGCGGTCTGGCGCTGTTTTTTGCGGGTGTGCTCAGTTTTGTGATACGTGGTCTGTTGGCGACGGGCCGGGTGGCGGCGGCGGAGCTGCCCGGGGACGCCGCCACCGGCATCCTGGCTGCGACTGTCGCCCTGGTGGCGGCGGCGGCGACGTGGATAAGCACCCGCGCCGCATTGCCGGCGGGATTGGAGCGGCTGACCCATTTTGAGCTGGCGCACTGGGCGCCCGGGCACGTCCTCCAGGTCGCCAACGTCTGCGCCATGCTCGCGGTGTGGCTGTGGCTGACCCGACGGGCGACCGGCCAGGCGGTGCTGTCGGCCCGGATGGCGCGTGGATTGTTTGGGGCGCTGGTGGGGCCGCATCTTTTGCTCCCCTTGTTCAGTCTGCACGGCGCCGACCACCGGCTCTACGTGGAGAGCGCGACCTGGCTCATGCGCTGGACGATTTTCCCGGTCGTGCTGCTCACCCTTGGACTCATCGTGCGGCATGCGCGGCGGCACGGCCTCGCTCGGGACGGCGTGGGCCTGCTGGCGCTGCGGGCCGGTCAGATGAGCGCCGGGCTTACGTTGCTGGGCTTCGTGCTCGGGGCTTGTATCCGGAGCTCCACGACGCTGGTGCCCGCGCACTACCACGCCTCGCTGGGTGGCGTGACCGCGGCTTTCATGGCGGCCGGTTATCTGATCGTAGCGGGAGCAAGGACCGATGGGCTCGACCTCGCGCGCTGGCGGCGGGCGGGACGGCAGTTGTGGTGCTTCGGGATCGGCCAGGCGGTGTTTGCCCTCGGTTTTGCGTTTGCCGGTGCGCACGGGGCGGGGCGCAAGGCCTATGCCTCCGAGCAGCACGTGCGCTCGCTGAGCGAGCAGATCGGCCTCGGCGTAATGGGCCTGGGCGGCCTCGTCGCGGCCGTGGGCGGCATCTGGTTTCTTGTCCTGATGTGGCGGATGCAACGATCCGCCGCGCCACGTTTAACCCTCCCTGCTTCATCATGAAACCCACCCAAAAAACTCCGCTGCTGCAGCGACTGATGGACAACCCCTGGCTCCTCCTGGTGCTGGGCGTGGTCATCCCGCTGCTTTCCTACACCCTCTGGGGCTGGATCGAACTCTACAACGTGCCCCCGGCGCAGCTCCCCTGAGCCGCAGCGCGCCAATCCCCTGGAGATATTCCCATGAGTCTTACGCTTCCCGCCCGCGATTGGTTCCGCGCCCCCGAAGGGGCCGAAAAGCTCTGGATCGGCCTCGCGCTGCTCTGGTGCTTCGTGCTGAGCCTGATGATGCCCTACTGGCACTTTAAGGGGAAACAGAACAGTCGCGGCGAGGCCTATGCGGTCGCGCCGATGGACTTCCTGGAGCGCACCGAACGGTTCGTAACCGCAAATCAGGTGGGCGAGCACAACGGTTTTCCGTTGGTTGAGCCCGCCCCCGGCGGCGAGGCCTACCTCTTTGCCCGCATGTGGTCGTGGTATCCGGTGCTCAAGCTGCGTGAGGGTGAGACCTACCGGCTGCACCTGTCTTCCGGCGACCTGCAGCACGGCTTTTCGCTCCAGCCGCTCAATATGAACTTCCAGGTGCTGCCGGGCTACGACCACGTGCTCACGATCACACCGACCTCGAAGGGCACCTTCACCATCATCTGCAACGAGTTCTGCGGCATCGGCCACGAACACATGATCGGCCACATTCTGGTGGAGTGATCCGCCGACCGACGCCTCGACGTTTTCCACTGCAACTTTCCAACGCTTTTTCCCATCCATGTCTTCCTCCGCCACTTTGTCCGCGCCCGGGCCGGCGTCGCTTTCGGCTCCAGGCGCCAAGGCTCGCCCCTGTGACACGACCGGCCTGAAGGTCTGCCTCGGCGCCCAGCAGTTTATCAAACTCAACGCGGTTTCGGCCGTGGTGTTTCTATTGCTCGGCGGCATCGCCGCCATCCTGCTCGCGCTCACGCGCTGGCAGGCCGTCCATCTGCTGCGGGTGGATTGGTTCTATCGCATCCTCACCTTCCACGGCCTGAACATGCTGATCTTCTGGATCCTGTTCTTCGAGATCGCGATCCTCTACTTCGCCTGCACGGTGCCGCTGAATTCGAAGCTGTTCTCGCGCAAGGTCGCGTGGCTGTCCTTTGGCATGATGCTCACCGGCGCGGTCATGACCAACGTGGTGATCCTGCAGGGCAAGGCCGACGTGCTCATGACCAGTTACCTGCCGCTTCTTGCTCACCCGTTGTTTTATCTGGGCATCATCCTGATGGCGGTGGGCACGCTGGTAGGTGTCTACAATTTCTTCGCCACGCTCTACATTGCGCGCCGTGACAAAACCTACGAAGGTTCGGTGCCGTTGGTGACCTTTGGCGCGACGGCGGCGGCGATCATCGCGGTGGTGACGCTCCTGCATGGCGCGATCGTGATGGTGCCAACCTTCCTTTTCTCGCTTGGGTGGATCGCAGAACCCGACCCCATGTGGTATCGCATGATCTGGTGGGGACTGGGTCACCAGTCGCAGCAGGTCAACGTGTGCGCAATGGTCTCGGTCTGGTATCTCATTGGCCAGCTCGCGACCGGAGCGAAACCGGTCAACGAGACGGTCTGCCGGGGCGCGTTTGTGCTCTACATTCTGTTCATCAATCTTGCCTCGGCGCACCACCTCCTGGTGGACCCGGGCGTGGGTGCGACGTGGAAGATTTGGAACACCTCCTACGCCATGTATCTCGCCGTGCTCGCGTCGATGATCCACGGCTTCACGGTGCCGGCGTCGGTGGAAATGGCGATGCGCGCCAAGGGCCACGTGAAGGGCCTGTTCGGCTGGGTGTCGGCGCTGCCCTGGCGCAATCCGGCGTTCTCGGCGGCGTTGTTGTCGGTGCTCATCTTCGGCTTCGTCGGTGGCATCACCGGAGTGACACTCGGCACGCAGCAGATCAACATCATCGCCCATAACACGCTGCGCATCACCGGTCACTTCCATGCGACGGTGGTGGGTGGCACGACCCTGGCTTTCATGGGACTGGCCTACTATGTCATCCCGCTCATCTTCCGTCGTGACTTCATCTGGCGCAGCGCGGCCCGGGTGCAACCGTGGCTCTTTGGCGGCGGCATCCTGGCGGTGTCGCTCGGCATGTCCTTCGCGGGTTCGCTGGGCGTCGCCCGGCGCGTGTATGACATTGAGCACTCGGGCATCTACGGTCCGGCGGCGCACCTCTTCCTGGGCATCATGGGCATCGGCGCCATCGTGGCCGTCACGGGGCTGTTCCTCTTCGTGATCCTCTGCGTGGGCACACTGCTCTTCGGTAAATCCAACGCAGGCCGCGCCATGGCCGACTGGGGAGTGGCCGAGACCCTGCCCAACGCGCCGGGCGAGGCGCTGCTCGAAGACCATTGGGCGATGCGGGGCACGATCGTGCTGACGGCGGTGTTTCTCGCGAGTTTTGCAGTCTATTATTTCGCGAATTGGAAGGCCCTCGCCGATGTCTGGCCCGTGCGCTGAGTCTTCTCACCGGAGCCGCGGTCCGGTGCGACGCAGTGGCGTCGCACTGGGCCGTTTCCTGACGGGCGCCGGTCTGCCGGTTTTCGTCGGGGCGGCAACGGCCGTCTATGAACTCTTTCTGCTGGCGGTGCTGTTCGCCCCGGCGGACTGGGGTTTCTGGGGCGCGTTTGCCGAAGAGTTCAAAGTGTGGTGTTTCAGCTACGATCCGCGCACCGGTGGCATGGAGTGGATGGCGGTGGTCATCATGCTGGCGGAACCGCTCTTCATCTGCGGGGTGTTGGTCGGCATCTGGCGCATGGGCCGCGGCCGCTCGTTGGACCCCGCGCCAAGACTCGCGCGGCCGGTGCGACCGGCGATGGCGGGCGTGGTGTTTGGTCTGGTGGCGGTGGGTGGACTCTATGCCATCGGCCGACCGGCGGCAGAGCTGCCGGTGCCGCCGTTTCCGGGCGAGCGCATCCGCACCCAGTTGGAGCCGCCCACCTTTGCGCTAGTTGATCAACGTGGTGAGGCCGCGACGGATGCGGACCTGGCCGGCGCGGTCACACTGGTCACCGGGGTTTACGCCACCTGTTCAACTTCATGTCCGGAAATCCTGCTGCAGGTGCGCGATACGCTGGACGCCTTGCCGGCGGAGGTGCGCGACCGCCTGCGGGTGTGGGCGTTTTCGCTAAGTCCGGAATACGATACGGTCGAGCTTATGACGGGTGTGGCTGAGGCCTACGGATTCACGTATCCACAGTTCCGTTACCTCAATGGACCGGTGGCGCCGACCAAGGCCGTGCTGGAGAACTGGCAGTTCTCGGCCCGGCGGGATCCAAGCACGGGGCTGGTGGAGCATGCCAATCTGTTCATCCTACTCGATGCGCAGGGGAAGATCGCCTATCGCTTTAATCTCGATCGTCGGCACGAAGGCTGGCTGCGCGAGGCCATTTTGGCGCTGACGGCCGAGGCGGAGGCGGCGCGGTTGTGAGCGCAGGCGGTCCGAATCCGTTCGCGCCACCGCCGACCGCGCGGGGCGAGCGCTTGCTGCGAGCGTTGGACGCGCAATGGGCGCGGTGGGACGGTTGGGTGCAGCGACACCTGCCGGCCGAGGACAATCCCTGGGCACAGACCGGGCGGCTGGCGAACTGGTCCCTCGTCTTGGCCGTGTTTTCGGGCATCGCGTTGTTGATCTGGTATCGGTCGAGTCTGCACCAGGCGCACGATTCGCTGGCGGTATTGGCGGCAAGCGGCCGTTCGCTGGGTGGCTGGGTGCGCGCGCTGCATCGCTACAGCTCCGACCTCGCCATGCTGTTCATCGCGCTGCACGCACTGCGCATGCTTACAGCGTTGAAGTTCACCGGGGCGCGCTGGCTCCCGTGGGTGAGCGGCGTTGGCATGATCGTGATGGTGTGGTTCATCGGCTGGACCGGCTACTGGCTGGTGTGGGATCAACCCGCGCGGCAGATCGCGGTCACCTCGATGGGGTTTCTCGACGCGCTGCCGATTTTTGGCGAACCGCTCGGGCGGCTGTTTCTCACCGATCGGTTGGTGCCGAGTCTACTGTTCTTCGTCGTGTTTTTCCTGCACATGTTGCTGCCCTTGCTGATCGCGGTGGGGCTGGCGGCGCACCTGGTGCGCTTGACCCGGGTGAAGCTCCTGCCGGATCGTCGTTTGAAAATCGCGTTGGTGGTTGCGCTCGGGATCGCGGCGTGGATGGTTCCGGCTCCTCTGGACCCACCGGCACGGATGGCCGAACGTCCGGAGGTGCTGACGGTGGACGCGTGGTATCTCTCCCCGTTGGCCTTGGCTTCGCGGTTTGAGAAGGGCGGATTATGGTTGGCCATCGCCGGAGTCGGGTTGCTGGGGGCGGGAGTGCCGTGGTTGCTTGGCCGCCGATTTGCGCCGCGGCGCCAGGACGAAGGTCCGCGGCCTTCGGCTCTGTTCCAAACCACCGTGGAGATCGGCCGTTGCCACGCCTGCACCCAGTGCGAGCAGGATTGTCCCTACGACGCGGTGCACATGGTGCCGCGCACGGATGGCAAACCGTGGGACCATCAGGCGTGGGTGGACCCGACGCGATGTGTCGGTTGCGGTGTGTGTGTCGGGTCCTGCGATTCGGAGGCGATGCACCTGCCGTGGTTCGACGCGGTGGCGGAGGAGCCCGCGATCCAGGCGGTGACGCAGGCCGCGCTGACACAGGGCACCGGACCGGTGCGGGTGGCGCTGGTGGCGTGGGATGCGGTGGGCGGCGTGCAACGGTTTGATGAGTCCGCGTGGCGACGCACACTCCCGGGATATCAAGTGCATGGCGTGCCGACCGCCGCGTGGGTGCGACCGAAGTTTGTGGAACGACTGCTGGCCGGGGGCATTGAGCGCGTGCTGGTGGTGCGCGACGGGCGCGGTGAATCTGCCGCCCGCGACGGCAATCGTTGGGCGGAACAACGGCTCATGGGCGAACGCAAACCAGCCTTCCGTCCCCAGCGGGCCGGCGGCCACGACGACGCCATCCGGGTGTTCGACTTCACCCCCGGTGGCGAAGCGGGATTGCAGCAACGGGTGGCGGCGTGGAGTGCGGCGGGCGATGGGGCGTCGACGTTCTCGACTGCCCGCTCCTGGCGCGGCGCCGTGGTGTTGGCGGGAGTGCTGGGCCTGTTGCTGGCGTTGACGGTTGGCGGCAGTCACCTGCGCGTAACGAATCCGGAGGGCGTCGCGCCCGAGCTGGTGTTGTCGTTCAAGGCCTTTGGTCCACGGGAGACGGCCGCGACGGAGCGTTCGGCGGAGGAGCTGGCCAAGTTGCCCGTGCACATGCGCGGCGCCAGCGTCGGTAAGCCGCACCGCCTGCCGGTGGAGGTGACGCTCACGGTCGACGGTGAAGCGAACACGCGCACCTACGACGCCAAGGGGATTTCGCGCGACGGCCCCGCCATCGATGTGTGGCGGGTGAACCTCGAGCTTGGCGCGCATGTCGTCGAGATTCGGCTGCGGGATGAAGCGGGTGAGCAACGTTGGCAGGGCACCGTCGAAGCTCGTGAACGCCACCTCAACGTCATCACCTACGAACCGACCGAAGGCTTCCGTCTCGAGTGATCAGCTTTGCGACCGCATCTGCGTCCGGCACAGAGCGAGCGCGACGGCGGCGAGGGCGGTCACGGCGGCCGCAACCGCCAGCAGGGTGAAGGGATTTGCCCCTTTGAACGTCCAGCCCAGGGGCCAGAGCACGAGGATGCCTTGGGAGACCAGCACGCTGCCGAAGAAACCGGCGAGCGCGATCCGCAAACCGCGCCCGTCCGGCAGCCAGTGCCACCGCAGGCCCAGGGCCAGCAGGGCCGGGGTGACGATGCCGAGAAACACCAGGTGCAGGAACGCGATGACGATGAAACGGTGATTGGCCAGAGCCAGCAGTCCCGGCCACGCTGCCGCCGCCTGCAAAATGTGTTTGAGCGCCCAAGCACCGAGGGCGAGGCCGGCGAGAATGCGAACAAGCCCGCCTGGCGGCCTCCCTGCGGTTCGCAGGGCGCGGACAAACAGGACGACACCGATGAGTTGCGCCAATCCGCCCATGGCCGCGGCGCCGAAGACCCACGCGGGCGGATGCAGCCACAATGTGGATTGCGCGAGGGTCAGTACCAACCCCGCACCCAGCCAGTGGGCTGAGCGAGTGGCGGCGCGCTCGTCGATCTGGTGGCGGGTGGACGCCTCCTGCAGCACAGTGGCCTGCAGGAAGAAAAGGAACCAGCCGTTGTATTGGGCGTGCAGGTAGAAGTAGATCGACAGCGCGTAGAACGGGGAGTCGCGCAGGTCCAGCGCGGCCAGGGGCCCCAGGGCGAGTGGGCCGAGGCCCGAGAGCACCATTGCGCCCAATGCGATCCGCAGGTGGGGCCGCGCGGCGGGAGTTGCAACGTGGCCGCGCCAAAGCCACCACGCAAAAACAGCCGATGCCCCCATGTGCAGGGTGGAGAAGGCGATGGAAACCGGGCCGTAGCCCTGAAATGGATACGAGCAGAGCATGCCCAGCACCGCCACCTGCAGCACTGCGAACAGCCGCCACCAGCCGGGGTGGGCCAGGGTGGGCAGAAAGCGGTGCAGCGCGATCGCAAAACACGCGTTGAACACCCAGCCGAGGAAGGCGACGTGTGAATGCGTGTGGAGCAAGTGCCCGTAGTTGAGTCCTGCCACCGGATGGAGGGTGAGGCACCGCAATATTGCGCCAAGGGCAGCGCTCACGGCCAGGAATCCCAGCGCCACGGCAAATGCGCGGTGGGCGCGGCAGTTAGTGGAAGCGGTAGGGGCGGACATCGTGCGTGGGATGGAGAAGATGGGGGGATTGTGTGGCAACCCTGACCAAGTCCCTTGCGGTTGCTGGATCGGATATTTTGGACCTGACATTGGTGGTGGAAATGAAAGTCGTCGACTCCGGGTGCAGCGTTGTGACTTGCCGGGGGGTAGGTGGTCGGTGGAGTTTGGGAACATGTCGCCTGCTGCGCTCCTCTTTGAACTTGGCACCCATCGTCCCGATCGCGTGAAAGCCGCCCTGCAGGCGGTGCCCGCGCAGGCCGAGGGGTTGCGGGAAATCCTGCCGGCGCGGCTCGCCAACTGCGCCGCCCGCACGGTGGCCGATCCGTTGGACGAATCCGTCTCTGAGGCTTTCTGGTGGATGTATGTCGCCGCGGCGCTGCGATTGCCGGGATGCCACGCCTCGATCGTGCGCCTGCTGCGGAACGACGACGAGGTGGGCTACGCGCGCTGGGGCGACCTGGTGACCGAAGACGCGCCGGTGATCCTGGCCGATACCTTCGATGGCGAGGTGCGGCCGCTGATCGAGCTTGCGGACGACGAGGCCAGTGGGCCGTGGAATCGGGAAGCGGCGCTGCGGGCCTTGATCCGATTGACGGAAGAAACGCGCATCGAGCGCGCCGTGGTGATCGAGCTGATCACGCGGCAACTGGAGGATATGCTTCTTCATTTGCCGCGACTCTCGCGTGAGGCCGTCGACTCGATGCAGTTGGAAAACTTGGTGACGCACGCGACCAACCTGTGCCAGACCGTGGCCTTCGACCTGCGGGAGCCGCTGCTCCCGCCGCTCGTGCGCCAAGTGGTGCAGGCGGGCCTTTTCGATCGCCGCATGTGTGGTGTCGATGACTTGGAGGAAGGCCTCGTCGGGCGGGACAGGTTTCGGCCGCAGCGGCGACCGTCTATCCCACTGGACCTATGGCGGCATGTCAGTTGGTGGGCGTGCTTCGAAACTTCCCGCGACCGCCGGCCCAAATTGCCGAAGGTGAAAGCCAAGACCGGTCGCAATGGTCCATGCCCCTGCGGCAGCGGGAAAAAGTTCAAGAAATGCTGCGGGGCGTGAGCGGCGCGACGGATTCTTCCAAACCGCGGCCTTCGCCGGCTTCCTCGTGGGTGATGCCGTCACGGATGTGGTAGATGCGGCGGAAGGTGGGGATAATTTTTTCGTCGTGGGTCACGACGATGACGGCGGTCTGGTAGCGGCGCGCCATGGCGTTGAGAATGCGGATGACGGAGAGGGCGCGCACGCTGTCGAGCGGGGCGGTGGGTTCGTCGGCGAGGATGACCGGCGGATGATTGACGAGGGCGCGGGCGATGGAGACGCGTTGTTGTTCCCCGCCGGAGAGCTGGGCGGGCAGGGCGTCGGCGCGATGGGCCACGTCGAGGGCGGCGAGCAGCTCGTGGGCGCGCGTCCGGGCTTCGCGGTCGGAGAGGCCCGCCAGCATCGGCAGGAGCGCGACGTTGTCGGTGACATTGAGGAAGGGGATGAGGTGCGGGGCCTGGAAGACGAAGCCGATGCGGTCGCGGCGCAGAGCGCGCAGATCACGGAGTTTCCAACCGTCGTCGTAGATGACGTCGCCGCCGATGGCCATGCGACCGCCGGTGGGTTCGATGACCGCGCCGAGGCATTTGAGCAGGGTCGATTTGCCGGAACCGGAGGGGCCGACCAGGCCCACCACCTCGCCGGGGGCGACGTGGAGATTGACGCCCTTGAGGGCGTCGACGGCGGTGTCGCCGGCGCCGTAGCGTTTACGGAGGGCTGTGAGCGTGATGCCGACGGCGGGTTGCATGGCGCGAGGGTGGTTTGGGGCGGTCATCCGCCGATCGCTTCGGCGGGATCGACCCGCAGGGCGGCGCGAATGGCCACAAGACTGGCGACGACGCACAGGGCGACTACGACGCCCAGCCCGCGGGCGGTGTCGGCGGGCACGAGCAGCACGTATTTGGGGAAGAAGGGCGCCCAACTGGCGGCGACGATGCGGCCGACGGCGAACCCGATTAGGCCCAGTCCGACGGCCTGCTGCAGGATCATGCCGGCAATGGTGCGGTTGCGGGTGCCGATGAGTTTGAGCACGGCGATCTCGCGGATCTTGCCGAGGGTGAGGGTGTAGATGATGAAGGCCACGATGGCCGCGCTGACGAGGGCGAGGATGACGAGGAAGAGGCCGATCTGGCGGGCGGAGGTGGCGATGAGTTTGCGCACCAGGAGATCCTCCATCTGGGCGCGGGTGTAGACTTCGAGACGCTGCCAGCGGCGGATGGGCGCGGCGGCCGTTTCGGGATTGATGCCGGGAGTCAGGCGCACCAGGATGGCGTTGACCGAGTTGGTGGTGGTTTGGGTGCCGAGGATCGCGGCGAGCAGGCCCGGCACGCCCGGCCGGTTGAGTTCCGGGTTGGCGGTGGTACGACGGCGTTGTTGCAGGATGGCGTCGTTGTCTTTGAGGAATTGTTCGGCCTGGGCGTCCTTGAGGGGGATGAAGATCATGGGATCGCCGGCCGACGAGACCATGCGGCGCGTGAGGCCGACCACGTCGTAGGTATGGCGGCGCAGGGTGATGCGGTCGCCGATCCGCAGACCGGAGGCGACGTCGGCAATGGCCTCGTAGTGGGCGCGGGTGAGGTGTCGCCCGGCGATGAGAAATCCCGGGTGGCCGGGAGCGTCGGGTCCGCCGGGCACGACGCCTACCACCATGGCGCGTACGTCGCGTCCGCCATGACGCACCTGCATGGTGAGGTAGGTGACGTTGGCGGCGGCGTCCACGCCGGGCAGGGCGAGCACGCGGCGGTAGAGGTCGTCGGGCAATTGGGACGGTTCCGCGTAGGGGCCGAGGGTGCCGTGCTGCACGACCCAAAGATCGGCTCCGCTGTTGTCGAGCAGGGCCCGGCCGTCGGCCACGAGTCCGCGGTAGACGCCGGCCATGGTGAGGGTGACGCCGATCAACAGCCCGAGGCCCACGCCGGTGAAGACGAACTTGCCCCAACTGTGCAGGATGTCGCGGCCGGCGAGATTGATCATGGCCGACTGGCAACGAGGGTGGAGACGACCTGCACCCGAGAGCGGGTGTCGAGGGGGGATTGGCTGTAGGTCACGACGAGGCGACCCGGCGTCGGACCGTTGAGCAAAACCGTTTGACCGTCGAGATCGTGGCCGCCGGTGCGCACGGGGATGAAGGCCAGCGCACCGTCTTCCCATTGCCACACCCCGAGGTGGCCGCCGTGCCGCCGCAGCGCGGCATGGCTCACAACCGGCGCGGCGGGCAGGGCGGGCAGCGTCACGGTGACCTCGCCCAGTTCGCCGAGTGGCGGCAGCGGGTGGGGCGGGGCGTCGAAAACGACCTTGGCGAGCACCTCCTCGGTGATGGTGTCCGCCACGGGTTCAACCCGCAGGACCCGCCCGGTGAGGACGCGGCGCGTTTGGGAGTGCAGCACGATCTGGGCGGGCAGACCGGGGTGGAGACCGGCGGCCAGCGATTGGTCAAAACGAACATTCATCCACAGCGATTGGGGATCGATGAGTTCGATCACGGGCTGGCCGGCGACGACGGTGGTGCCCGCTTCGACATGGCGGGCGATGACCAGTCCGTCCACGGGTGCGACGAAGCGCAGATCGGCCTGCTGTTGGCGCAGCACCGCGAGATCTGCCGTGACCCGGGCGATCTCGTCGCGGGCGACCGCCTGCTGGGCGCGAGCGCTGGCAACGGCGGCGGCGGCGATGCGGCTGGCCTGCTCGGCGGTGTCCAAGTCCTCCTGGCTGACGGTCTGTGTGGCGAACAAGGCCCGCTGACGCCGCAGTTGTAGTTCGGCGAAGTCCTGGCGGGCGCTCGCCTCCGCGATGCGGGCTTCCGTCTCGGCCAAAGCGGAGTGCGCGCGGGCGAGCAGTGCTTCCTGCGCGTTGACACGATGATTGAAGCCCACCGGGTCCATCTCGCCCAGCACCTGGCCGGCGTGGACGAGGTCGCCAACATCGACCGTGAGGTGGAGGACGCGACCAGGCAGGGTGGGACCGATCTTGTGCCGGAGACGGGCCTCGACGGTGGCGATGCCAAAGAGCGTGGGTTGCACGGATTGCTCCGTGACGGCCGCCGTCACGACGGGCACGGCGGCGAGCGGACCGGTGCGCAGGGCGGCATAGAAGAACGCGCCGAGCAGCGCGAAGATGGCGCCAAACAGGGCCAACGAACGACGACGATGGGGCGAGAGTTTCATGGCGAAGAGGGCAGGAGACTGCGCCGCAGCAGGGCAAAGACGGTCGGGCCGCTCGACCGCAGTTGGCTGGGTTTGCCGCTGAGCAGGGATTGCATGACGAGACCCTGGATCGTGCCGATAAACACGGGCGCGATGACGACGGGATTAAGCGAGGGATCGATTTCAGCGTTGGCCTGACCGCGTTCAATCACCGCGCGGATGCGCGTGGCGTAGGCTCCGAGTAAGCTGCGCACCGCGATCTTCGCGGCCGTATCCTCCGCGCGCTGCAGCTCGGCAAAAATCAATCGCGGCACTCCCGGGTGGCGTGCCACAAACTGAAGGTGGGCCAGAAACATCGCCTCCAGAGTGGCGAGGGCCGCGCCGGGGGTGTTGGCTTTGTCCAGAGTCGCGAGCAGCTGTTCGGCGACCCACGCCATGACGGACTGCCACAAGGCCTCCTTGGTGGGAAAATGGCGAAACAGAGCCCCCTGAGTGAGCTGCATCTCCGCCGCGATGGCGGCGGTGGTGATCTCCTCCGGGTTGCGGCGCGCCGCCAGATCGATCACCGCCGAGACCGTGAGCGCCCGCCGTTCATCGGCGGGCAGGTGGCGGGAGGGGGAATGCACCGTTGCGGCGGGCGGGTGGGAAGTCGGGCGTGGCATAAAGTAAGTAAGTAAATACTAACAAATGGACGCCGGTCAAGCCTGCGCAGCAAATATGCCTGGGGTTCGTGATCGGCGGAGCGTCGTAATCGCGCGATCCGGCCCACCTCGGCAGTTCCGGAACGTCTACGGTCGAGTTGAATCGGGGTTGTCGTCGAACTCGTGGGCGAAACAGGCCGGACTGGCAAATCCACCGGTATTTTCTCCGGCGGCATTGGCGTCGTAGTCGTCGCCGTTTGTATCGTAGGCGGCGTAGCACGCTTCACAAAGTGGAATTCCGGCGACGAGCACGGAGGCGGGGGTGGGGCAATGGCGGCAGGTGGACGGGGTTTTCATCGGGTCATGGGGCCGTGGATACGGAGGTCGTCGGTGGTGTCCGTCGTCTCGGTCCAGCCGAGGCGCGCGGCGATCCGACGGCGCCAGCCGTCGGGCAGGGGCAGGGTGAGCGCGGAGGCAAGGTCGCCGATCGAGGCGGACTCGTGATAAAGCAACGCGGTGAGGCGACGGATCGGCCAGCGCGGATGCGGGCGGGCGAGGCAGGTGAGGCTATCGCCGACGGCCACGGAGCCCGGTTTCAGGACGCGGGCATACCAGCCGGTGCGCAGGGTGGCATGCACGCGTTGCACCATGTCCGGCACGTCGAAGCGATCGGCCAGTTTCCAGCAGGGCTGGCGGCCCTGAGTGATTTCCAGCGTGACCTGTTTACCGACACGCCAGCGGTCGCCGAGGCAGACGTCGGACTCGCTGAGGCCGGCGACGGCGAGGTTTTCGCCAAACGCGCCGGGGCGGTTGAGGCGCGGGAGGGGGCCGAGCTCGGTCCGCCAGGCGGCGTAGTGATCGATGGAATACAGAAGCACGGCTTTGTCGGGACCACCGTGGACGCGGCGGTCGGCCTGCTCGTCGCCGAAGAGGCCGAGGGCTTCGATCGCGACCGGGCCGGCGACCGGTTTCTTGTCGATGGCGCTGCTCGCGCCGGGGCGCGAGAGGGGCGCGATGCGGCCGGTGAGCACGTGGCGGAGGTGTCCGATGGGCGCGGGCATGATGGGTTCTGGAGTGAAGGCCACCGGGGCGACCGGCAAGGGAAGCGAACGAAAAGACGGGGTGGGCTTGATGCAGATCAAGGGTTCGGCGGGACGACCTTGCCGGTTGCGGCGGCGGAGCGTGGTTTTGAGTCGGCGCCCTGCGGAAATGGGTCCGCGGCTGCCGTCTGCTAATCATGATCGTTTCTCCAACCGAAGTCACCGTGGGTGAACTGGTGCGCGCCGTGCCGGCGCGAGCCCGCGTTTTTGAAAAGCTGCGCATCGATTATTGCTGCGGCGGAAAGAAGCCTTTGGCCGAGGCGTGCGCGCAGCGCGGGCTGGATGCGGCGACGGTGCTGACCATGCTGGAAGCGATCGAGCTCGGCGAGGCGGGCGTTGTGAATGCCGACGCTCTGTCAATCGGTGAACTGTGTGAACACATCGAACGCAGTCACCATGACTATCTGCGACAGGAGTTGCCGCGGCTGGATTTCATGACGCGCAAGGTCGCGGCGGTGCATGGCGCGGAGGAACCGCGCCTGATGGAGATCCGGCAAGTGTTTGAAGGCTTTGCGGCCGAGATCGTGCATCATACTCATGACGAGGAGCAGGTGGTGTTTCCGCGGTTGCGCGCCATCGAGAGTCCGGAGGGGGCGGGGGTGACGCCGGACGAGTTGCGGGGAATTTTTGCGCAGTTGGAGGAGGAGCACGACGGGGCCGGCGCGGCGCTGGAGAAGTTCCGCGCGTTGACCGACGACTTCACGCCGCCGGAGTGGGCCTGCAACACGTTCCGTGCGCTCTACGATTCGCTACACCAGTTGGAGCGCGACATGCACCAGCACGTGCACAAGGAGAACAATGTGCTGTTCCCGCGCGCCCTGGCGGCGCTGGGAAACTAAGGCGATGATGAACGAGTCACCGTCGTCATCACCGGCCCTCGTCACGCCGGCGGAGCATCAACCGTCGGCTTGGCTGACGGTGGATCTGCCGGTCGTGGCGCGGCACGTGCTGGTGGTGCGCCGCCGCCGCCTGCGCGCCGTGCTCGCCGTAGTGGCCGGAGGGCTGCGGGGGCGGCGGGATCGGCTGGCGCGCGAATGGTGGCGACTGCGACGAGAGATCGCCACACACTTGGCGGTCGAGCGGGCATGGCTCGGGCGGACGGCCGAGATGCCCACGCCGACGCAGGTAGCGATGGCGGCACGCGAGCATGAAGGGCTGTTGGATGCCTATACCGGATGGCGGGCGAGGCTGGAAGCGGAGGGCGGCGAGCGGTGGCGGACGCTACGGTTGGCCGTGCGACGGCTCGGGCGGGAGTTGGAGGAGCAGATTTATTGTGAGCAGGTGCTTCTGTTTCCGCGGCTGCGGGCGTTTCGGGCGATAGCCCGTGATGCCATCCAGGAGGGCGAAACGTGAGTGAGGATTTGCAGGCGCTGAAGTTGCGGGCCTTGGATGCGGCGGAGAACGCGATCATGATCACGGACTGCGACGGGATCATCCTTTGGGTGAATCCGGCGTGGGAGCGGTTGACCGGCTACCCTGCGGCTGAGGCGGTGGGGCAGACGCCGCGGATTCTCAAATCGGGTGTGCAGGATGCGGCTTTTTACGAGGGATTCTGGCGGACGGTGCTGGCCGGTAAATCGGTGAAGGGCGAGGTGGTCAACCGGCGCAAGGATGGCAGTCACTACACCGAATTGGAGACCATCACGCCGGTGCTGGATAAGGCCGGGCGGGTGTCGCACTTCATCGCGGTGAAGCAGGACATCACCGAGTCGCGCCGGGTGGAGGAAAACCTGCGTCAGACGCAGAAACTCGAGGCTCTGGGCCACCTGGCGGGTGGCGTGGCGCACGATTTCAACAACCTGCTCACGGTGATCCGCGGGCAGGCGCAATTGGCGGCGCTGGAGCGAGGGGTGGGTGAAGCATTGCGGGGGAGTCTGGAGGAGATTGAGCGGGCGGCCGACCAGGCGGCGAGTCTTACGCGGCAGTTGCTGGTCTTCAGTCGGCGCCAGGCGTGGCAGCCTGCGGTGTTTGATGTGGCGCAGACCCTGCGGAGGGCGTCAAGACTGTGGACGCGTCTGGCTGGCGACCACATCCGTTGCGAACTGGATATCGAGCACGATCCAGTGGCGTGGCAGGTGAGGGGGGACGAGTCGATGATCGAGCAGGTGGTCATGAATCTGGTGGTCAATGCCCGGGATGCGATGCCGGCGGGAGGTTCGATCAATATCCGGGCACTTCGCCGCGAAGCGACGGGCGAGGAGGTGCGGGATGGCGTGGCGGTGGTTGGCTCCGCCGGCATGGTGGTGGAACTGGTCGTGGCGGATGCGGGCACCGGCATGCCGCCCGAGGTTTGCGAGCGAGTCTTTGAGCCCTTTTTCAGCACCAAGGGGCCGGGGAAAGGCACGGGTCTGGGATTGGCCACGGTGTATGCCGTGGTGCGTCGTCATGGTGGAGCGGTGCGCATCGCCAGCGAGGTCGGTCGTGGCACCGTGGTGACCGTGGTCCTGCCTCTGACGGAGGAAGCCATCCCGGAGTCGGTCGGGAGAGTCGCGGAGGGCACGACGGACCTCGGCGCGGTTTCGGTGTGGGTGGTGGAGGATGACCTGGCGGTGCGGCGCTTCGTGCGGGACACCCTGGTGCGGCAAGGCGCGGTGGTGGCGACGTTCGGCTCCGGCGACGAGGCCTACCGAGCCTGGCAGCGGCGTCACTTTCAGGTGGATTTGATTCTGACCGATATTGGTCTGCCGGGGCACCTCAACGGGGCCGATCTGGCGGAACAGATATGGCGGGATCGACCGGACCTACCCGTGATCGGAATGAGTGCCCGGTCGGAGCTGGTGGAGGTGTTTGAACGGGCGGAGCGGCGGGGGGCGTTCTTGGCCAAGCCTTTTTCGCCGACTGCCCTGCAGGCGACGGTCGCACGCGTCATGGCGAACGACCGGGATCGCAAGAATCGCTGAGCCTCGAACAAGCCGTGCGGCGCGGAGGCTGCGTCGCTTGTGCTAGTTTGCAAGAATGGCGATGAAGTTGACCACGTGTTTGGACCGGGGCCGCGCCCGGATTTCAGGGGATTGGCAGCGGCTACTTTCGCACGCGCCCACCGGCAATCCGCTGGCGGAGCCGACGGCCCTGTATCACCTGATCGAGCCGACCCTTGCGCGCTTTCGGGAGCGCCTCGATATGATTGAGTTCCGCGAACAGAATCGGGTCGTGCGAGGCAAAGACACCTGGCCGCCGCACTGCCACTGCGGGCTCAATCCGTATCTCGAGTTTTACGTGCGCGGGGAGCGAGCGGTTATGGCCTACTTCCAACTGCAGGCATGGTTGTCGCCGGAAACGTTGCAGTGGGTGCAGGATCAGTTCCGCATCGTCGCGCTGGAAGACATCCGCGGGTTTGGCGGCGTCTGCCAGCGCAATCCGACCGTCAAGCGGGCAGCCCCAGCTGGCGAATAACGTCTGCCGCAGTGTAGTTCGCCTCACCGGGCGGAATGAAACGAGCCAGCTCGGTGGCGTCGACTCCGGCGGTGATCAGGGCGGGTTCGGTGAAGTCTTCTGGTTGACGTTGGCCTAGGCCGATCGTGCCCAACAGCCCGTTGCACAGGCACAACCGGCCGACGGTGTCGGCCGGATCGCCGCCCTTGGCAATGTAGTCGTCGACGGGTTCGGCGGGGCAGCGGTAGCCCAGGGAGCCATCGGGGCGACGGTAGGCCACGCGCAGGTAGCCAAGGTCGCAGCGACGCGGGCGCTGCACGATTTGTTCGGGATCGGCGAGGGTTCCGGGCACATTCAGGACTTTAAATGGTAGACCAGTCGGGGAGACGCGGGCGGCGGTTTCGACCCGCAGTTGCCCGGATCGACTCAGCGCAATGACCTGCGTCTTCAACTCGGCCGTGACACCGGACTCGGTGCAAAAGGCAAAGGCGGTGCCGAGTTGCACTCCTTGGGCACCGGCGGCTCGGGCGGAGGCCAGTCGATCGGCGCTGGCAAAGGACCCGGCCAGCCAGAAGGGACGATCGATCGCGCGCAAGGCGGCGAGATCAACCTCGTCCCTGGGGCCGTAGACCGGAGCTTCGCTTGTGGTGGCGTTGGTCGGGGCGCCGCGGGGCGGCGCGTTGTGACCGCCGGCGGTCCAGCCTTCAACGACAAAGCCGTCCACCCGGCCGCTGGCCTTGCGGGCCAGCGAGGTGGCGAGCACATGGGAAGAAACGATGGCGAGGAAGCGCGGCCGGTGCAGTGGCGGTAGTCCCGGCACCCAATCTGACGGGTCCAAGCGCAGCTCGACCGGGGGGGCGTTCCGATCGGGGTTGTCGTCCTCCACGTAGAGTTCAAGCATGGCCGGTTCACCGCGCGCGAATCGATCGAGCACTCCGGGAATGGCGCGGGGAATGCCGGCCCCCATCAGCACGTAGTCAACCCCGGCGAGCATGGCGCCAAAGAGTGTGGGCAGGGAGGGGAGTTGAATTTTCTCCAACAGGTTGAGTCCCACCACGCCGTCGTGTCCTTCCTTGGCCAGGAAGACCTCCACAAAGGCCGCGAGCGCAGTAAGACCGGTCCAGAAACGGCCGGCATCGTGACGCGGCATGGGAGCGGCGGCGTAGGGCGTGGCGTCGGGCCGTCCCTCCGGGCACCAATAACGATGGAGCACCGTTTCGGCTTCCGCCCGCAGCGGGCAGGCGGCGAGGGCGCGGCGGATGTCGCCGGTGAGATCGCCAGCCTGAAGACGACGCACGAGCACGCTGGCCAAGGCCGTGCCGGATACGACGCCCAGTTGCCCGCAGCGCGAGACCGCGCGCGCCAGTTTCCAGTCGGAAACACCGATGCCCATGCCGCCCTGAATCAGGGTGGGCCAGGCGGAAGAGGGAGAGAGGAAGGAGGTGGAAACCACAGGGCAGCCTAACAGGCGGGGCCGGTGCGCGCCTTGATGAAGATCAAGGTTGCGCTTGATCGCTGTGCCCGGTGCCCGTCGTAACGTCAATGATCGGGAACCTTGATCCTCATCAAGGCGCGTCGGGGCCATAGAGGATTATCATTGAGGACAAGTCTCACTCTCATGGCTTACTACTACGGATTGTTTGTCACGGTTCACCTGCTCTGCGCGATCACCTTCGCGGGGGCGGTGTTTTTTGAGGTGCTGGTGATCGAACCGCTGGAGAAGAAGCTTCCGCCCGGATTGGGGGCGCAGCTCGCGGAGGCCATCCCGGGTCACGTGCGCAAGTTTATGCCGGTGATCGTGGGGCTGCTCTTCCTCACGGGAGGGGCCATGTATTGGATCCACTACTCAACGCGCCCGGACTTCTTTTCCAGCCGCTTTGGGATCCTGCTCACGATCAAGATGACCCTGGCTTTTGCGGTGCTCGGGGTGTTCGTGACGGCGATCCGCGCCTCCATCAAGGGCACCATGGACCTCTGCCGGTTTCGCTACACGCACCGCATCGTCGCCGGACTCATGCTGGCGATCGTGCTCCTGGCGAAGGGAATGTTTTATCTTTGAGCGGCGTATCCACGGTTTCACTTCAAATTCGGAAACTCCATGACTGATCCAACCTACCTCCACGTTCCCGATCTCCTGGGCTGCTTCGAGCATCAGCCCGATAGCATTGTCAGCCGCACGCTGCACCACGATGCACACAGCAAGGTCGTGCTGTTCGGCTTCGCGGCCGGCCAGGAACTGTCCGAACACACCGCGACCGTGCCGGCGGTGATGCACTTCGTGGCGGGTGAGGCCGAAGTCTCGCTCGGCACCGATCGGATGAGTGTCAAGGCCGGTTCCTGGATCCGCATGCCGGCAAAACTGCCCCACGCCATCGTGGCGAAGTCCCCGGTGACCATGCTGCTCACGCTGTTCAAGTCGGCCAGAGGGCCGGCGGATTGAGGTCGGGACCGGATACGGAGCGGCCTTCATTCAATAACAAAGTTGAATGAAGTCCATGGCTGGTCCCGGAATCAAACGTTTACTCTACGCGCAGTTCGCCCAGGTGGCTAAGACGCTGGCGAGTGCGCCGCGGCTGGAGCTGTTGGAGTTGCTGGCGCAGCGCGAGCGCAGCGTGGAGGAGTTGGTGGGGCTCACCGACCTGCCGGTGGCGAATGTCTCGCAGCACCTCCAGCACCTGCGGCGCAGCGGTCTGGTCGCCAACCGCCGCGACGGGAAACACATCCACTACCGTCTCGCCGATCCGGCGGTGGTGAACCTCTTGGGCACTTTGCAGGAACTCGCCGAACGCAACCACGTCGAGACGGCACGCACCATTGATCGCTATTTCAAAAAACGCGATGCGCTCGAGCCGGTGTCGCGGACGGAGCTGCTGCGGCGGAAGAAGGCCGGAGCGGTGTTCGTGATCGACGTGCGTCCGGTGGAAGAGTTTGCCGAGGGCCACATCCCCGGCGCGATGCATGTGCCGCTGGTCGAGCTGGAGCGCCGACTGGCTGAGTTTCCGCGCGACCAGGAGATCGTGGCCTACTGCCGCGGGCCGTATTGCGTGCTGGCCTTCGAGGCGGTGGCGCGACTACGCCGGCAGGGTTATCAGGCGCGGCGCCTGCAGGATGGTTTCCCCGAATGGAAACTGGCGCGTCTACCGGTCGCGACGACAGCGGTGGCGTGAAGGTGGCGGACTGATATTTATCCTATGCAACTCGGCATCATCCTTTCCCAAACCGATCCTGAGACCGTCTTCAACGGGCTACGTTTGGCCAACTTCAGTCGACAGCAGGGCGATTCCGTAAAGGTTTTCCTGCTCGGTCGGGGCGTGGAACTCGATCACATCAATGATCCCCGCTTCGATGCCCGTGCGCAGGCGACGGCCCTGCTGGCGGCGGGCGGAGAGATCCTCGCCTGCGGCACCTGCCTGAAGCTGCGGAACGCGGTGGGCTCCGAACTTTGCCCGGTCTCGACCATGCAGGATCTCTATACGCTCGTGCGCGACTCGGATCGGGTCGTCACGCTTTGATTTCAGGACCTCCTTCATGAAGCTACGCGAGAGCGGCATGCCGCCGCAGAACTATTGGGAAACGCTGTTGGATGTGCCGGGCATTCTTGACGCCTTCGGTTTCGGGCCGTCCACGGGCGATTTGGTCGAGCTGGGCTGCGGCTACGGCACCTTTACGTTGCCGTTGGCGCAGCGCGTCAGCGGCACCGTGTTTGCCTGTGACGTTGAACCGGAGATGGTGGCGCACACGGTGCAACGCGCCGCGGCGGCCGGCCTCGATAACGTGAGGGTCGACGTGCGCGACGTGATACTGGAGGGCTTCGGGCGTCCGGCGGAGTCGTGCGATGCGGCGCTGTTGTTCAACATCCTGCATGCGGAGGATTCGGTCGGCCTCCTCCGCGCGGCGGCCGCCGTGGTGCGGCCGGGTGGGCAGGTGGCGGTCATTCACTGGCGCAGCGACGTGGTCACGCCGCGAGGGCCCTCGCTGGAGATTCGACCGCGTCCCGAGCAGGTGGTGACGTGGGCGGCGGAGGCCGGCCTCGCGTCGGTGCGCGCGCCGTTCTTATTGCCGCCTTGGCACTACGGGGTCGCGCTCGGCAAGTAGGCGGACGGCGTCGCGCAAGGCCGGTTCGAGTCGGGCGGCGTCGGCGGGGGCGAAGTCGACATGTTTGCTCTTGGCGACGGCGAGGCGGCTGAGGTCCCAGTGCAGGGCAGGCGTGACGCCGTGGCGGGCGAGGGTATGTCGGCCGCACTGCAGGGGGCAGCCATCGATCATGACAATGGGGCGGCCCGTGGCGGCGGCGTCTTTCGCGGTGCGGACGAGGGGTTTGACATCGCCGCCGAGCCCGACGATGCAGGACATCTCGGCCACGCCGGCGCGATCGAGGCGCAGGGCGAGGTGGTTGGCGAGCTGCGCGGCGCTGGAGCAGCCCGAGCAGGAGTAGATGAGCGGCTTTTCCGCGTCAGCGATGGCGGGCGTGGTGGTGTGGGACATGAGGTTGCGTGTGGTTGGGCCGAGTGTGTCCGGGAAAACAAAAAACTCCGCGGACACGAGGTCGGCGGAGTTTGGGTTGAGAAAATCAGGCAACCGACTTTACCGCCGAGGATAGTCACGGGTTACGACTACAACGACGGTGTCGACGGCCGCCTGGAGGGCGGTCGGGGCGAGTCGGAGGCGGTGGGCGGGAGTGGTCATGAAGTGCAGGGAGCTTATATCGGCTCGTTTTTCATGTCCTTGATCTGGATCAAGGTGCGGGCGAATTCGACACGTTAGGGTGGAGTCCGTATGGATGAACCAATGTCAGAACCGAAGAAATCGCTTTATGAACGTATGGGCGGTCGACTGGGGGTGATGAACCTGTTGCGCCATTTTTATGCCGATGTGCGGCAGCATGCCGAGATCGGGCCGGTTTTCGGCGCGCATGTGCATGACTGGCCCACACACTTGGAGAAGATCGGCGATTTCTGGTCGGGGGTGACGGGCGGGCCGGCGCTTTACCGGGGACCGATGCCGTTCAAACACCTGCACCTGCAGCTAGGGGAGAGGCATTTTCAAGCCTGGCTCGGGCTGTGGCACCGGCATTGCCGGGCCTGGCTGCCGGCGGCCGAGGCGGAGGAGTTGATTGGTTATGCCGAGGGCATCGGCGGCACTTTGCGGCGGATCGTTGCCCTGCATGGCGACGGGGCGGGAAGCGTGGGCCGCTCATGAGTTCCGCGACTCCCTCGCCGACGGAGACGCTCGACGTGCGCCTGGTGCCGTGCGCGGGCAAGCACGAGTTGATTTTCCACCGCTGGTCCGAGCTGGCCGTGGGCGGGGACTTGGTGCTCATCAACGACCACCGTCCGGAGCCCCTGCGTCGGCAATTCGAGCAGATGCTGGGCGGGTGCTATGTATGGGAGGAGATCGAGTCACCGGCGGACGGGTTTGCCGTGAAGCTTACCCGTCTGCGGCCGGACCCGGTCGGGTTTGATCCGACGCGGATCGGGGGCTGCGGGCTGCTGGCTGGTGGGCGCTTGGCCGGGGGGCGCGGTGGGTTATCGGCCGGAGGCGACGAAGCGTTCGACGATTCGATCCTGGTGGTGCTGCAACGGGACTACCGGGAGCTGATGCCCACGGAGGCGCGCGAACGCGTGCTGCGGCTGGCGGCGAGGTTGCCGGCCGAGACGGCGCTGTGGGTCGACCTGAATGGCCCCGATCCGGCGCTCGACACCGCGCTCACGGAACTCGGTTGCCGCATCCGCGGCTCGGCATTGATGGGGGCGACGCCGCGCTGGCGGTATGCGATCCGGCAACCCGAGGCAGCCGCAGCGGTCATGGTTGCGGATACGTGACGCGGATCGAGCCGGCGTTAAGGTCGGTGAGGGTGGTGATACGGCCGTCGGCCCACTGCACTTCGAGGCGCTCTACGGACTTGGCGAGGCCGAGACCGAAGATGAGTTCGGGACCGTGCTGACTGAGGTAGGACACATCGGCACCCCACCAGCGCCACTGGCGGCGGCCAGCGGATTCGATCATGACGCGGGCGCCGAAGCGGCGGGCGTCGGGGGCGTCGAGGTGGACGACGAGCGCCTGGCGATCGTCGCGCGGGGTGTCGTTGCGCAGGAGGACGGCGTCGCCTTGGTTTTGGCTGAAGGCGAGGTCGAGGTCACCGTCTCCATCGTAGTCGGCGAGGGCGAGTCCGCGGGCGGTGTAGGCTCGGGAGGTCGCCGGGCCGGCGAGCGCGGCGACGTCACGAAAGCCGCCGTCGTCCTGCATGAAGAGGAGCAAGGGTTCGGCGACGAGTCGGGTGCGGTCGTCGTCACGTTCGAGGGTGCTGCCATTGGCGACCACGAGGTCGATGCGGCCGTCGCGGTCGAGATCGGCGAACGCGCTGCCCCAGCCGACGCGGTCGATGGAGATCTCTCCGAGACGGAAGGGGCGGGCCTTGTCCAGATACTCGAGTTTGCCGGTGGCGGTGACGTGGCTTTGGTAGAGAGCGTTTTCCTGGGCCAGCCAATGGGCGATGAACAGATCGGGCAGGCCGTCGGGCGTGCCGTCGATGTCGCCTGTTTCGGCGACCGAGAGCCCCATGGAGCCGCGTCCGTCTGCGGTGCCGGTGACGGCGGAAAGATCGAGAAAGAAGACGGGTTCGTCAGGGCCGAAGTCGGCGCCGGAGTTGCGATAGAGACGGTTGGCGGAGACGTCGTTGTTGACGTAGAGATCCAACCAGCCGTCGCCGTCGAGGTCGCAGAAGAAGGCGGCGAGGCTGCGGCCATCGGGATTGGCGACGCCGGTGGCGGCGGTGACGTCCTCAAAGGTGCCGTCGCCGCGGTTGCGGAAGAGGCGGTTGGGCGAGGCGTCGTAGGCGTTGGAGTTGATGGTGTAGGGGGCCTCGTAGGCGGCGCCGGGCGGCGGGGGCGGCGGCTCGCGACCGTCGGAGTCGTAGTCGACGTAGTTGCAGAGGTAGAAGTCGAGGTGGCCGTCGCGGTCGTAGTCGCCCCAGGCGGTGCCGGTGCCCCAGCCGGGATCGTCAACCCCGGCGGCGACGGCGACGTCGATAAAGGTGCCGTCGCCAAGATTACGATACAGGCGATTTGGGCCGCGGTTGGTGACGTGGAGGTCGAGGTGGCCATCGTTGTCATAGTCGATCCACGTGGCGCCCATGCCGAATCCCGCGGGATCGGCGACGCCGGCAATGTCGGTGAGGTCGGTAAAAGTGCCGTCGCCGTTATTTCGATACAAACGGTTGCCAGAGGAGTCCCAGCCGACGGTGGGCACAATGCCTGGATGGTTGACAAGGTAGAGATCGGGATCGCCGTCGCCGTCGTAGTCGCCCCAGGCGAGACCGGAGCCATTGTCTTCCGGCAGGGCGCGGTGACGGGTCGGAGGGCCGTGGCGGAACACGAGGCCAGCGGGGGCGGTGACGTCGATGAAGCGAACGGGGGAATGATCGGCGCGGGCTTCGTCGGTGTAGGCGGTGCTGACGTGGATGCGCGCCTCCGCTTGGTCGGTGTCCTGCAGGCGCAGGAGCCACCACGCGGCGGCACTGAGCGCGCCGGTGCCGCCGATGAGGGCGAGCCAGGTCAAGCGGAGACGACGTCGGCGGAGCGAGGGACGGGGAGGCGGCCGATTCATGGGGTGACGGCGTCGTCCAGGACGATATGGCGGACGGCGGTGTCCTTGGTGACCGTGGGCTGCAGAACGCCGCTGTCGCGCTCCATTTCCGGAATCACGAGGTCGAGGAACTCCTGGCGGTAACGGCGGAAGTTCAGGCTGGCGGTGACGGTGAGCGGTCCGACGGCGTCGGCCGGGATGGCGACGTGGTAGGATTGTTTGTCAGCGTAACGGGGGAAGATGCTGCGGTTGCCGCTGCCGCCGGCCTTGCGCCAGAGCTCGTGGCGCAGCAGGGGCTGGCCGTGCTCATCGAGCGGCACGCCTTCCAGCACGAGGGTGCCCTCGTCGCGGGGGCGTCCGGGCTGGTGCTCGACGCCGGATTCGTCCTGGATGCGGCGGGTGACGGGATCGATGCCGCCGAACTCGGCGAGAACCGTGCCTGACGCGTCAGCGACGGTGAGGTGCACCCAGGCGCGCAGGAAATCGAGCGGACCAGTGATGAAGTTGTGACCGATCTTGCGGTTGCGCACGATTACCTGAAGTTCCAGAGGCGCGCCGCGGGGCGCGGAGTCGGGGGCGACGATTTCGATGGGGGCGACGGGGCCCTCGGGCCAGAGGTGGGCAATCTCGGGCAGCACGGTTTCGCCCTTGATCCAGGCTTCGGTGAGCGCGCGGTGTTTTTCCCAGTGCGGCAGTTTGAGCACCTCGGCCATGAAGAAGTTGGTCCCGATGGTGCCGTGATGGCGGTGGGCACCGTCGTCGGCGCTGCGGCGCAGGTCGCCGCCCTCGCCGGCGCCGGGGTCGCGGGAGCCGGGCACGAGGCGCATATGGCAATCGCGGCAGCTCAGGCTTTTGTCGGAGTTGCCCTCGTCGATCCAGTGACTCTTGCGCCACTCGTCGAATTGGTTCTGCGATGGGCTGGCACCGAAGCGGTTAAGTGCCTCGGGGATGAACTGCTTGTGGCAGGCACCGCAGAATTCGGGCGTGCGTAGGAGGTTACGGTCGTAGTCGATCAGATGCTGGCGCGGGTAGGCCCGAATCAGGAAATCGGATACACGCTTGGCGAGACCGGCGCTGTTTTCACCCAGATATTTGTGCGGGGGGACCAGCACGTAGTCGGCGTTGCCGCGCTGGTCGACCTGGGCAATGGAGTGGCACACGGCGCAGGAGATTCCCTCCTGCATGCCGGGAGCGGATAGACTGAGGTTGTGGATGTCCTTGGCGCCGGCAAAAAGGGAGATCGGATCGTGGCAGCCGGCGCAGTAGCGGGTGTCGGCGGCGCTACGGTCGGCGGCGAAGTTCCGCTGCACAGCCTGAAAAGGCGGGTTCATCGCGGAGAAGCGGTGAGCGCTTGGTTCCCACTCGGCCAGGATCTCCTCATGGCAGCCCGTCGTGCCGCAGGAGGCGGAGTGGGCAAGCATTTCGGGGTTGATGAAGTTGCCGTCCACGGTGGTGGCGTAGGTAGGGGCGAAGGGATTGCCGCGGTATTCCGCGAATTGTTGGGCGTATTCCGGCAGGGTGTAGCCATCGCGGGCGGTCAGGTGCACTGGAATTTGCGGCAGGAAGCTGGCCGTCAGCATGAGGGTGGCATAGACGCCGACGAGGGTGCCCGCGAGGGCAAGCGTGCGGTGGCGCAGTTTGGGTCCCAAGCCATGCAACAGGCGGAGCGGGCCGCCACGCCGCAGCCACGCGGCGACGAGGTGGGCGATCACGACGGTGGCCGTGGCCAATCCAGTGACAAGGTGGACTTGGTCCCAAAACGGGGAAACCCGGCTTCCGAAAAGCGCTTGGACAGTCACGGCGAGTCCGCTGCTGAGACATGTGAGCGTAAGGGCCAGCGCGCCGTAGCCGAGCAGCCCGACCACGGAGAGATTCTGGTCGCGCCAAGTTTGCCAGTGTCGGACTTGGTAGATCGCGAAAGGGCCGAGCAGGAGCACCCCGGCGATCCCGTGCAGCAGGACCTGCAACTGGGCGAGGAGAGAGAAGGGCGCCAGCAGTATCCATAGACCGGTGACGGCTTCGAGGGCGAAGCCGGCCAACACGAGCCACGTAAGCAGGGACGACCCTTTGGGCGATGCTTGACGGTGTCGCCGGGCAGCTGCGGTTGGTTGAGTTGCAGGCGGATGGGACAAAGCGGCGAGTGGGCGAGGCGCAGGCGGTGGGAGAGTTGGGCGCGGGGGCGGTGGTGCGAGTAGGGCATTTCCGGGACTCGGTGGCGCGGGAAGCCCGTTTGCTGCAGGAGCGGCCCACCTTTGCGGATGTGCTGGCGCTCGGACCGGGCGGAGCCGTGCTGTTGGAGCGGATCAGTGAAACCGAACTGGTGGACGTGACCGAGGCCGCAGGGTTTGGTGGGCTGAACGGCCGCGATGCCGCGTGGTTGGATTATGAATACGATGGCGATCTCGATCTACTCGTGGTGGGTGAGGCAGGTTTGACGCTGTGGCAAAACAACGGCTCGGGACGGTTTGAAGAAGTGGCGGCGATGGTTGGCCTCGACCCGAAGGGGCTGGGCATTTCGCTGGCGGTGGCGGACCTGGACGCCAACGGCGGCGTGGATGTGGTGGTGGCGGGGGCAGAGAATGGCACGACGGTGTGGCAGAATGTCCGGGCCGGTCGCTTCCGTGCGCCGACGGCACCGGTCGGTCCTTGGCCGTCGGCCGAACGCGCGCTGCTGGAGGACGTGGACAACGACGGAAGAGCGGATGTGGCGCTGGTGGGCTCCGGCCAGACCCGGCTGCGCCTCGGCGGCAAGGGCGGTGAAGTCGTGATGGACCATCCCGAGTGGACACCGACGGCGGCGGTGTGGGTGGACCTGGAGATGGACGGCTGGGTGGAGTTCTGTGCGGCAGCTGAAGGCGTAATGCGCATTTGGCGCCATGATGACGTGGGGGGCTGGCGAGAGAGCGGCGAGACGATGGCGCTGCCCACGAGCGCACAGGTAACCGACCTTATTGCGGCGGATGCCGATGGCGACGGCGACGACGATCTGTGGATTGTGAGCGAGACAGGACAGGTGACGGAGTTTCGCAACGACATGGTGCAGGTTGGGCGTGCGCTGCGACTCCGGCTGGAATCGGCGGCGATGGCTAATCACGGCGGCACCGGCGCGACGATCGAAGTGAGGGCGGGGCCGACGGTTGTAGCTCGTCAAGTTATGCGCGAAGTGCCGGCGGCGATCGGCCTGGGTGCACTCGCGCGGATGGATTCGGTGCAGGTGGTATGGCCCGATGGCACGGTCGATAACCTGATCAATGTCCCAGTGACGGGTGAGGTCGTGACGGTGGAACGCACGCGGGTGATCACGACCGGATCCTGCCCTTACCTTTATGCCTGGAATGGGGAGGAGTTCCGTTTTGTGACCGATTTTCTGGGGTCCGGCGCGTTGGGGCTCGCCCTGACGGGCGGCCTTAGCTGGCCCCCCGATCCGGTGGAAAAGGTGCGCATCGGTGATGATGCCGAACTGCAGCCGCGCGACGGACAGTATGAGATCGTGGTGAGCAGTGAGCTGCGCGAGGTGGACTATTTTGACGGGTTGCGGGTCATCGCGGTGGACCATCCGTCGAGCGAAGAAGTGCACCCGACCGATAGTTTCATGGCGCCGCCGGTGACGCCTTCGGAACTGTGGGCGGTGGGTGATGCGCGTCCGCTGCGGCGGGCGGTGGACAGCGTGGGGCGCGAGCTGACGGTGGCGTTGAGCGAAATCGACGGAACATTCGCCCCCTGTGGGGAAGTGCTGCCGCCACCCTTGCGCGGTGTGTGCAGACCGATCTCGCACACTTTGGACTTCGGTCCGATTGAGTCGGATGAAGGGCTGGTGCTGGCCGTGACCGGATTGCTGGAGTTTGGCACCGCGAGCTCGAACATCGCCTTGTCGCAGACGAACGCGGCGTCGCTGGTCTGGCCCACGCTGGAGGCCGAGGACGCCGGCGGCCAATGGCATGCGGTGGCCGTCAATCTGGGCATCCCGGACGGGCGCACCAAGACCAACGTGGTGGACCTGAGCGGACGCCTGCCGCAGGGCACAAGGCGGCTGCGGCTCACGACCTCGTTTAAAATTTATTGGGATCGTATCGCCTTGTTCACGCGACGCCCGTTGCCGGAGGAGCACCGGCACACCGTCGACTTCAGTCGGGCCGAGTTGGCCTGGCGCGGATTCTCGCGAGTGGAAACGGCGGTCGATGGAATCACGCGGGTGCCGGTGTTTGAGGAGGTGAGTGATCAACCGCCATGGCACACCACGCTCGAAGGCTGGTGCACCCGATACGGCGATGTGAGTGAGTTGTTGCGAGCAACCGACGGACGCTTGGCGGTGCTCAACGGAGGCGATGCAATGACCTTGGAGTGGTCGGCGAAGGCGCTCCCGCCGAAGCCTGCGGGATGGACGCGGACGTTCTTCCTCGACGCGGTGGGCTGGGACAAGGAGGAGAACGCCAACACGGACGGCGGAGATCGGGTGGAGCCTTTGCCCGGGCAACCGCTGGCGATTGATCCGGAAGGGACGAGTGTGCTGCGGGACGATTGGACCCGGCACTGCAACACGCGCTGGGTGCCGCGAGACCGCTTTGCGCCAACCCGCGCGAACCGTGAATAGTTTGCCTCAGGAGCATCGATCAAAATGAACTCAGACCTTGCCTACCTCAGTGCGGTGGAATTGGCGGCGGCGATAAGGACGAAGGCCTTGTCCCCGGTGGAAGTGGTGCGGTTTTTCCTAACGCGCATCGAGGCGGAGAACCCGCGGATCAATGCGTTCGTGAGGGTCTTACCCGAACATGCGCTCGCCCGTGCGGCCGCGGCCGAGGCGGCGGTGATGCGGGGGGAAAACATCGGGCCTCTGCACGGTGTGCCCGTGGCGATCAAGGATCTCTTCGATTTCAAGGCCGGTGTGCCCAATACCTTCGGGTGTCGCGTGTTTGCCGAATTTGTGCCGGAGGAGTCGGCGACATACGTGCAAAGGCTGGAGGCCGCGGGCGCGATTGTCATCGGCAAGACCAATACCCCGGAGTTTGGCCACAAGGGGACTACCGACAATCTGCTGTTTGGCCCAACCAGCACGCCGTTTGCGCCAGGCCGCAATGCCGGAGGATCGTCGGGTGGAAGTGCGGCGGCATTGGCGGCTGGCTTGGTGCCATTAGCCCAGGGGTCCGATGCGGGAGGATCCATCCGCATTCCCGCCGCGTGGTGCGGAGTTTATGGATACAAAGCATCCTTTGGACGGGTGGCGGCGGCGTATCGCCCCAATGCATTTCTTGCCCACACGCCCTTTGTTCATGCCGGCCCCATGGCCCGCTCGGTGAAGGACGCGGCGCTCATGCTCAACGTGATGGGTCGATCTCATCCCCGCGACCCGCTATGTCTGCCAGATGGCGGGGAGGACTTTCTGGCCGCAGCTAGCAGCAAGGTTCGCGGCCTGCGTGTAGCCTTCAGTCCGGACCTGGATGTGTTTCCTGTCGAGTCAGGCGTCGGGAGAGTGGTGGAGGCCGCATTGGATGGCTTCCGCGCCGCAGGTGCGTCGGTCGAACGAGTTAAGCTTGGGATCAAGCGACCGCAGTCGGAGTGGTCGGCCTTGTGGAATCGACAGATGGCGGTGCTTTACGCGGCAATGGCGGAGGATTTTCACGAGGCGGGGATCGACTTGGTCCACGATCACCGCAACCAAGTGCCGGTGGAGGTAATTGATCTGATCGAAACGGGACGTCGGATGAGTGCCTTGAGTTCCAAGCTCGACGATCGACTGCGGACGGAGTTTGCGGACGCGTTGCAGGACGTGTTGGATGACTATGATGCGTTGGTGACGCCGACGTTGGCGTGTCAACCGGTCGAGAACACGACGGACGGACGCACGCTCGGCCCAACACGAGTGGGCGGTGAGGCAGTAGATCCGGGCATCGGCTGGTGCCTGACCTATCCAATCAATTGGAGTGGCAACCCGGCGGCTTCTATTCCCGCGGGCTTGGATGATGACGGGCTACCTGTCGGCTTGCAACTGGTAGGACGTCGCCATGGGGATGCCACGGTGTTGGCATTGAGCCAAGCCTTCGAAGTAGCTCACCCTTGGCATGAAATCTACTCCCGCGCGGCAACTGGTTCAATCCGGGACTGTTGATTCTGAAGTCCATTGCGATCTCGCTCAACATTTGTTGGGCGTCGACTTGATAGGTGAGTATTAGCGTTCGGTGTGCCTAAAGGAGAGCCAAAATCAGGAGGCCCGAGAAACAAGCTAAGCATAAGCGTCCCGCGAGAGGGATGATGTTGAAACGGGTGGTGAGAGCGCGGTTCATGGTGAGTTCGGTTTGAGGTTGGAGTGAGCTTTACGCGCATGCGGATGGAGCCAGCCAGGTTCCCGGTCGCGTTCCTCCGCGTGACGTTGCAACTGAGCGGTCAGAATGGCGGATCGACCGAGATAACCGACCAAGCGGGAAGGTGATTCCCGTGAAACGACGGGCAGCCGGCCGATATGGTGTCGAAACATCCGGGCAAGCACAGCGCTCACTTCCTCATCGGGAAAGGCGGTGTGCAGCGTGCGGGAAGTGACTTCCGCAACCGGAAGACTGCCGCGGCCGGCAGCAAGCGCCTCCAGCAGGTCCCGCCGCGTGATGATACCGGACGGGATTCTGGATTCATCCGCGAGGATCAAGGCTTGGTGATGGCTTACCGTGGGATCATGGGCTCCAATGCGATTAGCCAGCGCTTGCACCGTGACATGGGGAGGAATGGTTTGCGGTTCGGTTTCCATCACCGACGAAACTCTCGTGTGAGCAAAGGCATCGGTAGCCATTTCAACCGGCACGGAAACCCCTCGTTGATGAACCGGTGTGGTCATAATCGAATGGCGGGACCACAACCGGGCGACCAGAATTGCAATGGGGCGGCGGTGGCCAACGGCCAAAGGGCGGTGGCGCTACCGGTGAATCTCCACCCCCAGAATGACGGATGCGATATAGGCGTGGGTGCCACCGGCAAAGAACGCGATCATGCCTGTAAGGGCGGCCAAGGCCGGGGGAACCGTTGGCAAGCCGATGGCTCCGGCGATCATGGTGGCCAGTAGGCCGACACCGCCGCCGGCGATCAACATGGGAGCGAGGGTCCCTCCAGAGGTGCCGCTGCTGAGCGAGATGACCCACGCGGCTAGCTTGCAGCCACAGATGATGAGCATAACAGCCACGGGGGCATCTCCGCGCAAAAGATCCTTTATTACATCGTAGCTGGCGCCAAATACGTGCGGCTGCCAAAGACCGATCAGCCCAACGGCCGCTCCCCCCAAAACGGGTCGCAGCATCCACGACCGGATGAAATGGGAAAAAAGTTTCTCCATGCCGTGAGCCGCCGCAGTGGCACTGACGGCGACGATCCCGGCGACCAAGCCAATGAATCCGATGCTCGGCCAGAGTTGCCAGTCCAGTTCAAGAGCCGCGCCCAAGGGGAAAACTGCGCCACCGCCCGTCCATGCATAGCGCACGGCCTGCGCGAGCGATGCAGCCAGCATGACCGGCACCAAAGAGCGGGCTTTGAACTCAAATAATAGGAGCTCGACTGTCAGCAGCGTGGCGGCCACCGGACTTCCGAATACCATGGTCATCGCCGCGGCTGCACCGGAGCTGAGAAGCACCCGGCGTTCGATCGCGGTCAAGGTCAGCACTTGCCCGATCAAGGAACCCAAGGCACTCCCGGTCGCGATGACGGGACCTTCCGCACCGTAGGGGCCGCCGGTGCCAATTGAAATGGCGGAGCCGATGGGCTTGAGCAGCGCCACCTGAGGCGAGATTCGGCTCCGGTTTACAAGCACCTGTTCCATGACCTCCGGTATGCCGTGTCCGAGAATGCTACGGGTTCCCCAGCGAGCCAGCAACGCGATGAGCACGGACCCCGCGACTGGAACCACCACGACCCAGCCACCCAGGCCGTGTGTCACCGGCGAGGTTAAGGTGGTGTCAATTCGGCCGTAAAAGGACAAGTTGGTGATCACTCCAATCAGGATCAAAAGCGAGTGAGCGGCGACAGCAGCGCCGAGGCTTACAACCAAGGCCAAGCCGCACAGCCAAACGCCGCGGAAATTTCCCGGCTGGCTCGAATCGACCAGCTGTTCGCTGGTTGAAGTGATGGGTGTGTTATCAGGCTGCACGTTTCTCGGATTTCAGCAAAGAATCCGTCGAATAAAACATCGTGAAGCGATATAAAAATCCCGTCCCCCCATGCCACCAGCGGTTAAGGCTAGGTGATTACAGGGCATGGGCGCGACGAACTGCATGCAATAGTTCGCCGCGATCTCGCGCGGTCGGAAGAACGTCGAAGTCTCTACCAACGACTCTCGTCGTCTCAAGCGGACATCCAGCGCACCGGAAACCGTGAGTTCGCCATTCAGCCCTCCGACCTGATCAAGGCCACGCAGAAGCCCCCAATCCACCGCCACATCCGAACGATCACGCCTCGAAGCGGCCGAGGCCTTGTCCATGCGCATGACCGCCCCACAAAGCCACGCAAACCCGCCGCGCCACCCAATCGTTCGGAGTCCGCCACGGCATGCGGCACTGACCGAACATTGTGCTTTTGCGGGTGTCGAATCAGACTGGCATTTCGGTAGGGAAACCTATGATTGGGTCGATGGCGAAGACCTTTTCGGAGCAGTCAGATATTGACGATCGAGCGAAGAGAATCTTGCGCGAACGCATCGAGGACTGGTGGACCTTGCGTGACCGAGTTCCCGATGTTCATGTGGATTACGAGATCGAGCACAAATGCGAAGGGGAACCCTCCGCACTCACGGCCTATGTGCAGTTGAAGGGAACAAGGAGGATCAATGTTTCCGGCGGGATGGCGCGTCTACAGCTCAAGACGAAACACCTCAGGTATTGGGTGAAGGCGCGACGACCTGTGATGCTGATACTCGTCGAAACATCGAGCGGACGTTCGTACTTCCTGTTCATGCAGGCATGGGTGCTTGAGAATCAACTTCAACAGGAACTGGAAAAGAAGAGCACCCTTCGTGTGCGAATTCCTCTGGAGCAAGAACTGAAGCCCGATAGCTTCCTGCGGGCGGTGCAAGAGGCAGATATCTACCTCAGAGAACAGCATCCCAGTTCCCCGGCGGCGGCGATCGCTGCTGCTGAGCAAGCGTGGTCCCATCTTGACCCACGCTTCCAGGTCGCTCTGACAGCCACCAAGGATCACAACACCTATGCAATCAGCCCCAAAGCGGGTGATCCCGTCAGTCTTAAGCTGACGCTCACGGGTCTCGCTCCGGAGCAGCTTCGTTCCGCGAAGTCGTCGCTCGACTGGGGGCGGCACTGCAAATTAACAACAGAGAAGATCAAGATCGAAGGGTCGCCGTTGTTTGAGACGATTGCCCAGAAGGCCCATCAGGCCGAGTTGGGTTTCAACGGCAACCGAAGAGCGGCTAGTGTCCGATTAATCGTGGGGAATCAACCCGCTCAACAGCTCACTGTGGATGGATTCTTATCAGCAGGCGCCGCTGGGATCGCTTTTACTGCGGATGAAGCGTCGCCCATTCGGGTAGGCTTGGAGTTCCCGAATAGTGGACGTTCGACGGCGATTGTTTCCATCAACCTGCAAACTGATCCAGATGCATGGGAGGGGCGCCGCCTCCTGTCGCTTACTCATCTGGATCAGGTGGCCCGGTTCTCTGAAACGGCCGAAAAATTCGATGGGCTCCGATTAGAATTATGGATGGGTGCGAACCGGCTATTGAAACCGGGAAAAAAGTTTAAATCAGAAAAGCTTTTTGAAGCACTCGCTTGGTGGTTCGGATTGCTGCGGGAGGCGGTTGATGCGGCGGTATACTTTGGGATCGATCCGATTGTTCCGAGGCTAGATTCTCTTTCCGATTCGCAAATCAGTAGGACTTGGCAAGCCATTCGCCTCGCGAAGAGCGGCACTCAAGAGGTCGAACATTACGACGTGGACCCGAGTGAAAAAGCCAAGGAATATTTCTCAGATGGAAAGGTCGAGGCCAGTGGATTTGTAAGGATAGCCATTCCATTGGAAATCGACATCTTGGCGCACAAAACCAAAGCAGGGTTCCTGCAACTAGAACCCGTTCATGGACGCATCGTGCGAATGGACAAGACGCACGGTGACGAAATCCTCCGCGTCTTCCCGACGGAATCACGAAGTTTTACGTTCCGACACGTTTCAGCGCTCGATACGTCCGGTGACACAGGCGATGGGGAGTGTTAGTGGATTTTTCAGACATAGCCTCCTGTCTTTGCTGATCTGAAACTGGTGCAGTTGCCTGGGCGCTTGGGAGTGGCCCCCTCGAAGCGAGTGCTGGATGAATTTCTGGCAACGGCGGTTGAGCACAGTCTGCTCCCGATTCAACGTGGAATGGGGTTCGCCTTCAGGAGTAGACGAGGGAGCAGGCCTCCGCTGGTTTTTCCTATACTCCGTCCTATACTCGGGCCCGAAATTCAGGCCTTTTCGGGACGATTCCGGACCGTGTTTGGCCTTTCTGTCGGTGTGGTTTGAGAGGCAGGGACAGGCGGAGACTGTTCGAGACCAACCACTTAAACGACCTTAGAAGCCCTTGCCGTAAGGCGTGCTGGTTCGAGTCCAGTCCCGAGCACCAGCCTTCGCTCCCGCGGGGAGCTTCGGCTGGCGGGGCCAGCGTCCGACTACGGAATATGGACTGGACGATGAACCATGGTTCGACGGAGCGGAGTGTCGCGGTGCGACACGGAGCGGAGATGGGGCGCCCGTAGGGCGATCTCGCGGAAGCGAGATCCCGCCTTTGGCGGGACCAATCCAGTCCCGAGCACCAGCCTTCGCTCCCGCGGGGAGCTTCGGCTGGCGGGGCCAGCGTTCGATCACGCGACACCTATCACGGCAGCGGCTGCAAACCTTCGGCGCGGACGGTCCAGGTGCCGTCGTTGGGGATGCCCGGATGAGGAGTCTCGTTGCCTTCCCAGCCGGCGATCATGAGGGCGACGGCGGAGAGGAAGGAGCCGTTGGCCGGTAGATAGACGGCTATTTCGGTGCGACCAGGGGCGGCACCTTGGCGGGCGCGGTCGCTGCCTTGGGGGCAGTGACCGTTGGGGGCGTAGCGGTTGTTGGGGCCGTCGCGTAGCAGGACTTCAATGGCATCCTGCGGGCGATTCAGCCGCGTCGCGGTCATGGCGATCATGGGGTAGTCCCAGCCCCAGATTTTGGTTTCCCAATCCCAGTCGGCCAACACGGCGTCGAGCGTGCGGTCCATGGTGGCGCGATCGACGTCGGGGCCACCGGGGAGGAAGCCGAGGGGCATGAGCATTTGCGGGTGGTCGTGCCGGCTGTTGAGGTTGGTCCAAGTGTCGGGGTGGGATTCGAGGGCGACGTATTTGCCGTCGTCGGTGGCGAGGGGCGGCAGGTGGGCGAGGCGGTGGTCCCAGTCGGCGTTGCGCTCCAAGCCGGCACGTTCGCGCCAGGTTTGCGCGGTTTCGAGCGCCCAACGCCAGTAAGCGAGTTCGAAGGACGGGTTTTGGCTGGTGGCTTGGTCGTGGATTTCCTGCGCGATCCACAACGGTGGGCCGAGCACGTAGGTGCCGCGGGTTTCGTCCCATTGCAGCATGGTGGCGAGGCAGGCGGCGGTGTCCTGCACGAGATCGAAGTAGTGTGTCGCGTGGGCGGCGGCCGGGTCGTGGCGGCGGAGCAACTCGGCTAGGTAGATGGGGTGGGGCTGGTTCCAGACGATGAGCGGGTTGCCGCCGGGGCTTTCGCGCATGTCTGGGCCGACCATCTTGGCCCAGCGGGCGCCGGCGAGATTGCGACTGGCGGCGAGGGTGCGGGCTTCGGGCAAGCGGCGCACAAACCAATCGAGATTGGTGGCGGCGAGATCGGGGCGGCCCCAAAGCACGAAGTGCGCGGTGTGCCACCAGATCATCTCAGTGTGGTGCTTCCCATACCACGTGTTGCAGGTGAGGCCACTCTCCTGCGGCGGCACCTCGCCGACGCTTTGCACGGCCGTGAGATATTGGGACTGCACGATGCGGCGCTCGAGTTTGGGCGCGAGCGGATTGGTGCTGCCGGTCAGGTCGACCGCGGCGCCGCGGGTCCAGAACTGCTCCCAATGGGCAGCGCTCGCAGCGCGAACAGCAGCGGGTTCCGGTATCCGGTTGGTGGGCACGGACTCGCTGTAGCGCAGACTGAGAGCGAGCGTGGTGGTGCCTTCGTTGGGTTCGAAGGCGAACGTGTGCGGGGCTGCGGCGTCGGGCGTGATGGGGAGGCTGGTGGTGACGGTGTAGGTGGTGCCGAGCACCTCGCGGGCGATGGTGTGTGTGTCGCGCAGCTCGGAGCGGTGAGACTCGGGTTGGCTCCAATCGAAGGCAGGGGTGTTTTTAACGGACGGATCGTGTCCGCGGGGGAAGCGCAGGCGGAGGCGGAGTTCGCCGCGCGCGACCAGCGGTGACTCGAGTTCGATGGCGATGGTGTCGGAATCGGGAGCGCAGCTGGTGCGCACCGAGACAGGCTCAGCACCGAGAGTAAAGTGGCTGGTGATGACGCCGGTCCATTGGTCGAGGGTTTGGTGGGGATCGACGATGTCAGCCGGGGTGAAGGGCGATCCGTCGGGTTTGCGCCAATCGAGCGCGAGCTGGCCGAGCGGATGGAGGCGCGGGTTGCGGCGCAGCCATTGACCGGCGGCTTCGTCGGAGTTGCTCGGCAAGGCCAAGGTCGTGCCGTCGGGTTGCACGTAATCGCGGTTGGCGTCGGCGACGGTGTAGTTCTCCGGGTTGGCTTCGGTCACCCAGCACCAGCGGGCGAGGGTTTCGAGGGGAATGCCGTTGGCGTAGTAGTGATCGCCGAAGGTCTGCAGACCGGTGACGTCGACGGTGAAGGCGAAGCCGCCATTGCCGACGGTGAGCGGGGCCCAGGGATCGACGGTGGTGACCACGGGATTGTTCCGGGCTACGAGGGCATGGCGGTCGATGGGGGGCGAGGCCGCGAGACTCGAGGCGAGGGCGACGAAAACGAGGAGGTGGCGCATGGCTCAGCGAGTGAAGTTGTCCGGTTTACCGCTGGTGCGCAGCGTTTGCAGATCCTCGACGTCGCGCAGCACCCAGGTGGGCTCACCCTCGGCGGGTTGAAGGGAGACATCGCGGAAGCTCGCACCATTGGCGCCTTCCAGGTGAATGGCCGGACGGGCGTCGGGGGTGTCGGTGCGCAGCTCGATGTCGTGCAGGCGCAGGTTGGCGACGTGGCGGGCGAACATCCCCCAGGATGGCATGGTGCCAAAAACATCGGGGTCGGGGTAGGCGCGCTCGTAGCCGGGGACTTCGCGGTTCGCCTGCTCGGCGGTGCCGCCGCCGGCGTAGTGGAAACGCAGGTTGGAGAGGGTCACGTCTTCGATGGGGTGGTCGGGCAGGCCGGCGATGAGGATGCCGTGATCGGGGGCGACGTTGGAGGCGACGATGTTGCTGATGTTGATGCGACGCACGGTGCCCGGGCCGGCGGCGACGGGACTGCGGAGGCGGGCGCCGAGGCGGATGAAGATGGGCGCGTTCTGAACGTCGCGCATGGTGATATTGCTGATACTCACGTCTTCGAGCACACCGCCATCGACCTGCTCGAGGGCGAGGCCGCGGGAGTAGTCGAAGACGCAGTTGTCGATGGTGATGTTGCGGAAGCCGCCGCCGGCTTCGGTGCCAAATTTGATGCGGCCCATCACGCCGCCAAAGCGCTGGGTGGTGCGGGTGCGGGTGCCGTCGAGGAGGGTGCCCTCGTCGTAGCCGGAGACGAAGCAGTTGGTGATGGTGACGTTCTCGCAGACGCGGGCGTAGCCGAGGCCGTGGGAGGATTTGAGGCAGATGGCGTCGTCCCACGGGGCGTTGACCGCGGTGTTGCTGATGCGGACGTTGGAGCAGGCATCGATGTCCATGCCGTCGCGGTTGGTATCGATGGTGAGGTTGTCGATGGTGAGGTTGTCGACGCCGGTGGCGAGGATGGCGAAGTGGCCGCCGTGCAGCATGCGAAAGTCGCGCAGGGTGACGTTGGTGCAGTTTTTGAGCGCGATGGCTTTGTTGCCGACGCCGGCGGGCAGGGCGTCGCGAGCGTTGGGGTAGTTGAAGGGACCCGGCGTGAGGTCGGGGCGGGGCGGGTAGTCGAAGGGACCGTCGGCCTTAAGCACGTCGGGCAGTTCGCCGTCGTCGGTGGGTGGTGGAGTGGCGTTGACGGGGAGGGATATGCGGCCGTTCCCGCGGGAGAGGCCGCGACCGTAGATGAGGCCAGGGCCGGTGATGGAGACGTCGGTCAGGTCCTCGCCGTAGATGAGGCTGTTGCGCCAGTGGCTGTGTCCAAAATCCTGATACTCGTTCCACTCGTTGGGCTCGGGCGCGTCGTAGCCGCCGGGTTCGCCGGGGGCGGGGGGATCGGCTGCGAGGAGGGTGGCACCCGGGCCGAGGTGCAGGGTGATGTGACTGCGCAGGCGGATGGTGTAACTCAGGTAGTCGCCGGCGGGCAGCACGACCGTGCCGCCGCCTGCGGCCGCGGCGGCTTCGATGGCGGCGTTGATGGCAGGCGAGTCGAGCGTGGTGCCGTCGCCGGTGGCGCCGTAGTCGCGCACGGAAAAAGTGCCGATGGTGGCGGATAGACTGGCCGAAGTGGCGAGAGCGAGCAGGCACGCGAGCAGACGGAGCAGCGGTCGGGGTAGGGGCATGGTGGGACACTAAAGGGGTGTTCGGATAAGAAGAAAGCCTGACCGGTCGATCCGGGTATCAACGAGGTCGATAGCAGTTAAACAATAGGGCGACATTTGTCGGGGCGGACCGGTTTGCGATTGCCGGAGGGGGGACGCGGGCCTTGCGTCTGAGCCCGTGTGGGCCCTCCCGATCAGGCTTCGATTTTTGGTAGGATTGTTGGGGGTAACTGTCGCTGGAGCCCAGCCGGTGGCACAGTTGGGCACGCAAGCGCTGCAGGAGGAGGCGCAGGTGCAAATCGAACGCGGTGCGTGGGGCGAAGCGGTGCCGTTTTTGCGCGAGTTAAATCGGCGGTTGCGCGAGTCGAGCGATGCGGCGGCGGTGCGGTCGCGGGAGCAGGTTTTGTATTTTCTCGGGTTGGGGCAGCTGCAGATGGCGAACCTGCCGGGGGCGGCGGACACGCTGGCGGAGTTTATTGCAACGTATCCGGAATCGCCACAGGCGGTGACGGCGCAACTGTATCGGGGGGACACCTACTACTACCAAGGGCGGCTGGCCGATGCGCGGGCGCTGTATGAAGAACTGGGGCGGCGATGGTCGCCGGGAGATCTGGGCGTGGCGGAGCGAGCGCTGTATTGGGAGCACTACGCGGACTGTGTATATGCGGAGAAAGACTGGGAGGCGGGGGCCGAGGTGTTCGCGGCCCTGCAAGGCGCGGCGGCGCAGCTGCTCGATGCGGGGGCGGCGCGCGAGAAGGGCGCCAAGGCCGCGTCGTATCGGCTGCAGGCGGCGATCGCGGCCAACGATTTTGCGGCGGCGCTGGAGCTGTTGCCGGAGCTCACCGGCGGGGCAGGGCGCACGCGGCACGACCTCGCGCTGAACCTCGCGCTCATGCGCGGCGGCGATGAACTCTATCAGGCCGGGCGCCACGGCGAGGCATTGTTCTTCTACGAACTGGTCCTGCGACCGGCGGAGCTGCGGCGCTTCTGGACGGAGCAGCGGGCGCGGCTGGAGGCGGAGCAGGCGCGGGTCGTCGGGGTGGCTTGGCTGGCGGATCGTGCGCTGGAGGTGGAGGGGGAACTGCGCGAAGCGGCGCAACGGTTGGGGCAGCTAGGAGAGGCGTTTGATGGGGAGACGAGCGATGCGGCGAAGCCGGTGAGCGACTATACGCAGGCGTTGGATTTTCGGGTGGCGCGCTGCTACCTCGCGGAGGAGCGGGTATTTGAAGCGTATTGGGCGTTCGTGCGGCTGGAGGAGTCGGCGACGGCGGATGGGTTTGTGGAGGAGGCGGTTTATGGTCAGGTGAAGACCGCGGCGGCGGCGGGGTTCGACGATCGGGTGCGACGCACGGCGCGACGTTACCTGCGCGAGGCGGCGTATGAGCGTTTCATCGGCGATGTGGGTTACGAACTGCTACAGACGGCGCTGCGAGCGGAGGACGAGTTGGCGGTGCAAGAACTCACCGAAGCGTTCATGGCGCGGGTGCGACTGGATCCGCGCCTGCAGGAAGCGCCGAAGCTGATTTACCTGGTGGGATCGACCTTGCTGGAGCGCGGTGATTTGGCGGGGTTGCGGGAGCGGCTGGAGCCGATGTTGGCGGCGTATCCGGAATATGGATTCAGCGATGGTCTGGCCTACTGGCTGGGCATGGCCGATGTGCTGGAAGGGCGCTACCGACCGGCGCGGGCGTATTTTGAGCGCATCGTGGCCGATTTTCCCAACGGCGGATATGCGGAGGACGCGCACTTTCGCATCGGGGTGTGTTGGTTTGGCCTGCTCGACTACAAGAAGGCGCGGCTGAAGCTGGATGGTTTCCTGCAGGACTATCCGGACAGTCGACTGGTTTGTGAGGCGCAGGCACTGCTGGGCGATCTGGCGGCGGCGGAAGGGCGGGTGGACGCGGCGCTCAATGCCTATGCGGCGGCGCGGGATGCGGGTGGGATGCTTTCGCCGCCGAATCAAGGTTACATCGACCATGCGGTGTTTCAGGGCGGCAAACTGCTGGCGGGGTCCGGGCGATGGGCGGAGATGGCGGAGTGGTTTGAAAGTTATCTGCGGCGCTGGGGTGAGGACGGGCGGGCGGGGGATGCGATCTATGAACTGGGGCGCGCGCAGGTGGCGCTGGGGCGCACGGATGCGATGCTCGACCTGTGGATCGAGTCGATCCTGCGCTTCGGCGATGATCCGCGGGATACGGGGCCGGACCTGATGCTGGCGGAGTATCCGGAGCACTACCGGGCGGTGCGGGGCGGCTCGCCGGAGGGCGTGTTTAAGGATGCTCTACGCATCGCGACCGCGCAGGCGGAAACGACCTTGGTGCTACGTCTGGCGACGGCCCTGCGGGCGTTGCCGGAGGTGGCGGGAGACGGGTTGCTGGAGGTGACGGCGGAGAATTTGGAGCAGGCGAGTGGAGCGGTGCTGGTGGCGGCGGCGCGGCGACTGGCGGAGGCGGACCCAGCGCTGGCGCGGACGGCCCTGGAGCGGGCAGTGGAGTTGTCGCCTTTTGCGCCGTTTGCGCCGGAGGCGTGGGCGCGGCTGGCAGAACTGCGCGAGCAGGCGGGGGAAGTGTTGCCGGCGATCGCGGCGTGGCAGCACGTGGCGGCGACGTTTCCGACGGCCCCGGAGGCGCGGGTGGCGCGGTTGCGCGAGGGCGATCTGCAGCGGGAACGGGGCGCGACGGCCAATGCGATCGCGGCGTATCGCGAGGTGTTGAAGGTGCGGGAGTGGCGTGGGGCGGCGTGGGCGGAGGCGAACTTTAAGATCGGGCTCACGCACTTCGAGGCGGGCGACTACGAAAAGGCGTTTGGGTTTTGCCAGCGGGTTTACGTGCTCTACGGCGGCGTGGCCGAGTGGGCGGCGGAGGCCTACCTCACCAGTGGATTGGCGTTGGAGCGGCTCGGTCGTGGTGATGAGGCAGTGGCGACGTATCGGGAGTTGGTGCAACAAAATCGACTGGCCGACACCAAAGCGGCGGCGGCGGCACGCGAGCGGCTGGAGGCGTTGGGGGCGTCATGAAAATGTGGTTACCGAAAGTGCTTTGGCTGGGGATCGTGGTGGGCGCCACGTTGACGGCGGAACCATTGCGGGCGCGTTGGGGCGGCGGAGAGGGCGATGGCGAGGGGCAATGGATGCAGGTGTTGGGGGTAGACGCGGCGGGCCGGGTGCGGTTGGTGCCGGAGGGGCAGCCGGAAGGAGAGGCTTTGGTGCCGCGGGAGGAGGCGAAGGGGTTGCGTTTTGAGCTGCCGCGGGATTACGAGCGGGCGCGACGGCTGGCGCTGGCGGGGCGGCATGGCGAGGCGGCGCTGTTGTTGCGCCGATTTGTGCCGGCGCTGGTGCCGTATACGCCGGTGCCGGAGTCGAACGCGGGGGCGGCGGTGCGACTGTATTTGCGTTCGCTGGTGCGGGAGGAGGCGTGGGCGGATGCGTTGGCGATGATGCTCGCGATCGAGCCGGAGCACGCGGGCACGGAGTTGGCGCGGGAGAGCGCGGAGCTGGCGCGGGGGTTACAGAGGGCGCAGCGTTGGGACGAGCTGCGTTTGCTGCTGGAGGTGTGGTGGGTGGCGGCGCCGACGGCGGAGTCCGCGGAGAGTCGGCGCAATGCCTTGGCGATGGCGACGGATCTGCGGCGCGGGGGTCAATGGGAGGAGGCGGCGGTGCTTTATGAGAAGCTGCGGCGCGGCACGGAAGGGGCGGAGCGGCGCACGCTTGATCTGTTGTTGGCCTATCTGGATTGGCACCGGGGCAGCGATCTGGGAGCGCGGGCTTTGTTGGAGGTGATGGAGGCACCGCCGGCGGCGGAGGATGACGGGGCTTTGTATCGGTTGTTGCGGGGGCGGTTGAATTTGGCGGCGGGGGAGACGCGGGCGGCGTTGGATGAATTGGCCACGGCATTGGTGGCGGCGGGCAGCACGAGCGAGTGGCGGATCGAGCTGGTCGCGGCGTTGGCGTTGGCGTATCGGGAAAATGGAGACGAGGCCGTGGCGGCGCGCATCACCGGGGATCTGCAACGGCAGCATCCGGATTCGCGATGGACGGCGGAAGCGAGCGCGGGGGAGCAAATTTTATGAAAACTCAACGAATCGAGTGGATGACGATCACGCGCTGGCTGTTGCTGGCCGGACTGGTGCCGGCGTTGTTGCACGCGCAGGACACGGCGGCGGCGAGTGCGGCGGACGGTGCGGGCGACGTGAGTCTGGGGCAGTTGTGGGCGCAGGGCGGTTGGGCGATGTATCCGCTGGCCTTGTTCTCGATGGCGGCGTTTGGGCTCATCGTTTTCAACGCGATGGCGATTCGAGAGAAGGCGCTGCTGCGGCCTGATGTGACTGCGCAGTTGGCGGAGACCTTGGGGCGGGGTGACGTGGCTTCGGCGCGCACCATGTGTGAGGAGGAACCGTGCCTGGTGGCCAACATCACGGCCGCGGGATTGGCGCGGGTGAAGGCGGGGGCGTATGACGTCGAAGCGGTGGAGAAGGCGATGGAGGAGGCTGCGGTGGAAGAGATCGCGGGGCCTTTTGGCGTGATCAGCTACCTGTCGATTTTGGCGACGCTGGCGCCGATGGTCGGCATGCTCGGCACGGTGTCCGGTATGATCAAAGCGTTCCGCAATATCGCGCTCGGCGGCATGGGCAAACCGGAGTTGTTGGCGGACAATATTTCGGAGGCGCTCATCACGACGGCGGTGGGTTTGGTGGTGGGAATTCCGGCGATGTTTGCCTTCTTCTTTTTCAAGAGTCGCTACGCGCGGCTGACCTCGCGGCTGGCGCGGATTTGCGGTGATTTGCATCACACGCTTACGCATGCGATGCGGACCAAAGGAGGCGGTGCGTGAAGATGGGGATGCAGGGCGCGGATGACGCGCGCTTCGACATGACGCCGATGATGGACATCGTGTTCCAGCTCATCGCGTTCTTCATGATCGTGGCGACTTACGTCACACGGGAGAAAGTCGAAGTGGAACTGCCGCTGGCGGTGAACGCGGCGATCGCGGAGAACCAGCAGGGCCGTATGATGATTTCCATTACGGTCGACGGCCAGGTGTGGGCGGGCTCGCGGGCGGTGAGCTTGGACGAACTCGCGAGCGACGTTCGCAGTTGGCTGACGGACGACGCTGATGCGAAGATCGTGATTCGGGCCGAACGTTCCAACAGCTACGGTTTGGTGAAGCAGGTGATGAAGGTCTGCCGCGATGCGGGGATCAGCGACATCATCTTCTCGTCGTTTCAATCGGAGGGCGGGGGATGAGGGAGGCTGACGCGATGAAGGGGGTGACCACGAAACACACTAAATACACGAAAGCCGTCAGCCTGATGGGTTTGGCCCACGGAACACACGGATTACACGGAACCGATTCTCTGCCGTTCCGTGTGTTCCGTGGGCGACCTCTGCAGTGGGGAGGAGTGGTTGGATGAAAACCAGTCGGGACATGTTTGCGGAGGAGGAGGGGTTCTCTTTGGACTCGATGCTGGATATCGTCTTCCTGCTGTTGATCTACTTCATGGTGACGGCGGCGTTTGTGAAGGAAGAGGCGGACATCAGCATGTCGTTGCCGAGTCGGGTGGAGCAGGACGAGCCGCTCGATATGCCGGAGGAGCAGGTGCTCGATATTCTGGCGGATGGACGCGTGCTCTTGAATGGGTTGGAGGTGGATGACGCGCTGAGTCCCGATCTGCCGATGCTTACGCGCACCTTGGCGCGGTTCCGACAGGCGGCGGATGACGCGCAGGTGCCGGCGTTTATCGTGGTGCAGCCGGAGGACGAAGCCCGGCATCAGCGGATCATTGATGTGCTCAACGCCTGTGCGGTGGCGAAGATCGAACTCGTATCCTTCAACTTGGAATGAAGCAGCGCGCCAAACGGAGCACCTTGTTTTGGGTCATCGCGATCAGTGTGGCGGTGCACGTGATAGCGGGCGCGATCTTTGCGGGGCTGAAGATCTACCGTTACACGGAGCCGCCGGAAGCGACCTTTGAGTCACCGCCGCCGGCGCGACGCATGGCGCAGGCGAATGTGGAATACCGGGTGGCGATGCAGCAGTTGCAGCAGCAGAGCGCGCGGCCGCCCGGGCAGACTGCAGGGGCGATGGACAGCCTGTTGGAGCAATCGCTGGAGTCATTCGACAGTCCGGGAGGCGCGTTTGGCACGTCGGCGCTGGGCGGCACGCCGGTGGTGGTGGGGGCGGGAGCGGGACGCGGCCGTGGTTTGGGGCGGATCGGTGGAGGGGGCGGTTCGCTGGCCATCGGGGTGTCGGCAGTGGACTTTTTTGGCATCAAGAAGCAGGGCGAACGCGTCTGTTTTATCGTGGATGCCGGGGCTTCGATGGTGGAGCCGGAGCGCGGTGATTTGCCGGGTTATGAGCGAGTGAAGGCGGAACTCGTGGCGATGGTGGAGGGGCTCTCGCCGGGCACGTTTTTTAACATCGTGGTGTTTGAGCGAGGGGTGGACCTCTACGCGCCGCGCATGGTGGTGGCCACGCGGGACAATACCTCGCAGGTGGCCGACTGGATCGCGCCGTATTGGCGGCTGGTGGACGGGAAGATCAAAGAGCGGGGAACGTTTCGGAAGAACTACGAACCGGAACTGGTGGACTGGGAGGGCGCGGGCGGAACCTCGCGCATGGATTTGGCGTTGGCGGCGGCGTTGGAGCAGCGGGCGGATTTGATTTTTATGATTACCGATGGCACGCCCTCGATCCGCTTGGCACGCAAGGAGGCCGAGGATCAAACGTGGCGGCGCCGGGTGGAGGGTTACGAGGAGGCGCGGGCGCGTTATGAGGCAAGTGAACGCGGAAAGCGGGAGATGGCGGCTTACGAGCAGGAACGGGCGGTTTGGCAGGCGGCGCGGGATCGCGAAAAGGCGGAGCGCGAAGCGAAAGGACTGCCGCCGGTCGTGCGCGAAGGCGGCAACCGCGGGGCACCGTCGCGGCCGGGTCCGTCGCGGCCGAGTCGGCCGACGGAGTATGCGGAGTTGGATGATTTGCAGCGCTGGGTGCGGCGGCGGGCGACGACGCTTTACGAGAGTGGCGGCAGTGCGTTGCCGAGTCTAAATCTGGTGGGTTATTCGCCCAACGCGCGGGGGACGGCGACGATCGAAGTGCTGGCGAAGACGTTCCCAGATGGGACGAGTCGGGTGATTGGGGCGTTTGCGGCGGGTGGGACGCCGTAGGGACGCGGAGGCGTTTCGCGACTTTCCGGGGTTTCGTGGGAAAACCGGTGGCGCAGCGGGCGATCTTGGCTAGGGTCACCGTCCCATGCCTAACGTTACCAAACTCCTGCACACGCGCATGCGTGTGAATGATATCGAAGCCACCGTGAAGTTTTACACCGAGGCGCTCGGTCTGACCGAGTCCCGTCGGCATACCTCGCCGCGTGGCGCGCAGTTGGTGTTCCTCGCGACGCCTAACAGCGAAGAGGAGATCGAGCTCTGCCAGATGCCGGCCGGCGCCGAACCGGTGAAGGTGCAGGAAGACCTCATGCACCTCGCGTTTGAAGTCGAAGACCTGGTCAAGTTTGCCGAGGACGCGAAGGCGGCTGGCTACGAGCTGAGCGACGGTCCGACCGAGACTGGAAGCGGCTCCATGATCGCCTTCATCGACGCGCCGGAAGGCTACGAGGTGGAGCTGATCCAGAAGGCGAAAGCCTGACGGGGTTATGATGTCGGGCGTAAAGCCCGACCCACAAATAAGTTACTCTGCCTGACGTGGGTCGGGCTTTACGCCCGACAACCACGCTCTTGTAAAACTAAGTCCGTTCACCGGCCTCCTTGGGTGCGTTCCCAGGCGAAGAGGTGTTGTTGGGCGAGGCCGGCGGTGGGGCCGTAGTGGACGCGGCCGAAGTGGGCGACTTGGGTGGGGCTCCACCCTTCGAGGCCGTAGCGGCGGGCCATGGCTTTGAGCATCCAGGTGTCGACGGGAAAGGCTTCGTGGTGGCCGAGGCCGAAGAGGAGCACGCAGTCGGCGATCTTTTCGCCCACGCCGGGCAAGGTGAGCAGGCGCATTTTGGCGGCGGCGTAGGGTAACGCGGCGGTTTCTTCCAGCCAGGCGGGAGCGGCGGCGAGGACCTCCGCGGTGCCCTTGATGTAGCGGGCGCGGAAACCGAGTTGGCAGGCGCGTAGGTCGGCTTCGGAGACGGCGGCGAGTTGTGGCCAGGTGGGCAAGGCGTTTTCCGAAACGCTGAAATTCTGAAAAGCTGAAACACTGAAATCGAGGGGTGTGCCAAGGCGGGTGGCGAGCAGAGCCAGCATCTGTTTGATCTGCGGGATCTGCTTGGTGGCGCTGCAGAGGAAGGCGAGCAGGGTCTCGCCGAAGGGCTGGCGCAGGATGCGCAGATGCGGGTGGAGCGCGTGGCAGGTGGCGAGGTGCGGGTCCGTCGCGAGCGGCAGGGCAGCGTCGATGCGGTCGTGGCGATCGTCATCGATGGCCAGGTAGTGGCGCAGGGCCGGGAGTGTGGTCTCGGCGAACGAGGCGGGGAGAGAATACTCGAGCGGCAGCGGCGGCGGAGAGGCAGGATTGTCGCGGCGTAAAGCCGCTCCCACAGTTGGAGTTGGCCTTAGGCGGAGGCGGGCGAGGTGGTGGGACCATTGGCCGATCCAGGTGGTGTCGTCGGATTCTGGATACCAACGGAAGGCCTGGCCGCCGTCGAGTTGCTCGCGGAGGCCGATGGCGGTGTAGGACGGGGCGCCGGGGAGAGGGGCCCACGGGGTCCAAGTGAGGGGTGGGGCGGACATGGGAAGGGCCGGCTCGCGGCCGGCCCAACGTCAGACGTCGTAGTCGAAGAAGTTGTCCTGCACGGCGGCGTGGATTTCGCCGAGGCGGATTTGGAAGGCGTCGAGGTATTCGTGCAGGCCGTTGCTGATGACGCTGGTGACGTCGGAGTTCTCGAGGTGCACGCGGGTCTGATTGATTTTGGCGAGGACCGGGTTTTGCTCGGCGTCGCCGTGGGCGGCGGCGATTTTGTTGAGGCAGTTTTCGGCCGAGATGATCGAGGCGAGAATGGAGCGAGGGAAGGCGCGGTCGTAGAGCAGGTAATCGACCGCGCGTTCGAGGTTGAGCTGACCGCGCTTGGAGCGGCGGAAGGCCTCAAAGCCGGAGCAGGAGCGCAGGACGGAGGCCCACTGCACGATGTCGAGGGCAGAGCCGACCTCGTGGAGGTCGGGCAGGATCATGAAGTATTTGATGTCGATGATACGCGACACGTTGTCGGCGCGCTCGAGGTAGCGGCCGAGCAGATAGAACCACCAGCCCTCGTCGCGGGGCAGCATGGATTCGGCGACGCCGTAGAGTTGTTGGATGCGCAGCTTGAGTTGGGCGAGGTAATCGCTGGAGCCCTGCTTTTGGTAGGTGCGGAAGCTGTGGGTCGAGAGCTCGTGGTAGAAGGTGTTGAGCGTCTCCCACATCTCGGAGGCGATCTGGTCCTGGATGCAGCGGGCGTTCTCGCGGGCGGCGGCGATGCAGGACACGTAGGAGGACGGGTTCTCGCGATCGAAGAGCAGGTAACGCACGACGGTCTCTTCGGAGATGTTGTCGCCGTGAATTTTGTGGAAGCCCTCGTCGTCGCCGGTGACGAAGACGAGTGGTTCCCAGGCGCGGGGGTCATCGGCGTCGCGGCGCGCCTCGAGGTCGAGGACGAGCTGGGCGTTGACGTCGACCAGGCGCACGGTGTTTTCGGCGCGCTCGAGTTGGCGGGCGGTCCAGTAGATGAGGCTGGCGACGCGGCTGAGCATGCCGGAACGGGCGGCGGATTCGGCGTCGTCGAGGATGAGGGGAGAAGTGGGCATGGCGGCGCAGGAGTGGATGGTTGCGGCGGAGGGCGGCGGGGCGGGCGGCGTCAGATGGCGATGCGTTCGCGGCCGGTTTCGGTGGTGGGTGGCGTCTCGGCCTCGGTGTCGGCGAGGACCCAGGTGTCCTTGGAGCCGCCGCCTTGGGAGGAGTTGACGACGAGGGAGCCCTTGGTGAGGGCGACGCGGGTGAGGCCGCCGGACATGATGCGAACCTTGTCGCCGTAGAGGATGTAGGGACGCAGGTCGAGGTGGCGGCCCTCGATGGCCTTGCCGTTGTTGCAAACGGTGGGGCAGCGGGAGAGGCCGAGGGTGGGTTGCGCGATGAAGTTGCGCGGGTGGGCGATGATCTTGGCGCGGAACTCCTCGATCTGCTCGCGGGTGGATTTGGGGCCGACGAGCATGCCGTAACCGCCGGCCTCGTTGACGCTTTTGACGACGAGGTCGGGGAGGTTTTCGAGCACGTAGGCGCGGTCCTTGGAATCGGAGGTGAGGAAGGTGTCGACGTTGGGGAGGACGGGGTCTTCCTGCAGGTAGAAGCGGATCATATCCGGCACGTAATAATAGATCGCCTTGTCGTCGGAGATGCCGGTGCCGATGGGGTTGGTGAGGGCGACGTTGCCCTTGCGGTAGGCTTCGAAGAGGCCGGGAACGCCGAGGAGGGAGTCCTTGCGGAAGACGGTCGGGTCGAGGAAGTCGTCGTCGATGCGGCGGTAGATGACGTGCACCCGCTTGAGGCCGTGGGTGCGCTTCATATAGACCTTGTCGTCCTGGACGACGAGGTCGTTGCCCTCGACGATATCGATGCCCATCTGGCGGGCGAGGAAGGCGTGTTCGAAGTAGGCGGAGTTGTAGACGCCGGGGGTGAGCAGGACGACGGTGGGCTCCTCGATGTCGGGGGCGAGGGAGGTGAGGAGGTTAAGCAGGTCTGACGGGTAGTTGGAGACCGGACGCACGCCGTATTTGCGCAGCAGGTTGGGGAAGACGCGCTTCATGACCTGGCGGTTTTCGAGCACGTAGCTGACGCCGGAGGGAGTGCGCAGGTTGTCTTCGAGCACACGGTAGGTGCCGTGTTGGTCGCGCACGAGGTCGGTGCCGTTGATGTGCACGTGGCGGTTGAGCGGCAGGTTGACGCCGACGAGTTCGCGGCGGAAGTGGGCGCAGCTCTCGACCAACTCACGCGGGACGATGCCCTCCTTCACGATGTGTTGGTCGTGGTAGATGTCGTAGAGGAACTGATCGAGCGCGATCATGCGCTGGGTGAGGCCGCGCACGAGGTGGCGCCACTCGTCGGCGGCGATGATGCGCGGGATCAGATCGAAGGGGAAAATCTTCTCGGTGCCGGCCTTGTCGGAGTAGACGGTGAACGTGACGCCGCGGCGCTTGAAGGTCTTGTCGGCGGTCTTCTGCCGCTGGGCGAGTTCACCCATGCCGTTAAGGCGGGCGTAGCGGTCGAAGAGGTTTTGGTAGTGCGGGCGGGGTTCACCGGCGTCGGTGAACATTTCGTCGTAGAAGGGGCCAGTGTCGTAGTTGGCGAAGAGATCGGACATGATGAGGCGGGCGTTCGGACAGGGGGGGCGGGTTTTAGGGAGCGTAATCGGTCCAGAGGAAACTTTGTTCGGCGGCGAGCAGGGTGCCGTCGGTGGCGGTGAGGGTGAGCGACCAGGCGACGGGGGCTTCCTCGGGATCGATCCAATCGCGACCGGTGAGGCCGACGTGGACGGCGTGACTGCCGGCGGGCAGGTCAAAGGTGAACGTGTGGGGCTCGGCCTGGGTGGTGCCGGGACGCACCACCTCGAGTTGCACGGTGGTGCCGGGATAGGCCGTGGCGGCGTCGGTGCGAATGAGCCAGTAGTAACCGCCGCGCGCGTTGGGCTGGGAACGCAGGGCGTTCTGGTTGATGGCGTCGGGGCTGCTGCCGAAGTATTCGCCGAGGCGGGTGAAACTGGTGGCATCCCGGTAGCCGGGCCAGACGCGCACGAGTTGGACGCGGGTCGCCGAGGAATCGGTGGGCGTGTCGGCGAGGGCGATGGCGGGGGCGGTCAGGAGGAGGGAGACGAAAATGGCGGTGAGGGATCGACGCATGCGGGGCCCGGCAACATGACGCAGAGTCCGACCGGGGGCAAGTCCGGTGCAATTCCTGTGCCGAGCCGCAGAGGATTTATCGGTGATCAGGGTAAGTTGAGCTCGGTGGCGGCGGACGGTTCGAGGCTCAGGTCCTGATAGCGACGGAAGCTGAGGGGGTTGGCAGTCCAACCGCGGACTTCCGGGCGAATGAGGAAGGGTTGGGTGCCGTGATAGAGCGGGACCATCGGCAGCTCGGTGAGGAGGCGAGTCTCGGCCTCCTGATAGGCGGCGAGGCGCGTGGCTTCGTCGGGGGCGCGAGCGGCGCGGGCGAGGGCGTCGTCGTAGGCGGCGTCGCTCCAGCCGGTGGCGTTGTTGCCGCCGTCGGTGATGAAGAGGGCGAGGAAGGTCTCGGGGTCGAGGTAGTCACCGATCCAGGCGGCGTTGGAGATGTCGTAGTTGAGGGCACGCTCGTCGCTGAGCCACACGCGTTGCTCTTTCACGGCGATCTCGGTGCGCAGGCCGAGCTCGCGCTGCCACATCTGTTGGATGGCTTCGAGGACGAGGCGGTCGATTTCGCGCGGGCGGGTAATGACTTCGAGGGGGCGCAGGCCGTCGCCTTTGGGGTAACCCGCGGCGGCGAGGAGGCGGCGGGCTTCGTCGGGATCGTAGCGCAACGGCGTCTCGGCAGTGTAGCCGTTGGTATTCGGGGGCGTGAGACGGGGGGCGGCGCGTTCGCCGCCGGTGAGCACGTGGTCGGCGAGGGCGTCGCGATCGATGGCGAGGGCGAGCGCGCGACGCACGCGCGGGTTATCGAGCGGCGGGCGGGTGGTGTTGAACCGCATGAAGGCGGTCTGGAAAAACGGGTCGAGGCGCAGGAGCTCCGGGGCGTCGGTCTGGTAGGCCTTGATTTTGGTGAGGGGCAGGCCGGAGGTGATGTGGAGTTGACCGGCGCGGAAGGCGTTTTCCTGAGCGGTGACGTTGGCGTAGGGGTGAAAAACGACGGCGTTGAGGGCGACGGCGTCGGCGGTGCGGAAGTGCGGGTTGCGCTCGGCGCGCAGGTGTTGATCGGGCGACCACTCGGTGAGTTGGAAGGGACCGTTGCCGATGAGGGTGCCGGCGCGGGCCCAGGGGTTGCTGAGGTTGATGGTGCCGCCGAGTTGGCGGAGCACATGCAGCGGCACGGGGTAGGCGACGGGTAGGGTCAGGATGGCCGGCAGGGCGGGCGTGGGATGTTCGAGCTCGATGCGGAGCGTGAGCGGATCGACGACCTTCACGCCCACCGCGACGAAGTCGGGTATCTCGCCGGCGGCGAAACGTTCGGCGTTTTTGATGGGGAAGAGGACGTAGGCGTATTCGGAGCCGATGGAGGGGGCGAGGGCGCGCACGAAGGAGTCGCGAAAGGTCTGGGCGTCGAGGGGTGTGCCGTCGGACCACTGCAAACCCTCGCGCAGGTGGAAGGTCCATGTGAGTCCGTCGGTCGAAGTTTCCCAAGACTCGGCCGCACCGGGCACGATGCGGGAGGTGTTGGCATCGAGAGCGGTGAGGCCTTCGAACAAGGCGGTGATGACCTGCATGTCGCTGAAGGCGATGGCGAGGTGCGGGTCGAGGGTCTCGGGTTCGTCGGAGATGGCGAGATGCAGCACGCCCTCGCGGTTGCCGACCTCGACGGCGGACTCACGCGGCGCGCAGCCTACGGCCATGAGGAGCAGGAGCAGCAAAGCGGACAAAAGCGTGAGCGGGGCGGCGGCGAAGCGAGGGCGCATGGAGGGAAAGAACGGTCGCCTGCAGACGATCGCAAGTTTGCGACGGGGTCTTGGAGCTTGCGGGCGCGGGGGCGGCGGCCTGTCATGCCGACGAACCCTCAACCAGTGAACAGCATGCAATGGTATTACGCTCTGAACGGCCAACGGGTTGGCCCGGTTTCCCCTCAAGACTTTGCCCAGGCCGTGGCCGACGGCACGGTGACCGGCGAGACCTTGGTCTGGCACGAAGGGATTCCGGCGTGGGTGCCGTGGCAGACGATCTCCGCAACGACGACGCTACCGGCGGTGGGCGCGGAAGGCGCGGGGAGCGACCTGCCGCCGGCCTTGGGCGCGCCGGAAGCGACGTCGGCAGGAGCAGGAGCCGCGGCGGAGGCTTGGACGCGGGCTGAGTTTGTGCGGCGCCTGCGGGAGAACGGCTTCGCCTTCAGCCTGGGCGAAGGGATCGGCCGTATTTGGAAAACCATGACGGACGGGTATTGGCTGGGACTGGGCGTGGTGGTGGTCGTGGCCCTGCTCACGATCGTGGCGGGGATGCTGCCGGTGATCGGCCTGCTCGCGAATATTCTGGTGGCGCCGCAGCTGACGGCCGGTGCGATGTGGTTTTTCCTGCAGCGCACGCGAGGGGAGAGTCCGGCGTTTGAGTCGGTGTTTGATGGCTTCCGGCTGCGTTTCGTGCCGCTGCTATTGCTCGGGCTGATTCAGTTTGCGGCCAGTTTCCTCATCGTCGGCCTGATGATCCTGATCATGCTCCCGTTCGGCCTGAGTCTGGATGCGCTGCAGGATAACGAGGCGATGGCGGCGATGATGAGTGGTGGGCTCGTGCTGACCTTGATGGGATTTGGCTTTGTGATCTCGATCGTGGCGGCCCGTTTCATGTTGGCCCACGTCATTGTGATGGACCAACCCGCTATGAACGTGATCGACGCTCTGTTGCTCAGCTGGCGAATCACCGGCATGCGATTCTGGTCGTTGTTGGCGATCTGCGTGCTCGTGATCGTCGTCACCTTTATCGGCTTTTTGCCCTTCATTGTGGGCTGGATCTTCCTGTTGCCGCTGGTGCCGGCGGCGGTGGCGCGGGTTTACGAAGACGCGCGTTTGTCGGCTGCGGGCACGCCGGCAGAATAATTGCGATAATGAGGGGTTGAGCTGAGCCGGTGAGCTGTCATGGAAAGTGGCACGCTTTCCTCAACCTCCATGGACTGGTTCTACGCGATCAACAACAACCGGCAGGGACCGGTGAATCCGGAAACACTCGCACGTCTCGTCAGCGACGGCACGATCACCGCGGAGACCTTGGTCTGGCGGCAGGGCATGGCGAAATGGGAACCCTATGGCGAGGTCGCGGCGGCCGAGGGACTCGATGTGCCGGGGCAGGGCGTGGACCCGGACTCGGCGATCTGCGCGGTCGACGGCAAACGTTATCCCAAGCGGGAGATGGTGGAGTATGAGGGGCGCTGGATCAGCGCCGGCAACCGCGATGTATTCTTTCAACGACTACGTGAGGGGGTGCCGCTCGATACCGGCAGCATCGTGCCGGGGCCGTATGGTTACGCGAACTTTGGCCGCCGCTTTGTAGCCAAGCTGCTTGATGGTTTCATCGTCTACGTCCTCAACACGGTGTTGCAGATGCTGACGATGCCGCTCTTCGCCTCCTCATTCATGCGGGATCCGGAGGCGATCTTCACTTACTCGATCATCATCCAGCTCATCGGTATCGTGGTCGGTCTGTCCTACGGCATTCTCTTTATCCGCAAGTTTGACGCCACGCCGGGCAAACTGGCTCTGGGCCTCAAGGTCCTCCGGGCGAATGGCGACAAGCTCTCCATAGGGCGCATCATTGGACGTTACTTCTCTGAATGGCTGAGCGGTCTGATCCTCGCGATCGGTTACCTCATGGCCGCGTGGGATGACGAACAACGCACCCTGCATGACCGCATTTGCGACACCCGCGTGATCAAGGCGCGCGCCTAATTTTCCTCCCGCACTGCATAGCATCATGGCACCCGAGCTCCTGACCAAGATCAAGTGTCCGCAGTGCACGAAGAACTTGGAGGCGATCGCTTGGGACGGAGACGGCGAGGCGACCTGCACCTGGTGCCAGACGCCCTTCGCGATTGCGGCCACCTATCCGGCCCTGGCGGCACCGGCGCAGGCCCCGGTCCCGACGGCCGTGAAAGTCGAAGCGGGGGCGACCTGTTTTTATCACGACGAAAACGAGGCGGTGCACACCTGCGACCATTGCGGGCGTTATCTGTGCAATGTCTGCAGTCTCGAATTCGACGAAGGCGTGACCTGTCCGGCATGTGTCTCCGTGAAACGAAACGAGAGCGACGAGGCGGTCGGCTCGCGCGTGTTGTATGACCGACTGGCGCTGGGCTTGGCGGTGCTGCCTCTGATCATATGGCCGTTCACCCTGCTCACGGCGCCCACCACGATCGGCGTGGTGATCTACGGGTGGAAAAAACCGACCAGTCTGGTGGGGGGGGGCAAAGCCCGCATGTTGATCGCGGCCGCGGTGGCGTTGATCGAGATCGTAGGATGGACGTTGGTCTTCGTCGGAGGATTTCCCCGCTAAACGGAGGCGCAGTGCGCATGGCGAAGAAGGAAAAACGTTACCATCGGCTCACCCGGCCCCGCTCTGGGCTCGGCACCTATGACAGTCTTTGGCGGGGCAAGGACCACTTGCTGGTGGTGAGTTCGAGCGGGTTCTCCGAATCGTATTATCGGTTTTTCCTGCGCGATATTCAGGCCTTCCTGGTGCGGCCCTCGAAGCGTTATTTCTACTTCAACCTCATCGGAGGCTGTATCGCTGGGCTGTCGCTCATGCCGCTGTTGGCGGATCTGGTGACCAACAAGTCGATGGAAGCGGCGATAGCGGACTGGATCGGTTTCGCCTTCCTTTTTGTCCCGAGCTTTTTGGTGCTGGTGGTGAACCTCATCAAAGGTCCCAGTTGCGTGGTTTCGGTCAGCACGGCCTTGCAGACCAAGGAACTACGACCGGTGGGGCGGCGCCGGACCTGGCGTCGGGTGCGGGCGAAGATCGAGCCCTTGATCCAGGAGGCGCAGGCGGCGTTGGTGAGCGCGGCTCAGGTGCCCGCGGAGCCGGTGGAGGTGCCGCCGATGCCGGACCCCACCCCGACGCCTACGCCTACTCCGACCGTAATCCCGAACTCCGACGACGACTCCGCGGATAACGGTGGTGCTGCCTCGCCGCCTCCACCGCCCGCATGAACGTTCCGCCCCTGCCGAAGACGGACGGCGCTGAGCCGGCCAGCCCGACGCGGGCGGCGCCGGTGCAAAAGCGACGTTGCATGCGCCACGCCCAACGTGAGGCGGTGGCGAAGTGTCTCGGCTGCGGCGGAGCCTTGTGTCGGGAGTGCGTCTCCACCCACGGCGGCAAAATTTATTGTGCGCCCTGTCGCGGCAAACTTCTCGCGGCGGAAGCGGAGGCGGGCAAACCGCGGCGACGTTTCGGGCCGGTGGTGCGACGCTGGGTGCTGTCGGGCCTAGCATTTCTCTTGGCCTGGACGGTGTTTTTGTTGATCGGGCGATTTGCGGTGAGCATTCCGCCGACGACCCATGACGCGACGTTGTGGGACCACTGGCAGGAGGGCGGACCATGAGCGCGGCGCGTCGTCAGTCCAAGCCGCTGAAGGACAGGGAAGGCATCGGTGGCGTGGCCATGGTGGAGGAGGCCCTGCATCTGCTGCGGCAGGCGCCGGCGGGTTGGTGGGTGTTGTATCTGGCCGGTGTGGTGCCGTGGCTGACGGGGCTGTTGTGGGTCTGGTCGCGCTGGGTCTGGCTCAAGCCCACGGCGGGCGAGCAGGCGTGGTTGGCGCTGTTGTTGGTGGGGCTCTTTTTCTGGCTCAAAGGCATGCAAAGCGAGTGCGCGGCGCGGCTGCTGGCGCTGCGGCACGGACGTCCGGCGGAGCCATGGTCCTGGCGGCGTTGGACACGGCGAGCGCAGGCGCAGTTTCGACTGCAGGCGTGGGGGCTGGTGGTGCTGCCGGCGATGGCGGCGCTGACGCTGCCCTTCGGTTGGGTGATGGCCTATTACCAAAGCGCGACGGTCCTGGGTGACGCGGAGAATCTCGATGGGGAGTCGCGGGCGCGGGCGATGGACTGGCCCGGGCAAAACCACCTCGGCCTGCTGTGGGTTTCGCTCGGCAGCCTCATCGTCTGGGTGAACCTCGCCACCTGTTTCTACCTGCTGCCGTGGTTGGCGAACCGCCTGCTCGGCATCGAAAACCTCTTCGCGACGCGCGGCATCCTGCTGCTCAATTCCACCTTCCTGCTCGTCGTGACGATGTTGGCCTGGATGGCGGTGGATCCGTTGATCAAGGCCTTCTACACGCTGCGGATTTTCTACGGGCAATCGCGGCGGGAGGCGAGTGACCTACGGGTGGAGTTGCGAACGCTGCTGGCGGGCAGTCGGGCGGCCCGCGTGGTTTCGGTGGCGTTCGTGGCGCTGGTGTTGGCGGGCAGCGGCATCGGCAGCAACCCGGCGCGCGCGGCCGAAGGCGACGCCAGCCGGATGGACGTGTCCGAGGCGGAGGTGCAGGCGGCGATCGACCGGGCGCTGCAGCAAACTGATTTTAAGTGGAACCTGCAGCCCCTGCCGCCGCCGCCCGATGAGTTGGCGGAGAAAGGATGGATGCAGGACATGGCGGAGTCGGCGCGGGATGCGGCGGTTGCGTTGCGCGACTCGATCCGGCGCACTTGGAGGCGCGTCACCGACTGGTTGGACAGCTGGACGAAGCCTGACAACGCGCCGGTCGTGCAGGAACGGCCCACCCGAGTGCGAGACGACGATGGCGGCGGCTCCTGGCTGACCCCGTTCCTCTACATCGTGTTGTTCGGCATCGTGCTCTTGCTCGGCTGGCTGGTGTGGCTGGCGGTGAAGAGGGGACGTATGCAGGTCGTGCCGGAAGTCATGGCGGCGCCGTCTGAGGCGGCGGTGCCGGATCTGCGGGACGAGCGGGTGCACGCGGCGCAGTTGCCGTGGGATCGCTGGCTGCAGTTGGCGCGCGAGTGCATGGATCGCGGGGAGTGGCGCTTGGCGTGGCGGGCCTTGTTTTTGGCGCAGTTGGCGCGACTGGCGGCGGAGGATTGGCTGCGACTGGATCCGGCCAAAACCAACCTGACCTACGAACGTGAATTGGCGCGCAACGTGCCGCACGATCCGGCGGTGGTGACCGGGTTTCGCGGGCGTCGCCAGGGCTTCGAGCGGGTGTGGTATGGCCGTGCCGAGGCAGGCGTGGACGAAGCCGAACAATGGTGGACGGAGCTGCGGCAGACGCCGGCGCCGTCGGCCCCGGCAGAAAGGGCGGTGGGATGAAGTCACGTTTTACCTGGGTCGCGCTGCTGGGACTGATCGTGCTGTTGGGCGCGGTGATTGTGCAGACCTATCATCGTCGGATCGCGCGCGACCTGTATCCGCTCTACTCCAGCCTGCGGGCGGATCGGCTCGGGCTGCGGGTCTTGCACGATACGATCAACGAGTTGCCGGGGCACCAAGCGACGCGCTGGAAGCGTGACCTGGCCGATCTGCGGGACACGCCGGACCGCGTGGTGCTGCTGGCCGGACTCGTGCCGGCGGAAGGCGAGTGGCTGGGCATGGGCAACGACGCGCGGCAGGCGCTGCAGCGGGCGGCTTACGCCGGGAACCGGGTGGTGCTCGCCTTTCGACCGCTCCGGGATGTGGCCAACCTTTTCGGGGAAAATCAGGGCATCGGGGACCCGAACGAAGACGAAGACAACGACGCGGAGGAGGAAGCGGATCCGCTGCCAAACGACACCGCGGAGTCCACGGAAGGCACATTCGTTTCGCTGGGTTTTGCGTTGCGGCGACGCTACGTGCACGACGACCGCGGGTTGGCGACCGCGACCGACGCAGCGCGGCAGCGGGGACTGCCGTCGGCGTTGCGCTGGCGGAGTGATGCCGCGCTCGAGCGGATGGATGACGTCGAAGGCTCGTGGCAGGTGCTCTACACCTATGGCGGTCGCCCGGTCGTGATGGAGCGGGCGCTGGGCCGCGGTTCGCTGGTGGTGATGCTCGAAACGTATCCGCTCAGCAATGAAGCGCTGCATGTCGCTCCCGAACCTTCGCTGGTGCGCTGGCTGCTCGACGGCAGCCGACAGGTGGAGTTTGTCGAAGCGCATCTCGGTGTGCGCGAGGATCCGGGTCTGGCGGCCTTGGCGCGGCGGTATGGCCTGTCGGGCGCGTTGATCGTGATCGCGCTGTGGGCGCTCCTGCTGGTGTGGCGGCGCACGGTGCTGTTTCTGCCGGAGCCGCCGGAACCGGCGACGCTCGATCTTACCTACGAACCGACGGCCGGCCTCGAAGCGCTGCTGCGCCGCTCGGTGCCGCCCGGCAAAGTGATGGACACCTGCGTGACGGAGTGGAAACACACGGCCCCGCCGCGCGAGCACGAGCGGCTGCAGCGTCAGCCCGGACTGTCACCAGTCGATGAATACAACCAGATTTCCCGCGAGCTGCGGCCGCGTTGACCCTTCCCCCAAACCGCCCCTCTGAATCCTCCGCTTTATGTCGAATCCTGTTCTCGAAAAATTGGTTCCCACCCTCAACGCGGCCCGCGCCGAGATCGCCAAGGTGATCATCGGACAGGAGGCCGTCATCGAGCTGGCACTCGTCACCCTGCTCACGCGGCAGCACGCGCTGCTGGAAGGCGTGCCCGGCGTGGCCAAGACCCTGCTGGTGCGCACGCTCGCGGCGGTGCTCGGTGTGCCGAGCGGGCGCGTGCAGTTTACGCCCGACCTCATGCCGGCCGACATCACCGGCACCAACGTTTTTAACCTGAAGGAGAACGCCTTCACCCTGATCAAGGGCCCCGTGTTCACCTCGTTTCTGCTGGCCGACGAAATCAACCGCGCGCCGGCCAAGACGCAGGCGGCGCTGTTGCAGGCCATGCAGGAGCGCGAAGTCACGATTGATCGCGACACGCATCGGTTGGATGAAAACTTCACGGTCTTCGCGACGCAGAATCCGGCGGATTCCGAAGGCACCTATCCGCTGCCGGAAGCGCAGAAGGATCGCTTCATGGTGAAGATTCAGATGGATGCGCCCAACCGGGAGCAGGAGCTGGAACTGGCCCAACGTTTGCTCGGCCAGGAGACGCCCGAGAAGGTGTTGGCGAGTGGCGGCGTGCAACCCGCGCTGGCCGGTGGCGAACTCGCGGCGCTGCGCGAGGTGCTGCAGAGCGTGACGATGCGCGAAGAGGTGGTGACTTACGCGGTCGACCTGGTGCGGGCGACCCGCGAGCACGAAAGTGTGATGGTCGGCGCGGGACCGCGCGCGACGCAGGCGTTGCTGTTGGGCGGTCGGGCCAAGGCGGCGTTGGCCGAGCGCGACTTTGTGACGCCGGACGACCTGCGGGCGCTGGCCGAGCCGGTGCTGGGGCATCGTCTGGTGCTGCGGCCGGAGTTTGAAATCGAAGGCCTGACGATCGACGAAGTGCTGGAGCGCCTGCTGGAACAGGTGCCGGTGCCGCGGTGAGGACGGACCATGATGGTCGATGTCACCAATGAACGGATACGATGATTGAGCCCGTGCACAGTCCGCAACCGGAAGGCCCGCAGTCCAGTGTGGTGCCGGGGCGGCGCCTGCTCGCGGGCGTGGCGGTGGTGGCGTTGTATGCCTTGCTGTGTGCGGCGTGGGACGAGTTGGCGGGCACGTGGCTGTTGGCGCTGGGCGGCTGGCTGCTGGTCGCGTTGGTGGACCTGGCTTGGAGTCTGCAGACGGTGAAGACGCCGGAGCTGAGCGTGGCGGAGGTGGTGCGCTTCACCAAGGACCGGGCGGGCACGTTGCGGGTGCATCTGGCGCGGCGGGAGGGCACGCCGGATCGGCTGCGGTTTGCGTTGGCGCTGCCGGGCGGGTTTACGGACGAACGGGACGAAGTTATGCTGACCCTGCCGGAGGAGGCGAAGTCGCATGTCGACTGGAAGGCGACGCCGGCGGCGCGGGGACGTTTTTATGGTGTGCGGGCGGCGTGTGAGCTGCGGTCGTGCTGGGGCTTTTGGGAGCTGCGGGAACGGCGAGTGTTGCCGTGCGAGCTGCGGGTGTATCCGGACCTGTTGAAAGAGCGGGCGGTGATGGCGGCGATGTTCCTCGATCGCGGTCAGTTTGGACAGAAGGTGACGCGCACGATCGGGCGCGGGCGGGAGTTTGAGAAGCTGCGGGAGTATCAGCCCGGCGACGGTTTTGATGAGATCCACTGGAAAGCGACGGCGAAGCAGGGTTATCCGGTGACGAAGGTGTTTCAGGCGGAGCGCACGCAGGAGATTTATGTGGTGCTCGACACCTCGCGACTGAGTGCGCGGCCGGTGCAGATGGACGGCATCACGACGACGGTGTTGGAGCGTTACCTGACCTCGGCGCTGGTTTTGCTGCAGGCGGCGCAGCGGCAGGGGGATCGGTTCGGACTGGTGGCGTATGGGAGCCGCGTGCGGGCGTTTCTGCGGGCGGGTAATGGAGCGGCGCATTACGGGGCGTGTCGGGAGGCGGTGCACACGCTGCAGCCGGTGCCGGAGACGCCGGACCCGGCGGAGATCGTGCGGTTTCTGCGCACACGACTGAGGCGGCGGGCGTTGTTGTTTTTCCTGACGGACCTGAGTGATCCGGTGTTGGCGGAGGAATTTGCGCGGCACATTGGACCGCTGGCGCGGCAGCATCTGGTGATGATCAACCAGGTGCGTCCGCCGGGCGTGCAGCCGCTCTTCGCCGGCGAGGCCGTGACGGAGACGGCCGAAGTGTATCAGCGACTGGCGGGACATCTGCGCTGGTCGGAGTTGCGCAAGGTGAGTCAGTTGCTGCGGCCGCAGGGCGCGACGGTGGCGATGATGGATGACGAAGCGTTGGCGGGGCATTTGGTCACGCAGTATCTCGAAGTGAAACGGAGGCAGGCGCTGTGATTGTGGATCTGGACAAATTCATCGCGGCGGAGCGGCCCGGCTGGTTGCGGCTGGACGAGATGCTGGCGCGGCGGGCGGAGGATCCGTGGGCGGAGATGACGCTGGAGGAGGCGCGGGAGTTGGAGCGGCTCTACCTGCGGGCGTCGGCCGATCTGGCGCGACTGTCGACCCTGGCGGCGGAGCCGGACGTGCAGCGGTATCTGGAGCGGCTGGTGGCGCGCGGGTATGCGGAAGTGCACGGCGGCGAAGTGCGGCGGGAGCGTTTTCAGGTTTGGCGCTGGCTGCGGGTGACGCTGCCGCAGGCGTGGCGTCGGCAACGCAAAGCCTTTGGGTTGGCCTTGGCGCTGATGCTGGTGGGCGCGGCGTTTGGGGGCGCGGCGGTGGCGTTTGATCCGGAGGCCAAGCCCGTGATCATGCCGTTTTCGCATCTGCTGGGGGATCCCTCGGAGCGGGTGGCGGAGGAGGAGGCGCAGAGCCGCTCGCCGAGTGGGCACCATTCGACCTTTGCCGGACAGTTGATGACCCACAACACGCAGGTGACGCTGACCGCGCTGGCGCTCGGCCTGACCTGGGGTGTGGGCACGCTGGTGCTGATGTTCTACAACGGCGTGATCCTGGGCGCGGTGGTGGTGGACTACGTGTTGGCGGGTGAAACGACGTTTTTGCTCGGCTGGTTGTTGCCGCACGGATCGATCGAGTTGCCGGCCATCCTGGTGGGCGGGCAGGCGGGGTTCGTATTGGCCGGAGCACTACTGGGACGCGGGCAACGCCAGCGGTTGGCCGATCGTCTGCGCGCGGTGGCGGGGGACGTGGTGACGTTGGCGGTGGGCGCGGCGTTGATGTTGGTGTGGGCGGGCATCGTGGAGTCGTTCATCTCCCAATATCACGAGCCGGTGTTGCCGTATTGGCTGAAAATCACGATGGGCCTGCTGGAGCTGACGGCGTTGATCGCCTACCTCGGTTGGAGTGGGCGCGGTGCGGAGCGGGCGTTGCCGAAAGGAGGGCGGCGATGACGGGGGCGGCGCCGGTGGCACGGATGGCGGAGATGCGCTTGCGCACGCCGGAAGGCGTGTCGTTCTCGCTGCGGCTGGCGAGTCCGCTGCTGCGCATGGTGGCGCTGTTGATCGACTGGGGCGTGGTGACGGTGGCGTGGGGACTGGTGGCGATCGTGATGGGGCTGCTGGAGCTGTTGGCCGGAGACTTCGCGCGGGGGGCGACGGTGGTGCTGTATTTTCTGCTCTCGCAAGGCTACCGCGTGTTCACCGAGTGGGCGTGGCGCGGGCAGACGCTGGGCAAGCGGCTGATGAAGCTGCGGGTGGTGGACGCGCGGGGGCTGCGGCTCACGCTGTCGCAGGTGCTGTTGCGCAACATCCTGCGGTTTGTGGACGCGTTGCCCGGCGCGTATGCGGTCGGCGGTGTGGCGGCGTTGCTTTCGGCGCGCGGGCAGCGGTTGGGGGATTTGGTGGCGGGCACGCTGGTGGTGTGGGAGCAGACGGAGCCGAGTCCGGATCTGGGGCTGTTGGGCGACAACAAATACAACTCCCTGCGCGGACATGCACCGGTGGTGGCGCGACTGCGGCAGGCGGTGTCGGCCAAGGAAGCGCGGGTGGCGTGGCAGGCGCTGCGGCGGCGGGAGCAGTTGGAGGACCGGGCGCGCCTGGCGCTGTTTGGCGAGCTGGCGGCGCATTTTCGGGCCGTGACCAAGTTCCCGCCGGAAACGGTGGATGGACTTTCGGACGAACAATTTGTGCGAAACGTGGTCGACGTATTGCTCGTGAAATGAGGCGCGACGGAGCGTCCCCACTTTATCCCTAATAAACCCACGCCTCAGGCGTCTTTACCTGCGCAGGTCACATGAACCCGACCGGAAACGATGAACACGCAGGATCTTGGATCGATGAGGCGGTGCGCGAGCACCAGGCGCCGCTGGTGCGTTATGCGACGCGGCTGGTGGGCGGTGATGAAGAACGGGCCCGCGATGTGGTGCAGGACACCTTTGTGCGATTGCTCAAGCAACCGCCGGAGCAGGTCAACGGCCACGTCGTCGAATGGCTCTACACCGTCTGTCGCAACCGCGCGATGGACGTCCTCCGCAAGGAGGGCCGCATGAGGGCGTTTGCGGAAGGCGAGGTGGAGAAAGTGACGACCGGCGAAGCGCGGCCGGGGCGTGACCTGGAGGCGGAGGAACGGCGCGAGGCGGTGCTGGCGATGATCGACCAGTTGCCGGCCAACCAACAGGAGGTCATCCGGCTGAAGTTTCAGAACGGATTCAGTTACAAGGAAATCAGCCGTATCACCGAACTCTCGGTGAGCAACGTGGGTTTTCTGATCCACACGGCGGTGAAAAAGCTGCGGCAGGAGATGGCGATGCAACGCCCCTGATCCGCGCGACCAGACGAGATTTAAAACGACGAGGAAACGACGATGAACGACAGGCAAATGAGTCCCGATGACCCGCGATTGACGGCGTATGCGCTGGGTGAACTGGAGGGCGAAGAGGCCCGCCACGTGGCGGCGGCGGTGGCGGCCGATCCGGCACTGCAGGCCGTGGTGGAGGACGTGCGTGCGATGGGCGACGACCTCGAAGGCGTGTTGGCGGCGGAGGCGTTGCCGGAGGTCGAGCCGGTGCGACCCTCGGAGCTGAAGGATGAGCTGTATCCGTTTACGCCCAAGAAGGTGGTGCGTTTCCCGGTGTTCTGGGTGTCGGGCCTAATGGCCGCAGGTTTTGCGGTGATGATGGTGGTCTATAACCGCAACAATCCGGGAGCTCAGGAGCAGGTCATCACTTACGATTTGGATCTGACAAACTTGCCGCCGGCGCCGAGTGCGACGGATGGCGTGGCCCCGGCGACGGTGCCGGCTCCGGCCCCGTCGGTCGCGGCGGCGGAGTTGGCGGATGACGAAGTGGCGGTGAAGGGGGCGGGGACGCTCTCGGCGGCACCGGTGGAATCTCGTGAAGTTGAGCCATCGTCGTCCTTTGCGGTGACGGAAGCTCCGAGCTGGGTGACCATGGATGCACCATTGCTCGAAGCGACGAACCTGCCGGCGGTGGTCGTGCAGATCAGTCGGGAACAGGCGTTGCAGGCGGCGAAGCAGCGCGGCGACACGGTTACCCTCAATGCGGATCAGCCTGAACTGGTGGCATTGGGAATGGGCGGCAATGGGACGGAGTTGACCGCGGCGAGTGGCAATGCTTCGAACCGCCCGTGGGGGCAAACGACGGGCACGTTGTCTGCGCCGGCGCTACCGGGCCTGAGGAGCGACCTCTCGTCGCGGTCCTACAGCTCTTACATCCGCCCGCTGATGGCGCCGCCGGCGCGGGTGGTGGCAAACACCGAACGTTATGCGACGGTGCGGGAGTCGGCGTGGCAGATCCCGACAGCGCAGCCGACCTCGACCTTTGCGGCCGATGTGGACACGGCAAGTTACAGCAACGTGCGTCGCTTCCTGCAGAACGGCGATCTGCCGCCGATGGATGCGGTGCGCATCGAGGAGTTGGTGAACGCCTTCACTTACAATTACGCTCCGCCGACGAGCGAGGATGAGGGGCCAATGGCGGCGCATTTGGAGGTGGCGCAGGCGCCGTGGGCGCCCGAGCACAAGCTGGTGCGGGTGGGCCTGAAGGCGCGGGACCTGAGTAACGCGATGCGCGCGCCGGCCAATCTGGTGTTTCTGCTCGATGTCTCGGGCTCGATGGGGGCAAGCAACAAGCTGCCGCTGGCGGTGCGGGCGATGCACCTGCTGGTCGATCAACTGCGACCGGATGATCGGGTGGCGATCGTGACTTACGCGGGCATGTCGGGACTGGCGCTGCCGTCGACTCCGATGACGAATCGTAGCGAGATCGAGCGAGCTTTGAACGGTCTGCAATCGGGCGGTTCCACCAACGGCGAGAACGGCATCCAACTCGCTTACGATGTGGCCAAGGCGCACTTTGTGGACGGCGGTATCAATCGCGTGATCCTCTGCACGGACGGCGATTTTAATGTCGGCATAAGCGGCGTGGGTGATCTGGAGCGGCTCATCACGGAGAAGGCGCAGACCGGCGTGTTCCTGACCGCGCTGGGATTTGGCATGCACAACTTGCAGGACCAGACGCTCGAGACGCTGGCTGATCGCGGCAACGGGCAGTATGGCTACATCGACTCCGAGCAGGAGGCGCGGCGGCTGTTGGTGGAGCAGGTGGAAGGCACGCTCGCGACGGTGGCGCAGGACGTGAAGCTGCAGGTCGAGTTCAACCCACGGCGGGTGGCGGCGTATCGACTGATTGGTTACGAAAATCGTGCGCTGGCCCGGCAGGATTTTGCCGATGATCGCAAGGACGGCGGCGAAGTGGGCGCGGGTCAGGCGGTGACGGCGCTCTATGAGGTTGTGCCGGTGGGCTCGGCGTTGCCGGAGGAGTTCATCGATGTGGAGCTGGCGGACCTGCGCTACCAACCGGCGACCGGAACGACCGCGGCTGCGGCGGCGGTGAACGACGTGCCCTTGGGGGCCGACATCGACAACGAGCTGCTCGTGGTGCACGTGCGGGCGAAGACGCCGAACGGGGAGGTGAGTCGCCAGTGGAGTTATCCGTTGGTGGATGAGGACCGGAGCTTCGCGGCGGCGTCGGAGGACTTCCGCTTTGCGTCGGCGGTGGCGGGGTTTGGTATGGTGCTGCGCGACTCTCCGCGACGGGCGGGACTGACGTTGGGCGAGGTCAAGCAGTGGGCGCAGGGCGCGATGGGCTTTGATCCCGGAGGCCGGCGGCAGGAGCTGCTGGCGCTGATCGCGGCAGCCGAGCGGTTGGTGCGATAAGAGGTCTCGCAGAGGAGGCACAAAAAAGGCCGGGCGACGTCGCCCGGCCTTTTTTGGTCGAAGGGATGAGACGCGTTTGCTTACGCGCGGCGGCGGCGCCAGGCGTGCCAGCCAACGATGGCCAGGCCGAGGCCGAAGAGGGCGTAGGTGGAGGGCTCGGGCACGGGGGTGAAGTTGACCAGCAGGAGGTTATCAGCGAGCGGGCCATCACTGAGGATGCCGATGTCGTTGGCGAGGCTGAGCGAGAAGAAGCCGTCGCCGGCGAGGGCCTGCAGGTCGGTATCGATGCTGAAGTTGATGATATCCAGATCGAAGGTGGAAATGGAGGTGAGCGAACCCAAGACCAACCAAGTGTAGCTCTCGTTGGGATCAAAATTCACGGGGACGATGCCGTCTTCGTTGGTGAGGAAAATGTTGAACGGATCGATGGCCGTGGAGGTGAAGGCGAGGGAATCGGCGACGAGGAAGTCGGCGATGACATCGCCGTTGGACGCGTCGCCGAGTTCGATTTCGAGGCCGCCGCCACTGGCGAATTCGACCGCACCGTCTAGCTGGAGGTGGCCAATGGAGAAGCCCGGCGCGATCTTGGCGTTGTCGCCGACCTGCAGGGTGTTGTCGAAGGTGAGGCGGCCGTTGCCGCCTAGGGTGCCGCCGTTGGGGCCGAAGACGAGGTTGGCGTTGACGGGGTTGAAGGTGGCGTCGCTATCGATGTAGAGGGTCGCACCGTCAAGGGTGACGGAGGGCGTGCCCAGTTCGCCGCCGCCGTTGCCAAAGGCATTGCTGCCACTCGCGTAGACTGTGGCACCATTGCTGATGGTGGTGCCGCCGGTGTAGGAATTGCCGCCGGTGAGGGATTGTTCGCCTTCGCCGGTGATGACGAGCGCGCCTTCGCCGCTGATGTAGCCGCCGAATTCAAGCTCCAGACCCTTGGGGTCGATCGTGAGGGTCGTGCCCGTTGCCAAGTGCACGAAGGCGGTGGACATGTAAAACTCCTCGCCGTCGAGGATATCGACGAGGCCCCCGATGGTCGGGTTGGCGGAGTTGAAGTTCAGGGTTTGACCGTAGCCGTAGCCCATGGCGATCGGACCGGAACCGGCGGCGGTGTCGGTGTCGATGTTGACGGTGCCTTCCATGATCAGCATGCCGCCGGAAAACTCGCTGTTGTTGCCGCCGAGGTTGAGGGTGCCGCCGCTGGCCTTGATGAGGCTGGCGCTGCCGAAGATGTCGCCGTCGAGGGTGAAGTTGGAGTCGGTCTCGAGGTAGGGAGTGTCGACGATGAGGTTGCCGGAAAGCTCGATCGCGTTGGCGAGGACCAAGTCGACGCTGCCGGCGCGTAGGACAGGATACTCCTCAAAGTAGAGCTCCGGTTCTTCGCCGTAGTAGAGCGAGTCGGTGAAGCCGTAGCCGCCGCCGATGGCGGAGAGGGTGCCGGTGCCGAGTGCGTTGTCGTGGGTTACGATCAAGCCGCCGTTGGAGAGGTAGGTGCCGCCGGTGTAGGTGTTGTCGCCAGCGAGGGTGACGGACGAATAGCGGGACTCCATGCTGCCCTCGGATTGGAACGACCCGGTGGCGGAGGTATTGTAGTCGCCGATGTAGACAGCGGTCGGGGTCTCGTTGGCGTCCGTCAGGGTGCTGGCCACGGTGAGCGCTCCGCCTTTGTAACCGGCAAATCGATACGCGGTGGCGGTGGAGGGCAGGGTGATCGCGCCCTGGAGCATGACATCGGTGGTGGTGGCGAGGTAAAAGCCGCTGTTGGTGAAGCCGGAGAGATCGATGTCTTCGGTGATGAGGCGGGGGGAGCTGCTGTCCTGCGAATCAAAACCGATGAAGCCTTGGGCAAGCTGGTTGTTCCATTGGCCGAGGTAGGACGCGATGGTGCGGGTGTCGTCCTGCAGGCCGATGTAACCGCCTTGCTGGGTCAGCAGACTGGCGCCGGTGGGGAGGGTGCCGGGGGCGTTGCCAAAGATGAGGGCGGAGTTGGCGACCTCGACGGGACCCGTGAAGCTATTAGCCGACGAATTGAGGTAGACAGTCAGGGCGCTGTCGTAGGCAGAATAAACTTGGATGCCGCGCGGGCTCTCGCCGTCGGACAGGGTGGAGCCGACGCGGAGTTCGCCGCCGCCGCCGCCAAAGCGGTAGTTGGTGCCGGCGGGCGTGATGGTGCCGGTGATTTCGGCGCGGGTGAGGGAGCCCAGGGTGACATCGGGGTGCAGGCCGCTCAGGTCGAGGTCGCCCGCGTAGCTGTTGACGACCATGGAATCGGGGTCGGTATCGAAGCCAATAGCGCCTTGGTAGCCGGTGGGATCGAAGCGGGAGAGAAACTCGGTGAGGGAGGCGGTTTGGTCGGCCAGGGTGGCTTCGATCAGGCCGATGTAGCTGGAGGTGGTGCCGGTGTAATCACCCGCGGTGGGCAGGCTGTCGCCATCGAGGAAGACGACCTGACCTTGTTGCACATTGAGGCCCCCGGTGAAGTCGGTGATGCCGCCGAAGAGCACGGGGCGGTCGGCGTAGACGGTGACGGCGGTGCCCTCGTTTTCCTCAATGACGCTGCCTTCGAAAGAGAGCAGGCCGCCGTAGTTTTCGATGAGGGTGTCGTCGAGAAGGGTGACGGTGCCGGCGAAGTTGAGCTCGTTCTCCTGATAGTCCTCGTCCTCGTAGGTGGAGAGGTAGTTGGTCACGGTGACGGCGTTGTTGATCGTCTGATCGTAGTCGACCGCGACGAGGCCCGGGTAGAGGTAGAGACTCTGGTCCTTCGGTCCGATGGTGAGGGTGGCATTGCCGAGAGCCTCGCTGCTGCCGATGCCCAGCACACCGTCGGTCAGGAGCACTTCACCGGAGAGGGCGGAGGAATTGTAGCCGGAGAGCAGCAGCATGCCGGTGCCGGATTTGCGCACTTGAGTGGAACTGGTGAGGGTGCCGGCGATTTCGACCTCGGCACTGCCGTGGACATACCAGTCGGTGTTATCGGCGATGACGTTGACGCTGTAGTCGAAGAGGATTTCGGAGGGGAAGTAGCCGTAGGCGGTATCCAGGGCGGCGGCGGAAGGTTGGGAGATCAAGGGCCCTTCGAAGCCGCCGGCGACTTCAACATAGCTGCGGATCGTGAAGTCGACATTGGTGAGCTCCACATAGTCGGCGGAGAAAGCGTAGTTGGCCCCGGAATCGAAGTTCAGCGCGGCGACGTCGGGGTAGCTATCGAGGGCAATGTGGATCTCGTCGCCGAAGTTGAATAGGAGGCCGGGGAAGTAAGCGACGGTCATGCCGTCGAAACTCGGCAGTTGCCCATCAAGCCAGTTGGCGGAGTCGGACCAGTAGTTGTCCTCGGGGTTGTCGCCGGTCCACTCGGCCGTCACCGGCACGGCGGGTTCGATGGCCCAAACGGTGGGGAGGAGAAGAAAGCTGGCGCAGGCGGAGAGAAAACGCTGACGACTCATGCTGCGGTTATGGGAGAGTCCCGAGGGCAAGGCAAGGCGGACATCCATTTGCATTTACTTTGTAAAAACGATTTTCGGAACGCGTAAGCTGCTAAATAGCAGGCGATTGTAACCTCGGTGGCGTCGCCCACTAGCTGAAGTTAGAGGCGAAAGACGAAATCAGTCGCCAAGGGTGTAGATACGGACCGGTTCGTGGCGGCCTTTAACCAGGTGTTTGCCCAAGTCACGGGAGGGGTAAGGGGCGTGGCGGCGGGCGGCGATCAAGGTGGATTCGCTGAGAATGAGATCGGTGCCAAACTCCTCGCGACGGGTGAGGGCCTGGAGGCGGGCGGCGAGGTTTACGCCGTCGCCGATGACGGAGTAGTTGAGACGCCGGTGGGAGCCGATGTTGCCGGCGATGACGCGGGCGGAGTTGATGCCGATGCCGAAGGCGAGCGGCGGCAGGCTCTCGGCGACAAATTCGCGATTCAGCTCGGCGAGGGCGCTGCGCATTGCTTGGGCGGCTTGGAGGGCGCGATGGGCGCAGTCGGGCGCGGAGACCGGCGCGCCGAAGAGGGCCATGATCTCGTCGCCGATGAATTTATCGATGACCCCGCCGGCGGACTCGATGGCCGCGGTCATACGGTCGAGGTAGCGGTTGAGCTGGGCCACGACATCGCGCGCAGGCAGGTCTTCGGCAAAGGTCGTGAAGCCGCGCAGGTCGGCGAAGAGGATGGTGACCTCGCGTTCCTCGCCACCGAGGGCGGCGCCTTCGCGCATGAGTTCGGCGGCGACCTCGGGGGAGACGTTTTTGTCCAACAGGTCGCGCACCTGGTCGCGTTCGGCGAGGCCGGTGCTCATGGCATTGAAGGCGTGGGCGAGGTCGCCGAGCTCGTCGCGGCGGTTGAGTTCGAGGCGGGTGGTGTAGTCGCCGGCGGCGATGAGTTGGGTGTGGTGGGCGAGGGCCTGCACGGGTCGGCTCAGGCGGCGGGCGAGTCCGGCGCCGAGGATGGCGGCGACCGCGATGCCGCCGAGACTGACGAAGAAAATGAGGCGGCCCAGGCGGCGGGATGGGGCTAGTTTCTCGTGCAGGGAGTATTGCAGGAGGGTGAGCAGGTGGCCGCCGGAATCGAGGGGGACGGGGCGGACGCGGACCAGGATGCTCTGCTCCTGCAGGCTTAGTTGCTGCATGGTGCTGTCGTCCATGGTGAGGCCGGGAACCTGTCGGGTCAGGGCTTCGCGCAGAGGCGCTTCGAGGGAAGACGCAGTGATTTGTCCCTGAGTGTTGGCGAAACTTACATCGACACCGGTCATGGCGTGTAGATCGGAGGCGAGGGTGGAGTCCACGCGGGTGCCGACCACCCACCAGGCGACGATCGTCGGCGCGTAGATCGGCACGGCGGCCGCGACGTAGAGTTCGCCATCGAGTTCGATGTAACCGGTGGCGCGAGCTTCCTCACTTTCGTCGGCACGGAGAACGATTTCGGCAAACAGGTCGTCCGGCGCGGCGGGCAGGGCGGTGATGGTGGCGCCATCGAGATCGACCCAAGCGTTGAGGTCGGCATCGATCCGATCGCGGGCGCTGGCCATCGCCGACTGCAGGGTTTCGGCGTCTTCGAGGAAGGTGAAAAAGTTCTGGCGAAAAGCGTAGTCGCGGGCGACGGCAGTGGCGCTGATCGCCAGTTGGCGGACGTGGTCGGAGGAGACGCGTTCGAACGCAATGGCGGCCGCTTCGAGGTCGGTCTCAATCTCCCGGCGGGCCTCCCGGTGGTTCACGAATGCGACCATTGTATAGATCGCGATCTGGGTGGCCGCGACGGCCGCGAGGAGCACCGTCAGCAGGGTCGCGCGGAAGCTGCGGAAGCGGATCATACGCGCGAGGACGGCGGCCGGTGGCGGTGCTCAGTAACCGTGGCCACCCGCATCGGGAGCGCGGCGCAGCCGGCGATCGGGACGCAGTTTGAGCTCCAGCGGCACCGTGAGCGGTGTGCCTGCCGCGAGGGTGATTTCTTCGGAGTGAGATTTGCGCAGGCGTGGATGCCAGGCTTCCAAAGTGTAGCGGCCAGCTGGCAGATCGGTGAGACGGAGGCGGCCGTCGGCGTCAGTCTGGCCGAACCACGGCGTGTCGACGACGACGATGTGGGAGATCATCCAATCGTGGATGTTGCAGCCGACGGGGATGATGCCGGGTTTGTCGAGCACGACGGATTCGGTCTGGTTGCCGCCGTGCAGCGGAATCTCGAACTGAGCGGGGCGGGAGAGCGAATAGACGTGATGTTGCACGTCATCGAGATTGGGAAAAGCGACCTCGGTGCCGACCCGCACGATGGAGATGTAGGGGGTGAACTCTTCGTCCTGCTGTTTGACGGTGGCGTGGAGGTTCGAGGGAGCCGGTGGCGTTGGCCGGTCGAGCGGCGTGAGCCAGACGGCAAGCTCGGCGATCGGGACCTGCTTCTGGTCGTTGACCTGAATTTCCACGTCGGCCGCGCGAACTCCGGCGGTCACGAGCAAGAGCAGTGCGATGCGAAAGGTTAAGTGGCTAGAACGCATGGACGAATTGCAGGGTGAGGACGGTATTGCGGTAGGTTTTGTGGGCTGACGAGGTCGAGCGAGTGGATTCAACGCCCGCCGAGATCGAGCTGGCGTGGCCGAGGGCGCGGGAGACGGTGAGGGAAGCGCCGTTGAGACGAGCCTCGGTGCGGTAGGGAAACCAGTCACCGCCGAAGATGCCGTCCAGCCATTGGGGGGTGCCGGCGAATGACGGCCAGCTGTTGCGGCACCACGAGAGTTGATCGCCCTGGCGATGGCGGAGGCGGAGCGAAATGCGCCAGTCCGGCGTGGGGTCGTAGTGAGCCGCGGCAGCGTAGGTCCACTGGGTGTGTGAATAGACGGCGCGTTTGGCATCGAGCCGATTCAACTCGACCGAGGCGGCCAGCAACCAGGCGGGGGAGAGGCGGCGGGAAAACTGCGTGTCGATGCGCAACTGGTTGCCCGACCATTCGTCGACGCGGGCGAGCAGACGACCGACGGTCACGTGCGTGTCGAGGCGGGGCGCGTAGGGGCCGAGGCCAAACTTCCAACGCAGACCCGCGGTGGCGGTGAGGTCGCTCAGGTCGAGGCCCTCGTAGTCGAGCCAGTGAGTGCTCGCGGCGGTGAGTTTGAAGGAACCCTGCAGGTCGCGGCTCAGCAGGCGGTGGGTGCCATAGTCGACGGAGGCGAAGACGGCGGAGTCGGCCTTTTCCTCTTGGGCCGAGTTGGTGACGTTGTCGTTGTGGGTGAAGCCGACGGCGGCGTTGGTGGACCACGCTTGCCCCCAGATTGGTAGGCCTGTTGTCAGTAGGCCGAACAGGCAGGCCAGAACGAAGCGGAAGCAGGATGGGGTGAGGGGCGGGGGTAACATCGACGCAACTCAAGGAGATACCAAAGGCGCAAGGTGCGTCCAGACTGTCTCGGCGACGATGCGGTGTCCGGCGGAATTGGGATGGATGGCGTCGGCTTGGTTGAGCTCGGCTACGCCGCCCACGCCGTCGAGCAGGAACGGGATGAGCGTAGCGTCGTTGGCCTCGGCGAGGCGCGGGAATATGGCGGCAAAGTCCTTCGCGTAATCGCCCATGCTCGTGGGCATCTGCATCCCAGCGATGACGAGTTGCACGTTGGGATTTTTGGCGCGCACACGGTCGATGATTTTTTGGAGGTTGGCTTCGAGCAGATCGAGGGGGAGGCCGCGCAGGCCGTCGTTGGCGCCGAGTTCGAGCACGAAGATGTCGACCGGCTGGCGCATGACCCAGTTGATGCGGCGCAGGCCGCCGGAGGAGGTTTCACCGGAGAGGCCGGCGTTGACGATGCGGTAGGGCAGGCCGGCGTCCGCCAGTTTGTCGCCGATGAGGGCGGGAAAGGCGGTGACGGTGGGGTCATTGAGGCCGTAGCCGGCGGTCAGGCTGTCGCCGTAGAACAGGATGGTCTGCACGTCGTCGGTATTGGAGTCGGCGCGGGTGGCGGCACTGCCGCAGATCAACGCGAGAACTAGAAAGGGGAGGCGAAGCGTCTTCGTCATTTGCACATCGGGAGGCACGGGGTTTCGTTCGCGCCTTCGCTCATGAGTGTTCAATCCATGTTGAAAGTCCAGCGCCTGACCAAGAGCTACCCCACGGCGGCGGGGGCGTTGACCGTTTTAAACGAAGTCAGCTTCGATCTGGCCGCGGGGGAGTCGCTCGCGATTCTGGGTCCATCGGGCAGCGGTAAAACCACGTTGCTGGGCCTTTGCGCCGGCCTCGATCGACCGTCGGGCGGTGAGGTGATGGTGGCTGGCGAAGCGATCGGCGCGATGAGCGAGGACGAGCGCGCGCGGGTGCGCAACGAGCACGTGGGCTTCGTGTTTCAGAACTTTCAATTGGTGCCCACGCTCACCGCCTTGGAGAACGTGCTGGTGCCGCTCGAGCTGCGCGGGGCGGGTGGCGCGGCGGCCGAGGCCAAGGCGGTGGAGTTGCTCACGCGCGTGGGTCTGGGCGCACGCACGGACCATTATCCGGTGCAGCTGTCCGGCGGTGAACAGCAGCGCGTGGCGTTGGCGCGGGCGTTTATCAACGAGCCCAAGATCCTCTTCTGTGATGAGCCGACAGGTAACCTGGACGGCGCTACGGCGCACACGGTGCAGGAGCTCATCTTCGGCCTGAACCACGAAAAAGGCACAACGTTGGTGATGGTCACGCACGACCTAGAACTGGCCAAGCTCTGCGCCCAAGTCCTCCGCCTCCGCAACGGCGAAGTGGTCGAGGGAGATTTTTAACCACGAAACACACGAAATACACGAAAGGGCCTGTCATGCAGAACGTCATTTATGCGGATGAATCCTACCGAATTATGGGAGCTTGTTTTGAGGTCTACCGGGAGAAGGGATGCGGTTTCTTGGAGGCGGTCTTTCAAGAGTGCCTGGAGCTGGAGTTTGCGGATCAGGGACTACCGTTTGTGGCTCAGCCCAAGTTGGAACTGAGCTACAAGGGCAGAACGCTGAAGCAGACCTATTCGCCGGACTTTGTTTGTTTCGGGAAAATTATCGTAGAGATAAAAGCGGTATCGGCTCTGACCGATGAGCACCGGGCGCAGGTCCACAACTACCTCAAGTCGACGGGCATGAAATTGGGCATCCTCGTGAATTTTGGGCACTACCCGAAAGTCGAAAGCGAACGCATCGTCCTCTGAACCCTTTCGTGTATTTCGTGTGTTTCGTGGTTTAACCCCAATCTAGCAGATGCGTTTTATCCTGAAAATGGCCTGGCGGGATTCGCGGGCTTCGCGGCGGCGGTTGGTGCTGGCTTCGTTTTCCATCGTGCTGGGCATCGCGTCGCTGGTGGCGATCGGGTCCTTCAATGCGAATCTGCGCGAGGCGATCGATGCGCAGGCTCGCACCCTGCTCGGGGCCGATCTGCGGGTGCAGGGGCGGGCGGCGTTTTCACCGGAGATCCTCGCCGAGCTCGAGGCCATGGGCGGGCAGCAGGCGCGCGAGATCGCGCTGTCCACCATGATCGTTTTCCCCACCGCGGAGAACCGCACGCGGCTGGCCACGCTGCGGGCGCTGGAAGGCGGGTATCCATTTTATGGTGACTTCGAGACCGTGCCGGCCGATGCGCCGGCCAAGCTCGCGGCGGGCGGCAAGGTGGCCGTGTTGGAAGAGACCCTGATGGCGCAGTTTGGCGTGGCGGTGGGGGACCCGATCCGACTGGGCGACGAGGAGTTTACGGTGGTGGGCGCGCTGCGGCAGATCCCCGGGGATTCGGTGATGGTGGCAATGCTTTCGCCACGGGTCTTCATTCCCTACGACGAGCTGGAGGGCGCGGGGCTGCTCGGCCCGGGCAGCCTGGCGCGGCACCGGCGTTACGTGGTGTTTGACGATGGCAGCGATCCGCTGGCGGTGGAGCGGCGCATGCGCGAGGCCTACCCGGATGAGCACCTCGGCTACGAGACGGTGGAGGAGCGCAAGCGGGAGTTGGGCAACGCGCTGCGCAACGTGTATTCGTTCCTGAGTTTGGTGGGATTTGTGGCGCTGTTTTTGGGCGCGATTGGCGTGGCGAGTGCGATCCATGTGCACATCCGTCAGAAGATCCCGACGGTCGCGGTGCTGCGTTGTTTGGGCGCGAGTTCCCGCACGGCCTTCGGCGTGTATCTCGTGCAGGGCCTCGCGCTCGGTCTGATCGGCTCGGTGGTCGGTGCGGCGGTGGGCGTGGGCGTGCAGCTCGCGCTGCCGCGATTGGTGGCGGACATGCTGCCGGTGGAGGTGGACTTTGGCATCATCTGGCCGGTCGTGTTTAAGGGCGCGGGGGCGGGTCTGTTGATCTGCGGGTTGTTTTCGCTGCTGCCGTTGCTGGCGGTGCGGCGCGTGTCGCCGCTGGTGGCGATTCGGGCGGCGGTGGCCGAGGCGGCGGCCAACCGGGATCCGTGGCGCTGGGTCGTTTACGGCGGCATCGTGGCCATCGTGGCGGGTTTTGCGCTGCGGCAGGCTCCGCGGTGGCAGGTGGGCGTGGGTTTCATCGTCGCGCTGGCCGTGAGTTTTCTGGTGCTCGGTCTGTTGGGCAGAGTGGTGGCGTGGGCGGCGCGACGGTTCACCCCAAAGCGCGCGCCGTATGTGTGGCGACAGGGCATCGCGAACCTGCACCGACCGAACAATCGCACCGTGTTGCTGTTGCTCGCGCTGGGCTTGGGCACGTTCCTGATCGTGACGTTGGCGCTGACGCGGGCGACCCTGCTGGCACAGATCGCGGGCGCGGGCGGCAGCGATCGTCCCAACCTGTTGTTCTTCGATATTCAGGACGACCAGATCGATCCGCTGCGCGAGATTCTGGTGCGTGAAGACGCGCCAATGTTGGCCGACGCGCCGATCGTGACCATGCGCGTGTCGCAGGTGCGGGGCACGCCGGTGGGCGAGATCCTGCGCGACCGGGACAACAACGTCGCGGATTGGACGCTGCGGCGCGAATACCGCTCGACCTTCCGCGATCATTTGAACGAGCGCACGGAGCGCATCACGGCGGGCGAGTGGGTGAGTGCGGTCGAATACGATGGCTCCGGCGTGGTGCCGATCTCGCTGGAGCAGGGCGTCGCCGAGCAGATGAACGTCGCGCTCGGCGACGAGATTGAATGGGACGTGCAGGGCCTATCGATCCTGACGCGCGTGGCCAGTTTGCGCGAAGTCGAGTGGCGACGCATGGAGCCCAACTTCTTTGTGGTTTTCCCGGCGGGCGTGTTGGAGCCGGCGCCGAAGTTTTACGTGGCGGCGACGCGCGTGGGCGATCCGGCGCATTCGGCGCGGGTGCAGGAGGCGATCGTGGCCGCGTTGCCGAATGTATCCGCAATCGATCTACAACTGGTGCTCGAGACCCTCGATGGCATTTTCGAGAAGGTGCAGTTTGTGATTCAGTTCATGGCACTCTTTACGGTCGCGACCGGCGTGATCGTGCTGGTCGGCACCATGATGAGCGGTCGTCTGCAACGCCTGCGCGAAGTCGTGCTGTTGCGCACGCTCGGGGCGACGGGGCGGCAGTTGTGGCAGATTCAGTTGGTCGAATATGCCGTGCTCGGTCTGCTCTCCGCGCTGGTGGGCTGCGGCCTCGCCGTGGTGGCCAACGGGTTGCTGGCGCACTTTGTGTTTGAGACGGTCGGGGTGGCCTCGCCGGTGACGCTGGTGGTGGCTGTGATCACGGTGTCGGCGATCACGCTGCTGACGGGGCTGATGTCGAACCGGGGCGTGACGAATCACCCGCCACTGGAGGTGCTGCGGGCGGAAGGTTGATGCCGATGGACGTCCCGCTGAGCACCTCTGCGGTCGAGCACCGCAAATACTTCCCGGGGCGGATGACGCACCTCGGCGAAGGTGCGGCGTGGCAAGATATCTTGGTGGAAATTCACCATCGTCCGGCGGTGAGCGAAACGATGCTCATTCCCGCGGTGGCCGAGCCGCAGCTGCAGTGGCAGATTTCCGGGCACCTGCGGTGTGAGGATCGGGAAGTGGATGGGCAGTGGGAGATGCATCAGGTCGAGCCGGGCGACTTGTTTTTGATCACCGAGCCCGAGCCGTATGAGCTCCGCTGGCAGGCCATTGACGACCAACCGGTGGTGGTGATGCACGTGACCATCGGGCTGCCGCTTTTGGCGCGCGCGGCGAAGGAGTTGTTTGGCGCCGGCGCGGGCATCCCGCTTTTGCGCGAGTTTAATGGCGAACGCGACCCCACCATCCTGGCGTTGTTGGAGATGCTGCGGCGCGAGTTGGTGGAACAACGGACGGCCAGCGTGTCGTTTGTGCAAGGCGTCGCCCAGGCGCTAGCGCTGCATCTTGTGCGCACTTACCGCGATGACGAGCGTCCGCAACCGCGGCGGGCCACGGCGCTACCCGCCTTTCACCTGCAACAGGTCCTGCGCCTGATGGAAGGAGCCCTCGCTGAAGGCATCCAGGTCGGTCGACTCGCCGCCGAGGTGGGCATGAGCGAGTCGCACTTTTCGCGGATGTTTAAGGGCAACACCGGCTTCTCGCCGTCGCGCTATTTCATCCGTCTGCGCATTTCGAAAGCACAGGAGCTGTTGCGCCAAACCACCCGGCCGATCATCGAGATCGGACTGGAGGTGGGTTATGCCAGCCCGAGTCACTTTGCCCACGTCTTCCGGCGCGAGACCGGCACCACGCCGCAGGCTTACCGCGAGCACAACCAGAGCGACCTGCCGCCGGCGTATTTGAGCAGAATCGCGACAGCGTGAGCGGATTCGCGCAAGCAGCCTGCCCGATTCGGGGGTAGGTTGCCGGGTATGAAAAAGACCCTCATCCCGATCTTTATGGCCGCAACCGCTCCGCTCACCGCCGAGGTGGTGGAGACGTGGGACAAGACCTTCCCGCAGAGTGAAAAGGTCGACCACGAGAAAGTCGCTTTCAAGAACCGCTACGGCATCACCATCGTGGCCGATCTCTACCTGCCAAAGGATCTCGGCGACAAGTCGGCCGCAGCCCTCGCCGTCAGCGGACCCTATGGCGCGGTGAAGGAACAGGCTTCCGGTCTCTACGCGCAGACCATGGCCGAGCGCGGTTTTGTGACGCTCGCCTTCGATCCGTCCTACACCGGCGAAAGTGGCGGCGAACCGCGCAACGTGTCCTCGCCCGACATCAACACCGAGGACTTCAGCGCTGCCGTCGATTTCCTCGGTCTGCACGCCAAGGTTGATCGTGAGCGCATCGGCATCATCGGCATCTGCGGCTTTGGTGGCATGGCGCTCAACGCCGCCGCTATCGACAAGCGCATCAAGGCCGTGGCCTCCAGCACGATGTATGACATGTCTCGAGTCATGGCCCGCGGTTACTTCGACAGCATGACCCTCGAGGAGCGCACCAAGACCCTCGAACAACTCGGCGAACAACGTTGGAAGGACGCCGCCGCCGGCGAGCCCGCCTACGGTCCGGTCTCGCTCGAACTGTCGGGCGGCGAGCCGCAGTTCGTCGTCGACTACGCCGGCTACTACAAGTCGAAGGAGCGCGGTTTTCACCCGCGTTCGATCAACTCCAACGCGTCGTGGACGATCACCAATCCGCTCTCGTTCATGAACATGCCGCTGCTCACCTACATCGCCGAGATTTCGCCGCGGCCGACCCTCATCATCCACGGCGCCGACGCGCACTCCCGCTACTTCAGCGAAACGGCCTACGCCAACGCCGCCGAACCGAAGGAGCTCTTGATCATCGAAGACGCCAACCACGTGGACCTTTACGACCAAGTGGATAAGATCCCCTTCGCCAAGCTCACCGAGTTCTTCACGACGAATCTCAAGTGACGCTGGCGGCGATTCACTCCGACCCATTCAGCACATGATCCGACTTGTTCGTTCCACCCTTTTAACCGCGGCCCTCGCGCCGTTTCTCCTCATGAGTTCCACCCAAGCCCAACCTGCCTCCACGCCGGTCGAATCCGGCCTGGAGCGCGTCTCTCCCGCGCTCGCGGCATACAGCCAGCGCACCAGTCTGGCCGAACTCTGGCAACGTCCCGAGCTCTCCCCCCGCGATCGCAGCATCGTCACCGTGAGCATCCTCGTGGCCCGCGGCCAAACCTCCGCCCTCAAGACCTACGTCAACCTCGCGCTCGATAACGGCGTGAAGCCGGGCGAAATCTCCGAACTCATCACCCACCTCGCGTTCTACTCCGGCTGGGCCAACGCCACCGGCGCGATCGAGGTGGTGGCCGACATCTTTGCCGAGCGCGGCATCGGTGAGGACCAGTTGCCGGCGGTCGCGCCCGAGCTGTTGCCCTTGGACAAAGAGGCCGAGGCCAAGCGCGCCAGCACCGTCGACGCCATGGTCGGCCCGACCTCGCCCGGCTTGGTGATGTTTACCGCCGACCCGCTTTTCCTCGATCTGTGGCTCCGCCCCGGGCTCGCACCGCGCGACCGCAGTCTCGTCACGGTGAGCTCGCTCATCGCCAACGGTCAGGCCGGCCAGATCACCTTCCACCTCAACAAGGCGATGGACAACGGACTCACCCAAACCGAGGCCGGTGAAGTGATCGCCCAGGCCGCCTTCTATGCCGGTTGGCCGAACGCCTTTTCCGCGGTGTCGGTCTTCAAGAGAGTCTTCGAAACCCGCGCCGAGTGATCGGCACCTTGAGGCCGGCGTCCACCTGCCCGAGAGTCTCGCGTTCACTTCGATCAACGGGTGGGCGCATTTTCGTCTCCCGAACCTCGTCCCAATTTAGCCATGTCCACCTCGACCCATTCCTCACCCGATATCTTTGCCCGCCTGCGCGCCGGTGAGACCGTGCCCTTCGACGACCCGGAGTGCCCGCGACTCAGAGAAGCGGCCATGGTGACCCGGCCCTTGGTGTTGCGGCTCAACCAGACAGCTGATCCGGACGAAATGCGGGCCTTGATGAGTGAGATCACGGGGCAGGAGCTCGACCCGAGCTTCGGTATCTTCCCGCCGTTTCACACCAACTACGGTCGGCAGACGAAGCTCGGGAAAAACGTCTTCATCAACTTCGACTGCGTGTTCCTCGACCTCGGTGGCATTACGTTGGAGGACGGCGTGTTTCTCGCGCCCAAAGTGAGTCTGCTCACCGAAAGTCATCCGCTCAAGCCGGCGGAGCGGCACGCGCTGAAAGCCGCGCCGATTCACATCAAGCGCAACGTCTGGGTCGGCGCCGGCGCGACGATCCTCGGTGGCGTGACCATCGGCGAAAACGCCGTCGTGGCGGCCGGGGCGGTGGTGTCAAAAGACGTTCCCGCCAACACCGTCGTCGGCGGCATCCCCGCCAAACACCTGAAGACGATCGAGTGAGCGGAGACGGGCAGGGACGGGCTTTGGTGGGCGCCCCATCGCGACGTTGTAGCCGGGGTCGATGACCCTGGGACCGGCCTCACCGAGGCCGGCTACAGCGGGAAGGCGACTTTGCGTCGCCGGTCACGCGCGACGGTTCAGCCTTCCGACGGGCGGAGGATGATGGTGGCGGTGCGGCCGGAGATGAGGGGAAGGTCGGCCGGGACGTCGTCCAACTCGATGCGCACGGGCACGCGTTGGGCGAGGCGCACCCAGCTGAAGGTGGGCGTGATGTTGGCCAGGAGGTCCCCTGAGTCGGAGCGCTCACGGTCGACAATGCCAGCGGCGATGCCGACGACGTGGCCGCGTAGTTCGCGCGATTCCCCCATGAGCAGGATCGTGGCGGTGTCGCCCAGTTTGACGTGCGGCAGTTTGGTTTCCTCGAAGTATCCGGAAACATAATACGACGCTTCGTCGACCAGCGCGGTGACGGCCTGGCCGGCGGTCACGTAGTTGCCGGGACGCAGGGAGAAGTTGGTGATGATGCCGGCGACGGGCGCAGTCACGCGGGAGCGGGCGAGGTTGAGTTTGGCGAGATCGAGATCGGCCAGCGCGCGGTCGTGATCGGCGCGGGCCTGCGCGGCGCGCGTCCGGGCCTGTTCGATTTCCATGCGGGGCACGGCGGTGGTGCGTTCGAGCAGGTCGTAGCGCGCCATGTCGCGGCCCGCCTGATCGAGGGCGGCCTGAGCGGTGGCGAGCTGGGCTTGCGCCTGGCGCACTGCGAGTTCAAAACGGACGGGGTCGATGGCGAAGAGCGTGTCGCCGGCGGCGACCCGTTGATTGTCGCTCACAAAGACTTCACCGACGATGCCGGAGACGTCGGGCGCGACGCCCACGATGTCGGCGCGCAGGCGGCCGTCGCGGGTCCAGGGTTCGTCCATGTAGTGGATCCAGAGGTGGCGCACGGTAAAGGCCGCGATTACGACCATGGTTACGGTGATGGTGACCCGGAGGAGTTGTTTCCCGAAGGTTTTCATAAAAGGCGGGCGTGGAGCGCGGACAGCAGACCGAGCAGGACCACATAAAGAGCGATGTCGAAGAGGCCGCGGTGCCACACGAAGGTGTAGGCGTTGGCCAGGGCGAGGAGGCGCCGCAGGCCGAACTGGAGAACCAGCGCGGTCACCGCCAAGACGAGCAAGGTGGGCACGTAGACGCCGTAGAGATTGAGTTCAGCATGCATGGCGGAGCGTGGGTGAGTGGGAGTCGGCGGTGTGCAAATCAGGCGGAGCGGCGTCGGGGAAAAAGGCGCGGCGGAGGCCGACGAGGGCGTTGATGGCGATCCGGCCGGCCGGGTGGTCACCGAGGTTGGCTTGCAGGGCGTGGTCGATGTGGGTGAGCAAATCGGGTGAGGGGGGCGGCGGGGCGTGATGCGGCCGGTGGGCGCGGTAGTGGCGGGCGACATCGTGCAGGGTCACGTCGACCGTCGTGGCGGCAGCCGTGGGCAGCTGCGCCCGCTGCTCCTGCAGCGCGAGGATGTTGAACCCGATGCGCAGCTCGGCGAGGCCGTCGACCTGCGACAGGCGGGCGTTGTCGAGTCCGGCGAGGCGGGGCACGAGTCGACCGAGGCGATCGAGCATGCGGGCGGAAAGGGTGGCGTGGTCCTGGCGGTGGCGACCCTCGGCGAGTTTGGCGAGATCCCGCCAGCCGGCGTGAACGAGGCGGTGGGCGGCGAGCTCGGCGCCGAAGGGCCGCGTGATCATCGAGCAGGCGAGCGCGAAGGTGATGCCGGCGAGGTTGGCGAGGGCGGAGTTGGTGAAGGTCGCGAAGTCGCCGCTGTAGCGGTTCTGCAGCGGCACGAACAACGCGACGTGCAGCATGATGAGATTGGACGCGGTGCCGATGGCGCGGCGGTTGGTGAGCGCGCCGAAAATGAGGAACAGCGGGGCGAAAATCAGCACCAGCATCTCGAAGCTGTGCACGAGGGGCATGAGCCCAAACACATAACCGGCGGCGATTGGCAGACTGGCCACCGTCCACACCCACATGCCCACGATCAACTTCGCCGGCGTGTCGCTCTGGGCGAAGAGGGATGCGGCCACCGCGGCCATCATGGCGAAGACGCCGCCGTTGTCCCAGCCGGAGTAGATCCAGATCAGGCACGCGGCAAACACGGTGAGCACCACCATGACGGCGTTGAACGCCATGAGCCCGTGGTCGTGATGGCGGGCGCCGTTGGCTGCGCGGCGATAGCGCAAAGGATGGTCGGCAACGGCTGCGGGTTCGCGCGCGGCGATGCGGCGCTGCAGCGACAGGCAGTCCTCCCACAGGTCGATCAACTCGCGCAAGCGCTCGAGCGTGCCGGTCACGATGAGGTCGTCCCAACCTTGGCGGGCGGCGGTGGGTTCGAGTTCCTCGAGTCGGGCGCGGAACAGCTCGGCCTCCTCGGGCTCGGCGTCGCGTCGCATCCACGCGGCGACATTGTCGAGCAGGCTGCGAATATCGGCCGGAATGCCCTGCGGACGGCGGGCGAGCGCGTGCAGGCGGTTGGCCACCGAGGAGAGCGTCGGCAACAGCATGAGCAGGCGGCCGCGCAATTCACGGGCGGCGCCCGCGAGGTCGCGGGTGGCCGCGTCGTAGCCGAGTTGGCTGATGATGAGATCGAGGTTGGCTACGTCGGCCGCCAAACGCTGACGCGAGAGCGGGGTGGTGAGACTCGCACCGTCGCCGCGCAGGATCGACTCGGCCCAATCGGCCGCGTCGCCCAACCACGTTTGGATACGCGCCGACAGCACCGAGCCCACGCTGGTGGGAAACACGATCGCGCCGATCACGCTGGCGCAGGTGATGCCGATCTCGATTTCTTCAAACCGCGCCAGCGCCACGTCGAAGATGGACTCCGGGTTGCCCACGGTGGGCAGGGCGACGAGGGCCAGCGTATAGCCAGCGAGCATGAACACGTAGCTGCGCGACGTGCGGTCCAACATGGAGATGAACAGCAGGCAGCCGGTCCAAACCGCGACGACGAGGCTGAACAGAATCGGCGTATCGACGAAGAGCGGCATGAACAGCACCGCAGCGCTCGCGCCGATCAAGGTGCCCATGACTCGAAAGAGACCCTTGGAACTCGTCGCGCCGGCGAGCGGGTTGGCCACGATGTAGACCGCCGCCACCGCCCAGTAGGGACTGGGCAGGTCGAAGGACAGCGCGATGAACAGCGCCAGCATCGCGGAGAAGAAGGTCTTCGCGCCAAACAACCAGTCCCGCCAATGCGGCCAGTAAGCGCTCATGGGCGGCGAGGAGACTCGAGCTGCGCGGCGAAGCTGTGGCAGTCGATCGTCTCAAACAGCGAGAGCACGCGGATGGTGGCCTCGAGGTCGGCGCGCGGGACGTCGGCGAGCAGGCGACTGCGCAGGTTGACCAGGATCACCTCCACCTTGCTGACCAAGCTTTCGCCCTCGGGTGTGAGCCACAGGTTTTTGGCGCGGCGATCCTTGGGGTCGACGGTGCGGGAGACCAGGCCGAGCTTCTCGAGTTGGTCGAGCAAGCGCACCAGCGACGGACCCTCGATACCGATTTGGGCGGCCAACTGCACCTGCTTCACGCCTCCGCCCATGCGGCTGATCCAGAGCAAGGGAGCGGTAAGGGCCTCGGAAATGTTTTGGGCGGCCATCGCCTGTTCGGCCACGCGCCGCCACTGTCGGCCTGCGTGGAGCAGGGAGGAAGTCAGCACGCGGCGCTCGTTATCCAGCTTGGTCATGGCCAAGAGATAGCATTCTAATTAATAGGAAGCTAATTAAATTGTCACTTTTCTGGGGCGACGGGGAGGAGCTAGAGCGCGGCGCGCGGGGGCGAATCAGAGCCCCAGTTCGTAGCGGGCGCTGCGGCCGGCGCCGACGGGGACGAAGGCGCCGAGCTCGACGAGGTGCTGGAGGTCGCGGGTGGCGGTGGCTTTGGAGACGCGGTTGAGCGAGACGTATTTGCGCGCGTTCATCCCGCCTTCGAAGCCACCGGGACCCGCATCGAGCATGCGTCGCACGGTGCGCAGCTGGCGGGCGTTGAGGTGGTCGCGGTGGCGATCGAAGAACCGCGCCTGATTCAGCACAAACATAACCAGCGCCTCGGCGTCGTGCTGGGCGGCGAGCACCGTGGCGACGAAGTAATGCAGCCACGGCGTGATCTCGTTGCTGCGCTGCGCGGTCTCCAGCGCGTCGTAGTAGCGTGACCGGTGTGCCTCGATCGTGCGCGAGAGGCTCAACGTGGCCGGTCGACCGAGCCCTTGCGACAGGGCTTTTTCGGCGAGGGCGCGGCCGATGCGTCCGTTGCCGTCCTCGAAGGGGTGGATGGATTCAAAGTAGAGGTGGGCGACCGCCGCGCGCACCGGCGCTGCGCCGAGCGAGTGGCGGGAGTCGTTGAACCACGCGATGAACCGCGCCATCTCCGCGGGCACTTGGGCGGAGGGCGGGGCTTCGAAGTGCAGCTTCGCTTTTCCGACGGCGCCCGAGACGACCTGCATCGGTTCGGCGTGGGTTCGCCATGCGCCAGCGAGGACGCGGCGATCGCCTTGCATCAGGGTGCGGTGCCAGGCGAACAGGGTCTCTTCAGTCAGGGGAGCATCCCAGGACTCGCGCACCGCGACCATCATTTCTCCGGCGCCGGCGGAGGCTCGGTCGGTCTGCGGGGGCGGGGCATCGGCCAGTCCCAGCCGGTGCCGCACCGAAGACATCACGTCGGGGCGGCTCAGGTATTCGCCCTCGATGGCGGAGGTTTTGACCGCTTCCGCGACCATGAGCTGGACCAAGGCGTCGGTGCGGTCGTGGGCATCCAGACCTTTCAGGAGTCCGGTCACTTGCCCGGCTTGGTCGGCGCAGCGCAGCAGATCGGCCTCCACCGCCGTGAGATCATAGCGGAAGTTTGGCCAATCGGGCTGCTGCCAATTGAAGGACATGAGCCGAATAGACGGCTTAATCGGCTCACAATAAAGCTAAAACGTGAGCCGATTATGGGCCGTAATCGGCTCATGGGCGGCGGGGCAAAAGTCTTTGGACGGCTGCTTGCAGGGGGCGCGGCGAACGTCCTAGCGTGGTCGTTTCGCCTGATGCCGACACCTGCCACGTCCCTGCCTGACCCGATACCCGAGACACCCCGTGAGGAACTTGAACCTGCTCAAAATCAACACTTAAGCGATGACGAGCGCCAGCTCGCGGCGTGGCGCGAGGGGCTGGAGCAACGGCTGGAGGAGCGGGCGCAGATCCGGGCGCGGCATCGCGATCAGTTGGAGGATGCCTACGAGCATCTGCAGTCGCTGCGGGATGGCGTGAACGACCGGGCGGTGCCCGATGATCCGTCGGGTTTCGTGACCGTGCCCGATGCGGCCGAGGTCGCCGCGGCGGCCGCCCCCGAGCCGGTGCGTCTGCCGGATCCGTTTACGCCGGAGGATTTGGTGAACTACCAGATGCCGTCGCTCGAGTTGCTACGCTCGGCGGAGGGCGACGTGGGCGTCTACCGTCAGCCGGAGGACGTGGCGGTCGACAAGGCCAAGCTCCAGGACGCCTTGGACAGTTTTGCGGTTGATGCGCTGGTGCAGGACGCGATCGTGGGTCCGCGCGTGACCCAATATCTGGTGCGGCCGGGCTTCGGTGTGCGGGTGGAGGCGATCGCCTCGCTCGACAAAAACATCGCGCTGGCGATGTCGGCCAACGCGGTGCGCATTCAGGCGCCGATTCCCGGTGAGCAATTTGTGGGCGTGGAGGTGCCGCATCAGCACAGTGCGCCGCTGGCCTTGCGCAGCTCGTTGGAAAACGCGGCGTGGCGCGGCAGCACGGCCGATCTGCCGCTCATGTTGGGTGTCGATGTGACCGGCCGTCACGTGATGCTCGACCTCGCCAAGGCACCGCATGCGCTCATCGCGGGTGCGACCGGTGCGGGCAAGTCGGTCTGCATCAGCAACCTCATCCTGTCGCTCATCTATCGCTTCCGGCCGGACGAGTTGGAGCTGGTGTTGATCGATCCCAAGATCGTCGAGTTCGCCATCTACCGCGATCTGCCGCATCTCATCCATCCGGTCGTGACCGATCCCAAGCAGGCCTGTCAGGCGCTCAAGTGGCTCGTGCGCGAGATGGAGCGGCGTTACCAGGTGCTGGCCGAAAAGAGCGTGCGCAACCTCGCCGGTTACAACGCCAAGGCGACCGCCGAGGGTTTTGCCAAACTGCCCTACATCGTGCTGGTGATCGACGAGTTGGCCGACCTCATGATGACCGCGCCGCAGGAGATCGAGGGCTCCATCGCGCGGCTCGCGCAGATGTCGCGCGCGGTCGGCATTCACACCGTGCTCGCGACGCAACGCCCGTCGGTCAACGTCATCACCGGCGTCATCAAAGCCAACTACCCGACGCGCATCGCCTTCCAGGTTTCGTCGCAGGTCGACAGCCGCACCATCATCGACGGCAAGGGCGCGGAGTCCCTCCAGGGGCGCGGCGACATGCTGTTCAGTCCGCCCGGGATCGGTCGTTTGCAGCGCCTGCAGGCGCCCTACGTCGACGACGCCGAGATCGAAGCGGTCGTGGGCAGCCTCAAGGCCCAGGTGCAGCCGCGTTACCGCGTGGAGCTCCGCGCCGAGGACGCCCCGGGCGGCTCCGAGGACGCGATGGGCGCGACGCTCGAAGCCGGAGCCGACCCGATGCTCAAGGACGCGCTCGAGGTCATCGCCACACAGGGTCGGGCGAGCACGAGTTACCTGCAACGCCGCCTGAAGATCGGCTACAACCGCGCCGCCTCGCTCATCGAGGAGCTGGAGGAGCGCCACTACATCGGACCGCAGGTGGGCAACAACCCGCGGGAAATTTTTGTGCAACCCGAGGACCTGCAATTCGCCTGAGGCGCCGCCTCGATCCTGAACGACCATGTCGACCGAAGATCTCACCGCCGCCGACCTGCTGGCCCGCCTCGAAACCGAAGGTATCCGTGCCGTCACTACGGCGCACCGCAAGCAGCCCATCCCGTCGCGCCTCCTGCAGGAGTTGATCGCTGAGCCGGAAGCGCCGGTCCTAGCCCGCGCTTTCATTGCCGCTTATCCGCTGTCGCCGAGCCACCTGCTGGAGGAGTTGCTGCAGGTCGAGCAACCGCCCGAGGTGTTGGCGCAGCTCGCGACCAATCCGCGCACGCCGCCGCCGCGGCTGAGTGAACTCGCCGCGCATGCCGATGTGGCCGTGCGGGTGCAGGTGGCGACGCATCCCCAATTGCCCGGTCGCGAACTGGCCGCGTTGGCGGATGATGAAGCGGTGGAGGTGCGCCGCGCGCTTGCGGGCAATCCGGCCCTGCGGCTGCCGCACCAAGCCCTCCTGGTGGCCGATGCCGACGACGTGGTGCGCGTGCGTCTCACCGCGCAGCCGACCTTGCCGCGCCCGGTGGCGCTGGCGCTGGCCGATGACGATTGTGCCGTGGTGCAGTTGCAGACCGTCGCGACCGCCACGGTGGAAGACGACATCCTCGAAAACTGGGCCGTGAGCGACGACGAGGCGGTGCAACTCGCCCTGCTGCAGCGCGAGGAGTTGCCGGTGGAGGTCAGCAATCTGCTGGTGCAATCGCCCTTCCCGGAGGTGCGCCGGCAGGCCCGCGAGGGGCTCGACCTCGACGACATCGACCTGCTTTCGCTGGTGCTGGAAGGCGACGAAGAGGAGCGTGCCTGGGTTGCCACGCAGGAGGTGTTGCCGCGGGCGCTGCAAAGTGTGTTGGCGCAGGACAAAGCCGAGAGCGTGCGCGTCGCGCTGGCGGGCAATCCCGTGCTCGACGAAACGATCACGCGCTACTTTGTGGGCGAAGCTTCCGGCGCGGTGTGTGCCGCATTGGCCGCCAATCCGGTGCTCGATGAAACGCAAGTGGAGGCCCTGGCGGCGACGCGCGAACCGGCGGTCCTGGCGGCGTTGGCGTATCGCGAGGATCTCGCGGAGGAGTTCTACGAATTTCTCATGGCGCACAGCGTCGATTTCCGGCGCCACGCGTCGATTCAAGCCCGCCATGATCGCACCATCACGGTCGAGACCGCGCAGGTGCTGCTGTCGGATCCGCTGCCCAGCGTGCGGGAGATGGCGGTGCGGGCGTGCCCGACCTGGCGTCGACCGGACCTCTACGAGCTGGCCCGCGATCCGGCGGTGGCGGTGCGCATCGCGGTGCTGGAGCATCCCAATGCGGCCGACGCGCTGCTGGACGACTACGCCGAGGATGCCGATGCGGCGGTGCGCGCCTGCGTGAAGGCGGAGCGTGAGCGCCGGGCGCAGGCGGTGCCGCGGCCGGCCGTAAAAGCGGCGAAGGCGGAGAGCAGCGTTGACGTGGACGCTGCTAATCCGAGTCTGCCCGACCCGCCCTCCACCCGGACTGCGGCGGCGAAGTCCAAGCGCCCGGCGGCGCCCGCGATCTTCAACAAACTCAAACGCTTTTTCTCTTAACTCTCATTCTAACCACTGCCGTTGAAAGCGGGCCCGAAGCCCACTGATCGGCGCAACCGAACCCTTTCCCATGGCTAAGAAAATCACCCCTCTTTCCTTCCGCGACATCGTGCTGGGGGCCGAAGCCGACGTGATTCGTCAGGCGCTGGCCGCCCGCGAGTCGATCGACGGACTCATCGTGGAACGTCAGGCCGCCTACGAACGCATCGCCGCGCTCGAAGCGCAGGTCGAAGACGTGCTCGGCGAGACCGGCGCGTTCCCGTTCCCGGCTCCGCCGCTGCCGGTCGCCGGTTTTGATCCCAAGGCCGCCACGGTCACCCGCGGCGCCGCCGCCATCCGCAAGGCCGAAGAGGTGTTGTCGGACGGCGACGAATCGACCGACGACGCCGACACCGATGTCGACGCGGACGACGAGATCGAAGCCGACGACGAGGTCGCCGAAGACGGCGACGACGATACCGAGTCCAAGGCCTGAGCACCGGCTCAGTTCCGCCCTTTCGTATCAGCACCGGCATGACGCCCGCTGACCAGATTCGCATCAACACGCTGCTCCTTGAACGGGAGGAGAAATTTGTGCGCGTGCACGAATTGGAGCAGGCGGCGGCGGCGATTCTGGGCGAGCCCTATCCCTTCTCGCAGCCACCGCTGCCGTCGAATCAGCGACGCAAGCAGAAGGGCAAGGCCAAAGGAGCGGGGGCGAAAGGCAAAGCCAAGGGCGGTGGAGGGCTGCGGCTGCGTCGCTTGAAGGACGGCGAGGTGGCTTACCGCGTGTGTTACCGCGACCGCAACGGGGAGCAGGAGGCCTGTTACGAAGAGAGCGGTCCGCTGCTCACCCTGGTGGGCGCGCAGGGCGGATCGCTGACGGTTCACAGTATCGATACGGTGGATACTGAAGGAGCGGCGGTGGAGCGTCTGTGGGCGCCGACGCCTGCGGAGATGGAAGTCCAGGCCTAGGCATTCGGCGCGCTTGCCTCTGGGCGTGAGGCTGAAAAGGTGGCGGCAATCTCATGAGTAACACCGTCGACGTGCGCGAAGAGCCGACCGAGCTCTACAAGATCCTCAAGCTGGCCAATCTGGTGGGCAGTGGCGGCGAAGCGAAGTTCGTCATCGCCGAAGGGTTGGTGCAGGTGAACGGCGAGGTGGAGACGCGCAAGCGGCGCAAAACGATGGCGGGAGACGTGGTGAGTTTTGACGGCCAGAGCGTGACGGTGCGCCTGCGGGCGGAAAAAGACTGAATATTTCCGCAACCGCGCGCGTCGCAGAGGGGTGATAGTTCTTAGCTAACCCGAACCTCATTCCTCCTGCCATGAAATCCATTCGTCGTATTGCGCCCGTGCTGGCGCTTGTTTCCGCGTCCGCTCTGTTCAGCGGTTGCACCATCATCAGCTCCCATGAAGAAGGCCACTTCACCGGTCGCACCGTCGGCGAGGAAAGCCTGCAGCGCATCGTGCCGGGCGAGACCACGGAAGCTTGGGTGATCGCCACGCTGGGGCAGCCGTCACGCACGGAGGAGGTCGATGAAGCGACTCACATCCTCAGCTACCACGCCTCGGAGATTAAGCACGTGGAGGCCTCGCTGCTGTTGATTTTTGACACCAGCACTCGCGTGGAGATCGACCACACGGTGTTTGTGGAGTGTAAGGACGGCGTGGTGCAGCGCTACTGGCGCGAAAGCGATCGCCGCTCGAAACAGCGCGCCTGACGGGGCGAATTTATCGACGAGGCAGCACGGGATTTGGGTCCGGTGCTGCCTTTGATTTTTTTACACCAAGGCCGCAAAGAGAGCAAAGGGGACGCCGGCGGAGGGGCAGGGTGGAGCGGCCGAGATCGCCGCGTTCGCGGGACAGGCGGCCGCTGCTACACTCGGACGGGAAATGTAGCCGCGGGCGGTGGACGGGCGTAGTGCCGGCTTCAGCCGGCATTGGCGCCGGAGGGGCTGGGTGGAGCGGCCGAGACGGCCGCTGCTACACTCGTATGGCTGGCAATTCAGGCGTTGCGCCGGGCGGGGGCGGAAGGGGAGCATGTCGGGCATATGTCCGAAACGCGTCGCGTGGTTACTTTTCACTACACCCTCAAAAATGCTGCCGGGAAGTTGCTCGATACGTCTCAGGGCGGGCAACCCATCACCTATCTCGAAGGTGGGGGCATGATCATCGATGGGCTCGATCAGGCGCTGCGCACTTGGGAGCCGGGGGCGAAGGGCACCGTCGAGGTGCCGGCCGCGCAGGCTTACGGGGAGCGTGACCCGAGTCAGGTGCGCAAGGTGCCGCGCCACGTCATGCCGGTGGAAGGGGAGCTGAAGGTGGGCGATCAATTTCAGACCGCGCCCGATCCGGGCGCGCCGGTCGTGACCGTCGTGGGCATCGAGGACGACGGCGTGATGCTCGATGCCAACCATCCGTTGGCGGGCATGGACCTGAGTTTTGAGGTGGAGCTGGTCAGCACGCGCGCGGCCACGGCCAAGGAGCTGGAGCACGGCCATGTGCATGGTCCGGGTGACCATTGCGGCTGAACCTTTTGCGACCATGACGCCACCGCTCACGATCGTCGGGCAGGGCATCGCCGGCTCCATGCTGGCGTGGCACTGCGAGCGGGCGGGAATCGCGTTTGAAATCTTCGACCGGGGCCATCTCGCGGCGGCGTCGCGGGTGGGCGCGGGCTTGGTGAGTCCGGTGACGGGACGGCGCCTGGTGCCGACGTGGCGTTTTGCGGAGTGGCGGGACGAGGCGCTGCAGATCTATCGCGATTTGGCGGCGGAACTGGGACTGACGCAGCCGGTGGTGCGCGAGTTGCGCTTGCGGCGGGTGTATCGGGACGCGGCGGAGCGAGCGCGTTTTGCGACGCGCTGCAATGTGCCGGAGGTGGCGCAATGGGTCGAGTCGTTGGACGACGACGGCTTGTGGCTGCGCGGCGCGATCCAGGTCGACACCCACGCCATCATCGCGGCCTTGCGCGAGCGCTGGTGGCGGCAGGGGTGCTTGCGCGAGCAGTCGGCGGACGCGGCCACGATGGCGCAGAGCGGTCGGGCCGTGATTTGGTGTGTGGGCGCGGACGCGCCGCGCGTCGTGACCTTGGGGGAAGGCGGGGCGGGTGCCACGTGGGAGCCATCGAAGGGCGAAGTGTTGCGCGGCGTGTTGCCGGGCCTCGCACCCGATACGGTGCTCAACGACGGCCAATGGATCATGCCGATGGGCGGCGACGAGGTGCGGGTGGGCGCGACCTTTCAGCGGCAGGATTTGTCGCCGGGGCTTTCGGCGCGATCGCTGGTTGGTCTGCGGGCGGCGGCGCGGCGGTTGACCGGCCGCGACATGAGCGATGTGGAAGGGTTGAGCGGGTTGCGCGTGACGGTGCCGGATCGGCGGCCGGTGGTCGGCTGGATTGATGGCGCGACCCGAGCGCGCGGCGTGTTCGGTGGGCTGGCAGCGAAGGGCGCGTTGTGGGCACCGGTGTTGGCGGCGCAGTGGGTGGCCGATGGGCTGGAGGGCGGGCGAATCGACCCAGCGGCGCAGGTAAACCGGTTTGGTTGACGTGGAGCTTGGGCGAGACGCGCGGGCATTTCGTCGCAGCGTGCAGGCGTTTTATCGCATTTTCTTTCCCATTCGGCTCTGATCTGGCTCCTCAACCCTTTCCCTCCTTCATGCAGGAAAACCGCTACACAAAATGGATCGCATTGATCGCCGTCTGGACGGTGGTGGGGCTGATCCTGAGCACCGAAGTGTTTTTCACGGTGCGGGTGACGCGGCCGGAGATCGCCTTCTGGGATGTGCTCGCCTCGCAATACGCGCGCGTGGGTTTGTGGGCCTTACTCACGCCGGTGGTGTGGTGGTTGCGGCGAGTGGTGCCGTTGCGCATGGGCAATTGGTTTGGCGGCGTGGGGTTCCACTTCTCGCTGAGCCTGCTCATCATGCTCGGCTACTATCTGGCGCGCATCCTGTTTGTGATGGTGCGGGAAGGAGAGTCGTTGGCGGCGTTTTGGAATGTAGCGGTGGGCAACTTCTTTGGCCGCAACCTCATCGACCTGGTCTTCTACTGGGCGATCATCGGCTCGGGTTACACCTTCGAGATCTACCGCAAATACAAGAACGAGCAGATCAAGGCGGCGCAGCTGGAGTCGCGCCTGGTGCGCACGGAGTTGAGTTCGCTCAAGCAGCAGCTGCATCCGCACTTCCTCTTCAACACCATGAACACGATCTCGGTGCTGGTGCGCGAAGAGCGTAACACCGAGGCGGTGAGCCTGCTCTCCAAACTGAGCGCGTTGCTGCGCATCTCTCTCGACACCTCGCGGGTGGAGGAGGTGACGGTGCGGCAGGAAATGGAATTTCTGGAGCGCTACATCGACATCCAGAAGATGCGTTTCGCCGACCGGCTTTCCGTCGACACCGATATTTCGTCCGAAGCGCTCGAGGCGCGTATTCCCAATCTCCTCCTGCAACCGCTGGTGGAAAACGCGATCATCCACGGCGTCGCCCCTAAGAACGGGCCGGGCCGCGTGCGGGTGGCCGGCGTGGTGAAGGACGGGCGTCTGCACCTCGAAGTGGCCGACGACGGACTCGGCATCGACAACGCCAAGAACGTGCGTTCGCGCGAAGGTATTGGTCTGAGCAATACACGCGAACGCCTCGCCCGGCTCTACGGCGCGCACAGCCAACTCGTGCTCAAGAGCGAGCCGGGGCAGGGCACCACGGTCTCCATCGTCCTGCCCTGCCGCATCTGACTTTCCCTCCCGCCCCGCGACCGAATCACCCCTCCTTGCTGCCCACCATGACTACCTCTCCCGCCACTCCCTACCGTGCTTTGGTCATCGACGACGAACCGGCGGCGCGTCGCGGCGTGAGCCTGCTGCTCAAACCGGAGCGCGACTTCGAAGTGGTGGGCGAAGCCGGCGACGTGATCGGCGCCCTGAAGGCTATCCGCACGGAGAAACCCGACCTGGTGTTTCTCGATGTGCAGATGCCGGGCGGTGACGGCTTCGACGTGCTGCGTCAGCTCACGCCGGACGAGCGGCCGATGGTCGTGTTTGTCACCGCTTACAACCAGCACGCTCTGCGCGCCTTTGAAGTGCATGCGGTCGATTACCTGCTGAAGCCCTTCGATGATGCCCGCTTTGCGGAAACCATCCAACGGGTGCGCGAAGCGTTCCGCTCGCGCCAAACCGCCGCGCTCAGCGCCAAGGTGGAGGCCCTGATCGCGCGACTGGCCGACGAAGGCAGCAACAGCGCGCCGCCGACTCCGCCGCCGGCGGCGGCGAGTGAGGGCGAGGGGGGGGCGCAGGACCGCATCCTGGTGAAGTCCTCGGGCGAGATCATTTTCCTCAAGCCGACGGAGATCGATTGGATAGAAGCCGAGGGCGACTACATGAAGTTTCATGTGGGCGGGAAGTCGCACCTCATGCGCGAGACGATGGCGCGGCTGGAGTCGCGCTTGGACCCGAAGCGCTTCGTGCGCATCCACCGCTCGACCATTGTGAATCTCGATCGGGTGCGGAAGCTGTCGCCCGGTTTTGTGGGGGAATACGCGGTGGTGCTGCAGGACGGCACGAAGCTCAAGTTGAGCCGCGGCTACCAGGATCGTCTGCAGACGCACCTGAAGGCCTTGCTGTAAGCGCATGCGTCCGCGCCAGCCCTCGGGAAACCGGTTTGGGCGTGCGTGGCGGCCTCAAATCCGGGATCGTTTGTCCCGGTAATGGGACGGTTTTCGAGTGGCGATCCTGTTGTTGACACGTGGTTTAAGTCATTCGTCGCACGGAATCGGCCATTCGTCGCAAGACCGGCGGCGTTGGTCGCATAATTGCGACTCCGGCCCCGGGCTTGCGTGTGAGAGCAGGCATGAAAGCCCTCCTCCTGCTCTGCCTCGCGCTCCTCTCGACCTCTTGGGTGCACGCCAGCGGTAACGCCTTGAATCGTTACGCCGCAGATGAGCAGGCCGCCCGCCATGTCCACGCCATGCTCGACGATGAGCTGTGGGCGCAGGTGGTGCGCATCGACAACCGTCGCCGCACCGGTGACTTCCCGCGGGTGGCGTGGGCCACGGTCTTTGAGCTCGGCGAGCGGCTCTGGATTTACCTGCCGCGCTACGGCACGCGCAGCCTGTCGCGTTTTGCCAGTCGGCTGGAGGAGGATAAACTCGATCTCTCCGACGTGTTGCAGCACCTGCACGAAGGTTTCCGCGGGCACGAAGTGGCGGTCGACGACGACGCCACTTGGGTGGGCCCGGTCGCGTGGGAGACCTCGCTAGGCCTGCTCGATGCCGAAGTGCCCAACGGTTGCTTCGTGCGCAGCGTGGCGTGGTTCCAACGGTTGCAGTCGGCCGGTGCGCCGCTGCGTGATGCCCAATTGCTGCTCTACTACGGTGGCAGCGGCGCGGCACGCTGGGGCCACACGGTGCTCTATTACGAAACCGATGCGGGCATGTATTATTGGGATTCCCGTGATCCCCGCGCGGCTCGTCCGGTCCCGGGTGGCGCGGTGCAGGATTCGCTCGCCCTGGCGCGTCGGGTGAGCCCGGCGCAGGCCGGTGGCCAACTCGACTCGGCTCGCACCTTTGACCTGATGCCGGCCAGTTAATCCGGGTGCCGGGCATTGGTCCCGGCGCGGGGTGAATTCGCCTCAGTCACCGGCCCGCCGATCGCACCGTTCGTCGCATTGACCCGATATTGGGACGGGTATTGGCCGCAGCACTACGGCGGTTGATCGGATCGGAATGGGGTTTGGTCGCAAAGCGTTTGTGCGATCCACCGGGCGCTCGTCTTTCGCCGCAGGGCAACTCCCCGGGGTCGTTTCGCGGCCCGGTTGCCCTCGCTTACACAAACTACAGATCAAATGAAAACACTACCGACTGCGCGCGCGATGCGTTCGCGTTGCAGCACTTCGGCGCAGCTTCTTGCCTGCGCCCTGCTGGTGGCTCCGGCCGCCATTGCCCAAGGCACCAACAATGACACGGCCGAAGAGACGGTGAACCTGAACGCCTTCGTGGTGACCGGCTCCCACATCCCCACGACCGAAACCGCCTTCGATGCTCGCACCGTTCCAGTCGAAATCATGGACCGCGCGGAGATCGATCAATCCGGATTCACCACCGCCGGCGAACTGCTCCAGCGCATGACTGTCGCCAACGCGGGTTCGGTGCCGGTGGCCAACAACGCGACCGGATTCACCCCCGCCGCCTCGTCGACCTCCTTGCGCGGACTCGGCCCGGATGCGACTCTCGTGCTGATCAACGGCGCCCGCGTCTCTTCGTATCCAATCGGCAATGACGGCACCACCGCCTTCGTCGACCTGAACGCCATTCCCATCTCGGCCATCGAGCGGGTGGAGGTGCTCAAGGACGGTGCCTCCGCTTCCTATGGTGCCGATGCGGTGGCTGGCGTCGTGAACATCATCCTGCGCCGCGACTTCGAAGGCACCGAGGTCTCGCTGGGTTACGGCAATACCGCGCACAAGGACGCGTCGGAAACCACCGTGAGTGTGATGACGGGCGTCTCCGGCGAGCAGGGCTGGCTCACGGCCGGCTTCAACTACTACAACCGCGAGGCCATTTTTGCGGCCGACCGGGAGTATTCCGCCGTGCCGCCGTTCCTCTCCAGCAACTCCAGCCCGATCAACATCCAGATCACCCGCGCCGCCGCCAACGAGGCGCTTGGCCAGGCACCGGACGCGTCCATCACTGGCGTGCCCGACGGCTCGGATCTGTTCTTCACGAGCAGCTTTGATGCACGTGATCAGAACAACGGTGACCTGCCGGCCTCGGCCTACACCTACGGGTCTGGTCGTTCTTCGAGCTACAACTTCAACGAGTCGGCCGGTGCCTATCCCGAGTATGAACGTTCGGGTGCGTTCCTCTCGTTTGAAAAGAAGGTCTTTGGTTCCGACACGCTGCGCGCTTACGGCGACTTCATTTATCAGAACACCTACGCGGTGAATGAGCTGGCTCCGTCGGCCACCGGCAACTTTGCGAACCCGGGCGGCGTGTCCATCGTCATTCCGGCGCGCACCGCCAACCCGTTCCTGACCCCGGGGGAAGAGGCGGCCGGTTCGCGCTCGGCCGTGGCTGGAGCGTTCAACCCTTTCAATCCGTTCAACCAGGACATCTCTGGTGCGTCCCGCGCTCGTCTGGCCGAGTTTGGCAATCGTATCTACCGAGAGGATACGGATTCGATGCTGCTCACGCTGGGCCTCAAGAGCGACTCGATCCTCAATGACTGGACGCTCGACATGGGCCTGCGCTACAGCCGCATCGACACGGTTTCGCGCGACTCGCTGGTGTCGATCTCGCGCCTCAATCGCGTGCTCAACGCGGCCGACCCGATCTTCGATCCCAACTCGTCCGAATACATCGGCACGACCGTGCCCTACAACCCGTTTGGTTACTACCGCAACCCGATCGAATCCAACGCGCTGGTCGTCGACTACGCTTCGGTCGACCTGCACAACCAGAACGAGTCCGACATGGGTCTCGCCTACCTCCGCCTCGGCAAGGGCGACCTCTTCGAATTGCCGGCGGGCAACGTCGGTTTCGCGACCGGCTTTGAGTATCGCAAGGAGTCCATCACGCAGTCGCCTGATGCGCTGGGGGTTTCCGGTGACGTGATCGGCAGCTCCACCGCCAACATCACCGACGCCGATCGTTCGATCGGTTCCTGGTATGCCGAGACCGAGATTCCGCTGGCTCGCGGCGTGCCGGGTGCGGAGTTGCTCACGCTGAACCTCGCTGGTCGTTACGAGCGTTTCTACACCAGCGACAAGGATACCTTCGTGCCCAAGTTCGGTCTGAAGTGGCTGCCCTTCAACGACGAGTTTGTGATCCGCGCCACCTACGGCGAAGGCTTCCGCGAACCCTCCCTCTACGAGCTCTTCGCCAGCGGCCTCACCTATTCGCTCACGCCGGTGACCGATCCCTTGACCGGTGTGACCGAGCCCGAGCAGGACGTGAGCATCGCGTCGAGCCCGGCCCTCGCGCCGGAGGAAACCGAGAGCGTGAACGTCGGCTTCGTTTGGACGCCAACGGCGCTGCGCGGCTTCACCTTCTCAATGGACCTGTGGAAGATCGAGCGCGCCGGCACGGTGACGGTCGATCACCAGGACGTCGTCAACCGCGACTTCGCGGGTGAAGCGCTGCTGCCGGGTGAGAGCGTGCAGCGCGACAACGCCGGCAACATCATCCTCGTCAACGGTGTGTTCCGTAACCTCGGCAACACCGACATTCAGGGCATCGACTTCGCGACCAGTTATGTGCTGCCGACTGATGCGTGGGGCCGTTTTGATGTGAGCTTCAACGCGAGCTACCTCGATTCGGTGAAGATCCAGCAATTCCCCGGCGCGCCGTTCTTCGAGTATGCCGGTGAAGCGGATGACATCCTCTTCGACAACGCGACCGGCGACGTGTCCACGCCCGGTCTCGGCGACGATGCTTACGTGCAGTGGAAGGCGCAGGCCATCTTCGGTTGGAGTCTCGACGCGTGGTCGGCCTCGATCACGGGTCACTATACCGACGGCTTCCGCGATTACACCGGCAACTGGGATCCGAGTGCGCCGAATGATCCGGCGACGATCACGGATGTCGCGTCGCGCACGACCTGGGATGTGCAGCTCAACTACACCGCGTTTGCCAACCACGACGCGTGGTATGGCGACACCAAGCTCACCCTCGGCGTGCGCAACGTCTTCGACAAGGATCCGCCCTTCGTGAGCGGTTGGGGCGGCAACACCAACGGGTATCCAGGATACCTCTACAACGCCGAAGGCCGCTTCATGTATCTGTCGCTGACGAAGAAGCTGTAAACGACCGCGCCATCGCAAATCACATCACAGCCGCGCCCCGTTCGGAGGGCGCGGCTATTTTGTGGCGGAGAGGCAGGCGGAGCGCGAGCGAGCTCGCGGCCTACAGTGCGGGGGGCGAACCGGGAATGTAGGCTGCGAGTTTACTCGCGCTGCGTTGCCTCCCAGCAAACGGAGGGATAGCCACAAAAAGGCACGAAGAGGCACAAAAAAGGTGGTGGGTGGGGGGACCGCAGATCACGCGGATGGGCGCAGAGGGGACCATGGTTATCGGCCCCAGCGCTGGGTCTTAGTTTTCGTGAATTTTTGTGCCTTTTTGTGGCTAATAAAAAGCGGTCAGGAGGCGGTGAGGCAGTGCAGTCGGGCGTAAAGCCCGACCCACATCCTAGAGGGTAACCTATTTGTGGGTCGGGCTTTACGCCCGACGACTGTGTTGCCCCTCGGTGCCTCGCGTGCTTCAGCGGCTCACTCGGCTGATGGGTTCGGCGAGGTCGGGGTGCACGACGGGGATGAGGAAGTCGTGGTCGTAGAGCGGCGTGACGTCTTCGATCTGGCGGGCGGTTTCGCGCAGGCGGCGGGTGAGCGCGGCGACGATGCGGTCACAGGTCGCGTCGAGCGGCGGCATGTTGGTCGGCAGCGGTGGTGGTGTGGTGTTCATGGCGGGTGGGCTTGCTTGGTGGTGAAGCCCTCCCCGGTGAGGCGCCGGCCGCGGATCTTTCTGGTTTAGCCAAAAAAAGACCCCCTCCGGTGTGGCACCGGAGGGGGCAAAGTGGGAAGCACTTACTCTCCTCTCGGTGCGCGCGTGGCGGACACGGCGGACACTACGGCCACGACGTGAGCGTGGACGGATTTAAGTGCGGATACCGTGGAGGCGAAGTTCATGCGGGAGCGCGTAGAGAGGGGATCGCGGCGAGCGGCGTCAAGCCTCGGTTCCAATGTGCGGTGGTCGGCATATGGTTTGCTGCACCGGGCCGCATGAACCCCTGGCAAAATCCCCTGTCCGCTGTGGCCTGCTGTTGATGGCGTCGCTCGATTGGCTGGTGTTGGCCGTCTATCTCGGCGGCATGATCGCGTTGAGCATCTGGCTCGCGCGCGGGCAGGCGGACGATGCCGACTATTATCTGGGCGGGCGGCGCATCGCGTGGTGGATGGTGGGCATCTCGATCGTGGCGACGCAGAGTTCGGCGATCAGTTTTGTGTCGATTCCGGCCTTTGTGGCGCTGCGCCCGGGCGGTGGGTTGTCGTGGTTGCAATACGAGTTGGCGGTGCCGCTCGCGATGTTGTTCCTGTTGCTCTTCCTCGTGCCGCGCCTGCGGCGGCGCAATCTGGTGAGCGTGTTCGAGTTTCTCACCGAACGCTTCGGTGTCGGCACGGGGCGGTTGCTGGCGGTGGTGTTTATGCTCAGCCGCGGACTGGCGACGGGCATCGGCGTGTATGCGACGGCGTTGGTGCTGTCCCCCATGCTCGGGTGGCATTTGCCAGCGACGATTCTGCTGATCGGGGTGGTGGCGATCATCTACGACACGATCGGCGGGATGAAGGCGGTGGTGGTGTCGGACGTGGTGCAGATGGCGCTCATCGTGGGCGGCGCGGGTTTGGCGATTGCGGTGGCATGGGGAGAAGTGGGTGGGGCGGGGGCGGCGTGGGCGGCGCTGGGCGAGGAGCGGCGCACGGCGGCGCAATGGGCGTCGGGTTTGGGCGATGGCGCGACGGTGCCGTTCTGGGCGTATCTGGTGGGCGGGTTCTTTTTGTATGCGTCGTATTATGGGACCGACCAGAGCCAGGTGCAGCGGCTGATGGCGACGGCGAGTCCGCGGGAGGCGCAGCGGGCGGTGTTGTTGGGCGGTGTGCTGCGGCTGCCGCTCACGCTGGTGTATCTCACGCTGGGCGTGGCGGTGGGTGCGGTGTTTCAGGCGAGCCCGGAGCTGCAAGCGGCGGTGCCGGCGGACAAGCTTGATGCGCTCGTGCCGCAGTTCATTTTGCTCTACTTGCCGGCGGGCGTGAAGGGGTTGGTGTTGGCGGCGATTTTGGCGGCGGCGATGTCGAGTTTGGACTCGGCGATCAACTCACTCTCGGCGGTGACCATGCGCGATTTTGTGGAGCCGTGGTTGCGGCCGGGGGATGCGGCGCGCCTGCGTTGGGGCAAGATCACCACGGTGGCGTGGGGCGCGTTGGTGACGGCGATGGCGTTTGGGGCGGGCAGCATCGACCGCACGGTGATTGAGGCGATCAACAAGATCGGCTCGGCATTCTACGGGCCGGTGTTGGCGACCTTTGTGCTCGGACTCGTGACGAAGCGCGTGCGCGGTGGCGGCATGATGGCCGGCGTCGCGGCGGGCGTCGGCGCCAACCTCACGGTGTGGCTGGCGGGTTGGCCGATTCATTGGATGTGGTGGAACGTGCTCGGCTGTGCGGTGACGACGGTGGTGGCGTTCGCGTGGCCGACACGAGGGGCGACGGCGGCGGTGCGGCCGACCGGCGGGGAAGTGGTGGCGGTGGAAGCCGGTGTGAGCCGCCGCAACGCGGGGCTCATTCTCGGCGGCGGTTTTCTTTTTACGCTGATTCTCGTGCTGGCGTTCTGAAATCTGCCGATTCGTTTTGAGCTAACGGGGTAAGTGACGCTTCTTGGGCGCAGCTTTCATGGAGGAACACCATTTATTGCACGACTTGGGGTGGCTCATGGCCGCCGCGGCTTTTGTCTCGATCTTCTTTCGCTGGCTGAAGCAGCCGGCGATCATCGGCTATCTGGCGGCGGGTCTGCTGCTCGGGCCGCATGTGCTGCCGTCCACGCCGCTGCATGACTCGGCCAACCTCGCTTCGCTGAGCGAGCTCGGCGTGTTGTTCCTCATGTTCTACATCGGCCTGGAATTTGATCTGGGCAAACTGCGGCCGGTGGCGGCGGCGTCCTTCCTGGGGCTCGCGCTGCAAACGATGTTGATGGGGCTCATCGGCACGTCGGTGGGGCAGTGGTTGGGTTGGTCGCCGGTGGAGGGGCTGTTCCTCGGTGGCATCCTCGCGATCAGTTCGTCGATGGTGTGTTTTAACCTGATCGGTGAGCGGGGCGACATGCAGCGGCCCTATGCGCAGATCACGGCGGGGGTGCTCATTTTGGAGGACATCCTCGCGATCATTTTGCTCGTGGTGCTGGCCGGTGTGGCGGTGTCGGGGCAGCTCGATTTTGCGGCGGTGGGGCAGACGACGTTCTTCGTCGGTATCTTCGTCGTGGCGGTGTTTATCCTCGGCAAATTGATGGCCCCGCTGGCGGTGCGACTGCTCAACAAAGTGGGCAATCCGGAGACCCTCACGCTGTTTGTAGTGGGCATGATTTTCGCGGTGAGTCTGCTGGCGGAGAGCGCTCATTTTTCGCTGGCGTTGGGCAGCTTCCTGGCAGGTGCGATCTTTTCGCGCTGCGCGATTTCGCACGACATCGAGGTCGTGATGACGCCGTTGAAGGACTTCTTCTCGGCGCTGTTTTTTGTGACCATCGGCACGCTCATCGACCCGGCGGCGATCTGGCAGTATCTCGGCACCATCCTGCTGGTGACCGGCCTGATGATGGGCGGCAAGTTGCTGGCTTGCTGGACGGGTTTTGTGCTGGCGGCGGTGCCGCCGGCGACGGCTACGCGGGCGGCGTTGGCGAAGGTGCAGATCGGTGAGTTCGGTTTCGTCATCGCGTCGCTGGCGATCAGCCTCGGCGTGACCAATCCGGCGCTGAAGGCGGTGACGACGGGTGTGGCGGTGTTGAGCATCATGTTGACGCCACTGGCGGTGTCGCAGGGCGAGCGCATCGTCGGCCTGGCGGAGCGGATCACTCCGCGCAAGTTGCGCAGCGGTTTGGCCATCTATCTGGACTGGATCGAGACGGTGCGTTTCACGCTGCGCGAAAGCAGTTTTCTGCGCGTGGTGCGGCGGCCGTTGGTGCGGGTGGGGGTGAACTTTTTGCTGCTCAACGCGCTGCTGATCGTGGCCTCATTTTCGGCCCAAGTGCTGGGCGATTCGACCTGGCAACGGATCCTGTGGGCGGGCGCGGCCTTGGCGGCGATTCCGTTCCTGGTGGATATCCTGCGCAGTCTCGACGTGGTGACGATGGCGATGGCGGAGATTGCGCTCTCGCGGCCGGCGCTGCGACTGGTGGCGCAGGGCCCTGCGCGTGACGTGCTGCGACTGGGGGCGTTTTCGCTCATCCTGTTTGGCTTCCTCACGCTCTTCCTCATCGCCTGCGCGCCGTATTTCCCGACGGGCACGTCGTTGGTGGTGTTTGCGCTCTCCACCATCGCGCTGCTCATGCTCGGCTGGAAACGGGCAGTGCGGCTGCAGAGCCAGTTGGAGTTTGCGGTCATGTCTTCGATGGAGGCCGAAGCTCGCAGTGGGGCGAAGGAGGCCGTGGCCGATGCGATCAAAGCCATGACCCGACGCAACCCGTGGCCGGTGGAGCTGGCCGAGGTGGTGATCCCGGAGGACGGTTGCGTGGTGGGGCGCTCGCTCATGCAGACGGATCTGCGGCGCAAGACCAGCGCGACCGTGGTGGCGTTGCAGCGGGGCGGGGTGACGCATTACGACGTGCCGCCGACGATGCCGCTCTCGCCCGATGACCATCTTTTGCTGGTGGCGGAGAAGCCGCAGCTGGCCGAGGCGATTGCGCTGCTCACGGAAACCGGCGAGCGCGCGACGCGACCGTCGGAGCTGCCGCATCATTTCACGCGTTTGCTGGTGGCCGGCACGTCGAAGCTGTGCGGTCTCACGCTGGGCGAAGCGGGCATCCGCTCGAGCTTCGGCGTGACGGTGGTGGGCGTGCAACATGGGGAGGAGCGCAACACCGGTCCCTCGCCGGACACCTGCCTGCATGACGGTGACCTGCTGCTGGTGATGGGCCCCGAGGAGGGGATCAGCGCGCTGCGGGATGCGTTGGTGTGAGGGCGGGAACGGCGGGCGGTGCGCTGGCGTTGCCCCTCGCTCACGCTCGTAGCCACACGGTTGATACGGCGGGCACAAAAAACCCCGTCCGACGAAGCGGACGGGGTGGAAGAACGAGAAACGAAATGAAGCGGCGGAGTCTTAGGACTCGGCGCGGAAGGTGAGGGGGATCTCGTCGGCGTCGGAGTTGGCGCTGTTCCACGCGGAGACCACGGACTCGGCGGTGGCGCGATGGGTATCGCGGAGCTTGGCGACGGCATCGATCTCAGTTTGGAGGGACTTGTAGGCCTTCTCCTGCGCGGCGATCAGCGAGGCCGGCCATTCCGGCAGACGGTCAGCGGTCTTGATGTCGCTCCAAAGGGCGTGTGCGCTGGCCTTGGCGACGATGAGCTTGCTGCGGTAAGCGGAGAGTTGCTCGTCGTAGCGGCGGGAGGCCATGGCGTAGCTGCCCATGTGCACGGCGTCGGTGTCGGAGCTGATGGTCTCGAGGGGCTCGGGCTTTTCCGGGGCCTTGTAGAAGAGCGGTTGGTTGGGCTTCACGAGGGAAGCGGTGGCGGCGAGCTCGCTGGAGAACATGTCGCGCACGAAGCTGACGCGGAAGTCCTTCTTGCCATCAGGAGCGGCGCCGGGGAACTCGGCTTGCACGGCGTTGCCGGTGAGGAGCGCTTCAACGGCCGGGAGGTCGAGCTGCGCGGTCCATTTGCCACCCACGCGGGAGAGCGGGGCGGACCAGAGGGCGAAGTTGGCGCTGTTGACGATGAGGAGCTTCGCGTCGGTGGCGGAGCTGGGGGCCTGCGCCATGGAGAGGGTCACTTGGCCGGCGTTGTTGATGGCGATGGTGTCGGAGTCGGCGGCGCGGACGGCGGTGAAGGGAGCTTCTTTGGCTTCTTCGTCCTTCTTTTGACCGAACATGGGGGCGGCGAGCATACCGAGCAGGGCGAGGCCGAAGCCAAGGCGGCGCCAGCCGCGGAGGGAACTCAAGTTGAGACGCGATTCGTGTGTCATGGATTCTCCTATGGGTGGGTTAGTGAGAGAGGGATCCGGCCGGAATGACAGATGGGGTGACCGGACTTAGGAACGCAGAAACTTACGAATCTGCCGGGGGCGTTCAAACGCCTTTTGCGATTTTCCGAACCGTCCGAACTCAGCTCACGGGGGGAGCACCAAAATGCGCGGCGTGACTGGCATAACGTGCGGCGTCGCTGAGCTGCTGTTCGAGGACCGCGATGAGAGGCGCGGCCTGCCAGAGACCGGCGAACACGGCTTTGTCGCCGATGCTGCTTTCGACGATGAAGGTGGGGCGTTGGTCGATTTGGTGGGCGCGGAAGGTGGCGGTCGATTGGGCCACGCGCTGCTGCACGGCAGGGGAGCGGGCGGCGGTGGCGAGCGTGTCGGCATCGAGTCCGGTCGCGCCCGCGGCGATGTGGGCGGCGGTGGTCAGGTCGCCGATCTTTTGGCCTTCCAACATGGCGGCGCGGGCGAGGGCGAGGCGGATGCGTTCGTCGCCGGGCGGCAGCAAATCGCGGCCGGCCTCGGCCACCCAGTTGGGGGCTTCGTAGTGGCCGGCGCGTTCGGCTTCCCACCAGCCGGAGTGGAGCTTGAAGGGCGAGGCCACGAGCAAACCGCTGCGTTGGTAGAACCAATCGCATTGGGCGCGGGAGGTCGGAAAGGCTTCGGGCGACATGAGGGCGATGCGCCACTCAAACTGCACGCGGCCGGCGAAACGCTCCTGGACCTCCTCCCACGCGGGCTGGGCCCAGAGGCACCAGGAGGACAGGATTTCGAGGTAGTAGGTGACCGTGATCGGCGCGGTGGAGGCAGCAGGCATGCGGGGAGACTAGGGTATGGGGCGCGGCCATTAACAAATGTTAAGTGACTTAATGGTGACAGTTGCGCCGAAGGTTGCACTGGGCGGGTGGGGGCCGTTCACCATCGGCAATGGTTGTGACGACTCATCACCTCGCGCTCTTCAACATCGCGCACGGGAAGTATCCGCTCGATGACGCGCGGATGGCGGGATTTACGTCGGCCTTGGACCGCGTGAACGCTTTGGCTGATCGTTCGGCCGGCTTCGTCTGGCGGTATGTGAATGCCTACGCCGATGGTGCGTCGGCGGAGCCGGTGTATGCGGATCCGCTCATCCTGCCCAACCTCTCGGTGTGGGAATCACCCGAGGCCGCGATGGCTTACGTTTATCGTGGGGTGCACGGCGGTTTCTTGCAGGCACGCGAGCGTTGGTTTCGGGAGATCGATGGACCGTCGGCCGTGGCGTGGTGGGTGCCGATGGGGGAACAGCCGAGTTTGGCCGAGTCGCGGCGGCGCTTGGAGTTGCTGGCGGCGCAGGGGCCGAGCGCGGAGGCGTTTTCGCTGCGGGAGCCGTGTCCGGTGCCGGCACCGGAGTCGGAGTCGGCCTGACTGGACGAACCGGGGGCGACGACCCCGGCTACAGCAGAGGGAGGTAGCTGCGGAGGCCGGTGGTCGCCGCGCGTCAGTTGCCGCCGCCGAGGAGGCCTTTGAGGGTGTTGCCCACGGCATCGACGGCGTCTTTGGCGCTGTTGAGGTTCAGGCGGCCGTCGGCGATGGCCTTGGTCGCGGCAGTGGCGATTTGGGTGAGGATCTGCTGGCTGACCTTGAGCGAGAGCTCGCTGGCGGTGAGGCCGTTTTCGGGCGTGCCGAGATCGGTGAGCACGAGTTCGGGCAGGGTGAGTTCGAGGGTGCGGCCGCCAGCGATGACGGACACGCGGGCGTCGCGCAGGGCGAAGTGTTGCACGGCAAATTTTTTGGCCGGGGCGACGGGCTCGGCGTCGGGTGTATCGGGGGCGGGGGCCGGGCCGCCGGTGGCGGCTTCGATGTGTTTGACGACTTCGGCGAGGTTGGAGGTGACGAGGCGGGTTTCGTAAACGAACTCCGGTTGCTCGATGGTGAGGTCGCGAATGTGGATGGTGTCGCCGAGCAGGCTGGTGGGCGCGAGGTCGAGGTGGATGCGGCCGAGCTGGGCGAGTTTGGGGCCGGTCCAGCCCTCGGGATTGCCGATGAAGAGGCCTTCGAGGCTGCCGCGGCCGGTGAAGGGCGAGAGGCTGGCGTCGTCGAGCGTGACGGTCGTGCCGGTGAGGCGCGGGCCGAAGGTGTTGACCGTCTGCTTCACGGCGGTGCCGAGGAAGACGACCAGCGAGATGAGGGCGACGACGAGCACGAGGACGACGATGCCGCCGAGGGCGGCGAGGGTGGATTTCGCGGAAGCCATGCGAGGAAGAGGAGTCAGAAGGCGATGACTTGCAAGGGTGTGGCGAATGAGGCGCGGAGCTTGCCAAGCGGTGAACGGCGGTCGCAGGGTCGCGCGAATGTTAAGTCAGCCACTGGCCTTGGTTGCTTGGAACGATCTCATCTCGCGCAGTGAAGTGGTCGCCCTCCTGACGGGAGCGACGCTGCCGGCGGCGGGGTTTGCGTTGGCGGGCTGGGGACTGCGGCGATCGCGGGCGCAGGTGTATTTTGCCGGTTACATGCTGGGGCTGTTGCTGGTGTTTTGGCTGCAGGGCGTGCTGAACGGGCCTGGGGCGGATCAAGGAGTGGCGCCACCCTGGTGGGGCTGGTTGAGCGACCTGATCCAGTTGCCCTATGCGTGGCTGTATGTGCGGTTCGTGCGCACGTATTTTGAGCTCGAGAGTTGGTCGTCGCGCTGGGCGGCGTGGTGCCGCTGGCTGGGGCGTTTGTATGTGATTCCGCTGGTGCTGGTGGGGCTCAAGGCGCTGACGGGTCTCGGGCTGAGTTCGTGGGTCATCATGCTCTTCAACTTGGCCAATGTGCTGGGGTCCTACGCGCTCACGGGTTGGGCTTGGCATCGGCGGCGGGAGGGCGCGGGGTGGTTTCTGGTGGCGGTGTCGCCGCTCGCGTTATCCGGTCTGTTGCTGGCGGTGCAGTGGGCGGTCAATGCCGGCGGGAGCGAGATCAATGGCCTGTTTCCCTTTTGGCTCGGGGTGCTGGTGCACCTCGCGCTCGGCGTTGTGGCGCTGGGGGTGCAGCACCGGCGGCTCGACCTGCGCGTGCAGGCGGAAGCGGCGGCCCGGGATGAGGCGGAGCGCAAGGCCGTGAAACTGGCGGCGGTGAACGAGACGCAGGAGGAGTATGCGTCGTTCATCAGTCACGAGGTGCGCACGCCGCTGCATGCCGTGCTGGGCATTTCGCGCCGGTTGCATGAGTCGGGTCTGACGCCGGATCAGCGCGAGCAGGTGGCCACCATCCAGTCGACCGCGCGGCTCATGCTGGGGGTGGTCGATTCCATGCTCGATATCGCCAAGGTCGAAGCGGCGGCGGGAACCCTGAAACGCGAGGCGGTGGACGTGCGGGCTTTGCTCAATGAGACGGTGGCGATGTTTGCGCCGCAGCTGGAGTGGAAGCGTTTGCGGGTGGAAACGACGGTGCAGCCGGAGTTGCCGGCCTTTGTGTCGGCCGACTCGCTGCGCTTGCAGCAGGTGCTGATCAACCTCGTGGCTTACGCGGTGAACCAGACCCAGGAGGGCGCCGTCGACATCCGGGTGCAGTGGGAGCGCGACGAACAGCTCACCCTCGCGGTCACCGACGCGGGCGGGGGAATCTCGGCGCGTCATCAGGCCAATCTTTTCACCGCGCCGCAGCGGGTGAGCCTCGGTCTGGCCGAGGGCGGATTGCGGGCGCCGACCGGGCTCGGGTTGATCATCGCCCGGCGCCTGGCGGACCTGATGCGGGCCTCGCTCACGGTCGACAGCGAGCCGGGCCGTGGCACCACGCTCACCCTCGCGCTCAAAGCCCCGCGTTGGTCGGCTTCGCAACAGCGTTCGGTGCGCACCTTCGGCGTGCGTGAGCGCGCGGGTTGATCTTCGCGGCGATCCGCGCACCTTCGGCACCTATGTCCGACGAACACGCCCATGCCCACGCCCCCGAGAACGCCTTTACCGGTCGTTGGGAAGCGGTGAGCGGTCGCCTCGGCGCATCCGCCATTCCACTGCCGGCGACCACCCTCACGCTCGAAGCGACGCGCTACACGGTGAAGTCGCCGCAGGGCACCGACCACGGCAACGCGACCTGGGACCTCACGGCCGACCCCGTGACCCTCGACATGCGCGGCACCAGCGGGGCGCATTCCGGCAACACGATTCACGCGATCGCCCGCACCCGCGGACCGGTGTTGCAGCTCTGTTACGCGGTCGACGGCAGCAAACGCCCCACGACCTTCGACGTGCCGGCGGGCGCGGTCTGGGTGACGGTGCGCTACAAACGCCTCGATTGAGGCGCGCGGCGGGTTTGCGCTTGAAAGGCCGCGCGTGGCGCTGAGCCTTGGCGCCCAGTCACCCGCAAATTCCCGTATTTCATGGCCGCCGATCACAACTACACCGAAGCATCGATCAAAACCCTCTCCGCCCTGGAGCACATCCGGCTCCGCCCGGGCATGTATATTGGTCGACTCGGTAACGGCGCCCATGCCGAGGACGGCATCTACGTGCTGCTCAAGGAGACGATCGATAACTGCATCGACGAATACACCATGGGTTTCGGCAAACGCGTGGAGGTGCACCTCGCCGAGCGCACCGTCTGCGTGCGTGACTACGGTCGCGGCATTCCGCTGGGCAAACTCATCGACTGCGTGTCGGTCATCAACACGGGCGCCAAATACGACTCCAAGACCTTCCAGAAGTCGGTCGGTCTGAACGGCGTCGGCCAAAAGGCGGTCAACGCCCTGGCGCATTCCTACCGCGCCCAGTCGGTGCGCGAGGGGCAGTGCAAGCTGGTGGAGTTTGAGCGCGGCAAGCTCGTCAAAGAGCACAAGGTGCAGGCCAGCGACGAGCGCAACGGCACCTACATCGAGTTCACGCCCGACGAACAGCTCTTCGGCGCCAACTTCGCCTTCCGCCGCGAGTATATCGAGGAGATGCTCTGGAACTACGCCTACCTCAACCGTGGGCTGACTCTCAATTTTAACGGCAAGAACTACAAGTCGGAGGGCGGTCTGAAGGACCTGCTCACCAAGAAGCTCACCGGCGAAACCCTTTACCCGATCGCCCACCTCGAGGCCGAGGACATCGAGATCGCGCTCACTCACGGCGGCCACTACGGCGAGGAGTATTACTCCTTCGTGAATGGCCAGCACACCACCATGGGCGGCACGCATCTGGCGGCCTTCCGCGAAGGTTTGGTCGGCACCGTGCGCAACTTTTTCGGCAAACAATACGACGCGGCCGACATCCGCCAATCGGTCGTCGCCGCCGTGTCGGTGCGGGTGCAGGAGCCGGTCTTCGAATCGCAGACCAAAACCAAACTCGGCTCGACCGACATGGGGCCGAAGGGGCCGACCATCCGCTCGTTCATCACGAGCTTCATGCAGCAGCACCTCGACAACTGGCTGCATCGCAACCCCGAGGCCGCCGAGACGCTGCGCAAGAAGATCGAAGCCAGCGAACGCGAGCGCAAGGAGTTGAGCGGCATCCGCAACCTCGCCAAGGAGCGCGCCAAGAAGGCCAACCTGCACAACAAGAAGCTGCGCGATTGCCGCGTGCACCTCGACGGCAAGGACAAGCGCGCCGAGGAGAGCACGCTGTTCATCGTGGAGGGTGACAGCGCCGCCGGTTCGCTCACCGCCTGTCGCGACGTGCAGACCCAGGCCGTGTTCGCGTTGAAGGGCAAACCGCTCAACACCTTCGGCCTGACCAAGAAGGTCATCTACGAGAACGAGGAATTTCACCTCCTGCAGAGCGCGCTGAATCTCGAGGACGGCATCGACGGCCTGCGCTACAACAACGTTGTGATCGCGACCGACGCCGACGTCGACGGTATGCACATTCGCCTGCTGTTGATCTCGTTCTTCGTGAAGTTCTTCCCCGAGCTCCTGACCAACGGTCACGTCTCGGTGCTGGAGACGCCGCTCTTCCGCGTGCGCAACAAGAAGAAGACGATCTATTGCTACAGCGAAGCCGAGAAACAGTCAGCGCTGCACCAGCTCGGCAAGGCGGCGGAGATCACGCGCTTTAAAGGCTTGGGCGAAGTGAGCCCGGGCGAGTTTAAGGACTTCATCGGCATGGGCATCCGCCTCGAACCGGTGAGCCTGAAGCACGTGACGGATACCGATGACCTGCTCGGCTTCTACATGGGCAAGAACACCCCGCACCGGCAGAACTTCATCATCGAAAACCTCCGCGTCGAAAAAGACCTGATCGAGGCGTGATCACGGTAACCGGTTTCTGAATACGCGGGCGTTCAGTTGCCGGTGGAAGTCGGATCGAGCAGCCGGGCCTTTTCTTCGGCCTGCAGCGGTAGGCTCTCGATCCACTCGCGGGCGGCGGTGGGGTCGTTGCGGCGCCAAAAGCCGTAGGCATTGCGCAGGGCCAGATCACGTTCGGTCACATTCTGGATCGATAGCAGCAGGGGCGTGACCTCGTTGACGTTGCCGCGAATGGCCGCGCTGGTGGCCAGCCCCGCGACGGCGCTGTCGCGATAGGGACCAGCCGGCAGATCGTCGGCCCACTGCATGGCTGCCTCGGCGTCGCGGTGCATCCAGTTGCCGGCCAAGTTCGCGTAGACTGTTGGGGCGTTGTTTTCGAGCGGCATCGAGTCCAGCCAGGTTGCGAGGGCGTCCCCGGACATCACTTGAGCGGCGTTGCTGATAAAGTTGTTGATGGCGTTGTGGCGCGTCTCCCCTGGAGGCAGGGTGCCGATGAGTTGTTGGGCTTGGGCGGGGTTGCGCTGAGCGAGGTTTACGACGGTGCTGCCGATGAGGGCACTCCGCGCTTCTCCGTCGGGCATTTGGTTGATGGCCTGCAGGGCAAGTTCGGGTGCAACTCTCGCCAACGCACCGGGGTTGCCTTGGACGAGGCCGAGCGTGCGGGGGCTGTTGGGTTCGGCGAGCAGAGCCTGCACGAACCCTGCGGGATCCTGTTGCGCCCATACGCTACCGGCTTGGGCGTAAAACTGGTTTTGGGTGTCCGCATCTGTTTGCGCGGCGATCCAGGCGAGGGTGGCGGCGGGGTTTTCCTTCATCCAATTGCCCGCGATTTCGGACCCGATCTGACGGCGGAGGCTGAGGTCGGCGATCTGGTCGACCCACTGCGCAGCGGCGACTGGGTCCGCTTGGAGTTTGGCGCGCGCTAAGGTGAAGTAGGCGCTGCGTTGGGCGTCGCCAGGGCTGATGGCGGACGCGAAGACGTCGGCAAGGTCGTGATCCTGACGCGACAGCTGGAAGACGATCTGCATGAGCGATTTTTCCCGGTCCTGCGCGGACGGCAGTTGCTGGACGGCGGCGATGGCGGCTTCGGGATCGGTTTGCGCGAGTTGACCGATGATGTTGCCGAGCGCTTCGCTCCTGGTGTTGGCAAAGGCGGGGTCGTGAACGAGCGCCAGCGCGCGAGCCGGGTCAGTTCGCGCGATCGCGTTGAGCAAATTTTGTAGCGCCGCGTTTTGGCTGCGGCCGGTGGGTAGCTGCATCGCCAGCGCGAGGGCTTTGTCGGGATCCGATTGAGCCATGTTGCCCAAGCTGCGCGCCGCGGATTCCGAGAGTTGTGCGAGCTCATCCGGGTTCGCTTCCAAAAAGGCGATGGCTGCGTCCGGTTGGCGGTCCAGCAGGTGCTGAAGCACGGAGCCGATGGCCTCGCGTTGTTTGCTTCCCGGAGGTTGGCCGCGAGTCCAGGCCAACGCGGCGTCGGGGTCGACCTCCGCCCACGTGTTCAGCACCGATGGCACCACGTTTCCGCCCAGGAAGGCGTTTTCGGTGGAGAGGCTCCACGCGGCGGAGGCGGCGGCTTGGGGATCGCGCCGGGCCCAGCGGGTGAGCACGGTGCTCGACAGCATGCCGCGCTCGTGGGCGGGTTGTGACTGGGCCCAGCTCAACGCTGCCTGCGGATCGGAGCCCGCCCAAATGCGAGCGAGGTTGTTTAAAGTCGACGCGCGACTGCGGCCGTCCAGGCGGCTGGTAATCTCGGCGATGGCCTTTTGCGGATCGCCGCGCATCCAGGCCGAGAATAGCGAGAACGTATCGAGGCCGCCCCGTTCGAGCAGACCGGATTCGGCGAGGTAGCCGAAGATGAGTTCCGGGGACAGATCGTCGACTTGGGTGGCCATCGCTCGGATGCCTTCGTCGCGGCGCTCGCCGGGTGGCTCGGAACGCACCCATTGTTCGAGGTCCGTCACGTTGGCGAACGACCAGCCGCGAAACACACTGCGGTAGGCGTCGTCGCGGGTGCGCACGAACTCGATGCCGCCGGCGTGGGCGAGGGCGGCGCGCGGGTCGATCTGCGCCCATTGTTCGTAAAGGGCGCGGCGAAGCTGGCCACGCGAGTCCGACGGCTCCGCCCGCACAATGAAATCGGTGAGGGTGCGCAGTTGCGCGCTGTTCAGCGCACTGAACCGCTGTTGCCAGTTGAGGTTGAGATTCCAGTAACCACGGGAGCAGGCGGCGCGCACCTCTGCGAAAAGCGTCGCGAAATCTTCGTCGGTGGTCGCACTCGGAGTGGGGGAGGAATCGAGGGATTCCACGGCGGTTCTGACGATCGGGGCGGCGGGTTCAGCGGCTGGAGTGGCGGCGCCGTTTTGGCGGCCGAGCCAGTAGGCGGCGAGGGTGACGGTGACGGCGGCGAAGACCGCAAGCAGTTGGGACGGACGGAGGGACATACGCGGAGGAGATGAACCTGAATGCCACCCGGCCAGTGGTGCGGATCCAGCGCCGGGCAGCGTGTGGGTTTGGTCGCTTGATGCAATCTCTACGCACCTATGCGTATCCCGGTGAAGAACCGGTCCCGCTAGGATTGTGACGAAACTCTGACTCCTACCCATGCCTACTCACTCACTTGTTATCCCTCGTTTCGGTCGCGCGCTCTTGGTCGCGGCCGCGGCGTTCTCCTTGGTCTCGGCCCCGCTGCACGCAGCCGAAAAACTCTGGACCGCCAAACTCAAAGAAAAGGTCACTTGGAACGCGCTCACGGATCTGGGCACGCTGCTCATCGGCACCAATGGCGCGGTGCAGTCTTTCGACCCCGACACGGGCGAACTGCTCTGGACGCGCGACGACCTCGACAAAACCAGCGAGTTCAACGTGCGCGAAGTGCACGGCGCGCCCTACCTGCTGTGCAACCATTCCAAGGGCCTCGGCGGCACCAAGGTGAAGCTCATGGCCATCGACTACCTCTCCGGTGAAACCGTCTGGGAAACCGATGAGATCATGGGCCAATACCTCGCCACCTACTCGATCCCGTCCCACCAGATGGCGATCTTTGCCCTCAACAGCTGGGAAGGCTCCAAGGACGAGCAAGGCATGATCTTCCGCGCGGTCGACGTGCTCACCGGCGAGGTGAAGTGGCAGACCCGCTACGGCAAAGCCAATGAGGTGCGCCTCCACATCGCCGACAACACCGGGAAGTTCGCGCCGCGTCAGGACCTGTCCGGCTACCACGATCCGCTCGTCGACGGCGACATGGCTTACCTCGGTTTCCGTGGCGTCGACGCCCTCAACCTCACCACCGGCGAGATCGTCTGGACACAGGAATTTAAGCCCGGTCACAAGGACTTCAAACGCACCTACGCGCCGCTGCGCATCGACGGCGATCGCATCTACGCCGCCGGTGGTGGTTCGGTGCTCGCGCTCAACAAAGCCGACGGTTCCGTCCTCTGGAAGAGCGACCGCATCTCCAGCTACGCCGGTCTCTTTAAGTCCCGCGACAACGCCATCGTTTCCCAGGTCGAGCCGATCAACGGCAAGGTCTTCATCCGCTTCGGCGGCAACTTCTCCAACGGCCAATCGGTCTTGCTGCGGGAGCCCCTCGGCGTAGCCGCCTTTGATGCGAACACCGGCGACGAACTCTTCAAATTCGCCAAGCCCAAGGAAGGCATCACCAACCTCATGATTATCCCCGAGCACAACACCGTGCTCTTCGCCGACGCCAAAAAACTCTACGGTCTCAACATCGAGGGTGCGGCGGTGACGGAGAAGTTTGAGGTCGAGATCGAGTTCAAGCGCAAGATGGGGGGCGGTGACGTTGCCAAGATCGGCCTCGGCGCGCTGGGCGGTCTCTCCGGCCTCGCCAAGGGCGCGATGTCTTCGAGCAAGAGCCGCCTCGACGTGCCGGTCGCGATCGTGCGCCGCGATGGTCACATCGTGGTGATGGGCAAGCAGCACCTCATGGCTTTTGATCCGGTGGCGCAGGACATCAAGTGGTCCACTTACTACGCCGCGCCGGGCAACGTGTTGGGCGACTCGCTCATGTTTGCGGTCACCGCGCTCGCCGCCACCGCCGGCAACGCCCAGGTCGCGCAGGCCCCGTCGTATTCGTCCAGTCAATACCGCAGCGGCGTGGGCAACATCCATGGCGCGCTCGACCGCTACAACGCCCGCGCCGGCAAACGCAACGCGGCCACCCAGTCCAGCGGCGGTTACTCCTACGTGCTCACCAACGTCGAGGAAGGCCGCAAGAAGGGCATCGGCCTGATGGGTATCTCGCTCGAAAACGGCGAAGGCGAGAAGCAGCTCCTGCTCAAGGACAAGAAGCCGGAATACCTCGTCGACGAAGCGCTCGACCGCCTCTTCCACATCGAGAAGGGCAAAACGATCATCGCCTACGGCCTGTAAGCCAGGTCCCGGCTCCGCCCCGCTCGCACTTTCCTAACTCACTGAGGAACGGGCGCTAACAGCCCAATGTTCGTAATACGAACATTGGGCTTTGTCGTTTGGCGGGCGAGCGGAGGAGGCGGGCGGGGGGCTGGGGAGAGGGTGGTGGGGGCTACGATCGGGGTTGCGGACCGGCGGCTTTGCCCAATGTTGCGCGGTCACATCACCGTCATGAGCCAAGGTCCGCAGTCCAACAAAGTCTACTCGCACGAGCCCGTCTGGGACCCGGGGCGCTGGCTGCCGACCACGCGCGAAGAGGTCGAGGCGCGGGGCTGGGACTACATCGATGTGATCATCGTGTCGGGCGACGCCTATGTTGACCACCCGGCTTTCGGCACCGCGGTGATCGGTCGCATGCTCGAGGCGGAGGGTTTGCGCGTGGCGATCATTTCGCAGCCGAACTGGCGCGACGATCTGCGCGATTTCAAAAAACTCGGCGCCCCGCGCATGTTCTTCGGCGTGACGGCTGGGTGCATGGACTCGATGGTCAATCGCTACACCGCGGCGAAGAAGCTGCGCAGCGAGGACGCCTACACGCCGGGCGGCGAGCACGGCTTCCGCCCCGACTACGCGACGGTCACCTACTCGCGCATCCTGAAGGACCTGTATCCGGACGTGCCGGTGATGATCGGTGGCATCGAGGCCAGCCTGCGCCGCGTGACGCATTTTGATTATTGGTCGGAGGAGCTGAAGCCCAGCATCCTGGCCGACAGCGGCGCCGATCTGCTGGTTTACGGCATGGGCGAAATGCCGCTCAAAGAGACCGTGCGCCTGCTCAAGCGCGGCGTGCCGTTCTCCTCGCTCGGCACGATTCCGCAGACGGCCGTGTTGCTGCCGCCGGGCGAGGCGCCGCCCAAGAACAAGAATTGGGACGACTTCGAACTGCACAGCCACGAGGCCTGCCTCGAAGACCGCGAGCGTTACGCCAAAAACTTTAAGGACATCGAAACCGAGTCCAACCGCGTGAAGGCGCGCCGCCTGTTTCAACAGATCGGCGACCGCACCCTGGTGGTGAATCCGCCGTTCCCGACGATGAACGAGGAGCAGATCGATCGCGCCTTCGATCTGCCTTACACGCGCCTGCCGCATCCCAAATATCGCAAGCGTGGACCGATCCCGGCCTACGAGATGATCAAGCACTCGATCAACATGCACCGTGGGTGTTTTGGCGGGTGCAGCTTCTGCACGATCTCGGCGCACCAAGGGAAGTTCGTCGCGTCGCGTTCGAAGGAATCGATTTTGAAAGAGGTCGAGTCGATCAAGCAGATGCCCGATTTTCGCGGCACGATCAGCGACCTCGGGGGCCCGTCGGGCAACATGTATAAGATGAAGGGCAAGCAGCAGTGGATCTGCGACGAGTGCGTGCGTCCCAGCTGCATCTGGCCCGATGTTTGCCGCAACCTCGACACCGATCACACGCCCTTGCTCGAGATCTACGAAGCGGTGCGTGAAACCGAAGGCGTGAACCACGCTTACGTGGCCAGCGGCATCCGTTACGATCTCTTCCTGCATGACAAGGGCACCACGCCGGAGGTGAAGGCGAGCCACGAGAAATACATCGAGGAACTCGCCGCCCACCACGTGCCGGGTCGCATCAAAGTCGCGCCCGAACACACCAGCGATCACGTGCTGCGCGTCATGCGCAAACCGAGCTTCAACCTCTTCTACAAGTTTAAGGAGAAGTTCGAGAAAGCCGGCGAGAAGGCGGGCAAAAAGAAACAGCCGGTCATCCCGTATTTCATCAGTTCCCACCCTGGCTCACGGCCGGAGGACATGGCCGAGCTCGCGCTCAAAACCAAGGACCTCGGGTTCCGGCTCGAGCAGGTGCAGGACTTCACGCCGACGCCGATGACGGTCGCGACGGAGATCTACGCCACGGGCATGCACCCCTATAACGGCGAGGAGCTGAGCGTCGCGCGTTCGCCCGAGGACAAGCAGACGCAGCGCAGCTTCTTCTTCTGGTATAAGCCGGAGATGAAAAAGGCGCTGCGCAGCTCGATGAAGCGCCTCGGTCTGGATGGCCTGGCCAAGCGACTCCTCGACGACAAACAGGTCACCGAAGACGTTACGCCGCCGCCGCACATCGCCCCGTGCGGCATGAAGGTCCCGGCCTCCGCCAAGGCAACGGCGGGCAAAGGCCCGCAGACCGGAGCACGTTTGGCGGCCGCGACGAAAGGCGCGAAGCGTCCGGTTGATCCGAAGCGCAAAGCCAAGCCGACCGAAAAGCCCGAAGCGAAGGGCAAGGCGGCGTCCAAGCCGGCGCCCAAACCGAAAGCCTTCCAGAAGTTCTTCAAGAAGCGGTGAGGCTGTGTGTTTTGGCCCACGGACCACACGGAAAGACACGGCGGCGGAGGGGCAACGTTAGCGCGAGCGAGCTCGCGGCCTACATTGTGGGGATGGACGCCGGAGTGTAGGCTGCGAGCTTGCTCGCGCTGCGTTGCCTCTCAGAGCGCCAGCCGGTGAGTTCCATGTAGGCGCGGCCGAGGCGGTTGTCGTTGGAATGGCTCGCGGACTGCACGGAAGGACACGGAGGCGGAGGGGCAGGGTTAGCGCGAGCGAGCTCGCGGCCTACATTGTGGGAGCGAACGCGGGGTGTAAGCTGCGTTGCGGCTCAGAACTCCAGGGCTTCGGTGTAGCCGGTGAGTTCCATGTAGGCGCGGCCGAGGCGGTTGCCGGCGGGGTCGTAGATGAGGCAGGCGCCTTCCCAGTAGGCGATGCCACCGAGGGTGCCGGGGAGCTCCTGGTCGTCCACTCGCGGGGTGACGATGAGCGTGGTGGCCTCTCCGGTGGCCGGGTCGTTGGTGGTGATTTCCACCTTCGCCGGATACGTCGCGCCGGTGTGGGGGCTGGTCCAGGTGGTGAGCACCTTCCAAGTAAACGGCGCCTTGGTGAGGGTGCCGTCTTTCGCGATCCAAGTGAGCTTGGAGGCCGGGTCGGAGCGACCGTCGGCGAGGCGCAGGCGGTAGAGCATCAGCTCGCGCGCATCCGAAAATTGGATACTCACCCAATCCCAACCGACCTGACCGCGACCGAGTTGGCTGCTGCTGATTTCGTGGTCCATCCACGCCGAGCCGGTCACCGCCAAGGTTTGCCCCTGCAGGGTGAGGTCGCCGGTGGCGTCGAGGCGGGTGTAGGTGAGGTAGTAACTCGCCGCCGAGGGTTCGGCGCCTTTGCGCGAGAGGCTGTTTTCGCCGAAGACCACGAGCGGTTTGGCGGCGGCGAGGCGGAGGGTGAAGCTGACCTCGGCACCGACGCCGCCGTGCAATTCCATGACATCGGGGGTGGTCATGCGCAGCGACCAGTTGCCCTGAAACACGTCGAGGCGGTCGGTGGCTGCTCCGGCGTCCCAGCCGGCGCGGTGCAGTTTTTCCTGATGGCGGAACTCGCCGGTTTTCAGGTCGATCACCGCCATGTGCGCGAGGTGGAGCTGATCCATGCCGAAGGCGGTATCGGGTTCGTCGAAACGCTGGGCAGGCGGGGCGCCGGCGGAGCGGAAGAAGGTGGCTTGGAAGCCGAAGCGATCGGTGCCGTCGACCTGCAGGTGGCCGGTGAGATACCACCACTCGATGCGGAAGTCGGGATGAGAGCCGTGGTCGCGCGGGAAGCTGAAGGTATGGCCCGGTTGGGGCAGGGCGTAACCTTCCGGCGTGGTGGCGGGAAAGGGATCAGGCAGCGGCGGCAACTGGCCGTAGCTGAGCGTGATCGTGCAGAGAAAGATCAGAAGTCGGCGCATGCTCATGCTTCCTCCCGATCTGACGGCAGGTTGGCGGCCCAGTGGCCGACGCCGTAGCCGACAAGTGCGCCAAAACCGATGACGGCGGCGGCGAAGCCGGCGAGGCTGAACCACGGCCAGTCGCTCTGCAGGGTCCAGCCGAAGGACTGTTTGTTGATCACGGTGATGAGCAGCCAACCCAGGGCGAGGCTGAGCACGGTGCCGCCGGCGGCGGCGGCGAGCGCGATGGCACCGCCCTCGGTAGCAGTAGCGCGGGCGATTTGCGGGCGGGTGAAGCCGATCGCGCGCAAGGTGGCGAGTTCGTCGCGGCGCTCCCAGAGCACGCTGATGAGCGTGAGGGCGAGGCCGATGAGGGCGACGATCACGGCGATGATCTCGAGGGCGTAGGTGATGGCGAAGGTTTGGCGGAAGACCCGCAGCACCTCCGCGCGCAGGTTACTGTTGGTGTAGATGAGCAAGCCCGGGTGGGCGGCCATAAGTTCGGCGCGCACGGCCTCGGCGGCAAAACCCTCGCGGAGATTGAGGGCGACGTTGGCGACGGCGGTTTCGCCAAACCACGCGACGTAGTGGGCGCGGTCGATCATGAGCGAACCCTGTTCGTTGCCGTAGTCGGCATAAACGCCGGCGATGCGCAGCGACTGCGGTCCGGCGGGCGTGGGCAGGAGCACGGTGTCGCCGCGGCGCAGTTGAAAACGTTCGGTGAAACTCTCGCTGACCAAAGCCAAGTCGGCGTTACGCGTGCGGTCCCAGATGGCCTCATCGGTCGGCGGCTGGACCCACGAGGCGTGGTTGCGGTAAACGGCGGTGGCGAGGTCGGTGGCGGTGAGGGTGGTGCGCAGGCCGTTGAGCTCGATGCGGTCGCCGGCGAGCACGTTGCCTTCGCGCACGGCGGGGTGGTGGAGCAGAGCGCGCCACACCGGCTCGGCGATGCGGGCGTCGGTGGACGCGGAGCGACTGCCTTGGCTGGAAATGTAGAGGTCGGCGCGCAGGGATTGTTCGATCCAGCCGCGCACGGTGGTTTCGAAACTGGCGACCATGCTGGCCATACCGCCGCTCATGGCGAAGGCGGCGAGCAGCGCGGCGACGGCGAGGCGATGGCGACCGGAGGGGCGGCGCAGTTGGCTGGCACCCACGGCGAGGCTGGGGCTGTCGGGTCGCAGACGACGCAGCCAGGCGCCGATGCGCGGTAGGCAGGCGGCGGATACGACGCCCATGCCGAGGATGCCGAGAAAGGCGGCGGCGTAACCGGCCAGCGGGAAACGCACCCCGGGGCCGAGGTGCACGGGCGGCAGGCGGGTGAGCGCGGCGGCGAGCACGAGCAAACAGAGGGCGGCCGGCCAATGGCGCAGCAGGCGCGGCCCGGGATCGGCTTCGCCGGCGCGCACTAGCACCTGCGCGGGAGGCGTGCGAGCGGCGGAACGGGCCGGGGCCCAACCGGCGACAAGGGCGGCAACCAAACCGAGCAGCAAGCCGATGAGGGTTTCGGTCGTGGTGAGGTGAGCGGCCTGCACCGTGGTGGTGAAGTAGAGCGCGTTAACCGTCTCGCCGACGGCCCGCACGGAGACTTGGGCCCCGGCCCAGCCCAGCAGCAGACCCAGCGCGCCGCCGACGAGTCCGAGCAAGGCAGCTTCGACCAGCCAGGCGCGTTGAATGCTGGCGGGGCTCACGCCGAGGCTGCGCAAGGTGGCGATCTCCCCGCGGCGACGCGTGACCGCGCCATCGAGGGCTTGGAAGATGAGGTAGAGGCCCACAACGAGGGCGATGAGGGAAAGGATGGTGAGGTTGAGGCGAAAGGCCTCGGTCATGGTGGCGGCGGTCTCGCGCGAGCTGCCGGGCGTGTCGACGACCCAACGGGTGCCGTCGGAGCTCCACGCCTGCAGCTGGCGACCGAGCTCGGCGCGGCGGGCGCTGGCGTTGAAACCCGGTTCGACCACAAACTCGATGCGATCGAGGCGACCGTTGCGGCCGGCGAGTTGCTGCAGGTGGGGCAGGTCGAGGATGAGAAGCTCGGCGGGCGGTTGGGGGCGTTCCGCGGCGGATGGGATGAGGCCGGCGATGGGCAGGGCGCGGGGCTCACCGTTGATGATGAGGGTGACCGTATCGCCGGGCTGGATACCGGCGGCGGGGCTGGCCCAGGCGCGCGGGCCTTGGCGGAAGAGGTCCCAGAAACCGGCCTCGGGATCGGTGTCACTTTGGAAGAAGCCGGCGCCGATTTCTTGTTGGAAATCGAGGTTGGCGAGGCTGACGAGGTCGATGCCGAGCAGGCGGAAGAGCGGTGGCTGGCCGGGGGCGGGGTCGGCGGGGGCGGCGGTGGTTTCGACCACCGGGATAAGGTGGACGGGAGCGGAGCCGAGTTGCTGGCGGAGTTCACTGAGGACGGAGACGGGCAGATCGCCGGCGGGGGCGCGGATGATCCAGTCGGACTCGCCGGTGAGGGTGTCGGTGAAATGGGAGAACGACGATACGGCGGCGCGGTTGGCGAGGCGCACGGACACGAACACGGCGACACCGAGGGCGAGGATGAGCACCAACAACGCGGAGCCGCCGGGCGCGAGCAGCCAGTGGCGGGCGGCGAAGCGGCGCAGCAACAGCGGCCAGACAGCGGTGGGGGTGATGGTGCGCATGACGGGCGGACTCGGACTCAGGCGGCCGTAGTGGTGCGCTCGATACGGCCGTCGAGCAGGTGGATGCGACGGTGGCAGATGGCGGCGGCCTCCTCGCTGTGGGTGACCAGCACGAGGGCGGTGGAGGTGGCGTCAGTCAGCTCGCGGAGAAGGGCGAGGATGCGTTCACCGTTGGCGGAATCGAGGTTGCCGGTCGGTTCGTCGGCGAGGAGGACGGCGGGTTGGTGGACGAGGGCGCGGGCGATGGCGGCGCGTTGTTGTTCGCCGCCGGAGAGTTGGCCCGGGCGGGCGTCGGCGCGGTGGGTGAGGCCGACGCGCTCAATGAGGTCGGCGACGCGGGGGCGGCGATCGGCGGCGGGCGCGCCGAGAAGCTGGAGGGGCAGCTCGATATTTTCGGCGACGGAGAGGGTGGGCAGCAGGTGGAAAAACTGGAAGACGGTGCCGATTTGTTCGCGGCGAAGGAGCGCGAGGGCGGACTCGGAAAGCTGGTCGAGGGCGTGGCCGGCGAGGGTGATGGTGCCGGCGTCGGCGCGGTCGACGCCGCCGAGGCAGTTGAGCAACGTGGTTTTGCCGCTGCCGGACGGGCCGGTGAGGGCGAGGCGTTCGCCGGCGGTCACGCTCAGGTCGATGCCGTCGAGGACGGTGCGCGGACCATAGGTCTTGCGCAGGCCGTGGCAGGTGAGAACCGGGGCGGAGGGGGACGCGGGCATACGCCCGGGATTTAAAGGAAACCGGGCGCAGATTGCGAACGCGGGGCGGTGATTATTCGGTGCGCAGGGCCTCGGTCGGGGCGACCTTGGTGGCGCGACGGGCGGGCAGCCAACAAGCGGAAAGGCCCACCAGCACGAGGACGCTGGTCACGGCGCCGAAGAGCACGGGGTCGGTCGCGCCGGTGCCGATGAGCACGCCGGCGCTGGCGAGGAGTTTGGTGGCACCGAAGGCGCCGGCGAGGCCCACGATGAGGCCGATGGCGAGTTGACCGAGTCCGCGGCCGAGCACGAGGCGGGCGATGTTGGTGGTGGTCGCGCCGAGCGCCATACGGATGCCGATCTCGCGGGTGCGGCGGGCGGTCTGGTGGGCGATGACGCCGTAGATGCCGACGGCGGCCATGAGCAGGCCGGTGGCGGCGAAGACGGAGAACACGGTGCCGAAGACGCGCAGGAACCAGATGGAGCGATCTAGCCCGACGACGAACGGTTGCACCTGGAAGAGCGGCAGATCGGCGTCGATGGCTTGCACGGTGCTGCGCACGGGCAGGGCGAGCGCGGCGGGATCGGTGTGGGTGCGGACGATGAGGCCGGCCCAGCCCCAAGGTTGTTGGCGGTAGGAAATGAAGAAGGCGGGCGGGGCGTCGGCGTTGGTGGGGTTTTGTTCGAGGTCGCCGGAGACGCCCACGACGGTCATCCACGGTTGGGGCTCATTGTCCTGGGGCTCGATGAAGCGGAAACGTTGGCCGATGGGATCGGCGTCGGGCCAGTGGCGCTGGGCAAAGGACTGGGTGATGACGGTCGCCTCGCTGCCGGGTTGCCCGTCGGTTTCGTTGAACTCGCGCCCGCGCAGCAGCGGCAGGTTGATGACCCGCAGGTAGTCGGGCGACGCGACCACGATGGTGCCCTCGAGCTTGGCGGTGGCGTCGGCGGGTTGGGGGCGGCCCTCGATCTCGATGACGCGCTGGTGGTGGTCCATGCCGGGGAAGGCGTTGGTCACGGCGGCGGCGGTGACGCCGGGCAGAGCGCGAAGCTGGGGCAGGAGGGTATCCACAAACTGGCGACGGGCGTCGGGTTGTTCGTAGCGTTCGCTCTCGCGTTCGGGGAGCTGGACGCGGGCGGTGAGCAGCGTGTCGGGCTGCACGAAGGCGTTGAGTTCCTGGGCGAGGAATAGGCTGCGGATCATCGCGCCGGCGCCGGCGAGGAGCACGACGGTGAGCGCGAACTGCATGATGACGAGGGCGCCGCTGAGGCGGTTGCGGCCGGAGCCGGCACCGGGGGAGCCGTCTTTGATGGCGGTGGAAAGGTCGACGCGGGAGGAGCGCAGGGCGGGGGCGAGGCCGAAGATGATGCCGCTGGCGATGGTGATGGCGGCGAAGTAACCGACGGCGACCCAGTCCAACTCGAACTGAATCCAGTAAGGGCGGCCGACGTTGGTGGTGGCCTCGTCGAAGAGGGAGACGCCGAGACCGGTGAAGGCGAAACCGAGCAGTCCGCCGATGACGCTGAGCAGCACGCTCTCGATGAGGAGTTGGCGGATGAGTTGGCGACGGGAGGCACCGACGGCGGCGCGCACGGCGATCTCACGGCCGCGGCTGATGGCGCGGGCGAGCATCATGTTGGCGACGTTGGCGCAGGCGATGAGCAGGACAAAACCGACGGCGCCGAGCATCATGAGGAAGATGACCTTGATGGGGCCACCGTTGTAGGTCTCGTGGAAGGAGCGCACGACGGCGCCGAGGTTTTTATTGGTGTCGGGGAATTCGGTGGCGAGGCGACCCATGATGACATTGAGGTCGGCGTTGGCCTCGGCGATGGACACGCCGGGTTGGCGGACGCCGTAGAGCATGAGCGAGCGGTTGTCGCGTTTGTCGATGGCCGGGGTCGGGCGGAGCGGGGCCCAGAGCTCCTCCTGGTTGGGGAAACGGAAACCCGGCGGCATGACGCCGACGATGGTGGCGGGATGGCCATCGAGGCGGACGGTGCGGCCGATGACGGCACGGTCGCCGCCGTAGCGGTTTTGCCAGAGGTCGTGGGAGAGCATGAGCACGATCTCGGCGCCGGCCGCGCTGTCGGCGGCGTTGAAACTGCGGCCGAGGAGGGGCGGTTGGCCGATCGTGGCGAAGAGGCCGGAGGAGACCCAGGCGAAGTTGGTGCGCTCTGGCGGCAGGTCGGTTTCGGAGATGACCGCGCGCACATCGTTGATGGCCTCGAGGGCCTCGAAGGTGTGGTTGGCGGCCCGCAGCTCTTGGAATTCGGGCCAGGAAACGGCGCGGCGCTGGCTGGGGTCCTCGGTGTTTTGGAGGAGGACGGTGACGAGGCGATCGCCGCCGGCGACGGGCACCGGTTTAAAGAGGACGGCGTTAACGAGGGTGAAGACGGTGGAGTTGATGCCGATGCCGAGCGCGAGGGTGGCGATGATCGCGGCGGAGAACCAGCGGTGCTTGGTGAGCATGCGCAGGGCGAAGCGGAGGTCTTGGAGCATGGCGGGGTTACCCGCGGGCGGCGGGCAAAGTCGCAACTTTTTGGCTGAAGTTGCGAAATCGAGGCGGTGCGTATGTTGGGCGCATGTTGCGTATCCTCCGAATTGCCCTGCTGGGGCTCACCACGACGGCGCTCGCCATGGCGACGCTCGAGACCAAGACCGTGCGTTACGACCTCGATGGCACGACCTTTGAGAGCACGATCGTTTACGACGCCCACACGGCGAAGCCGTTGCCCGGCATCCTGATGGTGCCCAACTGGATGGGGCCGACGGAGAACGCGCTGGAGAAGGCCAAGATGGTCGCGGGCTACGGCTACGTGGTGATGATCACCGACATGTATGGGGTCGACGTGCGGCCGACCAACGGCGGCGAAGCGGCGCAGGCGGCGGGGTTTGTGCGCGGGGATCGGGCCCTGATGCGGGCGCGGGCGGCCAAGGGCCTCGAAGTGCTGCGCGGGGAGGGGCACGACGTCGGGCTCGATCGCGAAAAGGTGGCGGCGATCGGTTTTTGTTTTGGGGGCGGCACGGTGCTGGAGCTGGGACGCAGCGGGGCGGATCTCGCGGCGGTGGTGTCGTTCCATGGCGACCTGGTGTCGCCGACGCTGGAGGCTGATGCGGCTAACACGCAGGCCAAGGTTCTGGTGTTGCACGGCGCGGCCGACCCGTATGTGCCGCGCGCTGACGTGGAGCGTTTTACGGCCGCGATGCTGGCGACCGAGGTGGATTGGCAGCTGGTGGAATACAGCCAGACGGTGCACTCCTTCACCAATCCTGAGGCGGCGGCAGCCGGGCAGTCGGAGTATAATCCGGTGAGCGCGGCGCGGGCCTTTGTCGCGATGCGGGCGTTGCTGGATGAGATTTGGGACTAACGCACGGTTCGGGCGGGAGACGCGCAGGGTCCAACGATAGACGAATTTCCGTCTAGCCATTGCGGGCGGATGGGGAAGGTTCGTTGGCTCCATGTCGGATAAGCCCCTCATCACGCACCTGTTCACCGCCGATCCCTCGGCCCACGTTTTCAACGGCCGCATTTACGTGTATCCGTCGCACGACCGGGAGACGGATCAGCCGACGAACGACAACGGTGACCAATACGACATGGTCGACTACCACGTCTTCTCGATGGACGAGGTGGGCGGCGAGGTGACGGATCACGGCGTGGCGTTGAAGCTCGAGGACATTGCCTGGGCGAAGACGCAATTGTGGGCCCCGGATGCGGCGGAGAAGGACGGCAAATACTACTTCTACTTTCCGGCGCGCGATGCGGAGGGAATTTTCCGTCTCGGCGTCGCGGTGGGCGACAAACCCGAGGGGCCGTTCGTGGCCGAGCCCGAGCCGATCAAAGGCAGTTACTCCATCGATCCGGCGTCGTTTGTGGACGAGGACGGCGAAGCTTACGTGTATTTTGGCGGCATCTGGGGCGGTCAGCTGCAGCAATGGTCGGGCAATCAACACGACCCGAAGGGCGAAGAGCCGACCGGTGATGTGCCGGCGATCGGTCCGCGCGTGGCGAAGCTCACGCCCGACATGAAGCAGTTTGCCGAGGAGGTGCGGGAGATTCAGATCCTCGACGAAAACGGCGCACCGTTGAAGGCCAGTGACCACGACCGCCGTTACTTCGAAGGGCCGTGGATGCACAAATACAACGGCCGGTATTACCTCTCTTATTCGACCGGCGACACGCACTACCTGGTGTATGCGACGGCCGACAATCCTTACGGACCGTTCACCTATGGTGGTCGCATCCTCGAGCCGGTGATCGGCTGGACGACGCATCATTCCATCGTCGAGCACAACGGCCGCTGGTGGCTCTTCCACCACGACTCATCGCTGTCGAATGGCGTGAACCACCTGCGCTGCGTGAAGGTGAAGGAGCTGTTCTACGACGAGGCCGGCAACATCAAGCCGGTGAGCTGAGCGGGGCTGGACGGGGTTGGGCTGAGCTGAACGGCGGCTCGTTATACCAATTGGCTTAAACCCGACGGTTGGTCGGGGGCCGGTGCGTCGTGGAGCATCGCGGGCGATGCACACGGACAGCGATGGTTTGCGATGGCGACAGCGATGGCGATGGCGGGGCTGGATTCGGGGCGCGCTGCTGGGCGGACTCGGATGGTTGGTCGCCGGGGTCGGGGCTGCGGAGGCGAGGGCAGACGACTCCCAACTGAGGGTGGGGTCGGTTGTGACCCAACCGCTGGCCGCGCGCTTGAATGCGGTATGGCGGGCGGAGCTGCGTTTTGATGACAACGTGCGGCGGGTCGACAGCACGCTGGAGCGGGCGTCGCTGGCGTGGCGGGTGGGCGGACCTACGCAGTTGAGCGCCGACCTGACGCACGTGAACGTGCGGCGGCAGGATCCGTTGAGCGGCGACACGATCAACGCTGAACAAGTCTGGGTGGGCGTGGGCCAGAGCAGTCGTTGGTGGCTGGGCGAAAGCTGGGGCGTGGCGTTGCGCGACACGTTGCGGTGGCGGTATCTCGACAGCCGGGGCAGTCCGACTGTGATGACGCGCCACTACGGCGAACTCACTTGGCGGACCGGGCGGGGACCGCGCGGGCTGCAGCAACTTTATTGTGGGTTTGAGTGGTTTGCGGCGCTGAGTAACAAGCCTCGGCCGGAGCACTGGATCACGCCGCTGGGAGCGCGGATTCGCGGCGGTGAGCATTGGTCGGCGAACGTGTATTATTTCATCCGCAACCGGAAGTTTGCCGACGGCTGGCAACGGCAGCACGTGCTGGGCACGTTTTTGAACTGGCAGCTGTGAGGCGCGGTGGAGATGTGGGGGGGGGACGCCTGACGGGAGAATAGCGGACGCTCCGCTTAGCGCTTGGCAGGGGGGGAGGGGTGACGCAGGTTGCTTGCGCTTCCCTCTTTTTGCTTATGGTTCCTGCGATCAGCTGGCTGGTGCGACTGGGTGTCGACCAAGGACTTTTTACCGTCGAACAGGCGAAAGCCGTGCGGGCGAAGCTGGGCGAGGATGCCGAGCTCATCGATTTCGCGCAGGAGTTGATCGACGAGGCCTACGTCGACGACGACAAGCTGGGCGACTTGGAGAAACTCGCCGGCAAAGCCCTGCAGGAGGGGCAGGCCGGACCACCCGCTCTCGATCCCTTTGACATGCCGGCGCTGCCGCCACGGGCCAAACCGCGGTTGGCGGTGGAGCCCACCGTGGCGGTGAAAACAGAACCGGAGACGAAACCTGCTCCCGCGCCGACTTCGAAAGTAGAGCCGGCGCCGGCGGTAGCACCTGCGCCTGCACCGGTCGCGGTGGAAGCGCCGCCGCCGGCTCCTCCCGCCGCGGTGCCGAAGGTCCCGGCTTTGGCCACGGGGTTGCCGCCGTCGGCGACGACCATTGAAGCGGGGGAACTGGACTTCGAGGCCTTGGGGGCGATGGACGACGCGCAGTTGGCGGCGGCGTTGCGCGGCTTTCTGGTCTTGTGCGGCGACGAGGGGGTGAGCGACCTGCATCTCTCGGCGGGAGCGACGCCGTTTGTGCGGCGGCAACGGGCGCTGACTCCGCTCTCGGACCATGTGTTGACCGAGCAGGAGGCGTTGCGGCTCAACACGGTTTTACTGTCCGCGGGGCAGAAGCAGATTTACCTCGCGCGCAAGGACTACGACTTCGCGTTGGCGCTCGATGCGACGCACCGCTACCGCGTTAATCTCATGTTCCACAAGGACGGTCCGGCGGGCTCGTATCGCATGGTCTCGGCCGATGTGCCGACGCTCGATTCGCTCGGGCTGCGCAACGTGGAAACGATCCGCAAGATGTTGTCCTATCACAACGGACTCATGCTGGTGACCGGTCCGGTGGGCGCGGGCAAAACCACCACACTGGCGGCGTGTGTTGATGAGCTGAACCGCAAGCGCAAGGACCACATCATCACGGTGGAGGATCCGGTGGAGATCGTGCAGGAGTCGACCAACTGCAACATCACCCAGCGCCAGGTGGGCGAGCATACGCGCTCGTTTGGCTCGGCGCTGAAGGGCGCGCTGCGCGAGGATCCGGACATCATCGTGATCGGCGAGCTGCGCGATTTGGAGACGATCGAGATGGCGATCAGTGCGTCGGAGACGGGTCACTTGGTGATCGGCACGATGCACACCAGTGATGCCGCGACGACGCTCAACCGTCTGCTGGATGTGTTTCCGCCGGCGCAGCAAACGCAGATCCGGGCGAGTGTTTCGGAGAGTCTGCGTGGCATCGTGTGTCAGCGCCTGCTGCCCGGCAGCGGGGGCAAACTCACGATGGCTTGTGAGATCCTCGTTTCGAATCCGGCGGTCGCGGCGCTCATTCGCGAGGGCAAGACGCAGGGTCTGCGCAACGTGATGGAGACGGGGGTGCGCGAAGGTATGTGCACGATGGAAAGCTCCGTCTTCGAGCTCTACAACAAGCGCAAGATTTCCGCGGCGACCGCCCGCCAGAACATCACCACCAAACAACTGCTCGCGCAGATCCGATAAACTGCCATGGCCGCGATTGATCGACTTCTGAAACTCATGCTCGAACAGGGCGGTTCCGACCTGCACCTCAATGTGGGGCTGCCGCCGAAGGCCCGCATCTCGGGCAACCTCGTCGCGTTGGAGGACGAGGTGGTGACCGCAGAACAGATGGAGGCGTGGCTGAGCGAGATTTGTCCGCCGCACCGCTGGGCGGAGTTTGTGGAACACAAGGATCTCGATCTGGCGCACGAGATTCCGGGCGTGGCGCGTTTCCGCGGTAACTACCTCTACAACCACTGGGGGCAGGCGGGCATTTTTCGTCAGATTCCGTCGAAGATCCTGTCGTTTACCGATCTCAATCTGCCGGAGGTGCTCAAGAAATTCTGCCACATGAGCGAAGGCCTTGTGGTGGTGACCGGGCCGACCGGTAGTGGTAAATCCACTACGCTGGCGGCGATGATTGACTACATTAATGACAACCTCGCGCGGCACATCATCACGATCGAGGATCCGATCGAGTTTGTGCATCCGAACAAGAAGTCGGTCATCGTGCATCGCGAAGTGGGCGAGCACACCCAGACCTTTGCCGATGCGCTGAAGGGCGCGATGCGCCACGACCCCGACATCCTGTTGCTTGGTGAGATGCGCGAGTTGGAGACGATCAAACTCGCGCTGGGCTGCGCCTCGATGGGCATGCTGGTGTTTGGCACGCTGCACACCAACAACGCGCCGAAGACGGTGGACCGCATCATCAACACCTTTCCGGCGGAGGAGCAGAACCAGGTGCGGGTGATGTTGGCCGGCTGTTTGTCCGGGGTGGTGGCTCAGCTGCTGTGCAAGAAACAGCCCAAGGGCCGCGTGGCGGTGCACGAGATCCTGCTGCGGCACGAAGCGCTGCCGAACACGATTCGCAGCGGGCAGATCGCGAACATTCGCGCCATCATTGAGAGCGGCAAGCAGGACGGCATGACCACGATGGACTGGAGCCTGATGGATCGCGTGAAGGACGGATCGATCACCGCCAAGGAGGCGTTCATGAAGTCGTCGAACAAAGGCACGTTCCAGCACCTGCTCAAACCTGGCGACCTCGACGGGGAGCATTGAGAAGACGGTGCGGCTATCGCGGCCGTGAATTAGTTGTGCGATTGGCTCGCGTTTTGCCTGTGACTTACCCCAACCCCATTTCCCATGCATGAATCCCTGCCCAGTGGAGTGAGTTTTTTGCAGCGCCTGGATGGTGCCGGCCATACCAGAGAGGCGGCGTGGCGGATGCTCTACGAGCGCTACTGGGACTTCATCCTCTCAGCGGCCTTTCGCCGTGGGCTGGACCGGGAGCGGGCCGAAGGCGTGCTGCAGGAAACGCTCACCCGCTTGCTCACCAAGTTGCCGGAGGTGCGGAAAACCTACCCGGCCAAGGGAAAGTTTCGCAGCTACGTCTACGGTTTGGCGCGGCACGTGACGCTGGAGGAAGTCCGCCGGGCCGGCCTCGAAAAACGCCGCCAGCTTTCGCTCGACGCTCCCTTGCGCGACGGAGAGGGGGGCGATCAATCGAAACTTATCGAGCACTGGGAAGCCGGCGATGTGCGGGAGGAGATCAAGCAGGCGGAGGAAAGCGCTTTTGCGGAAGGCCTGTTACGGCGCGCCCTTGCCGAGGTGAAAGTGAAGGTCGAGCCCGCGACCTGGCGCGTTTTTGAGGATTATGTGGTGGAGGGAATGCCCGCTCCGCAGGTGGCGCAGTTACATGGTCGCCAAGTGAATGCGGTCTACCAGATCAAGAAGCGGCTGGAGAGTCAGATCACCCGTGAAGTCGAGCGGCTGCGGTCTGAGCTCGATGAATGAAACTATTCCATCCCCGCGTAAGAACCGGCCGGCAACACGCAGTAGATCCAGATGAATTCTCCCTCCGACTCGTCCCTTAATCTCACTCTGACCGATTTGCCGGTGCCCTCCAGCCAGGTGGAAGACCGCCTGGCCTTGATTGCCCGGATCCTCGATGCCGTGGGTCGGGAGCTCACTGAGCCCTGTCTCGTTCACGACACCGAAATGGGGCCGGTGGTGGTGTCGCTGGATGCAGCGCGAGTGATCGGGCGTTCGGTGCGGGCCGATTATCCGGGACCGACATGCGCCGACCTGAGTCTTTCGGGCCGACACTGCCGGGTGGAGCCCACCCCCGACGGTATGTTGCTGGAAGATCTGCAATCCACCAACGGCACGTGGATTGACACCCGGCGGGTGGAGACCCGGCTGCTGCGTGCCGGCGATCTCGTGCGTATCGGCCGGCAACGTTTCGTCTATTTCGACCCGCAATAAAACATTTTCCGCCGCGTAAGAACCCCGCCTCCTTTATCAGTAGCTTTCCGAACCACCCTTTAAAAAATGAAACGATCCCTCTCCCTTCTGCTCGCCTGCTGCGCCCTGTCCCTTTCCACCTTGGTCGCCCAGCCGGTCATGCCGACCGAAAGCGCCGCTCCCGCCCTGCCGGGCCAGTGGCAATCGGTGCCGGTCTCCGAACGTTTGATGGCGGTGCGCGCCGCTCAACTCGACGCCATGCGGCTGTTGGCCGAATCGGTTTACGGCACCGAACTCGGCGAAGGTTCGGCGGTGATCGACTTCGTGGGGGCAGCCAGCGAAGTGCGGGCGGAGACGGACGCGGCCTTGCGCGGCGTCATTCTCGGTGAACCTGTTTTCTTTGCGGACGGTCGCGTGGGCGTGCCCGCCTCGATCAAGTTGCGCGAAGTGGTGCAGCGTCTGCGCCTGACCTTCAGCCGGCCCAAGATGGCCAACCGACTGCACACCCATCACGTCAAGATTCTGGACTCGGTCGACGAAGAGGCGCTGGAGCGCAAGGTCGAGGTGCTCGGCAGCGCGGCGCTGGAAGGCTCCGCCGGCCAATCCAAGTTGCTGGCCAAGCGCGCTGCGGAAGTGGATGCCTACCGTCGTTTGGCGGAGCGCATTCTTGGCACCGAAGTCAGCAGTGACACCAAGATCGCCGATTTTGCGGTCGAATCCGACCGCATCTGCTCCCGCCTCGCCCGCATCATTCGTGGTGCGGAATACGTTTCCATCCAGTTCCTTTCCGACGAAGAGGCGACGGTCGACCTGCGGGTGGCCTACGCCGACATCGATCGGATGCTCCGCGACGAAATTGCGCAGGGACAGCCGATTCGCCCGCTGACCCGCAAGCAGGCGGGCGAGTTTCTGGTCGAGCGCGGTCGTGGTGCCGCTAGCGCCGCCGTGCCGCCTCCGGCGATCACGGCTGGTGCCGATCCCTTTGCCGATGTGCATGAAATCGTCACCGCGGTGAGCGAGACCGAGGTCGTCATCGACGGCTGAGTCGGTCGAACACCGCCCGCCGCAGCGGCCGGTCAGTCGCTGCGTTTATCCCCTCCCATCCGGTCGTCGCGACGCAACGTGGCGCCGACCGCAGGCCGGAGGTGTGTCCGGATGACAGCACCTTCGTTTCCCGACTCCTCTTCACCTACCCGCACTTCACTTCTCCTACTTCCGATGAACTCTGCCTCTTTTTCTGAACCAAACCTTTCCCGACCGACGAACTCGCACCGCTCCCGATTTCGCGCCGCACGCCGGGTCCTGCAGTCCGCCGCCACCCTCGCTGTGCTTTCACTCTTTTCCGGCTGTCTCGAAATCAGCGAGTCCACCACGGTGCACCGAGACGGCAGCGGCCGCATGCAGGTGGCGGTGGCCGGTGACGGCGCCGTGGTGACCTTGGAACGGCTGGGTTCGTTGGATCCCGTTCTGGACGGACCGAATCTTGAACGCCGCCGTCTGATGCACGAAGGCATGCCGGTGCGTTTGGAGTCGGTGAGCTTCCGTAATCTGGGTGAGACCTACAACAACATCGGTCGGTATTCGCTGCGGACGGAGAGTGGAGTGACCAAACTGAGCAAACACATCGCGGGGGCGGATCGACCCGATCCTGATATGGACGGCGTGCAAATTGCGCTCGCGGGCCGTTCCTACCACTTGGAGTTCAACGTGCCGGGCCGGGTCCTGTCCGCCGATAAGGTGCGAGTGTGGGGCCAGGATTATTACCCCGATCGGAATGGACGGACGGTCACCTGGATCGTGCCGATGGCCGATCTGCTGCTGCACACCAACGCCGGTTACGCGGTCGATTTCCAGGTGCGCTATGATTGAGGCGTGGCGGCGAGACTTTCCGGAATTGAGCCGGTCGGACGCGAGTCCGGCCGGTTTTTTTATGGCTCAAACTGGAAGCGACAGAACCCGCCGACGTCCCAGGCTCAGGGACGCCAAATCTCAATCCGGCCTGCGCTGAACGTGAGCAGCTGGGTGCGGGGGCCGCTCTCGTCTTCATCGTTGATGAGCGTCAATTCGATGGGGAAGCCGGCGGGCACAAAGATGGTGGCCACCTGGTCACCGACCCGAAAGGGTTGCGAGGTGACGTGCTCCGTTTCGCGGGTGTCCCGCCAATGAAAGCGGGTGGAGGCGGGCAGTTGGCGGGCATCGACGATGATCGCACCAGCAAGACGCAGGTCGGCACGGGACTGCAGCGTGTCGTGCACGTGGCGGTAGAGTCCCCATAAGTCTTCTGGCAGCCGGGTGACGGGTGCAGCAGGTTCCGAGAAGTCGGCCAGAGCAGCGGAATCGTAGGTGCTCACCTGGATCTGACGGGCGAGTGCGGCGCTGGCGCCCTCATTTTGCTCTGGCCAGAACAGGACACCAAGCGCGAGGGCACCGGCGGCGAGCAAGCCGCCTCCGGCGAGAACCGGAAGGGAGAGCGAACGCTTGGTGACGGAGGCAGTGGCCGAGCCTTGGCGCAGCGCGGAGAGGGCGGACGCCATCGCCCCGGCATCGGGAAACCGCTGGCTGGGATCCTTGTGCAGGGCTTTGTTCACCAGCGCATCGAAGCGCGGCGGCACCCGCGGATTGGCTTGTGATGGCGGCTTCGGCAACGCGCGACGGATCGACTCGATGGCGGACATCATATTGCCGTCGAGCGGGTAGGGATACTGATCGGTGAGCAGTTGGTAGAAGATGGTGCCGAGGGCGTGAACGTCGGCTGCGGCCGTCAGCTCCGGGATGCGTTCGAGGTAGGTCTGCTCCGGCGCCATGAAGCGAAGGGTGCCCGAAATGTGGTCCGGCGGATTGCGCCGCAGTTCCTCCTGCGTGGCGGCGAGGCCGAAGTCGAGCAGGCGAGGCTCGCCGTGGCGGTCGATGAGAAAGTTGGCCGGTTTAAGGTCGAGATGGAGGATGCCGTCGCGGTGTATGCTGGCGACGATTCGGCAGAGTTTGTGGAACAGGTCGATGCGTTCCTCGAGGTCCATGGCCTCGCCTTGCACGTGTTCGGTGAGCGTCTGCCCGTGCAGCAGGGGCATGACGTAGTAGGGAACCCGATCGATTTCGCCGGTCTCAAGGATGGGGACGACGGCCTGTTGGTCGAGGCGGGCGGCGAGGGCGACTTCCTCGCGCATGCGTTGGTGGGCCTCGGGCGAGGCCAGGTCGATGCCGCGCGGAAATTTAAGCACGACCTGGCGCTGTGGCGCCGTGTCCTCAGCGCGGTAAATGATGGAAAGGCGGGTCTCGGCCAGCACGCCGAGGATACGGTATTTGCCGATTTGTGACGGCACGTCGGCGGGCGGCGGCGGTTGGTCGAACACGCCGGTGTCCTGCGAATCGAGACTCGCGTAGCGGTCGCCGGAGGACTGGCCGGAGGACGCGGAAGCTGATCCCGAGCTGGCGGTGTTGCCGGTCGGGATATCCGGCAACGTCGGCGGCTCGACCGGATCTTCGTCGGACGGCGGCAAGTTCGGGGGAGAAGGATCCGCAGGAGGCATCAGCGCTCGGAAAGCTCGGACATTTTCGCCGCCATGAGCTCCTTGAGCACATCAATGCGGCAGCCGAAATTGATCATGGCTTTGACGTATTCCTCACCGGCGAGACCGGCGAAATGAATGCCGACGACTTCACCTTTTGTATTGAACAAAGGACTACCGCTCGCGCCTCCAAAGGAGGGAATGTTGTGGCGAATGAGGGTGTTGCCCGAGGGGCCGGCGTCGGAGTAGTCGCCGTCGCTGACGGCCACCACGATGCCGGATTGCATCGAGGCGATCGGAGAATCGTAGTTCACGTTGCCGCCCTTTCCGGCCGCCGGGAATCCGAGGTAGGCGAGCTTTTCGCCGGAGTCCAACTGACGTAGGGTGGTGTCGTCGGCCAAGGGAAAGAACTTGGGCGCCTCGGTTTCAACGAGGAGCAGGCCGACGTCCATGTTGCCATCGCGTTCGTATTCGGAGTGGTAAACGGCTGACACGATTTTGAGCGACACGCCCTTGGTGCGGTTGGGCAGAATCACGGCGCCGCGGCCTGCGGCCAGAGCTTCGCTGATGGGTTTGGCGACGTGGGCGTTGGTGGCGTAGACGTTGGGGGCGATGGCCCAGGCGGTGCCGCGGCCCATGCCTTTTTCGCTCTTCCAAGCGGCCAGACCGACTGCGGTGGAGTAGGCTTTGGCGACCATGGCGAGAGCGGTGTCGGGGTCGGGATCCACGGGGCGTTCGGCTGGTTTGTTTTGCACTAACGCCGGTGGCGGTTCGGGCAGATCGATGACCTCGTATTTGCGGTTTTCGATGATGGCCGTGGCAAGCTCGCGGTATTCCGGGGTGTCGGGCGCGATGACGATGTCGGATGCGGACACAACGCTGTGGAAAGCTTGTTCCGCCGGTCGGTAGCGTTCCGGGGTGTTCTCCCATTCGCCGAAGAGGCGGCGCAGGCGGTAGGCGCGATTGAAGTCGTCCTTCACAATGGTGGGAGACTGGTAGCGCAGGCGCACGAGGTTGTCGGCGAGGGTGACGGAGCCGGAGAGCAGGCGACCTTTGTCCTCGAGTGCGACCTCAATGAATTCGCGGAATTCGTCGGAGTCGTAGAAGAGGTGAATGATCTGAATCGCGCCGCGATCGGCGCGATCGTTCCAGTCGGCGACAATCTGAGGGATGGCTTTGCTTTGGCCGATGCGTCGCGCGACCTCCGAGCAGGCGGTGATCATGGCGACGCGTTCCTGCGGATTACTCAGCGAGGTCTGGTAGTTGAGTGGCAGGGCGAGGTTGGTCTCGGTGTGGGTGTCGAGAATCTCGCCTTCGAAGGAAACGGAGACGTCGTATTCGCCGTTGCGTTGCTGCAGGTCGACGATGGCGGTGCCGACGACCAAGTAGTGCACATCCGGATCCATCTTGGAAAGGTTGCGGGCGTTGAGCTTAAACTTTTCGATGTTTTCGGGTTGGCCGGTGAGTTCCTCGTGTTGTTCGCGCAGCCATTGGGGGGAGACGATGCGAAAGCGGTATTCGGAAAAAAGCTGCCCGAGCGCCGAGGTCAGCGCGTCTGCCAGAGCCTGCTCGTCCGAGGCATTGAGGGTGGTTCCCTGCGGGGCGCGGGGAACGAGGGCGAAGGCGATCTGGGGTTCGTCGAGTTGGCGGGAGGCGCGGACGGCCAGAGTGCCGACGAAGTGATCGCGCAGGGCGACCTCATCGAGGGTGAAGTTGACGGTGAGAACGATATCGTCGCCTTCCCGCGAGGTGCTGATCAGGCGGCGGTTGCGGAAGTAGGTGTCGTAGTCGGAGAGCACGTCATCGCGGTCGGCATCGCTGCCGTTGAGGTCGAGGCGGGAGAGCGCTTGGCGGAGGGCGCGGTCGGCGGCGTCCCGCATCGCGGCGGTCTCGGTTTCGCCGCGGCCGCGAACGCCCTGAATATCGATGGCCAGCAGCGGCGGCAGGTAGAACAGGCAGAGCAGGGTGGTGAGCAGAGAGAGGCGAGGGAAGCGGCGGGACCGAAGCATGGCGCGGGACGGGGGATGAGGATTCCGAAGGGAGGGCGGGTAAAGCGGGACCGGATCGAACGGGTCAGGCCTGAAGCTGACGGCGGAGTTGATTGATCTTGAGGGTGAGTTGACGGTGGTTGGTCTCAACCGTATTCAGTGCGCGGCGCTCCTGCTGCAGGCGGCTTTGGGCGGCGGCGAGGTTGGCCTCGGCCTGCTTGTAGTTGGCGTCGGCTTCGGTGATGACTTTGGCCACCTGGTAGATTTCCTTGGCATTCGCCAAGGCGTAGAGGGCGGCGATGACGGCGACGCCACCGCTGATATCCTTGGCCTCTTGGGAGAAGCGTCCGGTGCGATCGAGGGCGACCGAGCCGCCGACCGCTCCAGCGGCGATACAGGCGACGGCCATTTTATGATCGAGCAGGTAGCTGTTGACCTGCACCTCGTAGTTGCGGAGGGCGCGGGTCTGTCGGGTGATGGCCTGTTCGAGCTCGGTGACGTTGTTGCGCTGTTGATTGAGGCGGGAGACGAGTTGGTAGCGTTGGCCGTCGAGTTCGGTGAGCTGGGACAGGGCGAGTTGGCGGCGCACCGCGGCTTGGTCGGCAGCGGGTTTGGCGGGGGCGGAAACGGCGGCGCTGGAGGAATCGGTGCGGCCGAGGGACTGGTGCTTGGATTTGGCGTCGCAACCCACGAAGGTGAGGAGGGCGGCGGCGAGGAGGGAGTAGCGAAGAAGTTGAGACATCATGGTAGGAGCAGGTTCGTCCGTTACTGTGTCTCAGTTGCCGATTCTTACGGGTTGATGTTCAAAAAGCTTTCTCCACCCCTCCGAGACGTCCCGCGTCAGCACCACCAATGCTTCCATCAAGTGGGGACGGAGGCTGGCTTTGGGGTGGTCGGGGAGTTTGGGGAACCCGGAGCCGATCAGCACCGGGGTGTCGGTGTCGCCCGTGCGCGAGAGTTTCATTTTTAATACGAACGCCCAGTCACTGGACCCGCCGGCGGCCGCCTTGCCCAGGAGTTTGGTCACGGTTTTCACCTCGCAGTGCAACCATTGGTCAGGCTCCGGAATCGCAATGGGGATGAAGACGTTACCGGATTCGTGGCGCGGGAGTCGGTGGGACGGGTCTTTGATCGTGCTTACTTCCAACCCGTAACCGCGCACGTGCAGGGTGCGTTGGAGCTCGGGGTCGATGGTTCCGGGCCCCGACGGAATGACCAGCTCGGACCGGGACCAGAAGCATTCCAAAGCGCTCCGAAGCAATCGTCGCACTTCGGCGGTATCGCCATAGACGCGGGAATCACCCTCCTCGGTGTCTAAGATAGTTACGTCGGTGAGGCGGAGCCCATAGGTTACATCCATACTGCTGGATCGACTGGCGTGGTCGAGACTCTCGAGCAGTCGCCGCTGATGATATTCGGCGAACTCGTCGCCATCATATAACGACGACAGTTGGTTTATCACGGTGGCTTTGGTCTCAGCCGCCGAAAGATCGACCTGCTGATCGAAGCGCATATCCAGCCACGCCGGTTGCGAATAGATCAGCGAGTAGGTTTGGGAAGATATTATAACCAGCGGGAGGGGAACAAAGAGCCGATAGGTGGAGAATCCGTTGGGATAATACTGTCGGGTGACAACGACTTCGTTCGCGTCGAAGGATACGGCGGCCAATGCGGCGGATTTCGCCTGCCAAGCTTCTCCCAAGGGGGCATCGGGTTCGATGACTTCCAAAAGGGGCAGATTCGGATTGGCTCCCGTGCTGCGAAGAAACCGCAATGCGGATGCTTCCAGGGCCGAACGGGCCTGTGCCGAGGAAAGCATTTCGACCAGTGCCTGCGTGGTCGGGTCCCGGTCCGTCGCGGGCAGCGAGGTCAGGGTGCGGCCGAACCCAAAAAAATGCACCCGGACTTGGGCGCAAAGCGGCAGGCAGGATACGACGAAGATCGCTGCAAGCCTGCCAAGCCGGGCCCACCGCACCCGCGATACCGAAGCGGAAAACGCGCCGGTGTTAGCCTGCTGCATCGCTCAGGTGCCTTCTTTGCGCGACTTGGTTCGTTCCTCGCGCTCTTTGGCCGCCCGTTTGATGGTTTCCTGCAGTGAGGCCGAGGATTCTCTCGCCTCCTCGTAGCCCGTATCGGTGGCGGCGGTTTTACGGGGACCGCTGGAGGTGCCGGTTGTATTGCAGCCGGTCAGGACCGCAATTGAGGACAGGCTCAATGCCAGCAAGGCGACGCGATGGAGGGTAGGGGAACGCTTTTTCATTAGGATTCGGCAGATTCAACGTCGTCAGCGGGGGCCTCGTCTTCGGCCATCAATTGGAGAATGAGGTCGGCCTCGATTGCTTTCTTTTTCTCTTCGTCGAGCTCCAGGAAGAAGGCGTAGATTTGCTCGTCCGCCGCTTTGCCTTGTTTAAGTTCCTGCTCGATCGTCGATTCCATCTTTTGGATGGTTTCGGCAATATCGGTATTACGGGTGACGACCACCGGAGACATCTCGGCGATAGTGGCCATAATTTCTTCGGCCTCGGTGCTGAAGTTTTCCAAGTAGACGATGTCCAAGCGGGTTTCCTCGAACTTTTGGTCCAGGCTGGCAAAGGCGGCTTGCTGAAGCTTTGCGCCGATAGCGCCCACCATAATTCCGCCGCCGGATGAGAGTTTTTCAGTGAGTTTTTCCTGACCGTAAACGAGCGCCAGTTTCAAACCGGTAAACAGGATCATTTGCGCCGCCGCCTTGGTTTTTAGCTCGGAAACCATCTTATTGATTTGTTCCGCCGAGGCCTCATCGATGGCGTTGGCGACGCGGTATTTGTTTTCAATCACGGTGAGAGAAGCGTCGCCCCGGGCCAAGAAAGCGCAGAATTCCTCGTGATTTGACATCGCGGCCTCATACAAAGCGTCATGTTGTTCCAGCAGCTCGTATAGCGCCTCTTTGGAAGCGGCAGCGTTTTCGTCGGCCAAAAGCACCGCTTGGTGAAGCTCTGGAATCGATACACTGTCATCCTCCAGATCGGCGTTCGCCATGGTTTTACTGACAAACTCCTGCTGTTGAATCGCGTCCAGATCCTTGCGCTCCATCAACGACTCGAGTCCGACATTCAAAGCCACATAGACTTGATTTTGGGCGTTGATGGCCGTGGTGAGTTCCCCCACGCCTTGGCCGAGCAGCTTGCGAATCTCGACTGAGCGGGCTCGCAGCTCTTTGTTGGTTTCCAGAAGCTCCTTGTAGCCATTTTTCAACTCTTTGATGGAAAGGAGCTTTGGCGGCTCAGTGCCATCCGGGGCACCCGATTCGGCGGTGGTGGAATCTGTTACCGACGTTTCGTCGTCGGCATCCGGTGTCTGGGCAGCGGTCGCGGCGGCATCTGATCGGGCTTTGGTGGTTTCTTCGGTTGCGTCCTTTTTTTTGCCGAAGGGCAGTTTGGGGAGCTTGTCGAAGAGTTGGGCGGAAGCGGGCTGGGCCGCGAGGAGGAGGGTAAGAACGAGAATACGAAGGATCATGTTAGTCGAAGGGTTGAACACCCCTTGCTGACGGAGGTGGTGCGCTTCTTACGTTGTAACTTATAGCGGCCAGTAAATTTTTTGTTATGCAACTGGATGGAGATGGTCCAGAAAAAGGCCCCGGGCATTAGCTTCGAATTCGTGACTTTTTGCGTAAGAAGTGGTCGCTCGGTGACATTCTAGACCATGCAAGCCTTCAAATTTCGCTTTCTATCGTTGCTCTGGGTCCGGTCCTTTTTGCTCTTCGCGGTGGTGATGGGGGCAGGGGGAAGGGTGATGGCGGAGCGCCTGCAAGTTACGGGCCAAGCTCCCGGAGACCTGCCCACCGCTCGTAATGCGGCTTTGGCGGATGCTTTGCGGGCGGCGGTCGAGCGTGGTGCCGGTGTGGAGCTGCTCAGTCGCAGCGCGAGCCGTAACATGGTGTTGGAGGCCGATGAAATCCTGACGGAGTCGTTTGGCTTCGTGCGCAGTTACGAGGTGCTGAGTTCGGGGCTGGGAGCCGACGGCGTGTATCGCGTGGAAATTGCGGCGGAGGTGGAGCCGGGAGAGATTGGGCGCGGTGATGCGCTGGCTTTGCGAAATCTGGTCCGGCTGAAGGGCTCGCCGCGGCTGGCCCTTGTGGTGACGGAGACCTTGGCCGAGGTATCGCCGGATCAGCACCCGGTCCGCGATTGGTTGGAGATGACCGCCCGCGAGCTCCAACTCAATGTGGTGGCGGTGGAGGTGCTGCGGGAGCAGGAGGCCAAGGTGGCGATGCGCGATGAGTTGCTTGATCCCACCCAACCCAGTCCGTTGCGGCAGCGTCTCGCCCAAGAGGCGGATTATGTGTTGGAGGTGGCGCTCGACGTCCGGCACGTGGAGCAGGGCAGCTTTGGCGGTAATCTGCCGCACCATCGCTTCGTGGTGAACGGAGTAGCGCGTATTTATCAGCCGGATACGGGAAAACTGCTGGCGACGGCGCCGTTGGGCGGCACGGGCAACGCGCGCAGCTATCAGAAGGATATCGCCGCGGCTGCGACCGACGCCGCGACCAAGGCGATGGCTGGCGACCGCACCGCTCAGGAGGGTGGGGTCTGGCCGGCGATGCGCGGGTTGTTATCCCAGTGGGCGGCCGATTTGGACCTGGGCCAATTGGTCCGAATCGAACTACCGTCCTTGGACAGCGCATCCGTGGATCAAGTGTTGGCGGTTTTGGACCAGCAAGACTCCGTGGGAGGGGTGTGGCTCCGGCAAGTGGACAGTGCGGCCGGCGTAACCATCGATGTGGAATCCAAACAAACGGCCTATGACGTCGCGCGCTTGGTGGAGCAGGCCGGACCGTCTCTGCGCACCGATTTGGTTTCGGCGCATTATGTTCGTCTGGTGGCTGGGTCTCCTAAGGTCGCCGATCGCAGTCTGTTGATCGGCGGTGCTGCGGCGCTCGTGCTGCTTGGACTGGTCGTGCTGATCTGGGCCAGTCGCAGACGGTCGGCCTGACGGCGTCAAATCACGACCGCAATGTGGCGAATCCTCAGTTGCCGCACTCAGCGGGCGGGGTCGGGGGCGAGTTCGCCGGCGGTGAGGTCGTCTTTGGCGCGGGCGAGGGCGCCGAGCAGAGTCGGCGGGTAGGCAATCACATCGACGCCAGTCGAGAAATGGCAGCGCGGTGGCTCCTTGGGTGGGGTGAGGCCGGCGGCGGTGAAGAGGTCGTTGTGTTGGATCTCGATCGTGGCCTCCTGCAGCGGCCACGGCGGGTGGTGGACTTCGGCGCGCACGATTTCGCCGCGGCCGTTGCGGGTGTAGAGGCAGTAGCGCTCGGTGGCCCAGTGTTCGAAGGAGCCGGGGTCGGCGATGAAGCTGTCGCCGGTGGCGCGGAAGATGCCGCTGAAACGGACGCGGCCGCCGAGGCGGGTGCTGTGAAAGGCGAAGCCTTGGGAGGTCTCGAAAAAGTCGATGCGGGCGTGGTGGTAGGGCAGATGAAAGCGCAGGCGACCGCCGAGCACGATGGGCCAGCTCTGGGCGTCGAGGCTGAAGAACCATACGCCCGGTTTTCCGTCGGTCTCGACGTAGGTGCGCAGGTTCAGCTCGGGGAAGGAGGGCATGACCGGGAGCCAGGGGAGGCCGCGGCGGCGCACGTTGCCGAGTTGAAAGGGCACGACGGCGACCCACGGCGAGCCGTCAAATTCCTGCAGGCGCAGGCCTTCGGGGATGAGAGGGCGCAGTTCATCGCGGGGCACCCGGTAGTGCGCGAAAGCCAGGTCGGACCACGTTTGGCTCCAGGCCCAGGGCACTTCGGGCAGAGGCCAGGGGCGGTGGTCGGCGTGTTGCAGAACAGGCAGCATGGCGGAGGGAGAGTCCGGTGTTAGTAGGGACGTTTGGAGGGGGCAATCTCTGTCGCAACCGCGGGTCTAGGATTATGGTCAAATCGCCGGCAAGTGGGGCGGATTCTTGACGACGGCGAGTTGGCGTGGGTTGGTGGGGAGGACCATCCGTTTGCAATGCCTGCTGCCGAACCTGACGCCTTGACCTCGACTGAATGCCTGCGCCGCGGTGGGCGGGCGTGGGCGAGTTGGTGGGGGACGGCGGTGTTGGTGTTGGCGGTGGTGCTGAGTGGCGGCTGTGTCGCGCCGATGGCGGGCCCGCCGGAAGAGGTGGTTTACGCGTCGGCGGAGGAGAAGGCGCAGGCGCAGGTGGAGATTTTGGAAGAGGCGTGGGAGCTGGTGAACGATCGGTTTTACGATCCGGCTTACAATGGCGCCGACTGGCCGAGTGCCTTGCATCGGTATGTCGAGGCGGCGGCGACGGCGGAGGATACGGCGGCCTTGTATGACGTGATCAACGACATGTTGGATGAGCTGGAGGATGCGCACACCGTGGCGATGAGTCCGGCCGAAGCTTGGGAAGATTACGTGGCGGAGCGGGCGTTTGTGGGCGTGAACCTGGAGCGGGTGGAGGACCGTTGGGTGGTTTCGGAGCTGCGGCCGGGGAGCTCGGCGGAGGAGGTGGGCGTCGAAGTGGGCTGGATCGCGGTGGCGCGAGATGGCGAGGTGCTGACGGAGGACGGCATCACCTTCACCAGCGAGCCGGGCGAGCGCTACGTGTGGACCTTTCTGGATGCTTTGGATGTGGAGCGGGAGGTGGTGCTCGAGGCGCGCACCCTGTCGGACCGCATGCCGCCGGTGGAGCGGCGCTCAGCGGAAGGTTGGGTTTACCTGCGCTTCGATGAATTTGAACGCGACTACGACGCTTGGCTGCAGGAGCGCTTGATGGTGCATCGCGACGCGCCGGGAGTGGTGTTGGATTTGCGCAGCAACAGCGGGGGCGACGTGAGTTCGTTGGAACGGGTGATCAACCAGTTCTTCGACGAGCGCAAAGCGTATGGGGCGTTTGTTTCGCGCAAAGGGAAGCGGCGGGATGAAAAATCGGCGTGGCGCAGCGGGGCGGATTACGGCGGTGAAGTGGTGATTTTGATCGGTCCGGGATCGGCCAGCTCGGCGGAAATTCTGGCGGCGACGATGCAGCATTACGGTCGGGCGACGCTTATCGGGCGACCCACGGCTGGGGTGGTGGTGGCGAGCCAATACCATCGGTTGCGCGATGGCGGACAGTTGCAGCTCGGCACCTACGATTTTCAAACGCTGGACGGCACGCGGTTGGAAGGTAATGGCGTGCACCCAGATGTGGACGTGGAACGCACGCTGGTGGATCTCCGTGAAGGGCGAGATCCGGACCTCGGACGGGCAGTGGAGTGGTTGCGAGCGAAGACTGCGCTGGCGCGGTCGAACCTCTGAGCGGGTGGGCGCGGAAGCCCCGCACGAGCACTCTGTGTGACCTCTAAAGAGGGACCTCCCCCGGAGAAGCGGGTTGCTTTCATCCTAGTTCCTAATCACCGGAGCCCGAAACGACCCCGGGGGAGATTGTCGAAATATGGTAAGAATTGCGCTTTCGTCCACCCCGGTTTGACGAACGAGCCGACTTTCTTGACTAAAGGCAGCCGACTTGCGGAAGGGGCGGTCGACTTGGCCCGAAGAGGTCAGCCCGAATGGGCAGGAGGATGAACTCGAGTCATGAAAACCAGGGAGAGACAGCCCCTAGGGCAGCAATTGGGTAAGACCGGCGGCTTCGAGGCGTTGCTTGAGGTCGGAGACGCGGCGGCGACTGGCGGAGAGCGGGGGCAGCGGGTCGTCGAATTGGAACTGCACACTCTCGCCCTCGCCACGCACGATGGCGCGCACATGTGCGAGGTTGATCAGAGTTTGCCGGTGAATGCGCACAAAGAAGGCGGTGGGCAGGCAGGCTTCCCAGGATTTGAGGGTGCGCAGGGTCATGAGTTTCTGGGCGTCGGCCAGCTGCAGCTCGGTGTAGTTTTCGTTGCTGGTGACGGAGACGATGCTTTGCACGGGCACAAAACGGGTGGCATCGCTGGTTTTCACCAGCACCCGGTCGTCCGGGAGCAAAGGCATGGCGGCGGCGGCGGTCGTGTCGTCTGCGGCGGAGGTTGGGGCGGCGAGCACGCGTTGCAGGGACGAGGCGAGCCGGGCGCTGGTGACGGGTTTGAGCAGGTAGTCGAGGGCGTTCACCTCGAAGGCACGCACGGCGTAGCGATCGTAGGCGGTGACAAACACGATGTGGGCGTGCGGCGGAATGCGATCCAGCAGGTCGAAGCCGCTGCCGCCGCGCAGTTGGATGTCGAGAAAGACGAGGTCGAAGGGGGTGTCGGCCAGCAGGGCGCGGGCGGCGTTGAGGGTGCCGGCTTCGCCCACGATTTCGATTTGCGGATGAGTCTTGAGGAGGCGGCGCAGCTCCAGCCGAGCCAGGGGCTCGTCGTCGATGAGCAGAGTGCGAAGGGAGTCGGACATGCGGGCGGGATGCGTGATGCGAGATGCGGGCGGCGGGATACGGGATACGGGATGCGGGATGCGGGATGCGGGCGGCGGGCGGCGGGATACGGGATGCGGGAGGGGATCAGGGGGTGGGGTGGCAGGGCAGGGTGACGGTGATGATGACGTGACCGTCGGCTTCGTGGTGCGTGACGGTGGCGACGTCGCCGTAGTGGCGGGCGAGACGTTGGCGCAGGTTTTGCAGGCCGATGCGGGTGGAGTCGCTGAAGGGGTTCTCGCTGGGCTCGACCCAATGACCGGTGTTGGAGACCTCGCAGTGCAGCTCGGTATCGGTTCTACGAATACGCAGGGCGACTTCGAGCAGCGCTTCGGAGGTGCGGCCGCCGTATTTGATGGCGTTTTCCAGCAATGGGAGGAGGAGGTTTTGGGGTAGCAGGCAGGCGGAGGCGGCCGGGTCGATGTCGAGTTGCACCTGCAGGCCGTCCTGCCAGCGGACCTCTTCGATCTCGAGGTAGTTGCGCGCCATCTCGACCTCGTCGTCGACGCTCACCATCTCGTCGCTGCCACGGTTGAGCGTGCGGCGGCAAAACTCGGCGAGTTTGGTCACCATCTCGCTGGCCGACTCGGGGGCGCTGTGCACGAGGGCGCGGATGGAGTTGAGGGAGTTGAAGAGGAAGTGGGGGTTGAGCTGGTAGCGCAGCAGTTCGAGGCGGGCGGTCTCGGCGGCGAGGCGGGCGGCGAGGGTTTCGTCGTGTTCGAGGCGGTGGAGGCGTTCGAGGGCCTGGGCTTTGTTGGCGAGCTCGGCGGTGCGCTCGGCGACGATGACTTCGAGGGCGGCGCGTTGGTGGACGAGGCGGCGGGTGCGCCAGCGCACGATGAGGTAGACGGCGAGGGCGGCGGCGAGGACGTAGAGCGTCTTGGCGGTGGGGGTGAGCCACCATGGGGCGAGCACGTCAAACTCGAAGCGGGTGGGCTCGCTCCAGCGGTGGTCGGCGGTGCGGCCGCGCGCCTCAAAGGTGTAGGTGCCGGGCGGGAGGTTGGTGAAGGTGCGTTCGCCGGAGTTGTTGACCTCTTCAACGCCGCCGACGAAGCCGATCAGGCTGGAGGTGTGCAGGCGGTCCTCCTCGCCGGCGAGGGCGGGGGTGCCGAAGTGGAAGCGCAGGGAATTGTCGTCGGGCGCGATGCGCAGGCGGCCGTTGAAGCGGTGATCGGCGAGTTGTTTGCCGTTGGTGGTGACGACGCTGTGGAGCAGGGTGTGGCCGGCGGTGAGGGGTGTTGACGGGGAGGGGGACAATTTGTCGACGTTGACGCGCAGCAGGCCGTTGCGGCCGCAGATCCAGAGGATCTCTTCGCCGTCGACGAGTTCGGCGGAGAGCGAATCGAGGGCGCCGATTTCGCTGAGGTCGGGCAAGGGAATGGGCGTGAATACGCCGTCGCGGGAGCGGCCGATCTGGTGGGCTTCGTTGCGAGCTGAGCGTGACTCCTCGCGGGGGCGTGCCTCCACCCAGACGCCGCCGCGGGGGGAGGGGCAGATGTAGTAGGCGACGGAGCGGCCGTCGACAAAGCGGGCGCCGTAGCGAGGCTCCGGCACGAACTGATCGGTGGCGGCGTCGTGCCGGAAAAACCCTTCGCCGGTCATGAACAGGGGCGTGCCGTCGATGCGTCGCACGGTGGTGCGGTCGCGGTAGGTGGGGAGGCCGTTGTGCTCGTTGTAGTGGATCGGCGTGGGGTCGGGCAGCGGGGCGGTGGGATCGCTGGGGCGTTCGATCTGGCTGTAGGGCAGGCGCCACAGGCCGTCGTTGTTGGAGCCGATCCAGAGGTCGCCGGAGGGGTCTTCGGCCAAGCCGCCAAACTCCCCGCGCGGCTCGGGCACGGGATGGTCCTGTTCCCAGGAATCGCCGTCGCGGCGCCAGATGAAGAGGCCGGTGAGATGCAGACCAAAGAGGCGGTCGGGAAAGCGGGAGTGAACGAGCAGGTTGCGGATGTTGCTCGGGCTGCGGATGGCTTCGATCTGGTCGCCCTGCACCCACCAGATGCGTTGGAGGCCGCCGAGGATCACGCCGTCGTCCAGCGGGAAGAGGAGGTTGAGGTTGTCCTCCACCGTGACCCACGGCTGCAGTTGCGGGTTGTCGACGAGGCCCTCGCCGGGGCGCAGCACGAGGGGGCCCTGGTTGGTGGCGAGCACGGTTTCGCCATTGATGCGGGCAACGCTCTCCACGCCGTTGGCGCCGACTCCACTGGCGCGACCGTAGCGGGTGATGCCCGGGGAAAAATCGAGTCGGGAGAGGCCGTTTTCGGTGCACACCCAGACAATATTGGCGGGCATGACGCGGATGTTGATGACGGTGCTGCTGGGCAGGACGTTGGATTCGTCGAGGAGGAGGAGCGGATTGAGGTCGGCGTCGGTGACGAGCAGGCCGCGGCCGAGGGTGCCCCAGAGCAGTCGGCCATCATCGAGGCGAGCGAGCGCCATGAGGCGGGACTGGCGGATGTAGTCGGCGACGGGAGACGAAACGAAGCGGGAGCTCTGCAGATCGGTGCGCAACACCCCGTGGCGGGTGGCGGCGCCCCACCAACCGCCGCGCCCGTCGGGCACGAGATCGGAGATGAGGGTCTCCTCTTCCGGGTCGGGCTGCCACGGCACGGTTTCCCAACCGCCGTCGGGGGTGGGCATCTGCCACCCCTCCGTGCGGCAGAGGATGAGCCGATCCCCGAAGGGCACGGCGAGGCAGATGAATTTCTCGTGCATGTCCCAGCGCAGCAGGGACCGTCCGTCCCAACGCAGCAGGTATTGGTCGGACTGAAAATAGACGCCTTCGGGCAGGGCGTGGATGGTGCGGATATCGCCGATTTGGGTGAGGTCGGCCGGCAGTTGATCGCGCAGGGAGTGAAAGCGCAGGCGTCCGTCGGGGCCGGGGCGAATCTCGCCAAACTCGTTGACGCCGCCGACCCAGATGCGGTCCTGCGCATCGATGGCGAGTCCGCGCACAAAGGCGGCGCCGGGCACGGGGATTTTGCGCCAGTTGATCCCGTCGAACTCGAGCACCTCGCCGTGCGCGCCAAAATAGAGCAAGCCATCGGAGGTGCGGCCGGCGTCCCAGATCTGGTTGTGACCGTCGTATTCAGATGGCAAATACTTGCGGGCGGCGGGGAAGCCGCGTTCCTCCAGCGCGACGGCGGGAGCCGTCTCTGATTGGGCCATGCTCCCGCCGGCGCCGAGTAGGAGCAGACCGACCACGCAGAAGAGGCGTTGGAGGAGGAGGCGAAGGGACATCGGGAAGCGGGAAAAGCAGTCGGAGCGGAGGTGTGGCGACAGTGTTTTGCAGGCGGACGATCGTCACGTCTTTAGATGCGACGCGCGCCGCGGGTAAAACCCGGGCGCGCTGAAAGATCGAAGAGCGTGATGGGAAAAGGGGGTCAGGAAAGCGGCGAGAGGTGGAAGCCAGCGGAGCAGGGCCCGTGATCGCTGGCGGCGAGGATATGGCCGGAGGCGTTGATGGCGGTGGCGGTGGAGAGGTGGAGGGTGAGTGTGGGGGAGAGCAGATCCTGCAACAGTTGCACGCCGTGAGAGGGCGTCCAACGGGCGGCGGTAAGACGGCCGGATTCGTCGCGCACGTGGCCGATGACGAGATGGGTGCCGTGAGCGGCGGTGGCGTGAAAACCCAGCTCAAAGGGGCAACCGAGATCGACGAGGCGGCCCTCGATCCAGAGGGCGGCGCATTCGAGGCCACCGGTGGTGCGCACGGCGCCGAAGACGATGCCGTCTGGCGTGATACCGTGGCCGATGGAGGCGCACTCGGCGGGGGTTTCGAGCGGCTCGAACGCGTGGTCGATCCACACCCAGGCGCGTTGGCTGGTGTGGTGGGGCGAGAGGCCCTCCACGTTAACGAGCACGGTGCCGGCGTCGTTGATAGCGACGGCGTCGGTCATGCCGCCGCTGGGGGCATTGAGAAAGCGTGGGCGACCGGCGGGACCGATGATGAAGGCGCGGGAGATGAGCAGGGGCTCGACCGGCAGGAGGGTTTTGCCGACGACCACGCCATGAGCGTTGACGCCTTGGGCGACACTGACGGAGCCGGGCCAGTAGGTTTCGCCAAACTCTCCCAGGTGGGAAGCCCAGGCGCGCCGATGGGAGGCCGGGCTGCCGATGGCGCCGGCGATGTGGCCTTGGGAGCTGAGGGCGTGGTGGGGCCAACCGTTTTCGGTCGGGATGGTCTGTAGGACCGGCTCACCTTCGAGGGGGTGCAGGATGCCGGTGGCGGCCCAGGAGCCGGCCTCGAAACGGGGCGGACGCACGAGGTTGCCGATGATGTCGCCGCGATCGTTGAGGGCGGTGGGGCGATAACCGTGGTCGAGCGGCGGCGTGTAAATGGGACGGACGGCGTAAGCGGGCGGCGGAGGTGCGGGGGGCGGCCGGTCCGGAAGGTCCGACGAAGCAAACGGAGCTTGGGTATTGAGCATCAACGGGCGCATGGCAGGCGGGGGACGACGACGGGAAAATCGGGTCAAAACCGGTGGTAGCGAAGGTCTGATTGACCAGCGGCGGGCAGCGCTTGACGAGTGGCGCGGTGGATCGCGGAGGGGGGAGGCCAATTTGAAGACAACACCCTAAAGGCGGCGAAGGCTGTGCCGAAGGGAAGGGGACCTTTGTCCGCCCGTTTGCCGCGAGCATCGGCCTGCCGATGAGCGTCTCGTTTCCCCCTTCTTGCTGAATCCCCGGATACTTATGCAGCCTACCCAAACCCTCAAGATAGCCATTGTTGATGATTCCATGTTCATGCGCCGCATGGTGCGATCGGCGGTGAAGGAGTGTTTTCCCGCGGCTGAGTTGCTGGAGTATGGCGATGGCCAGGCGGCGATTGAGCAGCTGCCGGCAGAGTCGCCGGACCTGATCCTGTTGGATTTGCTGATGCCGCGGCTCAATGGGCAAGACACGCTGGCGCAGCTGCGGGCGCTGGGCGTGAAGTCGCCGATCATTGTCGTCACGGCCGATGTGCAGCAAAGCGTGCGCGACCGGGTGCGAGAGCTAGGGGCGCAGGGCTTCATTCAAAAACCCATCACCTACGAAAAGCTGAAGACGGTGCTCGGGGAGGTCATGTCTTCATGAGTGGCGAACTCAAAACCGACGAGGTGGTCCTGGATGCCCTGCGCGAGCTGGTGAACATCGGCATGGGGCGGGCGGCGGCCTCGATTTCCGAGATCACGGCGCGGCCGATCGGGGTCGATGTGCCGGTGGTGGAGGTGCTCGAGTCGTTTGCCGGGCAACACCTGCCGGACTTGGACCAGAAGGTGGCGGTGCGCGTGACGATGCCGTTTGTCGGCGACATTCGCGGCCATGGTTTGCTGGTGCTGAGCGAAGGCGGCGCGGGGCGTTTGGTGGAACTGCTGATGGGCCACCGTCGGCTCGGGAATGTCTTCGATGAGGACGAACAGTCGGCGCTCTTGGAAGTCGGCAACATCACGCTCAACTGCGTCATCGGTCTGTTGCTCAACGAACTGCACGGTGAGGTGGAATATCAGATTCCGCAGCTGCACCTGCGCGGGTTCGACGAGACGGTGGATCTCATCTCTGATCTGCAAAATGGCGACGTGGGGGGCATGTTGATTCGCGCCGGTCTGCGGGTGGAGTCCGAAGGAATCTGTGGTTACCTCATGATGCTGATGCAGGAGGGGGATCTTGAAACCTTGCTGACCCAGGTCAGCCGTATCGCTGCCTGAGATCGATGAGTGCCCCCGACGAATTTGCCGCGTTTGATACCAACCCTTCGCTCGATGCGTTGCCGCATGGTTTTGTGCGGGTGGATGAGGCCAGTCGGATCGTCGATTGGAACCAACGCATGGAGCAGTGGACGCGTAAGGCGCGGTCCGAAGTGGAAGGTCGCACGCTCGATGAAGTGTTTCCGGAGCACCCGCGCATTCTCGCGGTGATCGGCAATGTGCGCGAGTGGCGCCAGCCGCAGGTGCTATCGCAGGCTTTCCATCATTACTTTCTGCCCATCGCGCTGCCGCCGCAGCACATCAGCGGTTTTCAAATGATGCAGCAGGAGGTGCACCTGAAGCCGCTGCGACGTCCGCAAGGGCACGTGGCGATCACGGTGTTTGACGTGACGGCGGAGGTGGTAGGCCAGGCGCACGCGCGACAACTGCGGGTGGAGCTGGAGTCGGCGCGCACGGCGTTGGCGGAGCGAGTGGAGGAACTCGATGCGTCGCTGCGCGAGGTGCGCACGCTGCGCTCCGCGCTCGATGAGCACGGGCAGGTGATCAAGTTCGATTGCGCGGGTCGGGTGACGTTTGCCAATGACAAGGTCATGGCCATCACGGGTCGCCGCAAAGAGGAGGTGGTCGGCCGTCCCTTCAGCCAGGTGTTGGGAGGGTTTCACGATGAGGCGTTTTTTGAGCGCGTGCGTGATCAGCTCGACGCGGGTCAGGTGTGGCGAGGCGACATCAAGTTTGCCACGGCGCACGGTCGACCGGCGTGGAAAAACATGACCATCGTGCCCTTCCCGGGCGTGGATGGCACGCCGGAGCAGTTTGTGGCGATCGGTCACGACATCACCGAGCATGTGGAGGCGGAGGAGGCGGTGACGGCATCGCTGGCCGAGAAGGAAATCCTGCTCAAGGAAGTGCACCACCGGGTGAAGAACAACATGCAGATCATCTCGAGCATGTTGCAGTTGCAGAGCGGTTATTTGGAGGACCCGCAGTTTAAGGCGGTCTTCAACAACTGCCGCAGCCGGGTGCTCTCGATGGCGATGGTGCACGAGAAACTTTACCAGAGTCGCAGCCTCGCCTCGGTCGACTTCGGGCGTCACGTCGAGGACCTGTCGAGGATGTTGGCGCGGTCCTTTAGTGCGGAGCACCAACGGGTGGAGCTGAAACTGGAGGTGGAGAGTCAGATGCTCGACATCGACACCGCCATCCCAGTGGGGCTGATGCTCAATGAACTGGTCACCAACGCGGTGAAGTATGGACGTCAGGCAGACGGGAACAGTCTGGTGCGCGTCGAGTTCCGGGCGGTGGAGGACGGCGAGTTGTTGCTGGCGGTGGAGGACAGTGGTCCCGGGCTGCCGGCAGGGTTTGATTTCGCCGGCGCCAAATCGCTTGGCTTGAAGATGATCAACATCCTCGCGCGCCAGGTGCGGGCGCGGCTGCACCTGCGACCCGGTCCGGGGGCGCGCATGGAGATCCGTTTCAAAGCGCCGAAGCTCAAGGTGTCGCTACCCGAAGGAGTCGGCGGTGCGGAGGCTGCGTCCGGCACCGAGGCGGTTGCGGAACGCGTGGCCTGAGTGGCGGGGCGTGTTTAGGCGGGGGGCGGCGCTTCGGGCGGAGTCTTCGCGTGGCGTTTTTGCACCAACGCGTTCACGGTGCTGAGCAGCACCTTGCCGGAAAACGGTTTGGCCAGTGAGCTGGTGGGCTGAGCTTGGCGGGGGCCTTGCCACCGTTCGTGGGCGTTGGGGTGACCACTGATGGCCAGCACCGGCAGGTCGGGGGCGATGCGACGCAGCACGTTGACCAGGATGTCTCCGGTCATGTGCGGCATGTGAATATCGGTGATGACCAGGGAGATGTGCCGGGGGTTGAAGTTGATGATGGAAAGTGCCTCCACGCCGTCGGCCGCCAGCAGCACCTCGTAGCCACGGGACCCGAGCGTCTCGCGGATAACATCGCGCACGGAGGCTTCGTCGTCGACGACCAGCACGCGGGTGCCGGGCGGAGCCGAGGTCGGCGGTGGGGACGGGGATTCGGCCGGCGGCTTGGCCTGAGGCAGGGTGGGCAGATTGACGTGGAAGCGGGTGCCTGCCCCGGGTTGGCTTTCCACCTCGATGAAACCGCCATGTGCGGTGATGAGGCTGCGCACGGTCGAGAGCCCGAGGCCGGTGCCGCGATCGCTGGGTTTGGTGGTGAAGAACGGGGTCCACATCTGCTCCAGTTGGGCGGGGGTCATGCCGATCCCGGTATCCGCAATGGTGATACGGAGCCATTGCGCGCGGTTGACGGCGACGGGCGTATGGGGCGGGGGCTCCTGGAGCAGGAAGGTCTCGACGGAAAAGGTGAGGTTGCCGCCTTCCGGCATCGCATCGCGGGCGTTGATCGCGAGGTTGAGCAGGAGTTGGTGCAGCTGGCTGGGGTCGGCCTGCACGGCGGGCAGTCCCGGCGGGCAGTTGCACACGAGATTGATCGTGCGGGGGAAGGTTTCCTCCACGACCAACATGAGCTCGCGGAGGATGAGGCGGATTTCGACCGGACCGCGGCTCTCGTCGTGCGCCTGAGCGAACTGCAAAATCTGGCGCACGATGCGTGCGCCGCGTTCGGCCGAGCCTTGGAGCACCTGGATGAGACGGCGGTGGGATTCCTCCTGGGCCAGAGGCTCAAGGAGGGAGCCGGCGATGAGGATGGGCGAGAGAATGTTGTTGAGATCGTGGGCGATGCCGGCGGCGAGCAGGCCGAGGTTTTCCAAGCGTTGGGCCTCCACGATCTGGGTTTCGCGCAGGCGACGCATGGTGATGTCGATGATCACGCCCGACCAGGTGTCGTCGCTCTGGCCGGGGGTCTCGCGAATCTCAACCCAGAGGGGCATGGCATTTTCGGCAATCAGCTCCAGCTCGACGGGTAGGTCAGACTCGCCACGGCTGGAATTCGTAACGAGGTCCTCCCAGTGGGCGAGGCTGGCGGCACTGGCGCGGAACCAGTCCTCCAAGTTCCGGCCGATGGCGTTTGCCGGGGCACAACCCAGGAAGCGCTCACACGCGCCGCCCACTCGGAGCAGCCGTCCCGTGGCGTCGCGCTCGTAGAGTAGGGCGGGGCTGTCGGGCCAGGATGCGTTGGTCAGCGTGGAGGGGGAGTCACTCATACGCAGGGCCGGGATCTTCGCCGATTCGAAGGTGCGGGGCAAGGTAAAGCTAAATGGCAAGCGATTGGCAAACAATGTGATGCGAAACGACCGAGTTTGGGGGGGGGCTATTCCCTTAGGATCGACGGTCCTTCTAAATTGAGCGGACCGGGAGGGGGTGAGGGGCAATATGCCGGGCTCGAGTCGGTCGCGGGCTTGCGCCGCACCGGGGCTGTCGTTCAGCTCCTCCTTTTCACACGTAGATTCTCGCCCGATTTCCACCCCCCACATGCCCAAACGCAAGTCGCCCAAGGACGAACAACCCGAACTCGAACTCGCCGCGCAGGCTGCCGCAGACGCGGATGCCGCGGAGACGCCGGAAGCTCCGGCCGAGGCCGCTGGCGGGGAGGGGGATGGGCCGCCGCCGCAGGCACCGCTCGCCGGCGCCTACCGCAACTGGTTCCTCGATTACGCCAGCTACGTGATCCTCGATCGCGCCGTCCCGCACATCAACGACGGTCTCAAACCGGTGCAGCGTCGCATCCTGCACACGCTCTGGGACAAGGATGACGGTCGTTTCCACAAGGTCGCCAACATCGTCGGCGCGACCATGGCGTTTCACCCGCACGGCGACGCCTCCATTGAGGCGGCCCTCGTCAACATCGCCCAACGTGGTTACTTGATCGAACCGCAGGGCAACTTCGGCAATACCCTCACCGGCGACGGCGCGGCGGCCGCCCGTTACATCGAAGCGCGGCTCACGCCCTTTGCCCGCGAAGTGATTTTCAATCCCAAGACCACGGTTTGGCAGCAGAGCTACGATGGCCGCGCCAAGGAGCCGGTCACGCTGCCGGCGAAGTTTCCGCTGGTGCTGCTGGAGGGCGCCGAGGGCATCGCGGTGGGTCTCTCCACCAAGATCCTGCCGCACAACTTCAACGATCTCTGCCGCGCCTCGATCAATTACCTGCAGGGGAAAACCTTTCGCATTCGCCCCGATTTCCCGACCGGTGGCACGGCGGATTTTTCCGACTACAACGACGGGGCGCGCGGCGGCCGCGTGAAGGTGCGCGCCACCATCGAGTCGCAGAGCAAATACGTGCTCGCGGTCACTGAACTGGCCTATGGCACCTCCACGACCTCGCTCATCGAGTCGATCCTCTCGGCCAACGCCAAGGGCAAGATCAAGATCAAGCACGTCGACGACAACACCGCCGACAAGGTCGAGATCCTCATTCATCTGCCGCAGGGCGCGGACCCGAAGCAGGTCAAGCAGCAGCTCTACGCCTTCACCGATTGTCAGGTTTCAATCTCCCCGGCCGCCTGCGTGATTGAGAACGTCGACGGGCGCGACCGGCCCGCCTTTCTCGGCGTGTCGGAGATTCTCAAACGCTCAACCGACCAGACCGTCGGCCTGCTCAAGCAGGAGTTGGAAATCAAACTCGGCGAACTCGAGCAGCAGTGGCACTGGGACTCGCTGGAGCGCATCTTCATCGAGGAGCGCATTTACCGCCGTATCGAAAAATCCACGACGTGGGAAAGCGTGCTGGAAGAGATCCGCCTCGGTCTCGAGCCGTTCCTCGATCGCCTGCAACGGGAAGTCACCGACGACGACATCACCCGCCTGACCGAAATCCGGATCAAGCGCATCTCCGCCTACAATCGCTTCAAGGCCGACGAGAAGATCAAGCAGATCGAAGCCGACATCAAAGAGGTGAAGCATCACCTCGCGCACCTCGTCGACTACGCCATCGCCTGGTTTGAGTCGCTGCAGGAAAAATACGGCAAGGGGCGGAAGCGCCGCACCTCTTTCGACGAGATCGCGCAGATCAACGTGAAGAAGGTCATCGCCGCCAACCAGCGTCTCTACGTCGACCGCGAGGGTGGCTTCGTCGGGCTCAATTGGCGCCAGCACGAGTTTGTGACCGAGTGCCGCCCGATCGATCAGGTCATGTGCATCATGGCCGACGGCACGCTCAAGATGACCAAAGTGACCGACAAGGTCTTCATGGGCCGCAACATCCTGCACGTGTCGCTCTTCGACAAAGCCGGACCGCCCGAATACTTCACCCTGCTTTACCAGGACAAGAAGTCGAAGCGCTGCTTTGCCAAACGCTTCACGGTCGGGGGCCTCACCCGCGACAAGCTTTACTCCCTCGTCGCCAGCGAAGGCTCCCAAGTGGTGTATTTCGACGTCACCAAAAACGAGTCGGCCATGCCTACGAAGCTGCGCATCCAGCTCAGCGGGCGTTGCAAGGCGCGGGTGAAGGACTTCGAAATCGACCTTTCCGGTCAGACGGTGAGCACCCGTTCGGCCAAAGGCGTGACGGTCACCAAATATCCGGTGCGCAAGGTCACGCGCGTGCTTGGGGCCGGTGAGAGCGAATAGACCCGCCGACCTGCCAAGTAACTGTAAATACCCGGGACATTTTGCAATAGGGGCTCGCGGGACGCTCTCCCGCGGGTTTTGGTAAAGCGAATCCGCTACTCATGAGTGTCCCCCCCGAAAGCCGTAACCCGCTCGTCCTCGTGGTCGAAGACGAGGAGAAGTTATTGGAGATCACGACCATCCGTTTGGAGGATCTAGGGTGCGACGTGCTGGGAGCGGAGAACGCCACCAAGGCGCTCGAGCTTTACCGTGAGCACGGGGCGCAGGTGGATTTCGTATTCACGGACCTGCGGATGGACGGCATGAGCGGTTTCGAACTCATCGCCGCGCTCCTCGAGCTCAACCCCGAGGTGCGCATTGTCGCGGTGAGTGCGCTCATCGACGAACTCGATGCGGTGCGGGCCCGTTGGGGCGATCGGGTGCGCATGATGCTCAAGCCCTACAATACCGAGGAGCTGCAGATGTTGCTGCGCCTCGAGAGCGCCTGAGGCGACGTCGCGGTTTTGCGGGACGTGGTCGCCCGGCGATGAAAAGCGGCAAAGCCGGTCGGCATCGTTTGACGCGGCGTGGGTCGGGCATTTGCTGGCCGGATGCGTTTGCGGTGCTTGATGTTCCTTTTGCTGGCGGGAGTGGCTGCGGCCGAAGCCCCGCTCAACCTCACCCGGGCCAAGGCCGCTGTGCGCGCGTATTACGATACCGGCGCTTATCACGCCGATGTGCAGGCGGTGGCCGATGCCGCCACCGCGTGGCTGGAAGAGCGGGTGGCGGCGCGCACGGCGGACGAGCGCCTGGCCATGGTGTTCGATATCGATGAAACCGTGCTGTCCAACTACCAGCAGATGGTGTCACAGGATTTTGGTTACGTGCCGGTCGCGTGGGAGCAGTGGGTGGAGCAGGGCACGGCCGCGCCGCTCGAGCCGGTGCGTGCCGTCTATCGCCGGGCGCGGGAGCTGGGGGTGGCGGTGATTTTCCTCACCGGCCGTTCGCACGACGCCGAGCGTGAGGGCACCCTGCTGAACCTCGAGCGCACCGGCATGACCGACTACGAGCAGATCATCTTCAAATCGGACGAGGACACCGCGCCGACCGCAGCCGAGCGCAAGGCGGCGCGTCGGGCCCAACTCGAGGCCAAAGGTTGGACGATCATCGCCAGCATCGGCGATCAGGAGAGCGACCTCGCCGGCGGTCACGCCGAGAAGCTCTTCAAACTGCCGAATCCGTTTTACGAGATTCCCTAAGGCTGGGCCGTCATGACGGCGGCGCTGGCGGGACACAGGGCGCAATATTCGCGACTGGCCTGAATGGCGGGTGGCGCGGTTTCGCGGGGGACGCGCGTGAAACCGGCGCGGGCAAAAAAGGTCTCGGCCGTGGTGGTGAGCAGCCAGAGCTCTTGCACGCCGGGTTGGCGAGCGAGCTGACGGGTCTCGGTCAGCAGGTGTTGGCCGATGCCGGCCCCACGCAGGTCCGGGGTCACGACAAACGAGCGTAAGAGCGCGACCTCGCCGGTCGGTTCGAGGCCGGCTGCGCCGATCACGCGTGCGTCGGCACGGGCGACGATGAAGTGTCGCCAGCTTTGCGTGGTGAGATCTTCGGTGGGCAGATCGACCGCGCGCAGCAGGGCGGTGATGGCGGGGCCGTCGCGGGTCTCGGCGAGTTCGTAGGTGAGCGGGGGTAGGGGCATGGCGAGGAACGCTTTCAGCGGGGGACGATCGCCAGGTCGTAGATCGCAAAGCAGAGCGGGCGGGCGTCGGGGTTGGGCGCCTCGGGCTGCGGTGGAGTGGGCGACGTGAAGGTGAGGGTGGCAGCGCCGCGGGCGTCGAAGGTGAGCGCATCGAGCGGGAGCGAAAGCGTGTGCCCTTCGCGTGGGGCGGTGCCTTGCCAGAGGAGCTGGTCGCCTTGGCGGATCGTTACCTCGGCGGGAATGAAGCCGACGAGCATCAGCCGCAGGAGTGCGGCGGGCGCGGTGGGTCCGGCGTCGGCGAAGCGGCGGACGGTGATGGTGCCCTCGCCGCTGCTCCAGGACCAACGGTGGTTTTTATCGCGCTCGATGCCAAACCAGCCGTCACCTTCGTCGACCACGTAGGCGGTGTCGGCGAGGACGGCGTGGGTGTATTCGTGGTCGATGGTGCCGCTGTCGGTGAGCATGGCGACGCCGGCGAAAACGGAGAGGTTGCCGAGCAGCAGCAGGACGAGGGCGCGCCGGGCGGTTTCGTGGAGCGCGAGCACGTTGAAGGCGAGGCTTAGCGGGAGCAGGATGCGAGTGTAGGCGCTGGGGAAGCCCTCGAAGGTGGGCCAACCGAGGATGGCGAACAGGCCCACGTAGCCGATGCCGAGTTGCCAGGCCGGATCGTGCCGGCGGGGGCGGAGGGCGAGGTAGAGCACCTGCACGGTCACGGAGAGCAGACAAAGCGCGCCGGCCCAGGTGAAGATATTGCTCTGCGGATCGCTGAAGGCGGCGATGACCTCGGTGGATTTCTGGGCCCAAGCCGAGAAGGGCCAGGTGAAGTTGCGCAGGCTGTTGGTGTCGCGGCCGAGGGTGAGGAAGACGTAGAGCATCCACAGCGCGAGGGGCGTGACCAGCAACGCGGCGCGGAGGACGCGGCGGCGCCAGGGTTGACCGGGAAGGAGGGCGAGTCCGGCGAAGAGGGCGGTTTCGCGGGCGAGGCTGGCGCCGGCCATGAGGGCGGCGGCGCCGAGGCTGCCGGGGCGTTTTTGCAACCAAAGCAGGGCACCGGTCAGCAGGAGGAAGGCGGGGAGATCGGTGAGCGCGTAACGCACACTGGTGAGCACGCCGCAGGATGCCATGAGTCCGGTCCACGCGATGAGGTGATTGAGCGAGCGAGCGGGAAAGAGGCGCAGCAGGAGCGCGCCGAGGGCGAACCAGCTTACGAGGTTGATCCAAGCGTAGGCGTGGAGCGTGCGGGTGGCGTCGCCGAGGCCGACGAGGGCGGCGACCCAACTGCCGAGAATGCGGCGGGCGCGCAGAGCGGGGTTGTCGAGGGCGGTTTGCAGGGCCGGGTCCTGCAGGGTGGGCCGTAGGGCGAGTTGGGCGTAGAACTGGCCGTCGTAGCCGGCGTGGTTTTCGTTGATGAACACCCGGCCCTCGCGGAGCTCAGGCAGGCCGCGGGCGGCGACCTCGTGCTGCAGCTGGAAGAAGCGGGTGAAGCCGTAGACCGGGTGGTGGTAGCGCGAGACGGCGAAGATGAAAATGCCACCGAGTAGCACCACCACCAGGAGGCCCAGGCGGGAAAGCTTGGGCGAGGCGGGTGCGGGAGCGGCGGAGGCAGAGGGCGACGGCATGGCGGCGGGTGAGCAGAGGGGAGCGAAGACGATTGCTGAGGGTGAGCAAGGCTGCGTCCGGCGCATTGTAATTCACGCACTTGTCACGTGGCCGATTCGACAGGAAGGCCGTAGCCCAAACACGCTCAGGGTTCGCATGAATCCGGACCAAAAGCCCAACGTCGCAAGCTCGGGGGCAAACGCTGAGGTGACTGCAACGGTTGATTACGGAGAGGCCTACGCGGTGGCCAACGTGCCGTTGAGTTCACTCGTGCACCATTGCCATGTGGTGGCCGACAGCGATCGGCTGGAGCAGGTGTTTGAGCGCTTTCGCGAGTTGGAGGTCGACTTCATGGCGGTGCGGCAGCGGGACCGCGTCATCGGCCTGATGGGGCGCAGTCGGTTGGGTTTGTTGATGGGGTCGCGTTTCGGTTTCTCGCTCTACAGTCACAGTGAGTCGCGCAAGTTCATGCTGCCGCATCCGCTGATCGTGCGGGAGGACGCGCCGGTGCATGCGCTGTTGGATCAGGCGTTTTCGCGGCAGGGGGACGCATTTTACGAAGACGTGGTGCTGGTGCGGGAGGACGGTGACTTGGTGGGGCTGATCAACGTCGAAACTCTGGCGCGGTTGCAGACGCGGTTGGTGAGCGAACAGGTGAGCACGCTGCGCCAGCAGCACGAGGCGTTGCACGAGCAGAACCTGGAGCTCTTTCGCACCAACCATGCGCTGCGGCAGTCGCAGGGCCTTTACCAAGGGCTGTTTCGGAGCGAGGCGCTGGGCGTCGCGCTGCTGAGTCCGGAGGGACGGGTGGAGCTGCATAACCCGCGTTTCGTGGAACTCACCGGCGTGCAGGAGGAAGGGGAGGGGCGGCGGAGTTTGCTCGACCGGATGAACGGTCGGGAGCGGGAGGACTTCGCCCGGATGTTGCGCGGTTACGCGGCGGACGAGGCCGGAGTGGAGTCGACCCGCGAAGTGACGCTGCAGGTGCCAGGACGGCGGGCGCGGGTGTTTCGTGTCACCACCGGATGGATACGCGAGACCTCGCAGGTCTGCGCGTGCTTTGATGATGTGACCGAGCAGCGGGCCCTGGAGCAGATGATGGTGCGGCAGGAAAAGCAGCACCTGCTCGATACCTTGGTGGGCGGCATCGCCCATGAGTTGAACAACAAGCTCACGCCGGTGCTGGCCTTTGCGGAGATCCTGGTGCGCGAAGTGGCGGGGCGGCATCTGACCCATGCCGAGAGCATTCGCAGCAGTGCGGAGGAAGCGGCGAAGATCATCCGGCAGCTGTTGCAGTTTTCGCGCCCGGTCGAGGCGGAGCAGAGCATGGTGGATATGCGGCAGGTGGTGCGTGATGGCGTTGATATTTTGGAGGTCTCGACCCGCGACTGCTGCGAGCTGCAGATCCTGCTACCGGAACAGCCGGTGTGGGTGATGGGGGATGCGGGACAGCTGAAGCAAGTGCTCATGAACCTGGTGCTCAACGCCTGTCATGCGGTGGAGAAATGCGCGTGTCCGCGAATCACGGTGAAGGTTTCGAGTGAGCATGAAGTCGCGGAGCTGGCCGTGGTCGACAACGGGCGGGGGATCGCGCCGGAGGTGCTGCCGCGGGTGTTTGATCCGTTCTTCACCACCAAGGGGCCGGACAAGGGGTCGGGTCTGGGTTTGAGCATTTGCTACAGCATCGCGCGACAGCACGGCGGCGAGATCGCGGTGGAAAGTGAAGTCGGCGAGGGCACGCAGTTTGTGCTGACCTTGCCGCGGCAGAATCCGGCAACGGTGTTGCTGCGGGGTGATGGTGGTGTGCCGCGGTTGTTTGCCGACGCGGACGTGCCGGAGCGGCGGCGACGGGTATTGGTGGTGGAGGACGAGCAGGTGTTGCGCGGTGTGTTGCGCGAGATGCTGCGATCACAGTTTGGCAGCGAAATCGACATGGCCGAAAACGGGCGCGAAGGCGTCGAGGCGGTGATGGCGCGGTCGTATGATCTGGTGTTGTCGGATATCCGGATGCCGGAGATGAACGGCTTGGAGTTCTACCAACGGGTGCGCGAAGTGCGGCCGGATCAGGCGACGCGTTTTGCGTTTGTGACCGGTTACGCGGGGGCGGTCGACGGCATGGTGATGCCCAGCGGCGTGCCAGTCTTGGGGAAGCCCTTCAGTCTGCGCCAGTTTGAGGACTTGTGTGGTCCGTATCTGCGGGCGACGGAGGTATCTGCGCTGTCGGATTAAGCCCCCTCGGCCCCACGGAGTGGGCGAGGGGGGCGCGTTGTCGGTCAATTATTGATCGGGCTGGAAGAAGCCTCGGTCCACGTTCCACCGCTGTGGTAGGCCAGCTCGTGGATGAAACCGAGTCCACCGATGCCGAGGATCATGGAGGCGGGGGATCCCAAGTTGAGGAAATGGGCCATGTTCTCGACGACCCTCCATTCGAGGGCCAATCCGCTGGTGGGAATTTTTTGGGACAGCGGGGTCCAGTTGGAGGTGAACCGGGCGACGATCGTGAGCACGTTTTCGACCCAAGCGATTACGTCCAAGGTGATGTAGCTCGCGGTGGTGGAGGTGGTGTGCACCTGGATGGACGAGTTGTGGATCGTCCCGGCGGGGAGGATCTGGGTGCTCTGGCCGAGCCATGAGGGTTGGGCGGCGGTGGCGGTGAATTGGTCGACGTCCCAAAGCGAACCATCTTTGCCGAGTCCGATGACGTGAAAGAGGTTTTTCGCATCGCTCGAGACGAGGACGAGTTGTTGGAAAACGGGCAAACCGACGGGTTGGCCGAGGTAACCTTGGCCGGGTTTCCAATTGCCCACGCCCGTGCCGCGTCCGGCTGCATAGGCGACTTCGAACGGCTGGCCGTCGGTCGTGAGGCCGATGGCGTGGGTGGTGGCGTCGTCGCTCATGTCGGGGCGGGCCTGCAAGCTGGTGAGCTCGACGGACTGGGGGCTGGGCAGCGCGTAGCCGGGGGTCCAGGTGCCCTGCGTGTCCTGCGCTTGGTAGGCGGCGACCCACGGGGCACCGCTGGACGAAACGGCGAAGCAGGTGCCGGTGTTGATGATCCAGGACGTCAGCGTGTCTTCGCGAAAGGTGGTGCTCTGGCTGATGACACCCGATCCCGGTTTCCAGTGGGAGCCACCGATGTTGCGGCCGACGACGTAGACCTTGCCGTCGTTGCCGAGCCCGACTGCCGAGGTGGTGTTCATGCCGGCGCATACGGTCAGGTCCGTGAGGAAGTTGGGCGGGACGGCGCCAGTGAGTGCTTGGAAGGCAGGCGTCCAGGTGCCACTGGCGGCGGGCGAGTTTTGGGCCGAAGCCAAGGCGGGGAGTCCGGCCGCTTTTCCGCCGGTGAGACCGACGACCTGTATGTAGTCGTTTGTCGGATCCTGGCCGCAGACAAAGGTGGAGAATTGGTGGGGGAGGGTGCGATCTGAATCGAGGCGCGGATCGGGGAGGGTAACGGTATCCATGGGAGTGGTTGGTGGGACGAGGTTGGTTGGCGATCCGGGCGCTCGGCATTGAGGCGCACCGGATGGAGCCGGTTGCTTCTTAAGCGATGTGCGGATGCGGAATGGGACACCGGGAAAACGGCCCCTACCGGGCGTGCACAAAAAAGCCCCCAGCTAATGTTGCGGGGGGCTGAGATTAAGTGGGGCGATGACGCGTGGTTTTCAGCTCGCGGCGTCGAGGGCTTGGCGAAGGTCGGCCTCGAGGTCGGGCCAGTCTTCGATGCCGAGGGAGAGGCGGATGAAGTCGGGCGATACGCCGGAGGCGGTTTGTTCCTCGGCGCTGAGCTGGCTGTGGGTCGTGCTGGCCGGGTGGATGGCGAGGGATTTGGCGTCGCCGATGTTGGCCAGATGCGAGAACAGCTGGAGCGATTCGATGAACTTGCGACCGCCTTCGTAGCCGCTCTTGAGGCCGAAGCCGAGCAGGCCGCCGAACCCGCCGCTGCAGTATTTGCGGGCGGCGTCGTGGTGTGCGCTGGTTTCGAGGCCGGGGTAGTTGACCCAGGCGACGCGGTCGTCGTGCGCGAGGAAATCGGCCGCGAGTTTGGCGTTGGCCGAGATGCGGGCCATGCGCAGGTGAATGGTCTCGAGGCCCTGCAGGATGGCCCAGGCGTTGAAGGGTGAAATGCAGGCGCCGACGTCGCGCAGGAGTTGCAGACGCATCTTCATGACGAAGGCAATGTTGGCGTCACCGGCGGGCGGGAAGGCCTTGAAGGCATCCCAGTGCACGAGGCCGTGATAGGACGGATCGGGATCGGTGAAGCCGGGGAATTTGCCGCTGCCCCAATCGAAGTTACCGGCGTCGACCACCACGCCGCCGATGGAGGTGCCATGGCCGCCGATGTATTTGGTGGCGGAGTGCACGACGATGTTGGCGCCGTGTTCGATCGGGCGGTGGAGGATCGGTGAGAGGGCGGTGTTGTCGATGATGAGCGGGATGCCGGCTTCCCGGGCGATCGGCACCACTTCATCGTAGGGGAAGAGGTTGAGGGCGGGGTTGCCGAGGCTCTCGCCGTAGAAGGCTTTGGTGTTGGGCCGGAGGGCGCGGCGGAAGGCCTCGGGGTCACCGGCGTCGACGAAGGACACCTCGATGCCGAGCTTGGGCAGCGTGTAGTGGAAAAGATTATACGTGCCGCCGTAGAGTTGAGAGACGGAGACGATGTGGTCGCCGGCGCCGGCGAGGTTGAGGATGGCGTCGGTGATGGCGGCCTGACCGGAGCTGTGGGCGAGGGCGGCGGTGCCACCTTCGAGGGCGGCGAGGCGCTGCTCGAAGACGTCGGTCGTCGGATTCATGATCCGCGTGTAGATGTTGCCCAGTTCCTTGAGGGCAAAAAGGTTGGCGGCGTGCTCGGTGTCGCGGAAGACGTAGGACGTCGTCTGATGGATCGGGACAGCGCGCGAGCCGGTGGTGGGGTCGGGGGTTTGCCCTGCATGCAGGGCCTTGGTGCCGAGGCCTTGGGGGTTGGACATAGGGGGCGGAGGATTAAGTAAGAAGGTAGCCGGGAGAAGTCAGAAGTGGAGGGAACGTCCTGCAGGACGTTTGCGGAGTTGCCGTGCTCGTGGCGGGCGGTTTAGGCATTGGGGGTAAGTCGGAGCGATGGTGCTGCGGCGCAGACCGTTCTCGAACCAAGGCGAAGTATGAAACGATTTTTCCCACTGTTCCTGTCGGTTGGTTTGGCGAGTATGGCACCCGGTGAAGATACGTCTCGCGCGCAGGTGGTGCCGCAGCCGCGGGTGCGGTTGGACTACGCACTGGTGGCCAAGGCGCAGGAGCTCGCGATCGAGCGGGGCGCGGATGCGGAATCGGTGGTGATGATGGATCCGGTGGTAGTGTCTCGACCGGCCTTGGCGACCGGCCCAAAACGGGAGCCGGTCCCGCAGGGCAAATTCACGCCGTCGAAGGGCGGAGTGTTTATGAAGAAAGAGCTGGGCGCTGTGAGCCTCGAGTTTGGCCTACGACCGTATATGGATGTCATGGAGAACACGCTCTCGGGGCAGCCGACGCGGGTGGATTGGGAGTTCCTGCGGCTGGCGTGGTGACGCGGAAACGGTCGGGCTGGATTTTGGGCTGGCGGGGCAAACGGTTTTCAAGACGTTTGGACGCGTGAAGCTCGTGCGACTGGCCGCGGACGAGACTGAAACTCCGGCAATGTTTGTCGGGCAGTCATGCAGGCCATGTTCCAATTTTCAGAGTTTCGGTTGGTGGCGGCGAACGGCGCGGGAGCGTGCGACCGGAGGTGGGCGTGAACATCCACGCGCTCTACGATCAGATTTTCCGCATCTGGCGGCGGCGGCGGATGGAGCGTTTTGTGGCCCTCGTGGCACCGCAGGCAGATGAGGTCATTTTGGATGTGGGCGGCATGCCGGGAACGTGGATAAACCGGGAGCCTCTCGGGCGGGAGGTGATCTGCGTGAATGTGAATGCGGTGGAGTGGGACGGCGCAGCCTTTCCGGCGCATCACATCGAGATGCGGCAAGGCGATGGCTGTGAGCTGCCACATGCCGACGGGTCGTTTGCGGTGCTGTTTTCCAACTCGGTCATCGAGCATGTGGGAGATTGGGCGGCGCAGCAGGCGTTTGCGCAGGAGGCGCGGCGGGTGGGGCGGCGGCTCTGGATTCAGACGCCGGCGTTTGAGTGCCCGCTGGAGCCTCATTTCCTCGCGCCGGTGGTGCATTGGCTGCCGGTGTCGATCCGACGCCGAGTGGTGCGCTGGGTCACCTTGTGGGGCTGGATCACCAAACCGACTCAGGCGGAGGTCGATCGTATGATCGCCGGGACGCGGTTGCTCACGCGGCGCGACATGGCGCAGTTGTTTCCCGACTGCGTCATCCTGACGGAACGGCTGTTGGGGGTGCTGCCGAAGTCCTACGTCGCCTACCGCGTTTAGGCAGCGGCAGCGGTCCTGCTCAGGGGGCGGGCGTGCGCAGGATTTTGGTCAGCGGGCGGCCTTTGGCCAACTCGTCGATGAGTTTATCGAGGTAGCGGATTTCGCGCATGGTGGTCTCCTCGATTTCCTCGATGCGCACGCCGCAGATCTTTCCGGTGATGAGGGTGCGGTGCGGGTTCATTTTTTTGGCGCTGCCGAAGAAGGTTTCAAAGTCGGTTTCCTGGGCGATGTGGCGCTCGAGTTGTTGCTGGGTGTAGCCGGTGAGCCAGCGGATGATTTCGTCGACCTCGGCTTTGGTGCGGCCCTTGCGTTCGGCCTTGTTGAGGTAGGCCGGGTAGACGTTGGCGAAGGGCATGGAATAGATGCGGTGTCCGGGCATGGTGGGGGAGAAAGCTAAAGATAAAGAAGAAAGAAAAAGATGACCGCGGCTGCTATGCCGCGGTCGTCGCCAAGCGATGGAGGAAGAGGGCGGCGAGGCGGGCGCGGGCGGTAAGGCTGGCGACCTCGATGTATTCATTTTCTGAATGCAGGCCGCCACCGATGGGGCCGAGGCCGTCGAGCACGGTGAGGCCTTTGGCGTGCAGCAGGTTGCCGTCGGAGCCGCCCTGGACGCTCATCCACTCGAGTTTGCCCTGGCCGAGATCGCGGGCGCAGGTTTGCAGCTGAGCGAAGTAGTTTTCGGTCTCGGCGGTAGCTTGGAGCGGACCGCGATTGAAGCCGCCGGTGAGCTCGAGGCGGTAACCGTCGCGTTGGCTCAGCTCGTCGGTGAGGCGGCGGATGGCGGTGTCAAACGTGGCCATGGCGGCGGTGGTGGCGGCGCGGGCATTGATGTGAGCCTCGGCGAAGTCGGGCACGATGTTGACGGTGCCGCCGCCGCTGATGCGGCCGATGTTGACCAGCAGGTCGGGGATGACGGTGGGCAGGCGGTCGAGTTCGAGGCAGAGCGAAGCGAGGGCGGTGATGGCATTGCGGCCCGCTTTGGGGTCGCGGCCGGCGTGAGCGGCGCGACCGTGCACGGTGAGTTCGTAGATGGCGGTGGCGGCGCGGGCGCGCACCATGGCGCCGGATTCGCGGGCGGGTTCGAAGACGAGGGCGAGGAGGTGGTCGGCGGCCTGGGCTTCGATGGTGGCGCGGGAGGCGTTGGAGCCGGTTTCTTCGTCGGGGGTGAGCAGGATGGTCCAGCCGAGTTGGGCGGCGGCGGGGGTTTGTTCAAAGGCGGCGAGGGTGGCGAGCAGGGCGACGATGCCGCCCTTCATGTCGGCGACGCCGGGACCGTGGAGGCGTTTGCCGTCGGCGCTGAGTTGGGCCGATTGGAAGGGGGAGTCGGCGGTGAAGACGGTGTCGTAGTGGCCGGAGCAGAGCACGCGACGAGGGGCGTCGGGGCGGCAGGTGGCGCGCAGGGCGACGCGACCGGCGGCGTCGAGGGGGATGCGTTCGACGAGGGGCGTGAGTTCGCGCAGGGCGGTCTCGAGGGCGTCGGCCATGCGGGTGAGGCCAGCGATGTGGTCGGAGCCGGAGTTGATAGCGCTCCAGGCAATGAGGCGCTCGATGAGCGGCGCGGCGTCGAAAGGCGTGGCGAGGGCGGCGGGAAGGTCCGACATGGCGCTTAGGGAAATCCTAAATCCTGATTTCTAAATCCTAAAAGCGCGGTGGGGTGTGCGTCTGTTGGTGATCAAGCGGCGTCTTTGGCGCGCACGACGAGCACGATGCCCGTGACCACGATGGCGGCAGCGAGGAAGAAGACGGCGTCGGGGCGCTCGCCCCAAAGGAGGTAGGCGAGGGTGCCGGCGGAGATGAACTGGCCGCAGTTGGTGAGGCTGACGACCTGACCGCGAAAGTGGCGCATGGCGCGGTTGATGAGGGAGTGCCCGATCATGGTGGGCAGGCAGGTGAGGCCGAGGAGGAGGAACCACTCGCGCGGGGAGGTCCAGGCGACGCCGTCGAGGATCCACGGGGTGGCGGCGAGGAGAGCGAAGACGGCGGCGTGGCGATAGACGGGCACGACGTAGAGCCAGATGGAGGGGATGTCGCGGTTGCGGCGGCCGAGGGCGAGGTAGACCGCAAAGAAGAGCATGGCGATGATGCAGACCACGTTGCCGAGCGCGTTGCCGGTGGCGGTGAGGGCGTCGCGGAGCGTGAGCACCAGCAGCCCGATAATGACGATGGCCGTGCCGAGAATCTCGCGACGGTTGATGCGTTCATGGGCGAGAAAAACGAGGAAGAAAGGCAGGGCTACGGGCGCGAGGTTGACGATCAGGGAGGCCTGCGCGGTGGCGGTGAGTCGGGCGCCGATGGCCCAGGCGATAAAGTGGGCGGCGAGCACGGCGCCGGCGATCCAAGTGCGGCGTGACAGGTCGGGATGATCGACGGCGAGGGTGATCGCGTGTCGGCGGCGCATCCGGAGCTCGAGGGGCGTGAGCAGGAGGGCGGCGAGCGAAAGGCGGATGGCGCTGAGTGCGACCGGATGGGTCGTGCTGGCCTTGATCCAGATCACGGCGGTGGAAAGTGCGATGACGCCGGCGATGAGTTGCAGGGGGCGCAGGAGCATGGAGCGGAGCTAGCGCGGGTAGCCTGAGGCAGGCCAGTTGGGTGGCACTTTCGGACGTTTTTGCGGAAGAGCGGCGAGTTGCTAGAGGCCCTCGGTGACGGCACCGAGCTGAAAAATGGGGAGAAACATGGCCAAGGAGGCGGCTTGGGCGATGAGGAAGGAGAGGAGCCCCAGGGCGGTGGAGAGCAGGACGGATTTGGCGGGGTCGGCCTGCAGGGCGGCGATCACGGAAACAATGGGAACGAAAACGCCGACAAGTCCGAGACCGTAGCGGTAATCAATGAGCCATTGGGTGGGAGCCGGAAGCTGGGCACCAAAGTCGGCGAACATGTCGGCATAGATCGGGTTCGCGAGCCACAGCAGAAGGAGTTGGGCGGAGAACAGCAGTGGCAGAGAACAAAGGCAGAGCGCGACGGTGCGGGCGAAGCGCTGGTGGCGCCGTTCGAGTTCGGCGAGGGATGTCGGCAGGGGAGGTGAGGCGGAAGCAGTCATGGCAGAAAGAAGCCCGCCGGGAGGGGCGGGCTTGGAGAAAGAGAAAGTGGAAAGATAAAGAGGGCGGAAGGGGCGTTCGCTCGATTCTTACGCTCAGTCGTGGTGGCGGAGGGCCTGGAGGATGTTGAGGGAGTGGTTACCGATGGCCTCCATGTTGTTGAGGATATCGATGTAGAGCATCTCGGCCTTCACGAGGTCACCGCTGGTGCGCATGCGGGCGATGGATTCCTTGCGCAGGTTTTTGCGGAACTGGTCGATGAAGTTTTCCAACTGGTAGGCGGTCTCCATGTCGGCCGCCTGCACGCCGCGTTTGAGGCAGGTGGAAGTGAAGTCGACGAAGCGCAGCACGATTTCGCCGAACTGGCGGACCTGGTTCATGGTCTCGGCGGGCAGTTCGCGCTTTTTGCGGTAGCGGCGTTCGGCGAGGAGAACGAGACGGTAGCCGCGGTCGCACATGTCTTCGAGTTCGGCGATAACGCGGAGCATGGAGGAAATCTTGGCGCGAGAGGCGTCGGAGACGCTGCCGGCGGAACAGCGCAGCAGGTAGTCGGTCGTCTCGATCGCCATGCGGTCGGAGTCCTTTTCGAGCTGTTTGAGGGCTTTGACGCGATCACCCATCTTCTCGGTGGGGCTCTGGTAGAGTTCCACGAAGCCGGACACGAGGTCATGGGTGAGTTTGTTCATCTTCTGCACGTCTTCCTCAGCCTCGGCGAGGTTGAGCTCACCTGTTTGCGGGAGGAAGGTGTTCTCGTATTTGACGTGGTCGCTGGTGGCTTTGCGGTCCTTGATGACGCGGGTCACGATCTTGCCGAGCAGGGGCACAAATCCGATGAGCAGGGCGGTGTTGAGGATGTTAAAGCCGGAGTGGAAGGCCGCCATGTGGAAGGGGATGGCGGTTGGGTTGAGGGCGTCGCCCGGCACGAGGTAGTCGGTAAGACGGGTGAGGGGCACGAAAAAGATGATGGCCCAGATCACGCCTACGATATTGAAGATGAAGTGAGCAAAGGCGGCGCGTTTGGCGTTGGTGTTGGCGCCCATCGCGGCGAGGTTGGCGGTGATGGTGGTGCCCACGTTTTCGCCGAGAATGATGGCGGCGGCGGTGGGGAAATCGATCCAGCCGTTGGCGGCGGCGGTGATCGTGATGGCGCCGGCGGCGGAGGAGGACTGCACGACAATCGTCAGCACGGTGCCGAAGGCGAAGAAGAACAGGACGGAGAGCAGGCCGCGGCCGGTGAAGTTTTGGATGAAGGCGACCTGATCGGGGTTGTTGCGAATGTCGGGCACGGCGTCCTTGAGGAACATCAGGCCGAGGAAGAGGATGCCAAAACCGATCAGGAATTCGCCGGTGTCGCGCAGGGTGGACTTGCGCGAGAAGATAAGCGGCATGGCCACGCCGATGATGGGCAGGGCGATGCTGGAGAGGCTGAATTTGAAGCCGAGAAAAGAGACGATCCAGAAGGTCGTGGTGGTGCCGAGGTTGGCCCCCATGATCATGCCGATGGCTTCGACGACGGTGAGCAGACCGGCGTTGACGAAGCTCACCATCATCACGGTCGAGGCGGAGGAAGATTGCACCAGGCAGGTGACGAGGAAACCGCTGCCGACGCCGGCGAAGCGATTGCCCGTCATGGTGCGCATGATGGCGCGGAGTTTTTCGCCGGAGAGTTTCTGCAGGGCCTCCGACATGACTTTCATGCCGAAGAGGAACATGCCCAAGGAGCCTAGGATTTCGAAGAGGGTGCCGATCATGTTGAGGGGACGTGGATGTCGGAGCGTGGGGTGATTGCGGGCCGAGGGGCAATGCCCTTGTCGGTCAAATGCAAGGGCTCGGGGAGGGAAAAACAAAAAACCGGCCCTGTTTGGGGCCGGTTCGGTAAGTGGGAGGCGTAGCTGGTCTCAGAGGCCGCGTTTGATGAAGGCGACTTCTTCATCCTCGGAGTTCACTTTCACCTGTTGGTCCTTCTCGGTGGTGACGCCGATGTAGTCGACCACGACGGAGGCGAGCACGGGCAGGGCGGAGCGGATGTCGTCGTCCTCGGCTTCGTTGGAGACGTAGACGCTCCAGAGCTGCTCGGGCGGAGCGTCGTCGCCGCTGGAGACGTTTTCGCGGGCGGAGACGCGCAAATACTTTTCGTAAACGGTGACCGGCACGGTCTTTTCCTCGAAGCCCATGAGTTCCTGAGAGGGCGGATCGAGCACGGAGATGCGGCGATAAACCACGCGGCCGGTGGTGGGATCGCGGGCGGGGACAATCATGGAGCGCACGCCGCCCTCGATGCGGGCGAAGACGGGCACTTGGCGGGTCTCAAATTCAACGCGGGGCGGTTCGACGTCGTAATCGACCTCGACCACCATCTCGGCGTTCTCGGGCGAGGGGGCCTCATACATGCCGCGGCCGGAGAGGGCAGCTTTGACGTAGTCGACGGCTTCCTTGGTGCGCAGGTCGGTGCGGGGGTCGCCGCCGTTCTTGGTGACGATGCGGTAGGACGTCCCGGATGGCTTCTCTTGGTTGGCGATGGCGTTGATCTTAACGTCGTAGTTGCTGCTGGTCTGGCAGCCGGCGAGGAGCAGGAGGCCGGCACTGACCAACAACAGGCGCGTGAGTCGAGAGGGAAGGGACGCGGTGGCCATGATGGAAAGAGAGGACGAGGGGGAAGCGGAGTTAAGAGCGGTGGGGAGGGGTAGGGCTAAAGGGGCAATGACACAGATGGGCGGGGCGAGTTCCGCAGGCAATCACGGCGTATTACGGGCCGGTTTCACCACGAAGCTCGGCCAATTCGGCTTCGAGGCGGGCGATTTCAGCTTCCTCGGCGGCGATCTTGGACTCGGTTTCGTCGAGGGTCTTCTTGCGGTTGAGGGCCCATTCGCGCTCGGCCTTCAGTTCGGCGAGGCGGGAACTGGTTTCGTCGGCGCGGCGTTGGGCGTCGTCGAGTTCGGCGTCGGTGATGCGGAAGCCTTGGGCGATGGCCAGTTCCTCTTCGAGTTGTTCCTTGAGGCGGGCTTCTTCCTGACGGCGGCGGGCGACTTCCTGCTGGTAGGCGCGTTCCTGGGCGAGGCGGTCCTGTTGGCCGCGTTCCTTGGCTTCCTGAACAGCGCCGACGATGCCGCCGATGACGGCACCCGCTGCACCGCCGAGGGCGGCGCCTTGGCCGGTGGCGCCGGATTGGTGGCCGATCACGGCACCGGTGACACCGCCGGCGACGGCACCGGTGGTGGCGCCTTTGGTGGTTTTGGAGGGCGTGACTTGGCAGCCAGCGAGAAGGGTGACGGAAAGCAGGGAAACAGTGGCGATTGCAGACCTCATGCGGGAGTGACGGTTGAAATTCGGAACAATGCCGGTAGCCATTGGGGGTGTTAGGACGATAGTAGGGTGAAAGGGTGACGCAAGGCCGAGTGGCGAAACGTTGTCCGACACCCTGCTTCGCTCAAATGTTCACAAAGACTTTTTGAACTTTTCTCGGCACATTTAACCACCTTCACACTCTTATACCTCCATGACCCCAACTCGCTCGCGCGGATTTTTCACCCAAGCGTTTATTGTTCAAAGTGTTGGTCTGTTGATCGCCGTCATCGGCATTTGGATGTTGTATAGCCAATACATCCGCCCGCAGGCCCAAGAGGCAGAAATCACTCGTCGGATCTTGGCCCAGCGCGGCGATGAGGACGCGCAGAGTTCACAACGTAATTTTGTGGTCATCTTGAAGGACTATGAGCAGCAGGCGTGCCTGACACTCATGGTTTGGGCCACGATTCTGTTGATGCATAAGCTCTGGGTGGTGTCGCGGGAGCAGAAGATGTTGGACCGTGATTTCGTTAGTCTGGAGGTGGGGCAACGCATCCTGCCCGACGACGCCTTGGATCACTCGAAGGAGGTGCACGCGTTGTTTGAGCAGGAGCGAAGTCTGGCGTCGAAACTCCTGCCGCAGTTTGTGCTCTCGGCGCTGCAGCGTTTCCATGCGACGCGCTCCATTCAGGATGCGGCCGGGGCGGTGCAGGAGCAATCGCAGCTGGCGGCCGACGAGCTCGATTCGGATCTATCGTTGGTGCGCTACATCGCCTGGGCGATTCCCTCGGTGGGCTTCATCGGCACGGTGCGTGGTATCGGTGACGCTTTGGCGCAGGCCGACGAAGTATTGCGCAGCAACGACCTCTCCGGCGTGACCAACTCGCTGGGTCTGGCCTTCAACTCGACGCTCGTGGCGTTGGTGTTGAGCATTTTTCTGATGTTTGTCCTGCACCTGCTGCAGTCGCGCCAGGAGCATCTCATCCAGGACTTTCAGGAGTATTGCCGGCGCAAGATCGTCGATCTGATGAAGGTGCCGGAACGCGACGAACTGGACGAAACCTTCGTCTGATGCGGCGCGGGGCGCGCCGGCTGCTCATCGCCCCACCAGTCATTTCTTTCTCCACCCAACCCACCCCGCACCATCATGGCCTTCGCTTGTGGCATAGAGTTTTCGGATTTTGGATTTAACGCCGCGACGGTTTCCGTCGATGGCACGGCGGAAACCGCCGTCAACGAGCTCGACGGATTGTGGCCGGCTTTTGCCGCTTGGGATGGGAGCAAGCTGGTCTTCGGGCGCGCTGCCGAAGCCCAATCCCGGTTGCATCCGCGGGCGACCAGCCATGTGTTTTGGGAACACCTTTCCCTGGCTCCGTCGGACCTGCAGGGGCCACCGCGAGTGCCGGCGTATTCAGAACTTGCCTACGCGTTCCTGAGCGAATTCTGGCGCGAAGTGGTGGAGCGGGTGGGGCAGCCGGAGCGCGTGGCGCTGGCGATGCCCGGGCAATTGATGGGCGAGTCCGGCGGCGACAATCCGGGCATGGGCATGATCCTCGCGATGGCGCGGGATCTGGGGATGCCGTTGACGAGCATCAGCGGCTTGTCCATTTCTTCGCTCAACGATGTGGAATCCACCGCCGGACTTTCCAGCGGGCGTCTGCTTTACCTCGATTTGCACCTGCACTCCGCCGCGATGTCGCTGCTGTCGACCGATGGTGAGGGCAAGATGCTCCGCCGACGTCACCTGCGTTTACCGCGGCTAGGTTACATTCCGCTCATGCAGGGCCTTTTGCGCACGATGGGGAATCGCTTCCTCAAAGCGACCGCCTTTGACGTGACCGCGCAGCGCGAGTTGGAGCAGGCTTTCTACGACCAGACGCGTGAGCAGTTGCTGGCGGCAAGTGGCGGCGCCGATGTGCGGTATTCGATCTCGACTGCGACGCGGGTGCACCAGGCGGCGTTCCCACGCGAGGCGCTGCTGCGCGATCTCGCTCCGCTCGAACAGGGTTGGGCGGAAGCGGCGGTGAAGTTTCTGCGCGATGCTTCGCTTACGCCGAAGGACGTCACCGTGGTGATCAGCTCACGCGGGCGGTTGTTGCCGGGGCTCGACGACGCCTTCGGTCAACGCGGCTTCAAACACATCACCCAGCTCAAGGTGGGTGCGGCGGCGCGAGGCGCGGCGCGATTTGCGGCGGAGTTATCGCCCTGTGCCGACGTTACGGAGGTGCCGGTGATCAACGAAGTGGCGCTCGCGCGCGGTGGTGCGGCGGGCGGAGACGGCTTGGAAATTTTGCATCTGGCGTCGCCTTATCCGATGCCGGCGCTGGCGCCGAGTCACCTGGTGGTCGACGGCTCGGCCTATTCGCTCTTTGCCCTGCCGAACACCTTGCACCGCGGACCCGACGGCGAGCTGGCCGTGCAGGCGCTGGGCCGACTCGGCGAAGTGGATGTGCGCCTCAACCGCGAAGCCGGGGAGTGGCACCTCGAAGCCCCGACGACGGGCGTGCCGCCCATCCGCGTGGGCACGGGGGATCGCATCAAACTGCGCGCCAACGACCAGGAAGTTGAAATGATCATCGCGGCCGAACGCCGCCCGGGTGCGCTCTGAGGATGCTCGCGCCCGCTTTGAAAACGAACCATGCCGCGTAAGCGTCGCTCCACTCCGATCTTCAGCCTCTCGTTCCTGGACTGCATCTGCTGCGGGTTCGGCGGGGTGTTGCTGTTGTTCGTGTTGGTGGCGGGCAAGCAACGCAATGCGCAGGAGCAGCAGGTGGCCAAGATCCAGGAGATGGTCGGTCGCTTCGAGTTCGACGTGAAGAGCAAGTCGGACCGTATCGAGGAACTCACCATCGATTTTCAGGAGAACGAACGTCGTCGCGAAGATTTGGAGACGCGCAACACGGTCACGATGGAGGAGCTGTCCGAGTTGGAAAAAACGCTCGCCAAGTTGATGGACAGCGAGAGTGAGCTGCAGAAGGAGCTGGAGGAGTTGCTCGCCGAAAAGGAGACGCTGGCCACGGCGGAAAAGCCCGACCCGGTGCCCATCCCCAACGTCAAGCGGCGGCAGTATCTCACCGGCTTCCAACTTGAGGGCGAATACATCCTGTTCCTCGTGCGCGCGTCCGGCTCGATGGTGGGCGACACCGTCGAGGAAGCCATCGCCATGCAGGCGAAGACCGACGACGAAAAGCGCGAGTCGAAGAAATGGCAGCGCGTGGTGAACTCGATTCGCTGGCTCATCTCGTCGCTGCCGGAGGGATCGGCTTTCCAAGTGATGACCTTTGCCGAAGAGACCAAGCCGCTGATCGACAGTTATTCGATCGATTGGATCTCGCGCAGCGACGGCGACACGATTCGTGAGGTGCTGGACGCTCTCGGCGAAGTGGTGCCAGAGGGTGGTGCCAATCTGGAGCGCGCCTTCACCGAAATCCGCGGTCTGTCGCAGGTGCCGGATGCGCTGGTGCTGCTCACGGACGGTCTGCCGACACAGAGCGATTCCTACGGATCCGGGGAGTTTGTGACCGATGAAGACCGTGTGCGTTTTTTCCAGGCGGCTCAGCGCGCGGCCGCGCCGGATATTCCGGTGAACACCATCCTTTATCCGCTGGAAGGCGACCCGGCCTCTCCCTTCCTGTTCTGGCAACTGGCCGACAAAACCAAGGGCGCCTTGGTGAGCCCCGCGCCGTCGTGGCCCGACATCTGAACCGAGCATGAGAGCACGCAACAAACGTGACAGTGCCGACTTCGGCCTCTCCTTCCTCGACTGCATCTGCTGCGGTTTCGGAGCGATCGTGCTGCTGTTTGTCATCACGATGGGCTCGGCCAACCAGATGATCCAATCGCTGCGTGATCGGCTGCAGGAGGTGACCCAACAACGACTCTCGCGGCTGGAGCAGCTTGATGCGCAGGAGGTGGAAATTTCCCGCCGGGCCGAGATTGCCGAAGACAAGGCCGAGCAGGCCGAGCGCCGCAATACGCAGCTACGGTCCATGGTCGACGAGTTGGCCCTGCAGTTGGCCCAACTCGAAGCCGGACAGGAAGCCAAGATGGTCGAGCTCGAAAAAGAGAAGACCGAGATCGCTTCGATGCAGAAGGAGCTCGAGGTCGAGATGAACCTGCCCGACATCAACCTGCCGGTAGGCCTGCCGGTGGAGAGCAACTACATCGCTTTTGTCTTTGATACCTCCGGCAGTATGCGTGACACGGCGACGGAAAACCTGCATGCGGCCGCGGTGGAGAAGATCCGCAACGTCCTCGACAGTTATCCGGAGATCAAAGGCGTGCAGTTCCTCGATGCCGACGGTCGTTTTATGCTGCCGGGCACGCCGGGCATCTGGCTCACGGATGATCCTGCGACTCGCGAAGGCGCGCTGCGGGTGCTCGCGAGCTACGCCTATTTCAGCAACTCCAATCCGGTGCCGGGCATCTTCCGCGCGATCCGGTCGCTCTACCAACCGGACAACGAGGACATGCGCATGGCGGTCTTTGTGTTCGGCGACGAGTTCACCGGCAAAGCCGAGCCGGTGTTGCAACGGCTCGAACAGATCAATCCGCGCAAGGAGGACGGCCGCCGTCACGTATCGATCAACGCGGTGGGTTTTCCAACGGTGTTGGGCTATCCCCTCTTGGGCTCCCATACCGGCATGAAGTATGCGAACCTCATGCGTGAGGTCGCCTTCCGCCACGACGGCGCATTCATCGCGGTGCGCAACGAACGCTAGTCTTTATTCTGCTCGTCGGTTTGGGGCCGATCGAGGAAGTAGACCGCGTCGTCCACCCATTCGCCGCGGATCTCAAACGCGCGCGGAATGAGAGCGTGGCGGTGAAAGCCGAGTGCGGTGCAGAGCCGGATCGACGCGGTGTTGCGCGGGTCGACCGAGGCACGCCACCGGCGCACGGACGAGTGCGCAAAGACGTGTGCGATCAACGCGGCCATGGCTTCGCGCGCGAGGCCGGCGCCCTGATGGTCGGGGTGCAGCGCGATGCCAAACTCGGCGACGGTCGGATCCTGTGCGTCGAGCGACAGGGCGATGTCGCCGAGGCAGGTGTCGTCGCTGCGGCGAGCGATGGCGAGTTGGAACCAGCGGCCGGGCAGGAGCACGGGAGCATCCTGCAGGGTCGCGATGAAGGTGGCCACTTCGTCAACCGTGTCCGGCACCCAGCTCTGATAACGGGCGACCGCGGGCAGGTTGCGGCAGGCGTGAACGAAGGTCGCTTCGTCGGCGCGCAGGCGGCGCAGGTGCAGGCGTTCGGTGGTGAGCGGCAGCATGCTCAGCCGCCGAGACCGAGTAGGCGTCGCAACATTTCCACTACATCAATGCTGCTGCCGGGCTTGGACTGCTGGCTCGAACTGGAGCTCGAGCTGCTGGAGGAGCTGCTCGACGAGGACGAAGAGGAAGAGGACGACGACGAACTCGAGGAACTGCTCGATGAGGAGGACGAGGACGATGAGGACGAAGACGAGCTGCTGCTATTGCTCGAGGACGGCGAGCCCATGCTGTTGGACGGTTGGCCCGGCATGGGGTTGAGCTGCGCGAGTTGCGGTTGGCCCTGACCTTGTCCTTGGCCGCTTTGTGACTGCGACTGGGAAGAGGAGGAGGATTGCGACTGGCCCTGGCCCTGGCTGCCAGACTGTTGACCCTGGCTGCCCTGTTGCTGACCCATCTGGCCGAGTTGAGCGAGCGAGCCCTGCTGGCCTTGAGAGCCCTGGCCCTGCTGTCCCATCTGACCCTGTTGGCCGGATTGGGAGCCTTGTTGACCCTGCTGGCCGCCTTGTTGCTGACCCTGCTGGCCGCCTTGTTGCTGACCCTGCTGGCCACCGTTTACGACCATGCTCGGCATGCCGGGCATTTGGCCCTGACCCTGGCCCTGCTGGCCTTGGCCCATGGAGGTGAGTTGGGCGAGTTCTTGGGCGTTGCCGTAGGGATCGACGCCATTGGGGTTGTCGCCCATGCCGTCGCCGCGGTCCGACTGGCCGCCGGTGCCATCGGCGCCTTCCGGGCCGCCGTTTACGACCATGCCTTGGCCACCCATGCCGCCCTGACCACCCATGCCGGGCGGGACCATGCGTGGGTCGTAGGTGTAATACACGACATCGACGATGCTGCTGCCGAGCGCGGCGTTTTTCATGACCAGCGTATTGCGCAGCTCGTGCATGCGGTTTTCGTGCTCACGCACCTCGATTTCCTCCTGCACCGGGCCGAAGAAGTAGGTGAGGTTTTCGTGACGATAGCGCACATACCAACCCTCGTCGGACAGACTCTGGTTGGTGTAATCGATGCCGGGAAATTCTTGTTTAAACTCCTCCGCGGTGAGCTCCCAGGCGGCCTCGATGGCGGAAGTGGGCAACACCATGGTGTAGGCGCGCAGCACCGAGGGCAGGGCGAGCGCGGCGCCGAGACTGAGGAGGGTAAGCAGGCGATGGGCGCGGTTCATGGGGCGGAGAGGCAGGGGAGGGGTTAGAGATTGGACGGGATGTCGACGCCGCGCTCGGTGCCTGAGCTGCGGTTGGCGGTCTGGTTGCCACCGCCGGCGGACTTCACCGCCATGCGGTCCTCACCCTGTTGGGTGCCGTCGACGGCGCGATTGGCGTCGACGACCGGAATATCAGCGGTGGCGAGTTTGGCGCCTTCGTCACCGATTTGCACGGCGCCGGGTTTCTGGAGTTGGCGACCCTGGCGACCGGCGAGAGTCGGGGCTTGTTGGTCGGAGGGCGTGCCGGCCATGCCACCGGGACCTTGTTGGCCCTGCTCGCCGGATTGTTCACCCTGCGGACCTCCGCCACCTTGGCCTTGTTGGCCTTCCTTGCCGCGATCACCCATGTCGAGGGTGGGCAGGGAGGGCAGAGAACCGCTGCCGGAGCCTCCGCCCATTTGTGGAAGCTGGGGCAGGCCGGGAATGCCGCCGGCGCCACCGCCACCCATGGAAGGCATGCCGGGGATGCCGGGCATTTGGGGGCCGGACATGCTGACTTGGGGACCGCCCATGCCATCCATCGGCGAATCGCCGCCCATGCCTTGGCCGCCGCCGCCCTGTTGTTCGCCGGGACCCGGCACGTTTTGGGTGGAGGGCTGTTGCTGGCCGGGCATCTCAAACGGTGCGATGAGGCCCTGCTCCGGGCGTTCCTCGGGCGGGTAGGCGGAGCCATCGAAAATGCTGACGTCGGGGATGGGGCCGTTGACGTTGCGATTGGCGGAGTCGGCGCCGGTGCGTAAGGCGGGGAGTTGCGTCTGGGCCAGCGCTGAGGCCGACCCGAGCAGGCCCGCCGCAACAATCAGGGCCGCGCAGCGCGGGGGGGGCTTGAGCGGGCTCATGGTGAAAGAGAGTGGGGTGATGGGGAGATGGATGGAAGTTGAAACGCGACGCGCCTCAGGAGTCGGCGCGCACGTTGCAGACGACCGAGACCTGATTGGTCGACATCTGTGGGCGCACGCGGAGGGTGAGCACGACGTCGCGGTAGTTTTTCCGGCGCCCGACGACCTCGTAGTCACCGGGCGGCAGAGCGACGGTCTCTTCGCGGATCTTTCCGAGCATGCGGAAGTTGGTGATACTCACCCACGTGCGGTTGTCGGAGAGGAAGGTGAGGCTGACTGGCTTGCTGTTGGTTTCCAGCGTCTCCCGGATGCGTTGCACGTCCGGGGTGATTTCCATGTAGCCGGGCTTGCTGGCCATGGCCTCGTTGAAGCGGCGGATGGCGGCTTGAAAATCGGCGATGTCGACGAGCTGCTGCGTGAGCTCGATGAGTTTCTCGTATTCGAGTTTGGCGCGCACGGTTTTGCCGACGCGGATGAGGCCTTCGATGGCTTCCTCGTGGTCGGGTTCGAGATCAAGAAGTCGCTCGTAGGCCTCGCGGGCGGCGTCCCAATTATAGTCACGCTCGAGGTCGTAGGCCTCGGCGAGGGTGTCGAAGACTTGGGCGTCGTGATGCTGGACGCGGGCGTTTTCGAGCGCCTCGGTGATGTCTTCGCGTTTCGGGTAAACTTCGAGCGCCTCTTCGTAGTGGGTGATGACCTCGTCCCACTTTTCGTCCTCGGCGGCGGCTTCGGCGGCGGCGACGAAGCCGTTGAACTGGGCTTCCTTCTGGTCGGCCTTGGCGCGGGCGGCACCCTGTTGGGCGACGGTGGAATACTGGTCGAGCTCGAACGCTTCTTCGTAGGCGGCGATGGCGGTGTCGAAGTCGGCCACCTCTTCGGCGGTGGCGGCCTGAGTGAGCAGCGCGTGCACCTGTTCGATGGTCTCGGCGCGGTCGAGTCCGCGGAGAGCGGTTTCGTTGGCGCTGTCGTAAGTGAGGGCGGCGCGGAAGGAGGAGTCGGCTGCGGCGCGGTCGCCATCGGTCAGGGCTTTTTGGCCGGCGCGGATGCTGTCGGCGACAAAGGTGGATTTGCGGGTCTCGAAATCTTCGAGGGTGGATTCGGCGCGGTCGAAGGCGCCCCACGCGGCGCGGAAGGAGCCTTGCTCGAGCAGGAGACGACCTTCGCCGATGGCGGCGTAAGCCTGGTCGTAAGCGGTCGGGTCAAATTGCTTCACGCGCTCGGCGGTGCGGAGCCGGCTGTAGAGATCGTCGTAACGCTTGTTGGCGTTCTTCTGCATCTCGACGGTCTCGGTAAACGCCTCCATCTGAGAGATGACGGCTTCGAGCGCGGTGGAGGCCTCGGCGTAGCGCTCATCTTGAATGAGGCTTTCGGCGCTCGTGAAGGCCTTCTCGATCAAAGTGATCTCCTGCACCAGGTTGGGGTGGTTGGCGGGCAGGCGGCGGACGCCGGCGAGGTTTTCTTTGGCCGATTCGTAGGCGAGCTCGGCGCGCCCGCGACTGATGTAGGCGGGTTCACGTTCCACCTCGGCGATGGCGGTGCCGTCGGGGTTGAGGGGCTGCTGGTTCTGGCGGACGGAGTAAAACACCGCCGCGGCCGCCACGAGCACGGCGATGACGGCGATGGCGGCGAAGAGTTTGGTGCGGCCCGAAGTGTCGGCCTGCGCCGCGCCCTGATGGGCGGCTGGATTCCAATCAATGACCCGGTGCTTTGGGTTTGGTTTGTCGGACATGGCGTAGTGGGAGGGTGGGGAAAGCGTTAAGCAGCTTTAGGACTACGGAGTGGGGTATTTGTTCAGTCGACCTGAAGAAATATGAAGAAAGAGCGATCCGCTCGATTTCTCAAGGATGCGGACGGTTTGGATGTGCAGTCGGCCAGGATGCGAGGAGTCATGGCGGGAATTACAGCGGGTGCCTTGCCAATTTAGGGGCAGTGGAACATTGTTTTGGCGGTTTGGGTCAGTGAGAGCCTTCAACTGGCTGTTTTTACCCTCTCGCGACCTTCAACCTTTTTCTTGGACCGACTACCATGTCCCGACTTCGCCTCTCACCCCAGATGCTGAGCTGTTTTTCTCTAGCCGCTGTGCTGCTGACGGCTTCGGGCTGCTACAATGTCCCGGTCACGGGGCGCAAAGCGGTGGCGATGGTGGACGAGCAGGACGTGAAGGAGAAGTCGCTCGTGGAGTGGGAGCAGATGAAGCGCATGCACCGACTGTCGCGCAACCAGGCGCAGATTCGGGTGGTGCAGCAGATCGGTTCGCGGCTCTCGCAAACGGTGTTCTGGGATGTGCCGTTGGCCGACTGGGAGTTCGTGGTCTTCGAGTCGCCCAACATGATCAATGCGTTCGCGCTGCCGGGCGGCAAAGTGGGTGTGTTCTCCGGGCTCATCGATTTTTGTGAAAACGAGGATCAACTCGCCTCGGTGATCGCGCACGAAATCGCCCACGTGGCGGCGAAACACACCCACGAGCGGTTTTCCCAAAACATGCTGCTCTCTCCCCTGAACGCTGCGACCAATGTGGGCGTGGGCATCGGCATCGGCGGGGTGGGGGTCTCCATGCCGAGTGTGGGGCGCGCGGCCGGTTCGGGCGTGCAGTCCGTCACGCAGGCGGCGTTTGACCGCGGCAAGGAATTGGAGGCCGACGAGATCGGGCTCAATTACATGGCTCGCGCCGGATATGATCCGCGGGAGGCCCTGAATTTGCTTATTCGGATGGAAGAAAATCTGGCTGCCCAGGGCGTGAAAGGTCCTCCGGGCTGGCTGGCCAACCATCCGGGCTTCCCCGAACGGCAAATCCGCATCAACGAACTCCTTCCAGCAGCTATCAAAATTTATGAATCCGGCGGCGATTCGACCACTCCCATCATCATCCAATAAACGAGCGATATGGGGGCGCCGTGCAGCGTGCTGGGCTTTGGCCGGCGTGTTGGCGCTGGGGCTTGCCTCCGCGGAAGCAAGCGCGGCGGATCGCGGCAACTCGGAGCCGCCGCGACTGACTCGACCCGTCGAGCCGCAATACCCGCCGGAGCTGCGGGATGCTGGGGTGGAGGGGCAGGTGGACGTGCATTTTCTCGTCGACCGTTACGGCGTGGCGAAGAACCCGGAGATCAGTTACGCGACCCACAAGGAGTTTGGCGAAGCGGTGAAAGCGGTATTGCCGCGTTGGCGTTTTGCGCCGGCCCGCCGCAATGGCACGCCGGTCGATCAACAGGTGCGCATGCCGGTCATGTTTGTGGTCAAGCAGGCCGACCCGCTGAGCAAGTGGGCCGGCCGCAACGTGTTCAAAAAGATGGAAGCAAATCCGCCGGTGAACGCCGATGACCTTGGCGTGTGGCCGGAGCCGAGTGACTGGATCGAGCCGTATTACCCGCCGCAACTCACCGGCACCGGCAAACGCGGCGAAGTGGTGGTGAGTTTTGTGATCGATGAACACGGCGACGTGGTGAATCCCGAGATCGTGGTGGGCGACGACCCTTACTTCATCGCCTCCGCGCTGGCCGCGACCGTGAGCCTCGACTTTTCCCCGCACTTGGATCCCGAGACCGGCGAAGCGATTCCGGTCGAAATGGCAGTCTCCTACCACTTCGACGAGAAGAAGCAGCAGCAGTGGGAGCAGGCGGTGAATACGCCCAAGAACTGAGCTATTTGAGTGGGTCGATCTGCCGCAAAATCGGCCCGGTGGGGTAGACGCGGTCAGGTAGCTGGTTAGGTTGGTCGCGTTTGAACACCCAACCTATCATGAAGTTATTTCGTTCCTCTTCCCTCTCTCTGCGGGCGCTCGCCGCCGGCGCCGTGCTCTCCCTCGCCACGGGTTCCGTGGCGCTCGCCGACGATCACGGCCACGGTCACCACGACGCCGCGACGATGGCTCCCATCGGCTACAAGGCGATCGCCGTGCTCATCGAAGGTAATGATTCCGGCGTCTCCGGCACGGTCACCTTTGAACAGACCAAGGATGGCGTGCGTGTCGTGGCCGACGTGAAGGGCCTCACGCCGGGCAAGCACGGTTTCCACGTGCATCAGAAGGGTGACCTTTCCGCGGCCAACCTCACCTCGACCGGCGGTCACTTCAATCCGACCGGTCACGATCACTCCGGTCCCGATGCCATGATGCGTCACGTGGGTGACCTTGGTAACCTCACGGCCGATGCGTCCGGCCATGCGACGGCGGATTTTGTGGACCACAAATTGGCCCTCGCCGGCGAGCACTCCATCATCGGCCGCGGTGTCATCGTGCACGCGGACGAAGACGACCTCAAGAGCCAGCCCACGGGCAACGCTGGCGGTCGCGTGGCGGGTGGCGTGATCGGCATCATCGGCACGCCGTAAAACGTCGCACCACTCTTCGCTGGTTTGAGAAACGCGTTCGTCGCTCGACGAACGCGTTTTGCGTTAACACAGTGGCGCTTCCCTCTACCCCGCGTTATGCCCGGCCGCTGGCACCTTTATTCCGAAGCCCGATTGCTGCAGACCCGTCTCTGCGATCTCCCGCTGCGCATCGAAGGCGGCATCATCGAAGAGCGTAAACACCGGCTCTACGAGGAACTGGAGGCAAAGGCGTTGCGGTTTCGCCCGCATTTTTGGCTGAGCCAGGAATGGTTCACGCCGGACGGGGTGCCGGGGATCGCGGTGCCGTTTTATTTGGCGCATCCGCGCCTCGTGCGACTGGAACGGCAGTTCATGCTCGAAGCCGAGGGGGCGACGGAAAGCCAGTGCATGCGCATCCTGCGGCACGAAGCCGGACACGCGATCGACAATGCCTTTCGCCTGCACCGGCGGCACCGTTGGAAGGAGCTGTTTGGCTCGTTCAACGATCCCTATCCCGATGCCTACCGACCGCGGCCGGCGAGCAAGCGCTACGTGCACCACCTCAATGGCTGGTATGCGCAGGCACACCCGGCGGAGGATTTTGCCGAGACCTTCGCCGTTTGGCTCACGCCCGGTTACCCGTGGCGCAAACGTTACGCCGGTTGGCCGGCGTTGGAGAAGCTGCTCTATGTCGACGAGTTGATGGGGGAACTGGCGGGCCAGACCGCCCCGGTGCGCACCCGCCGGCAGATCGAGCCGCTGCGTGAAGCCAAAGTCACCCTGGCAGAGCACTACGAGCGCAAGCGGGATCACTACTCGGTCGAGTGGCCCGGCTACTACGATCGCGATCTGCGCCGTATCTTCGAAGTGGATACGGGGAAGAAGGTCAGCGCGACGCGCCCGGCGGCGTCGGCGTTTCTGCGCACCCATCGCCGCGAATTCAGTCGGAAAGTCTCCGAGGCGTCCGGCGTGCCGGCTTACACCATCGACCAATTGTTGAAGAACATGATCGAGCGATGTAGGCAGATGAAGCTGCGCCTGCGGGAGTCGCCCACGCGGACGCGAGAGCAAATGCTGTTGATGCTCACGGTGCATACGATGCACGTTGCCCATGCGGGATATTTCCCGATCGCCGTATGAGTCTGAGTAAACGCCGCCACCTCAAACCCCTCAAAATCCTCGCGCTGATGCACGAGGATCTCGTTCCGCCGGATTCAGTGGAGGGTCTGACCGAAAAACAGATCCAGCCCTTCAAGATGGAGTATGACGTGAAGGTCACGCTCGAGGCGATGGGGCACGAAGTGCATGGCGTGGGCGTTTATAGCGATCTCGGCGTGCTGGCCGATGCGTTGGACGCGGTGCAGCCCGACATCGTGTTCAACATGCTGGAGGAGTTCGACGGGCAGGTGCTCTACGACCAGCACCTGGTGAGTTTTCTCGAGCTGCGCAAGGTGCCCTACACCGGTTGCAATCCCCGTGGACTCACGCTCTCGCACGACAAGGCGCTGTCGAAACGCATACTGGCGCATCATCGCATCCCGGTGCCGGCCTTTGGCGTCTTTCGGCCGGGACGGAAAGTGAAGCGGCCGCAACGGCTGCACTTTCCGCTGTTGGTCAAATCCCTCATCGACGAAGGGTCGGTGGGCATTTCCCGGGCTTCGGTGGTGCGCGATGACGCGGCGCTCGAGGAGCGCGTGGCCCTCATTCATCGCCAGGCCGGCAACCCGGCCATTGCCGAGGAATACATCGCTGGACGTGAGCTCTACATGAGCATCATCGGCAACGAGCGCCTGCAGACCTTCACCCCGTGGGAGCTCATCATGACGCGGTTGCCGGAAGGCGCGCCCAACATCGCGACGAGCAAACTCAAGTGGAGCTACGCGCACCAGGAGCAGGTGGGTCTCGAAACGCGTCCGGCGGAGCTTACGCCGGAGCAACACCGCCGCATCACCGCGCTGTCCAAACGCATTTACCGCGCGTTGTTCCTTTCTGGATACGCGCGGTTGGATTTTCGCATGTCAGAAGACGGCGAATTCTACCTGCTCGAGGCGAATCCCAATCCTTGTCTCGCTTACGGCGAGGATTTTGCGGAAGGCGTGGAGACGGCCGGACTCTGTTACGAGGACCTGCTCGATACGATCCTGCGCAACGGCCTGAACTACCGGCAGCAGTTGTAGCTCGCCCCGTCTGTGCTGGCCGGGCCGCAGGCTAGCCGACGTGGAAAGTCTCGTTGAATTTCTCCTCGGCGGAGACGGAGCCGATGAGCACGAGTTTACCGCCGGGGGGCAGGATGCTTTGCGGGCCGGGTTGCAGCTCGCGACGGTCGTCGCGATCGATGGCGAGGATGGAGCAACCGGTGAGGGTGGGCACTTGGGAGTCGGCCAGGGTGCGGCCGGCGAGCGCGCTGGGAACCGGCGCGGTGAACACGCTCACTCCCTCGGCCAACAGCAGGTTGTCCTCACCGCGCAGGTGGTTGAAGATCACATTCGCGCTCATCGAGGCGTAGGAGAGCACGAGGTCGGCCCCGGCGCGATGGAGGCGAGCGACGTTGGCCTCGTGGGTGCAACGACTGATGATCTGGGTGCGCGGGCGCAGCTTCCGATAGAAGATGGTGAGGAAGATGTTGGTGTCGTCGTCGTGCGTGGTGATGACGATGGAAGTGGCGTCGTGCATGCCGGCCTTCACCACGACTTCAAATTCCGCGCCGTCGCCGATGTGGGTGCGCTCGGGAAATTCCACGCGGCCGGCGTCCTTTTCGATAATCGACCAGGTGATGTCGCGTTCATCGAGGGCGCGGGCGGTGGCCCGGCCGACGCGACCGCCGCCGACGATGACGACGCTGGGCTTGCTGGCGGCTTTGTCGGGATCGGTCGGCGCGGTGTGGGCGTAGATCGCGTTGTAGGTGGCAATCTGCGGGACCGTGCCGGCGAGGATGAACAAGGTCTTTTCGTCGAAGGTGAACGCCGGGGAGGGCGGCACCAGGTTGCCGTGGTCCCATACGCCGACGACGCTCAGGCCAGTGTCGTTGCGCAGGCCGGAAGCGGCGAGAGTCTGGCCTTCGAGGGAGGTGCCGTGGGCGCTGGCTTCGGCGATGACGAGTTCGCCGAGATTGCCGATGGGCTGGGCGATGGAGTTGCCCACCAGCACGCGCCGGGAGAGCGCCTGTCCCATCATGTCGTTGAGGGAGAGCAGGTGGCTGACACCGGCGAGTTCCAACACATCGCGAGCGGCTGACGAGCGGGCCGAAGTGATGACGGGCACCGATTCGGACACCTCGCGCACCGAGAAAGTGACGTTGGTATTGATGACGTCGCTCAAGGTGGAGACGACCATGGCGGCGCGATCCACGCGTAGGCGGCGGTAGGTTTCCGGATCGCTCAAATCTCCCACCACCACGGGCACCCCACGGTCATGCAGCTCGAGCGCTTCGGTCAGGGTGGGCACCAGTGTGTAGAACGGGTAGTGGTGCTTCTCCAGCAAGCGGGTAAGCAGCTTGGTGGTCGGCCCGTGCATGGTGAGGATGACGTGGCGCTCGGTCTCGGCCGGCAGTTCCCGGGGGGCGCGGGCCGCCGCCTGGGCTTTCATCCAGGGAGCGTAGAAAAACTCGATGAAGGTGAAGGGCAGTAGCACCAGCAGGAAGATCACGCCGGTGCCGAGCACGATGATGGAAAACCCACGGCCCAGATCGGTGTGAAAGGTGATGTCGCCGAACCCGAGTGTGCTCATCACGGTGAGCGTCCAGTAAAAGCCGGTGATCCACGAGTAGTGCTGGCCCTCCCGCTCCATCAGGATGTGGAAGATCACCGTGAACGCGCCCACCAGGATCGCCAACAGGAGCAACAGCTTGCCCAAGGTAAGCAGGTTGCTGCGGCTGGTGCGGCTTTCGAGGAAGGTCGTGAGGACGGATCCGATGGCTTTCATGCTCGGGCAGGGAGGGGGCGGCGGGGACGCCGTTGCGAGGAAAGGTGCGAGAGGCTTCACGGCGGCGGCAACCCAAACCGGCCGGTCTCGGCGATTGGGGTTGCGCCGGAGCCCGGACCCTTAGGCTGGGCGTATGGAATCCAGTTCTCCCTATGCTCAATCGGTGCGGGTGCTCGCGATCGGTGGCACGATCGACAAGGTCTATTTTGACGCCAAGAGCGACTACGAGATCGGCGAGCCGCAGGCGGGAGCGATCCTGCACGAGGCAGGCGTGGCGTTTGACTTCGTGGTGGAGAGCGTGCTGCGCAAAGACAGCCTCGCGATGACCGATGAGGACCGGACGCTGGTGCGGGCACGCGTGGAGGCCGCGCCGGAGAAACACATTCTGATCACGCATGGCACCGACACCATGACCGAGACTGCCAAGGCGCTCGGCGAACAGACCGACAAGGTGGTGGTGTTCACCGGCTCGATGTTGCCCGCGCGTTTTCGGCAGAACGATGCGCTCTTCAATCTCGGTTGTGCGGTGGGCGGACTGCAGGCGCTGCCGCCGGGCGTTTACATCGCCATGAACGGCTGCCTGTGGCCGGCGCATCGCGTGCGCAAAAATCGCGAGGCGGGGCGCTTCGAATTGATCGCCGGCTGAGCCTCGGGCGCTTGTCTGACAGATCGGCAGATTTGGCCGATGGACACGGCCACCGCGCGTGCGCAGCTTAGGCGGCATGTTACCCCCTTTTCGTCGGATGGCCGTCGCGGCCGTCCTCGCTCTTTCGACCCTGGCCGTCGCAGCGGCGGCTGATCGCCCCAACATCATCTTCGTCATGGCCGATGACCTCGGCTACGGCGACCTCGGTTGCTACGGGCAGGAACTCATCGCCACGCCGCGCCTCGATCAGATGGCGGCCGAGGGCATGCGGTTCACCCAATTTTATGCCGGGGCCTCGGTCTGCGCGCCGTCGCGAGCGGTGTTGATGACGGGACAACACACCGGCCACGTGAGTGTGCGCGGCAACGCCAGCAAAGAAATCCAGCGCCTCGGCGATGACGATGTCACGGTGGGCGCCGTATTGCAGGATGCCGGCTACGACACCGCACTCATCGGCAAGTGGGGCCTGGGTGAAGCCGACACGACCTCACACCCCAACGACAAGGGCTTCGACCATTTCTTCGGTTTCACCAACCAGACTCAGGCCCACAACTACTACCCGGTTTACCTGTGGCGCCAGCGCGTGCAGGTGCCGCTGCGCAATGAAGTGCAGGTGGCCAAGCGCGCCGGTTCCAACTACCACGGCGGCTACGCCATCAAACGCGTCGACTACAGCCACGACCTGTTTTTCGACGATGCCTTGGCGTGGATCAGCGAACCGCGTGACGAACCGTTTTTCCTCTACCTCTCACCCACCATTCCGCACGCCAACAACGAGGCGACCAACGATCTCGGCGACGGTCAGGAGGTGCCGGACTACGGCGACTACGCCGACCGCGATTGGCCGACTCCGGCCAAAGGACAGGCGGCGATGATCAGCCGACTCGACCGCGACGTGGGTCGTCTGCTGGATCGCTTGGCGGAGCTCGGTCTCGACGAAAATACGATCGTGTTTTTCACCTCCGACAACGGTCCGCATGACGAAGGCGGTTTCGACATCCGTCGCTTCCGTCCCGCCGGACCCTTGCGCGGCATCAAGCGCGACCTCTACGAAGGCGGCATTCGGGAGCCGCTCATCGCGCGTTGGCCGGGGCGGATTCCCGCCGGCACGGTGAATGACCATATCGGCTACTTCGGCGATGTGCTCGCGACCTGCGCCGACCTCGCCGGGGTGGAGCCGCCGGCCGGACTGGATTCGATTTCGATGGTGCCGACGCTATTGGGCGAAGCGGACGCGACGCAGGCGAAGCACGACTACCTGTATTGGGAATTTTACGAGCAGGGCGGCAAACAGGCCATCCGGCGGGGCGATTGGAAACTCGTGCGGCGTGGGCTGTTTGAGGGGCCCCTGGAACTCTACAACTTGGCCGACGATATTGGTGAAACGACCAACCTCATCGCTGAACATCCCGCCGTCGCCGCCGAACTCGAAGAGTTGATGCAAGCGGCGCACCGCCCCGACCCGCGTTGGCAGGTGCGCGGCACCCCGCCACCTCCACCACCTCCGCCGCCCGCGGCTCAGTAGCGGCTGATCACAAACCACATCACCCAGGTCAATGACAGGGTGTAGGCGGCCATGCCGCCGAGACCGCAGGCCTGGAGGAACGGGTTGCCCCAGCCGAAGAAGGTGATGAGGCCGAGGACGCTGTTGCCCAGAATCATGAGGAACCAGTAGTCCCGGCGGCGGCGACTGGGGCGGATTTCGATGGGCTCCAGATCGGGAAACTCCAGCGCGTCTGGATCGTCGCCCGGCAGCGGCGGGCGGGTGCCGTCGCCGGCGGCTTGGCGCAGGGCCCACACATCGTGATCGGGGGAGGCTTCGCCGCGCGGGATGGGTGGGTTGGTGACGGTGAAGTCGGTCTTCGGTTTCAGCTTGAACGGCGAGCGGGTGGTCCCGGGATCAGGCGGGGGTGGGGTGGAGTCGGGGGACGGTTTTTCGGGCATGGGCCAGTGCTCGGATGGCAAAGCGCATTCGCCGCGGCAGGGAAAGCTTGGAAACTGCGTAGTGGGGGCTGGGGCGGGCGCGGAGTGTCGTCACGCAATTGTTGCTCTGCTCGAATTGACAGGGAGCGGATGAGCGGGCCTCTTTGCGTTCGTTCCCGCCTAGCGGGAACTTTGGGGTTACCAAGAAAACAAATGGCCGGTCGCTTAGGGGTAGGCGACCGGCCAACTTTTTGGCCAAGCGCGACGCGCGCGGCAGCGGCGGGATTTAGGCTTTGGGTTTTGGTGATTTCCCGCTACGGCATGGATCACCCCACCCTTGTTGTCCCCGTTCCGCTCAACGCCCCATGAGCTCTGCCATCCCTGCTCGTCCCGCTTCCAGCCCCACCACCAGCTTTCGCATCCGCCCGCGCTTCGAAGAGATTCTGCCGGATTCCCCCGAGGAGGTGCGCGAACGCCTGCTCACCGCCTTTGGCGCCGACACGACGTTTTTTGAAGTGAAAACCTACGACGGATTTGTGGGCATCCACATCTGCGGTGAGGAACGCCACCGCTGGTCGCCGCGATTGCACCTCAGCATCGATGCGGCGGACGGAGGCTGCACCCACGTGCGTGGCGTGTATGGACCGGAGTTGGAGGTGTGGGCGTTTTTCATCTACGGCTACGTGATGTGCGGTTTGCTCGGAATGTTCGCGGCGATCTACGGCTGCGCTCAGCTCTTCATCGGCCAGTCGCCGTGGGGCCTGTGGGTGACCGGGGGCATGGCGTTGATCGCGGTGGGTTTGTATCTCGTTGCGCAGCTGGGACAAAAGCTGGCGTCCTGTCAGACCCTGCGGCTGCATCAGGCTTACCATCAGGCCGTCGGCACCGCGCCGCAGTGTGGCTGAGTGTAAGTAGGGGAATTGCGAACCGCTGGCGGAAAAAGCCTACGTAATCCTTCCTCACCGTCGATTTTGACAAAAACGAAAGGGTGCGTGATGCTCTGTCCTGTTCCCGCTTAGCGGGGACATTTTGGGGTAACTAAGAAAGCAAATGGCCGGTCACTTAGGGGTAGGTGACCGGCCAACTTCTTTTATGGGGGGAAGAGGCCCGCGGACGAGGATGGGCTCAGGTTCGGGAGAGGGAGCGTTGCAAGGGAAGTCCTGTGCGGGAGCCGCGGCGGAGCGCAGCGAACCCGCGTCGACTCGATGGCGGTTGTTCGGCCGCGCCTTCGCCTCGGGCTCAAGCGCAGCTACTTCTCTGCATTGGGGCCGGTTTAACCGGTTGATACGGTGGGGATTGGCCACGTGGGGGGATGTCCGAAGCCATGGCGAGTCGGCTCCAGATTCAAACGGACTTAGTAGAATTACCCAATGTTGAGGGCGAATGACCCTACAATTAGGGGGCCGAATAGAGGCGCCGCCTAGGTCTTTAAGGCTTGGGCTTGGGGAGGGGAGCAGCCCTGTTTGGGTGCAGGTCCTCTGCATCTAGTCGCCCCGGATAATGCCCTCTGGAAGCGGCTATTCCTTCTGCTCTCTCCGCTTTCAACGCCCCGCCTCTCTATGCCTATCGCAAACGGCACTTGTGCATCGGCGAGTGTATATACCCCGCGAGGGGCGCGCTGCATTCGTTTCTGACGACTTCAAGGTGATGATAGGCAACCACATGTGGTTTTTGAACCGGTTTGCTAGCAGCTTATTATCAGGAAAAGTGCAGCTAATTGGCTTTGTAGTGACCCATTTGTCTCCACCGCTTCGCACTGATGGAGGCAGCGATTTCCCCTCTCTTTTCTCCGCTTTCAGCACCTCAGCCCATTTTAGCCGACACCGTTCATGAACATGCACCTGCCCATCCTATCCCGCCGTGGTTTTTTCATCCGCCGACTCCTTGTGTTGTTCGGTGCGTTGGGGCTGCTGGCGACTCTGTCTCATGCTCAGGCCATCACCAGCGTGGTGCCGGGTTATCTCAGTTACCAAGGTAAGGTAACCGATGCTTCCGGAAATCCGTTGGGGGCCAGTCCTTCTCCCATCAACCGCACGGTGACCTTCCGCATCTGGACGCATCCGACCAATAGCGCGGCCGCCGATCTGATCTACGCGGAGACGCAGACGGTCACCATCTCGGACGGCGAGTTCAGCGTGCTCATCGGCCAAGGCTCAGCCGTGTCGGATCAGCCTTTGGGCTTCGATGAATCCGGCAAAGGTCCTCCCACTCTGACGCCGACTTCCGCCGTGGTCTTCAACTCGCCCGATCGTTATCTGGGCGTGACCATCGATGACGGTTCCAGCGCGGCCGATCCGGAAATCGCGCCGCGCCAACGCCTGGTCAGTTCGGCTTATGCGGTGCGGGCGAAATACGCCGAGGTCGTCGGTTCCAACGGCAACTCCAGCATTGTCGCGGCGGACAATGGCAACGTCGGTATCGGCACCGCCAATCCGACCGCCAAACTCGATGTCGCGGGCAGCATGCGCGTGGGCAACTCCAACTTCGTTGCGACGGATTCCGGTAACATCGGCATCGGCACGGCCAACCCGGCCGCGAAGCTCGATGTCGCGGGATCCATGCGGGTGGGTGGGGCCAGTGTGCTCGACACCGTTTTTTCCCTCATGTCGGGTTCGGACACGGAGGTCGGCTTGGAGATCAAGTCGTTCGGTGATGGCAATCACTCTTGGATCCACACGGGTAACGGCGGCGACCTCTATCTTGGCTCGGGCAACGGGCCGAGCGCGCAGTTGATCAACGGCAACAATGACGTGATCTTCTTCAATTCGGCCTTTGCTGACAAAGGCTTCTCCACCACGGGCCAGCGCTTGACTCACCCCGAGGGCGCTTGGCTGGAGTGGAACAAGGATAACAGCCAAAAGAAGACCTACCTGCTCAACCAACCGGGGGCGGCTGCGGGCGGAATCGTATTCGGCAAGATTGATGGGGCCAATTCGTGGTCTGAGCAGATGACGATCTTCGGTGATGGTCGGGTGGGCATCAATTCGGGACCGTCGGGTCAGTTGACGATCCGAAACGGTGCCGGGGGCACCGAGTCGATTAAGTTGTATTCAAGTAGTGGACACTCTGAGCTTCAGCTCCATGTGGGGAATTTGTTTGGCCAAACGGATTCGGCCTCCAACACCCAGCTCGCCATGTTTGAAATGCCGGGCGGAGGAAAGATCGGCTTTTGGGATCACGTGGTTCTTCAATATGGCCGTGTGGGTATTGGCACGACGAATCCCCAAGTGCCGCTTCATGTGGTCGACTCGGTATCCATGGGTCTGCCGGAATACCGGTATCTCGCCAGAAGCGGAAGCAATCTTGTATCCGGTGAGTCGGGCAACATTTCGATTTGGGCCAATGGTCGCGTGGTTTGTGAAGAAGTGAACGCGATCTCGGATGAGCGCGTGAAGGTTATCGAGGGCGTGTCTGATAGCGCCAGTGACTTGATCACCCTCATGGAGCTGCGCGTGACGGATTATCATCTCAAGGACACGATTGGCCGGGGAATGGCGTCGGAAAAGAAGGTGATCGCGCAGCAGGTGGAGACCGTGTTCCCCCAAGCCATCAGCGAGAACACGGGAGTCATTCCCAATTTTTACCAAAGGGCAGCCGTCGCCGATGGTTGGGTTTCGATCGAGACCGATTTGGCGGTGGGTGATCGGGTTCGCTTGATCGATGACGCGTCCGACGAAAAGAAATCCAAGATCGATCGTGTTTTCGAGGTGCGGGAGGTCGCTCAAGGACGCTTCCGCGTGGACCTCCCGCCGGAGACCAAGGAGGTTTTTGTCTTTGGTCAGGAAGTCGATGATCTGCGTGTGGTCGACTACGATGCGATCGCGATGCTCAACGTCTCCGCGACGCAAGAGATCAAGCGCGAGAAGGACGCCGAGATCGCTGAATTGCGCGCCGCGAATGCAGCTTTGGCCGAGCGGGTGGCTGCGCTCGAAGAGCGCAATCGTCACTGGAAGCTGAAGCTCACCGCCATCGAAGAAATGCTGCGCGCCGGCAACGTGGCGCAGACGCCCGCGACGGCCAAAACGACCTCCTCATCGGACGAAGAGTAAGCCCGCCTGCCTACGCCCAACCCGCGTTACCCTTCACCCCTCACGCTGTGCCTATGAACGCTTCAAGCACTCGAGCGCGTTGGACTGGCCTGCTCGCTGCCGTCGGCCTGGCCCTCGGCAGCGGGCTGTCGCTGACCGCCTTTCCGCCGGCGCCCTATTACACCCTCTTTGGGGTGGTGCGGGACCAAGTTGGCACCGCCCTCGATGTCGAGGGCGCGGATGTGATTCTCTTACGCGACGGCATCGAGATCGGGCGCACCCCGATCACCGGTGACCTGCGCCTCGACCTCAACTACGAGCTCAACATCAGCATCGAGCAGGGCCGGGCCAACACCCGCACCTACTCGGATCGCACGGTGGCGCGGCAGGGTTTGTTTTCCCTCGCGGTGGAGATGAATGGCGAAACGTTCTACCCCATCGAAGCCGACGGCACCTTGCGCGCCGGTGAGGGCGGCGAACGCGTGCGGCTCGATCTCAACATCGGTGCCGATGCCAACGGCGACGGTCTGCCCGATGCCTGGCAGGAGTGGCAACTCTACCAAGCCGGCTTCCGCCCGGGCGATGACGGCTGGAACATCGATGACATCACGCGCGACGGCGACTACGACGGAGATGGCACGAGCAACTTCCTCGAGTATCTGGCCGGCACCTTCGCGGGCGACGCGGCGGAACGCTTTGAGCTCATCATCACCGGCCGCACCGACGCTCTGGTGAGCTTCGAGTTTTTCGCCATAACCGGGAAGGTTTACGCCATCGAATCCAGCACCGATCTGGTCAACTGGACGCCCGTCCCTCATCGCCTGTCTCCGACGGGTGAGGACTCCGATTACTCCCGCGCCACGGTGGTGGATATCCTGCCGATCTACGTGGTCACTGAACCCGGCGCTCAGCGCTTCTACCGCATCACGGTCCGATGAACTTACGTCGTTTCACCTCCCAGTTTTCGGCCTATTCAGCGGGGGGCGCCGCCTCCGGGCCAACCGCGGTGTCGGGCGTAAAGCCCGACCCACAAGCATATCATCCTGCCGGTGTGGGTCGGGCGTTACGCCGGCTGGCGCTCGCCGTCGGCGTGCTGGTCGGCGCGACCTCCGCGCAGGCCCAGTGGGAAACCGTCACCTACCACCTCAAGGGCGGTTGGAACGCCATCTACCTGCACGGCGAAGCCGACTACGCGTCCCTCGAAACCATTTTCCCGGAGTCGAGCAACGTGATCTCGGTCTGGCGTTGGAACCCCAATCCCAACCCGATCCAAATCGGCACGTCTTCGGTGCTGCCCACCACCGGCACGCCGGAGTGGCAGGTGTGGACCCGCGCCGAAGGCGACAGCGACTCGCTGGACTCGCTACCTGGCCAGTCCGCTTACCTCGTCGAGTGTTCCGGCTCCGCCGGTGACAGCTCCACGGTCACGATCACCCAGCGCGTTCTGCCGCCCCGCTACTCGTGGGTGCGCAACGGCGCCAACCTGCTCGGCTTTCCGTCCCGTTTGAGCGGCAACTACCCGCTCTTCTCCACCTATTTCGCCACCTTCCCGGTGGCGACGGCCAGCAACTCCAAGATCTACAAATACGACGGCGGTCCGCTCGGTCCGGGCAACCCGATCCAAGTGTTTTCGCCGTCCTCCGAGCGCCTGGATCGCACCAAGGCTTACTGGTTTGAGGCCCCGGTGGTGGGCAACTTCTACGCGCCCTTGGAGGTCACACCGTCGCGTCTCGATGGGCTCCACTACGGCCGCACCGGCTCGCTCATCACCGTGCGCGTGCGCAACCGCACCGCGAGTGCGCTCAACCTCACCGTGTCGCCCGTCACGTCGGCGGCCGCCCCCGTCGGCGAGGAAGCGATCGCCGCGCCCGTGCCGCTCACCTTCCGCGAGTTTGATACCGGCTCGTCCGCCTATGTGTTTAACGCCGTCTCGGGCGACATCCCGGTGACCATCGGACCGCAGTCTGCCGTCGAACTGAGCTTCGGCGTGGATCGTTCCCAAATCGTGGGCTCCACCGATTCCCTCTACGCGTCGCTCCTGCGCTTCACCGATGGCGGCAACCTCATGGACGTTACGCTGCCGGTCTCCGCCCGCGTCTCCTCCATGGCCGGCCTTTGGGTGGGCGAGGCGCTGGTGTCCGAGGTGCAAAGCCATGTGCCGGGTGCGGAGGGCACCGGCACCGGGCGTGACTTCCCGCTGCGACTGATCGTGCATGTGGCCGACGACGGCACCGCCCGACTGCTCTCGCAGGTCTTCATTGGCACGCTGACCTCGAACCCCAACGCCGTTGGTTTGGCCACGGTCGAAGGGGCCCTGCTGGCGAGCGACAAAGCCAACGCGCAACGTCTCAGCGTGGCGCACCTGCCGCCCGACACGGTGGCGGACGATGTGGTGGGCTCCGGTTCCGTCGCCATCGGCCAGACGCTCACCCGCACGATCACGATCGGATTCAACGCCCCCACCAATCCCTACGTGCACACGTATCACCCGGACCATGACAACCGGAACGCGCGCTTCGATGCGATGCTCCCGGCGGGCGAGGAAAGCCCGACGATCACCCGCGCTATGAGCTTCGCCTTCACGGCCTCGCCTCCGGAAGGAACGAGTCCGCAAGGGTGGGGCAGTAGCGTGATCGGCGGTGACTACACCGAAACCCTTTCCGGCCTGCGCCGCGCCAAGATGTCTGATGGCACTTCGACCACCAGCATCACGGTGTCCGGCACCTTCATCCTCCGACGGGTCAGCGAACTCGGCAGCATCACGACCACCGCGGCGCCATGATCACTCGAACTCTCCATCGCATCCGACTTTCCCTGTTCACCGCGGCCTTGCTTGGGGCTGTTGGTGCCAGCAGCGCCTCCGCTCAATACGAGATGAGTGGCTCGACGCAAAATCGGCTGTTCCAAGCCGACACCATCGCCGATCTGGCCGTGACCAACGGTGGCAGTGGTTACACCTCTGCGCCGACCGTCGCTCTCAGTGGCGGCAGCGGCAGTGGCGCCATTATCGTCGCCACGGTGTCCGGTGGCCAAGTCACCGGATTCACGATCAACGCGGCCGGTTCCGGATATTCGTTTACCAATCCTCCCACCGTCACCCTCAGCGGAGGCGGGGGCACGGGAGCCACCGCTCGGGTGATTTTCCGGGCGGTGCCGGACGGGCTCAACCCGCCGGTGACCACGTCCCAGTTTGCGAGCATAGCCAGCAACTCCGGTGGATCCGCTGCGGTGGCGGCCAATGAGGTGGTGTCAGTTCGTTACCCCTCCAGCGACGGCGGACTCGTGCTGCAACGCTCCGCTATTGGCAGCACCTTTGCGGCGGGCGTGCCGCGCTTCCTGCTCGGCGATGTGATACCGGTCCCGGCCACCCAGCTGGACGGCATCACGCCAGCCGGACCCAACTACTGGCGCGCCCAGCCGGTCGAAGTGGGGGAAACCTTCTCCCAAACGGCCACCTCCACGACCGACACACCGCTGCCGCTGGAGCTGGCGTCCATTCAAGTGACGTCGGGAGGATCTGGATACAGCTCCGTGCCGGCCGTTTCGATCACCGGCGGTGGCGGCTCAGGCGCCACCGCGACCGCGGTGATTTCGCAAGGCGTGGTGACGAACATCCTGCTCAACAACACCGGCTCTGGATACACCTCCCTGCCGGCGGTGACCCTCTCCGGCGGTGGTGGCACCGGCGCTGTTGCCGAAATGCTGGGTAAACAGTCTTCGTTTTATTTCAGCCCCCACGCCGAGCGCGTGTTTGCCACGCAGGCGGGGCGGGTGAGCGTCACGTGGGTGACGCGCTTGCCGATCACGACGGCCGATGAGCCGGAAACCGCCAAATACCGTTTCCGTCAGGAGTCGTTTACTGTTTCGTCCACCACGGCCAAACCCACCCGCCGGATCTACTGGACCGAGCGGAGTTTCGATGGACCGCTCATCAATATCCCCTTGGGCAAGATCGAAACGATCAACCCGGTCTTCAGTTCCTTCTTCCCGGCGTTGGTGGCCAAAGAATACACCCGCGTGGGGGCATCCGAATCTCCGGACGTCAGCCTGCCGCCGGAACGCCGCACGCTCTGGTTCGACAAGTCGAGCGGCATCGGCCAGCTGCATGCCTACAACCGCGAAGGTCGTATCTTCGTAGAGTATCTGGGGCCGATCAAAGAAGGCAGTGGGGGTGAGGTGCATGAGTTCCTCGGTGCCGACATCCTGGAGGTCGTGCGGGTCGCCTCTCCGACCGCCACCGACGTGTATTTGGGCGACCAGCTTACGCCGCGCACTGCAGGTGGCCGTTTGCTGCCGCTTGAGCAGGATGCCGAGTGGCTGGCCTATCCGGTCAACTCCGTCTCGACCAACAACGAAACCTTCTACGGCTCCATTACCCGACGCGACGGCGTGATCGAATACTTCGCCGAGCGCGAAAACCTGTCCCCTGATCGGGTGGCGTTCTATTGGTTGGAGGAGTCCGATGCGGCGATCCACTTCCAGAGTGCGGCCAACGCTCCGGACCTCGGTATCTATTGGCCGCGCATCCGCAGTCACTATCGCCAAATCTGGCCGGACGACGTCACCGAATACGCCCACTACACCGTGGGGACTCTGGGTAGCACGCCGGCGACGGGACTGGCTTTTACCGGCGGGCAACAACCGCAGATCATCTTCCAGGATGACCCCGCGCAGAGCGAAGCGCGCATCGACTCCTCCTCCCAACGTTTGTTTGTGCAGTTCACCGGGGCCGATGGGTTGAACCGCTCCCTGCTCAAATTCAGCGGCACCAACGAGCTCTGGTATGTGCGCTTGTTCACTCAGTTGGAGGATCGCGTGCGCCGGATTTCCGTCACGGATGGCGGCAGCGGTTACACCGAAGCGCCGACGGTGACCTTCACCAACGGCGGCGACGGCGCGACTGCCGTCGCCACGGTCGTCGATGGCGTGGTGGTGTCGATCACCGTGACCGATCCCGGGCGTAATTTCACTGCGGATACGCAGGTGGTGATTTCCGGCGGCGGCGGCAGTGGCGCGACTGCCGAGGTCACGATCCTGGGCTTCCTCGAAGGCGATGCCGAAAACGCCATCTATGCCGACGCGGTGGTCGGTGAGCGCATCGATGCTCCGGAAGGTCACGAGATTGCCGGCTACATTGCGGCCGGCACCGGCTACAATGTCGGCGCCTACGTCGATCCCTTCGATGTCGGGGTGGAAGAGGCCGCGACTGGTGCGATCATTCCGATCAACGCCATGCCGGCAGACGACGTGCTCAAGGTCTGGTGGTTTAAGGAAGTGGTGCCGGCCAACCCCGCGTTCCAACCCTTTTATGTCCCGGCCAAGATCGGCACCTACAACCTCGCTTACCCGGAGGATCCGGCGCTGATCGTATTGGCCTCCAACGAGGGTAGTGGCAGCCTGGCGTCTGCGGAGATCGCCGGCAGCCTCTATGTGCAGAACGATCGCACCAAGGTCGGCTTCAACCCCAATGAAGAGCACGCGGTGGCGCTTGGCGGTCGACTTTACGCGCTGCGGGATGACCTCAACAACACGTCTTCCAACGCCTCCGTTTATACCTCCGAGCCGTATGTGTTGCTCGACTACACGGATTTGGAAGACGGTCGCCCGGCCATGCGTGCCTTCAGGGTGGAGCGGGAGTTGGATCGCGCAGGCACGGAGAATGACTGGAAATTTAACTATCCGGTGACCGCTGGCACCATTCTCCAGCCCCCGATGCCGCTGCCCATCCTGCCGTTACCGGTGAATGCGAATGGCGATGTGGTGAACGAGGAGGTCCCGGCCATCACCGACTTGGCCGCAGCTGAGAATGCCCCTCCCGCCTACGACAGTTTCACGTTCAAGGACCGCAAGGGTTACGATTGGGTTTACCGCGGTCCGCATGGCGCCGGACCGGTGAACTCCATTGCGATTTCGTCCGGCGGTGCTGGCTACACCTCTGCTCCGACGGTTTCCTTTGTGGGCGGCGGTGGCAGTGGAGCTGCGGCGACCGCCACCGTCACCGACGGTGAGGTCACCGCGATTGAAGTGACCGCGCTGGGCAGTGGATACACCAGTGCGCCGACGATCGAGATCTCCGGTGGCGAAGGCACGGGCGCGACCGCGCAGGCCATCGTCGGACCGACCCTGGGCATGCAGTTCTACTACCTCATGCAGGAGAACTTTTACGTGCCGGGCATCGCTACCCAACCTGCCGTCGGCACCGTCCTGCCCTACCTCCGTCCGCTCGCCGAAGGCGTGCCGCAAGGCGACGCGGTCACGGGCACGCCGTTGACCATCACCTATCGTCCGGCCTGGCCTGAGCTTGCCCCGGAACTGCGCATCGCGGAGACGCTGACTCTGCCCAAGTTTGGCCTGCCCGCCGTGCTCACCCAGACCAGCGTGGAACTGCTCTATCAACAGTCCATCGCTCACGCCGGCAACGCGCAGCCCAGTGTCACGCTGCACGACCCGATTCGCGAAAAATCCTATGCCTTGGGTGAACTCAACGAACTGGACCGCATTCCCGACTCGGTGCTGACCTCCGATTATCAGGGACGCCTCTATTTCCAAGGCCTGCCGCCGCATCTGCAGAACCGGGTGTTCTTCGATGGCAACCGCGGCACCGACGGCGCCTTGGTTTTCCTTGGCGAGTTCGTCGATGAAATCGCGGGCGAAGACTACGTGAGTCTGAATGTTCTAGGCATCGATGACGTCGCGGCCCTCAAAGCTCTGTGTCAGACGACCGATACCAACAAGAGCAAGTGGGACAGTGCCATCGACGAGTTGAACACCGTAGTCGAGACGTTCGTGGAGGACGTTTTGCTACCGGGCACCTACGTGTCTGACGGTTCCCCGGTCACGGTCGGTCCGACTGTCCTCGCCCAGCCATCGGACTCAGATACCGCGGTGGTCAACTATGCGCTCACCGCCACCGGCAAGGGCAGTGGTTGGGTGTCGCTCATTTTCGGCGACGGCGAGGCGTTTACGCCGGCAGGTGAGCCGGTCAGCGCGGCCGTCTTCAAGGTCGCTCCGCGTCTTTACACCGGCGAGCTGAAGGTCGAACCCTCCAGTAACCCGCTGGATGAAATGGTCTCGCTGCGTCACTCCGGCGACTTCGCCGCCGAGCCCGGCAACTACGAGTTTGAATGGCGCTACGCGCCGCCCGTCGATGGCGTCGCGCCCGCAGTCTATACCTATGCACTGACCGCGCTTGCTAGTGACACCTGGCTGATTGTGCCTAATCCGGAAAACAACCTGCCAAATGCGGCCGAATACGCCGCGGCGGGCGATGTTTACTCGCTGCCGCACAACCGCGCCATCAACACCGATGATTCGCGAGTCGCCACCCAACCCGACCTGGTGGCCCGCAAGTCGAACGCCCTCGACTTCTCCGGTGGCGTGCCCGGCCGGATCATCTTTAGCGCCGACCTGTCCGACACCAACGCGGGTCTGGTGCTCTACGTGAATGGGGCAGCTGCAATTGCTTACAACGCGCCGGATAGCTTTGCCAACCTTAGCAGCTCCACCGGCTTGGTGGGCTCTGGTCTCACGCACCAATTTGAAGTGGACCCCAACGCGTTCCAGGCCGGAACCAACCGCATTGAAGTCGCGCTGTTCTCCGGCTCGGCGGAGGATGCCGTTTCGACCTTCGACTTCCGTCTGCATGCCTCCACCGAAACCGACGAAGTGGCCGGTTCCACCACTTGGCAGACCCCCAGCGGCGTGCTGAGTTCGCAGGTCATTGTGGGCGGTTCGCCCACCGCTCCTCTTGGCAGTCCCTTGTTGGTCCTCACCGACAACTATTTCACGCTGCGTTACCGCCCCAAGATCAACACGGGCAACATCCTCGCCGAAGGTTCGAATCAAAGTGAGGTTGGCTGGTCGCGTTGGACGCAGCCCAAGCTGGTCGAGGGCTGGATCAAGCGGGTGCTCGCCGGCATCAATCCCTTCAACCAGCGCGTCACCGACCTCTACAACAATGCCATCAATACCGACGTGTCCTTGCTCACGCAGGCCGGCACGCGTTGGGAGGGCGACATCTCGCTCAACCTGGCCAATATCCAGGACTTCGGCCTGATCGAAATCTACGAGACGGTGCTCAATCGCGGCAAAATGCTGAGTATCGAATCGGGCTTTGATTACGCCCCAGCCAACGACGCGCTCCTGCTGGCCGCTGGCTATTTGAACGACCTCTACACCCTGCTCGGTAACGAGGCCTTCGCCGATGCCGCCAACCCGACCATCTCGATCGACGACAGTTCGACGGTCACCGAAGTGAACACCTCGCGTTTCTCCTTCGAAGGGCAGGTTACCAGCGTGTTGGAAGAGGAGCTCGCCCTGCTGCGCGGTCGCGATGACTTCCTTTCGCCGGGCGTCACCGTTTCCCCGGCCTACAATCGCCTGTATTGGAACTACACCCGTGGCATCAACTCCGGCGAAGCCCTCTACGCGGCCAACTACAACATCGCGGAGAAGTCCGGCAGCTCCACCGCTGATGGTGTGGTCGATGCGGCCGACGCCTACCGCATGTTCCCGCAGGCGCACGGTGATGCTTACGGTCACTACCTCACCGCGCTCAGCGTATATCTCGGTCTGCTGCAGAACCCCAACTTAACCTGGGAGCCTCGCTCCGAAGCGGTTTCGGTGCTCGGCCAATCCATCCAGATCGACTACCAGGACGAACGGAAGTTTGCCCAGGCGGCGCTAAATCTCGCGCGCACTGCAGAGCAAGTGGTGGGGCTGACGCATCGCCAAAGCTATCGTGATGACCCGAGCGCCGGCTGGTCCCACTTCCGTGATGGTGCCACGAATACACGCACCGGTATCACGCGTCATTGGGGCCTTGATGAATGGACCTCCCGAGCCACCCAAGGCGCTTACTACAATTGGGTGATTGGCAACTCCATCCTGCCGGAACAGGACGACAACCCCGACCATACCGGCATTCAGGTCATCGACCGTTCCACCGTGCTTGAGCTCTCACAGCTCCCGACGATGGCGGACAGTTTCCAGACCAAGTTGGACAACGCGAATGCGCACCTGAACCCGCTCGGTCTCAGCCCGCATGCCATCGCCTTCGACATCTCGCCCAGCGAGCTGAAGGCCGGCAATTCGCACTTCGATCAGATCTACGAACGCGCCCTGCGTTCGGTGGTGAATGCCAAGGGGGCCTTTGACCAAGCCGCCCGCATGACCCGCTTGCTGCGCAATCAGGAGAACCAAATCCAGTCGCTCAACGATGCGATCGTGGACGAAGAGTTCGCCTTCGAAGTCGCGTTGATCGACATCTTTGGTCAGGCGTATCCGTCAGAAATCGGCGCCGGTCGCACCTACGCTCAAGGCTACGCCGGTCCCGACCTCTACCTCTGGTATGTGGTCGATCGCCCGACCGACCTGGTGGATACAGGCAGCACCTACGACATCTCGATCACCCTGCCGAAGGATGTGCCTCAGCTGTCGACCGATTTCCTCAATCTCCTGGATCCGGCCGTTCAAAGTATCTCCCTCAACCTGACCCCACAAACGGTCAGCATCCAGCCCGACCGAACGGTTCAATTCTCCGATGAGTTCCGTCGCGGCCAATCTATGGGTCTGCGTCCTACCATCGGCAGTGTGCAGATCGCGTTGGTGGAAGCTTACCAAGCACGAGTGGAATTTATGGCTGCTGGTGACGCGTTGCGCCTGAAACGACTACAGGTAGCAAAACAACTCGATCTGTTGTTAGAGTTGGCCCACCTCCACGCCGAAATTGTGGCGAAGCAGGCCAACGCAACTACTGAGATTCTCCGTCTTCGCCGGGTGCAGGCGGATCTCGAAAGCACGTCCGAGCTTTTGGCCACTACGGGTGATATCGTATACAATTCCTTCGAGGCAGCGTCGATCGCGCCGCCAGAATCTGCAGGATTGTCAAGTGACTTCACGTCGACGCTTCGCTCAGCTTTGAAAGGCTGGGGCACTGGCATTGATGGGGGGCTAAAGCTCGCTTCTGTAGGACTGCAGGGTGGCGCGCGCTTGGCTGGAATCGATTCCGAGCGGATCGCCGCCATCACGGAGACGGAAATCCTCGGGCTCGGGTTCGATTACGAGGAGCGCCAGGCGTTCTACGAGTTCCAGCTCTCCCTCAATGAGCTCTCCTCCAGCCTCTTCGAAGCTGCTCAGCTGGCGACCGCCCTGCAGCAGGCGAATGAGCGGGTGCGGAACGAAATCGCCACCGGCAATACCTTGCTGGCGCAGCGTGAAACCTTCCGGAAGCGCGCCGCGGCCAACATCCAGGGTTACCGCACCAAGGACCTCACCTTCCGCACCTTCCGCAATGAGGCCTTGGAGCAATACCGTTCCCTCTACGATCTGGCCGCCCGCTACACCTACCTCGCGGCCAAGGCTTACGACTACGAAACCGGCTTGCTGGGCACCACCACGGGCCAGACGGCGATCAACAACATCGTCTCCTCCCGCGCCCTCGGCGATCTGACCGGCGGCACCCCGCAGGCTACCGTCAGTGAGTTTGGTGACGCCGGTCTGGCCGGCACCATGGCTCGCCTGCAGGCCGACTGGGCCGTGGCCAAGCCGCGCCTCGGTATCAATAACCCGGATACGAACGGCACGGTCTTCTCGCTGCGTCGTGAGCTCTTCCGCCTCTCCTCGGAAGTCGATGGCGACACCGCCTGGCGCCAGACCCTTGAGCAGCACATCGTGAGTGACATCATGGCCGATCCCGATGTCGCGGCCTACGCCCGCAACGTGGGCAAGGGCGACGGCAGCGCGGTGCCGGGCATCATCATCCCGTTCTCCTCGCTCATCCAGAAGGGCTACAACTTCTTCGGCCATCCGCTGGCTGGTGGGGACCACGTCTTCACCGACTCCAATTACGCCACCAAGATCTTCAGCGTGGGTGTCGTGCTGCGGGACTACGTGGGCATGGACGCTTATGCTCAACGCGATCCGGGCCAGCCCGGACCGGACGCCACCGATCCCAACGCACTCGCCGCCACGCCTTACCTGTATCTGTTGCCCACCGGCACCGATTACATGCTGGCGCCGCCCTTGGGGGACACCGGTGAGGTGCGCGCCTTCACGGTGCATGATCAGGCCTTGCCGCTGCCGTTCAACCTCGGGGGATCGGACTTCTCCGATAGCCAGTTCTTCAGCGCGACGGACACCCTCTCGGAAAAGCCGTGGATCCTGCGTAAACACCAGGCCTTCCGTGCGGTGGACGACCCGGCCTTCTTCTACTCAACCGTGCCGGCGGAGTTCACCAGCTCCCGCTTGGTCGGTCGCAGCGTGTGGAACGGCGGCTGGAAGCTCGTCATCCCCGCCTACACCCTGCTCAGCGACGAACACGAGGGCCTCAACCGCTTCGCCGCCAGCGTGAAAGACATCGAGCTCTTCCTCCGCACCTACTCCAACTCCGGAAACTGAGCCATGACGACGCGCCACCTGCTCTCCGCCGCCGCGATGGTCTGTCTTACTATCGGTGCCGTCGTCTGGCATCTGCGGGACGACAACGCCACGACGGCTTCGGCGTCCGACGTCACCTCCACCGCGTGGGTCGATTCGGACGAGGCCCTGCTGAAACTGCAGCTCAACCAGGCCGAGGTCTTCCGCCGCGCCTTCTGGCGCCAGCCCGCGGACGATGATCGCATCCTCCACGCCGAGCGTCGCCACCGGCTGCGCGGCGAAGGCGGCAGCGTGGAGGAGTGGCAGTGGTTCATCGCCGTGGAACCGGGGGACGCCTTCGCCACTTGGTTCTTCGAGGACAATCCCTTCGAGCTCATCGCCGCTCGGCCGACCACCGCGATGCCCACCCTGACGGATGCGCCGGAATGGCTGCCGTCCGCCGACACGCTCGCGGGCATGGATCACTTCATCAAACCCGGCAGCCACCTCCACGTGTTTCGCGACGCGCGGAGTGGGCGGCTCTACGCCACCGACGAAGGTGGCGGTTTCACCTTGGCGCAGAACTGAACCTTTTTGCCATGACCTTTCATCGCTTTCCTTCCCCGTCCGCCGTGCTGCTCGGCCTGAGCTGTTTGCTGATCGCGTCCAGTGGCCTGTTGGCGCAGGGGGGCGTGTCACGACCGGTTGGATACATCGTGCAAACGATTCCGGCCGGGCAGACGCGTTCGTTTTCCGTTCCGCTCGACGCGCCGGCCTCCAGCCTCGGCGACTCGGTCGGCCTGATCACCGACGTGGGCGAAAACTGGCTCGAGAACGCCGCCGCCGATTGGGTGCCGGGCGTCTTCTCCTCGCCGGAGTATCCGTATTTCCTGCGCCTCACCTCGGGTGCGCAATCCGGCCGACTCTTCCGCATCATCAACCCGGCCAACACCGCCACCCGGATTTACGTCGCCGATGATGGCGTGGACCTGCTCACCCTCGCCATCGAGACCGGCGAAAACGGCGCGGGTTACGAGATCATCCCGGCCGACACCCTCGCGACACTTTTTGGCACGGCAGGGGAGGGCAACCTGATGCTGCAGGGCGGCGAGACCGCGCTGGAGGCCGACCTCGTGCAAGTCTGGGGTGGCGCCTCGTGGATCAACTTCTACTTCAATACCGCCCGGGATCGTTGGGCCCGCGACCTCGATTCCGCGGCGAGTCCGAGTCGCGATCACTTTCTGCTGCGGCCCGACCGCGGTGTCATGATCACGCGACGCGGCGGCTCCGATCTGAATATTCCGACGATTGGACGTGTGCTCATTTCGCCGCCGCGCGCCGTGCACTCCCGCACCGAAAATGCACTCACCTTCCTCGCCACCATGCAGGCGATGGATACGACCTTGGGGGAGCTGGCCTTGCAGACGGAGTCCCGCACGCACGCGTGGAAATCTGCGGCCGATCCGACCGAGGCCGATCTGCTCGTGGTCTGGGCCGGCGCCTCATGGTTCAGCTTCTACTTCAACAGCGAAAGCGGCCACTGGCAGCGCAGCGACGAGACCGACACCAATCGGGATGGCTTTGTGATCAAGGCTGGCACGCCCATCTTTGTGCAGCGCCGCGACGCGGGTGAAACGGCGGCCGACAAAACCATCCAGTTTCCGTCGATCGGCAACTGATCGAGGGGTATGGCGGGACACGCTCAGTATTTCCGAGCATGGGCGGCGCTGGTGCTGGGGCTCGGTCTTATCCGGCTGCCAATCCTGGCGCAGACGGTTGAGCTCGATTCCTTCGACCAAGACACGGTGAGCGGAGCGCCGGCCACCGGCACCTCTTGGACCGGTAACATCACGCAGCAGGCCACGAGCATCCAGGTCGGTGGCACGGCGAAAGATGAGAACGGCTGGGTGTCGGCGAGCCTCAACCTCGATGCGTCCGCCATGAACTACCTGCGCATCCTCGCGCAGCGCGACACCGGTAACGAAAGTCCGGCAGTCGTCGTGCAGTTCAACGACCTCTACCTCACCCAGGACGCCGGCGTGTTTTCGGTGGGCAGCGATGCCTTCGCCGCTGGGGAGCTGACGTGGGTCCAGGTGCCCATCGACTCGTGGGGCGCCGGCTTCGACGCGAGCCAGATCACTGACTGGAGCCTTGGTGGCGGGGCGACGGGTCTGACCGATTTCCGCATGACCTTTGCCCACCTCGCGTTGTCCAGCGACCTCTTGGCCCTAAGCGGCGGCAAAATCATTACGGCGGGTGATCAGACTTACGCGGCGGCGCAGTCTCTCACCGGTGACACCACCCTTGGCAACACCGACGGCGCGAATGGCACCGGCACCGCCATCACCTTTGATGACTCCTTGGACGGAGCTTATGCGCTTACGCTCAACACCAACGGCGTCACCACGTTGGACGGTGCGGCGGGCGGCACCACTCCGCTCGCGAGTCTCACCACCGATGCCGGTGGCCGCACCGAAATCAATGGCGGCGAAGTGACCACCACCGGCGACCAATCCTACGGTGACGAAGTGCACCTCGGCGCCGACACGCTCCTGCAAGTGTTGGGGGATGGCATTGTGCAGTTCTTCCAGCCGATCCAGGGCAACGATTGGGAGCTGACGATCAACTCGCCGAACTGGGGCACCTTCGGCGCCGCCCACCAATTGGCGGCGCTGAACAAATCCGGCTCCGGCACCTTCGTGCTCAGTAGCCAAAGCACCTTCACCGGTCCCACCACCGTGAATGCCGGCACCCTGCAGCTCGACGTCGATCAGGCGCTCAGTGCGTCCAGCTCGCTGGTGCTCGCCGGCGGCACCTTCGACCTCAATCAGCACAGCCTCACCCTCAGCACCTTGGCGGTCACGGCCGATTCGATCCTGGATTTTGGCGGCGGCTCGGGCTCGTTCACCTTGTCCAGTATCAGTGGCAGCCTGTGGAACGGCACGCTGAGTATCAGCAACTTTAACCCGTCTTCCAACACCCTGCGCTTCGGCACGGGGTCCGATGGTCTGAACCTCGCTAACCTGCCGCTGTTTCGCTTTGTCGATTACGGCGGAGCGATCGGCCAGATCGATGGACTCGGTTTTGTGACGCCCTCGGCCGTGCCGGAACCCGGCACGGTGGCGCTGCTGGCCGGCGTGGCCGTGTTGGGAGCCACGGTCTATCGACGTCGCCGGTTGCAGCAATTGGCGGCGACGGAGCGCGACGCGGACTCGACCGCGCCGCGTTGCGATGACACAAGGTCGTCCTCATGCTGCTGACCCCCCTCATGGCAATGCGAGTGCGCCGCTGGTTGAGCGTGGTGTTACTGTGCGGTGGCCTCACCGCCGCCTCCGCGCAAACGCTCCTGGTGGAGAGCTTCGACGCCGGCAGTAGCACGGGTTCGGTCGTGCCCGGCAGCTCGTGGGAAGGCAACGTGACGCAGAATGCGGGCAGCATCACGGTTGGCGGAGACGCCTTGGATGAAAACGGCTGGTTTGCCCCGGCCGTAAACCTCGATGCGACTGGCATGAACGTGCTCACCATCACGGCGCAGCGCGACAGCGGCAACCAAGCGCCCTCGGTCGCGATCCAGTTTGAGGATCCCTTTCTCAACACGACGGTGTTTTCGATCGCCGCCTCGGAGTTTGCCGTGGGCGAGCTCACCACCGTGCACCTGGCCATCAGCGGTTGGGCGGCCGGTTTCGACTTCACCCAGATCACCGGTTGGAATTTTGGCGGCGGTTCCCCCGGCATCGTCCCCTTTCGCCTCACCATCGATGAGATCCTCTTCGAAGCCGAGATCCTGGCCGCACCCGAAATCACCTCTGCGGGCGCTGACGTGACCGTGGTCGAAGGTGAGTCCACCACCTTTGCGGTGACCGCCACCGGCACGGATCCGCTCACGTATCAATGGTTCCATGACGGCGCGGCCGTCACCGGCAATGCCTCCGCGACCACCGCGTCGCTCGCCCTGACCGACATCACTCCCGCCGATGCCGGCAACTACACCTGCGTGGTCAGCAACGGCGAAGGCAGTGCGACCAGTCCGGCCTTTGCGCTCACCGTGCGCCCCCTGGCGGTGGTGACCTTGCTCGACCTGGCCACCACCTACTCCGGTGAGCCGCGGGTTGCCTCCGCCACCACCGACCCGGCGGGACTCACCGTTACCTTCACTTACGATGGGGCCGAGACTCCGCCGACCGCGGCGGGCAGTTACACCGTCGTCGCCACGGTCGACGACGATTCCTACGTCGGCTCAGCGACCGGCACGCTGGTCGTGGCCAAACGCCGGCCGGTCATCACGTGGGATGCGGGCGGGCCGCTGAACGACGGCGACACGCTCACCGCCGAGAACCTGGACGCCACGGCCGATACGGATGGCGCCTTCGTTTACGACCCGGCGCTCGGCACCACGCTGGCGACGGGCGAACACACGCTCACGGCGCAGTTTACGCCGACGGATACAGCCAACGAACTGCCGGTCACGACCACGCGTTTGCTCGCGGTGGGCATCACCCCGCCGTCGGTGCTCAGCGCACCGTCGAACCAAGTCACGATTCTGGGCCAAGCCTCCAGCTTCACCGTATCGGCCGCCGGACCCGGCACCTTGTTCTACGAATGGAGTAAGGACGGCGCCGTCCTCCCCGAGGCCACTAGCGCGACGCTCACCCTCAACGCGGTCACGCTCGACGATGCCGGCGACTACACGGTGCGTGTTTACAGCGCGGCTGGCTCGGCCCCGACGCGCACGGCCAGCCTCACCGTGCACGATGTGAGCGTCGCGCAATCGATCGAAGGGGCGGGCTATACCCCGGGCGCGACGGTGACTGTGACCAATACGGTGACCTACACCGCCAACCTCAGCGCGCTCACCTGGAGCGTGTTGCCGCCGGCCGCCGTGGGCGGAGCTGACTGGGCGTTCGCCGCCAGCAGTGGCGACACCACCGCGACCACCACCCCGACTGCCGGCGATACGGACCTCTTCGAGTGGCAATGGTCCACCGTGCCGGCCAACCCCTTCACGTTCAGCTACACCGTCGACGTGCCAGCTGCGGCGACGGGCGATTACGAATTCACCGCCATGGCGTCGGTCACCATTGAGGGCACGGTCATCGACGCGCTGGTCGCGCCCGATCCGCTGACCCTGGCTGCGGCCGACACCACGCACAGCGCGGACACCAATGGCGACTTTGCCATCGATTTGTCCGAGCTGCTGCGCGTCATCGAGCTCTACAACACCCGTTTTGGCACCACGCGCACGGGCCGCTATCAGGAACAGAGTGGCACCGACGACGGGTTTGCGTCCGACCCTTCGCTCGCGGCCGACGGGCCCGTGGGCCTAACCCAATTTCATTCAGCAGATTACAACGACGATGGATTGGTCGATCTGAGTGAGCTCCTGCGGGTGATCGAACTCTACAACCAGCGTGAGGGCACGACGCGCACCGGGCGGTATCACGTCGCCACGGGCACCGTGGACGGTTTTGCGCCGGGCGAGTGAGGGGGGCGCCAAACTTTGTTGCATAAAAATTCACTTCAGCCGGAACCCCTCGTGCCGTTTAGGGTCCATGCAAGTGTTCCCGCTTAGCGGGCACTTATTGGGGTAACCAAGAAAGCAAATGGCCGGTCACTTAGGGGTAGGTGACCGGCCAACTTATTTTCCGGCGGTCGGGGTGAAACTGTTTGGGACCTTTGCCTCAGCCGAGATTCTCGCGTCGCTCCAATTCCGCACGGATCTCCTGCAACCGCTCCTGAGTCAGGTCGAAGCGGGACGTCAGCCAATAGCTGACCGCGTAACCCACGACGGGAATGACGGCGAACAGCACCCGCATGGAGGTGAGGGTCTCCGGGGCTTGATCCGCTCCGACGGTGGCGTCGAATCCGGTCCACAGTAGCAGATAACCGGCGGTTAAGAATGCGAGGGCCAGGCCGAGTTTGAAGGCCCAACCATAAACTGCGCCAAACAATCCCTCGCGCCGAGTGCCGTGGCGGAGTTCTTCCAAGTCGCACACGTCGCCAATCATGGCGTGGCAAAGCATGAAGATCGCGGTGAGGCCGAATCCGCTCAGGCACGCACAGAGCAATTGCAGGTAAGGTTGCGCCGGCACGAAGAGGAACCAGGTGCTCAAGCTGCCCATACCGGCGAAGAGGAACGCGAGGCGCAGGGTGCGGATCTTGCCGTGGCGGGCCGAGTAACGATTCATTGCGGGGACTGCGATCAAGCCGACGAGTTGCGTGACGGTGCCGTTGTAACCGATGAAGGTGGCCGCAGTGGTTTTGTCGCCGCCACAGACGTAGTAGATGTTGAGATACGGCATCAGGCCCGCGACGAGCGAGTTGCACATCAGGATCGTGGTCACGATCGCGGTCAGAATCAAAAACGGCCGGTTCCGAAAGGCCTGGCGGGTATTGTGCCAGGTGGACCGTGTCGCGGGTGCCCCCGCGGATGGCGGAGGCGGCGAGGGCAGGGCGGGTTCCCGCACGAATACGAAGGTCACGAGTCCGGAGAGAGTTAGGACTCCCGCTGCGCCGATTCCGACCCACTTGGCGCCTTCCATCGCCGAATCGAACATCGGTTGTTTCATCAACCAGTAGAGCCACGCCACCCCGATCTGCGCCAGCGTGCCGAAAAACGCGGCGTAGGCCATCACACTGGTGCGTTGGTGGTAGTCCCGCGACAACTCGTAGCCGAGCGCATACCACGGCACGGCGTAGAGCGTCAGGGCCGTGTAGAACACCATGGCGAGCACGGTGAAATAGGCGAAGTAAGCGAGCTCGCTCCAGCCCAGGGGGAACCACCACAACAGCGCAAACCCCACGCCCGACAGCAGCGCTCCCGCGAGGAGGAAGGGCCGGCGCCGTCCCCAGCGGGAGCGAAAATGGTCGGAAAAATTTCCCATCCAAGGGTCGGTGATCGCATCCCACAGCCGGGCGAGAAACAGCACCGCGCCGACCAGGTGCGGCGCCAGCCCGAGTTCGATGTTGTAGACCTGAAAGGCGAACTGCTTGGGCGCCTGCTTGCCGAGCATCGTAGCGACCGCGCCGACGCCGTAGGCCAGTTTTTGGCGGACCGATACCGCGTGGGCAGCGGCCGGGGAAACGGCGGGATCGGGGCGCGAAGACATGGGGAGGCGAGGGGAGGGGGCGTTATGGAGTGGCAACCGGCCGGGGCGGGTCGAGGCTTTTGGGCCGTGACGTGTCACACCTGCCCGGAGTTGTGGCGCCAAGCGGCCTGTCGGTAGGTTTTGATCCTCCCCTTGCGACCCTTTCACCCCGGGTCGACCACCCCTGCCGCCGGACGACGCTTCCCGTGATATCCGGCTCTTTTTACGCTATGACTTTGTGCCTGTTATCCCCGTCACGTTTCCCTCGTGGTGCCGTCGCCGTCGCGAGCCTGCTTCTGGCCAGCGGCTTTGTCGCGCTCCGCGGGGCGGAGCCTGACACGACCTCGCGATCGATTTATCACGCCGATTGGATCGACCTGAACAAGAACGGTGTGCGTGATCCCTACGAAGATTCGCGCCGCTCGATCGACGAACGGGTCAACGATCTGCTCGCCCGCATGACGATGGAGGAGAAGACCTGTCAGCTGGTCACGCTCTACGGTTACTGCCGCGTATTGTCGGATCCCCAACCGACTGAGCAGTGGAAACAGCGGGTCTGGAAGGATGGCATCGGCAACATCGATGAGCATCTCAACAACAGCATCCGCTGCATCGCCAAGGGCGCGACCCGCGAGTATTCATTTCCCTATGACGCCAATGCGGCGGGGCTGAACGAAACCCAGCGCTTCTTCATCGAGGAAACGCGGCTCGGCATTCCGGCCGACTTCACCAATGAGGGATTGCGCGGCTTGTGCAGTGATTCGGCCACCTTGTTGCCGGCGGCAATCGGTATCGGCAGCACGTGGAACACCGAACTCGTGCGCGCCATCGGTGGTATGGTGGGCGCTGAGGCGTATGCTTTGGGTTACACCAATATCTACGCGCCTATTCTGGACCTGCCGCGCGATCCGCGGTGGGGACGCATCGTGGAGTGTTACGGCGAGGATCCGTTTCTGGTTTCCAGTTACGGCCGCCAAATGGTGCTGGGTTTGCAGGAGCAGGGTGTGGCTTCGACGCTCAAGCACTTCGCCGTCTACGGCATCCCGCGGGGCGGCCGCGATGGCAATGCCCGCACCGATCCGCAGGTCACGCCACGCGAGATGGTCGACCTGCACCTCGAACCCTTTCGGGTGGCGGTGCAGGAGGCGGGAGCCCTCGGCGTGATGGCGTCTTACAACGACTGGAACGGCGCCCCTGTCGCGACCAGCGCCCATTTCCTCACCGATATTCTGCGCGATGAGTTTGGGTTTCGGGGTTACGTCGTTTCCGACAGCGACGCGGTCGAGTATCCATTTTCCAAACACCGCACCGCCGCCCACTACCGGGAGGCGATCCGACAGTGCCTGGAGGCCGGCTTGAACATCCGCACCAATTTCACCGCGCCGGAGAAGTTTGTGGAGCCGCTGCGTGAGGCCATCGCGCTCGGCGAAATCGCGCCCAGCTTGATCGATCAACGCGTGGCGGAGGTGCTGCGGGTGAAGTTTGTGCTCGGCCTGTTTGATCAGCCTTATCGCGACCCCGCCAACGCCAACACGGTGGTGCGTTCGCCGGAACACCTCGCGATCGCGCGGCAGGCGTCGCGGGAGTCGTTGGTGTTGCTCAAGAATGACGGCCTGCTGCCCATTGACCCATCGGCCCTGCGCCGGGTGTTGGTGGTAGGACCGAATGCCGACGATGGTGAAGGCTCCATCAGTCGCTACGGTCCGTCCAACGTCGACGTCGTGACCGTTTACGAAGGGATCAAGGCGCACCTCGGTTCGGCGGTGGAGGTTGTGCATGCCCGGGGCAGCGAGATCGTGGATGCCACGTGGCCGGAATCGGAGATCCTGCCCACACCGCTGACGTCGACGGAAGAGTCGATGATATCCGAGGCGGTGGAGGAGGCGCGTCAATCGGACCTGGCCGTGGTGGTGCTGGGCGACAGTGAGCGCACCGTGGGCGAAAGTGTTTCCCGCACCAGCCTCGAGCTGCCCGGCCGCCAGCTGCAATTGCTGCAGGCGATCGAAGCCACCGGCACTCCGGTGGTGCTGGTGCTGGTGAGTGGTCGTCCCTTGTCGATCAATTGGGCGGACCGCCATGTGCCGGCGATTGTTGAGGCGTGGTTTCCGGGCGAGTTTGGCGGCGACGCCATCGCGGAACTTTTGACGGGAACACTCAACCCCGGCGGGCGTCTTCCGGTCACGTTTCCCAAGACCGTGGGACAGGTGCCCATCGCTTTTCCGTCCAAACCGGCGGCCAATGCGGGGCAGCCGAAATCCGGACCGAATGGCACCGGCTTTTCCCGGGTGACCGGCGCACTCTATCCGTTTGGCCACGGGCTGAGCTACACCACATTTGATTATGGGCCGCTGGAACTCTCGGCCTCGACCCTCGACCTGAGCGACGACCTGGAGCTGAGTGTGTCGCTGGAAGTAACCAACAGCGGTGAGCGCGCAGGTGACGAGGTCGTGCAGCTCTATCTGCGCGACGAAGTGAGCACCGTCACGACCTACGACCAAATGTTGCGCGGCTTTGCCCGCATCACCTTGGCGCCGGGGGAAACTCGCCGGGTGACGTTCACGCTCAGCTGGCGAGACCTCAGTTTGTTGGACGACAACCTGCAACGCATGGTGGAGCCGGGCGTGTTTCGCCTGATGGTCGGCGCCTCGTCGGAGGATATTCGCTCCGAAGCGGAATTCACCGTCGCGACTGCGAACTTGGAGGACAATGGATGAAGCCCCACCCGATGATGAAGAGAACCGCGTTGTTTCGAAAACTGGCCTGGTTGGTTTTGAGCCTGAGTTGGTGGAATCCCGCCGGGGCCGAAGACTATTTTCTGGATGCCGAGCACGGAGATGACACGGCGGCGGGCACCGCGGCCGAGGCCGCTTGGCAAAGCCTAGCCCGAGCCAGCGCCCACACTTACGGACCGGGCGATCGATTGCTGTTGCGGTCCGGCCAGACTTGGCGCGGTGCCCTGCTCCTGCAGGGCTCTGGCACCGCGACGGATCCGGTGGTGGTGACCTCCTTCGGCGACGGGGCTCGGCCGCGACTCGAGGGAGACGGCGCGACCAACCACAACCTCGCCAGCGATGTGGTGATCAGTTGCGCCGTCCGGCTCTACAACCTCGATCACTGGGAGCTGCGCGGTCTCGAAATCACCAACTACAATTCCGCCGAAGAGGACGGCATGACTTTGGCGGAATGGGAGCAGCACGGCATCGAGGCCTTTGCACAGGTCGTGAATCCACCGCGCATCGAGCACAAACGCATCCGCAAAGTGGGGGTGCTGGTGCAGGCCAAAGGAGCCGCGCCGGGCGGAGCGCGTCGCGGGTTCACCTTTGCGGATCTCGAAATTCACGGCATCAACGGCGACCTGTCGTCGAAGCATAACGGCGGGATCTTCGTGGAGGTTTTTGACGATGGCAGTGGCACACCGCTGCGGATCGATGACGTTCGTTTTGAGAACAATCTGATTCGCGATGTGGACCGCACCGGCATCTCCAACATGTCCGCCTTCTGGCGTCGCGACGCCGAGTCGGTGGAGGATTGGACGCCCAATCGCGGCTGGGTTTTTCGTGGCAACACCTTTCGTCGCACCGGCGCGAACGCCCTCATCGTGCGGGTGGCGGAGAACCCCGTGATGGAGCACAACCTCTTCGACCGTTGTGCGATCAAGGGGTCCGGCAACGCGGCCTTCAATTTCAACACCGATGGCGCCGTTTGGCAGTTCAACGAGTTTCGTTACACCAAAGCGAATCAAGGCGACGAGGATGCCGGCGGCGTCGACAGTGACTTCCGCTCGCGCTTCACCGTCATCCGCGAGAACTACTCCCACCACAACGACTACGGGATGCTGGTGACCGGCGGACCGGGCCGGTTCAACGTCGGCACCGAGGTCTACCGCAACCTGTTCTATCATGACGGTCAGCGACCGCGTGGCGGGGGGGAAGGGCGGTTTGTGATCCGGGTTTCCGGTTCCGCCAGCGCGACGCTTGTGCGCGACAACACCATCGTGGTCGATCCGGCCCATCCCGACACCCGCGTGATCTTCCACAAACGCTGGCAGACCTGGGCCGACGACACGACCTATCGCGATAATCTGATCTTCAACGCCGAGCGCGACACCACCGTCCACTTCGGCGAAAGCTCCAACAACCGGCTCGAAGGCAATCACTTCCTGGCGCAGTATCCGGATGAGTGATACGCGACAAAGAAGTGATGGAATAGGACGTGTCACGGGCGGCCTCTTTTGACTCCTACCGCGCGCATTCCAGCCTCTTTTCCCAGCGGCGGTTCGCCGCCTGACCCCACCCCACCAAGTTCCCCAACCCCACCCGCAATGATTGATGAGCTGCACGGCGAGGCCGAGCCATCCGACCGACTCCGCGATGCCGCGCGACGCCTCGATTCTGCGGACTCAGCAACGCCCGCGGCGGTTTCCGTCCCCGTGCGTCTGCGGAAAGAATTCAAAATGAATACCTTCAAAAAAGTCTGCCGCGCGCTGCCTGTCGCCGCGCTTGCTCTCCTGGGCCCCGCGCGGGGCTTCGGCCAAACCACCACCGTCGGGCCCGACTCCGAACCGGAGGACGAGGTCGTGATTCTGTCGCCGTTCACGATCGATGCCGCCGAGGACGATGGCTGGGTCGCGGGCAGCACCTTGGTGGGCTCACGCACCCGGGAATCGTTGCGGAATGTGCCGATCAGCGTCGATGCCATCACCTCCGATTTCATGGAGGACATGGGCATCCAAACGTTGGAAGATGCCGGAGCGTTTATCGCCGGTTTGGATACCGTGCCCGACGACGAGCGCGACAACGATGACGGTGGCACGGCCTTTCGGGGCCTGAGTCAGGGCGGCCGCGAAAACGCCGCCGCCTCGCGCAACTTCTTCCTGTGGTATCCGCGCACCGACAGCTACAACGTGGGCCGCATCGATTTTAACAAGGGCTCCAATTCCCTCATGTATGGCGACGCGTCGCCGGGCGGCATCGCGACGGTCTACACCAAGCAGGCCCGTTTCCGCAATTTCGGCTCCGTCACGGGGCAATACGGGAGCTACGACAGCTACCGCATGATGCTGGACATCAACCGCCAGTTGAATGACCGGATCGCCCTGCGCCTGAACGCAGTGCAGCGCAACAATCGCAGTTACATCGATTTCGCCGAGGACTACCTCGAAGGCGTCGATCTCGCCGGCACGGTGAACATCTTCGACAACCTCACCTTGCGCTTCGAAGCGGAGGATCTGAGTTACGAGCGCACCCGGGCCAACAGCCGCGTGGAGGCCAACCAGCGCGCCGCGGATGGACGGGGTTTCTCGTCCACAACGAGCAATTACTTCACCTCCGACGGCGAGTATGTGGATTCGCGGGATCGACTCGTTTACTCGTCCGATGGGATGGGCGGCTTTGGCACGCCCTACACGCTCTCGGCCGACGACCGCCGACGCGGTGCGACCGGCGACGACTTGTCGTGGGCCGTGGGTATGACCCCGGAGATCCTGACTTACGATGGCGATCCCTTCATCACGCTGCCCACGATTCCGCGCGGCGTGAACACGACCGGCGTGCGCGATTTCATCGCCCGCGATATCAACAATTACACGCTGTGGCTGGAGTCGCGGCTCGGCGATCTCAACGTCGAATTCGCGGTCAATCGGCAGGAGCAGTATCAGCTGCGCAATGACAACCGCTTCGGTTACGCGGTGAGCGCGGACAACACCGGGCGGCTGTATCTCGACAGCGATCTCGATCGCAAAACCTACGGCAACAACGTCGACACCGTGCGCCTCACAGCGACCTACCCGTTGGAGTTCGGTCGCAACTTCAAGCAATACCTCGTCGCCAACGTCACTTATCTGGACGACGAAGCGTTTTCGTTCCGGGAGCGTCTCGTGAACAAGGCCAAAGCCTACGATTCCGCCACCGGCGAATACGACGTGCTGCATGACCTTGAGGGACGCGACCGCATCCGGGTGCGTGGTTACTTCGATGCCTCCGATCCGGTCGCCGCATTGAGCAACGCCGACCAATGGACCAGCCTTACCCCGGAAGCGTTGCCGGTGGTGCCGGGCATCTTCGAACCGATGTGGGTGCACTACACGACCTCCAACAAGCCGTTTACCGACAAACGCTATTCCAAGTCCGGTTCGTTCTCCGCGTCCGGCAGCTACTTCGGCGGCAAGCTGCGGTCGTTGGTCGGCGTGCGTTACGATCAGTTCAAGTTGAAGCGCTACCAGTTGCCCGAGGGCACGGCTCAGGAGTTGGTCGATGAATACGGTGAACTCGCGTGGTGGGGTCAGGATGTCTACGTCGGCAGTCCCGATCAGGCGCCCGAATATTACGCCTACGTGCCCGAGCTCGACCAATCGGCGACCACCGGCAACGCGGGCTTGGTGTATCAGCTCAACCGCAACCTCAATGTCTACGGCAACTATTCCTCCTCCTTCCGTTGGCAGGGGACCGAGGATTTCCTCGGGCGCAATCTCGGACCGCAGGACGGTGTCACCCGCGAGATCGGCCTGAAGGGCGAGCTGTTCGAAAACCGGCTGGGTTTCAGCATGGCCGCGTTTGAAGTCGATCGCGACAATGTCGCCTACACGTTCTCCACCAGCAACAGTGCCGAGGAGCTGGAGTTGCTCTTCAACGATGTCGCGATCGATATCCAAAACGGCTCGCTGATTTACACGCCGGCCACCCCGGGCAGTGCTGGCTTCGTGGAAATTCCGCGCGGACTCAACAACGAGCACCGGCAGATCACCGCCTCCGAAACGTCGAAGGGACTCGAGCTCACGCTGCAATTAAAACGCATCCACGGCCTGCAGGCCCGGCTGGCACTCTCCCATATCGATGTCACCAGTGATCGCGACGTGCGCGACTACGCGGAGCAGGTCGTTTTGGCCGAGGCGCGCCTGGCCGAGAGACAGGCGATCATCGATCAATACTGGCCCTCCGACCCCAACTACGCGCCCGGCACGCTGCCGGAAATGGAAGCGGACCTGCGTGACTATCTCGAGGATGCCCGGAATGTGGTGGCGAGTAACTCCACCGGTGAGCTCGTGACGGGATCCCGCTCGCGGCCCTATATGGCGAGTTGGATTCTGGACTACCAGATGAGCGACGGCTTCATCCTGCCGGGCCTGCGGATCATCCTTTCCGGCCGCTACGCCGACAACTACCTCATGTCGACCAACGACGGCGTCAATTGGTATGGCGGCTCGACCCATCCGGTGGACCTGTCGTTTCACTACCGCACAAAGCTCTTCAATCGACGGCTCGATTTGCGGCTGAAGATCGACGACCTCCATGATTTCGAAAACACCGACTTCAAGGAATTCAGTGGCTTCGTCGACCAGTATTCCGGCGAGCAGCGTCTGCGTTGGGCCAACATCCGCCCGACCAGCTGGACCTTCAGCGCCACCTATCACTTCTGATTGAACCCATGCCTATGACCGACGTCCGGGACGGGTTTGCGCAGCAACGTTGCAAACCGTGCCCGGTCGCCGGACAGTGCGGTCCATGGCGGAGCGACGCATGACGATTCGAGACTTGGCTAAACTGGCCGGCGTATCGCGCATGACCGTGTCGCGGGCTTTGAACAACGCCGCCGAGGTGGCGCCGGAAACCCGCGAACGCATCCAGTCCCTCGCCCGCGAACACCGTTACACTGGTAATCCCATGATCACCGCGCTCATGGCCGATGTGCGCCGGCGCAAGGTGCGGTCGGATCGCACGATCATCGCGGTGGTGCCGCCTGTGTTTCAGACCACCAAATGGGGCACCAATCACATCGCCAATCGCCTCTATCGCATCGGCGTCGAGCGCCGCGCCGCCGCGCTGGGGTTTAAGGTCGAGGACTTCATGCCGAGCGCCTACGAGGGTTCCTATCGGCGGGTGTCGCAGGTCCTTTATCAACGCGGCATCCAGGCCGTGCTCGTCCCCAGCATCGATGTGCGCGACCCGCCGGAGCAGTTCGAATACGCGCTTGATTGGGACAAATTTGCCGTCGCGGGCATCGGCTTTTCGCTGCACGAACCGAAGCGTCTGGATCGGGCGGTTGTGGCGCATTTTCAATCCGCGCGTCTGGCTTTGCACGAGATCCGCGAGCGCGGTTATCGGCGGATCGGTTTTGGTATCCTGCAACGCATCAACGAGCGCATGGAGGGTCGTTGGAAAGCGGCGTTCCTGCTCGATCAGCTGGAACACGACGAACTCGGCCAGATGCGTTTATTCGAGTTCGACCGCATGCAGGGGCAGAAGGCGCGGCTGCGCCGTTGGCTGCGCGAGCACCTCCCGGAAGTGATCCTGGGCGAACGTTACTTCCTGCAATTGTTGCTCGAATGCGGCGTTAAGATTCCCGGTGACGTAGCCTTTGTGTTGCTGGATTGGTTGCCGGACGATCTGGGCGGAGACCGTTTTGCCGGGATCGACCAACGTTTCGAATCGGTGGGCGAAGCGACCGTGGACCTCATTGCCGGCCGACTGAATCGCAACGAACGGGGTCTGCCGGAGGATCCGCACGTGAAGAAAATCGAGGGCCGCTGGCTGGACGGACATTCGTTGCCGCGCCTCAACTGAGCCTGAGGCTGAGAAAGGGCGGACCGAGGTCCGTGGTCTCCAACTTATTTTCCGGTCGGCGCTGTCGCGGTCGCGTTCGCGCCTTTGCGCAGGGAGCCAGGGCTTACGCCGCGCATGGATTTGAAAGCGCGGCTGAAGGCGGCTTCGCTTTGGTAGCCGAGGCGGTCGGCGATCTCCGCCACCGTGGCCTGGCCTTCGCGCAGCCACGACTCCGCCAACCCCATGCGCCAGCGGCGCACGTAGTGCATGGGCGTTTCGCCCACCTTTTCCTGAAAGGCCGCCGCAAACGCCGAGCGCGACATGGCGGCGGTGTCGGCCAGCGATTGCAGGTTCCAGTCGCGCACGGGGTCGCGATGCACCATCGCGATGGCGCGGCCGATCTGCGGGTCGCGCAACGCACCGAGCCAGCCTTGCTGCGCACTTGGATCATGATCGATCCAGGCGCGGATGGCTTGGATGACGAGGATGTCGGAAAAACGCGTGATGATCGTGTCGCCGCCGGGCCGCAGGTTTTCGGCTTCGGCCGTGATGAAGCGCAACGAGTCGTGGATCCAGGCGTTGCCCGGCACACTGGCGCGCAGGTTCATGAGTTTGGGCAACATGCCGATGACCTGCTGTGCCACCGGATGGGAAAACGTCACCGCGCCGCAGATGAGGTTCGTGACCGCGCCGCCGCCGCCGGTGATGATGCGTTCGTAGCGGTCGCCCAGCTCCTCGCGCGGCAGATCGAAGAGGTCGACGCTGGGCGCTCCGATGGCGTGCGTGAGTTGGTGTCCTTCGCCGTGCGGCAACAGTGCGATGTCGCCCGCGCTGAGATGGCAGGGGTCGGCATCGGGCACGGTGACCCACGCTTCACCCTGCGACACGACGTGAAACATGAGGCAGTGCGGCATGGCCGGCAAATCCACGCCCCACGGGGCGGTGAGTTCCGACCGGCAATAAAAGGTGCCGCTCATGTGCAGGCTGTGCAGGGCCTCGCCCAGCGGGTCCACCGTTTGGCGGATCGTTTTCAGCGCAGCGTCGCGGTCCATGAGTTGGCAACCGTGGGCACGATGCCGGGCAAGTCCACCCGGTTTGGACGAAAGAGCAGGTTTCGTGGACCAAGTGGAATATCGGGCAGCGGCCGTCGCCCCTATGCTGGTGGCGTTATGCAAAACCAATCCCACTCCTCCACCTCCTCCGCTCCCATCCTCGTTCTCGGCAGTTCCGGCAAAACCGGCCGTCGCGTCGCCGAACGCCTCCACGCCGCCGGCCGTTTGGTCCGCGAGGGCTCCCGCGCCGCCGCCGTGCCGTTTGACTGGAATGACTCGAGCAACTGGGCCGATGTGCTCGCCGGCGTCGAAGCGGTTTACATCGCCTACGCGCCCGATCTCGCCGCGCCGGGAGCCGACACCGCCATGCGTGAACTCGTGCGCCTCGCGTCCGCCGCCCACGTGCAACGGCTCGTCCTGCTCTCCGGTCGCGGAGAGCCCGAGGCTCAGCTCTGCGAGCAGATCGTGCGCGACAGTGGCATCGCCTGGACCATCGTGCGCTGCAGCTGGTTCGCCCAGAACTTCACCGAGAGCTTCCTCGCCGACAGTGTGGCGCAGGGGCTCGTGGCGCTGCCGGCGGGCGAGATCGGTGAACCCTTCGTGGACGCCGACGACATTGCCGACGTCGCGACCGCGGCGCTGCTGGATTCGCGTCACACGGGTCAGCTCTACGAACTCACCGGACCGCGCCTGCTGACCTTTGCCGAAGCGGTAGCCGAGTTTGGCGCGGCGACCGGCCGTGAGCTGACGTATCAACAAATCCCGCACGCCGACTTCATTGCGGGCATGGAGGACGCCGGGGTGCCCGCCGACTACGTGCACCTGCTCGACTACCTCTTCGGCACCGTGCTCGACGGTCGCAATGCCTGGGTGGCCGACGGCGTGGAGCGGGCGCTTGGTCGACCGGCGCGCGACTTCGCGGAGTTCGCCCGCCGCGCGGCCGGTGCCGTCGCCGCAACGTCCTAAACCGGAACCCGAAACGACGCATTCCCATGAGCCCGCTCCAATTCGCTCTCCTGATCTTCGCCACCCTCGCCAGCGCGGCGCTGGCCGGACTGTTCTTTGTTTTCTCCAACTTCACCATGCAGGCGCTGGGGCAATTGACGCCGACTGCCGGCATGGCGGCGATGCAACGCATCAACGTGGTCATCATCAACCCGTGGTTCATCGGCCTGTTTTTGGGCACGGGCGTGGTGAGCGTGGTGCTGGCCGTGCTCGGCTGGGGTGATTGGCAGAGTCCGGCGACGCTGTGGATGCTGCTCGGCGCCGTGCTGTATATGCTCGGTTGTCTGGTCGTCACTGGCACCTGCAACGTGCCGCTCAACGACGCGCTGGCGTCACTCGAACCCGGCGGGCCCACCGCCGCCGGGGCATGGACCGACTACCGGCGGCGGTGGCTGCCGTGGAACCACGTGCGCATGATCGCCTGTCTGGGCGCGGCAGGTTCGTTTCTTACGGCGTTGCTGGTGCGGGGAACGTGAAGGTGCGCGTGCCGGGCTCGCAGACATGCGTGGCGCCGTCGGGCAGGGTGACAGTGGCGGTCGAGTTGGGCGGCACGGTGACGGTAAGCGTCACGGTGTCGCCGACGCGGCGCCATCCGCTGGCGGCGAGGCCGTAGGGTGTTTCGAGCGTGGCTTCGGCGTGGTCGAGTTGCGGCACGACGAGCGGTCGCACGAGGATGTGTTTATATCCTGGATACGCCGGATCGGGGGCGAGGCCGGCGATACGCTCATACATCCACTGGCCGACCGCGCCGTAGGCGTAGTGGTTGAAGGAGTTCATCGAGACGTCCCCAAAACCGTCGGCGTGCGTGTAGCTGTTCCACCGTTCCCACATGGTCGTGGCGCCCTGGTTGATGGGGTAGAACCACGAGGGGTAGCTCTCTTGGAACAGCAGGGCGGCGGCGAGATCGGCGTGGCCGGTGCGATCGAGCGCAAAGGTCAGGACCGGCGTGCCGAGGAAGCCGGTGCGCAGGTGGGTGTCGGCGACGTCGCGCACGAGGCGCGCGAGGTGTTCACCGGCGGCGGGGATGAGCTTGGCGGGCAGCAGATCAAACGCGATGGCGAGGGCGTAGGCGGTTTGCGACTCGGGCACGTTTTGCAGGCGACCCTCGGCATCGAAGTAGGCGCGAGTGAAGGCGGCGCGGATGGCGGCGGCTTCGGCGGCGTAGGTCGCGGCCAGTTCGTCGCGGCCGAGCACGCGGGCGGCTTGGGCGAGCAGTTGGGTGCTGCGGGCGTAGTAGGCCACGCCGAGGAGCGGGCGAGGGGTGTCGCCGCGGCGGTCGCCCATGCCATCTTCGGGCGTGATTTGGGCGGCGGCGTGCGGTTGCAGCCAATCGCCAAAACCTTCGATCGTCGGCAAGAGGCCATCGACGGACTGGCTGCGATACCAGCCGACGAGTTTTTCCATCATGGCGAAATTTTCGGCCAGGATCGTCGCGTCACCGGTGCGCACATACACCTCCCAGGGGATGACCGCGGCGGCGTCCATCCAACCCGGGCTGCGGGCGCGCCACTTGATGTTGGCGCTGGGGATGATGGAGGGGATGACGCCGTCGGCGTCCTGCTCGAGGCGCATGGACGCGAGCCAGCTGCGCCAGAACGCATGGCCGTCGGTGAGGAACATGGCGGTGGGGCAGAAGACCTGGGCATCGCCGGTCCAACCGGCGCGTTCGTCGCGTTGCGGGCAGTCGGTCGGGATGTCGAGGGAGTTGCCGCGCCAGCCCCAGACAATGTTGCTCTGCAGCTGATTCAGTTTGGCGTGCGAGGAGGTGAAGGTGCCGGTGGGCGTGAGGTCGGAGTGGAGCACCACGCCGGTGACCCAGTCGGGTTGGGGCGCGGCGTCGGGGGCGAGACCGGAGAGTTCAACGTAGCGAAAACCGTGGAAGGTGAAGTGCGGCTCCCACGTGATGGTGCCGTCGGTCGCCGCGGTGTAGGTGTCGGTCGATTTGGCGGCGCGGTAGTTGGCGTTGTAGAGCGTGCCGTCGGCTTGGAGCATCTCGCCGAACTTCACCGTGATCGTCTGGTCGCGTTGCACAGGCATCTGGAGGCGCGCCCAGCCAACCATGTTTTGACCGAGGTCGAAGATGAAGCGACCGGGCACGGGTTCGGAGATGGCTTGGGTGGCGAGGGTTTCGGTGGCGCGAACCGGCGCGAAGGGTTTGGGCTGCAGGACCGCGTAGCTGAGGTCGGGATCGACGTCCACGGGAGCCCAGTCCGACACGTGCTGGCGCGCGTCGAAGTGTTCGCCATCGTAGATGCTGGAGGAGCGAATGGGACCGTTGAAGGAGCCCTCCCAATTTTTGTCGGAGACGATGGTGCGGGTGGAGCCGCCGGCGAGGGTCAGCTCGAGTTGGAGGAGGAGTTGGGGATGTCGGCCGTAGGGTCCTGGCTTCTCCGCTTCGAACGGATAGCGGCCGGCGAACCAACCGGTGCCGAGGGCGGCATGCAGGGTGTTGTCGCCGGGGCGGAGCTGGTCGGTGACATCGTAGGTCAGCGTGTCGATGCGGTTTTCGTAGGGCGTGAGGCCCGGCACAAAGTGGTCATCGCCGACGCGCGTGCCGTTGAGTTGCAACGCGAACGCACCGCGGGCGGTGACGTGCAGGCGGGCACGAGTGACGGACTGATCGAGAGAGAAGGTTCGACGCAGCTCGCCGACGGGCTCGGCGTCCGGATCGTGCGCTTGGCTGGGACGAATCCACGCGGCCGACCAATCGGCGGTGGTGAGCAGCCCGAGCTCGAAGCGGGCGGGGTCGCTCCAACCGAGTTCGTCGCCCTGTTCGTCGCGGACATTCACCCGCCAGGTGGCGCGGTCGCCGGCCGCGAAAGGGTCAGGCGGGCCGGGCACACGCACGGACTGAGCGGACTCGATCCAGCCGCTATCCCAGCTACGATCGGCGGCGGTGATTTCGAGGCGGTAGGCGGTCTGGCGCGAGGTGCCGGTCGGCAATTTCCAGGAGAAGACGGGCTGGGCGTCGGGAAAGCTGATCGGATCGACGAAGCCGTCGCCGACGGTGAGGGAGTGGGCGGGCGCGGCGAAGCCGAGCGGGGCGGCCAGCATGAAGAGCAGGAGGAGCAGGTGGGGTTTCATTTCGGGGGCGTAGTGGGCACACCACTACGCAAAGTCCTACCCTCCGCCGCCGGCCCATCGCAATCCGCGAAGGCCGAGCGTCGCCCCAAAGTGGCCAGTGGCGTCAGGACGAAGGGGCGACGCTCGTTTCGGCGGGGCCGTTGTAGGAGGGGCGCAGGCCGCCGAGGTCGATCACGAGTTTGTCGACCACCACGCCGGGTTCGACGCCGATGAGGTGCAGGGTGTGCCAGCCGGGGGAGAGCGGCTCGGCGAGTTTCACGGTCGTCTCGGTGGCGTTGGTCACGACGCGTTCGCGCCAAGCTTGGGCGCGGGTGTTGAAACCGTCGGTGACGGCGCCGGGTTGGGCGGGTCCGTCGTTGACCGCGAGGGCGAAGCGCAGCGCCTCGGCATCCGCTTCGATGGGGAAGGTGGGCAACAGGCGCACGTGCACGGTGGCGGGGCCGCCGGTGGTCACGTGGAAACGATACGACAACAACGGTGCGTGGGCGGGTTCGATGGTGGCGGTGGACGGCAGGATCGTCACGGCATTGCCGGTGCGACCGAGCCCGGGCACGACGCGCCACCCGGCGCCGGCGCTGAGATCGCGTTGGCTGGTAAAGTGACCGGCGTGGATCGAGATGACGCCGTCTTGTTCAAAGAAGTCGCCGGGGCGGGCGTCGGCCGGGATGACGGGTGGCGTGCGATGCGGCGCCGGGGGCGGCAGGTGCACCTGTTCCTGGGCGACGGAGTCGAGGGGCGGGATGTCGGGATCGGGTTGGAAGCGCGGGCGCCACTCCTCCATGTCCATGCCGTTGAATTGCACGATGTGGCGCCATTTGCCGTCTGCGACCTCCTCGTTGTAGTGACGCGTCAGCTCGCGCCAGCGTTGGTCGCCGGCCTCGGATTCCGCCCAGAGCTCGTCTGCCGCGTCGTCGATCCCGCTGGCTTTGGCGAGGCGGGCAAGTTCGGCGCGGAAGTAGCGCTCGTTCATGGCGGCGGCGATGCCGACCTGGTAAGTCACGCGTTGGAAGAAGGCGTCCTGCGCGGCGGCGGGCAGGGTGGCGGCGACGGCTTCGGTGTCGGCAACGAGCGCGGCGTAGGCGTCGAGGCGTTCGTGCATCTCGGCCGCGGTGTAGGTGGTCGGCTGATACGAGCGGGTGGGGAACTGCCATTGCAGGTGCTCGGGTTTGCGGGCGGCGGCGAGCACCTGGTGACGCGTCCAGAGGTCGGCGATGGCCGCGGCGTGCTCGGCCCCGAAGTCGCGGGCGGCGACGCGCTGCAGGTAGGTCGCGGCGTGATCGGGCGTGGTGCGGTCGGCGTGCCAGGCGAGATCGAGGAAGTATTCGGCGGAGAGCTCCTGACCCTTGAAGTCGCCGACGTTGCCAATCCAGAGCGTGCGGGCGCCTTGCTCGTAAGCGCGGGTCATTTCGGACCAGATGAGCGCGGTGGGGATGGTGTCGACCCACAGCCAGGAGAAGGGCGCGCCGAGGTAGGACAGGTGGTAATACACGCCGAGGCCACCGGCGCGGGCGCGCTCGGCCGGCGTGGCGTAGCGGCGCACGTAACCGAAGTTGTCGTCGGGCCAGACGATGGTGACGTCGTCGGGCACGCGCAGGCCGGCGTTGTAGTCGGGCAGGACCTCCTTGTAGGGCACGAAGATCTGGGCGATGCGGGTGGGGTCACCGTCGCCGAGGTGGCGGGCGAGCAGGTCGCGTTGGTCGGCGAAGATGCGTTCCCAGACGGCAAGGCGTTCCTCCTGCGTGTCGGCGCCCATCATGCCGCTGTCGTGGATGCCGCGCATGCCGAGGGTGAAGATGCTCTCGCCGGAAGTGCGGGCGGCGACGCGTTCCTCCCAGTAGGCGAGCACGCCCTCGCGGTTGGTGACGTAGTTGTAGAGATGGTGGTCCTGCGTCCACTCGCCGACATTGTTGCGGAGCATGGGTTCGGCGTGGGAGGAGCCGACGACGATGGCGTAGCGGTCGGCCGTGGCGGCGTTGCCCGGCATGAGGTGGAAGGGCGTGGTGCCCGGGTGCATGGCTGGCCAGATGCTGTTGCCGCGCAGACGGAGGAGGAGCTCGAAGATGCGGGCGTAGGTTTTGGGGCCGATGTTGCCGGCTTCGGGTTCGAAGGTTTGCGCGGCCCACGGGCGCAGGCCCCAGCCCTCGTCGTTGAGGAAGACGCCGCGGTATTTCACGGCGGGCTGATCGACCGGCTCGGTGCCGAGGGAGAGGTGCAGGGAGTCGCGCGGCGTCACGGGGACGTCGGCCCACCAGGCCCAGGGCGAAACGCCGATGCGACGGGAGAGTTCGTAGAGGCCAAAGGCGAGGGCACGACGGTCGGCGCCGGCGACGGTGAGCTCGGTGGCGGAGGCGGAAAGTTGGAACGCCTCCCAACGGTCGGCGAGGTCGGGCGCGAGGGTGATGACGATGCGCGGCGCGGCCGGATCGGTAGGTGGTGTATCCGAAATTGAAGGACGTTGGCCGGTGACGCGTTCGACATCGGCGGCGAAATCGGCGGCGGCGAGGTGCACGACCTCGGCGGCGTCGGCCGGCACGATGAGCGGGGCGACGTGGTCGGCGGTGACGAGCGGGAAGCCGGTCGAGTTGGTGAGGTCAACAGCGGCTTGGGTGCTGGAGCAGAGGAGACCGCCGGTAAGGAGGACAAGGAAGGGGCGCAGGCGCATGGGGCGAAGGGGACGCGGATTAATCGACGGTCACGTTGACGGAGCGCGTGATTTCGAAACGGGGGGCGGAGTCGTCGACGGTTTGGAGATCCGTGAAGGTCACGTTTTCCACGCGGTCGAGTTTGATGGAGGCATCGGCGGGCAGGGTGATGCCGTCGAAGGTCACGTTTTGCGTGCGGTGACCGTCGGCTTCGAAGCCGTTGAGGTGAATGACAGGTTTGTTGGTGGGAGCGGAGCTCAGGTCGATGTTCTCGAAGCGGAAGTTGCGGAAGAGCGGAACGGTGGGTGCAGCGGCACCGTCGTTGTTGTAGTTGAGCACGGTGTTGACGGTGATCTGCTGGAGGTCGCAGTTGCGGACGGTCACGTTTTCGACGAAGCCGCCGCGGTCCTTGGTGCCCTTGATTTGGAGGCCGTGCAGGAGTGGACCGGCGATGCAGTCCTCGACGAGCACGTTGCGCACACCGCCGGACATCTCGCTGCCGATGGAGATGCCGTGGCCGCGACTGAAGGTGCAGTCGAAGATGCGCACGTTTTCGGTGGGGCGGTTGACGACGTTGCCCTCGGGGTTCTTGCCGGACTTGATCGCGATGCAGTCGTCGCCGGTGTCGAAGGTGCTGTTGAAGATGTAGGAGTTGACGGAGGAATCGGGATCAATGCCGTCGCCGTTGTGCACATCGCTGCGGATGGTGAGGCCGTGGAGGCTGACGTTTTCCGAGTAGATGTAGTGGAGCGTCCAGCACGACGATTCCTCGAGGGTGATGCCGCTGACCTCGATGTTGGCGGCGTTCATGAAGAGGACGAGGCGGCCGCGGGCGCGCAGGCCATCGCGGCGGTTTTCGTAGGAATCGACAATGGCGTGGTAGAGCGGGCGGCCGGCGCCGGCGATGGTGCCTGCGCCGCGGATGGAGACATTGCGGATGTTGGCGGGGCCGTCGCGGTCGAGCGTGCCGGCGTTGATGAGGGAGGCGTGAGTCTCGAGCTCCCAGCCCTCGAAACGATTGCGATTGAAGGGCAGGTAATCCTGCGGGTCGGCGGAGCCTTTGAGCACGGCGCCTTGGGCGAGGTCGAGGGTCATGTTGCTCTTCAGGTAGAGCGCACCGCTAAGAAAGGTGCCGGCGGGGACGTGCACAATGCCGCCGGGCGGGCAGGCGTCGATGGCGGCTTGAAGGGCGGTGGTGTTGAGGGTGGTGCCGTCACCGATGGCGCCGTGTTTGGTGACGTCGACGATGGGTTCGCGCGGTTTGGTGGTGAGACTAACGACGGATGACGTGGTCGCCTCGTCGCCCGTCGCAAGCGCGCGAACCTGGAACCGGTAATGGCTGGCCGCGGTGAGCGTGGTGTCGGTGAAGTGGGCCTTGCTGGTGGTGGCGATCACCTCGCCGTCGCGTAGCACCTCGAACTCCTGGTCGGGCGCAGAGCTGGCGGACGCGGGTTTATTCCAGATCAGTGTAACGCGGTCGGAGTGCAGCGTCTGAGGCGCGACCATGAGGTCGAGCGACGATGCGGCGACGACGGTCGTTGCCGCCCACAGCGGGAGCAGGGCGAATTTGAGCAAGCGCATGGGGACCGGCTCAGATTGGGTCGTTGGTCACGCCGTTGAAAGGAATCTCGGTCGGCGCGTTTCCGTCGGCATCGGTGAGGGTGAAGGTGGTCGAGGCCCGGATGTCGGCGGAAGAGGCGCCCACCATGACGGTGAAGCCGCCCGGTTCGACCACCCATTGGCGGTCGGCGTTGTAGAGCTGCAGGTGTTCGCGGGTAAGGGTGAAGGTGACGGTGCGGGACTCGCCCGGCGCGAAGTGCAGGCGTTGGAAGCCGGCGAGGCGGCGTTCGTAGGTGGTGAGGCTGCTGTAGTTGTCACGCAGATACAACTGCACCACTTCGTCGCCGGCGCGGTCGCCGGTGTTGGTGACGGTCACGCTGACGGTGACGTCGCCGTCGATGGTGCCGGTGGTCGGCGTGGCGGAGAGATCGGAGTAAGCAAAGGTGGTGTAGCTGAGCCCGTGACCAAAGGCAAAGAGCGGGCCTTCGACCTGGCCGTAATCTTTATCCTGAGCGCCGGGTTTTGTGGGGAAGTTGTAGGGGATCTGTCCGACGGACTGCGGCACGGTGACGGGCAGACGGCCGGCGGGGTTGTAGTGGCCTAACAGCACGTCGGTGAGGGCGTGGCCGCCGTCCTGACCGGGGAACCACATCTCGACGATGGCGGGGATGTGACGCACAGCAAACTGGGTGCTGAGGGGGCGACCGTTGGAGAGGACGAGCACGACGGGTTTGCCGGTGGCCTGCAGAGCCATGAGCAGCTCCTGCTGGTAGCCGGGCAGGTTGAGGCTGATGCGACTGAGCGACTCGCGGCACTGGGCATCGGTTTCGCCGAGGCAAGCGATGATGACGTCGGCCTCGCGGGCGGCGGCGACGGCGGCATCGATGCCGGCCTGCACGTCGGCGGAGGCCGGTTCCTTGTAGACGTCGCTCTCCGGCCAGTTGGCGTCGGCGGCGTCCACGCCCTTGACGTAATCGAGCTGGGTGGTGGTGCCGGCGAAGGCCTCGCGAAGGGCCTCGAGCGGTGTGACGAAGGGCGTGCGTTGGGCGCCGTAGCGGCTCCACCAGGCGCGTTTGTCGTCGGCCATCGGGCCGGTGACGAGGACGCGGTCGTAGGTGCCTTCGAGAGGGAGAAGGTTGCCCTCGTTTTTGAGGAGAATGATGGATTCGCGACCGGCTTGGGCGGCGACGTCGAGGTGGTCGGCGGAGCGGACAACGTCGTCGGTGTGCGCGGGGTCGGTCACGTAGGGCGCGTCGAAGAGACCGAGGCGGAACTTCACGCGGAGGATGTCGGCCACACGGGCATCAATCACGTCCATGCCGAGTTCGCCATCGTGCACGAGTTGGCGCAGCGGTTCGGCGTAGTCTTCGGGTTGAGTGAAGTTGGTGCGGATGTTGAGGCCGGCTTCGACGGAGAGGCGGATGGCCTCGGCGGGGGTGGGCGCGACGCGGTGTTTTTGGTGGATGAATTCCACGGCGGCGCTGTCGGAGACGACGTAGCCCTCAAACCCCCATTCGTCGCGCAGGATCTCGGTGAGAAAGAGGTGACTGCTTTGGACGGGCACGCCGTCGTAGTCGTTGTAGGAGGCCATTACGCCGAGGGCGCCGCCTTGGGTGATGGCTTTGCGGAAGGGGGCCAGATACATGGTCTGCACTTCGTTCCAGGTGGCGTGGGGGTCGGTGCGGGCGTGACCGTCTCGACCGCCCTTGGGGATGCCGTAGATGGCGTAGTGCTTGAGGGTGGAGGCGACGCCCTGCTCCTGAATGCCGAGCACCTGTTGCAGACCGAGTTCGCCGATGAGGAAGGGGTCTTCGCCGTAGCTCTCGATGATGCGGCCCCAGCGCGGATCGCGGGCGACGTCCAAGACCGGTGAATACACGTTGGTGTAGCCGAGGGCGCGGGCTTCCGTGCCGGTGACGCGGCCGATCTCGCGCGCGAGAGTCGGGTTCCAGGTGGAGGCGACGCCGAGCTCCGCGGGGAAACTGGTGGCGCCGGAATGCATGAGGCCGCGGATGCCCTCGTTGGTGAAATCGACTGGGATGCCGAGGCGGGTCTCCTCGATGAACCAGCGTTGCACGGTGTTGAGGGCGCGGGTGTGGCGGGACCACGGGAGATCGTTGTCCGGGTCGGGGAGGTTTTGAGTCCAGCCTTCGTTGCCGTTGATGTGCTCGTCGATGTTGCCGATGCCGTCCTTCCACAGGCGGTCCTTCCAGGCGGGCGTCGGGAGCTCGTCCTTCAGCACGCGGGAGAAGCCGTAGAGGGTGGTCATCTGCGCGGTCTTTTCGTCGAGCGTCATGCGTGCGAGCAGGTCGGCGATGCGGGCGTCTTCGGCGAACGTCGGATCCTCGTAGGGGTCGCGCTGGCCGTTTTTGTTAAAATCGATCCAGCCCTCGTAGTAGATGGGCGCGGGGGACGTTTCGATGGCAAAAATGTCGGCGGGCGGAGGCGCGGCCAAGGCGAGCGCCGGAGACAGGCAGCACGCGGCCAGCGCCAGACGGCGGGCAAGGGGTTGGGGATGCATTGAGTTCCATGAAGGCAGAGGCTGGCGCAGAAAACCGACTCCGAGAGCAGGCGGACTGTCTGAGTGACACCGGTGGTGGTGGGGTGCTCAGTGGTGGTGGGGGCGGTGAGATCGCCGATTGTATTGGGCGAGTGCGGGGCTAGGGTTCTCGGCCTCGCCGTATGAAACGACTGCTTCCTTGTCTCGCGACAGCCGCACTCCTGTGCTCCTCCGTTATGGCTGCCTCAACCTATCACGTGGTGCTCGATGAGACCGTAAACGGTCGTTTTGTCGTCGAACCGGCCCTGCCGGTCGACGGGCAGGTGGCGGAGGGCACGGTGTTGACGGTGCGGACTACGCCGGCGGAGGGCTACGTGCTGGACGCGGGGTATTATTCGGTGCCGGGGCGCTGGGGGGCGATGTATCACGAATCAATGACCGCCGAGTTCGAGGTGGTGGTGGATCAGAACAAGCACATCGGGGCGTCGTTCGTTCCCGCGGCGGCAGTCGCGCACGTGGAGGTGTTGCATGACGTCGTTTATGCGCAGCCGGGCGTGAAGCCGCTGAAATACGACGTGTTTACGCCGAAGGGCGCGCGGGATTTGCCGATCATTGTTATCATCCATGGCGGAGGTTGGACGACCAACGATGAGAACATCATGCGGGGGCTCGCGCGGGAGTTGACGAAGGGCGGGCAGTTTGTGGCGGTGAGTATCGACTACCGGTGGGCGGGACTGGCCGATGGCGACGCTGAGGCCAACTCCATGGTGGACCTCATTGAGGACTGCTACGGGGCGATCGCCCACATCATGGAGCACGCGGCCGATTACGGCGGTGATGCCTCGCGAATCGGGGTGACCGGCGACAGCGCGGGTGGCCATTTGTCGGCTTCGATGGCGACCATGATCGAACGCGTGGGCGACGGTGGCTTTGGCGAGACGGAGGGCGTGTTTGAGTTTATGCCCAGCTATCTGCCGGCGGGGAAGTCGGTCGACGTGGTGCGCGACGAGATGCTGACCGCGATCCGCGCGGCGGCGCCGAGTTACGGGGTGTTTGGGGGACCGTTCCTAAATCTCTACCTAGATGACCCGCGCATCGATGACGCGTGGAAGCAGGCAATCATGCCCCTGCACGCGGTGCCGGCGGCGACGGTGCGGGCCGTGCCGCACTACGTGAATCGCGGCACGAAGGACGGCCTCATTTCCGACGCGATGTGCACCGAGTATGTGGACGCGTTGGTGGCGCAGGGACAGCGCGTGCAGTATGTCCAGGTGGGAGGCGCGGGGCATGCCTTCTTCGACTGGAAACCCGATGCCGAGACTCGTGCGACGTTTGCCGAATATGGCGTCTATTACGCCGCCGAAATGAAGGCGTTCTTTGCCTCGGTCCTCAGTGGAGAGGATTGATTCACGAATATAAGATTGACCCCTTATGTTAGGGTTGCACGGCCCGCAGGATGGCTTCGGTCATGACGTCGGCGGCGAGCGCGCCGATTTGTGATACGTCGGCGGGACCGGTCCAGCCTCCCGTTGCGAGAGAGAAGACCGTGTCACCGTCGATCATGCTGTGGGCTGGGTAAGTGGTGCGGGCCAGTCCGTCCTGCGCCATCTGGGCCATTTTAGTCGCCTGCGCTTTGGTGAGTTGAGCGTTGGTGGCGACGACGCCGATGGTGGTGTTCTCGACTGGCAGAGGGTCGGCAGTTTGGTCGCCGGATCGAAGGATCTGACGCATGTCGGCGAACCCTTCACCAGAGGCGTCGCGGGCCCCGGCGATGATTTGGCCGGTGGCGGGATCGACGATATCGCCCGCGGCGTTTACCACCACGGCGGCGGCGACGATGAGTCCGTTGGGCAGGGTGATACTGGCGGTGCCAAAGCCGCCGCGCATGGCACGATCGGCGCCGAGCAGCTTGCCGATGGTGGCGCCCGCGCCAGCGCCGACGGCGCCTTCGGCTGGGGTTGCGCTAGAGGCAGACTGGGCGGCGAGGTAGCCCGCGTTGGCATCCGGCCGCATACGTTGTCCCTCGGGTTCGAGTTGCAGGTCGAAAATCACGGCGCCAGCGACGATCGGCACTACCTTGCCACGTCCGACCTCGAAGCCGATTTTTTCATCCTCCAAGTAGCGCATCACGCCATCGACGGAGGCGAGGCCGTAGGCGCTGCCACCGGTGAGCACGATGGCGTGGACCTGATCGACCAGGTTGATGGGGTCGAGGGTGTTGGTCCCGGAGGTGCCGGGCGCGCCGCCGCGAACATCGACACCGCCGACGGCCCCGGCGCGAGCGAGGATCACGGTGCAGCCGGTGGCACGGGCGGAAAGGGTGTGGTGACCGACTTCGATGCCGGGGATGGCGGTGATACCAGTAGCGGGTGTCGCAGTTTGAGCCACAAGCAGAGGGGCAATCAGGAGGTTAATGCCGAACAGCCAACGGGACACGTGGAGGAGGGGGGCGTTCATTTTGGGGGGATGAGAGCAAGGACTTCCAAGTTAACCGCACCGTGGTTGGGTGGCGAGGCAAGGGAAATGGGAATGTTGCTCTCCATTGTGAGCAGGTGGCAGGCCGAACCGACGGTGACTCGGGGTCAGCCAAAGCAGGCTTTGGAATGACCTCTTCGATGAGTAGTGCCTGAGTATAGGTGTGACCCTTTATGGGGAGGCTCTGGACAGCTCACGGACCAAGCGGATGGCGACGGTGGTGATCACCATGGTCGCAAGAAGAACGAGAGTGAGCCCGGTAATGAGCGCGTCGGGACCGTTGGAGGCAGGCGCTGTCGCGGAGGGTAGGTCGAGCAAGGGAACTAGGAGCGGTGGCTCGGGGGAAAGCTGGAAGAAATGCCACACGATGCGGGAGTTTTAGCATGCGGCGGCCAGCGTGTCTTTTACGGGTTCTGCGCGCTTTTGTAACTCAGTTGAAATGGAAACCGTTCGGGGGGCGAACGGTGTTATATGCAATCGAATCGCGCAGCTGAGCGGAGGCGTGGAGCGGAGAATGGTGCCGTTTTCAGGGCCGAATTCAGAGCCTCACCATCGTTAGGGAAACGAAGTGTGAAAAAAGTTCGTCCAGAAATTTGCAGAAAATTGCACGACGTGTGCACGAGGTGAGGGGATGTGATTCAAGAATATAAGATTGACCCCTTAGGATCGGGCAAAACTTTCAAAAGTGTAATGATGTGGGAGTTGACGCGGGGTTCGGCGTGAGCATGGTTCACGACGTTCCGCCTAGCGGAACTATTGGGGTAACCAAGAAAGCAAATGGCCGGTCGCTTAGGGGTAGGCGACCGGCCAACTTCTTTTCCAGACCTCGCGAGGTGCGGAAATCAGTGTAATCCCGTCAGGTCGGAATCGATCTGCAGCTCACCATCTCCTGCCGCCACCCGCGCGGAGAATCCTGAACCGGTTTTCATACTGGCGGTGGTTTTCACGCGGATGACTTTCCCGGGGATTTGGTTGTCGATGAGGGTCATCTGTCCGGGATGATTGAATACGCAGCCGATGAAGTTGATCGAGGTGGGGCCGTAGTCGGGCAGGGCGTCATTGGAGATAAACCGCACCGGGTTGTCGTTCAGGCTGCAGTTCACCACCGAGAGGCTGTCGATCGGGGTCTTCACTTCGATGAAGGCCGTGCCGGCATCGATCATGGCGCGGCAGTTTTCGAAGACCAACTGCTCCTGCAGCGGAATGGTCGCGCCGGGATAGTAGGAGCGGCTGTAGTGATCGTTGTCGAAACGCACCGCAAAGAGCGGCCGCGACTTGTGCAGCACGATGTTGCGAAAGGTCACTCGGCGCACGCCGGCGGTGTAGGTCACCTCGTCCTGCACCACGACCCAAGGAATGCCGTCGAGCGTGACGGTGCCGCTTTCATGCTCCGGCTGAGTGACGGATTGGTAGACGGTGCCGTCGGGTTTGGCCGACACACGGTAGAGGCGGCCGTTGGAGACCACGGTGTCGGATTGCTGCACTTCCATGCCTTTGCGCCAGTCGATCCACGCACCGGCGAGGATGCGGCAGAAGTGGCCGACGTTGCCGGAGACCTCCTGCAAGTCGTGACAATTCTCCACCAGGCCGTCTTCGATCCAACCGAGCTCCGGGTTGCTGGTGGCATAGTCGTGCGCGTTGAGCGCGATGGCATCATCGGTCGTGTCGAACACCCCGTCGCGGATGATGAAGCGTTTGCCGCGACCGAGATGCACGCCGTCCTTTTGGCCGCGAATGATGACATCTTCGACGAGCAAGTCCTCGAAGGTGCAGACATGTATGGCAAACTGGATACGTCCGAGATCGGCGCAGCGAAACCCACTGATGCGCAGGTCGCGCACGTAGAAAAATCCAAGATGACCGCGCAGGCCGAAGACCGTCCAGTTGCGGTTGTCGACGCCGTTGACGATGAGTTGCAGACCTTCGATCGCGATGTGTTCGTCCCAGGTTTTGGTGAGTGCACCTTTGTTGAGCAGCACATGCATGAACGGTCCGGCCTCTTCGACCTTTTGCAAAAACACGCCGTTGCCGCAGCGCAGGGTGGTGTGGCTACCGATGAATACCGTGCCGGCGATCTTGTAGGTGCCGGGCTGGCTGATCACGACCGTGCCGCCGCCGTCGAGCGCCTGTTGCAGCGCGACTTGGTTGGCCAACCCCGATGCCGCGGGCGAGAAGCCAAACGACTGCGCATCCACAAAACCCGGTGACGCCTCTACCGCCGTGGCGACGGGCTGGGCTTGAGCGCCCAAATGCAGGAGGCTCGAAGCAATGAACAGGGCGGCAAGCTGCAGCATGCGGCGGTGTGAACGAACGGAGGAGTCCCCCGGTCGGGGTAGAAAGCCAAACATGAGAGAGGGGCATAGCTGGCGATGCTTCGCGGCGCAAAGGAAAGGCACGTGGCGCGCGGTATTTGGGCTCCGAGTTGGGTCATTGCTTAGCCACGGATTTCACGAATCGACCCGGATAAACAGACCCCGATGCTAGAGTGTAGCTGCGCTTGAGCCGGAGGTGAAAGCGTGGCGCGGAGGCGTCCCATCCCGCGACCACGTTGTCGCTACGCTTCAACGCGGCTACCGAGCAGAGGCATATCCGGGTGGGGCGGCGCAATCCGTGGCCGGCTTGTCCTATTTCACTTCGTCGGCCGCGGGTTTGGCTAACGGGGCAGCGGGGCGACGGGTTGCTCCGGCGAGTGGGCTTTGTCAGGTCATGGTTTCAACCCTCTGTCGGCAGTCGCCCCGCGGTTTTTCCGGTTTGGTGCGCTGCCTATTCCCCGTAACCCCCATAATTCGGAGAAGCCCTTTATGCCCTCATTGTCTCGTTTGGTTTTCACGCGCGCGGTCGCGTTGCTGCTCGTTTGTCTTGGTTTGGCGGTCGAAACCGCGGCCGAGCCGACGCAGGTGCAGTATCTCTCAGGCACGGGTTCGGACGACACGGTGGAGTGGGAGTTCCGGGTCAACGGCGGGCGGCGCAGCGGTGAGTGGGCCACCATTCCGGTGCCGTCGAATTGGGAGATGCAGGGTTTCGGCACCTATCACTATTGGCGCGACTGGGGCTCGGATGCGGCGGAGGACAGTTTGGGCGAATACCGGCACACGTTCGCCGTGCCGGCCGACTGGGCGGGGCGCGCCGTGCGCCTCGTGTTTGGCGGCGTGATGACCGACACCCGCGTGCGGGTGAACGGCCACGAGGTCGGCCCGGTGCACCAGGGCGGGTTTTATGAGTTCGGCTACGACATCACGGCGTGGCTGGAGTTTGGCGCGGACAATACGCTGGAAGTGGACGTGCAAAAGTTCTCGGCCAACGAGTCGGTCAACGTGGCCGAGCGCGAGGCGGACTTCTGGTTGTTCGGCGGCATCTTTCGGCCGGTGTGGCTGGAGGCCCGTCCGGCGGAACACATCGCGCACGTCGCGATCGCGGCGGAAGCGGACGGACGTTTTCGCGCCGAGCTCGAGCTGGCTTCGGCCGCACACACGGCCGATGCGGTCGCGGTGACCTTGTTCGATCGCGCCACACAGGCCGAGGTCGCGCAATGGGAGCAGGTCATCCAACCGGGCGCGACAAACGTCTCCGTTGCGGGGGCGGCTGAAGCGATCACGGCGTGGACGGCCGAAGCCCCGCATCTCTACACGGCGCGCGTGGCGTTGCGGCGCGGCGCGGAGACGCTGCACACGGTGGAGGAGACGTTTGGGTTTCGCACCATCGAGGTGCGGCCGAAGGACGGACTCTACGTCAATGGCAGCCGGGTGGTGTTGAAAGGCGTCAACCGTCACACCGCTTGGCCGACGAGTGGCCGCACCACCAACGCGACGCTCAGCCGCGAGGACATCCGCTTGATGAAGGAGATGAACATGAATGCGGTGCGCATGAGCCATTACCCGCCGGATTCCCACTTCCTTGCCGCAGCCGACGAAATGGGACTCTACGTCATCGACGAGCTGACCGGTTGGCAGCGCGCTTACGATGAAGAGGTCGGCGCGAAGCTGGTGCGTGAGCTGGTGCGACGGGACGTCAACCATCCCTCTATCATCCTCTGGGCCAACGGCAATGAAGGCGGTTGGAACCGTGCCTTGGACGACGACTTTGCCGACTACGATCCGCAGGCGCGCGTGGTGATTCACCCGTGGCTCAATTCCAACGGCATCAACACGGCGCACTACGAGGCATACGACACCGGCACCAATTTCTTCTTCCACGGCGACGACATCATCATGCCGACGGAATTCCTGCATGCGCTCTACGATGGCGGCGGTGCGGCGGGGTTGGACGATTGGTGGACGCGCATCTGGAATCATCCGCTGGCGGGTGGTGGTTTCCTCTGGGTCTTTGCCGATGAAGGTATCGTGCGCGACGATCAGGACGGGCGCATCGATGTCGCGGGCAACCGCGCGCCGGATGGATTGGTGGGACCCTACCGGGAAAAGGAGGGGAGCTTTTATGCGGTGAAGGAAATCTGGTCCCCGGTGTATCTGCCGCTGGCGGAGCGCGACCGCTTGCCCGTCAGTTTCGACGGACGGCTGATGGTGGAGAACCGTTACGATCACACCGACCTCGCCGCGGTGCAGTTCGATTGGAAACTGCGGGCGTTGGACGGCGGGCGGGAGCTGCGTGACGTGGCGACAGGGGAGGCACCGCGCCTGGCGTTGGCGCCACGCTTGCGGGGCTGGCTCGATCTGGGGCTGCCCGACGATTGGGCCGATGCCGAGGTGCTGGAGCTCGCCGCGACGGGACCGGACGGCCGCGAGATTTACCGTTGGAACTGGATGCTGCGGGAGCCGGCGGAACTCGTCGCGGACTGGGTCGACGTTGAGTCGAGTGATGCCGGAGCGAGCGTGACCTTAAGCGAGGGCGACGGGCAATGGATCGCGCAGACCGGCGACGTTCGCTTCGTCTTTGATGCCGCGAACGGTCGACTGATCGAGGCCTACAAAGGCGGACAACGTCACCCGTGGAGCAACGGTCCGATCGCGATCGGGGCCGAGGCGCGAGCGAAGGACGTGACCGGGACCGTGTCCGATGGCCGAGCCGTGATCCGAGCCGATTACGAAGGCGGGATGCGGTTTGTGGAGTGGACCTTGGAGGCGAATGGTTGGCTGCGCCTCGACTATCAGGTCACGCCCCGCAGTGGTCAGCCGACGCAGCGTTTCGTCGATTACATCGGCGTGAGCTTCGACTTCGCCGAAGACGGCGTCACGGGTGTGGACTACCTCGGCAAGGGGCCTTACCGCGTGTGGAAAAACCGCCGCAAAGGGGTCGAATACGGCGTCTGGCAGAAGGACTACAACGACACCGCGACGGGCGCGAGTTGGGTGTATCCTGAGTTCAAGGGCTTCCACGAAGACCTGTATTGGGCGACGCTGCACAGCGAGCGCGGCGGGCTGACGATGGTCTCGGCGACGACGGATCTATACCTCGGTCTGTTCACGCCGGCCGAGGGACCGGATCCGCGCACCTCACACGTGGAGTTCCCGGACGGCGACCTCTCGTTTTTGCACGGCATCACCCCGATCGGCACCAAGTTCCAAACTGCCGCGGCGCACGGCCCGCAAGGCGCGCCGAACCTCGTGCACAACTACGCCGACGGTTATCGGGGCACGCTGTATTTCCGGTTGGAGTAGACGCAGGGGGCGCGTCGGGTGAGTGTAGGGCCGCACCTTGTGTGCGGCCGCGGCGGAACCACGGAGCGGCATCGGCGGCTCGACACAAGGTCGAGCCCTACAGTGAGAGCATGCTGGGAATGAGATGGTGCGTGGCCCGGATTTTACACGGTGAGGTGTTCGCGTGCAGTTGGGCCTTCAGTGCCTCTGCTCGGGTCATCGTGTTCGAAGGTGAACGAGACTGCCGTCCACCAAGGCGATGAGGACGTTGACGTCGAAGCGGGTTGGTCATTGAGCTGGGTCACCGGTCGCTCGCGCAAACTCCTCTTGGCCGTGCACCTCTTGCAGCGCTCGAATGGATTCGGAGGTCATCGGCTGGTCGGTCGGACGTGATTTGATCACGAGAAAGCCCAGCTCGTTGCGTTCAAATCGGTTTGGGTCGGGGTTGACGGTGTCGCAGGAAGAGCGCAGTTCACGCCGTAACGCACTCTCTACAAAAGCCACAAGCGTAGTGCCCCTCTGGGCTGCAGCCGTTTTAGACGCAGTCAGGAGCTCATCAGGCAAGTTGAACGTCGTTTTCATGCTACGGGCCATCGTATGGAATTGCGGCTAGTGGCCAAGTTTAGTGGGCCGCAAAAAGCGCGCTCCGGGATGGGAGCGCGCTGGGGAGGGGAGAAAGAGAAAGATAAAGAGAAAGAGGAAAGATGCATTGGACCGCTGAAACGCGGTTCAATGCTTACCGATACTCTTCGCCGGTGATCGCGTTGATGATTTTGAAGTTCTCGAGGTGATAGCTGAGGTCGGCGCGGAAGGCCAACTTGACGCCGAAGTCGCGCTCCATGCGCACGAGCAGCTCGGCATCCTCGTTGCGGAGGCGTTCGAGGATCGAGGGGTGCACCAGCACGCGCAGGGCGAGTTCGTCCTGACCCGGGCGGGCGGTGAGGCGACGCACCACGGAGGAGAGCTTGCGTTGCAGCTCGACCGAGATGGTGGTGGCCGACTTCACGATGCCGCGGCCGCGGCAGTAGGGGCAGTCGGTGTAGAGGTTGCTCGAGAGAGACTCCTGCTGGCGCTGGCGGGTCATCTGCATGATGCCAAGCTGGGAGATGGGCAGGATGTGGGTCTTGGCGCGGTCCTGGGCCATGAGTTCGCACATCTTCTCGTAGACGGCGTTGCGGTGGCGGCGCTCCTTCATGTCGATGAAGTCCATGATGATGAGGCCACCGAGGTTGCGCAGGCGGATCTGACGGGCGATCTCGGCGGCGGCCTCGAGGTTGACCGCGTAGATGACGTTTTTCTCGTCGCCGCCCCGGTTCTTGTGCGAGCCGGTGTTCACGTCGACGGCGATGAGGGCCTCGGTCTCGTCGATGATGATTTCACCGCCGGAGGGCAGGCCGACTTTGCGCAGGGCGGTTTGCTCGATCTGGCGCTCGATATTGAAGCGCTCGAAGATGGGAATGTTATCCTTGTAGAGGGCGATCTTGCCCTTGGAGCGGCTGGAGATCTGGGCCACGGCGGTTTGGGCGCGGGCGTGATCTTCGCTGTTGTCGACGAGCACGCGGTCGACCTCTTCGGTGAGGAAGTCGCGCACGGTGCGTTCGACGATGTCGGGTTCCTGGTAGAGGCAGGCGGGGGAACGCTCGCTCTTCTCGCGGGCCTGGATCTGGGCCCAGGTCTTGAGCAGGAGGTGGAGGTCGCGGACGAAGTAGCGGGCCTTCTTGCCCTCGCCGGCGGTGCGCACGATGACGCCCATGCCTTCGGGGATGGTGAGCTCGTTGACGAGGCGCTTGAGACGGGTGCGCTCCTTCGGGTCCTCGATCTTGCGCGAGATGCCGCACTGGTCGGAGAACGGCATGAGCACGAGGTAGCGGCCGGGCAGGGAAAGGTTGGTGGTGGTGCGCGGTCCCTTGGTGCCGATGGGGCCCTTGGTCACCTGAATGACGATCTCGGAGCCGGCCGGGTAGAGCTTGGGAATGTCCTTAACGGTGGGCTCGGCGCCGGTCTTCGGTTTGCCCTTCTTCTTGCTGTTCACGCGCACGACTTCGACAGAGGAGTCGGCGGCGGCCGGGAGCATGTCCCAGTAGTGGAGGAAGGCGTTTTTGTTGTAGCCGATGTCGACGAAGGCGGCCTTGAGGCCCGGGTCGAGGTTCTTGATGCGGCCCTTGTAGATGCCGCCGACCATACGGTTGTCGGATTCGCGCTCGATTTCGTATTTTTCGAGCACGCCATCGACGAGCAGGGCGACCCGCTTCTCGAGCGGTTCGGCGTTGATGATGAGTTCGCGGAAGGAGGATTTTTCCTTCTGGAAGGCGGCGACGATTTTTTGGAGCAGCGGACGCTGCTTGGCGCGGTCTTGGGCGCCTTTTTTCAGGCCGTTGCGGTCGATGGCTTCGGCTTTGCGCTGGCGGGGCGGTTGGGCCAATTCTTCGTCATACTGGGAGGCCGGGTCGGCGGAGGGGCTGCCGTTGCCGGAGGAATACTGATCGCTCATGGTGGGTTTGGTCCTTGGGTTGGACGGTGGCCCGACGGGCGAGCGTTGAGGCGCAAGGAGCCTCGGTCCGGCGTGCGATAGCGCGAGAAAGGTTCAGTTTCACGTGAAGTCCTTTCGGAAGCGATAGACGCTCTGGACGAGTCCTTGCAGCAAACAGCAACTGAGCATGAAGGAACCACCGTAGCTAATGAAGGGAAGTGGTATACCCGTGATGGGCATCAGCCCGATGGTCATTGCGATATTAACAAACACGTGCACGGCGAAGAGCACCGTGACGCCGAGGGCGATCAGGGTGCCGAAGCGATCCCGGGCGAGCCCGGCGATGCGTATGCCATTAAAGAGCATTAAACCAAACAAGCTGAGAACCGTGAGGCTTCCCAAAAGTCCTTTCTCCTCGGCGATGACCGAGAAGATGAAGTCGTTGTGCGCGACGCCGCGCGGCAGATAGCCGAGTTGCGCCTGCGTGCCCTGGGTCCAACCCTTGCCCGTCAGCCCGCCGGAACCGACGGTGATGAGGGACTGTTTCAGGTTGTAGCCGTCCTTGATTCCTCGCGGGTCAATGACGTCCGGGGCGGCAAAAGTGAGGATACGATTCCGCTGATAATCATGCAGCGGGATCCAGGAGTGCTCCTCGTAAGCACCCTTGTCGTTCATGAAATCGAGGTCGTTCGACTTCATGAAATTGACGTAATGGAAGGTGTCCCACGCCACCGCGCCCACGAGGAGGCTGAAAGCGCCCAAGGCTGCTACGAAGAACCGCGTCGAAAGGCGGGAGATGTAGAGCATTGAGAAAACCATGGGGGGCAGGACGATAACCGATTTGAGGTCGGGCTGGCGCCAGATAAGGAACATCGGAATTCCGGCGGCAAGCGCCAACTTTCCCAGCACGCCGAGCGACTGGAAGATGCCGCCGACCTTTTCGCGCATCAAAATCGTGGCGCAGAGCAGCAAAACGCCAACCTTGGCCGGCTCGGACGGTTGCAAACTGAAGGCCCCCAAATCGATCCAGCGCTGCGCGCCGTCGCGGGTGGCGCCGATCCCGGGGATGAGCACGGCGACCAGCAAAATGAGACAAGCCCCGTAAAACCAATGGATTACGCGCAGCCAGAATCGGTAGTCGATCAGGGAAACCGAGATGTAGAGCCCAGCTCCGGCGGTGACCCAGACGATCTGCTTCATCCAGTCGTTGTCCGAGGTGGAGAACTGGGCGCTGTAGACGAAGGCGATGCCGGTGAGGCTCAGCACGGTCAGAATCAGCGGGGTCCCGATGTCCCAACGCTCCCGCGTGGTCAGCTTAAATATGCTGAACATCTCGATGGGAGCGCGGAGATTTACGGCCATGAAGGTGGGTGAGGGAGGAGGTCCGGGAGTCGCCGACCGGTTCATTCGGAGCGAGACCGCGCCAAGGTGTCGCGTTTCCGGGGCGCGGCGCAAGCGCGGGCTTTGACCGATTGGCCGGGGGCTTGGGCTGCATGCACTTGGCGCTTCTCATTTCCGGCCGACGCCCCATGCAAGAGGGCCATGCGTTGGCGCAACCAACTGGGCAGAGTCCTCCCGCCGATCAATCGGCGCTGCGTGACGCCGCCCGGCGAACTGCGACCGCGGCCCGGGCGGCCGATCCTCGTCGCCTCGCTCATGCGCAGCGGCACCCACCTGGCGATCGATCTGATCCTGAACAACTTCGCCGCCTATCGGCACAACCCGCTCTACCTCGATCTGGATGGTTACCTCCTCGACGGGCGGGCGCGGGAGCCGCTGCTGGCCTGCGGCGCTTACGTCGCCAAGACCCATCACCCACACCGGCCGGTGCCGGCGGACCAACTCGAAGCCCTGAGGCGCTTCGCGGCGACGGCGGTGGTGGTGACGCCGGTGCGGGAGGCGGAGGCGGTGAGCCGTTCGCTGGCGAGTTTTGGGGAGTCGGAGACGGTGGCGGAGGTCGCCGCGATGCAGGCGCAGGCGCAGGCCTTTTGGGCGGAATGGGATCCGGTGGCGGTGGACTTTGCGGAGTTGACCGACTGGGCGGGGAGCGCGGGGTTTCTGGCCCGATTGGCTGAACGAGCTGGAGTTCCGGTGCCAGCGAGGGTGGTGGAAAACCCGCCGCGCTCGGCGACCGGGCAGGTTCTCTGGGCCAAGCTATGGACGCGGCTGCTCGGCAGTCGGGCGGCCCGCATCAATACCACCATCCAGTTCGATTCCACCCGGAGTTGAGACCGGTGCCGGCAACGGACTGCGGCCGTAGGCGGCGCCGAGCAGGATCCAGAAGGTGACCGCGCCCATCGGGCCCTCCAGCACGACGCCGAAGAAGGCACTCACCATGATACCCCACGCGCCGATCCACAGGCCGAGCCCGGCGTGGTCGGTCGAACTCAGGGCACGCCAGGTGTGACGGGCCATCAGGCCGAGCAAGAACAGGAAGGGCAACAGGCCGACGACGCCCATGCGGGCAAACACCGTCATGACGATCGAGTGCGGGCTGCGCACCGAATAGTCCCCGGAATTGTCGCCGTAGTAGCGCTGCATGAAGTTGCGCGCCAGGTCGTAGCCGAAGCCCAGGCCGGTGACCGGGTTCTCCTCCACCGTCTCGCGGGCGACGGTTTGCCACCAGACGAGGCGGTAGCGGTTGTTGTCGCCCTTGTTGGCCGTGTCATCTCCCCGGTAGGCGCCTTGGCCGCTGGGGTCGATGACCGAGCGCGCCTTTTCGTAGAGTCCGAGCAGCGGCGTTTGCTGCCACGGAGTGTTGGTCTGTTGAGCCACCCACAGCGTGCCAAATATCCCGACCACGCCAGTCACCAACACGACCATGGCGAGGCGCCAGCGTCCGCCGAACACCAGCCAGCAACCACCGCAGGCCAGCGCCAGCATGGCGGCGCGGTTGTCGGTTTCGATGATCTCAAAGGTCATCACCGCCATGAGCGGCCAGCGCCACCAGCCGCCGCGTTCCTCCCAACGCACGAACTGCAACAAGGTCCCCACCGCGAGAAACACCCCCAGTAGGTCGGCCTTATAAAAGATGAGCGGCACGCCTCCGATCTGGAGCACGTTAAAAAAGAAGCCGGGGTAGAACTGCCACAGCCGGTGGGTGATCATCATCACGACGGCCGCGATGCGCAGAGTGGCCAGCAGGCGGGCCTCAAAATCGGGGCGCCGCCGCAGCACCGTCTGCGTGAGGAAGAAAAACGCCGCATAATAGACCGTGGCGAAATCGCGCAGGGCGAAGAACCCGTGACTCCGGAAATCGAAGAGGAAGCGCACACTGCCGATCACGATCCAGAGCAGCACGATCACATCGAGTGCGCCCACCCGCCGGGCCTCCGGTCCGCTGTGCGCCCGCTCGATCACCTGCAGCGCGGCCAGCACCACGAGCCCCATCTCGGCGGGCAGCGCGGGCAATCCGGGAATGAGCGAAAACTGGGCGAAGCCGCGGTTGCCGATCAGGTAGCCGGCCAGCAATCCCATCAGCACGAACCCCTGCAACGCGGTGGTGCGCACCAGCGAAAGGATCACCGCGAGGGACGCTGCCAGCACCAGCGCCGGGATGAGCACGACCCCTTGGGCGACGTAAACGCCCGAAACCACAGCCACCAACAGCCCCCCGCCAAAAAACAGGCGATCACGCCAAACAGGTGCGAGGTGGTGCAGCATGGAGGTTGGGCAACAAAAAGAAGGGCGGGCGCCGGAAACGTGACGACGACGAGCGGAATCGTGGGCGGATCGATCCGGCGGTCAACGCTGGCTGAGCGCGTTCACCATGGCTCGCCAGCGATCGGGACGCACGATGATGAGCAGGCCGTCGAGCTGCGCGCGGGCGAGCGGACGCAGCGGCGGGAGTAACCAGGTTGTGAATACGCCGCCGACCAGCGCGCCGACCGCCACGGCGCCGGCCGCCCCCATCATGCCCCAGCGTTCGAGGCACCAGCCGGCCAGCGCGACTTGCACCGCCACGGTAATGAGCGCGCAGGCGAAGCTCCACCAACTGTCGGCCACCAGCAGCACGGCGTTCCACCGCGCGGCAACACTCAGCAGCAGGACGCCCAACCAGGCGCGGGCAATGAGCGGCGCGACCGCACCGTCGTATTGTGGACCGAGCACGAGATGCACCAGCACGGGCGCGAGCAGGGTGAGGGCGATGGCGGAGGCCCAGCCGAGTGCGCTCACGGCCTCGAACATGGCGCGCAGTTCGCGGCGAAAGCCGACCGCATCGGGCGCGGCGTGGGCGGCGGTGAGCGCCGGGAAGAGACTGGCGATGAGCGCGGCACCGGAGTAGAGGGCAAACTCGGTAAAACGGTTGGCCGCGAGGTAGAGTCCGGCGGCGTGATCCGAGAGTTTGATCGCGACCAGCACCTGGTCGAAGCGTCCGCCGAGCGCGGCCACCAAGCCGGCCAAGGCGAGGGGCAGACCCCCGCGCAGGAGGCGGCGGGCGATGACCTGATCCCAATGCCACGGACCGCTGCGCTCGGGGGCGGTGCGGTAGGCGATGGCGTAAGCCACGGCGTAGAGTCCGGCCTCAAGCACGATGGTGGCGACGAAAGCGAGGAGCGGCGCATCGAGCACGACCAGCAGCAGTTTCACGGCGGCGCCGGCGTAGATAACAGAGGTGCGGGAGATGACCGCGCGGCGCGACTGCAGGTGGCGTTGGAACCACAGATCGATGACGTTGTTGGCCTGAAAGACGAGCGAGAGGCTGGCGAGCAGCAGCAGGGGCCATTGGCCGGGCAACGCGACGCGGCCGGCGATCGCCATGCCGACGATGGCGGTGAGTCCGCCGCCGACGCGCAGCAGGCAGGCGGTGCCGAGCGTGCCGCCGGCTTCATCGGGTCGCCGCACCAGCTCCCGCACCACCACGGCGTCGAGACTAAGCGTGGCCCACGGCACGGCGATGGCCATGAAGGCGAGCACGGCGTTGAAGTGACCGAAATCCGCCGGACCCAGGTGCCGGGCGATCGCGCCGACCACGCCGATGGTGACGACCATGCTGGCCACGCGTCCGCCCACGATCCACAGCGTGTTGGCGAGAGGTTGGGCAGGGCGGAGCGGCACAGCGCGCAGTAAGCGCGGCGGCATTTTCCGGGGCAATCAAAGTCTGGCTGGGGCGTGTGTGAGATCGCTGAGTAGCTGCGCTTGAGCCGGCGGCGAAAGCGTGGCGCGGTGGCCTGGTGGAGCGGCCACGTTGTCGCTGCGCTCCAACGCGGCTACGGGGTTGGGCGCTGAGGCGGGCGGAGGGGCAGCGTTAGCGCGAGCAAGCTCGCGGCCTGGTCGCTCTAAGTAGCTGCGCTTGAGCCTAAGGCGAAAGCGTGGCCCGGGGCTTGCGGCGGGGGCGGGTGGTGACGCAGGCTTCGGGCGCATGCCGGCTGTGAGCGTCCTGATGGTCTTCCACCGCGACGGTCCGCATCTGCGGCCGGCGATTGCGAGTGTGTTGGCGCAGACGTGGCGGGACTTCGAATTGGTCTTGGTCGACAATGGCAGCGGGCTGGATGCGAGCGACCTCGGCGAACTCGGTCAGGACGCGCGCGTGCGTTGGGTGCACCTGCCGCAGAACGTGGGCATTCCCGGCGGACACAACGCCGGGGTCGCGGCGGCGCGGGCGCCGTGGGTGGCGTTGATGGATTACGATGACGTGAGTCAACCGGAGCGTTTGGCTCGACAATGGGCGGCGGCGCAGACGGTCGGTGATGACGTGGGCGTGATTTCGGGTCAGGCAGAGCGGATCAACGCGGCGGGTGAGCCGGTGGGGCAGTGCGAATTTTCGCTCGGACCGGACGACGCGACGAGGCAGCGCGACTACGCGGCGTATGCGGGCGCGTGGGTCACGCAGACGAGTTTGGTGCGACGCGAATGGCTGACGGCGCTGCCGTATCGCGAGGTCTTTCCGTTTGCGGCCGATCTGGATTGGCAGGCGCGGGCGAGTGAGCGCGGGGCGGCGTTGATCCTGCCGGACGTGTTGCTGCGCTACCGCTGGCACGATGGGCAGACCACGCAGGCTCGGCGGGATGAGATCGAGCGCAGTCGGGCGGTGATTTTGTTGATCAGTCAGCGTCGGCGAGCCGGGCGCGACGAGCGGCTGGCGGAAGCGTTGGCGGAGTTGGAGGGGATGTCGGCGGCGGCCGCGTGGTGGCAGGTGGCGGAGTGGGCCGCGACGGAAGGCTGGGCCGAGGCGGCGGCTTACGCGGCGCGGCGCAGCTGGGTGCTTGAGCGTGGTTGGCGGCGGGCGGGGCAGGCGGTTCGACTGATCGCGGCGCTGCCGGCGGCGGCGCGAGCGCGGGCGTGGCGCATGGCGTTGCGGGGGCCGGTGCGGGCGTTGGGTGTGCGGGGCACGCCCTAAAGTTGAAGCTTTTCGCCGGCGGGTCGTCCGGCCTTGCTGGGGGCGTGCCCGCTGCCCCGGAACTCGAGACCCTGCATTATCTTGGCTACGACGAGGATGTCGGCGGCATCGTCTCGATTGTGCGGGCGCTGGCGGAGACCGGACTTTTTGGGGTCACGTTGGGTCTGAACCGTGGCGCGCACCAACGGCGGCAGCCGGCGCTGCCGGTGGTGGAGTTCAGTCCGCTGGCGGGTGAGACGATTTCGCCGGGGACCTGGTGGCGGGCGCGACAGGTGGCGCGTGAGGTGCAGGTTTGGTTGCAGGGGGCGCCGGGACGGGTGTTTCACGGTCACTCGCGGGCGGGGCTGTTGGTGGCGCTGGCGTTGCGGGCGCGCGGCGAAGCCCGGGTCGTCGCAAGTGTGCACGCCTACGGACGGCAACGGTGGTTTTACCGGGCGGCGGCGCGACGGCTGGGGGCGCGGTTGTTTTGGCTGAGTCCGGCAATGAAGGCGTATTATGGGGTGCCGGGCAGTGACTGGACGCAGTGCATCGGGGGCGGGGTGTCGGAGCGTTGTTTTGCGGTGCCGCGCACGGCAGCGGAGGCGCCGCCGTGGATCATCGCGGGCATCGGCGATCGGGTGCGGTGGAAGGGGTGGCACCGGGTGCTGGACGCGTTGGCCGCGTTGCCAGAGGCGGAACGGGCGGCGCTGCGGTTTGAACATATCGGCGGCGCGGGTGATCCGGCTTACGTGGCGGAGCTGGAGACGCGCACGCGGTCGGCGGGGCTGAGCGACGTGGTGACCTGGCGCGGGCCGCAGCCGGACTCGGCCGGGCTGCTGGCGGAGGCGCATGCGTTGGTGGTCGCGTCGGACCATGAACCGTTTTCGATGGCCATGCTCGAAGCCATGGCGGCCGGGGTGCCGGTGCTGGCGGCGGCCGCCGGCGGAGCGGTGGATGTGGTGTCACCACCGCGCCTGGGGGTGTTGTATTCGAATTCTGATGACGACGGATTGGCGCGGGAGCTGGGGCGCTTGGCGCGGGGAGAAGGGGTGGCGCGGGTGTCGCCGGATCCAGCGGCGGTGCGACGCTTCGCGGCTCCGGCGGTGGCCGAACAATGGCAGAAGGTTTACCGGTTATGAGTGAGATGCCGTCCTTGCTGCACGTGGCGTCGTGGGTGCGCAGTATCGGCGGCGTGGAGACGCTGCTGGCGCAGCATGCGCGGGCTGATGCGGCGGCTGGGTTAAAGGCGACGCAGGTGTCGTTGTTTGATCGGCCGCCGTTTGGGGGCGAACCGGAGCCCGGTTATGTGCCACTGCGGCTGGGTGGTTGGTCGACGGTGCGCGCCATGCGGCGGGCGATGGCGGGCGTGGGCCGGGAAAATGCGGGGGCATTGGTCCTGTGGCACAACGGCTGGGGCTTGCCGTGGTTTGCGCCGGCGGATCGCTCGGCGCGGCGCATTGTTTGCCTGTGGGACAGCGTGGAGCATTTTGGACCGTGGCTGGCGTCGGTGCGAAGCTGGCTCGATGGCGTGATCTGCATGAGTGCGGCGGCGCGGGAGGACGTGCGGCGTTTACTGCCGGATTGGCCGGAAGAACGCACGCAGGTATTGCGGGTTCCCTTGGCCGCACCGGCGGGGCTTGTGGTCGAGCGCACGCGCGGAGCGGAGCTCGTGATCGGCTGCGCGGGGCGGTTGGTCAAAGCGCAGAAACGCTGGGAGCGGTTGGTGCCGTTTGTGGCGGAGTTGCGACGGCTCGGGGTGGCTTATCGGATCGAGGTGGTGAGCGACGGTCCGTTGCGGCCGTGGTTGCAGCAGCGATTGGGGGACGATGCGCGCATCGCGTTTTTGGGTTGGCAGGACCGGGCGGCGTATTGGCAACGACTGCAGCGTTGGGATGTCGCACTGTCCTTCACCGATCACGAAGGGGGGCCGATTGTGATGCTGGAGGCGATGGCGGCAGGGGCCCTGCCGGTGTATCCAGCAATTGGAGGCAGCCTCGTGCGCGACTACCTGCCGGGGCTGGATGCACGTAGCCAGTATGCAGTGGGCGACCCAGTGGCGGCGGCGCGAGCGGTGCAGGCGTGGGCAGCGACGACGGAGGCCGAGGTGCAGCCGGTGCGGGCGCGGGCGCAAGAGATCGCGGCGGGGCATCGCCCGGAGCACTACGATGCGGACTTTGCGGCGTTTGCGCGGCGGATCGCGGCCTTGCCGCGGGTGTCGCGGGACGGCGCGGGCGAGATGCCGCGCCGGTGGTGGGATGTGTTGCCGTTGGGCGTGGTGACGCGCCTGATGCCGGGAGCGTTGTGGCGATAGCTAGCGCAGGGCTTCGGCAAGGCGGTGGGCGAAGGCGTCGCGGGTGTAGTGCTGGAGGAAATACTGGCGGTGGGCGCCGGCGGGACGAGGCGCGGCGGCGACGCGTTCAAGGGCGTCGGCGATGTTCACCGCGCTGCGTTGGCGGGCGGGGATGAGGTGGACGTGTGCGGGGGGCAGGCCTTCGGGCACGGCGTGCCAGTCGGTGAGGATGAGGGGCAGGTCGTGGGCGAGCGCTTCGAGGATGACCAGCGGGTGCGCTTCGGCGGCGTAGCGGGTGGGGAAGAGCAGCACGTCGGCGCCGGCGTAGAGGTGGTGTTTGGCTTCGGCGGTGGCGAAGCCGATGTGGTCGACGGGCGCGCCGCAGCGGGCGGCGTGAGCGCGGAAGGCTTTGGCGGTGGCGGGATCGTCGAAGTCGCCGGCAACGGTGAGGCGCACGCTGCCCGGGCAACGGCGGTGGGCTTCGGCGACGCCGGCGAGGGCGGCCAGCACGCCTTTGGCGCGGGTGCAGGCGCCGACAAAAACAGCGTGCAGCGGGCGTTGGTGAGGACCGTCGCGGCGTTGCCAGTGCGGGAAGGGATCGGCGATGCCGTTGCGGATGACGACGGTGCGGTGCGGGTGCAGGTAGGCGACGTCGGCGCGGAGGGCTTCGCCGAGCACGAGCGAGAGTTCGGCGCGGCCGAGGGCGCGGCGGGCGAGTCCGCGTTCGAAGGGTTTGGCGTGGTGTTGCAGCCAGTGGCCGAGGCCGGTGGCGTGCCAGTGGAGGATGAGGCGGGTGGCGAGCGGGCGGCAGAAAAAGAGCAGGAGAAAATCGCGGTAGAGGGCGACGCGCTTGCCGGGCGCGGGCACGTAATAGAGGTCCATGCGGCCGTGGCGCAGGGTGAGTCGCCAGACGCGCCAGATGGCGACGGCGAGCGGGAGCAGTTTGCCCCAGCGCCAGCGACCGACGTCGGCGTTGTTGCGCGAGAGAGGGAGGTTGACGTGGTGCAGCTCGATCTCGGGGGCGGCGGCGGGGAGCGCGTCGAGCAGCGTCTGCACCATGAGACTCTGGCCGTGGATGGGGGGCGGAATCTGCGCGAGGACGAGCAGCTTCATCGCGAGCTTGGAATGTGGCGCGGGCGGCGGAACACTGCGGCCCAACGTGAACCGAGAGTCGTCGTCAAACCAGTCTGGAATCGTGCAATCGCCGTGGGCGGCGGCGGGGCTGTGCGCGCTCGTCGGTTTGGTGGTGTTTCAGGTCTGGGGTAACGCGGTGCGCGGTTACATTGATACGCCGTCGGTGTTTTGGTGGTGGGGCTGGCAGTGGTTCAACGAAGGTTCGGAGGCCGAGCATGGTCCGCTGCTGGTGGCGCTGGCGGTGTGGCTGGTGTGGCGGAACCTTTCCAAGGATGAAGTAAGAAGTAAGAAGTTTGAAGTGGGGGAAGTGTGGCCGGGGGTGGTGGCGATGGTGGGGGCACTGGGGCTGCATGCGCTGGGGTTTGTGGTGCAGCAGACCCGCATCTCGATCTTGGCGGTGTTGTTGTTTGCGTGGGGCGTGGCGCGGCTGGGTGGCGGGGCACGCTGGGGACGGGCGACGGTGTTTCCGCTCGCGCTGCTGTTGTTTGCGATCCCCTTGGGCGTGCTGGATGCGGTGGGCTTTCATCTGCGGCTGGGCGTGATCACGACGACGGAACTGATCGCGCGGGCGGCCGGCATAGAGGTGGTGCGCAACGGCACGCAGCTCTTCGCGCCGGATGGCAGTTACCAATACGACGTGGCGGCGGCGTGTTCGGGCGTGCGTTCCTTGCTGGCGCTCCTGGCGCTGTCGGCGCTTATCGCCTACGTGTGGGTGCGAGCGTGGTGGCGGCGCGGGGCGGTGTTTTTATTGGCGTTCCCGCTGACCTTTGTGGGCAACGTGGTGCGGATCGGCGCGATCGTTTTTGCGGGGGAGTGGTTCGGGCAACGGGCCGGTGAGATCGTGCACGACTGGGCGGGCTTTCTGGTGTTTGTGATCGTGCTGGGGGGCGTGTTGGCGGTCAGCACGTGGTTGGCGAAGGGCGAGAGCGAGGGTGGAGCGACGGAGAAGGTGGCCGGAGGACCGGGGGCGGCGACCCCGGCTACAGCGGAGACGGGTGTCGTGCGAGGCTCGCGGGCCTGGCGGGCCGCGGCGGTGGTGGGGTTGGCGGCGGTGGGGACCGTGAATTTTTTGGTGCGGGTGGATGCGTGGGCGGTGCGGGCGGAGGCGGGGATCCGGCTCGCGCCGGATGGGATGAACCCGGCGGAGTTGCCGACCTTTGTGGGCACGGAGTGGATCGGCCGGGAAACCGAGGTGACGCAGGTCGAGCGCGAGACCTTGCCGGCGGACACGGGTTACTCGCGGCGGCTGTATGTGTCGGTGAATGACCGGCGCGAGCAGGTGCTCATCTCCATTGTGTTGAGTGGGCAGGACCGGACTTCGATTCACCGGCCGGAGATCTGTTTGGTGGGGCAGGGCTGGAGTATCGGGACGCGCGAGGAGGCGGAGTTTAGCGATGCGCTGGGGCATGTCGTGCCGGCGGCGTTGTTGCGTTTGCAGCGCGAGGTGACGCGGCGGGATGGGGCGCGCGTGGAGGTGCCGGCGTTGTTTGCTTATTGGTTTGTGGGGCGGGACCGGGTGGCGACGACCACGGCGGAACGGCTGTGGTATACGGCGCTCAATCGGCTGCGGCTGCGGCCCGATCGTTGGGCGTATGTGGTGGCGCGAACAGTGCAACTCGATGGCGAATCCGAGGCCGATGCGCGGGCGCGAATGGAAGCGGTGGTGGAGCAGTTGTTGCCGCAACTCGTCCCAGCTGCAGACGAGCAACAACTCCGTGGTTGAACTTTGATTTAAGGCCCGCACGCTGCGCAGCTCCTTGCAATCAGCCAGCGCCGCCGACTTAGCCTTGTTGATAGCCGAGGGTGATCCAGTAAACTGGTCGCTCGCGGCTGCGTTGGTGTTGGGCATGGGCGGAGGCTTTTTGGTGGTGTGGCTGTTGTCGCGCAACACGCGTCGCCAAGCGCATTTACAGGCGGAACAGGTCATCGAAGTGGCCCGTCGCGAAGCGGCGGTGGCGGCCGAGGAAATCAAGCAGGCGGCCGAAAAGGATCTCGCCACGCGGCGCACTGCGCTCAACCGCGAGTTCGATCGGCGCGACATTGAGATCGATGTGCGCCTGCGGGAAATTCGTTCGCACGAGGAATCTTTGGCGGCCTTGGATTTTGAGCTGGAGGAAAAAGGGGAGCGCCTGAAGCGCGAAGCGGCGGCGATCAAACAGGCCCGGGATTCGATCCGCGATCAGGCGAAATCGCTGCGCAAGCGTCTCGAAGGTGTGGCGCAGATGGACGCCGAGGAAATCAGCGCGGCGCTGCGCGAGGAGGTCATGATCGAGTGCCAAGACGAGTTGCGCGCGCTGCGTCGCCAGATTCTCGAGCGCTCGGAGCAGGACATTAACAACGAGGCGCGGCGCATCCTCATCGCATCGATGCAGCGGCTCTCCTCGCAGCCCAACAATGATCTCACCGCGACGATCGTGCAGCTGCCGAGCGAGGACATGAAGGGCCGCATCATCGGTCGCGAAGGGCGCAACATTAAGTCCTTTGAGTCTTCGACCGGCGTCACGCTGCTCATTGATGAGTCGCCGCAGATGGTGCTCATCTCGTCCTTCGACCCGGTGCGTCGCGAAGTGGCGCGCGTGGCGTTGGAGGCCCTCGTGAAGGATGGCCGCATTCATCCGGCCAACATCGAGGACTTCGTGCAGCAGGCGCGGGATGAGATCGGCCTGAAGGTGCAGCAAGCCGGTGAAGACGCGGTGACGCAGCTCAGCATCAACGGCCTGCACCCCGAGATCATCAAACTGCTGGGTCGCCTGAAGTATCGCTTTTCCTACACCCAGAACGCCCTCGATCACTCCATCGAGGTCGGTCAACTCTGCTCGATGCTCGCGAGCGAGCTCGGGCTGGATCCCCAGGTGGCGAAACGCGCCGGCCTGTTGCACGACATCGGCAAAGGCATCGAGGGGGATTACGAAGGCAGCCACGCGGCCATCGGCGCGGAGTTTGTGAAGCGCCACGGCGAGACTGCCACGGTGGTTAACGCCATCGCGGCCCACCACGAAGAGGTGGCGCCGGAAACGATTTACGCGGGCTTGGTGATTCTGGCCGACACGGTTTCGGCGGTGCGCCCGGGCGCGCGGGCGGAGTCGATGTCGAGCTACATTCAGCGACTCGATCGTCTGGAGAAAATGGCCAAGAAGATCGACGGTGTGCGTCAGGCCTACGCCATCCAGGCGGGTCGCGAAGTGCGTGTGGTGGTGAATCCGAACGTGGTGAGCGACGACCAGGCGGGCGAGATCGCCAAGAAGTTGCGTCAGCGCATCGAGGACGAATTGCAGTATCCGAGCACGATCCGCGTGACCGTGATCCGCGAGAGCCGCTACACCGAAACCGCCACGTAAGCGCCGCGGGCGGCGCAAGGGGTCAAGGGCCAAGTGCTCAAGTGACAGGCAGAATCGGAGCTACCGTCGCTCTTGATACTTGGTCACTTCTACCTTGTTACTTCCTCCATCATGGCAGACCCGAAGATTCTTGAGACCTTTCCCAATCCGGCGCCGCAGCGGGATTTTCTGATCGAACACACGCATCACGAGTTCACCTCGCTGTGTCCGATGACCGGGCACCCGGACTTCGCCAACATCACCGTGCGTTATGTGGCCGACAAAACCTGCGTGGAGCTCAAGTCGCTGAAGCTCTACTTCCACGCCTACCGCAACGAGGGCATCTTCTTCGAGGCCGCGACCAACCAGATCTGCGACGACCTGGGCGCGGCGCTGCAACCGCGCTCGCTGGTGATTGTGGCGGATTGGAAGGCCCGAGGCGGTTTCAGCTCGCGCGTCACCGCCGAGTGGATACAGCCATCGGACTGATTTTTTTAAACCACGGATGCTCCCAAGGCGCACAAGTGGACACGGATGGCCTCACTAACGTTCGGCTGTAGAGATAAATTCTGGATCCGTGCAGGTGCGTAGCCGGTAGGCGAAGCCATCCGTGTCCATCTGTGGTTTTAAACCCAACACCATCATGAGTTCTCTGTTCGATCTGCCGGTGGATCATCCGGTGCGGAAACGCGCGGTGATTCGGCGTAGCCTCAAGATGAGTTCCTTCGAGGCGGTGCTGGCGATGCCCTTGGTCTACACGGGTCAGCCGGCCAACCTCGTGTTGGCGGCTTTGTTGGCGCAGGGGCTCAAGCTCGACCCGGGAGCCTACGGTCTGGTCGTGTCGCTGCCGTTTTGGTGCAACATGCTGCAGCTCTTCATCACCCCGGTGCTGGGGCGGTGGTTTGCGATGCGCTCGGTGTTCATCTGGGCGATCTGGTTGCACATTGCCTGCTGGTCGGGTTTCGCGAGCACACTGCTGATCGCGCCGGAGTGGGCGATGGCGCATGCGGTGCCGCTCTCGGTGGGTTTTGTGGGCGCGGCCGGTATGGTGGCGGCGGTGATGGGCGTGGCGTGGACGGCTTACATGCAGGCGTGGGTGCCGGCACGGGTGCGGGGTAAATACTTCGCCCGGCGTAACCGGTTGGCGCAGGCGTCCAACTTCATCTTTCTCCTGCTGGCGGGTTGGGCGCTGATGAATCCATCGCTCGATGTGCTGGCCGGGTTGATCCTTTTCGCGTGTTGGACGCGGGCCATCTCGGCGGTGGTGGCGGCGCGCACGCAGGCCGCGGGCGATCCGGTCGCACCGGAGCGCGTGTCGTGGCTGAAGCAGTGGAACGACCTGCGGCAAAACAAACGTTACCTGCGCTCGGTGGTGTTTGTGGCGGCTTGGATGGCGGTGCTGAACGGCTTCGGCGCGTTTCAGCCGGTATTCATGCTGACGGTGCTCACCGACAACGCAGGCGTGGCGAGTCTGCCGCTGGCGTTGTCATTGCTCTTCGGCGCGCTGGCGCTGCCGGCGTGGGGTCATCTGCTCGACCGCTACGGTGCCCGGCCGGTGTTGTTCAACGCGGTGGCGCTGTGGGCGTTGATTGGATTGCCGTGGATGTTTGTGACCAAGGAAAGCCAGTGGCTGCTCTACGTGGTGTGGGCGTTCACGGGCGCGGTGAATGCGGGCATCGTGATCGGTCAGCTCAACCTGCTCATGAAGCTGGTGCCGCCGGAGTGCAAAGCGCTCGCGGTGGGCCTGAACATCGCGGCGGGTTCGGTGGGCACGGCGATCGCGCCGATCCTTACGGGGCAATTGCTCGAGTGGGTGATGGCGCAGGGGTGGTCGGACCTGCGCACCTACCATGCCTTTTTCGCGACCATGCCGTTCTTCGCGATCGGAGTTTTGATTCTACTGCGCAAGGTGGAGGAACCGCGTTCGGCGCCGGTCAATCACGTGCTCGGTGCGCTGCGTAATGCGCGCACGCTGGGGGCGGCGCTCGGTCTGGGCTTCATCTCGCAGTCGCTGTTCACGCCGCGCGGTCCGGGCAAGCGCAGCGAGTATTGAGCGCGGCGAATCCGGGCGCGGCGGGCACGGAATCGGGCCTCGCCACCGGTCGGGATGGTGTGCACGGTGCGGCGTTTTCCCGATGTTGAACGAGTTGTTAAAAGAGCTTTCCACGGGCTGGGTTTGGGCCGCGATTCCCGTGTTGATCATCTCTGGCGTGCGCCTGTTTCGCTACCGCTTCCGGCGGCGGTATTCGAAATTCACGCTCATCAAGGTGGTGCGGCTGCGCTTCAAGTCGCATGGTCATCCGCCCTTTTACACCCGCAAGATGCAGACGAAGGAGGCGGAGCCGGAGGAGGTCTTTGATGAGGCTTGGATGCTCAATGGGGCGCTGTGCAACTACCACGTCGACATGCGGCCGATCCTCATCAGCTCGTCGGGAGCGTCCGATGCCTACCAGATTTTGCCGTGTGTTTCCGGGGCGGCGGATATCCGGCCGCATCGTTCGCAGATGACCGGGTTCTCCAGCTTTTCCAGCAAGGAAAAGACCGACCGATTGGCGGCGCTGGGAGTGCTGGTGAACGGCCTGCAGGACGAGAAGGATTGGGAGTATGCGACCACGGCCCAATATCACGGCCAGGACTTGTCGCTGGTGGTGGACTTTTCGTCGGTGGCCGATGTGGAGGCCGTCGTCACGCAAGTCACCGCGGTGCATCGCCGCAGCGTGGGAGGCGGCGTTGAAGAGAAGCCGGTGGCGGTGACCATGGTGGGCTCGGCGATTTATTCGGCCGAGATGAAGCAAGCCGAACAGGACGACGTGTTGGCGCTACGTTTTCGCTTCAACCGGGACGGGGTGAAGCTGCACGATGGCGGGGTATGACGTCTGAGCTGTTGGATTCGATCCGATGAGTGGCGCGCGGCTGGCAGCGGGGCCCGACGAGGTGGCGATGTTTGGCTTCGGCTCGTTGCTCCTGCGCGAGAGCATCGCGAAGTCCTTGGGGCGGCCGTATGAGGGGCCGCTCCACGAGGTCGAGCTGGTGGGGTGGACGCGGCGCTGGAATGTCTCGATGCCCAACCGCGCCTTCTACGCGGAGACGACAGAGGGCGAGCTCTGGCCGGAGAAGATCCTGTATCTCAACATCGTGCGGCAGGCCGGCGCGCGGATGAACGGCGTGGTGATGGTCGTGCGGCGTAGTGACCTCGCCAGCATGGATCGACGGGAGAGCGTTTACGACCGGGTGGATGTGGCGGCCGATCTGGCGGGGCTGGACGTGCCGTCCGGCACGCCGGTGTATGCCTATTCCGGGCAGGCGGCGCACTGTATTAAAACTTACACTACGCTGGCGGAGATGGGCCTGCGGCAGACCTACCTCGACGGCGTGAACCGGGCACTGGCGGCGATGTCGCAGGATTATCAGACGGCGTTCGCCGCGAGCACCGAAGCGGTGCCGCAGGAGCTGGTGTTCGCCGACCAACTCAAGGCGGGCGAAGACCCGTTTGGCTACGACAAGGTGAAACGCGAGCGCAAGACGGGCGACGGGTAATTTGCACGATCCGGGCACCGCTGCCGCCAAGGCGGGTTTATGCCGGGCATGAACGTGCTCACCATCCTCCTCTGTATCGTCCTCCCGCCGGTAGCCGTCGCGATTAAGCGCGGCATTGGCGGCGACTTCGTCATCAACCTGTTGCTCACCCTCATCATGTGGCTGCCGGGCGCGATCCACGCCATTCTGGTGTGCAACAATAGCAGCAGCTCGTCCTCGGCGACGGCTTAGAGCGGAGTCGGGCAGAGGCGCCGTTGCGGTCACGCTTGGGCCACGCTTTCGCCTTCGGCTCAAGCGCAGCTACTTGTCAGGGACTGTCGGCCGCCGGTGCCTCCAGCCAGACCGTGCGGTAGTCGGCGCGGTCCATGGGGTTTTCTTGCAGTCCGCGCACGGCCGGGTGGCGGAGGTAGCTGACGTTTTGATTGGCCAGCGGCACGATGGGCATCGCCTGCATGAGCAGATGCTCGGCTTCCCGCAGGGCGGCGGCGCGGTCGGCGGGATCGCGCAGCGTGGCCGCGTGATCGAGGGCGGCGTCGTAGGCGGGATCGGACCATCCGGTGAAGTTCCATCCGGAGTCCGTCCGCCACAGGTCGAGGAAGGCCGTGGCATCGGCGTAGTCGGCCACCCAACCGCCGGCGGCCACCGTGTATTCGCCGTGTTGCAGGCGGCTCCAATGCACGCGGCTCTCGCTCACCAGAATCTCCACTTGGATGCCGAGGCCGTCTTTCCACTGGGCCTGCAAGATCTCGGCCAGCATGCGGGTGCCGCCGGATTCGGTGCTGAGTTCGAGCACGGGAAAACCGTCGCCATTCGGGTAGCCCGCGGCGGCGAGTTCGGCGCGGGCTGCGGCCAAATCGTCGGAGAAATCGGCGGTGGTCGGATAGCCGGTCAGGCTGGTCGGCACCACCCGGTGAGCCGGCGTGGCGTCGTCAAAATAGACGCGGGCGGTGATGGCTTCACGGTCGAGAGCGAGCGCCAGTGCACGGCGCACACGCGGATCGTCGAGCGGCGGATGGCGGGTATTGAGGTTCACAAACCGTGCGATGAGCGAAGGCACTTCGCGGAGCAGGCTGGCCTCGCCTTGTTCGCGATAAACGGGGAGGCGCGACGGCGGCACGCGCTCGGTGCGATGGAGTTGGCCGGCGCGAAAAGCGCGCTCGGCGCTCTCGAGGTTGTCGTAGGCGTGGTAAACCACCGCGTTGAGGCGGACGTGGGAGGCGTCCCAGTAGTTGGGCGATTTTTCGAGGCGGATGACGTCGTTAGGGCGCCACTCGGTGAGGTGGAAGGGGCCGTTGGTCACCATGGTGCCGGGTTTGGTCCAGCCGGTGCCGCGGGCGGTGGCGGAGCCGACGGACTCGACGGTGGCCCGATGCACGGGGGCCCACACCGGGTTGTTGGCGACGATGACCGGAAAGTAGGGGGTCGGCTGGTTCAGGGTGATGGTTACGGTGGAGGCATCGGGGGCACCGAAACCGACGGTGGTAAAGTCATTGCTGCGACCAGCCGCGAAATCGCTCGCGCCCACCACGTTGTCGAAGAGGAAGGTGTATTGGGAGCCGAGCGCCGGGGAGAGCACACGTTGCCAACTGAAGAGGAAGTCGGCGGCGGTGACGGGGTCGCCATTCGACCAGCGGGCGTCGGGGCGCAGATGAAAGGTGTAGGTGAGGCCATCGGCGGAGACGTCCCAACGCGCGGCCACGCCGGGGCGGGCCTCGAGGGTGGTGGGATCGGCGATGAGCAGACCCTCGAACAGCATGGGCACGATTTTGAAATCGGGCGGCGCGTTGATGATGGCCGGATCCAGTTCGCTCGGTTCGCCGGTGCTGGCGACGTGCAGGGTCTGGGTGGCGATGGCGGCCTCGGCGATCGATTCACGGCGACCGCAGCCGGAGGCGAGAACGGCGCCGGCGACGAGGGTAAGCAGGACGAACAGGCGCAGGCGGGGGAGCGGCATCAGGCGGATGGGGGCGGTAGGTTGGAGCCCGTGAGGCGGGCGAGGGTGGAGGGATCCACCGGGCGGCAGGTGCGGAAGCCGGGGCCCTGAGTGGGCATGGCGGCGATGAAGGCGTCGCGCTCGGTGGCACTGTCGAAATCGAACCCGATGAGCGCGCGGCCGATGCGTTCGCCGGATTGGCGGTAGTTGAAGTAGCAGAAGCTCGCCAGGTCGCGCACGCGGGCGTGCAGAAAGTCGAGCAGGGCGCCGGAGCGCTCGTAGAAATCGAGACGGAAGAACGCAGGCTGGTGCAGCAGGTCGCCGTGCAGCGGGATGGCGCGGAACTGCACGTCGTCGGGCTGATCGAGGGACTCCCATTCGTAGCCCTGCGCATCGAGGCGGGCGGGCAACGTGGCGAGGGCGGCGGGGTCGTCGGCGGTGACGGTGAAGATCGGCCAGGCGATCTCGGCGTGGTTTTTGCCGTATTGGAAATCGGCGATGTTGAGCCCGGCGAAACAACCGCCGAGCAGACCGAGCATGGAGCCGCGTGTCTCCGGTAAACGGATACGCAGGGTCTGGCTGGCGCGGGGGGTGAGGCTCTGGGTCTGGGCAACGAGGCCGATCTGGCGGAAGTCGATGTTGGCGCCGGTGATGACGATGAGCACGCGTTGACCGGCGAGGGCGGTGCGGTGTTTGAGCACGGCGGCGAGGCCGAGGGCACCCGAAGGTTCGGCGACGCAGCGCAGGGTTTCCCAGAGCACACGAATGGCGTTGCCGACCTCGGCGTTGGTGACGGTTTCGACGCGGGAGAGGGTGTCGCGGCAGATGGCGAAGGGCAGGGTGCCGGCGCGGCGCACGGCGGTGCCGTCGCAGAAGATGTCGACGTTGGCGAGGGTGACGGGTTGACCGGCAGCGAGAGCGGCCTGCATGGACGCCTGACCGTCGGCTTCAACGCCCACGAGATCCATGTCGGGCCAGAAGGTCTGCCACCAGGCGGCGGCCGCGGCGGCGAGGCCTCCGCCGCCGATTTGGAGGAAGGCGGTGTCGAAGGGACCGTGGCCGGACATGACCACCTCGTCGGCCATGGTGCCCTGGCCGGCCATGACCTGAAGGTCGTCGTAGGCGTGGATGTAGACGGCGCCGGTGGCGTCGGCTTCGGCGCGGGCGGCCTCGTAGGCTTCGTCGTAGCTGTCGCCGGAGAGCACGATGGTGATCCAGTCGCCGCCGTGTTGGCGCACGGCGTCCTGTTTCACGCGCGGAGTGGAGCGCGGCATGTGGATGCGGGCGCGGACGGAGAGGGCTTTGGCGGCGAGAGCGACGCCCTGGGCGTGGTTGCCGGCGGAGGCGGCGACGACCCCGCGGTCGCGTTCGGCGGCGGTGAGCAGGGCCATGCGGTTGGCGGCGCCGCGCCACTTGTAGGCGTTGATCGGCGACAGGTCTTCGCGTTTCACCCAGACCTCGGGGCCGGGCTCATTGCCGGGCAGGATCAGACGCTCTAGGGGCGTGGCCTGGCCGTAGTGATACACCCGCTCGCGGGCGAGCAGGATGCCTTGGCGCAGCTGGCGATCGAGCGGAAGTTCGGCGGAAGAGTCGGCGGACATGTCGGGCAACACTGTGGCCGGTGCGGCGCCGGGGGGAATGTGAAAGTGTGGCGAAAGGGGCGAGCGTGGGCGAGGCGGGGTTGAGACTGCGGCGATCGTGGGTCAGGTTGGGCGCATGAATTTGGCCGCGATGGGACCGGAGACGACGTTACTGCTGCCGCGGGTTTTGGTGACGCTCGCGACGCTGGCCTATGCGGTGGGCCCGCTGATCGTGGACATGAACCGCACGCACCTGCTGCATCCCGCGTGGTCGGGGCACGCGCGGTATCATCTCATGTGGTCGACGCTCGGGCAGCTCGGCGTCGGGCTGGTGGCCCTGTGGCTGACGTGGTCAACGGACGGAAGCGGCGACGCGGTGGGGCGGCTGCGCCTGGCGATCGTGTTGGGCGGCTGTTTTAACGTCGGCTTTTGGGGCGCGCTGGTTTTGCGCAGACGGTTTGGCGGCACGCTGAGTGATCCCGGGGGCGTGCCGGCGTGGCGCGGCATCGACGGCAACCTGGTGGCGTGTGCCTTGATCGGCGGGTTGCTGATCGCGGCGTGGTGGCTGACTTGAGCGGGCTCGGCCGGGGCGGGGGTTATTCTTCGCCGTCGAAGTAGTTTACCTCGGTGATGCGGTAGAACTTTCCGAGGGCGCGGGCGCCGTGTTTGTCGGAATCGGGGTAATAGAAGGTGTCGCCGCTGGGGTTGTTGGCGATGACGAGGAGCAGGAGGTCGTCGTCGCTGGTGTTGCTGGTTTGGTGGGCGGTGCCCGGCGGATGGAAAACGATGTCGCCGGCGGGCACGTCGGTGGAGCCGTCGGCGGTGCGGATGGTGGCGCGGCCCTCCAGCACGATGAACATCTCGGATTGCCGGGAGTGCTGATGGTAGGGGCAGATGGCTTTGCCGGCGGGGACGCGAATGTAGGTGAGGTCGAAGGGGTGGCCGCCGTGATTGGCGTTTTGGTTGGGCGGGCAGCCCAGCGCCATCGAAACGAGCCGGACGGCGGCGCCGAATTTGCCCTGCGGCGAGGTGCGTTCCTGCCAGGGGATGTCGTCGAGGTGGAGGATGCGGGTGAGCGGCGGCTCGGGGGCAACCGGCGGCGGCGGGCGGCGGGTCGGCTCGGTGGGCGCGCCTTCCTCTTCGCCGACGTAGTAGCCGGTGAGTTCGCGGGTGAAGGTGCCTAGGTTGGCGATGCCCCATTTGTCGGAGTCCGGGTAATAGCACCACTCGGTGGGAGGATTATCGGCGACGAGGAAGTAGGTGAGATCGGTGGCGCCGGTATTGATCAATTGATGGGCTTCGCCGGGCGGGTGCAGGATGACGTGGCCGGCGCGCACGGCGGTGCGTTGGGCGCCATGCCGCACGGTGCCCTCGCCGGAGAGAATGACAAAGAGCTCCCACTGGGCGCCGTGGGTGTGGAAGGGGCAGCCGGATTTGCCGGGCGGGAGTTTGCCGTGCTCGAGGTCGAAGGGGTGACCACCGAGGTGGGCGGGGGCTTCGTCGGCGGCGCCGAGGGCACAGGAAACCTGTTGGCCAAAACCTTCAAAGGTGGCGGCGGGCGAGACCCAGTGGTCCCAGGGGAGATCGGCAAGCGTGACGCGTTTCATGGGGTTAAGCAGGTCGCAGCCAGGGCCGGAAGGACGCGGGATGCAACGGTTTGGGCGGGCGGAACGAAAATGTTGCAGGCAGGCGCTTGCGAAAAGAGAACAAACGTTCGTTTATTAAACGCATGAGACCGCGCGACGAAGCCAAGATCGAAGTCATTCACGCCGAAACGGTGCGATTGGTGGCGGAGCATGGATTCGACGGCCTGAGCATGCACAAGTTGGCCAAGGCGGCGGGGGTGTCGGCGGCGACGCTCTACATCTATTTCAAAGACCGGGAGGACCTGATTGAGCAGGTGGGGGTGGCGTCGATGCGGCGCTTGGTGGAGGCGAGTCTGGCAGGGTTTGAGCCGGAGATGAGTTTGGCGGAGGGCTTGCGCGTGCAGTGGCACAATCGCTCCCGCTACATCTTGGCGCATCCGCACGAGCTGCAGTTTTTGGAGGCGTTGCGTTTCTCGCGTTTTGAGAGCGCGGTGATGGATCGGCAGCAGTCGGCTTTCCGCGAGGTGATGCGGCCCTTTCTGCATGGTGCGGTGGCGCGAGGTGAACTGCAGCCGATGGAACCGGAGGTGTTCTGGTCGCTGGCGTTTGCGCCGCTTTACCAGTTGCTGAAGTTTCATCTCAACAAAGCGGGTTTTATGCGTCGGCCGTTCCGTTTCACGGAGACGCACTTTGAGCAAAGTCTGGCGGCCGTCTTGCGGGCGCTCACGCCGCCGGCGGTTTCGAACGACGGGGCAGGCAAAGGAGATTTCTGATCATGTCCACTTCCTCTGATTCCGTGGCCGCGGCTAATGCACCGTCGGCGCCGACCTCGACCAAGTTCACCCGCTACGAGCTGCTGGTGATGGTGCTGCTGGCGGTGGCGCATTTTACCATCGTGCTCGACTTCATGGTGCTGTCGCCGCTGAGCGCGATCCTGTTGGATAAGCTCTCCATCACGACGGCTCAGTTTGGGCGGGTGGTGTCGGTGTATGCCTTCAGCGCGGGTTTCTCCGGCATCCTGGCGGCGACCTTTGCTGACCGTTTTGACCGCAAGCGACTGCTGCTGGTGTTTTATGCCGGGTTCATTCTGGGCACCTTGTTGTGCGGCTTCGCCCATGACTACACCGAGCTGCTGCTGGCGCGGATGGTCACGGGGTTGTTCGGCGGGGTGATGGGATCGATCAGTTTCGCGATCATCACCGACCTGTTTCCGTTGGAACGTCGCGGACGGGTGATGGGTTTGGTCGGCATGGCCTTTGCGGCGAGTCAGGTGCTCGGGCTGCCGTTTGGCGTGTATTTGGCCACGCACTACGGCTGGCATTCACCGTTCTTTTTGATCGTGATATTGAGTCTGCCGGTGATCGGGGTGGTGGCGTGGGGGCTGCGGCCGATCGACGGGCATCTGGCTTTGCAGGACAGCGAGCCCGGATGGCGGCGGTTGTGGCGCACGGTGTCGCGGGCGCGTTACGTGCGGGGATTCACGGCGACAACGTTGTTGGCTTCGGGCGGATTCATGCTGATGCCCTTTGGCAGTGCCTTTGCGGTTAACAACCTCGGCATCGATTTGGACCACCTGCCGATGGTGTATTTGGTGACGGGCATCGCGACGATCTTCTTTGGGCCGATGGCGGGGCGGATGGCGGACCGGCACGGCAAGTTTCGGATCTTTGTCATTGGCTCAGCGATCTCGATGCTGATCACGGCGATCTACACCCACCTCGGTCCCACGCCGCTGATCGCGGTGATCGGGCTGAATGTGGTGATGTTTGCCGGTATCACGGGACGCATGGTGGCGGCGCAGACGCTCGTGTCGGCGGTGCCGGACGCGCGCGAACGTGGCGCGTTCATGAGCGTCAACTCGGCGGTGCAGCAACTGTCGGGCGGTCTCTCGGCGATGGTGGCCGGTTGGATCGTGGTGCAGACCCCGACGGGGCCGATCGATCGTTACGGTCTGCTCGGCTGGGTGGTCTGTTTGGCGATGCTGGTGACGATCTTCCTCATGCGCCGCATCGACCGCATGGTGCAGGCCGATCAGACCTGAAGCGTCGCCATTGCCGCGGCGTGGAGTTCGGGGGTGGCGGCGGCGAGGATGGACTCGGCGGGGTAGGGGGCGTTGCCGGTCCAGTCGGTGATGATGCCGCCGGCGCCGCGCACGACGGGGACGAGGGCGGCAATGTCCCAGGGGTTCATGATGGGGTCGGCTGAGATGTCGACGAAGCCGGTGGCGAGCAGGAGGTAGCCATAGCCGTCGGCCCAGGTGCGGTAGAGGCGGCAGGCATCGATGAGGCGATCGGTGGCGGGGCCGTCCTGGTAGCGGGCGAGGTTGCGGTGGTCGCTGGTGACGAAGGTGGCGGTGTCGAGCGTGGTGGTGTCGCGGGTGGTGACGGGCCGGTCGTTGAGCGTGGTGGTGTGGTTGTCGCCGATGACCAGCTGACCGAGGTTGGGCTGATGGATCGCGCCGAGCACGGGTTGGCCGTGATGGAGCAGGCCGATGAGGGTGGTCCAGAGCGGCACGCCGGTGATGAAGGATTTGGTGCCGTCGATGGGATCGAGCACCCAGACAAACTCGGCGTCGGGGTTCAGGTTGCCGTGCTCTTCACCGATGATGCCGTGGTCGGGGAAGCGTTTGGTGATGAGCTCACGCATGACGGCTTCGGCACCACGGTCGGCGGCGGTGACGGGCGAATCGTCGGCCTTAAAATCGACGGCGGTCGACGGGTTGCCAAAATAGGGCGCGATGAAGTCGGCGCTGGCGCGGGCGAGTTCGGCGATGAAAGGGCGGAAGGCGGTGAGGTCCGGTGACACGCGGGTTTTACACACCACGTGGCGGGTGAAATACACTCAATAATCGCCAAGCGCGATTCAGGCGAGGGCGGCGTGGGCTTGGTCGCAGGCGGTGGCGAAGGCCTGGCGGTCGCGCTCGGCGGTGAGTTGATCGATCTCGAGGCGCAACGCCGCGAGGGTGCGTTCGGCCCAGGCGCGATCGGCGGGGCGACGCAGGTGAGGGGCGAGGATGCGCAGGGAATCGGCGAGGCGACAGGCGACTTCGGGATGCTCGCGGCCGTAGTGGCGCAGGTTGTCAAAGGCGGCATCGGCGATGTCGGCGAAATCATCGCGACGCACGATGGCGCGGAGCTGATTGTCTTCGTCGACCCGGCAGCGCGAGGGGAAGGCGCGGCGGGCGAGGGAGATGAGGTTTTCGGTGAGGTAGTCGATGCAGGCGACGGCTGTCACCGGATCGTTGATACCGGGCGAGAGGCAACGCACGCCGATTTCGGTAAGCTGGCGCACGCCGTATTGGCAGTCCTGCTCGCCGGTGCGTTCGGCGCCGAGCAGCACCCAACTGCGGCCGGTGGCGCACAGTTGTTTTTCGTCGAGGTCGTTGGGCAAGGAATCGCCGTGGAGGCGGGCGAGTTCGGTGTCGCGGGTGATGAACTGGCCGGGTTTGACGGTGAGTTCGATGACGAGGTCGTGGGCGGCGGCGAACTCCAGCAGGTCTTCGACATTCAGGGCCTGCACGTAACCGGCGCGGTCGGCATGAATGGTGAAGTGGGGCTCACGATCGGCGTAGTCGGCGACGCGATCATCGACGTCGGACGGCGGCTCGTCACCGAGTTCCTCGGGAAACATGGCGGCGATGGTGCGGCAGGTTTCGTGGTGGGCGCGCAGCACGATATACGATGCCTGAACTGAGCGGGCCACGTGGTGGATGAAGGCGATGAGGGTGGCGAGGCTGCCGAGGGCGAGCACGAGCGCGAGGCTGATGGTGAGACGCGGCACGGGCGCGCCGGTCGATTCGTCGGCGGAGAGGTGGCCGAGCACCAGCAGGCAGTAGGCGAAGGTCGAGACGAAGACGCCGAGCACGATCTGGTAAAATCGGTCGGCGGTGAAGTTGCGCAGCACGCGTGGGCCGAACTGGTTGGAGGCCAGCGTGAGCACCACCATCATGACCGAAAAGCTGATGGTGGTGAGCGACACCATCGAACCGGCGAGCGTCGTGAGCACCTGTCGACCACCCTCGATGCCGCCGGGGTAAAGCACCGGCAGGTTTTCCAAGGCCGAGCCGAAGTGGTCATCCACCCAGATCGCGATCTCGGCCAGGGCGGCGGCGCCACAGGCGAGCAGGGCGGGGAGCACCCAGAGGGTGGCGCGCAGGCGCTCGAGCAGGTTGTGCCAACGGGTCCTCATGCGGCGGCGGCCGCAAAACCGCGTCGGAGCGAGGAGACCGGGGGCGGCGGCAGGAGGTTGTATTGGCGCACGGCAAGGCGCCACCACGGGGCGAGTTCCGCTTCGGTGCAGGACCAGAGCTCACGGTGCAGCGCGAGCACGGAATCGGCATGCTGCAGGAGGGAACGTTTTTCGACGGCAGAGAGCGCGTCGGGTCCCTCGTGCAAGAGGCGTTCGCGCAGTGGCGCAAAACGGGCGTCGGCGTGGGCCGGGGTGACCTTGCCCGCGCGGAGCAGGGACAGGTGCACGGCGTTGACGTAGGGGTCGAGCACGGCCTGCAGCAGGCCGAAGTTTTCCGCCAGTTCCGGGTGGGGCGGCGCGATGGTTTCCGCCTGCTGCGCCACCATGGTGTCGACGCGGGTGAGCACGCGCGGTGGCGCGGTTTCCTCGGGCACGACAAACCAACCGCGGGCGCGGATGCGGCGGCCGAGTTCGACCTTGCCGGTGATGAGCGAGACCGGGATGGAGAAAACGAGTCCGGCGAGCACCGGCGACAACCACCAGGCGAGGGCGGGTTGTATCCACCACGCCACGACAAACCAGGCGATGCCGATGCCGGTGTGGGCGACGTGGGTGAGGATTACCTCGCGCCATTCCGGTTCGCCGTCCTGACCGCGGCGTTGGGCGATCCATTGCACGCCCTGTCCGCCGAGAACCTTGGCGATGAATTTGCTGTGGAAGAGCATGAGCACCGGTGCGATGAGCGTGAAGGCGATGGTTTCCAGCACGACGCCGCCGAGCAGCCGAGCGCCGCCGCCGAAGGCGCGCCACTCGTCGGGGTGGCGGCGCAGGTCGAGCAGCGCGAGGAGTTTGGGCAGGAAGAGCAGACCCATGGTGCCGGCGAAGAGCAGGATGCCTTGCGTGGCGAAGGTCAGATTCCAGGTGGGGAAAACCGAAGCGCCGGGCAGCACGCTGAGGCCGGTGGCCTGTTGGCGGAAGGCGATGACGGTGGAGAGCACGAGGAACGCGAGCCACAGCGGCGAGGCGAGAAAGGCCATGATGCCGAGCAGCAGGTGGAGGCGGTTGGCGCCGTGGAGACCGCGCGCGGCGACGAGCCAGGCGTGTTGGAGGTTGCCCTGCAGCCAGCGACGATCGCGTTTGGCGTAGTCGATGAGGTTGGCCGGGCCCTCCTCGTAACTGCCGGCGAGATCGGTCGCGAGCCAGACGGCCCAACCGCCGCGGCGCATGAGGGCGGCCTCGACGTAATCGTGCGACAGGATGCGACCGCCGAAGGGTTCGTTGCCGGGCAGATCGGGCAGCGAGCAGTGCTCGATGAACGGGGCGGTGCGAATGATGGCGTTGTGGCCCCAGTAGTTGCCGTTGCCGAGTTGCCAGGTGTTGAGGCCGGCGGCGAAGACGCTGCCGTAAAGGCGGCTGGCAAACTGTTGCAGGCGGGCAAAGAGGGTTTCGCCGCGCACGAGGCGCGGGATGGTTTGGATGATGCCGGTGCGCGGGTTGGCTTCCATCAGGCGCACGAGGGTCACGATGGTGGAGCCGGCCATGATGCTGTCGGCGTCGAGCACGACCATGTATTGATGGCGCGAGCCCCAGCGGCGGCAGAAGTCGGCCATGTTGCCGGCCTTCTTGTTGGTGTTGACGCGGCGCTTGCGGTAGAAAATCCGGCCGCGGGCATCGAGCTCCTTGGTGAGGCGCACCCACAGGGCCTCCTCCTCGACCCAGCGGTTGGGATCGGAGGAATCGCTGAGGATAAAAAACTCGAAGCGGTCGAGCTCACCGGCCTCGGCGATCGATTCGTAGATGGCGCGCAGGCCGAGGAACACCCGCTCGGGGTCCTCGTTGCAGATCGGCATGACGATGGCGGTCGAGGCGTTGGGCGGCAGCGGCGTTTGGTCGGCGTCGGGTGGGAGCGTGTTGAGCACGCGCAAGGGGTCGGCCGCGCCGTAGCGGCGGCGTTGCCAGAAGCCGACGAGGGCCTGGCTGGAACCGAAAGCGACGAGGCTGAAGAGCACGACAAAGAGGATGAAGTGGGCGATCTTCCAGGCGTCGAAACCGAGGCGCCAGTGGAGGTCGAACATGAGCAGACTGGCGGGCAGCACGAAAGCGGCGGTGGCCATGCCGACACGCCAGCGCAGCCAACGGGCCTGGCCGCGGCTGAGGTCTTGCACGGAAGGAGCGGAACGGGAGGAGCTCATGGGCGGAAGAGGTGCCAGAGGAGGACGGCGGCGGCGGCGATGGCAGACCAGTAGAGGAGGGTGCGCAGGCGCGGGGCGCGGCGGACCTTGTCCCAGGTTTGACCGGCGAGATTGGCGACCGGGCCGAGGTCGATCGGCCGCGGGGCCATGTTGGAAAATTTCAGTTCGGGACCGGCGGAAAGGTAGGCGGCGCGCATCGCCTGTTGGAGGTCCTCGGGGATGGGGCCGGAGTCGAGAAACGCGTCGGGCCAGCGCTCGGGGACGTCGGCGATCTCGAGGGCGAGGCGGGCGCGGCCGCGGGCGAGATCGGATTCGCTGGCGGAGGAGCCGACCACGCGCTCGATCCAGTCGTTGATGTGGTGGTCGGCCACCTGCATGGCGGCGGCGACGGGCGTCTCGTGCGGGCAGATGCAACGCTGGGCGCGACCGACGAGCACGGCGGTGAGTTCGGTGAGGCGCGAACGGCGTTCGAGGCGATGGGCGCGCAGGTAACTCTCCACGCGGGCGAAGGCCTCTTCCCAATCGTCGACGGAGCGCGCCGGTGGGACGGACACGGGGGCAGGCGTCGGCGCGGCGGGCGCGGGTGCGGGCGGAGCGGCGGTAGCGACGGCGGATGGAGCGGTGGCGTTCATGACGAGGAAGTGGGCAGGCGCCAGGTTTCGCTGATGGCGTCGGGGCCTTGGCGCAGGGTGCAGGTGAGACCGGCCGTCGGGCGTGCGTTGGTCACGATGATGACGCGCCAGCCGGCGCCGTCGGGCAGGGCTTCGAGGGCTTGGTGCACGACCTCGGCGTCGCCGCCGATTTGGAGGTCGGCGCCGAAGTCGGACGGCGCGAGCTGGGCGAGGTTTTCGCCGGCGAAATCGACCCACCACATCGGCCGACCCTCGCCGTCGTGGCCATGGCGGGTGGCGGTGACCTGAGCGAGGGAGGCGGGCGGCGGTTGGTCGCCCCAGATGAGACGGTAGGAAAAGTGGGACTCATCGCCGGCGGCGACGGGTTGGTCGGGACGCCAGTAGGCGACGACGTTGTCGTGATACTCACTGTCGGTGGGCAGCTCGCTGAGGCGCAGCTGGCCGGGACCCCAATCCTCGAGGGGTTCGACCCAGGCGGACGGGCGACGATGGTAACCGGCTTCGAGATCCTGATAGTTGGCGAAGGCGCGGTCGCGTTGGATGAGACCGAAGCCGCGGAGGGAGCTGGTGGGGATGTCGGTGATGCGGGCGTGGGCGACGCGTTGGAGCGGTTGCCATTGGCGACCGGCGTCGGCGGTTTCGATCCAGAGGCCGTCGGAGTCGTGCACCTCGGGGCGCAGGGTGTTGGCGGGGCGGTCGGAGTTTTCGCCAAACCAGAACATGCTGGTGAGGGGCGCCCAGCCGGGATCGGCGACGGCGTTGCGCCAGTAGAGGGCGACGCGCACGGTCATGACGGTTTCGTGGCCGGGATCGATGGTGAAGGCGTAGGCGCCGGCAACGCTCGGGCTGTCGAGCAGGGCGAACCATTCGAGCGACTCGGCGTCGGCAGTGGGTTTGCGAATCCAGAAGGAAACGAAATCGGGAAACTCTTCGGCGCGGCCGGGCAGGGCGGCGTCGAGCGCGAGTCCGCGGGCGGAGAGGCCGTAGATGTTGCCGGGGGCGAGGGCGCGGAAGTAACTCGAGCCGAGGAAGGACACGAGTTCGTCCATGGCCTCGGGGCGGTTCAACGCGTAGTGCACGCGGAAGCCGGCGTAGCCGGAATCGGAGCGCATGCGGCCGGGATCTTCGAGGGCGCGGTAGTTGAAGAACTCCTCGCGGAAAGGAATCTCCTGCACGTGGGTGGCACTGGTCTCGTGGAGGAGCACGCGTTGGCTGTTCGCGCCGCCGCGATGGTAGAAGCGGAGTTGGAAAGGCAGGGCCTGTTCGCCGCCCCAGAGGGAAGCGTCGGCGCGAAACTCGATCTCCCGATAGTCGTTGTAGTCGAGATCGCGCAGTTTGCGCGGAAGGCGCGGCGCCTCGGGCGGTTTGTAGTCGTTGGCCGCGCGTTCGGCGGCCAGCGATTTCACGTAGTCAAAGTCGACCGTGAGTCGTTCGACGCCGGCTCCCCATGTGAAGGACGCCGGTGCGGTGGCGAGCATCGAGAGCAGCAAAAAGGAAGTGAAGCGGGACATACGCGCTGCATGGAGCGGGCAGTTTGAGCATCGGTTCCCGGTATAAAACGAATGCATCGGGAGGACGGTGAGAGGGCGTTTTGCTTAGGTGGGCGAAATGCATGAGACTCGGTTTTGTGGCGTGGCAAAATGCACGAGCGCCGTGGCGCGGAGCGTGAGGCGGTTGGATGATTTTCCCGGGTAACGCGGGGGGATCGGGGGTGGATCCGGCGCCTTGGCATGGCCGTTGCGCGAGAACGGAACCGGTCTGCGAAACTTTTTTTGGCCGATCTGAACCATCGCTGCTTTTGCTCATGAAAATCCCGTCCGATTCCCCCCTTCAGCACGTCGCTCTCGTCACCGGTGCCGGCTCCGGCCTGGGCCGTGCCACGGCCAAATTGTTGGCGCATGCTGGGGCCAATGTTGGCCTGCTCGGTCGCACGGAGGAGGAGCTGGAAGAGGTGGCGGAGGAGATTAACGGCAGCGCCGAAACGGTGGGAGAAGCGATGGTCTTGACGGCCGATGTGACCGACATGGCGTCGCTGCGCGATGCGGTGGCGGCGTTGGAGTCGCGCTGGGGGCGGCTCGACATCGTGTTTGCCAACGCCGGGATCAATGGCGTGTGGAATGGCATCGACGCGTTGGAGGAGGACGACTTTGCGAAGACGATTGATATCAATCTCACCGGCACGTTTCGCACCTTGAAGGCGGCGGTGCCGCTCATCCGGCGCGGCGGGCGTGGTGGGTCGATCATCATCACGGCGTCGGTCAACGGCACGCGGATGTTTTCCAACACCGGCGCGACGGCATACGCCTCATCCAAGGCCGGGCAGGTCGCGATGGCACGGATGCTGGCGGTGGAGTTGGCGCGCGACGGGATCCGGGTGAACACGATCTGTCCGGGTGCGATTCACTCGGAGATCGACGACAATACCGAGCGGCACGATCCGACCCGCATGCGCCTGCCGGTAGAGTTTCCCGACGGCAAGATCCCGCTGACGGGTGAAGAGCCGGGCACGGCGGGGCAGGTGGCCGAGGCGGTGTGGTTTCTGGCCAGCGACGCGTCCAGTCATACGACGGGCACGGAGCTGTTCATCGACGGCGCGCAGTCGCTGTTCCAAGGCTAAGGCTGAGGCGGAGTAAATCGCGACCTGACAGCTGCGGGCTTGTGCTGCGGGGCGGAACCGGGTTTCGCTGGTCGGTGATGTCCTGGCCGGCGCAGACCATACACTTCATCGATTTCGAAGGCGGGGCGACGTGCGGCATCCTCGAATACGGGGTGGTGACGTTGCGCGGTGGTGAGATTGTGGATACGGCAACGCGGCTGTGTCGGGCGACCGGCCGAGTGCGGCCGGAGGACGTGGCGGTGCACGGCATCGAGCCGATGGCGGTGGCGGAGGAGGCGCCGTTTACGGAGGAGTTTGAACGTTTCGCGAGTCTGCGGGAGAGCGGACCGCTGGCCGCGCACTTTGCGAACGCGGAGAACACGATGCTGAAAAGCGTGTGGCCCTACGCGCGGCAGGCGCCGGATTGGGTGCGCCCGGGGGCTGTATCCACGGAGTGGGGACCATGGATCGATACGGGGCGTTTGTATCCGCAACTTTACCTCGGGTTGGAGTCGGCGCGACTGGAGGAATTGGTGGGGCGGATGCGGTTGCAGAACGAGTTGGACCGGGTCGCGTTGGAGCTGTGTCCGCTGGATCGGCGACGTTACCATGCGGCGCTCTATGATGCGCTGGCGGGGGCGCTGTTGCTGCGACATCTGGCCACGGAACCGGAAGTGGCGGCGCAGTCGTTACCGTGGCTGCTCACCATGAGCACGCTTGATCCGGACAAGCGGGAGGCGATGACGCAGGGCGACCTGTTTTAAAAAGCTGAAACGCTGAAGGCTGAAAGCTGATTATGGGGAAGCGCGCTAAACCGGAACTGTCGGCAGCTGAGTTGAAGCGCAAGGGCGTGCCCGCGCCGCAGAGTGGTTTGGAGCGAGCGATGTTGGAGGGCTACAAGGAGGACATGATGGCTTTCATGGATGCGCACCCGGCGGCGCTGGCGGAGGCGATCATGTTGGCCCCGACGGATCGGCAGCCGTATGCGTGGCGGGCGGCGTGGTTGATCAATACTCGCATGGAGGACAATGATGCGCGGGTGCGGCCGGCGATCGATGGCTTGTTGGCGGCTTTGCCGGAGCGAGCCGACGGGCATCAACGGGAGATTCTGCGCATCCTTACGCGCATGGATTTGAACGACGAGCAGGAGGGCACCTTGTTCAACCATACGGTGGCGTTCTGGGAGGACGTGCGCAAAAAGCCGGCGCTGCGGTGGTTCGCGATCCGGTTCATCCTGCAGATGCTGGCCAAATATCCGGACCTGGAGGGCGAGGTGAAAGTCCTCACGCAACGACCGTATCTGCAGCCGCTATCGCCGGGGGTGCGCCGTTCGGTGGAACGGATGTTGGCGAAGGTGTTCGGTTAGCTTCGCCCGGTGAGGAGCTCTCGTAGCATGAGCCAAAAAAAGCGCGGGTGGGTGCGGAGGTAGCGCGGACCGAGGCGGCCCGGTTCGCGGCAGATGCGGTAAAGCCACTCAAAGCCAATGCGCTGGATCCAGCGAGGGGCTTGGGCAATGCGGCCGCTGTGAAAGTCAAAGGCGGCGCCGACGCCGATGAGCAGGCCTGCTTCGAGGCGCGGCGCGAGGCGGGCCATGAAGCGTTCCTGTTTCGGCGTGCTGATGCCGACCCAGACGACGTGTGGACGCGCCGTGGCGATGTCGGCGATGAGGACATTTTCCTCCTCGGCGGTGAGCTCACGATAGGGCGGAGTGTGGGTGCCGGCGACCGCGAGGCCGGGGAAGCGTTGGGAAAGTTTGGCGGCGAGGTCGGTCGCAACTCCGGGTGCTCCGCCGTAGAAATAGTGGCGGAGTCCACTGGCGCGGCCGGCGTCACAGACGGCGAGAAGCAAGTCGGGACCGTAAACGCGTTGGGTGCCGGGCGGGCCTCGCCAGACGAGTGGCATGCCATCGGTGGTGACGAGGAAGGCTTGGTTGAAGATCTCCCGCAGCGCCGGGTCGTCGCGGGTTTCGATGATGCTGCGCGCGTCGGCAACACACACGTAGCCGGAGCGCGGGGTCGCCGATGTTTCGATCACCAGCCGGGTGGCGCGAGCGAGGTCGAGGGCGTGCACGCCGACGCCGAGGACATTGTAGCGAGGAGGAAGCAAACGACGTCTACAAACGCTGAAAGCGGAAAGGCTGAAAAGCTGAAATAGGCCGGCGCGAAGGCTGACTTTAACTATAGCGAAGTCAGCAATGCGGCCGGGGGGACGTCGGCGAGCGTGTCGAGGCGGCGGGCGGCGTGAGTGAAGGTGTGGTCGACGGTGCAGGGGTTGGGGATGACGACCACCCGCAGGCCCGCGGCGTGGGCGGCGTGGTGACCGGGCACGGAGTCTTCGAAAGCGATGGCGGCGGCGGGATCGGCAGTGAGGCGGCGGCAGGCCTCCAAGTAGACGTCGGGGGCGGGTTTGCCGTGCGGCACGTCCTCGCGGCAGACCACGGTGGCAAACCGTTCGAAGAGGCCGAGGCGTTGCAGGTGACGATCGACGTGGTCGTGCGGCGAGTTGGAGGCGACGGCCAGCGGGATGCCCTCGGCGTGGGCGTGATCGAGCAGGGCGACCACGCCGGGCAGGATGGGTTGGTCGGAAATGATGCGGTCTTTCAGGATTACAAAACGATCCTGCAGGTGGTCGCGGTCGACGGCGGGGGGGATGCCTTCCCACGGATCGAATACAATGCCGACGTGGCCGATGATGCCGGCGCCGCGGGCGCGATCGAAGGCGCAGCCCTGTTCCTGATGAACCGCGGACCACGCGTCGATGAGGGCGGTTTCCGTGTCGAGGATGAGGCCGTCGAAATCGAGCACCAATGCAGAAGGCAATGCCATGGCAGAGGGATGCGCGGGCAGATGCAGAGCGCAAGCAGCAGGGCGGATTTGGCGGGCGAGCGGGAACCAGCCGGAAGGCGCCCGGTCCGTGCCATCGAACCCTCAACCGGAGAAATCCCCATGTCCAAAGCACAGCCCAACTCCTCCAGCCCCAACCCTGAAGCCGCCGCGGTTAAGCGTCCGAGCGAGAATCAGAAGGCACAGATCAAGCAGCAAAAGATCGAACAAACGGGGCTGAACAGCCGGATCCGCGGCCATGTCTCGGCGCGAGGTCGACGAGAGCAGGCGAAGAGCGACGCGAAAGGTTAGGCCGGTCGGCTAAACTGGCGGCGGGAGGGGCATGTCGCAAAGCGATGGACAGACCGGTTTGCCCCTGCACTTGGCTTGCCGCGGGCACGGGATTAGCTGGGGATGAGCAATGCAATTCATCTCTCCGCGCTGGAAGGTCGCCTGTATGGCAGGTGTGACGACCTTGTTGTTTAACCCCTCGCTTATGGCTAAACCCGATACCATGAACCGCGACGAGATCGCGGAGGACTACAAATGGGACTTTTCTCAGATCTATCCGAACTGGGAAGCGTGGGAGGCGGACATGGCGGTGTTGGACGGCCTCATCGACGACTATGCGGCGTTGCAGGGCACGCTGGCGAGTGGGCCGGAGGCGTTGGTGCGGGCCTCGGAGTTGTCCGACGACATCGGTCGGTTGCAGTTTAAACTCTACCGCTATCCGCAGCTGCAGCGTGACGTGGACACGCGCAACACCGAGATTTCGGGGCGCTTCCAGCGCGTGACGGCCTTGTTTGCCAAGCTCGGCACGGCCGCGTCGTGGTTCACGCCGGAGTTGCTCGAGGTCGGCTACGGCACGGTGGGCGAGTGGCTCAACTCCGAGCCGAAGCTGGCGCCATATCGTTTCCCGATCGAGGAAGCGTTCCGCCAGGCTGAGCACACGCTCGATGCGGACGGTGAGCGTCTGATGTCCTACTCCTCGCAGTTCTCGGGCACGCCGCGCACGATCTATCAGGAGCTGAGCACTTCGGATATCGATTTCCCGGAGGTCGAACTCTCCACCGGCGAGAAGGTGAAACTGTCCTATGGCGGTTACTCGCGGACGCTGAACACCGCGCGCAATCAGGCCGATCGTCAGGCGGCATTTGAGGGCCACTACGAAACCTATGCGGCCAACAGGAACACTTACGCGGCGATTTACAATGCGAGCCTGCAACGGGATTGGTTTGGCGCGCAGGCGCGCAACTACAGCTCGACCTTGGAGGCCGCACTCGACGGCAACAACGTGCCGGTCGACGTCTACAAAACCCTGGTCGAAACCGTGCGCGGCGGCACGGAGCCGTTGCAGCGTTACGTGAAGATCCGGGCCAAGATGCTCGGGCTCGACAGCTACCACCTCTACGACGGCTCGCTGCCGCTCCTGGAGGACGACCGCGTGTATCCCTACGACGACGTGAAGGACACGGTGCTCGAGTCGGTCGCGCCGCTCGGTGAAGCCTATCAGCAGAAAATGGCGGCCCTGCTCAACAACCGTCGCCTCGACGTTTATGAAAACGAAGGCAAGCGCAGCGGCGCCTACAGTGCCGGCGTGTATGGGGTGGGGCCCTACATGCTGATGAACTACAACGACACGATGGATGCCGTGTTCACCTTCGCGCATGAGATGGGGCATTCGATGCACACGGAGCTGGCTTACGAAACCCAGCCTTTCGCGACGGCCAGCTACACCATCTTTGTGGCCGAGGTTGCTTCGACCACCAATGAACGGTTCCTTCTCGAGTTGTTGCTCAGCCGCACGGAGGACCCGAAGGAGCGTTTCCTCCTCCTACAACAGGCGATCGATGACATCGTGGGCACCTTCTACACCCAGGTGATGTTTGCCGACTACGAGTGGCAGGCGCACCAGAAGGTGGAGCAAGGGCAGCCGATCACGCCGGACAGCCTATCGGAAATCTATATGGGTCTGCTTGAGGACTACTATGGCGATGCGGTGGCCAAGGATGAACTCTACCGCTACACGTGGACGCGCATCCCGCACTTCTTCAACTCGCCGTATTATGTTTACCAATACGCGACCTGCTTCGCCTCGTCGGCGCAGGTTTACAAGGCGATGACGACCGGCACCGCCGAAGAAAAAGCGGCGGCGACGGAGCGTTACCTCGACCTGCTGCGCAGCGGCGGCAACGACCACCCGATGGAGCAGCTGCGCAAGGCGGGGGTCGACCTGTCGGATCCGGCGACCATCCAAGCGGTGGTCGACCAGATGTCCGATCTGGTGGACCGCCTCGAAGTCGAAGCCGAACGCATTCAGAGCTCGAGCTGACGCCCGGCGGGTTTTTTCAACCGCCAAGAACGTCAAAAGCCTCCCGATGGGGAGGCTTTTTTGTTGGTGAACCGGGCTCGGTGAGCGGCTGTTTTGTTGCTTTTACAGCCAGCCGCGGCGGCGGATGAAGGCGGCCATGCCGGCGGTGCAGGCGACGGTTACGGCCAAGGTGAGCGGGTAGGCCCAGCCGCTGTCGAGGATGTCCATGTGCTCGAAGTTCATGCCGAACCAGCCGCCGATGAGCAGCGGCGGAATGGAGAGTGCGGTGAGCGAGGTGAGCACACGGATGCCTTCGGAGGCTTCGTGGCTGGAGCGGTTGAGGAAGACGCGGAAGGACAAGATGAGCTGGTCGGACCAGCCGGAGGCCTGCGATTCGAGCCGCTGCATTTCTTCCCCGAGATCGCGCAGGTAGGGCAGAATGACTTTGCGGATGAACTTGGTTTTACCGCGGGAAAGTTCGCTGACGGTCTGTCGCTGCGGGCGCACGATCTGGCGCAGTTGAGCGAGCTCCTTGCGCAGGTCGAGCACGCGCGGGAAGAGGTCTTCGGGCGTGCCTTCGTGGAGGGCGTCCCATTCGATGTCCTCGAGTTCCTGACGCAGCTCGGCGAGGGCCGGTTGGTAGGCGTCGACCATGTAGTCCAGGATGGTGTGGGCAAAACGATCGGGGCCGCGAACGAGGCGTTTGGGCGTGCGCACAAACTTGTCGATGGCGGCCTGCACCGGACGCAGGGGCTGATGGTGGAAGGTGAGCAGGAAGTTCTTCCCGATGATGAGATCGAGTTCGGTGGTGGTGAACTTGTCGGTGCGAGAGTAGTCGACCGCGTGCATGACGAGGTGCAGGTAGTCGTCGTAGATCTCGAGTTTGGGGAAGGGGTTGTCGGAGGCGCAGTCCTCGATGACGAGCGGGTGCAATTGCAGGAGGTCCTGCATGATGCGCTTCACGTGTTTCTCCGCCGGGTTGACCATGTCGATCCACATCATGACCCCCGGCTCTTCGCGTAACGCCGCCAGCGTGCTCGTGGGCGGATTCTCCACGGCGAGGCGGTTGTGACGGTAGATGAGGGAGGTGACCACGGGTGGAAGTAAGAAGTAGGATGTATGAAGTAAGAAGTGGAGTCAGCGGCGCCGACTTGGCGCGGGGGGGGCTGTTTCTTGAGACTTGAAACTTGAATGTTGATACTTGCGCGGCGGAGCCGCGCTTAGATCCAGCGGCGTTTTTTGCACCACCACCACATGGTGCCGGAGACGGCGAGGGTGAGGAGGAGGACGACCGGGTAGCCGGCGGCGGTGTGCAGCTCGGGCATGTGGTTGAAGTTCATGCCAAACCAGGTGCCGATGACCATGGCGGGCAGGGTGATGGCGGTAAGGGCGGTAAGGACTTTGATGCCTTCGTTGGCTTGGAAGCCGGACTTGGACAGGAAGAGGTCGAAGGCGATGAGCAGCTGATCGGAGAAGGTGATGGCACGCTCGTTGATGCGCACGAGGTTGTCCTTCAAGTCGCGGAAGTAGGGCAGCATGACCGGCCGGATGAGGTCGGATTCACCGAGGGCGAGGCGGTTGATGACGTCGCGCTGCGGAGCGATGATGCGACGCAAGTGGGCCAACTCCTCGCGGGTTTCGAGCAGGGTGGGAATGAGGTCCTTTTGCTCGGGTGAAAGCAGCTCGGCCTCGATGTCCTCCAACTCCTCGCGGAACTCGTCGGTGACGGGTTGGTAGAGGTCGATGATGGCATCGAGGACGTAGTGGGCGATGCGATCGGGGGCCTTGGCAAAGGGGGCGGTGGTCTTGCGGCAGCGATCGAGCACGCCGTCGACGGCTTTGAGTTCGGCACGGCGGAACGTGACGACGAAGTTTTTGCCGAGGAAGAGATCGAGCTCGGTGGTGTTGAACTTCTCCGTGCGGGTGAAGTCGACCGCGTGCATGACGATGAAGAGGTAATCGTCGTAGTCTTCGAGCTTGGGCACATCGGTCGGCGTCACGCAGTCCTCGATGGCGAGCGGGTGAAAGGCGAAGAGGGTTTCGAGGACGTCGCGGATCTCCTCGGGCGTGGGGTCGCTGAGGTCGACCCAGAGGAAGAGTCCCTTGTCGGCGCGCACGAGTCGCAGGGCATCGAGCTCGAGGTCGGTGCCGACGACTTTGCCATCGCTGAAGACGAAGGAGGAGATCATCGCGGTGGAAGAAAGCGGAAATGCCGAAACGCGGAAACGCTGAAATTGAGCAGCGGGGGCGTTTACAGCTTCGCCTCGGCGTCGGTGACGGCGGCGATGAATTCGGCGGGGGTCTCGGCTTCGAGCAAGGCGGTGCGCAGGGCGGGCTGCTTGACCAGTTTGCAGAGGCGGCTGACGAGGGAAAGGTAGGCGGTGGGATCCTTCTTGGGGGTGCCGAGCAGGAACATGAGTTTCACGTGTTCGTCGGCTTTCTCGAAATAGATGCCGCGGTCGTGGCGACCGACGGCGAGCAAGGTTTCCTTGAGGTGATCGGTGCGGGCGTGCGGCAGGGCGACGCTGTTACCGAGACAGGTGGAGTCGAGGCGTTCGCGCGCGAGCAGGTCTTTGTAGAAGCCCTTGTAGTTGGTCATCGCCTCATGCGATTCCAACAGGCCGGCAACCTGGGCGAGCGCGGTCGTGCGACGCGCGCTGCGCACGTTCAAATCGATGCGAGCAGGATCGAGGAGATCGGAAATTCGAACTGCCATGGCGAAGGTGATTTGAGGAGGGACGGTGGGCTGAGACCGAACCCGCTTCGCCAGAGTCACCAGATACAGGAACGCCGGCTACCGCAGGTTCGGCTGCGGAGGCAGAGGATCGGTATCTTCTGGTTCGAGGAGGTGATTCACGGCGGTGAAAAGAGAGGAAGGTAAAGGAGGCTGCAGGCGTGGCGGAGAGTCAACTGTGGCGTGGGAGAGCGCGGGGAAAATGTTGCGGGTGGGGAGGCGGTGCTTGCCGAGGCAGGGATGTCTCGGCCACGGGAGGGGGAGGTGGGTGGCGGAGGGGCAGCGGAGCGCGAGTAAACTCGCAGCCTACATGGTGGGGGCGAACACGGAATGTAGGCTGCGAGCTTGCTCGCGCTGCGGTGGGGCGGGGTTGCGTGCCGAGAGGCAAGGTGGCGTGCCGCAAGCGGCAGCCCTACAGGTGGAAGGGTGGATGCCACGGCCACAGGAAGACGCGTCGAGCTGAGAGGCACATGGGAGCGGCCGACACGGCCGCTGCTACACTCGGCGTGCGCGGCTAGCTTTCGAGGAGGCGGGTGACGAGGGCGGTCCAGCCGGTTTGGTGGCTGGCGCCGAGGCCCTGGCCGGTGTCGCCGTGGAAGTATTCGTGGAAGAGCACGAGGTCGCGCCAATGCGGATCATTGGCGTAACGGTCGTCGTTGCCGAGGGAGGGACGGCGGCCGGTCTCGGGATCGGGCAGGAAGAGTTTGCCGAGGCGTTGGGCGAGATCTTCGGCGATCTGCGCGAGGGTGAGGGCGTTGCCGCTGCCGGTGGGGTATTCGATGGTGAAGTTGTCACCGTAGAAGTGGTGATAACGCTCGAGGGCCTCGATGAAGATGTAGTTGAGCGGGAACCACACGGGGCCGCGCCAGTTGGAGTTGCCGCCAAACATGAAGGAGGAGGACTCGCCCGGTTCGTAGGACACGCAGTGCGTTTCGTCCCCGGTGTGCATGATGAAGGGGTCGTCGTAGTGGGCCTTGGACAACGAGCGCAGACCGTAGGGGGAGAGAAATTCGTTCTCATCGAAAACGTAGCGCAGGACGCGGGTGAGGCGTTCGCGCGACGGGATGGCGAGCAGGTGCAGGCCCTCCTTGCCGCCGTCGGGCGTGAAGTAGGAAATCTGCGCAGCGAGGTCTTTGCGGTTCTCCAAAAACCAGCGGGTGCGTTGCGCGAAACCGGGGAGTTGGTCGAGGCGGTTGTGGTCGATGAACTCGACGGCGAAGAGCGGGATGATGCCGACCATGGAGCGCACGCGCAGGGGTTCCGGAGGGCCGTCGGGCGGCAGGTATTGGTCGTAATAAAAACCGTCTTCCTCGTGCCAGAGACCGGTGCCGCCGAGCTCGTTCATGGCATCGGCGATGGACACGAAGTGTTCGAAGAACTTGGACGCGATGTCTTCGTATTCCGGTTTGGTTTCGGCGAGTTCGAGCGCCATGGCGAGCATGGTGCTGCAGTAGAACGCCATCCAGGCGGTGCCGTCGGCCTGGGCGAGGGAGCCGCCGATGGGGAGCGGTTTGGAGCGATCGAAGACGCCGATGTTGTCGAGGCCGAGGAAGCCGCCGCCGAAGAGGTTGTTGCCGTTGGGATCCTTGCGGTTGACCCACCAGGTGAAGTTGAGGAGCAGCTTTTGGAAGGTGCGGGCGAGGAAGAGGGTGTCGCGCTGGCCGCGGGGGCCGGTGAGTTTGTAGACGCGCCAGCAGGCCCAGGCGTGGACGGGTGGATTGACGTCGGAGAAGTTCCACTCGTAGGCCGGGAGTTGGCCATTGGGGTGCATATACCATTCGCGCAGGAAGAGGTTGAGTTGCACCTTGGCGAACTCGGGGTCGATCCGCGCGAAGGGGATCATGTGAAAGGCGAGATCCCACGCCGCATACCACGGGTATTCCCACTTGTCGGGCATGGAGATGACGCGGCGGTTGTAGAGGTGGCGCCATTCGGAGTTGCGGATGGCGTGGCGGCCGGGCGGGGGCGGCGGTTGGTGCGGATCGCCTTTGAGCCAGTCGGCCACGATGTAGTGGTAAAACTGTTTCGACCAGAGGAGGCCGGCGTAAGCGCGTTCGACGACGGTGGCGGCGGCGGGGTCGGTGGGCCGATCGGGCAGGGCGGCGTAGAAGTCGGCCGCCTCTTGTCGCCGTTTTTCGAATACAGCGGTGAAGGTCTCGCCGAACCACTCAGCGCGCGGCGGGGCGCCGGCGGCCGGGCGGAAGCGGGCGCGCAGCACGTGGGAGGCGCCGGGCTCGAGCGTGACGCTGGCGTGGGCGGCGCATTTGGTGCCGTGTTGGTCGGGATTGACCGCGTCCGTCTCGCCGTGGATCACGCGGCGGTGAAAGGCGTCCTTGGTGTAGGGCGTGGTGTTGGGGCTGTTGAAGAGACGCTGGTTGTTGGTCTCGTTGTTGGTGAAATACCAAGGCAGCGCGTCGTCTTCGACGGCGAAGAGCCAGTCCTCGAGCTGCTCGTGTTGGGCGGCGACGAAGCCGGGGTTTTCGGTGGCGCGGATGGAGGGCGCGGCGAGGCAACCCTCGTGGGCGCAGCCCCAGGACCAGGTGTTGCGAAACCACCACGTGGGCAGGAGGTGAAGCGGGGCGGGGTCGGGACCGCGGTTGATGGCTTCGATCTCGATCAGAAGGTCATCGGCGTCGGCTTTGGCGTAGCGGATGAAGATATCGAAGTAGCGGTTGTCGGCGAAGGCGTCGGTGTCGGTGAGTTCGAACTCGGGCTGCTCGCGATTGCGACGGCGGTTTTCGGTGACGAGTTGGTCGTAGGGGAAGACCGACTGCGGATATTTGTAGAGCGCCTGCATCCAGCTGTGGGTGGGCGTGTTCTCGAGGTGGAAGTAGAGTTCTTTGACGTCTTCGCCGTGGTTGCCCTCGGGGCCGGTGAGGCCGAAGAGCCGTTCCTTGAGGATCGGGTCCTGGCCGTTCCAGAGGGCGAGGGCGAAGCACAGGCGGCCCTCATTGTCGCAGAGGCCGAGCAAGCCGTCTTCGCCCCAGCGGTAGGCGCGGGCGGCGGCGTGGTCATGGGGGAAATTGCGCCAGGCGTCGCCGTCGGCCGAGTAGTCTTCGCGCACGGTGCCCCACTGGCGGTCGGCGAGGTAGGGACCCCAGCGTTTCCAGTAGATCTCCCGGCGTTCGTTTTGGTGGAGGCGGTGGCGTTCGGCTTCGTCGGACACAGGCGTTGAGAATATGGAGCAATGACACCGGAAGCAAATTCCAGTTCGAGGTGGGCAGACAGATTGCCCGGCAAGCAGATACAAAATCGCCGCGGTGGGGTGACCGCGGCGATTTGATGTAGAGTTGGATTAGGTTCAGGACTCGTCGTCCGCGTCAGCTGCGGCGTCCGGTTCCGCGTCGTCGGTGGACGGCGTGTCGCCGGTCGACGGGGTGGTCTCGGCGGCGGCATCGGCGGCGTCTGCAGCGGTCTCGCCGATGGCGGCGGCAGCGGCGTCGAGTTCCTCTTCGGATTCCACGACCTTGGCGATGGAGAGCAGGGAGTCGCCTTCACCGAGGGTGAGGAGCTTCACGCCCTTGGCGCCGCGGTTGGTTTCGCGAATGGTGTCGACCGGGCAGCGGATGCTTTGGCCCTTGGAGGTGAGGAGCATGATCTCGTCGGTGTCCTTGACGCCGAGGGCGCCAACCAACGAAACGGAGCCGTCCCGGGGCAGGTCCTGAGCGGTGACGCCCGAGCCGCCGCGGTTGATGAGGCGGTAATCTTCGAAGCGGGTCCGCACGCCGAGGCCGCTTTGGCTGGCGACGAGGAACTTCTTCTCGAGATCGACCACTTCGATGGCCTGGAGGTAGTCGCCCTTCTTTTTGAAGCGCATGCCGGTGACGCCGCTGGTGGCGCGGCCGGTGGCGCGGAAGAGCACCTCGCCGGTCTCGGTTTGTTCGCGGAAGCGGACGGCGAGACCGAGGTTGGAAACGAGGATGATCTCGTTGGCACCGTTGGTGAGCACGCAGCCGATGACGGTGTCGTTTTCGGCCAGGTTGATGCCGATGATACCGGAGTCGCGGGTCGAGTTGGTGTAGGCGGCGAGGGCGGTCTTTTTGATCTGCCCCTCCTTGGTGGCCATGACGAGGAAGTGCTCCTCGTCGAAGTCGGAGGTGGTGAGCATGGCGGCGATCTTTTCGCCGTCGTCGAGGGAGAGGAAGGACTTCACCGACTTGCCCTTGGAGGTGCGGGTGCCCTCCGGGATCTGGTAGACCTTGCGGGCGAGGCACTGGCCGTGGCTGGTGATAAAGAGGATGTAGTCGTGGGTCTGCGCCGTGAAGAGGTGTTCCACGAAGTCATCGGTGTAGGTATCCGCTCCGATGATACCCTTGCCGCCGCGCTTCTGGGAGCGGTATTCGGCGACGCGGGTGCGCTTGATGAAGCCGGAGTGCGAGATGGTGATGACCATGCCCTCGTTGGGGATGACGTCCTCCATGCGGAAGTCGCCCATGTCGGGGACGATGTCGGACTTGCGGGCGGAGCTGTATTTGCCGCCGGCTTCCACGAGCTCTTCCTTGATGACGTCGAGCAGGCGGCGCTCGGATTCGAGGATGCCGCGGAGCTCTTCGATGAGGCGGAGCAGTTGGGCGTATTCCTCTTCGATCTTGTCGCGCTCGAGGCCGGTGAGTTGGTAGAGACGGAGCTCGAGAATGGCGTCGGTCTGGCGCTCGGTGAGCGGGTATTTCGCCATCAATTTCTCCTTGGCCTCCTGGCGGTTGGAGGAGGCGCGGATGATGCGGACGAAGTCGTCGAGGTTATCGAGGGCGATCTTGTAGCCCTCGAGGATGTGGGCGCGATCCTCGGCCTTGCGCAGGCGGTATTGGGTGCGGCGGGTGATGACGTCGCGGCGGTGCTCGATGTAGCAATCGAGCAGCTCGCGGATGTTCATCTGCTTCGGGCGCTTGTCGTCGAGAGCGAGGAGTGTGACGCCGAAGGAAGACTCGAGGGCGGTCTTCTTGTAGAGTTGGTTGAGGATGGGCTCGGCTTGTTCGCCGCGCTTGAGCTCGATGACGATGCGGGTGTTTTCGTCGGATTCGTCGCGGAGGTCGCGGATGCCTTCGATGGTCTTGTCGGAGACGAGTTCGGCGATCTTGGAGACGAGGTTGGCGCGGTTTACGTTGTAGGGGATCTCGGTGATGATGATCTGCTCACCACCGGTTTTCATCTCCTCGGTGTGGGCCTTGCCGCGCATGCGGACGATGCCCTTGCCGGTGCGCAGGTAGGAATCGATGCCGGCGGTGCCGACGATGACGCCGCCGGTGGGGAAGTCGGGGCCCTTGATGAACTGGCAGACCTCCTCGAGGGTGATGTCGGGGCGGTCGATGATCGCGCAGGTGGCGGCGATGAGTTCGTCGAGATTGTGGGGCGGGATGTTGGTCGCCATACCGACCGCGATACCCGTCGAGCCGTTCATGAGCAGGTGCGGCAGGGCGGAGGGCAGGACGGTGGGCTCGGTGGTCGACTCCTTGTAATTGGGGGCGAAGTCGACGGTCTCTTCCTCGATGTTGGCGAGGAGGGTTTCGGCGAGGGCGGTGAGGCGCGACTCGGTGTAACGGTAGGCGGCGGGCGGGTCGCCATCGACGGAACCGAAGTTACCCTGCGGGTCGATGAGCGGGTAGCGCATGACCCAGTTTTGCGCCATACGCACGAGGGTGTCGTAGACGGAGGAGTCGCCGTGCGGGTGATAGTTTTTGAGGACTTCACCGACGACACCGGCGCACTTGTCGAAGGCGCGGTTGTGGAGCAGGCCTTCGCGCAGCATGGCGTAGAGGATGCGGCGCTGGACGGGCTTGAGGCCGTCGCGGGCATCGGGGAGCGCGCGGGAGACAATGACCGACATCGAGTAGTCGATGTAGGCCGTCTGCATGATGTCGGTGATGTTGGCCGTGGTGAGTTTTTCGTTGGCGGTGAACACGGGTTACGAATGGGGAATGGAGAGTGGTGAAGAGTGAAATCAGACGGGGAAGGTCAGAGATCGGCTTCGGTGAGCTGGGCGGTTTTTAAAAGATGGTGGAGGAGTCCGGTTTTGAGAGGCTGGTTGCCGTGGACGGGGACGACGAGGCGCTCGCGGTGGCCGGGTTTGCCGAGGATGTGGTGGCTGCCTTGGATGCGTTTGAGTTGCCAACCATGGTGTTCAGCGGTGCGCACGAAGTCTTTGCCGGAGATTTGCTTCATGCTGGTTCAGTTTAAGACAGATCTTGGTCATCCAAGGGAAATACCTTGTTAATATTTGTTAATCCCGTCGGCTCCTCAAAGAGCCACTTCGACCACTTGGTCTTCGGAGCCGTAGGCGGCTTGTTCCTCTTCGACGGCCAGCCAGCCTTCGATGGCTTCGCGGAGATTGGCGTTCAGTTCGTCGAGGGTTTCGCCTTGGGTGACGCAGCCGGGCAGGGCGGGAACTTCCGCCCAATACCCGCCTTCGTCGGCCTTGTGGATGATGGCTTTGAGCTTCATGGCGCTTAGACGTCGAGGTAGGAGACGTTGAGGGCGTTGTCTTCGATGAATTGGCGGCGCGGGGGGACTTCGTCGCCCATGAGCAGGGTGAACAGGGCGTCGGCTTTGGCGGCGTCGGCGATGTTGACCTTGAGCAGGCGGCGTTTGTCGGGGTCCATCGTGGTTTCGAAGAGCTGCTTCGGATTCATTTCACCGAGACCCTTGTAACGTTGGATGGAGAGGCCCTTGCGACCGAGGGTGCGGATGTGGCTGAGCACATCGAGGGGGGCGTGCAGCTCGGTGACGGACTCGTTCTTTTGGCCGGCGTTTTCGGTGACGACGTAGCGCGCTTCCTCGGTGGGATGGAAGCGGTTGATCTCGAGCCCGGAGGCGCGGATGGCCTGCAGGAGCTTGGTCATCTCGGTGGACTCGAAGATCTCGTGCAGGGTGATGCGGCGGGTGAGGGCGCCATCCTTGGAGGAGAGGCCGGTGGCGGTGACCGAGGGGGAGGCCGTCGCGGGGGCGTCGCTGCCGTCTTCACCTTCACCGGCGGTTTCCTCGGCATCGAGGTCGGCGTCGAGGCCCATGTTGTGGTTAAACTCGGCGCGGGCCATCTCGTCGCGGAGGAACTCGTGGCTCTCCTTGTTGCCCTCGCGGATGCGGGCGATGTAGCGCGGCAGGGCGAGGGTTTCTTTGTCGTGCTGATCGAGATACTCGCTGAGCGACGCGCCGTAGCGGGTGACGCCGGTGCCGAGTTTTTCGAGGGCGGCGAGGTTTTCGACGATGCGGTCGATCTGTTCGGCGGCGAAGAGGTGGTTGTCCTTGAGGCGGGTGAGGGTGACGTCTTCGGAACCGAGCTCGAGGAGGATGCGGTTCAGTTGCTCGTCGTTGTCGACGTATTGCTCGCGGCGCTTGCGCTTGATTTTGTAGAGCGGCGGCTGGGCGATGTAGACGTAACCGCGCTCGATGAGGCCCTTCATCTGACGGTAGAGGAAGGTGAGGAGCAGGGTGCGAATGTGGGAGCCGTCGACGTCCGCGTCGGTCATGACGATGATGCGGTGGTAGCGGGCTTTGTCGGGGTTGAAGCCGCCGGCGTCATCGGCGTGGCCGATGCCGGTGCCGATGGCGGTGATGAGGGTGCGGATTTCCTCGTTGGAGAGCACCTTGTCGAGGCGGGCCTTCTCGGAGTTGATGAGTTTACCGCGCAGGGGGAGGATGGCTTGGTAGCGGCGATCGCGGCCCTGTTTGGCGGAGCCACCGGCGGAGTCACCCTCCACGATGTAGAGCTCGGCGACGGAAGGGTCGCGTTCGGAGCAGTCGGCCAGTTTGCCGGGCAGGCCGCCGGAGGAGAGGGCACCCTTGCGGATGGTCTCGCGGGCCTTGCGGGCGGCTTCGCGCGCGCGGGCGGCGTTGAGGGCCTTGTCGACGAGGCGTTTGGCGACATTGGGGTTGGTCTCGAAATACTGCATGAGCCCCTCGTAGGAGGCGGAGCCGACGGTGGACTCGACCTCGGGGGAGAGCAGCTTGACCTTGGTTTGCGACTCGAACTTCGGGTCGGAGTGCTTGATCGAGATGACGGCGGCGAGGCCTTCGCGGACGTCGTCGCCGGTGATCTGCGGGTCCTTGTCCTTGAGCAGCTTGTTGGCGCGGGAGAATTGGTTGATGGCGCGGGTCAGGGCGCTGCGGAAACCGGAGAGGTGGGTGCCGCCGTCGGGATTATGGACGGTGTTGGTGTAGCAGAGCACCTGGTCGTTGAAGGAGTCGTTGTATTGGAGAACGACTTCGAGGTGGATCTCGTTGGGCTTCTCGTCGATGAGGAGCTCAACCTGCTTGAAAATGCGGACGGGGTCCGGGTGGAGGACCTGCTTGCCCTCGTTGAGCTGGCGGACGAACTCCTTGACGCCGTCCTTGTAGAGGAAGGTGACGGGCTTGGGGGTGGCCGGGCGCTCGTCGACGAAGGAGATTTCGAGGCCGCTGTTCAGGAAGGCGAGTTCGCGCAGGCGTTGGGCGATGCGGTCGCCGACGAAGGTGGTGGTCTCCTTGAAGATCTCGGGGTCGGGCTTGAAGGTGATGTAGGTGCCGGTCCCGCGGGCTTTGCCGATGACGTTGAGGGGTTTGACCGTCTTGCCGCGCTCGAACTTCATGTGGTGGACCTGCCCGTTGCGGGAGACCTCGACCTCGAACCACTCGGAGACGGCGTTCACGCACTTGGCGCCGACGCCGTGGGTGCCGCCGGAGAATTTGTAACCGCCCTGGCCGTATTTACCGCCGGAGTGCAGGGTGGTGAGCACCATCTCGACGCCGGGGATGCCGTATTGCGGGTGGATGTCGACCGGGATGCCGCGGCCGTCGTCGCGGATGGAAATGGAGCCGTCGACATGGATGGCCACATCGATGCGTTTGCAGTGGCCGGCGAGGTGTTCGTCGACGGAGTTGTCGAGCACTTCGGAGACGCAGTGGTGGAGCGCTCGCTCGTCGGTGCCACCGATATACATGCCGGGCTTTTTGCGGACGGCCTCGAGGCCCTCGAGCTTGCCCAATTTGGAGGCGTCGTAGGTGCCGGAGATGGCGGGGTTTTCGGGAGGCGGAACCGGGTCAGTAGGGTCGGACATGCAGAATATAAATTGGGATGGATTCTAAAGGCCAAAGAGCATCGGAAATCGATGTCCCTCACAACTGAAAATTTGTGACGGGAAGTGCAGGTGAGTGGCATGTTTTCAAGTATTTTAGGTTGCCGACTCAAGATATCCTTTTAGGGTCCGGCGCTTAGTGAAGCTCTCGGTCAAAGTTGATTATGCCTGCCGGGTCCTGGCGCAGATGGCGCGGTCGTTTGGGACGGACGAATTGTCGCACATCGAGGATCTGGCGAGGATCGAGGCGGTGCCGGCCAATTACCTGGTGCAGATCCTGAGTGAGCTGCGCAACGGCGGCCTGATCATCAGCAAGCGGGGCAAGCAGGGCGGTTATGCCCTGGCGCGGGCGCCGGAGTCGGTGACCCTCTATGATATCGTGCGGTTGATCGAGGGGGAGGTGCTCGATCTGAATGCCTCGGGAGAGGGCTTCAGCGGGGCGCAGGTGGATGCGGTGTGGCAGGAGGTGCGGGAGACCTTGGAAGCGAAGTGTCGGACGTGCACCTTGGAGCAAATGGTGAATCGTAGCGCCGATGAAATGTATTACATCTAGTGCGGCGTTGCGGCGCCAAATCCCCAGTTTGGAAATCCTAAATCCTCAACCTGATGCGAATGCGCGCTTCCCGTCGCTCGGCTGATCGGTAGGGTTTCCCCGAGTTATCCCTTTCATGCGACACCCGGCCATCGAACCCATCCTCGTCCTTCAAGATCGCGAACAGGCCCGTAGGGGGCTCGTTCACCAAATCGAAGCCATCCCGGGCGACGTGGGGCGGGTGCAGGCGAAGATCGATGCGGAAAAGGCGGCGATCGAAACGGCAAAGACGGAGTGGCGCGAACTCGAGACCAAGAAGAAGTTATTGGAGACCGAGATCGGCACGGCGGAGGACAAGCTGGCCAAATACAAGACCCAGCAGTCGTTGGTGAAGAAGAACGACGAGTATCAGGCGCTGGGCCAGGAAATCGAATCGATGGAAGGGAAGATCGGCGAACTCGAGGGGCAGGAGCTCGAGATCATGTATGCGATCGATGCGGCCAAGGAGCGTTTCAACGCGGCCGAAACGTCGTTGAAGGAGAACATTTCCGGGCACGAAGAGAAGATCGCCGTGCTGCGCGAGCGGGAGACCAACTTGAAGGCCGAGCTGGCCGAAGTGGAGGCGGCGGTGGCGGCGGCGCGGGAACCGATTTCGGAGCGTTACCAACGGGAGTTTGATCGCATCGCGGAGCGGCAGTTTCCGGTGTGTGTGGCGATCGAGGGGGGCAATTGCTCGGGCTGCCACCTGAAGGTTTCCGGCGAGATCGACTCCGTGGCGCGCAAGGGCGAGGAGCTCGCCAAGTGCGATCAGTGCGGGCGCATCGTGTGGTTCCAGTCGGCCTGAGGTAGGCCGACGCGGGCGGGGTCGTGGATCAGAGGCTCAGCCGGGCGATGTAGGGGCTGCGGCTGGCGGCGGTGTTGAGTTCGCTGTAGTTGTCGATGGCGACGGAACCACCGGAGCCGAAGTTTTTGAGCGACTCGTCGAAATGATAGGAGCCGCTGCCGGAAAGGGTGGCGGAGTTGACGACGGCGGCGCCGGCAAAGTCGGTGTGGCCGGGCAGAATCAAGTCGGCGTCGGGGGCGTATATGGCGGCGTTGAGGGCGCCGCTGCCGGCGAGGCGGATGGTTTGTCCTAGGCTGCCGTTGCGGTTGCTCCAGATTTGCAGATTGGCGGGCGCGGAGGGGTTGGTGATGCCGGCACCGGATACGGTGATGTTGCCCGGGGTGTAGATGGTGAGCGACGCGTCGGGGGCGAGTCGGATGCGGCCGCTGCCGGCGACGTTGAGGGTGGTGATGCCGGAGGGGGGCAGGTAGAGGGTGACGTCGCCCTCGATGGTGAGGGTGGCAGCGCCGGCGACCGACATGGAATCGAGTTGGAGGTAGGTGGTGGCGCCGGGGCTGCCGATGGTTTCGGCGGCGAGGTAGTAGGGTGGGCCGGCAACGCTGCGGGGCAGGACGTAGGGGGAGCGCGGGGTGGCGCCGGAAGGCACGGTGACGGTTTCGAAGTTGGCAGTGAAGTTGGTGGTGAGCGCGCCCGGGGCGAGGTTGTAGGGGCCGGCGATCGGCATGCCGCGGGGGCCGACCTGACCACCCCAGCTCATGGCCAGGCCTGCCATGAGAGAGCTGCCGACGGCGGTGGTGCCATAGAGGTCGGCGCTGCCGATGGAGATGGAGGGCAGGGCGGTGGAGGCGCTGGCGAGGCTGCCGTTGTCACGGGCGACGCCGGGACTCCAGCCGACGGGGGGCGTGGCCGGATCGTTGTCGGGGTCGGATTGCCAGCTATCGACCCAAGCGCCGCCGGACATGACGATGGTATCGCGGGCGAGCAGGCCGAAGGCGAAGAGGCCGCGGGAGGCGGTGGTGACGCGGAGCCATTTCTCGAGGGTGGCGCCGTTGGCGAGGGTGATGCGGGCACGGGCGCACACGGCGGGAGCGCTCGCAGCGTAGTTTTCCACCAACACTTTGACGGTGCCGGTGACGCCGGCTCCGTAGTCGAAACCGCTGAGGGTGCGGGTGGCGTTGGAGCCGTTGATGGTCCAGCCAGTCCAAGCGTTGGGGTTGCCGTCTTCCTGCGCGTTGATGGACCACATGCCGTGCTCGAGGCCGGTTTCGGCGAGGTCGACCGTGGCGGTGAGATAGAGGGCGCGGTGCGCGGTGTGGACGGCGGTTTGGCTGACGGTGAGGTAGCTGGCGAGGGATATCCCGATAACGGCGACAAACACGAGCGCGGTGATAAGGGCGCCCCCGCGGTTGGGGGCGGTGGTGGGCGCGTTTCGCATCGCGCTAGACGACCTTCTTGTTGCGCAGCACGAAGCGCGCGGAAGCGACACGTTGGGAGGTGTTGCTGTTGTCGACGGTGTTGGCGTGGAAACCGAGTTCGAGTTGAATCATTTTCACCGGTCCGCCGGCGGCGGCGGGATTGGCGGACAGGTTGATCTCGGAGGCGTTGATATCGAAGGCGCGGAACGAAAAGGTGTTGAGGTCGCGGGCGACGACGTCGGCGGACCCGGCGGCGGTGCGGGTGAGGGAGTCGGTGCCGGAGTCGAAGGCGTAGGTCACGGTTCCGCTGTCGGTGGCGAGGTTGAGCGTGTTGGCGTCGGACCAGTTGGCTCCGGTGGCGGCGCGACAGTCCTCGCCAAACTGCAGGAGGGTGGAGCGGGCGGCGGTCTCAATGTCGGCGTAGTTGGAGAGGCGAAAGCCGCTGCGGGTGAGATGGAAGTAGGTTGTTACGGCTCCCAGCAACAGGAGGCTGGAGAGGGTGAGTCCCACCAGGACCTCAGCCAGGGAGAAGGCACGTCGAAGCTCAGCTCTGGGCGGCATTGTAGTAGTAATCGAAGAGGCCGTTGCGGCTGTAGTGCAGTTGGAAGGCGCGGCGGTGGGGTTGTCCGTCGATGGAGGTCCACGTGGCGATCAGGACGATGGCTTTCATCTGCGTGGGGCTGCCGAAGCCGGGCACATCCTGCACGGTGCGGGTGATGGTGAGGCGGTCGGCCTCAATGGAATTACTGGTGTAGGTGGCGGGGATGTTGATCTCGGCGGAGGCCGGCAGAGCGTTGAGTTGGCTCCAGTTGAGCAAACGGATGCGCTCCATCTCGCTTTGCATGGCCTGCCCGGCGGCGGTGGCGGTGCGGGCGGTATCGAGGTTACGAAAGCCGGCTTGGAGCACGATGATGGCGGAGGCTAGGGCGAGAGTCAGCACGCTGGCGGCCACCATGACCTCCACGAGCGTGAAGGCGGTGTTTCCCTGCGGGCGCGTCTTGGGTCGCCCACCGAGGGTGCTTGCCGCCGAGTTAGTTAGAGCCATTCGGACCTATAATTGTCAGGTCTGGATGGATCTCAACGTTCGTGAACCGGATTAGGGGGGCGTATTTTTGCCTAGGAAAAATTCCGTGGTTAGTTTGTAGGGTATTTGGCACTACAGTCGGTGGCGGAGGGCCGAAGAGGGCGGGCGTGCGGCGGGCTTGCCAAACGGGGGCGAAGGCGTGAGTTTGCGCGGCTTGGTTCCGGGGCCAGATCGTCGCTCCGGGGTTCTTTGTATCCCAAGGCGCGGGTAATGCCGCGTCCGATAAGAGTCATTCCCCGGAGAGGAAAGTCCGGACACCACAGGGCAGGATGCCGTGCGAGCTTCACCGCAAGCATGGGAGGCGTGCGTCAAGGCACGTCGACGGCCAGTGTCACAGAGAATATACCGCCCGGCGGCTTGCCGTCGGGTAAGGGTGAAAAGGTGGGGTAAGAGCCCACCGCGTCGCGCAGCAATGCCGGCGGCATGATAAACCCCTTCCGGTGCAAGGCAAAATAGGCGGCTGACCGGCCCGGTTGTAAGCCGCGGGTATGTCGCACCCACCTACGCCTCGGCGCTTTGGCGCCGGAGCTGCGGCGGGCGGGTTCCTCTGGCAACGGAGGGGCTCGAGATAAATGACGATCACGGGATCGCTTCGGCGGTGCCGCACAGAATCCGGCTTATCGGCCCCGGAACCAAGTTTTTGCCGATGAGGAGGTGGCGCGCGTGAGGCGCAGCCACGGCTCAGTTGGACATGTAGGGGAGGTAGGGGGCTCGATCGGCGGCGGAGCTTATTTCCTGATAGTTGGAGATGCGCATGGAGCCGCCTTCGCTGTAGTTGAGCAGCGATTCGTCGAAGTGGTAGGCTCCGGAGCCGGAGAGGTTGGCGCTGTTGACGATGGCGGAGCCGCCGAAGTCGGTGTCGCCGGGGAGCGAAAGGTCGGCGTAGGGGGCGTAGATCACGCCGTAGAGGGCACCGCTACCTTCGAGGGTGATGGATTGGCCCGTCGTGGTGCGGGGACTCCAGATCTGAAAATCTTTGGGGTAGCCGTTGTTGATCACGCCGGCACCCGAGATGTTGATGTTGCCCGGGGTGTAGATCGTGAGACTGGCGCCGTGAGCGAGTTTGATACTGGCGGCGCCGGTGACGGTGAGGGTGGTGATATGATCGGGGGGGAAAATGAGGATGACATCGCCGGCGATGGTGAGTTCGCCGTCGTTGTTGATCGTCATCTGATCCATTTGCAAAATGGTGGTCGCGGAGGGGGAGCCGATGGTTTCGCGATTGAGATACCAGGGAGCAACGGTGAGGCCGCGCGGGAGTGTGTAGGGGGAGCGGACGGTGGCTCCGCCCGGCACCTCGACATCTTCGAAACTGGCGGTGAAATTGGTGCTGAGAGCCCCCGGGGCGAGGTTGTAGGACCCCGCGATGGGCATGGAAGACGGGCCGACCTGGCCGCCCCAGTCCATGGCGAGACCGGCGGAGGTCGAGGCCCCGACGGAGACGGTGCCGTAGATATCGGCGCTCCCGATGCTGATCGACGGGGTGGCACTGGAGACACTGGCGAGGCGGGTGTTTTCCAGGGCAACGCCGGCGGACCAAGCTTGGGCGGGCGTGGAGTCGTTGTTATCGGGATTGGAGATCCAGCTGTCCATCCAAGCGCCGCCGGACATGACGATGCTCTGGCGGGCGAGCAGGCCGTAGGCAAAGACGCTGCGGGCGGTGGTGGTGATGCGGAGCCATTTTTCGGAGCTCAGGCCGGCACCGGAGGTGACGAGGCCGCGGGCAATCACGGTGGGGGTGGCGCTGGTGTAGTTTTCGACCAGGACGTAGGCGGTGCCGGTTACACCGTTGGCAAAATCGAAGCGATCGAATTTGCGGCGAGCCAGATTGCCGTCGACGGTCCAGCCGGCCCAGGCGGCGGCGTTGCCGTCGTTGGTCTGGTTGATGGCCCAGAGGCCGTGCTCAAGTCCGGTTTCCGCCAAGTCGTGGGCGGCGGTGCGATAGACGGAGCGGTGGGAGAGGTCGGCGGTGGTGCGGGTGAGCGTCATGTAGCTCACGAGCGAGACGCCGATGAGCGCGACGAAGATGAGGGCGGTGATGAGGACCCCACCGCGCTCGGGAGAGCACGGGCCAGCCGATGGGGAGGACGGCGCTGGCGCGGGCGACATGCTAGCTAACCTTCTTGTTGCGCAGCACGAAGCGGGCGGAGATCAGGCGCTGGGTGGAGCGCACGGTCGTCACTTCCTGACGGGAGAGGTCGAGATCCACTTGGATCATCTTGGCCGGGCCGCCGGCGGTGCTGGGGGCGGAGGCAACGTCGAGGGCGTTGGTATTGATATCGAAGGCCTTGAAGGAGAAGGCGGAGATTTCGTCGGCGATGACTTGGGAATTGCCGTTGGCGGTGCGGATGAAGGAGCCGCCACTGGCATCAAACTCATAGACGATCGCGTCGCCATCGACGGTGAGGACGAGGGTGGTGGCGTCGGACCAACTGGCGTCGGTGGCGGTGCGGCAGTCTTCGCCAAATACCTGATAGGTGGCACGGGCTTGAGTCTCCATTTCGTTATACTGACCGAGACCCACGCCGGAACGGCTGAGGAAGAGGAAGGTGCTGATGATACCGGCCAACACGAAGACGGATGCGGCCGAACTGACCATGAGTTCAACCAAGGTAAAACCGGCGACGGAGGCGGAGGAAGAGAGGGGGCGCTTAGGTTTGAGCATGGTTGTAGTAGTAGTCGAAGAGGCCGTTGCGGGCGTAGCGCATGCGGAACAGTCGGGTGGCGGGGTGGCCGTTGATCGTCGTCCACGTGGCGGTCACGATGATCTCTTTCATCTCGCCGCCGAAGCTGGGCACGTCGCTGACGGAGCGGATGACGGTGATGCGGTCGGTTTCGATGGTGCTGGTGGTGAAAAATGAGGCAGGGTCGATTTCCTCCGAGGCGGGCAGGGCTTCGACGCTCTCCCAGTTGAGGAGGCGGATGCGTTCCATTTCACTTTGAATCATCTGGGACGCGGTGGTGCCCAGACGCGCGGTGTCGAGATTACGGAACCCGTTTTGTATAACGATGATGGCGGATGACAGGGCCATGCTGAGCACGGAGGCGGCCATCAACACCTCAAGCAGAGTAAAGCCGCCCCGACGTGTGGCTTTGGGGTCGCCAGGGGCCTGACTTCGGGGGCGAAAAAGCATGTAATTAGGGAATATAACCCAGATGCTCTATCGCAAATGGTTATAATACGTAAGGGGGCTTACGTAGTTTGCTTAAGTCCGTTCTGGTATAGCCTGAACGGGGGGGCAGCGAACGAGGGACGGAATAAAAAAGCCGCGACCCGTCGGGGGCGCGGCACTTTGTGTAAGCGGCGTGTGGGATGGACTTCGCGTAGCCTAGAAACTCAAGATACCGCTGTATAAGCTACGGGCGGAGGACGTCGTGAGCTCCGTCCAATTGGCGATGCCAAAGGGGTTGCCGCTGGTCATATCGGACAGGGCTTCGTCGTAGTGAAACTCGCTGCCACCGTTGATGGTGATGGTGTTGGATACCACCGCGCCATAGACGCTGCCGCTGACGCCGCCGCCGTTCATGCTGACGTCGGCGTTGGGGGCGTAGACGACGGCGCTGAGTTGGCCGTTGCCGGAGATGTCGACGGACTGGGAGCCGGGCGCGCCGGCGGCGCGGGTGCTCCAAAACTGGAAGGCGGCGGGGTCGTTGGCGTTGGCGATGCCGCGACCGGCGATGGAAATGTTGCTGGCGGCATACAGTTCCAGGGTGGCGCTGCCGAGGACCTGGATGGAGGCGTTGCCGCCCACGCTCACACCGGTGCCGGAAGCGCTGGTGATGCGGATGACGACGTCGCGACCGGGAGCGATGGAAAGGATGCGGGAAGACGGGCCGCTGAGGGAGATAGACGTGACGTCGTAGTAGAACTTGCCGTCGGCGGCCGGAAGATCGAGGGCGCGGGGCAGGGTGAAGGCGCTGTTGATGGAACCGATGCTGTAGCCGGCGGTGGTGGGAGCGGCGGCGTCTTCAAAGTTGGTGGTGAAATCGGTGGTGACACGGCTGTAGTCGATGGTGCCGGCGGCGGCGGCGAAGTTGCCGGAAACGACGCCGTTGGGGCCGACGTCGAGGCCGGAGTAATCGGCGGTGCCGATGGAGACGTAGCCAAAGATGTCGGAGTTGCTGAGGGTGAAGCTGTTGACGGCCACGGAGCCACTGCCGGCGGAGCCGCGGGGAAAGCGGTTGTTGGCGCCGGCGCCGAGGGAGGCATTGTAGACGCCGAGACGGGAGTCGTAGGAATCGACGCTGGCGTTGCCGCCGCTGAAGGTGAGGGTGTCTTTGGCGACGAGGCCGTTGGCGAAGAGGGAGCGTTTGGTGAGGCTCACGCGAATCCACTTTTCGATCGGGTCGCCCTGCGCGGGGGTGATGGTGGCGCGGGCGACGATGACGGGCGCGATGCCGAGGGTGTGGTTGCGCACGTAGACCCGCACGTTGCCGGTGGAGTTGGCGTCGAAGTCGAAGCCGGTGAAGTTGCGCCAGGCGTTGTTGGCGTCGGCGCTCCAGCCGTTCCAGGCGTTGGGGGCACCGTCCACGGCTTTGTTGATGGACCACATGGCCTGCTCGAGTCCGGTTTCGGCGAGGTTGATGGCGGCGTTGGCGTAGAAGGCGCGGTTGGAGATGCGCAGGTTTGTCTGGCCGATGTTCAGATAGCTGGCCAGAGATACGCCGATGGCCGCGAGTAGCAGCATGGCGACGACCAGGAGGGAGCCGCGGCGACGAGATGGGACGCGAAAGGGGGTCATGTGGTGACGCGTTTGTTGCGCAGGATGTAGCGGGCGGAGAGCACGGTGTTGGTGGCGGTGGTGACCGTCACGGAGGAGCGGGAGGCCTTGAGATAGACCTGCAGCTGTTTGGTCACGTCGCTGGCCGCGTCGCGCTTGGCGGCGGTGGAGAGGTCGTTGAGGGCGACGGAGGTTCCCGTGATCATGTAGCCGGTGAAGGAAAATTCGCTGACGCCACTCACGAGCACGGTGGAGCCGCTGCCGGTGGTGCGGGTGAAGGTTTGGTCGCCGGAGTTGTAGGCATACGTGATGGACGACCCGCCGACGGAAAGTCGCACGCTGGAGGCACTGTTCCAATACAGGTCGGAGGCTTGGCGGGTGTCCTGGGCGAAGAGCTCCAGCCCACCGCGAGCCTCGGTCTCCATCTCGGAGTAGTTGCTGATATTGGCCCCGCTGCGGCCGAGGAAGAGGAAGGTCGAAACGACGCCGGCCAGCACAAAGCTGGCGAGGCTGGCCCCGACCATCACTTCCACCAAGGTCAGGCCGCTGCGATGGTGCCGCGGGTGGCGGGGCTTAGGAACGCGCGAGGGTGTAGTAGTAGTCATAGAGACCGTCCTTGGCGTAAAAGGTCTTAAATTGGCGGGTCAGGGGGCGGCCGTCTACGGTCGTCCAGGATACGACGAGCAGGATTTCCTTCATCTCGCCGACTTTGCCGGCGACGTCACTGACGGTGCGGGTGAGGGTGAATTGGGCGGCCAGATGGGCGTCGGTCGTGAAGACGGCGTTGAGGTCGACCTCGTTGGTGCCGGACAGGGCGGCGATGTCTCCCCAGTCCATGAGGCGCAGTCGCTCCATTTCGCTTTGGAGGATTTGGGACGAGAGGGTGATGTTGCGCGCAACATCGAGGGTCTTGAAGCCGCTCATCACGGTGTAGGTCGAGGTCGAGATACCAAAGGCCATCACGAAGGTCGCGATGGTCACCTCCAGAATAGTGAAGCCCCGGCGGCGGCGAGGGGGGCGCGCGGGGCGTTTCGGTGGGAGCGGGGACGAGTGCATCTCCCCTATACTATCGGATAGTGAGGGAGTTGCGTTAGAGAGACTCGGGCTAAATTATGTCCCTAGTGGCTTAGGTCTGTTCGGAGAATGGATACCTCCAAATGGGCTGGATTGTCCGCACCAAGCCCTTGGCTTCAAGCCACGCTTATCACCTGATCGGGAATCTCGCCCGCGTTTTGGGGGCCGGGGAGGGAGGCCGCTCGTTAGCGAGCGAGCCGGACCGGAATCAGGAGTGTTGCGACTGCGATTGGACGTAGAGGGCCGCGGCTTGGGAGCGGCGGCGCACCTGCAGTTTGTCGAAGACGCTGCACAGGTAGTTTTTCACCGTGTTGTCCGAGAGTCCCATCTCGTCGCCGATCTGCTTGTTGGTCTTACCTTCGGCGACCAACGCGAGCACGCGCCGTTCCTGGGGGGAAAGAATACTGAGGTCGCCGGCTTCGCCCTTGCCGCCGCGCATCATGCGCATGACGCCGGCCGTGATGTCGGGGGAGAGGATCGACTTGCCTTCCATGATGTCGCTGATCGCCTTCACCAATCCCAAGGGGTCGATCTCCTTCATGAGGTAACCCTGGGCACCGCTGGTGATCGCTTCGTAGACGAAGCCGTCGCTGGTGAACGAGGTGAGGACGAGGATGCGGGTGTCGGGAAGGTTTTTGAGGATCTCCCGGCAAGCGGTGAAGCCGGAGCCGTCGGGCAGGCGAATGTCCAGCAGGACCACGTCGGGACGGTGTTCAATGGCTGAGGAGATCGCTTCGGCCACCGTAGCGGCTTCGCCACAGACTTGGATGCCGCTTTCGGCGCCGTGGTCATGCAGCACGGAGCGGATACCTTCGCGAACCAGGGTGCTATCATCGACAATGAGAACGCGGATGGTGTCTTGGGCAGTCATTATTGTTATGTTTTGGCAGGTTTAAGGGGAATCTCCACGACGATGCGAGCCCCTTTTGGGAGGACGGTTTCGACCTTTAGCTCACCGCCGAGGGCAAGCACCCGATCGCGAATGTTGGTCATGCCACGACCGTGACCAGCGGGTTCGGTGGCGGGCAGGCCCCGGCCATCATCGGCGATGCAGACGATGACTTTATCGAGTCCCGGGTGGAGTTGGATCTCGACGAGCGAGGCATGGGCGTGGCGGACGATGTTGCTCAGCGCTTCGCGAATGACGTGCAGGAGTTGGGCGCGTTGAAAGGGAGTGAGTTTTTCAGCACACGTCTCATCGATATCGGTTTCGGTCGCGAGATCGGCCGTGCCGCAGGTGAAGTCGACCAGATGCTGCACGGATTCGTGGAAGGTGCGCACCTGGGTGGCTTCGGGCTCCAAGCCGGTGATAAAGAGCCGCAGTTCGCGGATGGTTTCGTTGAGGCGTTCCTGCACGACCTCGAGGCGACGTTCGACTCCAGCAGGATCATCAGGGAGTTGGCGCCGGGCGGTGGCGATGGCCATGCCGGACGCGTAGAGCGTCTGAATCACGCTATCGTGCAAGTCGCGGCCCAAGCGCACCCGCTCTTCGATGGTCTGGCGCAGGGTGGTTTCGCTGAGTTGGAGGGCTTCGGCGACTTCGTGGCGTCGAGAGACCTCCTCGGCGAGGCGCCGTTTTTGTGCAAAGGAACCGTCGACCAGACGCGCGAGGCGACCGAATTCTCCCGGTTGATGGATCAAGGGGCCGAGGGGGCTGGGGTCGTCTGCACCCAATCCGGCTTCGAGGCGGCTCAGCGGCTTGAGCACCCAGCGGCGCAAGGCCAGGCTGAGCAGCACGAAGGTTAACCCACCAAATCCGATGAAGATTCCGAGTTCGCTTTGGTCGGCGGCATCCCGGATCGCGAGTGCCGTGGAGTTACGGTCGATCACGAGGTCGGCCAATTTACGCCCGCGATAGTCTTCCATCGGGCGCACGATGCGGATGGGTTGCTCTGTGGTAGAGAGAGGCAGGTCCTGCAGGGTGGGGACGAGGGCAACATCTGCGTGCAGAAGCTCAGCGAGTTGATCGACGCGGGCCGGGTGCCAAATGCGACCGGCCACAAACCAGCCGTGGGCGGGATCGCTGCGATCGGTGGTTTCGGAGGGTTGGATGGGGGCCGCGCGCAATTCGACGATACCGGATGGCGTCTCGGCGAAAAAGGAGGCATGGCGGTCACGGGCCAGTAGGCGGGTGGTGTCGGCAGGAGCGACTGGAAACGCCAAAGTTGAAAACGCCTCGCGGCTCTCGCGGTGGATCGGGCTGCCGTCCAGTGCGAGCACCCACATGACGTCGACGTCGAAGAAATCGACCATTTGCGCCAGATTGATCTGAGCCCACTCCGGGTCGGGATTTCCCACGAACTCCACCATGTCGTCCCACCAACTGTAGTCGTCGACAAACTGGCGTAGCGGAGCAGAGGCCAACTCGAGGAAACGGGTCACATCCTCGGTCTGCTCCGCTTGCAGATTGGCGCGCAAAGCGGCTTGTTCACCCTGTTCGGCCCAATGCAAAAGTCCCAATGCCAGGGCAAAACCAACCATGAGCACGGCGAGCAGGGATAAGAGGCGAAGGCGGAGGGTCATGGTCGGGAGGGGCAAGGGGCGGGGAAAATGGTTGGCGAATTCGCCCTTGACTCGATCACACGGCTTTGAGTGTTTTGCCCTCTTACAATTTTAACTATCGCCATGGCCAACACCAAATCAGCCCTCAAAGCTGCTCGCCAGACCGAGCGCAACACCGCCCGCAACAAGACGGTGAAGACCCGCTTGAAGACGCTTCGCAAGAAGTTCATGACCGCCGTTGCCGCGGGCGACAAAGACGTCGTGGCCTCGGCCGGTGCGCAATACGCGTCGGCCATGGATCGTGCGACCAAGTCGGGCGTCGTCCATCGCAACGCCGCGGCCCGTGCCAAGTCGCACGTGTCGAAGGCGCTCGCCAGCTAAGCAGCAGCCCGGTTCCGGCGCCCGCCGCCGGCACTTTTTCAACCCTGTGGCTCACCGCCACGGGGTTTTTGTTTTGGCGGTGAGCGACGAGCCCGCCTAGCTGAGTGGCTTGTCGATGCCGCCCGATTCCCGCTCTGCCGCTGCGCCGCGCCTATGCGCCCTGCCTTGGTCGTTACCCCTGCCGGAGGCGGCGGCCGGCTGGTTGATCGAGCAGGCGGCGTGGACGGGGGAGGGGCCTCTGGATTTACGCGATTGGTTGATCGTAGTGCCAACCCGCCAGTCGAGTCGGCGGTTGCGGGAGGCCTTGGCGCAGGCGGCGGCGGAGCGCGACCAAGCCGTTTTCTCGCCGCGCGTGGTGGTGCCGGAGCAAATCCCGGCGTTGTTGGTGGAGTTGCCGCCGGTGGCCAGTCGGCTCGAGAGCACGCTCGCGTGGGTGCGGGTGCTGCAGGAGGTGCCGTTGGGCGAGCTGCGGGTGCTGCTGCCGGTGGAGCCGCCGCAGCGAGATTTTGCGTGGGCGCTGGGATTGGCGACGCGACTGCTGCGCGTGCAGGGGCAGTTGGTGGAGGAGGGACTGAGTTTTAAGGCGGTGGCCGAGCGGGAGGGCCATCCGGAGCAGGAGCGTTGGCGGCAACTGGGATGGTTGGAGGACCGTTGGCGGGTCGTTTTGGCGGAGGCGCAGCGCCAACCGCGAGGAGATGCGGAGGCCGCCGGACTGGATTCGGTGCAGGTGCCGGAGGGCTGCGCGCGGGTGGCTTGGATCGGCGTGCCGGATGCGCTGGGGGTGGCGGTGAATTACGGTGAACGGCTGGCCGCGCTCTGTCCGGTGGACGTGTTGGTGTATTTCGATCCGGCGTTTGGCGCGGTGGACGACGCCTTCGATGCGTGGGGGCGTCCGAGGTCCGATTTTTGGGCGGGACGGGAGTTGCCGTGGCAGGATTTTGAGCGGCAAGTGCGTCTGATGGCCAACCCGGCGGCGCAGGCGGAACGCATCGCTGCGGTCGCGCAACAACATGAGCGGCCGGATGAATGGCTGGCGGTGGCGCTGGTGGATCCGGAGGTGCGGGCACCACTGGAGCAGGAATTGGCGGCGGCCGAGGTGCACAGCTTCAACCCCGAAGGCGAACCGTGGGCGCAGGGTCGGCTTTACGGCCTGCTGGCGAAACTGGCCGCGTTGGTGGCGGCGCCGGGTGAAGCCGAGATCGGCGCGCTGCTACGGCATCCGGATGTGTTGGCGACGCTGATCGCCGGGCGCGGTCCGCAGGGGGAGACGGCCCTACCCACGACCTTGCTGGAGCAATGGGACCGCCTGCGCGAACAGCACCTGGTGGAGGACTTGGCGCAGGCGCGGACTCATGCGGGGCGTTGGCCGCTGCTGCAGGCGGCGCTGGCGCAGGTGGCGGACTGGCGCGAGCAGATGCTGGATGGTGCCTTCGTCGACGGGGCGATCGCATTGCCGGCGCGATTTTACGGCGATCGGGAAATCGAGGGCGGCTCCGCGTTGGCTGAGGCTGCCCGGCATTGGGTGGAAACGGTCGAAGCGTGGGAAGCGGCGGGCGGGTTGGTAGACGGGCTTAGTCGGGCGGAGCAATGGCGCCTCGCGGTGCAAGGTTTTGGCGAGGGCGCGCGCTTTGCGCCGAAGCCCGCCGACGCGCTCGAGCTCGGCGGTTGGCTCGAGCTGCTCTGGGCCGATGCCGAGCGCGTGGTGGTGGCCGGCGTGAACGAAGGTCTGTTGCCGGAATCGGTGGTGGGCGACGCGTTCCTGCCGGAGGGCCTGCGGGTGGAACTCGGGCTGCGCAGCAACGCCCAGCGCGGGGCGCGCGACGCCTACCTGTTGGCGGCGGTGCTGGCGTCACGAAAAGGTGAATACGTCGAGCTGTTGGTGGGCAAAACGGCGGACAATGGTGAACCGTTGCGGCCATCACGACTGTTGCTGGCGGGCAACGACGAAGCGCTGCCGGCGCGGGTGCGCCGTCTTTTCCGTCCGTTGGAGTCACAGCAAGCCAACCTGCCGTGGCGCCGCGCGTGGCAACTCGAAACGCCGCGCGCGAAACTGCCGGACGCGGTGTCGGTCACGGCGCTGCGCGATTGGTTGGATTGTCCGTATCGGTTCTACCTGAAGCGCGTGCTGCGCATGGAGCCGCGTGACCTGCAGAAGGCCGAACTTGATGCGCGGGACTTTGGCTCGTTGGTGCATCTCGCGCTGGAGGCGATGGGCGAGCAACCGGCGCTGCGCGACTGCACCGACGAGGGCAAACTGCGGGACGGATTGTTGGCGGTGCTGGAGGCGGCGGCGAAGGAACGGTTTGGCGACACGTGGAGCCTGCCGCTGCAAATCCAAATGGAGTCGGCGCGCCAACGCTTGCGGCGGGTGGCGGCGGTGGAAGTGGCGGAGCGTCAGGCTGGCTGGCGCACCGAGCGGGTGGAGTGGGAATTTGCGGTGCCACTCGGACCGCTGACCGTGCGCGGCAAGATCGATCGGATCGATCGGCACGAAGACGGGCGCGTGAGGGTGATCGACTACAAAACGTCGGACCGGCCGGTGGAGCCGATCGAGGCGCACCTCGACCGGTTGCGGGAGGATGATCACGACCGGCCGGAATGGTTGCGGGTGGAGTATGGTGGCAAGGAACGCCGCTGGTGTGACCTGCAGTTGCCGCTCTATCGGCGGGCGTTGGCGCCGGAGTATGGCGACGAGCTGGATTGCTTGTATTTTAACCTACCCAAGGCGGTGGGCGAAACCGGCCTGCTGGCATGGCCGGAGGGCCTGCCGGAGTTGCAGCAGGCGGCGGAGCGGTGCGCGGAGCGCGTGGCGGAATCAATCGCGGCGGGCGTGTTCTGGCCGCCGGTGGAGGATGCTGGTCGGGCGGGGGATGAATGGGAACAGCTGTTCCATGACGGTGTGGCCGCGAGCGTGTCCGAAAATTGGATACGGCAGTCCGGCAAGGAGGTGGCACCATGAGTGCCGGACCCGGCCATGTAATGATTCTGGCTTCGGCCGGCGCGGGTAAAACCTATGCGCTGACGACGCGTTTTGTGCGGCTGTTGGCGGCGGGCGCGGAGCCGGCGCGGGTGGTGGCGCTGACCTTTACGCGGAAGGCGGCGGGCGAGTTTTTCGACGACATCCTGAATCGCCTCGCGGGCGCGGCGGCGAGTGAGGCGGCGGCGGAGCGGTTGGCGCGGGAGATTGAGCGACCGGAGTGGGGGACGGCGGATTTCCGCGGGCTGTTGCGCGCGATGATTGATGCAATGCCACAGCTGAACCTCGGCACCCTGGACGGGTTCTTCTCGCGCATGGTGCAGGCCTTTCCGTTGGAGCTCGGGTTGAGCGGTGAATTTAAGCTGCTGGAGGAGGCCGAAGCGCGCGGCGAACGGCAGCGGGTGCTGGGGCTCATCTTCGCGGCGGGCGCGGTGACCGAGGTCGCGCGGGAGGATTTTATCGAGTCGTTTAAGCGGGCCACTTACGGGGTGGAGGAAAAGGCGTTGGGGCGGCGGTTGGATGCGTTTCTGGATGAACACGGCGAAACGTATCTGAGTGCACCGTCGGCGCAGGCGTGGGGCAATGCGCGGCGGATCTGGCCGGACGGCTGTGCGTGGCTGGAGGACGTGCAGCCGATGGAAGCGGCGCTGGCGCGGTGTCAGGCGGCGTGGCCGTGGGCGGAGTTGAAGGACAAGCAGCGCGCGCGTTTGGAGCGGTTTGGCGAGCAAGTCGGCGCGTGGTCGCCGGGCGCGGCGTTTGGGCCGGACATGGAGTTTGTGCTCAAGAAAGCGTTGGCGGATTGGCCGGCGTTGTTGAGTGGCGGTGCGGAGCTGGTGATCGATCGGCTGAAGGTTTCGCTGGGGCCGGAATCGTGTGCGGGGTTGCGGGGCGTGGTGCAGATGGTGGTGGCGGCGGAGTTGGGGCGGCGGCTCGAGATTACCCAGGGCATCCACGCGGTGTTGCGCTGGTATGACCGGGTCTACGACCGGCAGGTGCGGCGGGTGGGCAAACTCACCTTTGGCGACGTGTTGCGGATCCTGACGCCGGAAGGTCCGGGGGAGGGGGCGGCGGCGCTGGAGCGCGACCTGATCGACTGGCGACTGGATGCGCGGTTCGACCACTGGTTGCTCGACGAATTCCAGGATACGAGTCGGGTGCAGTGGAGCATCCTCAAGCCGCTGATTGATGAGGCGGTGCAGGATCCCGAAGGGCGGCGCAGCTTTTTCTATGTCGGTGACGTGAAGCAGGCGATCTACGGCTGGCGGGGCGGCGATGCGCGGCTGTTTCGGGAGATTTTTGATCACTACAACGCGGCGCAACCGGGCGCGGTGCAGGAGGCGCATCTGCAGGTGTCATGGCGATCCGGACCTTCGGTCATCGCGATGGTGAATGCGGTGTTTGGCGACGAGGCCGCGTTGGCGGCGGTGTTGCCGGAAGCGACAGTGGCGCGGTGGGGGCGGGAGTGGCGCGCCCATGACAGTGCGCGGCCGGGGCTGGGCGGCTGGGCGGAATTGCGCGAGGCGGCGGATGAAGCGGAGCGTTTCGCGGAGACCTTGCGCATCCTGCGCGAAGTTGGAGCGGCCGAGCGTGGACTGACGGTGGCGGTGTTGGTGCAGAAGAACGACACGGGGGCGCGATTGGCGGAGTATTTGCGAGCCGAAGGCAGCTTGGCGGCGGTGGCGGAGAGTGACCTGCATGTGGCGTTCGATAATCCGCTGACCAGCGCGCTGCTGGCGCTGGTGCGGGCGGCGGCGCATCCGTGGGATCGGTTTGCGCGCGGGCAGGTGGAGCTCACGCCCGTGGGAGCGGTGTTGGCGGATTTGGGGTGGCGCGACGGCGAGCGTTGGGTGCTGCGGGTGCTGGGGGAAATCGAGGAGCTCGGTTTTGGGGGCGCGCTGGCGGCGTGGGTAGCGCGACTGGAGCCGAAGTTGGCGGCGGACGATGCGTTCAGTCGCTTGCGGGCGCGACAGGTGGTGGATGCCGCGCGGCGATTTGACGAAAACGGCGGCGGCAGCGTGGCGGCGTTTTGGCAATGGATGGAGTCGTTCACGCTGCGCGAAACGGAATCGCCCGGTGTGGTGCGCGTCATGACCGTGCACAAGGCGAAGGGCCTCGGCTTTGATATGGTCATCGTGCCGGATCTGCAGGGGCAGAGTGTGGATCGGCGGCGCCAGGGACTGGCGGTGCATCGCGACGTGGCGGGTGACGTGGATTGGGTGATGGATTTGCCGGCGAAACTCATGGTCGACAACGACGAGGCGCTGTCGGCGTTGGCGGAAGAAGACGCGGCAGAGTCGGCTTACGAAGCACTTTGTCGGCTGTATGTCGCGCTGACCCGGGCGAAGCGCGCCTTGTATGTGCTGGTGGAGCCCACCGGGCGATCGCGGTCTCGGAATCTGCCTAAACTGTTGCAGGGCGCATTGGGTGACACGTGGTCGGACGGAGATGCGTTGTGGTGGCAGGCGATTGCCGAGGTGGACGATGTCGCCGGGGCGGGGCAGGGCGGCGACGAGCCGGAGTGTTTGCCGGTGCAGAGGCGGCGGCGTCGCTTGCTGGCGCGCACGCCGTCCGGCGATCGGGGTGCGGCGCTGGCGGGCAAAGTGTGGTTCTCGCGACGTGCGGGCGACCGAGCGGAGCGAGGCACCGCAGTGCATGCGTTGCTAGCGACCATTGAGTGGTTGAACGAAGGCGCGACGGGATTGGCGGAGTGGAGCGAGGCGCAACGGGCGGTCGGGCATGACGGAGAAGCGCTGGCGTGGCTGGAGCACTGCTTGGCCGCGCCAGAACTGATGGTGGCGCTTGCACCGCCGGTGATGCAGGAAGGGGAAGCGACGGTCGAGCTGTGGCGCGAGCGCGCGTTTGAGGTGGCGTTGGCAGACGTATGGTTAAGCGGCTCGTTTGATCGGGTGACGGTCTGGCGTGATGCGGCAGGCAACGCGTGCCGCGCGGTGGTGGATGATTTTAAGACGGACCGGGTGGACGCGGGCGCGGTCTTGGAGGAGCGAGCGCAACGCTACCGGGAGCAGCTCGAGCGGTATCGTCGAGTGGTGGGGCGCCTGACTGGATTGCCGATGTCGGCAGTGGGGGCACGGCTAGTGTTTTTGGAGCCGGGGCGGGTGATTTCGCTGGGGTGAAATAGCGCTTTACAGGGCGGAAAGCGTTCCGCAAGTTGTCCGGCTCTTTACTTCAATCCGACCACTTTCCAGTCATGGGTAATCTCAAAAAGAAACGCCGCCTCCAGATGAACAAGCACAAGCGCCGCAAGCGCTTGAAGTCGAATCGCCACAAGAAGCGCTCGTGGTAATCGACCGGTGCGACGCATTTGGCGTCGCGCCTCTGGCACGAACTGGCCATCCGGCTCGCCGTTGATTTCACGGCGGGCTTTTTTCGTATCTGTTTGGTAGGCGGGGGTGTGAGGTGGTTGTCTGAGGGGATGGCCCGATTCTGCTAACGGATGGTAAATACCAGTTTGCAACTTAATCGGGGCCGGATTTTGCCTTGTCTTGCCTTGGTTGTAGTAAGAGGTTTGCGGCGCTGGTCCCCCCTCGCACCCGGGTTCTGAGAGGATTCGGGAAGGGTCCGGTATTCTACCCAATCCACACTTTCGCATGTTATTTGCCTCAAAGCCGAAAGGTTTGTTCGTCGAGTTCGCGAACCACGCGCGGCGTGTTGTGCGCGCGAACGCGGCTACCTCTCCGATGGTGATCGAAGAATTTGCGGAGTGTGACGAGTCGGACACCGAAGGCTGGGGGGAGATTGTGGAGCATTTTTTGCCGAAGAAAGCACCACACGGCCTTCTGCAGTCCGTCTGTTCGGTGGTTCCGCCGAAACGGTTGCTGCGCAAGGCCACGATTGAACCCAAGAAGTTGGGGGATGCCAAATACCTGAGTGAGTTTGCGGCGGGGCAATTTCGCATCGATCCGGCGGCCTATAAGTTGGCCATGATCAATGCCAAGGACGGCCGTGAGTATGACATGAAGGCGGCCGCGGAGAAGGAGGTCCTGATCACCGGGATGCCCAAGGCGGTGGTGGAGGAAGTGCAGGAGCACATTCTGGAGGAGAGTGTTTACCCGGAGCGCTTGGAGCTGGGGTCGCTGGCAGCCATCGGGGCGTTGCGCGATTACCTGCGTTTTGCAGATATCCGCAATCCGGTCGTGATGATTGAGTTGGAACTCGATTCCACGCATTCGTTCATCGTTTCTCCGGACGGGGTGGAGGCGTCTCGCCTGTTGCCGCACGGGCTGAATTCCATGATCCCGGTCGTGCAAAAGGAGTTGGGACTGAAAGATGAGGAGTCGGCGAAGAAGCTGTTTTTCTCCAACACCTTCGATTTTACCGGGATGGGTCCGGCGCTGATCAAGCGACTCCTGCACGAGCTTCAGTCATCGATCGGCTTCTTTGAGGTGCAGACGGGCCAGTCGATTGGTCAGGTCTTCTGCTTCAACCTCGCTTCGAAGCTCTTGTGGCTCGAAGACGTGATCGCGGCTCAACTGGGAGTGGAAACCATGAGCTTCGATCTGAAGCCGTGGTTGGAGTCGCACGAAATCACTTTCTCGGAAGAAACGTCCGCCATGGAACTGAGCCGTGACTGGTTTGGTGTGCTGAGCCTGCTGCCCCGATACGATGCTATCAAAACTGAAGAAAAAGAGTGATGCGACGGAAGTAACGGTGCCGTCGTGGCACTTGGACTTCCGTGATACGGACGCGCTTCCGGATATGAAGCCGATCCGGACGGCGTTTTTCATCAATGGTCTGGCGATCCTGATCGCGGCGATGTCGCTGCTGTTGTTCGCCTACCAGGAGTTGGAGCTCTATTCCCTGCGTAGCCAGATCGATGATTGGGATCGTCAAATCGAGCAGGACCGTGCGCAGAGCGGGCAAGCCGCGGCGGCGTTCAAGCAATTCCAAGCCCAAGAGCGTAAGATTAAGGAAACGGAAGCCTTCCTGAAAACGCCGATGAAGCTATCGACGTTCCTGCTGCGTTTGGGCGAAATCCTGCCGGAAAACATCAAGATCGACACGATCGACTGGCGGGGTCGCACGATCACGTTGCGCGGGACGGTTTCGGGGTCGCCGGATGAGGCCAGCGGCTACGCATCAGGCATGGTCGAGTTGTTGAATAGCGACGAGGTGTTCGGACCGGTTTTTGACGATGCGGTGTTGACCAGCCTTCTGCGCAATCCGGCGTCGGGCATGTTGGCGTTGGAAATTCGCTTGGAGTTCACTCAGGAGGCCAAGTGAGGACATAGTCATGAACGGTTCAGCCATCATCACTTTCATCAAAAAGCACCCGGTCGGAGTCGGGTGTATGTTGCTCGCGATCGTGCTGTTCATCGGCCGTTCAGTGCGGGCTGGCAGCATGGACAATCTGGATGCGGAGCTGCACGAAAAGACGCGCCAAGGGGAACGTTTCAAAAACAACCTGCGTTACGCGTCCAAACTCGATGAGCATCTGGCGACCGTGAATCGGGCGGTGGGAATCATCGACGAGCGCGCGATCAATCCGGCCTCACTGGCGACCAACCTGCAGTTCTTTTACCGCCTCGAGTCAGAGTTGGGGCTTACGCTGATCGATCTGCGCCAAGGCTCGCCGGAGCGGGGCAAGCAGAATGGGTCTTACATCGGCGTGCCCTACACCGTGGCGGTTGAAGGCACTTATCGGCAATTGATGCAGTTGCTGCAGCGGCTCGAAAACGGGTCGCACTATGTGCGGTTTCTTTCCTCCAACCTGGCTCCCAGCCGCTCCCAAGCGGAGCAAGGCTCCGACCCCACGGATCCGGTGCTGGTCTTGAGCCTCAACCTCGAACTCCTCGGTCGCACGCAATGAGAACCTCGTCCAGTCGGGTCCTGATCACCGTCCTCGGACTGGTCATTTCGACCGCGCTCCTCCGGTCACAGGGGGCCGACGTTTTGCCCGGCAATCGGCGGCTGCCGACGGTCGAGCTCGCGGCCTCGCTCGCCGACCGGGACCCGATCGCGGCCTTGCCGGAAGATCTTAACAACCCGTTTTACCCGGACTATCTGAAGCCGAAGGAGCAGCCTGATGAGCCGGGAAGTCTGCTCCCGGACACTCCGACCGGACCGTCCAGTAACTACGAGTTGTTGGAGACGATCGCGCCGGAACTTACCCCGAGTGGCACCATGGTGTTGGGTGGGGAACCGCTGCTGTTATTTGGTCAGAAGAAAATCCGGGTCGGTGGCGAACTGCCGATCATTTACGAGGGGCGTCGTTACACGCTGATCATCAGCGCCATCGAATCCTCCTTTTTCACTCTCCGGCTCGGTGAAGCCGAATACACCCGTCCCATCAAACCTTGATATCCATCATGAGGACACGACTCATCCCCCTTTCGTTAGCAGCGTTCACTCTCAGCCTGACTGCCTGGGCCCAGAACGCCGTGCCGCCTGGTGTGACCGACTTGCCGCCGGCGGACCAGATGCCCGCTGCACCGGACATGATCGACGAGAATGATGATACTGCCATCGCCGAACCCGCGCCGCCAGAGCCCGCGGTGGTGATCGCCGACGATGTTACGGCCTCCTCTGTAGCCCGTGCTCGCGACACGCTGTCGGTGGATTTTCCGGATGAGGAAATTCGCAACATTTTGCGTAACGTCGCCGACCTCTTTGAGCTGAATCTGGTCATCCCCGACACCCTGCAGGGCAACACCTCGATCAAGTTGCGCGATGTCACTTGGCGCCAGATCTTCGAGGTCGTGTTGGCCCCGGTGGGCTACACCTTTGTCGAAGAGGGCAATATCATCAAGGTGGTGAGTCAGGAGTCCTTGTTGCAGGAGCCGGTGAGCACGGATGTCTTCGTGATCAATTACGCTCGAGCCGGTGATCTGCTGGGTTCCATCGAGCCGCTCATCGATACCGCGGTCGGAGGTCGCATCGTGGTGAATGCGCGCAGTAACGCGTTGGTGATCACCGAACGCCCCTCGCGCCTCAGTCGCATCCGCCCGATCATCGAGCAGTTGGATAAGGCCACCGACCAGGTCATGATCGAATCTAAGTTTGTGGAGGTCACCGACCGCGACGTGAAGAACATCGGGGTGAACTGGTCCTCTCTGAGCGGTTACCAAGTCGGTGTCGGCGGTATCGGTCGCACCTACGATTCAACCAGTGGCAATACCTACTCCAACGAGTCTTCGACCGAGAGCGTTCGTGAGAATGAGAATACGAACGAAAGCGAATCTTCGTCGGGGACCGATGGCTCCACGACGAGCGGTTCCACCTCCACCACGACTTCCACCATCACTACAGGTGGCGGTGCCACGAGCACCAGCACCTTGGCCAACTCCCTGGGCAGCACGAATGGCACGACCAGCAGCTCGACTGACACGGTCACGGCGGTCAATTCTCTGACTGATACGATCAACAATCTCAGCAGCCTGATCGGCACGGGCGGCACGCAGCGCAGCACCACCGCGGTATTTTCGGCCGATGAGTTCGCCCTCGTGCTCAGCGCGCTGCAGTCGCAGAACGAAACCAAGCTGGTTTCGAATCCGACGGTCGTGACCCTCAACAATACCGAAGCGCAGATCAACGTCGGCGCGGAGTATCCGATTCCCAACTACACTTACAACGCTGAACGCGGCACGTTCGAAGTGGCCGGTTTTGAATACCGCCCGGTGGGCATCATCCTCAAGGTGACGCCCCAGGTGAATGCCCAAGGCTTCATTAAGCTCTCCATCGAGCCGGAAGTCAGCAGCCAGAATGGTTTCACCAGCTTTGGCGGCGCGGGTGGCGCGCAGATCCCGATCATCGCGACGCGCAAAGCGAAGACACAGGTTTCTCTCCGCGACGGTTATACCATGGGCATCGGTGGACTCATCGAGTCCAACACGTCCAATGGCCAAACCAAGGTGCCACTGCTCGGTTCCATTCCTGGACTCGGCCGTCTCTTCCGATCGGATAACAAAACGGAAGACAGCCGGAACCTCCTCATCTTCATCACGGCCAAGACGCTTTCCGCTGAGGGCGCTAGCGTCGAAGAGGTCTTCGACCCGCGCACGGTGCGCCGCATGAAACTGCGACGCGACGAACTCCCCGGTTTCCGCGATGGCTCTGATCCCTTCCTGCCAGCGGCCGAAGAGGATCCGGAGTGAGCCCTGCAACCATCGATCCCACCACGATCATGAAAACTTCCTTTTCCCCGATGCGCTGCATCGCCTGGGTCGTGGGGCTGTGCCTGATCGGCATGACCCAACTCGCGGCCGCTCCCATCATCAGCGTAACCGGCGCGACGGTGAGCCCCGGCTCAGTCGAGCCAGGCGACGCGATCGAGATTGAGCTGGCCTTGGCGAATTCCCAAGCCGCGCAGGAGCCGGCCGTGCCCGGAGACACCCTAGCTGCGGGCACCAGCATTACGGCCACGATTACCTTCACGCACATGGACACAGGGACGCAGTTTGTCGTCTCCGGGACCGGACAGACTCCCGATGCGATCGACCCGGAGGGTAACGGCACGGTAAAGATCTCGGGCTTCGTGCCCACCCAAACCACCGACCAAGGCGGTTATCGTATCGACGTGGCGGTTACGGCTCCGAGTGCTTCTTCGTATTCCAGTGCGGATCAGGCGCTCACGCTGAATGGCAGCCCCGACTTTGTGGTGACGTCGCTCACCTATCCGGCGGGTATCAGCTACGAAGGCGGCGATACCATCCCGATGAGCCTGACCTACACGAATCGGGTGAATACTTACGGCTCCAACAACGTGCCTTACGTGCCGGGCGCTTTAGGTTTTTCGGACTACTTCCGTATCGAAGTCATCCTTTCCTCGAACCCTACCTTCGGGGATGCCGATGACTTCCTTCTCACCTTCTTTGATATCGGTAGCCGCGTGGATGCCGATGGAGTGGATCGCACGCTGAATTGGACTCAGCTGCTACCAGGCAACTTCCCGGGTTCGTTCTACGTTATAGCCAAGATCGACACGCTCGAGCAGGTCTCCGAGGTGGAGGAGAACAACGGTCGCGACGACGGCAACAACGTCTGGCTCGATCCGGAAGGCACCCGCATCGCGCTCGATCCGACCAATTTCCCTACCGTCTACTGGACCAGTGACGAAGGTAACAACTGGAGCGACCAACCGGTCACCAGTGAAGACGGCCGCTACACGGTGTTTGCCTCCGATTCGACGAACCTCGTCGACGGTGACGGCAACAACCAACGCGACATCTTCGTTTACGACCAACAGACCTCGACCATTCGTCGACTCAACGTCTCCGAGCAAGGCGCCGAGGGTAACGGGGCATCCCAATATCCCTTCATCTCAGCCAACGCCAACCGGGTGGCCTTCTCCTCCGAGGCGACCAATCTGGTATTGGGCGACACCAACGGATTCTCAGATATTTATGTGGTGACCACCTTCACCGGTGCGATTTCTCGCGTGAGTCTTTCCAGCACCGGCACTCAGGCCAACGGCTCCAGCTTCCGCCCGGCGCTCAGCCAGGATGGACGGTATGTGGTTTTTGAATCCTCGGCCACGAATCTCGTGACGGGCGGCACCGCGACCGGCGTGACGCACATCTTCCTGCGCGACACCCAGACCGGCACCACCGAGCTGATATCGGTCGACGGCTCCGGCGCCGCAGGCAACGACGACAGCACCCAGGCGCGCGTCAGCGCCGATGGCCGCTACGTGGTGTTTGCGTCCGACGCCAGCAATCTGGTCGCCGGCGATGCCAACGGCACCCGCGACATCTTCGTGCGCGACCGCACCGCCGGCACCACGACGCGAGTGTCGGTCGCCACGGGCGGCACCGAAGCGAATGGCTTCAGCCGTTCACCGTCACTCACCAGTGATGGTGGTATGGTCGCCTTCAGCTCGGCGGCCAGCAATCTGGTGGCGGGCGATACCAACGGCATCCCCGACATCTTCGTGCACACGGTCGCGACCGGCGTCACGACTCGCGTGAGTATTTCCTCGGCGGGCGCTCAGGCTTCCGATCCATCCTCGGCCAACTTCCAACTGGGCTCGATCAATCCGAGCATCAGTGCCACGGGTCGTTTCGTCGCTTTTGCCTCCTTGGCCAACAACCTCACCGACGGTGATGCCGTAGGCCAATATCAGGGCACCGACAGCAACCGTTCCCTCGACATCTTTGTGCATGACCGCGACGTCACTGCGACCGGCACCTTCGATACTCCCGGCAATATCGCGACTGAGATGGTCAGCCGAAACCGTTTCGGTTATCAGACCCTCCGCGTGCTGGGTGAACCCTCCACCGCGGCATCCGACATCTTCCCCGCGATCAGTTCTGACGGCCGTTGGGTCGCGTTCCCGTCGGACGCGGAAGGTAACTCGGGCCTCGCCCACGGTGCGACCAATCGCACCTCGCCCGACACCAATGATTACCGCGACGTCTTCCTCCATGACCGCCGCATCAATGCGCTGCCGAATCCGGGCAACGACCCGACGGTGAGCATCACCGCGCCGATCAACGGCGGCTCGGTCGCGATCGGTTCCACCGTATCCGTGGTGGCCTCGGCCTCGGCTCCGGCCGGCACGGTCGCGTCGGTTGAATTCTTCGTGAACGGCAGTAGCATCGGCACCGTGACGCAGGCTCCCTATTCGGTGAATTGGAGCCCCACGGTCGCGGCGACCTACACGCTGAGTGCGTTGGTGATCGACAGCTTCGGAAACCGTGGCGTGTCCGGCACGATTTCGGTTACGGTGTCCACCACCAGCCCGGCGACGCCGTCGGTGACGGTGACCTCGCCGTCCGCCGGTGCGGTATTGCCGGTGAACACCAGCACCACGATCAACGCGACCGCCTCCGACAGCGATGGAACGATCGCCTCGGTCGAGTTCTTTGCCAACGGCCAGAGTTTGGGCATCGATACCAACTTCCCCTACAGCATCGCTTGGACGCCGCAGGCAACGGGTTCGTTTGCCATCACGGCCGAAGCCACCGACGACGGAGGCAACACCTCGGTTTCCGCGATCGTTCTGGCCACCGTGACTGGTGGTGGGGCGCCTTCGGCGACTCTCACGGCTCCGGGGGCGGGCAGCAGCTTTGTGGTCGGCACGACGATCCCGCTCTCTGCCACCGCCTCCGCGGTGTCGCCGGCCAGCGTGCAGAGCGTGCGTTTCCTCGCCAACGGCCAGCCGATCCTCGTTGATGCAGGCGAGCCCTATGTCGGCTCTTGGACGCCGGTAGCCTCCGGCGTCTACGCGTTGACCGTCGAGGTCACGGACAGCCTGGGCAACGTCTCGACCAGTGCCTCGACCTCCGTATCGATCATCGCGAACGGAGCCCCGACGGTCGCGTTGACTTCCCCCGTCAGCGGCACCAGCGCGCAACAGGGCACACCGCTGGCTCTCACGGCCACCGCGCTCGATCTCGACGGTTTGGTCGCCAATGTGACCTTCCTCGTGAACGGTGTGCCGGTGGGCACAGCCGCGGCCATGCCTTACACGGCGGTGTGGACTCCCCCGGGCCCGGGCAATTACAGCGTAGTTGCTCGAGCGACCGACAACTCGGGTAATTTCACCGATTCGGTGCCGGTGGTGGTGACGGTCGCGGCCAACGGTGCACCTACCGTCGAGCTGACCTTCCCGGCCAACGGCGCGACCACGCTGCTCGGCAACGGCCTGGAATTGCAGGCCTCAGCCAGCGACTCCAACGGTTCCATCGCGGCGGTGGAGTTCTTTGCCAACGGCGTTTCGGTGGGACGGGATACCACTGGTCCCTTCACGGCCAATTGGGTCCCCAATTCCACCGGCCTTTACCGGATTCGGGCTACGGCGACCGACAACGGTGGCTCGATCGCCTCCACCTCCGAAATCACTGTGGCGGTGCTCGATGCCGACGAAGCGGAGACGCTTTACTCGGGCATCTACATCGCCGGCTTTGAGTCGGGCAACTTCACCGTGGCCCGCCAAGGTGACCGCGGGGTGATTTTCGTCGGTTACACGGACTCGACCTCCGCGGGAATTCTCGGCATCGAGCCCCGCATCTACCACTACAACGTGCCGTCCATTTCCGCTGGCGGAAACTTCAGCCAGACGGTCGGCAACGCCACGGTCATTTCCGGAACGGTCGACGGTGCGGCCGCCTATGGCACCTTCGCCGCCGCCGATGCACAGGCCACCTTCAGCGGAGCGCTCTCCTCGGGTTCATCCGATGGTTACGCTGGTCCGACCGGGGTGATCTACGGCAGCCTCACCGACAACCAGGACAGTGAACTGCTCGCCTTGGTGGGACCGGATGCCTCGGTCACCTTCTACGCCCGCAAGGGCACGGCAGAGGACGTCAGCCTGCCCGGTAGCCTCGCCGCCGACGGCTCCTTTGACATCGCCACGGTGCGCGGTGGCACGATCTCCGGTATGATCGATCCGGAAACCGGATTCCTGTCCGGCACGCTCACCAACTCGCCTGCGTCAGGCGCGCTTTCCGGAGCTGCGAGCACCCCGACCCCGGCCGCCGATGGCTTCCTGCGCAACCTCTCCACCCGCGGTCACGTGGGCACCGGTCAGTCGGTGTTGGTGGCCGGTTTTGTGGTGAACGGTTCCACGCCCAAGCGTCTTCTGGTGCGCGCCATCGGTCCGACTTTGGGCACGTTCAATGTCTCTGGCGCAGTGGCCGATCCTGTTCTCCAGCTCTATCGCGGGGAAACGGTGGTCGCCACCAACGATAACTGGGGCGACGCCGCCGGAGTGCCGGCCGCATCCGCCACGGTCGGGGCCTTTGCGCTGCCGAGCGGCAGTGCCGATGCAGCCCTGGTCGCGACCCTGCAGCCTGGTGCCTACACCGCACAGGTTTCCGGTGCCGGTGGTAGCTCGGGCGTGGGTCTCGTCGAACTCTACGACGTCGATACCCAGACTCCGTTCTCTGCCGAAAAGGTGCTCAACGTCTCCACACGTGGTGAGGTCGGCACGGGCTCGAGCGCCCAGCTCATCGCGGGTGTGACCATCAACGGCACGACCGCCAAGCGCGTGCTCATCCGGGCGATCGGTCCGACCCTCAGCGAGTTCGGTATCGGCAATCCGCTCAACGATCCGGTGCTGCGCATCGTGCGCCAGTCCGACAGTGCGGTGGTGCGCGAGAACGACGACTGGGAAGTCGGCAATGACGTCGGTCAAGTGACCGAAGCCGGCGGCTCCGTCGGGGCGTTTGCGCTGCCGTCCGGTAGTCAGGACGCGGTGCTGCTCATCACGTTGCCGCCAGGTGCCTATACCGCGCTGGTCTCCAGCGGCGATGGAGATACCGGTGTAGCGATCGTGGAAGTCTACGAAGTGCCCTGATTCCGCACCGCACGCTCACTAACTCATTTCGCCAAGCGCGACGGGTGATCCCCGTCGCGTTTTTGTTGGTTCCGGAGGGAAGGGGGCGGGGCGGCGGTGAGGTTCAGAACCAGCCGACCACAAACCCTTGCGCGGCTTTGATGATGATGACGGCGAGATTCTTGGCGCCGTGGGCGGCGAAACACGGCAGCAGCGAGCGGCTGGAGTTAGCCGACATGAACCGCACGTAGTAAAACCACAGCGAACTGACGAACACCGCCGCGGTGCTGAACCAACCCTTGGTGCCGAAGTTCAGCGTCAGTCCTTCGTCGCCCCAGCTCCACAAGAACGGGTGGGCGAGGGCAAATACCAGAGAAGCAGCGAAGACGCCGCCGAGCAGAGTCGCTCTTCCCCGTGATTCCGCCGGCACGATAAAACCGCGAAAGATGATCTCCTCGATGACGGCCGCCAGCAGGGTGTAGAGGCAAAATAGCACGGTCACCTGCGACTGCTCGTCGGCGATGCCAAGTCGTAGTTCGCCCCACGTTTCGGCCGCGACGATCAGCAGGCCGCCCAGCACCGCGACGATAACGGCCAGCCAGGTCGTCGGCGTCGCCCCAGGTAGCGCTCCGGGATTAGGTTTGCCGGCGCGTTGGGCGGAAAAGTCCTGCCACCAAAGGAAGGTGAAATAACCACCGCCCGCGATGAGCGCCAAAGTGAGCCAAGGGGAGTCCGTCATGGGCGAAAAGCGTGCGAGGGCAGGGGAGCGGTCGGTAAGGCGCGGTTAAGGACGGGCGGGGTGGGGTAGAATGCGAACTAATTCTACGACTATTGGTTAGCCAAATCGAAGTGGGAGAGTTTGGGTAACCAATTCCATGAAACCCTCGGCCTCATCGACCTCGGCTCCGGCCCCGGCGCTCGACTTTGCGTCCGTCTTCCAACGGCTCGGGCCGCACGTCGCCGCGTTGGACGCCTGCCTGCGTGAGCAAATCGAGTCCTTCGAGACGGAGATTCGCGACATGGCCGACTATTGCATCGATACGTCGGGCAAACGCATCCGGCCGTCGTTGGTGTTTCTCAGTGGTTGGCGGAATGAGACGGTCAACCCCGCGCTGGTCAAGGTCGCCGCGGTGATCGAGTTGGTGCATCTGGCGACGCTGGTGCATGACGACATCATGGATGAAGCGGACATTCGCCGCGGGCGGGACACGGCGGTGCGTAGTTTTGGTCCTGAGGCGGCGGTGCTGCTGGGAGATGCCTTGTTCGCCCATGCGCTGCATCTGGCGGCGCAATTTCCGACCACGGAGGTTTGCTCGGCGGTGGCGGAGTCGACGCGTCGGGTGTGTGCGGGCGAGATCATTCAGACCATGCGCCGGGGCACCACAGAGATCTCACGGGCGGATTATTTCCGGGTGATCGATCTCAAGACGGCCGAGCTTTTCCGGGTGTCCTGCCGGTTGGGGGCCCGCCTGGCCGAGTTCTCCGATGCCTTTGTCGACGCGGCGGCCACCTATGGTCGGCAGCTCGGCATCGCCTACCAGATCTATGATGATCTGGCCGATTTCTTTGGCGAAGAGGCGCGTATCGGGAAAACCCTCGGCACGGATCTCGTGAGTGGGAAGCTCACGCTGCCGTTACTTGAGCTGGGAGACGCGTTGCCCGAGGACGAGCGAGCCGGGCTGGTGGCGGAGCTCACCGGCCAAGCCAAACCCGATATGGCTCGTCGGCTGGGCCAGCTGCAGGAGTTTGCTATCTTCGAGCGGGTGGAATCGGAGATTGAGCGGCAGATGGAGATCGGCGAGGAGGCGCTGGCACCTTTTTCGGATCAACCGCCGGTGGCCCGCCTGCTCACACTCGGATCGACGCTGCGCGCGCAGATTGCGGTCCTGCGGCCGTAGGCCGCGGACATTCCTCATTATCTTTCAAGTTGCGCGTTGAGAGTGCGAGGGCATCTTCGGGGAAGGTATGTCTATCGCCGCAAAAGTCCTGGGAAAGACTCTGGTGAGCTCGGAAGAGCGTCGCCAAGAGGCTGACAGTGACTGGACGATCGTCAAACAGGTGCAGGCTGGCGAGGTGGGAGCTTTTGATCAATTGGTGCTGCGCTATCGGGAGCGGGTATACGGTGTCGTCTATAACATGACGTCCAACCGGGAGGACGCGGCCGATCTTACGCAGGACGCCTTCATCAAGGCCTTCCAGTCGATCAACCGTTTTCAAGGGCAGTCTTCGTTCTTCACCTGGCTCTACCGCATCGCGGTCAATTCGACGCTAAGTCACTTGCGGAAGAACAAGTTGCGCACCTTTTTTAGTTTCGAGAAGATCACCGAGGACGACAAAACCACGGAGATTTTGGCTCAGCTCACCGACAAGGATGGCGCGGACAAGGAAGTCTATGTCCGCGAACTTCAGGAAAAATTGAACGAGGCGATGCAGAAATTGTCTATCAAGCATCGCACCGTGGTGACTTTGTTCGAAATCGATGGGTTAAGCCATGAGCAGATTGCCGAAGTGGTGGGCTGCTCCGTTGGCACCGTGCGTTCTCGACTCCATTACGCCAAACAGATCCTGCAGTCAGAACTACAGTCCTACTTGCGCCCATGAAGCAGCCCTCCAATCAACGCCCCCCTTCTCTGGACGACTTGTTTGCGCTTAAGCGCGCGGAGCGTCCGTCGCAGGAATTCTGGGACGATTTCCAGCGGGAGTTCCATGTCCGTCAACGTGCTGCCGCGATCGAACCCAAGCGCTGGTGGTTTGTGCTGCCCCGTATTTTTGTGGGCCTGTCCCGCTACCAGATGCCCATGGGAGCCGCGGCGGTGCTGGCCGTGACCTTCCTGTCTTTCCGTGAGTATCGTGAGCCTGGTTTTGAAGTGGCCTTCGCGCCGGCTTCGCCCGTGGCGACGAATCAATCAACCCGTGAACTGCTGGCTCCGGAGTCCGCGCAAATCGCGGCGGTGTCAGACGAGATCAGCGAGTCTCAGCTGGTGCAAAATGACGATTCCATCGCGACGCAGCAGGTTCGGGTCGCCGTGAGCTCGGTAGACGTCGCAGCCGATCCGATGCCGCTCTCTCCGATGGTGGTGTGGGCCGGAGTGGCCGATCGGTCGCCGTCCAAATCGGTTGCTGAACCCTCACCGTCCGCCCGTTCCATTGCGGCCAACTTGGCGGCGGTCCGCGCGGAGCAGCCTGAGATCGCTCGCCTGCCGGGTGAGCCCCAGATCAACTTGACCGCCAGTGCCCCGAGTTCGGAGCCCTTGGCCGGTATCGCGATGTCGGTCGGTTCCGCCCGCGAGCCTCTCTTCGCTTATCAGCCTGCGGGATCGCAGCTGAGCGATGACCAGGACGACGCGGATGGACCGGACATCCACTCCCGTATCGCCAGCCGCCTGAGTGACGACCAACTCTATGAGTCCGTTCGTCGTCTCACCGCCGGCGGCGATCGGCTGACGCTGAAGTTCTGAGCCAACTTCACGCGTCTTCCTCACGCACAACCGAAGCCCCGCTGGTCGCAGCGGGGTTTTTTGTAGGCGCAGTGCGGGCCAGAGCAGAGACATGGTTGCCTGCTTCAGCGTGAGCCGTTGCAGTCGGCCGCATGGCCGTCGTGCAGGAACTGCTCAACATCAGCACTCGGGGGCAGGGCACCACCGAGGTCACCCGCGAAGTCGCCCGTATCGTCGAGCGCAGCGGGTTGCGCACCGGCACGGTCACAGTCTTTTGCCAGCACACCAGCTGCAGCCTGGTCATCATGGAGAACGCTGATCCGTCGGCCCGACGCGACCTAGAAGGGTGGCTCGACCGTCTTGTGCCGCCGGACGATCCCCACTTTACCCACACCTACGAAGGTCCGGATGACATGCCCAGTCACATCAAGATGTCGCTCACGCGGACGTCCGAGGTGGTGGCGTTCGGCGACGGCGAGCTGCTGCTCGGCACCTGGCAGGGAATCTTCCTGTGGGAGCATCGCACGGCCGCGCATCGTCGCCGTTTGGTGGTGACGGTGGTGGGCGAATGAAGCGCTTTCACTGAGCTTGGCGTCGCGGCCGCGATCTCCATCGTGGTCCCATGACACTCTTTACCGCTGCAGCGACCTTGCTGCTCATTCTCGATCCGTTCGGGAATATAGTAATCTTCAACGCCATTCTGGCCAAAGTCCCGCCGGAGCGAAGACGGCGCGTGCTCCTCCGAGAGACGCTCATCGCTTACGGCCTGCTGATGGGGTTCCTGCTGCTGGGCGCGCAATTGCTGGCCTTTCTGGGGCTACAGCAGTCCTCGCTCAGTTTGGCGGGTGGCATCCTGCTCTTTCTCATCGCCATCGGTATGGTGTTTCCCAATCGCGCGGTGCAGTTCGGCACCGACGGTGACGAAGAACCGTTTATTGTGCCGCTGGCCACGCCGATGATCGCGGGGCCGAGTGGCATCGCTTTCCTGCTACTGCTCGCGTCCAAAGAGCCCGGCCGGCTCCCAGAATGGATCATTGCGGTCACGGTCGCATCGGCCATCAGCACGGCCATTCTCATCGCGGGTGAGCGGATCGCGCGCATGCTCGGATCGCGTGGTATGCGCGCGGCCGAGAAGCTCATGGGCATGCTGCTCATCCTCGTCGCGGTGCAGATGATCACCGACGGGATCAGCCTCTACTGGCATGATTTGATGATGAAATAAATGAAAGTTTCGTGCGGCGGGGAATGGCCTTGGCCAAGCCCCGCCCAGAGGCGTATGAACGTTGCTTCTGCACCTGGCGGTGCTTCTGCACCAGCTGCGGTGTAGTTGAATATCCCCTACGCCGCCATGAAAATTCATACGCTTATCCCGGCGGTCACGCGTGCAGTTGGTCTCGTCCTTTTAGCGACGTGCGCGAACTGGGCCCGGGCCGAATCCAGTCCAGCCGACCTGCAAGGCAGGTGGGTCCTGATCAAGGAGCAGAGCAGCGCCATCGATGTGTTTGATGGAGTCTCGCTCGACTTTCGCGAGGTGTCGGAGGGGCGACTCGAGATCCACCGGCGTTGGGGCACGCGCCGCTACCAGGAGGAGGTGCTCGACCTGCAGGTGGGCGGCGAAGTCAATGCGGTGCCGATTGGCCACAAGGTATTTCCCACCAATGTCTTCATGGGCCTGCGCCGCGAGGTGGGCGGCACCAGTGAGGTGGTGGCCCAATGGACGGAGCCCTTCCGCGCGTTCACCCTCGATGTGAGCGAACCCTTGCTCTCCTCCCAAGGGCGGCACGATTTCCAAATCCACTCCACGTTCGCGCTCAACGCCGATGCCACGATCCTCACTTGGACCCTGCAGCGGCCGACGCGTCCGGCGGACGACCCCTTGATTTTCAAACTCAAGCGCGAGGGGTGGCGCGATGCCTACGTGATGGAGATGAGTGACAACTGGGGCATCGACGAAGACCTCCCCGAGCAGGCGTCGCTCATCACTTTGCAGGGCGTGGTCAACCGCGAGAAGCCGCAGCTCTACTTCCTCTACGGCCCGCAGTGGGACTTCCGTTTCACCAAGGAGATCAAGGACTACTATCAGGAGAAAAAGGCCTTTTCGTTCAAAACGCTGCGCAGCTTCAAGCAGGCGCTGAAGACCTTTGAAGGGCAGGTGACGCGCTACATTGTCTGGGACAAAGACGTGCGCACTTCGCTCATCGTCTCCTTCACGCTCGCCGGTCTCGAAGACGCGATCGTGGTGTCGGAGGAGTTCATTCCGCTCATGCAGGAAATGGGCCTCGAGCAAATCGAGGACTTCCGTGGTCGGTTCGTCGGCATGAGTGACGTCGAGATCTACGAATGGGCTTACGATGCCTATTGGGATCGCTGCAGTAAGGACGCCATCGTGTGGATGGGCGGCGATGCCGGTCGGCGCATGCGTCCGGGGGTGGCCGACTTCGGCATGGTGCAACACGCCTTCTTTACGGACTTGTCGACCGACGCCAATGAACCGAAGTGGGCCGAGGAGTATGCGCTGGCGGACAAGTTGTTGAGCGAGATGAACCCGCTCGCGATGTGCTTCGGTTGGCACTCCTACGGCAAGGACAAGGAGCGCGATCACGTGAAGCTGGCCTCGTCCTACGCGATTCGCGTTTCGGGTCTGCACACGTTGCCGAACACCAGCTTCAACACCCTCGTCCCGCTCACGCCGGGCTTTAAGTTCCGCAATCATCACAACCTCATCCCGGGGGATCCGCGTAAGCCGGAGAAGAAGGTTTACATCGCGGCGGTGCAGACGGACTCACTCGGCATCGGCGCGTGGACGCGGCCCGGCCGCGGCACGATCCCCTACGCTTGGCAAGTCACGCCCAACTGGCTGTGGATGAGCCCGTCGGTGTTGGAAATGTTCTACGACCAAGCCACCGACAAAGACCTCTTCATCTCGGGTCTTTCCGGGCCGGGTTACATGTATGCCAAGGCGATCCCGCCCGCGCATCGTGATGAGATCATCGACATGTCGCGGGAAATTATGGAGACGCTCGATCTCTCGGTTTTCGAGTTCATGGACTATTCGGAAGGCGCCTCGATCGAGGGCAATCCGGACCTGCCGCAGTCGGTCATTGATGCCTATTTCAAGGGGCTGCCGGATGCCGTCGGATTCATCAACGGTTATGCGCCGGCCTATACCTTTACGCATCAGGACGGCCGGGCGTTGCTGTCCTACGACTATTACATGTCGCCCGATCGTTCGGAGCGTGAGGTGGTGGCCGACCTGCGCGAACTGGCTGCGATCAACGCGGTGCGACCCTATTTCCTGCTCATGCACGTGCGGCAGTGGAGCGACATTACCCGCGTGAAGGCCGTGCTGGATCAGCTCGGACCGGCCTTCGAAGTGGTGCCGTTGGATGTCTTCCTCGAGATGGCGGCGCAGGACCCGACTTTCGAAACCTACACCAAACCGGAGTAAGCGTTTCGTTTGTAGTAGTAGTAGTTGTAGTAGTTAATTCGATACAAAAGCGGGCACCGTTTCCGGTGCCCGCTCTTTTTTGTGCCGGAGCAAATCTCCGGCACGGATGGGGTTTTAAACTCGAATCACTTCGACGGCACGCAGGCACTGCAGCCGTTGACGAAGAAGTCGTTGCCCTTGTTGTCGACGAGGATGAAGGCGGGGAAGTTTTCGACTTCGATCTTCCACACGGCTTCCATGCCGAGCTCGGGATACTCCAGCACTTCGACCTTCTTGATGCTCTCCTTGGCGAGGATGGCGGCGGGACCGCCGATCGAACCGAGGTAGAAGCCGCCGTGCTTTTGGCAGGCGTCGGTGACGGCCTGGGAGCGGTTGCCCTTGGCCAGCATGACCATGGAGCCGCCGTTCTCCTGGAAGAGATCAACGTAGCTGTCCATGCGGCCGGCGGTGGTCGGACCGAAGCTGCCGGAAGCGTAGCCCACCGGGGTCTTGGCCGGGCCGGCGTAGTAAACCGGGTGGTTTTTGATGTAGTCGGGCAGACCTTCGCCGGCGTCGATGCGCTCCTTGAGCTTCGCGTGGGCGATGTCGCGGGCGACGATCATGGGGCCGTTGAGCAGCACGCGGGTCGTGACCGGGTGCTTGCCGAGTTCGGCGAGGATGTCGGCCATCGGCTGGTTGAGGTCGATGTTGACCGCGCCTTCCTGCTTGAGGGTGCGCATCGCCTCGGGAATGAGGGCGCCGGGGTTGGTTTCCATCTGCTCGAGCCAGATGCCGTCCTTGTTGATCTTGGCCTTGATGTTGCGGTCGGCGCTGCAGGACACGCCCATGCCCACGGGGCAGGAGGCGCCGTGGCGGGGGAGGCGAACGATGCGCACGTCGAGGGCGAAGTATTTGCCACCAAACTGGGCGCCGATGCCGGTGGTCTGGGCGAGCTTCAGCACCTTTTCCTCGAGTTCGATGTCGCGGAAGGCCTGGCCCTTGTCGTTACCGGAGGTGGGGAGGGTGTCGTAGTATTTGGTCGAGGCGAGTTTGACCGTCTTGAGGCAGGTCTCGGCGCTGGTGCCACCGATCACGAAGGTGAGGTGGTAGGGCGGGCAAGCGGCGGTGCCGAGCGTCTTCATCTTCTCCAGCAGGAAGGCCTCGAGGCTCTTGGGGTTGAGCAGGGCGCGGGTCTGTTGGAAGAGGAAGGTTTTGTTGGCGGAGCCGCCGCCTTTGGCCACGAAGAGGAATTTGTATTCGTCGCCGTCGGTCGCGTAGAGGTCGATCTGCGCCGGCAGATTGGTGCCGGTGTTCTTCTCCTCATACATGGTGAGAGGCGCGGTCTGCGAGTAGCGCAGGTTTTCCGTGGTGTAGCACTCGTAGACACCCTTGGAGAGCCACTCGGCATCGTCGGCGCCGGTCCAGACGCGCTGGCCCTTTTTGCCCATGATGGTGGCGGTGCCGGTGTCCTGGCAAAACGGCAGGATGCCCTGGGCGGCGATCTCGGCGTTCTTGAGCAGCGTGGTGGCGACGTAGCGGTCGTTGTCGGAGGCCTCGGGGTCGTCGAGGATGGCGGCGACCTGCTTCAGGTGCTTGTTGCGCAACATGAAGGAGCAGTCGTGGAAGGCCTGCTGGGCGAGAAAAGCGAGGGCGGAAGGCTCAACCTTCAGAATGGTCTGACCCTCAAACTCGGTGGTGCTGATGCCTTCCTTGGAAAGGAGGCGGTATTCGGTCTCATCCTTCCCCAGCGGAAAGGTGTCCTGGTATTCGAAGGGCGGCGTAGGCATGGCGGTAAGGGCGGGGAGATTAGGGGATTTTGTAGGGGGACGGGGATCACGAAATCACCGGAGAGCAAGGATTCACAAATAATGCAGCATGCGGTGCAAGCCGCCGCCGACGGGCGCGGATCCGGTGCCTCGTTTGCGTGGAATCGAATCGCGCACTTCTTGTGGTATGACACCGGACACCCGCATCGAAAAAGACACCATGGGCGAGATCGCCGTCCCGGCTCAGCGCTACTGGGGCGCCCAAACCCAACGCTCGATCGAAAACTTCCCGATCGGCCCCGCTGGCTCCATGCCGATCGAGATCGTGCGGGCGTTTGGTCTGCTCAAGAAAGCCGCCGCACTGGCTAATCGCGATCTAGGTGTGTTGTCCGCTGAAAAGGCCGACGCGATTGCCGGGGCCTGTGACGAGATCATCGCCGGAGACCTCGACGACGAGTTTCCTCTGGTGGTGTGGCAGACCGGGTCTGGCACGCAGTCGAACATGAACTGCAACGAAGTCGTGGCTAATCGCGCCCATGTGCGCGGCGGCGGCCAGCTGGGGCAGGGCGAACGCTTCATCCATCCGAACGACGACGTGAACAAATCGCAGTCGTCGAATGACACCTTCCCCACGGCCATGCATCTCGCTGCCTACGCGGTGCTGGTCGAGCGCACCGTGCCGGCGGTGGCGCGGCTTGCTCGGACGCTCAAGGCGAAGGCCGACGCTATGTCGGACATCGTGAAGATCGGTCGCACCCACTGGATGGATGCGACGCCGCTGACTCTCGGGCAGGAGTTTTCGGGCTACGTGGCGCAACTCGAGTCGGCCCTCGAAGCCGTGCAGCGTTGCCTGCCCGATCTCACGGAACTCGCGCTCGGTGGCACGGCGGTGGGCACTGGGCTCAACGCGCCGGTCGGCTTCGACGAAAAGGTGGCGCAGCATCTCGCGAAGCTCACCGGGCACCCCTTTGTGAGCGCACCCAACAAGTTTGCCGCGCTGGCGGCGCACGACGGTTTGGTCGGCGCGCATGGCGCGCTCAAGCGGCTGGCGGTCGCGCTCACGAAGATCGCGAACGATCTGCGCCTGCTCGGTTCGGGTCCGCGCTGTGGCATCGGCGAACTCCAGTTGCCGGCCAACGAGCCCGGTTCGTCGATCATGCCCGGCAAGGTGAACCCGACGCAGGTCGAGGCGCTCACCATGGTGTGTGCTCGCGTGCTCGGCAACGACACCACCATCGGTTTTGCCGGCGCCAGCGGGCAGTTTGAGCTCAATGTCTACAAGCCCGTCATCATCGATGCCTTCCTGCAGTCCGCCAACCTGTTGGCGGATGCCTGCGTCGCCTTTGAGGAGCGGTGTGTGGCCGGTCTCGAACCCAACCGCTCGCGGATCGCGGCGCACCTCGAGAACTCACTCATGCTGGTGACCGCGCTCAACACTCACATCGGCTACGAAAAGGCGGCGAAGATCGCCAAACACGCCCACGCCGAAGGCACGACGCTCAAGGAAGCCGCGCTCGCCCTCGGCTTGGTCTCGGCCGAGGACTTCGACGCGTGGGTCGATCCGACACAGATGACCGGTCCGCTCGCGGCGAGCAGTCGGGCGTAAAGCCCGACCCACAGCAAAGCGACGCACTCCGATTGTGGGTCGGGCTTTACGCCCGACTCCCGTCCTACGGTTCTTGGCTTGGACTCAAACGATTTTCAGCTTCGGCAGGTCCTGGCCATCGACGAGGCCGACGGGCTTGCCGGCGCGATCGACCACGATGAGGTCGTCGATTTTGTGGGCCTCGAAGAGACGCAGCGCATCCACGCCGAGCGCGTCGTCGCGCACCGTCTTGGGGTTGCGCGTCATGAAGGTCTTCACCGGCTGCGTCAGAAAATCGGGGCCGGTGAGCGCGCTACGGCGGAAGTCTCCGTCGGTGAGGATACCGGTGAGTTTGCCGGACTTGGGGGCCACCAGCGCGATGCTGCCGCTCTTGGCTTTGGTCATGCGCAAAATCGCGTCCTGCGTGCTCACCGTTTCGGGCGCGATGGGCAGGCGGTCGTCCTTGCGCATGATGTCGGCCACACGCAGCAGGAGGATGCGACCGAGGTTGCCGGCGGGATGGAATTTGGCGAAGTCGTCGCGGGTGATGCCACGTGCTTCGAGCAGGACCATGGCGAGGGCGTCACCGATCGCGAGAGCGGCGGTGGTGCTGGCCGTCGGCGCGAGATCGAGCGGGCAGGCCTCGCGCGGCACGACGTAAAGGAGGACGTGATCCGACTCCTTCGCGAGGTCGGAGGTCGGCGTCGAGGTGCAGGCGATCGTCGTCACGCCAAAGCGCTTCAACAGCGGCAAAAGGCGCAGCACTTCCTCGGACTGGCCACTGTTGCTGAAGAGGATGGCGATGTCGCCCTCGGCGCACAGGCCCAGATCGCCGTGCAACGCCTGAGTGGCGTCGAGGAAACAGGTCGGGATGCCGGTGCTGTTGAAGGTGCCGACCAGCTTCTGCGCTATGTGCGCGGATTTGCCGACGCCGGTGCAGATCAACTTGCCGCCGGTAGCGGTCGCGGCCGCGATGGCGCGGGCGGTGGCGACGAATTTTTGATCGAGCGCGTCGGAGGTGGCCGCGAGGGCTTCCGATTCAATCGCCAAGCAGGCGCGGGCGCGTTTAAGAGCGGATTTGGGGGCGATTGCCATTTAGGGTTTGAGTCGGAAGTGGGGTTGCCAGACTTAGATTGGCCTCCGAGGCGTTCAAACCCTTTTCCCGTTCATGTCGTCGTATCGATCCGTTCTCCGCACCCTGCTTTTGATCTGCTGCATCGCAGTGGTGGGTTGCGATCGGCTGCCCAAAGGCGAGCCGGTGGCGGAGATCAACGAACCCGACTACGTCGAGGGCAAACGCCTGTCGCGCCAAGGCAACGAACAGGGGGCGCTGGCGGCCTTCACTCGCGTGATCAACTCCCGTCCGGAGGACGCCGCCGAATCGCATCTCGAGGTGGGCCTGCTCTATTCGGAGCACGTCAACGATCCCGTCGCCGCGATCTATCATTTCCGCCGTTATCTGGAGTTGAAGCCCAACTCCCAGCAGCGCGAACTCGTTGAGCAACGCATCGCCGTGGCCTTCCGTGATTTCGCGCGCACGCTGCCCGCACAGCCGCTCGAAAACCAAGCCATGCGCAGCGACCTGCTCGATGTGGTCGAGCGTCTCAAAGTGGAGAACACCCGCCTCAAGGACGAGGTGGCGTTGCTCCGCGCCGCGACTTCGGCCGATGGGCCGGCCGCGCTGCGCCAGACGGCCAACCTCTCCGCCCAACCGCTCACCACGCGCCCCGCGCAGACCACGTCGCGTTTCAGTGCGGCACCGATTGAGCCCGAGCCCCAACCGCGCACCGTGGCTCCGCCCACGCGCCCCGAGGCGGCTCCGGCCGCTAGTGCCCGGCGGGTGCACACGGTGGTGAAGGGCGACACCCTCTACAGCCTCGCGCGCCGTTATTATAACAACTCGACCCGCTCGCGGGACATCTACGAGGCCAACCGCAACCAGATGCGCTCGCAGAACGACCTGCAGATCGGGATGCAGTTGGTCATCCCCGAGTAAGCGGCGGAGCCAGGTCGCGAGGCGCACGACACAATATGCGCATATCTTGCGGCAACGGCTGCGGAGCGAGTTGCGCCTCATTGGGGGCATGATGTCCACTCGCATGATCACCCCGGACGACGGCTCCTCATCTTTTGGCTCCACGGCTAGCGCCGCGGCCACCGCCTTGGATCTCGATATGATCCGCAAATACGCCGTGCCGGGTCCGCGTTACACCTCCTATCCGCCGGCCAACAAATTCCACGACCGGCTCGATGAGGTGGACGTGGGGCAGGGGATCGCCGCCGACAACGCCGACTCCGCCCGCCCACTCTCGCTCTATTTTCACCTGCCGTTCTGCGAATCGCGCTGCTGGTATTGCGGCTGCACCACCATCATCACGCGACGCAAGGACTGGGCCGACGAATATGAGCGCGACCTCGAGCGCGAGATGGAGGTGGTCGGGCGCCAGCTCAACCCGCAGCGGCTGGTCGACCAACTGCACTTTGGCGGAGGCACCCCGACCTTCTTCGCGCCGGAGGTGCTCACCAAACTCGGTGAGTCCATCCACCGTCGTTTCAGCTTTGCCGCCGACGCCGAGCTGAGCGTCGAGATCGACCCACGTTGCGCCACCCCCGAGCACCTCGCCGCACTTAAGTCGATCGGTATCAACCGCGCCTCTCTCGGCATCCAGGACACCAACCCCGAGGTGCAGGAAGCGATCCATCGTATCCAGCCTCATGATACGAATCGTCGTGTGGTCGATGGACTGCGTTCGATCGGCATCGATTCGGTCAATCTCGACCTGATTTACGGTCTGCCGCTGCAGACGCCCGACTCGGTGGAGCGCACGGTCGACGACGCGCTCGAGCTCTCGCCCGCGCGGCTGTCGGTCTTTTCCTACGCGCACGTGCCGTGGATCAAACCGGCGCAGCGTATCTTCGACAAACGCGGCCAAATGCCCGGGCCGGCCGAGAAGTTGGAAATGTTTTCGCGCATTCGCGCCAAGCTGCTGGCCGCCGGTTACGTCGACATCGGACTCGACCATTTTGCCCGTCCGGACGACGAACTCGCGATCGCGTTGCGCGAGGGCAAGCTGCACCGCAATTTCCAAGGCTACAGCACGCGCTCGGGCGCGTCGCTCTACGGTTTCGGCATCTCGTCGATCTCCCAGAGCAACGACATTTACTGGCAGAACCACAAGTCGCTCATGGAATACCGCGCCGCTCTGAATGAGGGCCGCCTGCCGGTCGAGCGAGGCTACCGCCTCACCGCCGAGGATAAACGGCGGCGGCGGCTCGTGATGGCCGTGATGTGTGACCGGCGGCTGGATTTTGCGCCCTTGAGCGCCGAGTTCGGCATCGATGTCGCGCAGACCTACGCCGAAGAAATTGCCCGGCTGCAGCCCCTGCAGGCCGACGGTTTGGTGGAGGTCTCCGCCGACGGCATCCGGGTCCTGCCCAAGGGCGAACCGCTGCTGCGCGTCGTCGCCATGGCCTTCGATCAGACCCTGTCGCGGGGTGTGCGGGCCCATGCGATGACCGTCTGATCCGGTCCGATTCGCGGTGGGGAGTTGCCAAACCGGCGCAGGCCGTGACATTGGCGGTTCCCATGTCCGACTTAACCGACCTCTATCAAGCGGTCATCCTCGACCACAACAAGCGTCCTCGCAACCGCGGCCGGCTGCCCACAGCCACTCGCGTCGCGACCGGTGACAACCCGACTTGCGGGGACCAGTGCACTGTCTTTCTGCGGATGGACGGCGATAAGATCGATGAGATCACCTTCGAAGGGTCGGGCTGCGCCATCTCGCAGGCCAGCGCTTCGCTCATGACCACGGAGCTCAAGGGCAAAACCAAGGCGGAAGCCGAGGCCGCGTTTGCCGACTTCAAGGACATCGTCACCACCGGTCGCGAGCCCGAGGAGTTCAGTGAGGTCGCGGCCTTTGCCGGCGTGCATGCCTTCCCGGCGCGCATCAAGTGCGCCACGCTCTCCTGGCACGCCGCCGTCGAAGCGGTCAACAAGCCCGATCAGGCACCGATCGGGGACTAAATTGTCCCGCTCGCGCCTCCAGCTCCTACGTCCATGACCCACGATTTTTCCAACCTGCGCGTGGATTTCCCCACGCTCGACCAACACGTCGGCGGCCATCCGCTCGTCTATCTCGACAACGCGGCCACCACCCAGAAGCCGCGCGCAGTGATCGATGCGATCGCACGTTACTACGAGCGCGACAACAGCAACGTGCACCGCGGTCTGCACGCCCTCTCCATGCGCGCCACGGATGGTTACGAAGCTGCTCGCGCTCGCACGGCCAAATTCATCAACGCGGCCGATCCGGCCGAAATCGTCTTCACCCGCGGCACCACCGAAGCGGTGAACCTCGTCGCGCTGAGCTGGGGCCGCGCCAACCTGAAGGCCGGCGATGTGATCCTCTGCACCGAGATGGAGCACCACTCCAACATGGTGCCGTGGCAACTCATCGCCCAGCAGACCGGCGCCACCGTGCGCTACATCCCGGTGGTGGGCGAGAACGCCGAGGGCGGGCTCGATCTCGAAGCGGCCGACGAGCTGCTCACGCCCGAGGTCAAGGTCCTGGCGGTGACGCACATCTCGAACACCCTTGGTTGCGAAAACCCGATCAAAGACCTGTGCGCCAAGGCGCGCGCCGTCGGAGCGATCAGTGTGATCGATGGAGCCCAATCGGCCGGCCACGAACTCGTCGACGTGCAGGATCTGGGGTGCGATTTCTTCGCCTTCTCCGGCCACAAAATGGCCGCGCCGACTGGCATCGGTGCGCTCTATGGTCGCAAGGCCCTGCTCGACGCCATGCCGCCGTGGCAGGGCGGTGGCGGCATGATCGCCAACGTCACGTTTGAGGGCAGCACTTGGAAGCCGTCGCCGGAGCGTTTTGAAGCCGGCACGCCCAATGTGGCTGACGCCATCGGCCTGCATGCCGCGATGGATTATCTCGATGGCCTCGGCCGTCCCGCGATCAGCCGTCACGAGTCGGAACTGGCCATGATGGCGTGTGAAGCGCTCAGCGAGTTGCCGGGGATCCGTATCCTCGGTCCGCGCCCCGGCGAACATCGGGCGGGCACGGTGAGTTTTGCTTTCGCTGATGTGCACGCGCACGACGTCGTGACCTTTGCCGATCAAGATGGTGTCGCTCTGCGCGGCGGTCACCACTGCAACCAGCCGCTCATGCGCAAGCTCGGTTTGCCGAGCACGACGCGGGCGAGTTTTTACGTCTACAACACGCCGGAAGACGTGGACGCGCTGGTGAAATCGATGCGCAAGATCCTGAAGTTTTTCGGCGCCTGAGCGGCGGCGGGCCGCGCAGTCCTCGCAAGAACTGCAATCGACCGGCCAACGACTGCGGAGACGGGGTGGGGCAGGCCCGGCATGATGGCCGGTGCTTTCCCCGCACCCACCCCAACCCCAGTCCGCCATGAACCTCCAGACCACCTACCTTGGTCTCAAGTTGCGTAATCCACTTGTGATCGGGGCTTCGCCGTTTTGCGACAACCTCACTGCCTGTCGAGAACTCGCCGAGGCAGGCGTGGCCGCGATCGTGATGCACTCGTTTTTTGAAGAGCAAATCGGTGCCACGCCGCGAGAGCTCGGCGGTAGCGCCGATGGGCTCGTGGAGGGCCGGGAGCAGTTGAGTGAGCTGTTCCCGCACTACGAAGACTACCGCCTCGATTCCGAACAATACCTGCGTCAGCTCGAACGTCTGCGCAAGCTGGTGGACATCCCCATCATCGGCTCGTTGAACGGCAGTCACATGGGCAACTGGGTCGGCCAGGTGCAACGCATGGAGGATGCCGGCGCGGCGGCCATCGAGCTCAATCCCTACCAGCTGCCGACCGACCCGTCGCGACCGGCGGATGACATTGAGCGCGAGATCGTGGAACTGGTGCGCACCGTTGCCGCGGCGGTGAATATTCCGGTGTCGGTGAAGCTGTCGCCCTTCCACACCTCGTTGGCGCATTTTGCCAGCACCTTGGCCGCGAACGGCGCGGCCGGCGTGGTGTTGTTCAACCAATTTTATCAGCCGGACATCGACATCGATGCCTTGGAGGCGGTCACGCAACTGCGGCTGTCGCACTCCAGTGATCTGCTGCTGCGGCTGCGCTGGCTCTCCATCCTGTCCCCGCAGTTCAGCGGCAGTCTGGCGTGTAGTGGTGGAGTGCATACAACGCAGGATCTGGTGAAGGCGTTGTTGGCCGGCGCCGATGTGGTGCAGGTGGTTTCGGCGCTCCTGCGCTATGGCACCGGACACGTCGCGAGTCTGCTGAAGGGCCTCGAAGCCTGGATGAGCGAGCACGAGTTTTATTCGGTCGATCGCGTGCGCGGGCAGTTGAACCTGCGCAAGTGCGCGGACCCTGCGGTGCACGAGCGCGCGCATTACCTGAAGGTGCTGCAATCCTGGCAGGTCTGACTTTGGCGTTCACGCGACGGTGGTGATTTCGGGGGCAAGTTGAGATCGGCGCGTCCTCGCCCATGCTCGTATCATGAATGATGACACATTGCGCCAACACCTGAGCCAGGCTCGCACGATAGCGGTCGTGGGGCTGTCCACCGATCCCGCCAAGGCGAGCCATCGCGTGGCGAGTTATTTGCAGGCGCAGGGTTACCGCATCATCCCGGTGCATCCGCGAGCGGATGAGCTCCTCGGTGAGCGGGTGGTGCGATCCTTGGCGGAGATCGCCGAGCCCGTGGACATCGTGGACGTGTTTCGCCCGGGGCCGGAGACGCTGCGCTGGGCGGAGGAGGCGATCACGAACGGGGCGGGGCTCTTGTGGCTGCAGGAAGGCATAACCTCAGAGGAGACGGCGGCACGGGCGGAAGCGGCCGGGCTACCGTGGGTCATGGATGCCTGCCTGATGGTCGAGCATCGGCGGCTTCTCGGAAAGGTGTGAAATTCCGTTTGACCGAGGCGGCGACATCCGCCTTATCTCACCCTCTTTCGTCCAACGTCAGGGTGTTTCGGCACTCTGATGCACATCACCAGGAGAGGTGGCAGAGTGGTCGAATGCGCTCGCTTGGAAAGCGGGTATAGGCTTAAACCTATCGGGGGTTCGAATCCCCCCCTCTCCGCCATGTAAGCCCCCACGAAGGGGTTATGGACCACTCCCTCAATGGAAGTGACCGTGGCGGTGACCGCCCGTCGCACCGTTGTCTTCGCGCTGCCACTCAAACGCAGGCGGCGATGCCACCACATCAGCGCCTGCTGCTTCTGTGATCCGATAGATTCGGTTGAGTTGAAGGTCGGTGAGCGTCTGGCGGTGGTCGCTCCCGGCCCATCGAATCGCCACTTCCTTGATCGCGGTCGCGTCGCCGAGGCCGATGATGGTTTCGGTGAGCGGATTGGAGCCAAAGGTGCCGCCGCTGGTGACGACGCGGTGGATCGATCGTGGCCCGGCGGGGGTGTCGACGGTCACGAGGATGCGCGAGCCAACGCCGAGGCGGTTGGAGGTCTGGCCGTGCAGGCGGAGTTTCAGCCACGCGTGGTCAAAGCCGGGATTGGCGAAGAGCTGGTTGGGGTAGTGGTCGCCGGCAAACGCGCCGCCCACGACGGAGTAGATGTCGGGCTGCCCGTCGTGGTTGAGGTCGCCGAAGGCGATGGCGTGGCCTTTTTGCAGCTGGCCGAAGCCGCCGGCGGTGGTCACGTCCTGAAAGCGGCGGCCCGCGTCGTTGCGGAACATGAGGTTGGGGATGACGGTTCCGAGATTGGGGTCGCCCGTGCCCACGTAAAAATCAAGCCAACCGTCGTTGTCGATGTCGCCGAAGTTGCTGCCCATGGTGTGCAGGATGCGATCGAGGCCGGTGGCGGCGCTCACCTCCGCGAAGGTGCCGTCACCACGATTTCGATACAACCGGGCTTCCTCGCCGCGGTGGGGAGACTGGAGGAGATCGGCCAGAACGTCCCCGGCGTTGCGAATCGAGTAGCCGGTGACGAGGATATCGAGCCAGCCATCGTTGTCGTAGTCGAAGAACCAGCACGGAAAACTCCGGCCGGGTTCGGTGACGCCGGCGGCTGCGGCCACATCGGTGAAACGATGACCACGCTCGGGGCGGGCCGGGTCGACCGGGCCGTCGTTGCGCAGCAGGCGATTGGCACCGGTGAGGGAGGAAAGGTAGAGGTCGGGCCGGCCGTCGTTGTTGTAATCGCCAGCGGTGACTGCCTTGATCCAATCGACGACATCGACGCCACTGGTGGCGGCGAGGTTGGTGAAGGTGCCGTCGCCGTTGTTGCGATACAGTTCACAGGGATCGGCCTCGGTGTTGCCCTCGAGTGACTCGTTGCCGATGAAGATATCGAGCCAGCCGTCACCGTCGTAGTCGAACCACGTGGCGGTCTGGGTGGGGTGAAAACTCAGGAGGCCGGCGGTTTCAGTGACATCGGTGAAGGTGCCGTCGCCGTCGTTGCGCAACAGGGAATTGGGAATACGACCCTCTTCACCGCGCCAGGCGCCGCGCAGGATGAGCACGTCGACGAAGCCGTCGTTGTTGTAGTCGCCGTGGATCAGGTTGAGCCCGCCGGTGAGCCCTTGGAGGCCCGCCTCGCCGGTGCGTTCGGTAAAGGTGCCGCCGCCGTCGTTGGTGAAATAGCGGAGCTGGCCGTAGGGGCCCCACGCGGAGGCCATCAGGTCCAGATCGCCGTCGCGATCAAAGTCATCCATAACCACGCCCCCGGAGAGATCGTCGACCGCCACGCCATGCGCCATGGCGACGTCGTAGAAACGGGGCAGGGGAAAATCGGAGGCAAAAACCTCGGGTGGCACCCGCCAACGCTCGGGGACCTTTTCGGGGTATTCTCCGACGGTCATGTGGGCGAGGTTGAGCATCCAGGCGGCGTAAGGAGAGGGGGCTTGGGCCAGCACCTGCTTGTAGGTGGCGATGGCGGCGCGGGAGCCGGTCTGGTCGAGGTGGATGGCGCCGCCGGCGAGGGGTAGCAGGCAGGAGTCGGCGTTGTGGTTGGCGAGACAGTTGGCCTGTTCCCCGAGCCGGAATTCGCACAGCGCCTTCAGTTGCAGCAGTTCGGCGATCTGTTGGCGGTCCATCGACGCACCGGATCGGGCAAAGTCGCGTCCGAAGATCTGGATCTGTTCCAGCGCGGCGGTGGAGTGGCCGTCGTTGAGCAGGGCCTGGGCGTAGGGGATGCGCAGGGGCAGGCTTTGATTGAGGGACGTGGCGGCGGCGAGTTGCGCTTCGAGATCGGCGACGGCGCGTCCGGGGAAGAAGACGTCGGTCTCCCCCGAGCTGGTTTCGGCGAGCGTTTGCAGGCGTTCAATCATGCGCTGCGTGCTCGGGGCGAGGCTGCTGGCCAGGGCGGGCGGGGGGAAGGCGGCACCGATTGCGAGCAGACCGAGGCCGAGGCCGAGGCGCACGCGACGGACGCGGAAACGGGGGCAGGAGAGACGAAAGCCGGGGTAAAAAGTCATGGGCACGGCACCAAGTCCACGGCGAAGGTGCCGGTCAAACGGCACGGGTTGATTACCGGCAGATCGCGGTATCATCGTGCAGATTGCGCGATGATGCGGTGTGTCCAATGCGCCATGACGTCGGGCGGGCGGCTCAACGCTGGAGCAGTCGGTTCACCTGTTCCAGATTGGCGCGCGCGGCGGCAAAGTTGGGGTCGAGTTGCAGGGCCCGTTGCCAGCTGGCGCGCGCTTCCTCCAAGGCGTTTTGTTGTGCGTAGACGAGGGCGAGGGTGTTGTGGGCGGCGGGGTTGCGCGGTTCCAGTCGCACGGCTTCACGGGCATGCTCCCGGGCCCGGGTGGCTTCGTTGGGCAGGCGGCTGAGGCCGAGCGCAAAGTTTTGGTGCAGCCAGCCGAGTGAAGGGTCCAGGCGTAGGGCTTCTTCGTAAAGGGCGAGAGATTCGGCCAGTCGGCCGAGGCGGCCGTAGGCGTTGCCGAGGTTGCCGAGGATCTCGGCGGAATCGGGCTGTCGTTTTAGCGCTTCGGCGTAGTGCTGCAGGGCCTCTTCCATGCGGTCCGGGAAGCGGGCGAGGGTGTTGGCGAGGTTGAAGTGGGCGCCGGCGGTATCGGGTTGGAGGCGGATGGCGGCTTCGTAGTGGGTGACGGCCTCTTCGGCACCGTCGGGTTGCCTGGCGAGCAGATTGGCCAATTCGAAGTGCGCGGCGGCGAGATCGGCGTCGAGAGCCAGCGCTTCGCGCAGCCGGGATTCGGCTTCCCGATCACGTCCGGGCAAGGAGGCGAGTAAGCGCCCGATCCCGGCGTGGGCGGCCGCGAGTTCGGGCTCGAAGCGCAGGGCTTCGTTGAAGTGGTGCAGGGCTTCGGCCTGGCGCGACGGGTCCCGGGCCAGCACGTCCCCGAGGAGTTGGTGGGCGGCGGCAAATTCGGGCCGGGTTTGCAGGGCGATCTCCAGGTGATCAATCACGGCGGCGGTGCGCTGCGGGTCGTTGCGCTGTCGAAGAGCCAGCAAGTAGTGCGGCTCGGCAAAATGGGGCCGTAGCGCGATCGCTTGGCGCAGCAATGCCTCTGCTTCGTCTGCGTGGGCAGGATCGCGGAGGAGCACGACGGCGAGGCCGTGCAGGCTGTCGGGGGAATCCGGCTTGAGGGCAAGAGAGGCGCGGTAGTGCTGGATGCTCTCGGCGTCGTGGTCGGGTAGCAGGGAATAAGCCCAAGCGAGGCAACGTTGGGCCATCCAGTTGTTTGGCACCGTCGCCGCCGAGGCGGAGAAAAGGGCGATGTTGTTCTGGTAGTGGCGACTTTCCCGGTGAGCCATCACTCCGAGTAGCCCCAACACCCCTAAGCTGCACGCGACGAGGATCCGCTGCCGGAGGCGGTTTCCGCGCAGGGCCAAGAGGGTTATCCCCATGGCCAGTCCACCCGCCAGACTGAACGTCGCGAGATATTGGAAGTGGTCGGCCACGTAAGAAAAGGCGAAGGGGAAGACGTTGAAGAATCCGAGGGCGGGGAAAAGGGTTCCGGCCCACAGCAGCCAGATTGCGAGGCCGCCACGGTATCCGCGGCGACTGAGCCAGCCTAGGCCGACCGTGAAGAGCACGGTCAGCAGGGCGTAGGGCCACCATCCGCCGCTCGCGGTGGGCACGTCCCATCGTTCATAGAAGAAGGCTAGATCGGCGGGCCAGGCGAAGGAGCCGAGGTAAAACCACAGGATGCGATTTGCGAGCAGGCTGCGCTCCGGGAAGGAAAGGGCGTAGTCCGCGCCGTCGGCGCCTATCAGGTTGCGTTCGATCCAAGCGGTGGTGAGTCCGGCGGCGAGAGCCATCCCGAACCATGGCAGGAGAGGTCGCACGTCGTTTCGCCACGAAAGGCGCCCCTTTTGCCACCAAAACACGACCAGCAGGGCGGCCGGTAGTGTGGCAGTGACTGTTTTGGTGCCCAACGCGAGGAGGAAGGTGGTGGTGGCGAGCAGATAACGACCGGGGTGAGGAAACTCGCGATAGCGGAGAAAAAGGAGCGCGGCGCCGAAGTAGAAGACGGTCGATAGGGTGTTTTTCTGTTCCGAGATCCATGCCACGGATTCCACTGCGACGGGATGTAGTGCCATCAGGAGGGCGGCGCCGCCGGCCGCAAGCACCGCCGCGCGAGGATGGCTCACTAGCAGCTGTTGGATCTGACCACTCGAGCCCCGCCATGCCGCGATCAGCAAGGAGGCAAAAAGTGCGCACGCTAGGGCATGCTGGAGAACGTTTACGGTGTGGTATCCCCAGGTCGAATCCCCCCAAAGTTTGGCTTCCAACCAAAAGGCTGAATGCAACACCGGGTAATACTGTTGGGTGGCCCAAACGTCGGTCCAGATTCGACCTAAGCCGTCCAACGAACGCAGTGTCGGCCGGGTGATATGGGCGGGATCGTCCCACAGTTTATCGCCATTAAGTGACGGCCAATAAACGGCTAACGAAATTATGCTTAGGGCCAAAACGCCCGCTGCCCAGCGGAGCCAATATCTTGGTGAGGCGGTGGGGGCAGATGGGGGCATGGCAAGGTATTGGGCGGAGTCGCTTTAGAGGCGCAAACCCGTTGTGAAGGGGCGTCCAGATTTGGGCCGCTCCGAGCGACTGCGCTTTGCCACAAAAAAACCTGCCGGACTGTCCGAGTCTAAAGTTTGACTGTAAATGAAGGGGCATTTGACGGATCTGTTGCAAAGCTCCCGCCGCCGGTTCCCCCCTGGAATTCCGCGTTTCACCCCTACCTCACAGCACTCTACCTCTCAAAAGGCGTTGCGTCTCGGCCGCGATGCGTCATTTCACTCTCTCATACCCCGCCCGATTCCCCCGGGCTTTACCCCTAACACCCTAACCCCTTTCGCCCCGCGTTTACCCCGTGTGATTCGTTGGGCGTCTGTTCGATTCGCCAGAGGCGCCGGCGTTGTCGTCGGTCGGCTCTGGAGACCAACCAATACCATGCATACCAAAAAAGACAAAACCCTGCCTAGGTTTACACTAGCCGCGGTGTCCGCCTGCTTGGCAGCCGGTTCCGCGTGGGCGCAGTCCACGACTGCTTCGTCTGAAATCGACGACGAGGATGTTATCGTCCTCTCCCCGTTCGAAGTCTCGGCCGAAGAAGACAATCAAGGTTACACTGCTGCCACCACCCTCGCCGGCAATCGTCTGAACACCGAGCTGCGTGACATCGGTAACGCTGTTACCGTCATCACCAGCCAGTTCCTCGACGATATCGCTGCCACCGACAACGAGTCCCTCCTGCAATATACGACGGGCACTGAGGTCGGTAACCTCCAAGGTAACTTCGCCGGTGTCGGCGATGGCACCCAACTTAACGAAGAAGGTAACTTCACCAACCCCAACCAGAACACCCGCGTTCGCGGCCTCACCTCGGCCGACACCACCCGCGACTTCTTCCTGACGGACATTCCGTGGGATGGTTACTCCGTGGACCGTGTCGACCTCCAGCGTGGTCCGAACTCCATTCTGTTCGGTCAGGGTTCGCCGGCCGGTATCATCAATGCCGGTCTGAAGCAGGCCTCCTTCAAGAACTCCAATGAAGTGACCTTCCGCGTGGCCAGCTACGGTTCGGCCCGCGCCGAAGTCGACTTCAACCGGGTTCTCATCGAAGACCAGCTCGCCGTGCGTATCGCGGCGGTGAAGGACGATCAGAAGTTCCAGCAGGATCCGGCTTTCCAAGACTCCGAGCGCGTGTTTGCCGCGCTGCGTTTTGAGCCCGAGTTCCTGAAGCGCGGTTCTGCTCGCACCATCATCAAGGCCAACTTCGAAGATGGTTCGATCAACTCCAACCGTCCCCGCACGCTGCCCCCGTTGGACTACATCACTCCGTGGTTCTACACCGGCACCTACCAGGGCACTTGGACGAGTGACGTCAACTACACCTACCAAGACGGTGAGACCATCTCGGTGAGTGCCGGTGATCCCCGCACCTTTAACTACCTCAACAAGGGCACCTGGAACCCGTTCCAGATTCAGGACGACAACACGGGTCGCCCCAATCACGGACTCACCCGTCCTGCCATCAATGGCGGTCCGGACTCCGGTCAGCCGAACCGCTGGTATACCCCTTGGATGGGTAGCTTCGGTTTCGACGCCGGTCACTTCCACTTCGACGGCAACGGTAGCGTTGATCCGCTGAGTGCGTGGCAGGCCGAAATCCGCGGTAGCTCCGGCGGCGGCGGTCTCGCCCCCGATGGCACGACCGACGACGACCTCTCCACCGGCTTCCACCGCATGGGTGGTGTGCAGAGCTACTCGACCTTCGCGGTCAACTCCGGTCTGCCTTACTCCGAGTTCGGTGTGTATAAGGATCGCAGCCTCATCGACAGCACGGTCTTCGACTTCTACAACAACCTGATCGACGGCCCGACCAAGAAGGAATGGCAGGACTTTGATGTGTTTAACATCTCCCTCGCCCAGACCTTCATGAACGACAAGTTCGGTTTCGAGGTCGTTTTCAACCAGGAAGACTACTCCAACGGTCGTCTCGCCCTCCTCACCGGTGGCAACCAAGGTATCTGGATCGACTTCAATAACGTCTATGCTGACGGCACCGTTAACGGCGTCCCGAACCATCCGTCGCAGACCATCAACGGAGTGAGCTACAACCTCCCGAATGCCGACGGCACGCCGAACCCGAACCTCGGTCGCGCGTTCGTCAACGGCACCTCCGGTTCGAACAACTCGTTCTCCAGCGAGCGCGAAGGTCTCCGCGGCACGGCGTTCTTCACCCACGACTTCGCGCGTGACGGCGACTCGAGCTTCCTCAAGCGCCTCCTCGGCAAGCACACCCTCACCGGCCTCGTCGCCGAGGAGTCCCGCGACACCGACAACCGCAGCTGGCAGCGTTACGTCATCGACAAGGCCTGGACCGATTGGCTCGGCCGCGACGGTGACTTCAATGGTTCCGAGCGTCAGCCGCAGACCATGGTCTACCTCGGACCGTCCCTCCTGAACGCTTCGAGCGCCTCCGGTGCCTACATTCCGCGCATCACGACCAACATCGACATGCCGCAGAACTACGCGATCTACGCCTTCGACTCCACCTGGAATCCTCCGGCTGGTGTCAACCCGGGCGACGATTGGTATAACGCCTACAACCTGCCGATTCCGGACGCGTCCAACCAGCTCGACCAGCAGGCCGACAACCGGGCCAACTACGTCGGCTGGCGCTATGAGCCGGTCACCATCTACGACTCCGAGGACAACAACGGCGCCCTCCGCGACGCCCACACCACCTTCGCCCGCCTTACCCGCAGCGAAGTGGAGTCTCAGGCCTTCGTCTGGCAGGCTCACCTGCTCGACAATGCCATCGTCGGCACTTGGGGCTGGCGTGAGGATACCGCCCGCAACTGGGAGTATTCCACCGACACCAACGACGTTGATGATGACGAGCGCCTCAACCTCTCGCCGGGCACCTACAAGCTCCGCGACGACTTCGACAACGAGCTCACCGTCGAGTCCACCAGCTACTCCATCGTGGCTCACTTGGACGACCTGCCGGGTCTCAAGAACCTGACCGAGCGCCTGCCGTTCCTCACCACGATCTACTACAACGAGTCGGAGAACTTCCAGCCGGCCGCCGAGCGTGTCGACGTCTACGGCGAGCCGATTCCGGCCCCGTCGGGCGTTACTGAGGATCTGGGTATCTTGCTCGAATCCAAGGACGGTCGCTTCTCCCTCAAGGTGAACAAGTATGAAACCCAAGTTCTCCAGGCCTCCTCTTCCGGCCTCGGCGGCGCGTGGTTCATCGGTTCCTCCCAAGTGTGGTCTGGTAACTGGGTCAATCGCTACGAGTATGACCTCGGTTCCGCGGGTTACCGCGGTATCGACCGTGTGGCCAACCCCGATCCTGAGAACTCCCTGTATAACTACGGTGGTGGCCAGGACGGTGAAGACTACATCGCCGCTCATGATCGCGAGCTCCGTCACATCGCCCTCTGGCGTGAGTGGCAGGCCAGTGTCGACCCGCGCTTCTACGAAGCTTGGGGTATCGACCTCGCCGGTTGGGAAGCCAATGGCCTCTCCTCCAGCACTCCGGCCGGCTTCACTGTCCCGGAGGACGCCGTGTCCAAGGGTTACGAAATCGAGTTCTCCGCTCAGCCGACCCGTAACTGGCGCCTGACGCTCAACGCGTCCAAGACCACGGCCGTTCGTCAGAACATCGGTGGTGAAAACCTCGCCGAGTTCGTCTCCGCTTACGAAAACTTCCTCAATAACACCGATGGTGGTGACCTCCGCATCTGGTGGGGTGGCGCTGGTAACGAGCGCGCCCTCTTCCAGTGGAACACCAACGTGGGTGCCGAATGGGCCGCCCGTAAGCTGCAGGAAGGCACCGATGTGCCGGAACTGCGCGAATGGCGCGTGAACGCCATCACCAACTACGACTTCGATGAGGGTATCCTCAAGGGCGTCAACGTGGGTGCGGCGATCCGCTGGCAGGACGACGTCGTGATTGGCTTCCCGCCGATTCCGAATCCGGCCCAGCCGGGCCGCGTCAACTTCGATCTCGATAACCCCTACCGGGGTCCGGCCGAGACGAACATCGACTTGTGGGTCGGCTACAGCCGACGCCTCAGCGACAAGATCGATTGGCGCATCCAGCTCAACGTGCGCAACGTGGGGCAGGGTAATGAGCTGATACCGATCACGGTCCAGCCCGACGGCACACCAGCAACTTATCGTATTGCACCGCACCAAACCTGGTCGCTCACCAATTCGTTCAAGTTCTAGCCTGGCTTAACAAACTACAGCTCTCACGCCCCCCGCTTTGCCGGGGGGCGTTTTTTTTGGCCGGTTCTCCGACCTCCACCGGCGCGATCTTGGATCTGCGTCGACTCCGCCACGAACTCCGTGGATCCACCCGGATGACTGCGCTCTGGAGCCAACGAGTCGCTGCGCTTGAGCCAAAGGTGAAAGCGTGGCCCGAAGGGGATCGCGTTCTCGAGGCGCAGCAACGCCGCTACTGCGCGGCCCGCCTCAGTTTCGGAGGCCCCAATCCGTGATCATCTGTGTGGTCCGTGGCTCCTTTCCCTTAGGTAGTCCTCAGCCGGTGAAGCGACCGAGGTCTTCCGGCGCTTTCCTGGCGCTGCGCTTTGAACTGTGCCCGCTGGCGCGGGCTAATCCTGCTCAGCGCTTCGGCAGTTGTCCCAGGATCTCGCGGCAGAAGGCCGCGAGGCGTTCGTCGCCCTGTTGTCTCGCGGCGGCTTCGGCGTGAGTCAGCAACTCGCGCGCTTGGCGAAAGCGGCGTTCGCCGGCGTATAGCCGGGCCAAGAGCATGGCACTCCGCGGATTCTCGGGCTGTTGTCGGTAAAACTCAGTCAGCGGTGCGCGCGCTTCCGCCAATTCACCGTGTTCCAGCAGGAGGTTACCGTAGAGCTCGGCCACGCCGGGTAGGTCAGACGCAATGTTGAAGCTTCGGCGCAGCGCCGCCAACGCGTTGCCGGTTTGCCCCGCATCTCGCTGCCGCAGACCGTCGAGGAAATGCCAACGGGCCACCATTTGGCGCACTTCCGGCACGCCGAAAAAGGCGTCAAAGAGCGTGTCCACGTAGGGTTTGGCCTCGTCCAGATTTCCCTGCCGCATCTCGTGCATGGCCAGGAACATCAGCGAGGGGGGATAGGTGGGTTTGGAGCGCAGAGCGCGATGATGGAGCTCGATCGCCTCGGCTTCGGCCCCGCGATTGAAGAGCAAAGTCGCGAGGTTGAAGTTGCCGTCCGCATCGAGTGGATTGCGTGCCAGAGCCGCGCGGAATTCCGCGATGGCGGCACTGCCTTTCCCCTGTGCTTGCAGCACGATTCCGAGCGAATTGTGCAATTCGAACGATTCCGGGTGGTGATCCAATCCTTCGCGCAAGGTCCTTTCGGCGTCGGCCACCTGATCCTGGGTCCGCAGAGCTTCACCCAGATTCAAATAGACAGAGATAGGGATATCCTGACCGGCGGTCGTGAAACGGCGTTGGGCGTCACGCAGCACAGTGATGGCACGGTCTGTGTCACCAAGTTTCAGATACAGATCCCCCAGCAGGTTCCAGCCCCCCGGGTCGTCCGGGTCCACATCCACGGCACGTTCAAACAGCGTGCGCGCCTCCTCGTTGCGTCCATTTTGATACTCGCGCATGGCGATGATACGCAGCCGTCCCGGCGTGAGGCAGCGTTCCTCCAACTCTCGCATCCACGGGTCGCTGGCCTCCTCAAAGCGACCCGCCTCATGCCCCAGCCAGCGGTGCCGTGCGGCCAACTCCTCCTGACCTTCCTCGGCGGCGAGCTGCGCAAAGAGGTTGTGCGCGGCGGAAAAGTCGGGGTGATCTTTGATGATCTCCAGCAACAGGCGCTTGGCCTCCTCCCGTTCAAAATCGATGAGGGCGAGACGGGCCAAGCCGAGGCGGGCGTGGGCGTCATCGGGCAGCAGCTGCAGTCGTTGTTGGTAGGCGGTGCGGGCCAGCGCGTAGTCGCCCTGTTTGAAGGCGAGGTCCGCGCGTTGTTGCCAGGCCGGGGCGTAATCGGGCGCGCGTTTGACGGTGAGAGCCAGGTGGCGGGCGATGGCCGCTTGGTCGCTGCGTATGCGCGCCAACTGCGCCAAGTAGTGCGACCAATGTCCGTTCTCCGGGGCTTCCTGAGAGAGCAGCATCCAACAGGCGCGGGCCGCCTCGTGAAAGCCATTGGCATGGTAGCGGCGTCCCAGCTCAGCCACGGTTTCGACGTTCGGGGTCTCCCGCGCGGCCTGTTCCGCGGCCGTGATACTGTCGGTGAGAAAGGGGTTGCGACCGTTCAGTTCAACGGTGGCGGGCAGATAACGCTCCAGGCGCTCCGACTGGCGCGGCCACAGCGCCACGGCCACCACGCTGGCGCTGGCGGCGGCGATCGCGAGATGCAGGGGCCAGCGCGCGCGCCACGGCGGTCGGGAATCTGTCACTGGCGTCGCCACAGGGTGATGCTGCTCATGTTCTCGTAGGGCGGGAATCCGTGGAAGCCGCCGGTGACCAACTCCGGGATGCCATCACCGTCGAAGTCCCCGGTGTCGGCGGTAATCAGTTGGATGGGAGTGCGCGCGACCGTGACGGGGGTGAAGGTTTCCGTTCCATCATTCAGCCAGGCAATGAGGGCCGGGGTCGCTGGATTCGACCAATCGCCAAAGCCGCTCACGGAGATGAGGTCGATGTCGCCATCGCCGTCCAGATCGGCCGGGGAGGGGGCGTAGGCGCCGCCCATGTAACCAATCCGCTGATACGTGAATTTGCCGGCCCCGTCGTTGCGCAACCACTGCAAGCCGTGCCAGGGGCGGGGGCCACGCACGGAGTAATCAAAACCGTCACCGTTGGAAACGATCAGGTCCGGTCGACCGTCCTGGTTGAGGTCATGCACCTTCATGCCACTGCTGCCAAAATCCTCGTTGGTGGAGCCCCACAGAATGCTCTCGGCGAAGGTGTCGTCGCCTTGGTTGGTGAAGAGGTGCACCTCCTCCCACTCTTGGGTGATCAAGGCGGCAAAATCGGGCCGCCCGTCACCGTCGAAATCGGCGATCGGGGTGTGCACACAACCGGATTGGGCATTCACGCGGCGGGCGGTGAAGCGCCAGTCGCCTTCGTTTTTCATCCATTGGGTTTCGCCCTGATCGTAGCCGAACTGCCCTACGACCAAGTCGAGTCGACCATCGGTGTGACCGCTGAAATTAGCCGCGCGCACGTCGGTGACGCGGGCGGTGTTTTCGAGCAGGACGCGCGGTTGGAAACGTTGGTTGTCGAGATTCTCCAGCACGACCACCGCGCCGATGCGGTCGTTGTTGGGCATGATTTGGCCCATGCTGGCAACGAGCACGTCGAGCCGCCCGTTGCCGTAGAGATCGGCGGCCCAAACGTTGGCCGGACCGGCGATGTCCTCGCCGATGATATGCTCCACAAACACGTCCCGTGTCGCCTGGCGAATCCACCGCACCGTATTGGTGGAGGACTCGCAGTAGAGCACGTCGAGCAACCCGTCCTGATCGAGGTCGAAGACGTTGAGGTTGGTCACGAAGGGGCGGCCAAATTCTTCCACCGGGGCACCGATTGCTTGCGGAGCGTAGGCAATGGCCGGGGCGGCGCCAGACGTGCTGGCGGTCGCGATGGGGGCCGCCAACGGATCCTCCGGCGCGCTGGGCTTGATCAGTTGCACCCCCCCCCAGCCGATCACACCGCCGATCACAGCGCTGGCCAGCAGGGATGGCAGATGTTGGCGGAACGCGAAAGGCATGGCCTCGAGTCAGTCCTGCTGCTGCGGTTGATTATGGGCGGCTCGCAGATCCGGCGGCAGCAGGCGCAGGGCGGCTTCGCGCAGTTCCGGTTCGGGGAAAGGCTCGTCTAGAATGCCGCACAGCAACATGAAGCGGTGGAGGGTCGGCGGGGTCACCGTGCGCAGGAGGAACTCGTCGACCTCATCCATGCAGAACTGGGCCTGCTCGCGCGCGAAGTCGGTTTTTTGGGCGAGCATCAGCAGGTTGGCGAGATTCACCCGCCGGTCCCACAGGAGGTCGCCGTCACGAGCATCCTCGAGGTAGGGCATGATCGCGTCCATCGCGCGTTCGAAGTCGGCCCGATTGCTCAACGCGACCGCGATTTGCGCGCGCGCCACCAATCCACCCAGATCGGAGGGGAACGAGTCCTCCAGGGTTTTGGCGATGCCGAGGGCGAAACGTTTCTGGCCGGTCTCGACAAAATACTCGCCGAGGCGACTGAGCGCGGTGGCGTTGTCTTGCACATCCACCACCTCAAAAATGACCGCGCCGTTGCCGTCGAAATCCTCGATCTCTGGCAGCGGATGATGCATCGCGCGCAGCCACCGGGGCGGCAGCCAGTTGTGCAGGAGGGCGACCAAGGTGTGCTGCGGTTGGGCGGCGCCGAGTCGCGCATACTCGTCGAGGAACGGGTCCCAGTTTGGCATCACGATGTGGGACAACTCACGCTGAGTCGCGAGCGCCTCGGCTTCGTCGGGGGAGGTCGCCGCCGCGATACGCACCGCTGCACCGAATCCCTCCTGGTTGCCTTGGTAAGGCGAACCGAGGCCTCGCACGCTCCCGTAGTAGTAAAGGGACGGCACCACTTCCGGCGGAGCCAGCACCACCGAGCGGTAGTCGTTGGTGCGCTGCGTCAGCCAATAACCCAGATCACGTTCGATGAGGGTTTGCTCCTCGGCCGTTGTCAGAGCCTGTGCCTGCGCCGGGAGGGTGAGAGGCAGCACGCGCGCCAGACTCGGCAGCACGACGATCGCCGCCGCGATGATGAATCGTTTGCGCTGTGGCGCTTCGCGGCAGGTGGCCGCCAGCGCGGTCGCGCCCAGCACGGCGAGCGTGCCGGTGGTCATCCACCAAGATATTTGCGACCAGCCGATGATGATGCCGGCGATCACAGGACCGGCTGCCAACAGTGTAGCCTGGGCCATCCCCTCGGACAGGCGTTTGCCCAGATTCAGCACGAGCGTCAGTCCGAGCGTGCCGAGGATCGGCAGCGCCGTTGCCCAAAACGAGAGGCGCACGCCCTCGCGGTTCAGCCAATCCTTCAGGCCAGCGGCACGCTCCGCGCCAGGCAGGGGCGACATTTGTGCGCTCACCGCATCGCCGGCCAAAAACGCGTTCTGTTGAGTCATCGCCATCGCGACGGGCAGCGCCGCTAACGCGGCGAGGCCCAGCACCAGTTCGACGATGCCAACGCCGCGCAAGGGCCCGCGGCCGGCACGGGAAGCTTGAGTCAAACGCGCCGCCACCAGGCCGAGACCGAGCCAGGACACCGCATACAACGGGTGCACGTTGCGCAGCAAAAGCTCCGACAGATTCAGGCGGTCGGGGGCATTTTCCGCCAACCACGCCAGCAGCGTGCAACTGGCCCCCGCAATCGCCCACGTGCGCCACGGCAATGCCGCGCTTGCCACGGCGGTCGCCACATCCGCGGGGCGGTTCCGATTCGTCCACCATGCGGCCAGCGGTGCGGCGACGCCCAGTCCGATGATCACGGGTGCGGCGCGGTTGGGATCCACCCACAGGCCGAACGCCCCGGCCACCCCCGCCAGCAAAAACATCAGCCGCGGCTTCCACCCGGTTGCACCGATGAGCAATGGCAGCACCGCGCCAATCACCGCCACCGTGGCGAGGCTGCGGTCGTTGGGGGAGCCGGGATAAAACGCACTCAGCACCGGATAGGTCATGCCCAGCCCGAGCGCTGCGATCGCGGCCGCAAAGGCTCCCCAGCGCCACGCCACCAGCACCACCACCGGGATCGCCACCAACCAGTGCAACAACGGGTCGGCGAGCTTCAGGCCGTCCTCGATCGCAACTCCCACCGGCCGCTCATCATTTGCCCGCGCCTTGCCCAACGCCGCCAGCCACCAGCGGTAGGGTGACGGCGAATACACCGGGCGGGTGCGTGGCGCGTTGTCGTAGTCGACTTCGCGCAGGCGCCACGATTCGGCGGCAGTCATCAACTGCGCCTGGGCGATCCATTGAAAACTCTCCGCGTTGTGGTCCAACGGGATGAGGTAACGCTTGCCGTCGACGTAGCCGGTCGGCGACTCCGCATCGATCGCCGGGCGCGGCGTTTCGCGGTCCGCCACGGCATCGACCCGTTTGACGGCGGCCACGTCCACCCACGCGAGCAGCACGGCGGCGAGTAGACACAATCCGATCCAGACCAAGGAGCGTTGCCGGGGGCTTTGATTCATACGCACAAAAAGGGGTAGGGCGGGAGAAAACCCCCACTCAAGGTGGCCCCGCAGAGGCTGGCAAGCGCTGTCCCGGCGCGAGCCCGAACGACCCGGTCAACCTATAGCCTTACCTTGACTCATATGGAGGTGACCGCCTCCTTTGCTTCCGCCCATGCCGACTGTCGCTACCCCTGCCTTTTCGACGGTGAGGTTTCGGTTTTGCCTATGCGCCGCTGCGGTCCTGAGCACCGTCGCTTTGCCCGCTTGGCTGGCCGGACAGACCTCTGCCCCTGAGTCGACTCCCTTCGCGCCCCGCAGTGAACGGAGCGGGTCCACGCTTTTCACGTCCCTGCCGGCCGCCCAGACCGGCGTGCTCACGGAAAACAACTACGCCGATCCACGCATGTGGGGCGATCGCTACCAGGAATTTGCCCTTGGGGGCATGGGCACCGGCATCGCCATCGGTGACTACGACGGCGACGGCCGCCCCGACATCTTTACCGTCAGCAAGACCGAGACCTGTCACCTCTTTCGCAACCTCGGCGACTGGCGCTTCGAGGACGTGACCGATTCCGCCGGCATCACCGCCGGGTCCGCGCCCAAACCTGGCACCGGCTACCGCGGTGGCGACGGGCCCGACGGCCGCGATCCCGGCATATCGGCGTGGAAGCAGGGCGCCACCTTCGCCGACATCGACAACGACGGTGACCTCGATCTCTACGTCTGCCGCTGGGGCGTGCCCAACTGGCTTTTCATCAACCAGGGCGACGGCACCTTTACCGAGGAGGCCGCCGCCCGCGGTCTGGCCGTGGTGGATGCCTCGGGCGTCGGCGCCTTTGCCGACTACGATCGCGACGGTTTCCTCGATGTCTACGTGCAGACCAACATGCTCAACGCCAACGAGAGTCATGCCGGTCAGCGCGACTTCCTCTTTCGCAATCGCGGCGTCGGCACCTTCGAGGATGTGACCGAGGCCGCCGGCATTTCCGGCCAGAACCTCGCGCACTCCTCCTCCTGGTGGGACTACAATCAGGACGGCTGGCCCGACCTCTACGTGGCCAACGACTTTGCGCCGGCCGACTTCCTGTATCGAAACAATGGAGACGGCACCTTCACCGACGTCATCCACGACGTGTTGCCCACCATGCCTTATTCTTCGATGGGCGCCGACCAGGGTGACGTGAACAACGACGGCCTGATCGACTTCCTCGTCGCCGACATGGCCACCACCTCGCACGAGAAGGATCAGCGCGGCATGGCCAGCTCCCGCGAGCTCAGTCGCGAGGACAGCGACAGCTTCACGCAGTCACCGCAACGGCTGCGCAATTGCCTCTACCTCAACACCGACATGCCGCACTTTCAGGAGGCGGGCGCCTTGGCCGGGCTCGGCGCGACCGACTGGACGTGGTCCATCCGCTGGGAGGATTTGGACAACGATGGCTTCGCCGATCTGCACGTGACCAACGGCATGAATCGCGAATATCAAAACGCCGATCTGCGCCAGCGCATCATCCTTGCCGAAAACCCCAACGTGCGCCTGCGCACCATGCGCGAGAGCGACATGCTGCGCGAAGCCAACTTCGCCTTTCGCAATCACGGTGACCTGGTCTTCGAAGAAGTCGGCGCGCAGTGGGGTCTCAACAAAGTGGGCGTGTCCTTCGGTGCCGCCATGGGCGACCTCGATGGCGACGGCGACCTCGACATCGTGCACGCCAACTACGGCGAGACGGTCGAAGTCTTGCGCAATGATACGCCCGCCACGCAGCACGCCATTCAGTTCGCGCTGCAAGGCACCCAATCCAATCGGCACGGCGTCGGTGCCCGCGTCGAAATCGAAACGACCGCCGGGCCGCAGGTGCGCGAGCTGGTGTTGGTGCGCGGTTACCTGTCGAACAGTGAACCCATCCTGCATTTCGGTCTCGGCGACGTGGATACGGTTCAGTCGATCAAGGTGCGCTGGCCGAGTGGGGTGGTGCAGCGTTTCACCGATCTGGCGGCCGGCCGTCGCTACGTGTTGACGGAGCCGGCCGCGGCCACCCCGCCCGCTCCCGAGGAGCCCGCGCCCGGTTATTTTGCCGATGTCACCGAAGCCAGCGGACTTGCCTTCACCTCGCGCGAAGGCGCCTTCCGGGAGAACACCCGCCAGCCGCTCGCGCCCACGCGCTTCGACCGGCTCGGTCCGGCGCTCGCGGTGGGTGACCTCAACGGCGACGGCCGCGACGACCTGATTCTTGGCGGCACGACCGAATCACCCGCGCGCATCATCGCAGCGACCGGTGGCGGCAAGTTCGTCTCGGGCTCCATCGGCCAACTCACGGCGCACGCCACGCTCAACGACGGTCCGTTGCTGCTGCTGGATGTCGATGGTGACAACGACCTCGACCTGCTGCTCACGCGCACGACGGACAGCCTGCCGGCCGGTCACGATGCGTTCCAACCGTTGCTGTTCCTCAACGCAGGCAACGGAGGCCTGAGCCCGGCCCCGGTGGGGGCCTTGCCGGAGCTCGCCCTCAGCGTGGGAGCGGTGGCCGCGGCGGACTTTGATCGGGATGGTCGCCTTGATGTTTTCCTCGGCGGTCGCGTCACGCCCGGCGAATACCCGACTCCTCCCGGCAGTGCGCTGCTGCACAATGAGGGCGGCCGCTTTTCGGTGGTCGCCGAAGCGCTCGAAAGCGTCGGTATGGTGACCTCCGCGCTATGGAGTGACATCGACGACGATGGCTGGCTCGACCTGCTGGTCGCGACGGAGTGGGGCGGGGTGCGGGCCTTCCGTAACGAGGCGGGGCGTAGTTTCTCCGATCAATCGACCGCCTGGGGCTTCGCTGCGGCGGGTAGCGGCTGGTGGACCTCGTTGGCCTCGGCGGATTTTAACGGTGACGGGAAGATGGACTATGTCGCGGGTAATGCTGGACTGAATACGCCCTATCACGCTTCACCCGACGCCCCGGCGGTGCTCTTTCACGGCGACTTCCGCGGTCGGGGGCGAGGCGTGAAACGCTTGTTGGAGGCGCACTACGAGGACGGCCGCCTGTTGCCGCGACGCACCAGCAAGGTGTTGGGCGGTGTCATTCCGACGGTGCGCCGCAAGTTCCGCAGCAACGACGACTATGCGGCGGCCACGCTCGCAGAAATTGTGGGCGAGGACAAACTCGCCGCCGCCGATCGTTACGCAGCGACTGAACTACGCAGCGGCGTTTTCTTGAGCCAACCCAACGGTTCCTTTGCGTTTCAACCGCTGCCGCGCATCGCGCAGATCGCGCCCCTGCAAGGCGTCGTGACCGGTGACTTCGATGGCGATGGTTTGGCAGACATCGTGGCGATGCAGAACAGCTTTGCACCGATGCCGTTTACGGGCCGCTACGATGGCGGCGTGGGGCAATTCCTGCGCGGCGATGGCGCGGGCGGTTTTGTCGCGGTGCCGTCGGCTGAGAGCCGGATCAATCTGAAGGGCGACGCCAAGGCGCTGGTGCGGCTCGACTTCGATGGTGACGGTGTGCCCGACCTCTTCGGCACGCGCAACAACGGCGAAACCGTCGCTTTGCATACCCAAGTTGAGGGCGGCTTGGAGGTGCGATTGCCGTCCGCCGCTGCGGCGGGAGCGCGCGTGAGCCTGATCGCGCCGGATGGACACCGGCAGGTGGAGGAACTGCACGTGGGCGCCGGTTACTTCAGCCAATCTGCGCCCAGCGCGTTCTTTACTCACGTGCCGGCCGGGGCGCGCCTCGAAGTGCGTTGGCCGGATGGGACCACGACGGAGCATGCCGTGCCGTCGGGCGAATCCCGGATCAGCTTGAGCCGATGATGCGTTTGCTGCTTCCGCTCTTAGCGTTGGCGACGGTCTCCAGCGCCCAGATCGAGTCGGTGCCCCTCGCGCCCCGCTCGCAGCCGGACGGGACCACGCTGTTTACGACCCTCGTCCCCGCGCGCACGGGAATTGTCACAACCAACAACTACGATGACCCGCGCATGTGGGCGGAGTTTTATCGGGAGCTGACTTTCGGCGGTATGGGCACGGGTGTCGCGATCGGCGACTACGACGGCGACGGTCGGCCCGACGTGTTTGTAGTCTCGAAGACCGAAACCTCGCGCCTCTTCCGCAACCTCGGGGACTGGCGCTTCGAGGACGTGACCACCCGCGCCGGTTTGCCGCTCAACGAGGGTGAACCCGGCGAGAAAGACTGGGAGCAGGGCGCGTCGTTTGCCGATATCGATAATGACGGCGACCTCGACCTCTACGTCTGCCGTTACGCGGCGCCCAACCTGTTGTATTTAAATCGTGGAGACGGCACCTTCCGCGAGGAGGCGGCAGCGCGGGGTTTGGACATCGTGGACGGGTCCGGCGTGGGCACGTTCTGCGACTACGACGGTGACGGCTGGCTCGATGTTTACGTGCTCACCAACATGATGGATTACGTCAATAACCCCGACGGTCGTCGCGACTACCTGTTGCGTAATCGGGGGGACGGCACCTTTGAGGACGTGACGGTGCGGGCGGGCATCAGCGGCGTGACCGCCGGGCACTCCGCGACGTGGTGTGACTTTGATGCTGACGGCCATCCCGACATCTGGGTGGCCAACGATTTCGCCACGCCCGACCGCTACTACCACAACAACGGCGACGGCACCTTCACCAACATCATCAACGACGCGGTGCCGCACATGTCGCACTACTCGATGGGGGCTGACTTTGCCGATGTGAACAACGACGGCCGCTTTGACCTGCTGGTGGCCGATATGGCGACGACCTCGCACGAAAAGGATCAGCGCAGCATGGCGGGCTCACGGGTGCGCGGGCAGAAGATTGACGAGACCTCACCAGTGCCGCCCCAATACATGCGCAACGCCCTGCATCTCAATGCCGGCAATGGTCGGTTCCGCGAGGCGGCGGTGCTTGCGGGATTGCGGGCGACTGACTGGACCTGGTCGCCGCGATTTGAGGACTACGACAACGATGGTCGGGTGGACCTCACCGTGACCAACGGCATGAATCGCGAGTATCACGGCGCCGATTTGTTGGAGCGCATCATGATCTCGGAAAATCCCGGCGCGCCCATTCGTATCATGTTGGACAGCCCGGTGCTGGAGGAGGCCAACCTCGCGTTTCGTAACGAGGGTGACCTGCGGTTTAGCCAGATCTCCACCGAGTGGGGCTTTGCCCGCAACGGGGTGAGTTTTGGTTCGGCCACCGGCGACCTGGATGGCGATGGCGACCTCGACCTCGTGCACGGCAATTACCAAGGACCGCCGTCGGTTTACCGCAACGACAGCACCAGCGGGCATCGCATCACCCTCGCGCTGCAGGGCACGGCCTCCAACCGGCGCGGCGTCGGCGCGATCGTGCGACTGCGCACAGCAGATGGGCAGGAGCAGGTGCGGCAGTTGATTCCCAATCGGGGTTACCTTTCCACCAGCCAGCCTCTGGTGCATTTTGGTCTCGGCGAGCAGGAGCACATCGCCGAGCTGGTCGTGCAGTGGCCGAGTGGATACGAACAGCGCTTCACCGACCTCGCCGCCGATCGGCACTACACCGTGACCGAAGCTGGCGATACTCCGGTGACACCGCCGTCGAACCCCGTGCCCCTTTTTCGCGAAGTGGCCGCGACGCACGGGATGGATCTGCCGGGCGCGGAACGCATCGTTGATGAGCCCAACGGGCAGCCGCTGCTGCCGTTTCGCTTTAACCGGCCGGGACCGCTGGTAACTGTCGGCAACCTGAACGGTGACGCGCACCCGGACCTGGTGGTGAGCGGCACCTCGATGGAATCGCCGCGCATCCTGATCGGGACCGGTAGTGATCGTTTTAATTCCGTCGCGGCGCCGCCGTTGGCGGGTGACAGTCGCCTGCCGATGGGGCCGGTGCTGCTCTTCGATTCCGACGGTGATGGGCGCGACGATTTGCTGGTGACGCGCACGGGCGCGAACACGCGGCTGCGCGATACGGCCTATCAGCCGACCCTCTTTCTCAATCGCGGTGGGTTTTCGCCGGCACCGGAGGGCACGCTGCCTGACCTGCCGATTAGTGTCGGTGCGGTGGTGGCGGCCGACTGGGATGGTGACGGCGACGACGACCTTTTTATCGGCGGTCGCATCGCGCCAGGCGCTTACCCGAGCGCGCCGCGCAGCGCAATGCTGCGCAATGACGGCGGAACGTTTGTCGACATCACGCCCGAGCCGCTGAGTCGCACCGGCATGGTGACGGCGGCGCAGGCGGTGGACCTCGATGGTGACGGCCAGCTGGATCTCGTGCTGATGACGGACTGGGGCACCGTGCAGTGGTGGCGCAACGACGGTGGCGAGTGGATTGATGCGTCGGTGACGAGCGGTTTTGACGCGGCGGGCACAGGCTGGTGGCGGTCGCTGGCGGTGGCCGATTTTAACGGTGACGGACGGCTCGACGTGGCGGCCGGTAATGTCGGTCTGAATACGTATTACGGCGACGGTCCGGCGGTGGCGATTTTGGGCAATTTCAGCGGACGGCGGCGGGGTAGTCCGACGCTCGTCGAAGCCTACTACGAAGCGGGAAAGTTGTTCCCGCGGCGCGAGCGCAAGGACCTCACCGGGCAGGTGCGCGCCTTGCAGCGCAAGTATCGCTTCACGGTCGATTACGCCGACCAGACGATCGACGCGTTGTTCGACGCCGAGCAACTGGCCGCGGCGCGGCGTTGGGAGGCGGAGCAGTTCCAAAGTGGAGTGTTTCTAAGTCAGCCCGACGGCACGTGGCGTTTCGCGCCGTGGCCGCGCATCGCCCAGATTGCGCCGATCATGGCGCTGGTCGTGGATGACGTGAATGGCGACGGTTTTGCCGATGTGATCGCCGGGCAAAACGATCACAGCCCGATCGATCTGGTGGGGCGTTTTGACGGCGGGCTGGGTCAGGTGCTGCTCGGCGACGGGCAGGGCGGATTCACCGCGCTCGATCCGACGGAGAGTGGCTTCGTGGTGCCGGGCGCAGTGAAGTCCCTCACGTTGGTGGATGTGGATGGCGATGGTCGCGCGGAAATCTGGGTGACGCGGAACAATGCGCCGGCCATGCTTTTCCAACGCTGACAGACTGGCCGTCTCGTTCCCCGCGCGCTTGGCGCAAAACCCCAGATTCCGTTATGAAAACAGTGCTCCCGCTACTGGCCGTCTGTTTCGTTGGTGTGCTTGCTGCAGCCGACGAGAGTCCCACGTTTGTGATCGCTCCGGTGGAGGTCACCACGCACCGGGGAGGCGTGTGGGCCCTGCAGGATCGGCTGCTGGATCACGCCGAATATTTTCAAGTCTCGCCGTCCTATTCCGTCACGCATCGGCGCTTCCGCGATACGCTCGATAGCGAGTCGGATCTGGCGATGGTCAACCTCTCGCTCGGGCGCGAGCGACCGTGGAATGAGGCCGATTTGGAGGGGGCGCAGGTGCATTTTGTGTGGTTGCGGGATGGCGAAATCGAATGGGCGCAGGACGTGCCGGTGGTGGGGAAGTTTCATGCCTCTGGTGCCTTTGCGGCGATGGCGGTGCGTTCTTTGCCGGGAGGGCAGGAGTTGGTTGGCAGCCCCGCGATTTTGGTCTCAAAGGATGGCGAGTTCATCGCGCCGCGTCCGTGGTTTGGTGACAACGCCCGGGCGAATCGAGTGGCTTTCAAAATTGTGGCCGGGATCGATGACGGTCTGGCGACGGACATCGAGGGGCTAGCGGACCCCAATGTGTCGTCGTCGGTCTTCCGCGGCGTGACCTTGGCGCATATCGCGGCCGAAGCCGGTCACGTGAAGGCGTTGGCGGCGTTGGCTGCCGCTGGAGCGGATCTCAATCGCGAAGACCGAAACCGGACGAGTCCGCTGTGGTGGGCGACCGAAAAGAATCGCGTGCAGGCGGTGGAGTGGTTGCTGGAGCAGGGCGTGAAGACCCAGGCAAACCTGGCCGGAAAGCATCTGGTGGAGTCGGCCGTGGAGCGTGGTCACATCGAGGCGGCGGCGGCGATCTATCGGCGCCAAAACAGCAAGGTGTTTCGCGACGAAATGCTGGGAGGCGCGGCCTACGTGGGGAAGCGCGAGCTGAGTCGGGAACTGTTGGCAGACTACAGCAATTTTCGGGTGCGCTGGATGGATGGCGAGCCGCTCTGGTGGGTGGCGCAGTCAGGCGATGTGGAGCTCATGGCGCTGATGCTCGATCGCGGTGTGAATGCCCGACGGCAACCGCACAGTGTGCCGTTGTTGAATCTGGCGGCGAGGGCTGGAGATTTGGCGATGGTGCAACTGCTCGTGGAGCGAGGGGCCAAGGTGAAGGCGCGTGATCCGGCGGGGCGCACGGCGTTGATGGAGGCGACATTGGGCGGGCACGTCGAAGTCGCCGCTTGGTTGATGCAACAGGGCGCGGATGCGACGCGGAAGGATCGGGACGGTCTCAGCGCGCTGCAGGTCGCGGAGCAACGTCAGGACGCGCGTCTCGTCGCGGTCTTGCGCGGCGCGGTTGCGGCGGATGCGTCGTTGGCCGCAGGGTCAGCCCCGGTGATGGCGGAGTGGCAGGTCGATACCAAGCCGCTCTTGCGACAGCGGCCGGCGTTTCGTTTGGTGCGGGAAATGGAAGCGGGGGCCGAGTCGCGCTACCAAGGCCGGGTGGTGCTGACGAGCCCGCTGTCGGTCGGCGGCGCGCAGGTGCTGGGGGAAGAAGGCACCACGGCGGCGTTCCCCTCGGTGTCTTCGATCGAGAGCAACGCGCACTTCGCTTACTGGACGGGGATCATCGAAACGGATGGCACCGTCTCTCACGCGGTGGTGCTCAACGCTGGTCCTTACCCCTTCCGCGCCAACGTCGAGGAGGTGCTTGGCGATTATCGATTCGAACCGGCGCGGCGGGACGGCAAGCCGGTGCGCACGCGCGTGGTGTGGGTGGAAGACCTGCGCTAAAAGTGACTGCACTTAAGCGGTAGCCGGGCTCGGTGAGCCCGGTCTTTGCCTCTCTACGGCGTCACCTGGGGTCAACGACCCCGGCAACAGTGGTGCAGCAGCTTGCTGGCCTCAGATGTTCGGTAGGACGCCGAATTGTTTGCGGTAGGCCTCGCGGAGTTTGCCGGTTTGGTTGCGGTCGATGCGCGGTTGGGCGTCGACCTTTTGCAGCCATTCGTCGGCGCGTTCGCGGTTGCCGGTTTCGATGGCTTGAAAGGCGAGGGCGGTGAGCGCGGTGGGATTGGCCGGATCGTAGACGAGCGCGGTTTCAAACTGGCGCACGGCCTCCGCATTGCGGCCGACGTTGAGGAGCACGATGGCGAGTTCGATGTAGGGCTCGGGCTCGTTGGGGCGCAGGCGAATGGAGGCGCGATAATCGTTGATGGCGGCGCCGTTGTTGTTGGCGGCGCGATGGCGGCGGGCGCGCATGAGGTGCAGGCCAGGCGAGTCGGGCACGGCGTCGAGGCCGGCGTTGAGCACGCGGTCGGCTTCGGCGACGTTGCCGATCTGGGCGAGCGTGCCGCTGAGCTGGGCCCAACCGTCGGCGAAGGACGGGTCGAGCAGGGTGCAGCGGCGGAACTCGGCCATGGCGTCCTGGAACTGGCGCTGCTGCTTGTAGAGGTTGCCGAGCTGGAAGTGGGTGGAGACGTCCAAAGGGTCGAGTTCGAGAGCCCGATGCAGCAGCTCGATGGCGGTATCCGTTTCGCCGATACGGGCTTTGGTGCCGGCTTCGAGGGCGACGCGGAACGGGTCGTAGCAGAAGGCGAGCAGGCCATCGAGCCACGGGTCGGGCGGATCGCGGAAGGCGCCGGAAGCCTCGGCCTGGCCGCGGATGGCGTCGGCTTTGGCGGTCTCGCCGGCGTTTTCGTAGAGGGTGACGATGAGGTCGTAGCCGAGGGTGTAGTTGGTGCGGCGCACGATGGTCTCGAGTTTGTCGAGGGCGGCGGCCTCGTTGCCTTTTTCGATGTCGATGCGGGCGAGGCCGAGCAGGGCGTAGGCGTTGCCGTCATCGATGCGGTCGGCGGCCTCGTAGGCGGCGATCGCACGGGGCAGATCGTTGGACTTGAGGGCGATGTCGCCGATGCGCAGGCGGGCCGGGAGGTAGTCGGGCGCGAGCTCGGTCACGCGGTCCCACAGGGCCAGGGCGTCCTCGGACATGCCGAAGCCGGCGAGGATGGAGGCGTGCAGGTGCGGCCAGCGGGCTTCATTGGGTTCGATTTCGGCGAGGCCTTGGTAGGTGAGGATGGCGGAATCGAAAAAGCCGTTGGCGTGGAGGAGGGCGCTGAGCTCTTTGAGGCCCTTGAGGGAGTCACCGCGGGAGTAGGCCTTGGCTTCGGCGGCGGCGAAGGCGTCGTTGAGCGCGGGCGGGAAACCGGCGGTGTCGGGGATGGGCGGAATCCATGGCGCGACGGCGGCTTGTTGCGCTCCGGCGTTCTTGAGCCAGAAGGCACCGGCGGCGACGCCGCCGAGGAGGAGCACACCGAGGATTAGAGCGATGAGGGCGCGGGGTTTCATGGCTGGGTCGAGTCGGCGGGTTGGGCGTGAGTCCAGAGCATGATGCGGCTGAGATTATCGAAAGGCGGATAGATGTAGAAACCGCCGGTGACGATGCCGGGACGGCCGTCGGCGCTGAAGTGGCCCACGGAGGTGGTGATGAGGTCTTTGGGCGCGCGGGTGAGGATGTGCGGTTTAAAGTGTTGTTTGCCGTCGTTGCGGAACCACATGAGCGAGATCACGTTGCGGTTCTGGTCGTTCCAGTCGGAGTAGGCCGAGGAGGCGACGATATCGAGCGCGCCGTCCTGATCGAGGTCGACCGCGACCGGGGAATAGGCGCCGGGAAAGTTGGCCACGCGGTGGTAGCGGAAGTTGCCGCCGCCGACGTTTTCAAACCATTGCAGGCCGTGCCACGGGCGGGGGCCGGGGGTGGCGGCGGGGCCGAAGCCGTCGCCATTGGTATAGATAAGATCGGGGCGGCCGTCGCCGTTGAGGTCGGCCGAGCTCATGCCGCTGCTGCCGTAGTCCTCGTTGGTGGAGCCCCAGATGCGCTGGACCTTGAAGTTGCCCTTACCGTCGTTGGGGAAGAGGTAGACCTCCTCCCATTGCTGCGAAATGAGCGCGGCGATGTCGGGGGTGCGGTCGCCGTTGAAGTCGTCGACGACGACGTTGATGGCGCCGGAGAGGGGGAGGAGGACGTGGCGCTCGAAATTTTCGGGGATGAGCTCGGGGCCTTTGCGCTCCAGCCAGCTGACGACGCCTTGGTCGTAGCCGAACTGTCCGAGCACGAGGTCAAGCAGACCGTCGCCGTTGAGGTCGGCGGCGCGCATGTCGACGATGCGGTCGGTGTTGGCGAGGACGATGTGGGGCGTGAATTGCTGTTGGCCGTCGTTGACGAGGATGAAGGCGGTGCCGATGCGGTCGTTGTTGGGGAAAACCACGCCCATGCTCGAGATGAGCAGGTCGGTGTGGCCGTCGCCGTTCATGTCGGCCGCCTCCACGTGCACGGGGCCGCTCATATCGGTGGCGAGAACCTGCTCGGGGGCGAAAACGCCGGGGGCGGTCTGGCGGATCCAAATCACCTCGTTGTCCTGCGATTCGCAGAAGACGACGTCGTCGAGCCCATCCTGGTCGAGATCGATGACATTGAGGTTGCCGATCCAGGGCGGGAGCTCGCGCAGGGTGCCGAGTTCGCGGCCGGTGAAGGTCCCAATGGCGTCGACCGGGGCGTTGAGGGTGTTCGTCGTGGTCGATGGCGTGTTCTGGCGGCGCGGCGGCGGTTTGCTGCAGGCGGTCCAGAGCACCAAGGTGGCGAGGCCGAGCAGGATGGGCAGGGGAGAGACGGTGACTGTGCCGGGGCGGGAGGACATGGCGGGGACGGTTTGGCGTCCTCTCCGAACCGAGAAAACGCGGGCTCCTGCACTCATAGAGGGGTGACGGGTGGTCGCAATCCCAAGCTCAGAATGATTAGCAAGCAGCTTGCGGGATAGGAGCAAGGGTTATGCAAATAGTAGACTAACGGGAAAACAGGCCGGTCCGACTTTCTCCAAAAGCGTCTTGCGCGGTTTGGGGGGGATACCGATGCTGAGGCCCATTTTTTGCTCTGGACCTGCAAAATTCGAACCATGGTAACGCCTAACACTGACGTCGCATATGACAGCAAAATCGAAGGAGACATCGTCGTCTCCCGCCTCGATGCTGTCGTTAACTGGATTCGCACGAACTCGATGTGGCCGATGCCGATGGGCCTCGCCTGTTGCGCCATCGAACTGATGGCCGTCGGCGGACCGAAGTTCGACATTGCTCGCTTCGGAGCGGAGGTCATGCGCTTTTCGCCCCGGCAGTCCGACTGCATGATCGTTGCGGGCACGGTGACCTACAAAATGGCGCCGCACTTGCGCCGCATCTACGACCAGATGGCTGAGCCGAAGTGGGTGATCGCCATGGGCGCCTGCGCCTCGTCGGGTGGCATGTATCGCAGCTACGCCACGCTGCAGGGAGTCGATCGCATCGTGCCGGTGGACGTGTATGTGAGCGGATGTCCGCCGCGGCCCGAGGCGCTGTTGGATGCCCTCGTCAAGCTGCAGGACAAGGTTCGCAAGACGCCCTCGTTCAAGAAAAACTTCGCCTAAGTCGGGCTCCGCCGCCCTTCCGATCCCATTCCAGACCTTCCATATGACTGCGCCCGCCGCTGCCGACGTCACTTCCGCCCTTCAGGCCAAATTTCCCTCCGCGACCTCGCGTCCTTCGGTTGACCATCCGGCCTTCAACGTGCCGATGAGTGAGGCGAAGACCGTGCTCCAGTGGCTCCGGGACGAGCAGGGCTTTGACTTCATGAACGATGTGACCGGCATCGACTGGGCGGAGGGCGCTTCGCCGCGGTTCACCACGGTGTGGCACCTGTATTCGACCACTGGGCACCTCTACATCCGCGTCGCCGCCGACAATGCGGACGACGAGAACCCGGTCGCCCCGTCTGTCGTCGATCTCTGGCCCGCCGCCAACTGGCACGAGCGCGAGTGCTGGGACCTGATGGGCATCAAATTTGACGGTCACCCGGACCTGCGCCGCATCCTCATGTGGGAGGGCTACCCGCACCACCCGCTGCGCAAGGAATTCCCCTTGGCCGGCATCGAAACCGAGCTGCCCGACTTGGAAGTCGCCGCGGAAACCCAAGCCAAGGCGATCGCCGCCCCGATGGCAGGCGGTCCCTTCGTCGCCTCCAGCAAGGGCGAGATGAACCTGACCGAAGCCGAGCCTCGCGCCAAGGACGAGAGCTGGAACGAAAAGAAGCCCAAGCCGCACGCGGACTAACCCGCCCAACCACTTTTATCGATGGCCTCCGAATTTACCGTTCCCGACGCCGGCGCCAAAACCGCCGCCGCTGCTGCCAGCCCCGAGTTTGAAACCGAGAAGATGTCCCTCGCCATGGGACCGTCGCACCCGTCGACCCACGGCGTGCTGCGTCTCCAGCTCGAACTCGATGGTGAGACCGTGACCCACTGCGATCCGGTCCTCGGTTACCTGCATCGCGGCGACGAAAAGATCGCCGAGAACATGACCTACAATCAGTTCGTGCCCTACACGGACCGCTTGGACTACCTGGCCCCGCTGGCCAACAACCACGCCTACGCGCACACCGTCGAGCAACTCGCCGGCGTCGAAGTGCCGGATCGCGTGAAGGCCATCCGCGTTCTCACCACCGAAATGGCGCGCGTCTCGTCCCACCTCATGGGCTTGGGAGCTTACGGTCTCGATGTGGGCGCATGGACGGTGTTGCTCTACACCTTCGGCGAGCGCGAGAAGCTCTACACCCTCTTTGAGGAACTCACGGGGGCTCGTTTCACCACCAGCTACAGCCGGATCGGCGGAGTCTCGCGTGATTTGCCGGAGGGCTGGCTCGAGAAGGTTTCCGACTTCTGTGACGGGTTTCTCCCGATGCTGGAGGAGATTCTGCAGCTGCTCACTCGCAACAAGATCTTCCTGGATCGCACAGTCGATGTCGGCGTCATCAGCAAGGAAGACGCGATCGGCTACGGTCTGTCTGGTCCCAACCTGCGCGGCTCCGGCGTGAAGTGCGACCTGCGCAAGGACCGACCCTACTGGGGTTACGAGCAATACGACTTCGATGTCCCGGTCGGCTCCAAGGGCGATTGCTACGACCGCTACCTCTGCCGCGGCGAAGAGATGCGCCAATCGATCCGCATCATCCGCCAAGTCATTGCGAATTTCCCCGCCGGCGACCACTTCGCCAAGGACGCCGTGCGCATCTTCGCCCCGAAGAAGGACAAGGTGCTCACCTCCATGGAGGAGCTCATCAACAACTTCATGATTGTGACCGAAGGTCCGCAGATGCCGGCCGGCGAGGTCTACTTTGAGGCCGAAAACCCGAAGGGCACCCTGGGCTTCTTCGTGGTCAGCAAGGGCGGCGGGGTGCCGTGGCGCCTGAAGATCCGCGGTCCTTCCTTCTGCAACATTTCCATCCTGCCCAAGCTGTGTAAGGACGAACTCGTTTCCGACGTCGTCTCCATCCTCGGTTCGCTCGACTTCGTCATGGGCGAATGCGACCGCTAAACCGCTGTCCGACTTTTCTGATTCGATGAATTTGAAGCCCGAAACCCTGACCCGTATCGACGAGGTCATTACGCACTACCCGGAGAAGCGCAGCGGCACCCTGCCGTTGCTGCACCTCATCCAGGAGGACGTTGGTTACATTTCCGACGAGGCCATCGAGTGGATCGCCGCGAAGCTGGAGCTCCAGCCGATCAATGTCTACGAGGTCGTGACCTTCTACCCGATGTTCCGCCGCAAGCCCATTGGCCGGCGTCACATTCGGGTGTGCCGCACCCTGTCCTGCGCGCTCATGGGCGGCTACAAGACCTGCTCCAAGTTTGAGCAGGAGTTCAACACCCACCGCGGCGAGGTTTCGCCCGATGGCGAGGTGACGATCGAGTTCGTCGAATGCCTCGCCAGCTGCGGCACCGCTCCGGTCGTCATGGTCGACGACGAGCTCCACGAGAACGTCGACGAGGCCAAGGCCAAGGAGATCGCCGACCAGATCAAAGCCGAGGCCGCCAAACGAGGATAAGCACCATGAGCGCACCCGAGCAGACCCGCATCATTTTCAAACACATCGACGAGGAGGGCTACTCCAACGACATCGCCTGCTACCAAAAGCACGGCGGTTACGAGATGCTCAAGCAGGCCGTCACGAAGAAGCCCGAAGACATCCGCGAGGAGGTCAAAAAGTCCGGCCTGCGCGGCCGCGGCGGCGCTGGTTTCTCCTGCGGCCTCAAGTGGTCCTTCGTCGACCGCAAGAGCGGCAAGCCGATCTACCTCATCGTCAACGCCGACGAGTCCGAGCCCGGCACTTTCAAGGACCGTTACATCATTCACCAGGACCCGCATCAGCTCATCGAAGGCACGATGATCTCCTGCTGGGCCAACGACGTGAAGCAGGCCTACATTTACATCCGCGGTGAATTCCCGGAAGGCGCCCGCATCCTCGAGAAGGCCATCCAGGAAGCCCGCGACGCTGGTTTCGTGGGCAAAAACATCCTCGGGACCGACTACTCCTGCGACATCTTCGTCCATCGCGGCGCCGGTGCCTACATCTGCGGCGAAGAGACCGGCCTCATCGAGTCCCTCGAAGGCAAACGCGCCAACCCGCGCATCAAGCCGCCTTACTTCCCGGCCGTGCTCGGCCTCTACCAGTGCCCGACCATCGTGAACAACGTGGAGACGCTCTGCCACGTGAAGCACATCATGGACATGGGCGCCGACGAATACCTCAAGATCGGCACGCCCAACAACACCGGCACCCGCATCCTTTGCGTCTCCGGCCACGTCAAGAAGCCCGGTTATTACGAGTTCGCCTGCGGTGACGTGACCCTGGGGCAACTGCTCTACGACGTCTGCGGTGGTCCGCGCGAAGGCCGCACCTTCAAGGCTGTCATCCCCGGTGGTTCTTCGGCCAAGATCCTGCGCTTTGGCGAGAAGTTCACCCTCAAGAACAAGGATGGTTCGACCCGTGAGATCGGCGTTGAAGACATCCCGATGGACTTCGACACCCTCGCCGCCTGCGGCACCATGGGTGGTTCCGGTGGCGTCATCGTGATGGATGACTCCGTCAACATCGTCGAGGCCCTCGCCAACATCAACGCGTTCTACTCCCATGAGAGCTGCGGCCAGTGCACGCCCTGCCGCGAAGGCTCCCTGTGGATGAAGAAAATCTCCTCCCGCATGGTCCACGGCGACGCCCGCCCCGAGGACGGCGAACTGCTCAAGAGCGTCGCCGACCAGATCGCCGGCCGCACCATTTGCGCCTTTGGTGAAGCCTGCTCCTGGCCGACCCAAAGCTACGTCCTTAAATTCGGCGACGAGTTCAAAGCCTATCCTGAGGCCAAAAAGAACAAGTCCGCCGACGCCCTCGAACTCATCTGAGCCGATCCCGTTTTTCCGCAATGATTCAGCCCGCCCAACCCGAGCTCGTGACCGTCACCATCGACGGCAAAGAGGTCTCCGTGCCCAAGGGCACCAATGTGATCGAGGCCGCTCGCCTGGTCGGCACCGACGTGCCGCACTATTGCTATCACCCGAAGCTGTCCATCGCCGGCAACTGCCGTATGTGTCTCATCGAGATGGGCATGCCCATGGCCGACCGCGCCACCCGCGAGCCGATCATGGACCCGGAGACCGGCAAACAGAAGATCGGCTGGATCCCGCGTCCGCAGATCGGCTGTGCGACCAACGTCGCTCCCGGCATGCACATCAAGACCCAGTCGCCGCTCATCAAGGAGTGCCGCGAGGGCGTGATGGAGTTCCTGCTCATCAATCACCCGCTCGACTGCCCGATCTGTGACCAAGCCGGCGAGTGCAAGCTGCAGGAACAGGCCACCGGTTACGGCCGCGGCTACTCCCGCTTCATCGAGCAGAAGAACGTCAAACCCAAGCGCACCCAGCTCGGCCCCCGGGTCATGCTCGATGACGAGCGCTGTGTGCTCTGCTCCCGCTGCATCCGTTTCTCCAAGGAAGTCGCCAAGGACGACGTGCTCGGCTTCGTCGATCGCGGTTCCTACTCCACGCTCACCTGCTACCCGGGCAAGGAGTTGGCCAACAACTACTCGCTCAACACCGTCGATATCTGCCCGGTCGGCGCGCTCACTTCGACGGACTTCCGTTTCAAGATGCGCGTCTGGTTCCTCAAGCAGACCAACAGCATCGACACGGAGTCCTCCGTCGGCGCCAATACCGTCGTCTGGTCCCGTGAAGGCGTGATCTACCGCATCACCCCGCGCCGCAACGACGAGGTCAACGACACCTGGATGGCCGACTCCGGTCGCGTCCTCTACAAGGAAGTCCAGGCCGCCAACCGTCTCACGGCCATCTCCGCCAACGGCGCGACCGCGACCCTCGAGGGCGCCATCGCCGCCGCCGCCGAACTCGCCAAGGGCGGCAACGTCGCCGTGGTTGGCTCCGGTCGCAGCTCGGTCGAGGAACAGTTCCTCACCAAGAAGCTCGCCGCTGCCGTTGATGGGGAAGCGTTCCTCGTCGGTCGGGTAGGGGAGGGCGACGGTCTGCTCATCTCCGCCGACCGCAACCCGAACACCCGCGGTGCGCTCGTCACCGGTCTCATCGATAAACTGCCCGAGTCGGACCTCAGCGCCCTCGGTGCCGAGATCGATGCCGGTCGCGTGAAGACGATCATCAGCGTGGGCGAGGACCTGAGCGCCGCCGGCCTCAGTGCCGAGCAACTCGCCAAGGTCGCCATCGTTTTCATCGGCACGCACGGCAGCGACACCACCGCCGCCGCCAAGGTCGTCATCCCGACTCTCACCGTCTTCGAGAAGAACGGCTCCTTCATCAATCAGCAGTTCCGCCTGCAGAAGTTTGCCAAGGCCATCCCCGGTCCGGCCGGCGCCATCGACGACCTCGTGGTCCTCGATGAACTCATCGCCGCGCTCGGCGGTGAAGCCACCGACGGCGATCTGAAGTCGGTCTGGAAGAGCCTCAATGCCGAGGTCAGCCAACTGGCCAATGTCACCTACGCCAACCTGCCCGCCACCGGCCTGCTGCTCGACAGCTCCGCTTGGGCCGGCCTCAGCTTCCCGGAAGGCGAATCCCTTCATTTCAAACCCGCGGCCGCCGAAGCCAGCGCCTGAAACCTGAGCCATGAGTGAGTTCTACTTCAGTCTTCCCCTCCTGCTCCGCCTCGCCCTCCAAGGCGTCGCGGTGATTGCAGTGCTGTTCCCGCTGGCGGGCGCCTGCTCCATGGCTGAGCGCAAGGTGTCGGCCTGGATTCAGGGCCGTCCCGGCCCCAGTCGCGCCATCGTGCCGTGGCTGGCCTGGATCCCGGGCATCGGGTTCCTGCAGCGCCTGGGCGTGTTCCACTTCACCGCCGACGGCGGCAAGATGTTCCTTAAGGAGGACGTCATTCCGGGGCACGTGAACAAGTTCTACTATTACCTCGCGCCCCTCGTGGCCGTCGTGCCGGCGCTGTGCACCGTGGTGTTTGTGCCTTTCGGCGCCTATTGGGATGCGGCGACCGCGATGATGAAGCCCATCATCCTCGCCAATACCGATATCGGCATCCTGGCCGTTTTCGCGGTGAGTTCCCTGGGCGTCTATTCGCTCATTCTCGCCGGTTGGGCCTCCAACTCGAAGTATCCCTTCCTCGGTGGCGTGCGTGCCTCCGCGCAGCTCATCTCCTACGAGCTGTCGATGACTCTCTCGATCCTGCCGGTCTTCCTGTGGGTCAACGTCCCCGGAGGTGAGGGCACCCTCAGCCTCTTTGCGGTGGTCGAGGCGCAGACGCAGCCGGGCTTCTTCGGTGGCATGTGGAACATCTTCCTCATGCCCCTGAGCGCCTTCATCTTCATGGTTGCGCTCTTTGCTGAGACCAATCGCCAGCCCTTCGATATGCCGGAATCCGAGGCCGACCTCGTGGGCGGTTTCCACACCGAATACGGTGAACTTAAGTGGGGCCTCTTTTTCGTGGCCGAATACGCTCACATGTTCATCGGTTCCGGCGTCTTCATGATTCTCTTCTGCGGTGGTTGGAATCCGCTGCCGTGGGTCTCGCTGGCCGACCTGCTCGGCTGGCTCGGCGGCTTCGCGCCGATCTTCCTCAACCCGGTCGTCAGCGGCCTCATCGCCATCGGCATCTTTCTGGCGAAGCTCATCTTCTCGATCTTCGTCTTCATGTGGGTGCGCTGGACCTTGCCGCGCTTCCGCTACGACCAAGTCATGAAGATGGGTTGGCAGAAACTCCTGCCCCTCTCCATCGGCAACCTCATCTTCTACGCGATCGCCATCGCGATCATCGAACGCAGCTAACCGCAGCCACCGGCCCTTTCTGCCATGTCTTTCAAAACCGTCGAACGCAAGCCGCTCACCCTCGCTGAGCGCACCTACATCCCGCAGATTCTGGGCGGGATGAAGACCACGTTCAAACACCTCGTGAAGCCCAAGGAGACCCTCGAGTATCCCGAGGCGCGTCCCGCGATCCTGCCTGGCTACCGTGGTGTGCCCACGCTGGTGATGGATCCTAACGGCCGCGAGAAGTGCGTGTCCTGCCAGCTCTGCGAATTCGTTTGCCCGCCCAAAGCCATCCGCATCAAGCCGGGTGAGATCGCGGCCGAATCCACCAACGCCCATGTCGAGAAGGCTCCCGAGGAGTTCGATATCGATATGCTGCGCTGCATCTACTGCGGCCTCTGCCAGGAAGTCTGCCCCGAGGAGGCGATCTGGCTGCAGAACGTCTTTTCCGTTTCCGGCTACTCCCGCGACGAGATGGTCAATAACAAGCAGCGCCTCTACGAACTCGGCGGCACGCTGCCCGACCAACACTTCAAGTGGGACAAGAAAAAGGCGGCTGAGGAAGCCGGCAACGACGCCCACTAAAAACGCTGAAAAGCTGAAAAACTAAAAAGCTAAAAGCTATCGGCTCCGACCCCCTCCACTTCATTTCCAGCAATCTGTTTCAGAATTTCAGATTCCAGCGTTTCAGCTTTTTCCGCCCATGGCAGACATCCTGTTCCACATCTTCGCAGTCCTGATCGTGCTCAGCTCGATCATGGTGGTGTTGAACCACAACGCGGTGAACTCCGCTTTATGGTTCCTACTCGGCCTCGTGGGCGTATCCGCGATGTTCGTGCTGCTCGACGCGTTCCTCTTGGCGGCGCTCATGATCCTCGTCTATGCCGGCGCGGTCGTGGCGCTGTTCCTCTTCATCATCATGCTGCTCGACATGCAGGGTGGTGAACGCCCGCCGTTCTCCAAGCCCACCGCGGTCGCCGCCGTCATCGGCTCCGGTCTGTTGGTGGTCTGCGTGATGACCTTCGTGCGCGGTGCGATGGCCCTGCCCAAGACCAGCGCCGAGCAGGTCCCGGCTTACGGTGCCACCCTCAAGAACTACGCCGACCAACTCTTCACCACCTACCTCCTGCCCGTGCAGGTCGTCGGTTTCCTGCTCCTCATCGCCATGCTGGGTGTGATCGTGCTCTCCAAGAAATTTGAAGGACTGGAGGACGTGAAATGACCATCGGACTCACCGAATATCTCGTCCTCTCCGCCATTGTTTTCGCCATCGGGTTTGTGGGTGTGCTCATCCGCAAGAACACCCTGGTGATCTACATGTGCCTCGAGCTCATGCTCGTCGCCTCCACCATCGCGCTCGTCGCCTTCTCGCGCTTCAACGGCACGATGGACGGCAACGTCTTCGTCTTCTTCATCCTTACCGTCGCCGCTGCCGAAGTGGCGGTCGGTCTCGCCATCATTGTCGCGCTCTTCCGCCGTCGTCAGACCGTGCAGGTTGAGAAGCTCAACGCGCTCAAGAACTGATCGCCATGGAGTCCAGCCAACTCGCTCTCATTTCCCTGCTGACGCCGCTCGTTTCGGCGACGGTCATCGCGCTGTTTTTGCGGCGCGCCGGGGCGCTCGCGTCCTACCTCTCGACGGCCGCGGCCGCCGTGACGATGGTCACCGCGCTCATGCTCGCTTACGGCGGTCATCGCTTCGATGACTCCCATGAGTGGTTCGCCCTCGGGGATTTCACCCTCTCGCTCGGCATCAAGTTCGATGACCTCGCCGCTCTCATGCTCAGCATCGTGGGTGTCGTCGGCTTCTGCGTGCACCTCTTCTCGCTCGGTTACATGAACGACGACGACTCCAAGGCCCGCTTTTTCGGCGGTCTGTCGATCTTCATGTTCTCCATGATCGGGATCGTCTTCGCAGACAATCTCTTCATGATGTTCATCTTCTGGGAGTTGGTCGGTTTCAGCTCCTACCTGCTGATCAACCACTACTGCCTCAAGCAGTCCGCGGCCGATGCCTCGAAGAAGGCCTTCATCGTCAACCGCGTGGGTGACTTCGGTTTCCTCCTCGGCATCCTCATGTGCTACTGGCACTTCGACACGGTGACCCTCAGCGAGCTGCCCGACGCCATCGCCGGGGGCAAGCCGCTCATCGCTGCGATTCCGCTGCTGCTTTTCTGCGGTGCGGTCGGCAAGTCGGCCCAGATGCCGCTGCACGTGTGGCTGCCGGACGCCATGGAAGGTCCGACCCCGGTGTCGGCCCTCATCCATGCCGCCACCATGGTTGCTGCCGGTATCTACATGCTGTGCCGCATCGAGGTGCTGATGGTCGCGCAAGCCCTGCAGGTCATCATGTGGGTCGGCACGGTCACCGCCCTTTACGCCGCCCTCTGCGCCATCGTGCAGAGCGACATCAAGAAGGTGCTGGCCTACTCCACGCTGTCCCAGCTCGGCTACATGGTCGCCGCCTTCGGCCTGGGTTCGCTCGCCACTGAGCATGACGGCCACGAGGTGCTCATCTCCGCCGGTGTCGGCGCCGCGATGTTCCACCTCACCACCCACGCCTTCTTCAAGGCGCTCATGTTCCTCGGTTCCGGTTCCGTCATCCACGGCTGCCACCACGAGCAGAACATCTTCAAGATGGGTGGCCTGCTGAAGAAGATGCCGATCACGGGCATCACCTTCACCATCGGCGTGCTGGCCATCTCCGGTTTGCCCTTCATCTCCGGTTTCTTCTCCAAAGACGCCATCCTGCATCTCGCGCAGGTTAAGAGCACGCCGGTCTTCGCCATCCTCGTCTTCACCGCGGTGCTCACCACCTTCTACATGGTGCGCATGTGGCGTATCACCTTCCTGGGCACGACGCGCAGCGAGGCCGCGTCCCACGCGCATGAAAGTGGGCTCACCATGACGGTGCCGCTCATCGTGCTGGCAGTCCTGTCCCTCTTCGGCGGTTACACCCACGGCGGCCTCGGTTTCATCTACGGTCACAGCTTCGACGGCGTCTGGTCGCAGATCCCGCACGCCGAGGGCGCGAGCGTTTACATCATGTCGCTCGCCATCATCGCCATCGGTGCAGGCCTGGCCTTCGCGCTCTACAAGCCGAGTGAGACCGACGGTCTCGCCGCCAAGGCCCCCGGTCTCTTCACCGGCCTCACCATGGTCAAGGAAGCGCCCGACACCGCCTACAACTATTACGTCGGCAAGATCCAGGATCGCTTCGCGATGCTGCTGAACTTCCTCGAACAAATCTTCCTCGCCGGTCTCATCATCCGCGGACTGGCCGGAGTGGTGGGTCTATTCGGTCTCGGCGCCCGTGCGCTGCACACCGGTAACCTGCACGCCTACATTTATTGGTTCCTGCTCGGAGCGGTCGCGCTCTGGGGCTTCGCGGGAGGGCTTTTCTGATGCAAAGTTTCGATATCCTGTTGTTCGCGATTATGTCGCCGCTGGCCCTCGCGCTGGCGATGGCGCTCGGTCTGCCTGAAGGACTGGGCAAGAAACTCGCCTACGTGGCCTTTGCGCTGCCGGCCCTCGCCGGTCTCTGCGCCTGGTATCGTTTTGCCGGTGCGCCCACCGAGGGCGGTTATGCCTTCCTCACCAGCTACAACACTGGCCTGTCCAACATGGGCATTCAGCTCACGCTGGGCCTCAACGGCATCTCCCTGCCGCTCTTCGTGATGGCTGGCTTGGTCGGTCTCGCGGCCGGTCTCTACGCGCTGCAGTCCGCCGCCGAGCGGCTCAACACCTACATCATGCTGCTCCTTATCATGCAGGGCGGTCTGATGGGCGTGTTCGCCAGCGTGGACGTGTTCTTCTTCTACTTCTTCCACGAACTCGCCCTCATCCCGACCTTCATCATGGTCGGCATCTGGGGTGGTCGGGACCGCAACTACGCGGCCATGAAGATGACGATTTACCTGACCGTCGGCGCCATGCTTTCGCTGATCGGTCTCATCGCCATCTACTACCAGAGCGGCGCGAAGACCTTCGACATGATCGCGCTGCGCGCGGCCATCGCCGAGCATGGTCTCTCCACCGTCGCCCAGCAGAACATCTTCGGTCTGCTCATGTTCGGCTTCGGCGTGCTGGTCTCGCTCTGGCCGCTGCACACCTGGGCTCCGCTCGGCTACGGCGCGGCGCCGAGCTCGGTCGCCATGCTGCACGCTGGCGTGCTCAAGAAGTTTGGTCTCTACGGCCTCATCCAAGTGGCGCTGCCTTTGCTCCCGCAGGGCGCCAGCCACTGGGCCACGATCCTCGCCGTGCTCGCGGTGGTCGGTAACGTCGTCGTCGTTGGTATCATCACGATCGCGCAGAAGGACCTCAAACAGCTCGTCGGTTACAGTTCGGTCATGCACATGGGTTATGCCTTCCTCGGCATCGCCTGCATCTCGACCATCGGTATCGGTGGTGTGGTCTTCATGATGGTGGCGCACGGTTTCTCCGCCGCGCTGCTCTTCCTGCTCTCGACCAGCATCTACCACCGCACCCAGACCTTCGACCTCGATGAAATGGGTGGTCTGGTGAAACACGCGCCGGTGCTCTCCGCCTTCTTCGTCGCCGCCACGCTGGCCAGCATCGGCCTGCCGGGCTTTGCCAACTTCTGGGGCGAGCTCACGATCTTCGTGGCTGCCTGGAAGAGCTTCCCGACGCTAACGGTGCTCTCCGTCACTGGCATCATCATCTCTGCCATCTACGGCCTGCGCGCTGCCGCCAAGGTCTTCTTTGGTCCGCAGACCGAAGCCTTCGACAAGGTGCTGGCGGAAAAGCCGGCCACCGACCTCAACTGGGCCGAAAAGCTGCCGGCGTTGCTCCTCCTCGCCGGACTGCTGGTCTTCGGTTTCTGGCCCAAGGCCTTCACCGCCCCGATCAACGACTCCGTCACCGAGATCTACGCCGCCGCCGCGGCGGTCACGCCCACCGACGCCGATGTCGCCCGCAACTGATCTGATTTCCTCCCGCTTCACGCCTGATTCGCCGCTGCGATGAATTACACCGAACTTCAACAAGCCGCCGCTTCCAACCAATGGCTCGCCATCGCGCCCGAGCTGATGGTCGCCTGCCTCGCGCTGCTGCTCCTCATCTTTGAGATCGTGCTGCCTAAGCAGAAGCACGACATCATCCCGACCCTGTCCATCGTCGGCCTGCTCGCCATCATCGGCGGCCTGATCATCAACTACAACACGGTCTTCCTTGGTCGCGAGACCTTCAACGGTCTGCTCAAGCACACCGGCACGGGACAGTTCATGCGGATGTTCTTCCTGCTCGCGGCCACCGGCGTGAGCGTGCTCGGCACCGTGGCCCTCAAGCGCCAGAAGATGCCCAAGGTCGAGTTCTTCGCCATCACCCTCGTGGTGACCGCGGCGATGATGCTCCTGGCGCAGTCCAACCACTTCGTGATGCTCTTCGTGGCGCTCGAAACCATCACGGTCGGTTTCTACGTGCTGGTGAGCTACACCCGCACCAACCCGCTCTCTCTCGAAGCTGGTTTGAAGTATCTCGTGATGGGCGCCCTCAGCTCGGCCATCCTGCTCTTCGGTATCGTGCTCCTTTACGGTGTGGCCGGTAACCCGGGCCTGCCGCAAAACACGGCGGACGCCATGGGCTTCGAAAGCCTGCGCGCCTTCCTGTTGGCCAACCCCGACAACGTGCTGGCCTCCATCGGCATCGTGCTCGTGATCTCCGGTGTCGCCTTCAAGATCGGCGCGGTGCCGTTCCAGATCTGGATCCCCGATGTGTATCAAGGCGCCCCGACTCCCGTCACCGCCTTCCTCGCCATCGCCTCCAAGGCCGCCGGCTTCGCCATCCTGCTCACCCTCGTGAGCGTGTTCAGCCCCTACGCGGCGCTGGTCACCAAGGTGCTCACTGTCATGGCGATTGTGACCATCCTCTTCGGCAACATTGCCGCGCTCACCCAGCACAACGTGAAGCGCCTCATCGGTCTCTCCGGTGTCTCGCACGCCGGTTACCTGCTCATCGGCGTGGTCGCCGCCATGCACGTGCCCTTCGCCGTCGGTGCGATCTGCTTCTACCTCTTTGCCTACCTGCTGGCCTCGCTGGCCGTCTTCGGCGTGATGACTCACGTCTCGGGCGACGACGACGCCGATCAGGACCTCGATCACTACGCCGACCTCGCCAAGGAATATCCCTTCCTCGGCGCCGTGCTCGGCGTGGGACTCGGTTCGCTCGCTGGCATCCCGCCGCTGGCCGGCTTCATGGGTAAGCTGATGGTCTTCCTCGCCGCGTTTGAAGCCGGACTCTATCCGCTGCTCGCCGTCGCCATCGTCGGTGTGGTGCTCTCGATCTACTACTACTTCGGTTGGATCAAGGCCGCCTTCTTCCCGCAATGGCGTCCGCCGGTGTTTGAAGGGGATGACCCGATTCCCGAGCCCCCGCGCCAGCCGGTCGGCACGACCGCGCGTATCCTGCTCGCCACCGCCGCCCTCGCTTCGGTCTTCCTCGGTTTCTACCAAGGTCCGATCGGTGCCTGGCTCGGCCTCGGCTGAGGCGCTCGCTCACGCGCAACGCGTATCGCCTGACTCCCCATGGCGTTAAACGCAGCCCGACCCACCCCCCGATTTTCGGCCGGGTGGGTTTGTTTTTTGGTCACCTTCGTTTTGGCGATCGGGTGGGCGGGATTCACCGACCACGTTTGGGAAGATTATTTCATCACCTATCGCGCCTCGAAGAATCTGGCGCAGGGCGACGGCCTGGTCTTCCAGCCGGGCGAAAAGCTGCACACCTTTACCTCCCCGCTCGGCGTGCTGCTGCCGGCGGTGGCCCACCTGATGGCCGGGCGCGGATCGGACATCGTGACGTTGTGGATTTTTCGTGTGATGGGGGCTCTGGCTTTTGCCGGCGCGGTCACCCTCGCGTGGGCGGCGTTGCGCCGCAGCTTGGGCGCGAACGGGGATATCATGAAGTGGTGGCTGCTGCCGCTGCTGTTGGCGCTGGATACGAAGTGCCTGGATTACGCGACCAACGGCATGGAGACCCCATTCCTGCTGCTCTCCTTTGCCTGGGGCCTGTGGGCGGTGGCCGCCCGCTTTCCGCGCTCGGCGCTCTCCATCGGTGGGGCGTGTGCGTTGATGCTGTGGAGTCGTCCGGACGCGGTGGTTTACATCATGGGTTTGGCGATTGCGGTGCTGTTGTTTGAACCGCGCGAAGGCGGCGCCAGTTTCGCGGCCCGGTTTGGGTTGTGGGTGCGTAGCGCCGTCGTCACCACCGCGCTGTATCTGCCCTGGTTGATCTGGTCGACATGGTATTACGGCACCCCGATCGCGCACACGATTGCGGCCAAGGGCCTGTTTGCCGGCGAGCGTTCGGTGGGGGACATCTTGCTGGGCTTCGTGTCGCGGCCGTTCCACATGCCTAGCGAATGGTCGGCCACCTTTTTGCCGCCTTACGCGCCGTATATCGAATGGCCGGCGGGCCTCGGGATCATCTCCATCGTCGTGGCCGTGCTCTCTTGCCTGCTTTGGGTCTGGCCGCGGTTTCCGTGGTTGGTGCGGGTGGCGTCTTTCGTGGCTTTGGTGGGACACAGTTACCTGCTCAACTTTGTCGGTTTTGGGGTGCCTTGGTATTATCCGGCGGTCGCCTTCTTCGGCCTGTTCGCGGTCGGCGGCGCGCTCTGGCATCTGGCTTCGAGTTGGGTCGACCGACCGCGGTTGCGGCGAGTCGTCGTGTGGGCGGGCGCCGCGCTGACTGTCTTTCTGGCCGCCAACACCGTGATGGCGGCGCAACAACTCAAGTGGCAGCAGCGGCTGGTGGAGTGGGGCAACCGTCGGGTGATCGGGGAGTGGCTGCGGGACCACGCGTCCACGCCCACCGACACCGTGTTCCTCGAGCCGCTGGGTTACATCGGATTCTTTTCGCAGCTCAAAATGCTGGATTACCCGGGCCTGTGTGCGCCGGAGGTGGTCGCGGCCCGCACGCGCACTTACGCCCGCTCGTATCCGGAATGTTGGCACGAATTGATCATGGCGCTCGAACCCGACTGGCTGGTGCTGCGGGACTGGGAAATCGAACGCATCCAACACAACGCGCCGGATCTGCTGTGGGTCGATTACACCCGGGCGGAAGTCTTTGATGTGCGGGATCAGGTGCGGGCGGTGCCGTGGGTGCCCGGGCGCGCTTACCTCATCAACGACGGTCGCTTCACGGTTTATCGCCGCGTCAAAGCGAAGACTCCGGCGCTGGAGCCCAACGTATTCCGCCGGTCCCTTGGCGTGGAGCAATGGGAGGTCGCGGAGAGTGGTTTCCAACAACCGTATCTGGCGGGCGACGTCCTGCTCAGCCACGCGCCCTCCCGGCTGCAGAAAACGTTTCAGGGAGGAGCCGACATGACGCTCCGCGGTCAGTTTGGCATCCTGCCCGGCGCCTACGCTGACCCGATGAATGCCACCGATGGGGCCGTGTTTACCGTCCGAGTCCGCACCGCTGCGGGTGAAGAACGGGTCCTGTTGGAGCGGGCCTTGGATCCGGTCGAAGTCACCGCCGATCAGGGGGCGCAAGCGCTCGAATTGTCGCTGCCCCCCGACACCGCGTGGCTGTCACTGGAAATCACCCCCGGCCCCGCGGGCAGTGCCGACTTTGACTGGACCTATTGGCAGGACCTGCGCGTCGTGCAGCCGCTGTGGCCCGACGGGTTTCGCGGAACGTGGGAACCTGCGGCTGGTCCTGCCCAGAGGTTAGACTGAATTCGTCCGGCGGATTTTTTTGCCCTGGCGGGCGGTTTGAGAAAAGTCAGCGGCGATGCCCCTTAACCCCTTACCCCTTTGGCGGCGCGCCCGGCTGGCGGTTGCGTCGATCCCTGCCTTGTTGCTGTCCACGCTCGTCGCGCAGGACATTCCATCCGGCGGCCAAGCGATGATCGCGCAGGCGACCATCAACGACTCCGGTTTCTACTCCAACTCGACCAGCGAAGGTGTGGTCGCCAGCCGCGAGTTCGTAGCCGTCACCGGTCAGGACTTCACGACGGCCGCCCGCGTGCAGACGCTCAATCCCAACGGCCAGTTCTGGTCGAGCGTGATGGATTTCACCAGCAACCGCGCCGTATCCGATGGCGACGTGGTGCTGCTGCACTTTTGGATGCGGGCCATCGCCACGACCGACGAGACCGGCACCGTGACCATGCAGGCCTTCGTCGAAGGCCCGGGGCCGGATTACACCAAGTCTGCTTCGCTGCAGATCAACGCCATCTCCGCGTGGCAGCACTTCTTCATCCCGTTCGCGGTCGACGGCAATTACGCGGCCGGCGCGCTCGGCTTCAAGTTTGGCTTCGGCAACACCGGCCGCCCCCAGACGCTCGAACTCGGTGGCGTTGAAGCCCTCTGGTATGGCAACTCCCTCACGACCGACGACCTGCCGCGCACGAGTTTCCAATACGTCGGCCGTGACGCCAACGCCTCCTGGCGACTCGATGCGGCCAACCGCATCAATGAGTATCGAAAGAACCGATACGTGGTGCGCGCGCGGGACGGTTCCGGTTTCCCGATCGGCGGCGAAAAGCTGCGGGTGCGTCTCGTCCGCCACGCCTTTCAATTTGGCACGGCCATGGTTGCCTCCCGCATCATGGATGCGAATGGCGCAGCCAACGCCACCTATCGCGAAAAGATCCTCGAACTCTTCAACAGCGGCACGTTGGAGAACGACACCAAGTGGCCGCCGTGGGACGGCGAATGGGGCGGCGGTTTCAACCAAACCCAGACGCTCAACGCCCTGCAGTGGACGCAGGACAACGACCTGGTCATGCGCGGCCACGTGCTCGTCTGGCCGTCCATTCGTAACCTGCCCAACCACCTCACCGCCCGCGTGCAGGCGGCCGACGCCACCGTGCCCGCCACGGTCATGGCGCACTTTGAGGAGATCATGAACGCGACCCGGGGCTACTTTGTGGACTGGGACGTGATGAACGAGCCCTACGACAACTACGACCTCATGCAGACCTACGGTTACGATCTCATGGGCGAGTGGTTTAAAAAAGCCGCCGAACTCGATGCCGGCCTCGGTCGCTTCGTGAACGACTACGGCATCCTTTCCGGTGGCGGTCTCAACACCACCAAGCAGGACGCCTACGCCGCCACCATTCAGCGCATCAAAAACGATGGAGGCCCCATCACCGGCATCGGTTTCCAAGGTCACTTCTCCGCCAGCCCCACCGGCATTCCGAAGGTGTGGGAGATTCTCGATCGCTACGCGACGGAGTTCCCGGATCTCGATCTGCGCATCACCGAATTTGACATCGGCGGCGAGGACGCCGATCTGCAGGCTGACTACCTGCGCGACTTCTACACGGTCGCATTCAGTCATCCCAACATGCTCGGTATTCAGGCCTGGGGCTTCTGGGCAGACGCCCACTGGCGCGCCGAGTCGGCCATGTTTTCCAGCGATTGGACCGAGCGGCCCATCGGCACGGCCTATCGCGAGTTGGTGCATGGTGCCTGGAAAACCAACGACCTGCGCACCACCGCCATCGACGGTCGTTTCGCCGGACGCGGTTTCCTGGGCGACTACGTGGTCGAAGATGAAGCGGGCAACGTCCTGCAAACCTTCACGCTCACCGCCGGGCAGGAGGCCACCGTGGACGTGGTCATAGCCAGCGACACGGCGCCCGCGCAGTTGAGTTTTGTGCTCCATCCCACCGGCACGACGGTGCCTTCAGGCTCAACCGTTCGCTTCACGGCCGAAGCCACTGGGCCGGAGCCGCATACGATCGCGTGGTTCAAGGAGGGCGGCGCCCAGGTCGGCACGGGCAATGACCTAGTGCTCAGCAACGTCTCCGGCTCCGACGAAGGGCGCTACTACGCGGTCGCGACCGCCGGTGGCACCACCGTCGAATCGCGCCGCGCGCGCATCGGCGTGCGTGGCCCCAATGCGCCGCGCAGCGAACTGCTGGCCAACATCTCCACGCGCGCGCGGGTGCAGACCGGGCTCGGATTTATGGTCGCCGGCTTCGTGGTCGAGGGCAGCACGAGCAAGGAGGTGGTCATCCGCGCCGTCGGTCCGCAGCTCGGGGCGTTTGGCGTGCCGGGCGTGTTGGCCGATCCGCAGATTCGTCTCTTCCAAGGCGTGACGGAGATCGCCAGCAACGACAACTGGTCGCCCGATTTGGCGGACGATTTTGCCACCCTCGGCGCGTTTGCGCTCACCGCCGACACGGCATCAGCCGCGCTGCGCACCACGCTCAACAGCGGTGCCTACACGGTCGAGGTGTCGGGCGTGAACGACACGACCGGCGTGGCGATCGTGGAGGTCTACGACGCGGCCACCGGCGATCCGGTGCAGATGACCAACATCTCCACCCGCGGTCAGATCGGCACGGGGGCGGACATCATGGTGGCCGGTTTTGTGATTGAGGGTTCGGTCCCGCAACGCGTGTTGGTGCGGGGAATCGGTCCGGCGTTGGCACGTTTTGGCGTGACCGGCACCGTGAGTGATCCGGTGCTGCGTCTCTTCGAAAGCCTGCCTGATGGCTCGGCGCGCCATCTGCGCACCAACTACGATTGGTCGGCCGCCGCCAACGCCGCGGAGCTCAAGGAGACCACGGCAAGGGTCGGCGCGTTTTCGCTCATACCGGGCGACGGCGACGCCGCGCTGCTCATCGATCTTGAGCCCGGCACTTACACGGTTGAACTCGCCGGCGCCAACGATGAGACCGGCATTGGTCTCATCGAGGTGTATCGAGTGCCCTGATACGGCTGGCCGACGACCCGAAATGACGAGCCGCGGCAGGGATGCCGCGGCCACTTCGGAGGGGGGGGAGAAAAGTGACCGAGGCTTCCAGCCTCGTCGCACTCGGTCGGCTCAGTTGACTTCGTAGACTTCGACGATGGCGATGCCGGTGGTGTCGTTCACGCCGCTCACGGTGGCGGTGTAGGCACCGGGGGCGAGTGTCACCAGCAAGGCGGCGTCGGCATTCGAGCTGAGCGAGAAGGCACCGAGGGTGTTGGCCATGGCGGCGATCTGGGCATCGCCATCCCAGTTGTCGTTGCTGGCGATGACGGTGGAGGAACCGAGCGGGTTGATGACGAGCTGCGGATCCTCTAGCACACCGGGCAGGTTAAATCGGCTATCTGCCAACGTGGCCCCGACGCCGCGGATCAGCAGGGTTTTATTGCTGGAACCCTCGATGACGAAACCGGCCACCAGCACGTCGGCGCCGGCGCCGACTTGGTTGCGGGCGGAGACGTTGATCAAACGCGCGCTGCCTTCGTCCACGGCGTGTTTGTCGTAAGCCTCAACGAGAACCACGCCGTTTTGGCCCTGCGTGTCGACGAGCACCACGTGCGGTTCGGTGGGCAGGGAAATATCGATGGCGGCGTCGGCGGAGTTGTCGCCCAAGGCGAAGGCGCCGAGTTGGTTGAAGGTGGCGGAGAGGGCGCCGTCCCAATTGTCGTTGGTGGCCACGGTCGTGCCACCGCGGGTCACGGCGAGGGCGGGATCGGGCGCCGTGCCGGGCACACCGAGCACACCGAGCGTCGGGCCGACCACCCGCACGAGCAGGGGTTTGGTGCCGCTGCCGCCGATGACCATGCCGACGTTGAGGGCGTTGACCCCGGACGCAGCGCTGGCGCGGACGGAGAGGTTGATGATCCGGCTCTCGCCGCCGCCGTTGTTGGAGGAGCCCGCTTGGGCGGTGAGCAGGGAGATGGGTCCCCAGTCCATGCCGTAGTGGCCAAAGAACATGCCGCGCGCCTGGAGAATTTTGATGCCCTCGGAGGACGGCGTGTAGCTGAAGCTGGTGCCGCTTTGGTGGCTGCTGGTGGAGACCGGCGTCACGCTCATGACATTGGTCAGGCGAACGTTGTCGACGAGCCAGCCGACGCTGGGGTCGGTCTGGTTGAAGTAGCTGCCGCCCTCGTGATCGTAGCTGAAACGCACCTTGATGGTGCGACCGGCAAACGGGGTCAAGCTGGCGGAGCGGCTTTGGTAAGCGGCGTCGGCAGGGCTGGTGTTACTGCCCGTGCCGCGCTGCTCGTAGACCGTGACCCAGGACTTGCCGCCGTTGGTCGAGACTTCGGCGCGGGCGACCTGAGTTTGGCTGGAGAAGCCGAGTTTGGAGTCGAAGGTCAGATCGGTGGGACCGGACGGCGGCACCATGTAGGTGTCGGGCAGGGTGAAGGTCTGCAGAATCGGGGTGGGGTGGGCGAGGTAGTAGGCCCCGCTGCCGCTCGCGGTGGGACTGGAGACGATAAGGTTGTAGTCGCTGGCGGTGCCGTCGATCTCGCCGCGCAAGCCGCCCTCGGCGTTCCAGAGGGCGTTGCCGTTGGGATCGGTGCCGAGTTCGCGCCATTGGAAGCCGCCGGCGAAGGACGGCACCGCGACTTGCAGAGTGCTGGGGCTGCCCGCGGTGAGGGAACTCGGGGTGCCGATCGTGGTGGCGACGAAGTCGTTGCCCGGCACGTCGGGATCGAAGACGTTGACGGTGTAAGTGAAGGTGCGGGTGGCTCCGCCGATGTTCACGTTGCTCACCGTGACCTCGTAGGCGACGTCGGCGTCGGGGCGCTCGTGGGAATCGGAGCTGTTGCCTGACTTGCCGTCGTAGAGCCAGACGAGGGTGACCTCGTTGGCGAGGGACTGGTTGCCGGCCTCGATGACGGCGCTGATCGGGGCGCCATTGCGCGTCATGCTGACGGAGGCGTTGGTGAAGTTGGCGCCGGGCAGAGTGAGGGACCAGCGCGGCCAGACGAGCTGGTAGGGCACGTTGCCCTTGGGCGGCCACGCGACGAACTCCTCGCGGGTGTTGGGGCGCGCGTCGCCGGCGCGGCCGTCGTTCACCCAAAGGGTGTTGCTCGCCGGGAAGCCGTTCTGGGCTTCGACGTCGCCGGTGCCAAATTCCTTGGCTTGGGGGATAAAGATCCAGCGACGGTGTCCTACCACAGCGTTGCTGGCACCTTGGTCGCGAATGTAGCCGTCGATGGCGTCGGGGCCGAAGGGACCGAGCGCGAGGTTGGACTTGCCGGCCGCTTCCTGCGCGTTGGCGGTAACGAAGGACCACCCGGGCTGCTCGACCTGCGGGTTGTGGCTCAGGCCGTTGTTGGCCGAGGACATCACCGCAGCCTCCTGGGCTTTGGCTGAGAAGGTGGAGTTGAAGGTGATGTCGGCGGGGATGCCCACGTAGGCGCGGTAGAAATTCACCCGGTCCCGGACGGCCTCCTTAAACGCCGCGGTGGTGGTGCCGGGGGTGCCGGTGGCGGCGTCGCCGTTCCAGCCGCTGGGCACGTCCTCCGATGCCCCGTAAACCGCGCGGAAAAATTGGCGGGCTGCCTCGCGGGAACTCGGGTCGATCGACCAAGGTTCGCCGGCGCGTTGGATCTTGGGGTCGAGCTCCCACATGATGCGCAGACGAGCAACATCCGCGGGGGAGGGCTCGGCGGGCTGGGCGAAGCCGAGGGAGGCACCGAGCAAACTCAGGGCAAAGATTACGAACAGGTTACGGCTCATGGAGCGGAAGGGGAACGGGGATGGCATCACGATTACGTGCGCAAAATATGCGTCGGCCGGTGCCGCAATTTGCAACGGTATAGGCAAACCTCATGCGATTTGATGGGCGTCGGTGCGATTTGCGCGGGTTTTGCCTTTGCTCTGCCGCCGGAATTTTGCGCCGATCACCTTCCATGCGCATCACCGGTCTCGCCCTCGTCCCGCCCCCGACCGCGGCCGATCTTCCCCAAGTCACGCCCGAGCTGCTCGCGTCCGTTTTGGCGCGCTATTCCCGCAGCAATGACGGCATCCACGCCATTCTCGAGAAGGTCGATCTGGCCAATCCGGATGCGTCGATCGATCGCATCCTCAAGTTTGTCGATTACGGTCACGCCTCCATCGGCGGCCTCACCGGCGGACTCGCCATCGCCCTCGACGATGTCTCGATGTGGTTGGCGCTCAAAATGTTCGAGATCGCCCAGATGGCCGACGGCCAGGAGTCGAGCACCCGCTACATTGCCATGGATGCCAACAACCTGCCCGATCCGGCCGAGCTCGGCATCCCGGACGATCTGGCCGATCGCTGGCGCGACGTGATGGCGCGTTCCTTCGCCGCCTACCATGCCGAATACGCCCGCCTCGACGCGCTGGGTGAAGCCGAGCCGGAGCGCATCCGCCTGCCCGAGGGCGCCAAGCCCGCCGTCGTCACCCGCCTGCGCAAGAACTTCGCCCTCGATCGCGCCCGCTATTTTATCCCGCTCGCCACCCGCACCAACCTCGCGCTGGTCCAGACCTCCCGCATGTGGGCCACGACGGTGAAGCATCTCGACTCCTTGCCGCACCCCGAGGCCAAGGCCGCCGCCAAACTCATCCGCGACGAGCTCATGAAGCAGTCGCCGCGGCTCATGCGGCACAGTTTCGCCGAAAAATCCTACGAGGCGCAGACCGCTCAGGAGCTCGCCACCAGTCTCTCGCTCGGTCTCGAGCGCCTGAGCACGGAGCCGCTGGACGACGACGTTTGGGTCCATGTCGACCGCGCCACGCCGCCGTGGTTGCCCGAGACTCAGCCCATCGCCGAAGCCCTACGTCACCGCGCCAACCGCTACGGTTACCAAGGCACCGCCACCCGCCGCATGCGGGTGAGCTTCGCCTGGAACAACATGGCTCTGGCCGAGCTGCGCGACCTCAACCGCCATCGCACCGGCCACCGGTGGACGCCGCTCATTCAGGCGGGTTTTTACCTGCCGCCCGAAATCGACCGCGCCACGCACGCCGCCCTGCTCGCCGACCAAGCCGCGCTCACCCGCGAGCTCATGGAGCGGGGCAGTGCGAGCTACGCCTATTCGCTGCTGCTGGGAGCTCAGACGCCCTTCGAACACACCACGCAGGCGGATAAATTCATCTACGAAGTGGAGCTACGCACCGGTATGGGGGCCCATTTCCGCTATGCCGAACACTGCAGTGCGGCGCTCCAGGCCTTCCTGCAACAGGTGCCCGAGGCGACCGAATGGGTGGTCGAAGGCACCGCCGAGCCCGAATAGGCCCAGGCACGCTCCAAGGCGAAATTTGGCTTGCCGCAGTTGGTTGGCAAACAAGCCTCTCCGGCAGCATGCGGCGCCTCGCGAAACTCCCGATCCTGCTGATGGCAGCGCTCTTGCCGCTGGTGGCGTCGGCTCGGGATACCCAAAAGGCGCGACCCTTGTGGCGCTCGACTCCCAGCGCTTCACAAATGGATGCTTCGCGGGTCAAGGTGATCCGTCCGAGCACCTTGCGAGTGCGGGGCACCTCCACATCCGCCCCAAAAATCTGGCGGGCCTCCGCACAGCAGACCACCGTGGTCCGATCGACGCGCCCGCTCTCGGGTCTGCGCCGTCTCTTCGACTCGACTCCTCGCCAGCCGTCCGCCACGCCCCTCACGGTTCAGCCGGCCCAGCACCTGCAAAAGAAAGGACGCCTGCCGTGAGCGGATTCCGTTTCCTCCAGTTCAACATCCAATTTGGCCAAGTCTGGGATGCCTCGGACCCCGACAACGCGCCGATCGATCTCGATCAAACCATCGCCGAGATCCGTCGCCACGATGCCGACATCATCACCCTGCAGGAGGTGGAGCAGGCGCGCTCCGATGGCCAGCAAGCCGACCCCCCGCCCAACTTTCAACGGCTGCGGGCGGCGCTCCCGGAGTATCACGCTCATTTCAGTTACCCCAAAGCCGACCCGCGGGAGCTGCCCTTCGGCATCGGTCTGGCCATCTTCTCCAAAACGCCCCTGCACGAACGCATGCGCCAAGACCTGCCTTCGCCGCGGGTGGAGTTCGATTTTTTTGGCGAAACCAAGACCCCGACCGATCGCGTGCTCATCGGAGCCAAGACCACCATCGCCGGTCACGAGGTCACGATCTACAACGTGCACCTGCTCGCCTTCTTCATGCTCAAGACCAGCAGCGAAACCCACGGCGGCCAACGTCGCCAGGTGGCCGAGCTCCTGCGCCAAAGCGACGGACCGACCCTGCTTGCCGGCGATTTTAATGTCAGCCGCCCCGGCCCGTTGATCGACCAATACGAAGCGGTGGGTTTCCAGACGGTGCAGGACGAAACGATCACCTGGCACCGCATGCCCTTCGTGCTCGATCACATTTTCTACAACGAATCCCTGCGATGCGTGGAGCACGAGATCGTGCGGACTGAGGTCTCCGACCACCTCCCGCTTCGCGCCGACTTTGAATTCGTCGACTGACCCGGCGCGGGGTCCGAAGAAGAATCCGCGGCCCGGTATTTTACGGGCTGACGGTATCTGCGCTCATCCGCGCTCTCTGCGGTAAGGAGCGCATCCAGCGTAGATTACGCAGATGAACGCCGAGAATCAGCAGTAGCGAGCATCGCGTCGCGAACCTCCGTTTTGGCGTCCGGTAGCCTTTTCCCCTTGCGTGTCTAGGGAAGGCGTGTCTTTCCCTAGATGCACAAGGGAAAGCCATGGCTAAACTCGAACTTCTTCAAGGCACGCTCGATCTCCTCGTCCTCCGCGTGCTCAACGCCGGCCCCATGCACGGGTTCGGCATCGCCCAAAAAATCCACCTGCTCTCAGCCGATGCGCTGCGCGTCGAGGAGGGCTCGCTCTACCCGGCGCTCTATCGCATGGAGCGCAAGGGCTGGATCGAGGCGGAGTGGGGCGTTTCGGAAAACAACCGCCGCGCCAAGTTTTATGCGCTGACCAAAGTCGGCCGCAAACAGCTCGCCGCCGAACAGGCGACCTGGGAGCGCCTCACCGCTGCCGTCGGTCAGGTCCTGGCCAAAGCCGACGAGGCCTGAGCTCCGCCCCCCCCCGCCCGGACCGTCATTCCCGTCTTACCCCTTTCGGAGTCCGTCATGAATGTATTCACCAAACTGAGACAGGCGCTGCGCGCCGTCTTTCGCCGCAATCAACTCGACGCCGAGATGGCCGAGGAGATGCGTTTTCACCGCGAGGCCCAGATCGAAGCCAACCTCGCCGCCGGCATGACGCGACGTGAAGCCCTGCGCGCCGCCAACCTCCAGTTTGGCCCGGCCGATGCCATCGCCGAGGAGGGCCGCGAGGCCCGCGGTTTTGCGTGGCTCATCCACCTGCGGCAGGACCTGCGTTACGGCATCAAGATGCTGCTCAAACAAAAGGGCTTCACCTTCGTCGCGGTCATGACCCTGGGCCTTGGGCTCAGCGCCAACATCACGATTTTTTCCCTGGTGGATGTGTTCTTCTTCCAGCCGCTCAAGGTCACGGCGCCCGAGCGGTTGGTCGTGATGAACCGGCAGAACCCGAGCAACCAGTTTGCCTCCATGTTTTCGTGGGCCGACTACGCGGCCTATCGCGATCAGGTGCCTGGACTGGAGGACGCCATGGCGGTGCTGTTGCGCCCGGTGCACCTGGCCTGGCCGGGCCAGATGCCGCATCGCAACTGGATCGAAAACGTGAGTCCCAACTACCTCGAGGCCCTCGGTGCTCGCGCCTTGCTTGGACGCACCTTCCTGCCGGGGGAGGGGGAGAAACCCGGGGCCGATCCCTACATCGTGCTCAACCACCGCTACTGGGCCGACCAGCTCGGCTCCGATCCGGGTGTGGTGGGACGCACGGTGGCGATCAATGGCCACCCCATGGAAGTGATCGGCGTCACGGTGCCGGAATTTAACGGCGGCCAATGGGGGCTCGGCGCCGCGGGCTGGGTGCCGGTGACCATGATGCCGACGCTCTTCGGTTGGGACGAATCGATGTTCACCAATCACGAGTGGAGCGGTTTTCGTGTCCTTGCTCATCTGGCGTCGGGTTACGACGAAGCCCGCGTGGAGGCCGAAATTTCGGTGGTGGATCAACGCCTGCGTGAGCTCCATCCGTCGGGTGACCTTGATCAGACCACGACGGGGGTGGTGCGCGAGCAACTCAGTCGGCCCGATCCCAACGTCAGCAGTTTCATGCCGCTCGCCGCGGTCGTCTTTATGGCGCTGGTGCTGATGATTCTGCTGATTGCCTGCGCCAACGTATCCAACCTGCTGTCCGCCCGCGCGGCCTCGCGCCAACGCGAGCTCGGCATTCGCGCCGCGGTCGGCGCCTCCCGCGGCCGCCTCACTCGACAGTTGCTTACCGAGAGTGTGTTGCTGGCGTTGATCGCCGGCGCCGTGGGATGGTTCCTGAGCGACCTCGCCGGACGTCTGTTGTCGGACATGTCCCCGTCGGGCGACATGCCGGTTGCGACTGAAGCGGTGCAGGGCACGTGGTGGATCCTCGCCTTCGCCGTCGTGGTGTCCCTGTTTGCCGGTGTGGTGACCGGGCTCCTGCCGGCGTTGCGCGCGACGCGGGTCGACGTGCAGGAAATCCTCAAATCAGGCGGCGCGGCCGGCGGCGGCAAACGCCGGCACTGGCTGCGCAACGGTTTGGTCATCTCGCAGGTCGCCTTCTGCGCCATCGTCTTGGTCGCGGGCGGACTCTTCCTGCGCAGCCTGCGCCAGGCGGCGGCGATGCCGTTGGGATTTGATCCCGATAACCTCGCCATCGCCTCGATCGACCTCGACTTGCAGGGCTACGAACGCGAACGCGGCCGAACCTTCCTGCGCCAGTTGCAGGATGACCTTGCGGCGATTCCCGGCGTGCAGGCGGTGGCGCTCTCCAACGTATTGCCGATGAGTAATTCGCCGGGACTGCGTGATGTGAGTGACGCCAACTCACCGCTCATAGCCGAGACCGGTCAGCGCGAGGGTATGCTCAATGCCGCCAGCAATATTGTGGACGAACACTTCTTCGACACCTTGCGCATCAACCTGCTGCGCGGTCGGGGTATTCAGGAAACCGATACAGTCGACAGTCCCGCCGTGGTGGTGGTCAATGACACCCTGGCCCGGCGCCTGTGGCCTGAGCAGGACGCGATCGGCCAACGGCTCACCAGCTTCGACTTCACGGCCGAGGTGGTAGGCGTCGTGGCGACGGGCAAATACGTGATGATCAGCGAAGAGGATCGGCCGGCCTACTACCGCCCTTACCAGCAGGCCTACAATCAGCCGGTCACGCTTTACCTGCGCACGGCCGGTGATCCTGCGGCGGCGCTCGCCGAAATGCGCCGCGTGCTGCAGCGGCTCGATCCGGAGCTGCCGGTTTACAACACCTCGACGATGGAAGAGCACCTGCGCAGCACGGCCTTTGGTTATCTGCCGCTGCGCATGGCCGCCTACCTCGCCGGGGCGCAGGGCCTGGTGGGCCTCGTGCTGGCCGTGATGGGCGTGTATGCCGTGGTGGCGTTTTCGGTAAGCCAACGCACGCGCGAGATCGGCATCCGCCTAGCTCTCGGCGCGGATCGGAGTGACGTGTTTCGGCTGGTGGTGCGCGGTGGTCTGATCCTGATCGGCACGGGTCTGGGGCTCGGCCTCATGGTTGCACTCGGACTCTCTCACGTCTTGGCGGGTCTGTTGGCGGGGCTTAATCCGCTCGACGTGCCCGTCTTCGGTGGGGTGACGCTGCTGCTGTTGATGGTGTCCTTCCTCGCCTGTTACCTGCCCGCGCGGCGCGCCATGGCCATCGACCCCGCCATCACGCTCAAGAGCGACTGAGGGGGTAGCCACGAAGAGGCACGAAAAAGCACAAAAACGACCCCGCCGATCACGCAACTAGGCACAGATATGCCGAGAACTTCTTGTGCATTTTCGTGCCTTTTTGTGGCCAATTTCTCGCCGCTGCGGCGTTGCGTTGACGCGTCTCGCTTGGCTGGCTGGCGGGCATGAGGCGCTGCATGTTTTTTGGACTGCTGGTTGCGTTGCTGCTGTCGCTCGGCGGTTTGGCGGCGGCCATGCCGACGACGGTGCTGCTGGTGCGGCATGCGGAGAAGGTGGACGACGGGACGAAGGATCCGGTGCTCAGCGACGCCGGTCAGGCGCGGGCGATCGCGCTGGCCGAGGTCGCGCGGGAGCACGGCGTGACGCACGTGTTCACCAGTCAGTATCAACGCACGATTTTGACCGGCGCGCCTGCGGCCGAGGTGTGCGGTGCCAGGGCAACGGTGATGGATGCGTCCAAAGCAGATGACCTGCTCGCCGCGGTGCGCGCGTTGCCGGCCGAGGCCGTGGTTCTGATCGTCGGCCACAGCAACACGGTGCCTCCGTTGGCGGAGAAACTGGGTGCGGTGTCCGTCGCACCCATGACCGAGGCCGAATACGACCGACTGCTCGTGCTCACCACCACCGTGGATGGCGCGGTGACGGTCGTGGTCTCGCGCTACGGCGAGGGTTCCTGACTTACTCGGCGCGGACGCGTTCTTTCTCGTCCTCGCGTTCCTCTTCGAGGCGGGCGCGTTCGCTGCGGAGTTGTTCGCGCACCTGTTCGATCTCGTGGAGATCCTGGTTGGCCATGGCTTCGTCGAGCTTCTGCTTCAGGAAGATTTCGCGCTCGGCCAGTTTGCCTTGGTAGCGATTGTCGATCTCGGCGAGGCGGGCCTTCTGCTCATCGGTCAGAGGCTTGTTCCCATCGGGGTCCGACTGGGCGAGGCGTTCCATGGCGAGTTCGTAGGCGCTTTTCATGGCCGACAGCTATCAGGCGAAACGCAGCCCGCTGACAAGCATGACTGTCGCCACCACCGGCGGCAGCCACGGTCGCGTCCAACGTCCGCTCCAGCCACGCCCGTAGCCCCAGAACATGCTCAGCAACACGAGGGTCATCGCCAGTGAACCCCACATCGGGTGCCAAAAACCCGCCGGCCAGGCCGATCCGGGCAGTCGCATGACGAGCGCGAGCACACCCTGCATCACGCTGAGCACGAGCGCCGCCGCATGGTTGAAGAGCATCACCCAACCCGTGAGGCCGAGCGCCGCGCACAGCAGCGCGATGAACCCGCAGCGGATCACCGCAAACGCCAGCGGGATGAGCATCAGATTCGCCAGCAGCGCGAGCGGACTCAGCCAGCCGAAAAACGCCACGCCCGCCAACATGCCCATCAGGCTCGCCGCCCACGCTAACGCCACGCTGGTGAGGGTCTGGTCCAACCCGGCTCGCCAACGGCGGTGGTTGCGGGTGAGGTCACTCTCCGGCAAGGCCCGCCATGGCCGGAAGTGTTGTTTGAGTCGCTCGGCCATCGGCAGGCCGTAGAGCAGCAGGGCCAACACGATGCCGTAGCTCATCTGGAAACCGGCCGAAAACAGCTCCAGCGGATCGACCAACAAGACCAGCAGTGCCGAAGCCGTGATGCCGGCCAAGGGATTGCCCGGGGCCCGCGTCGCCCGCGCGAGTTGCACGCACACCACCATCAACCACGCGCGCATCGCCGATGGCGGGCGCCCGATCAGATCGACGTAAAATCCCAGCAGCAGGGCGCTCAGCAACACCGCCGGGAGGCGCGGCACGCGCAGCAGTCGCAGCGTCGACGTGACCCCCAATGCGATCACCGCAAAGTGCAGTCCGCTGATGGCGAACAGGTGCAAGGTGCCGCTGCGCATGAATAGGTCCTTCGCCTCGTCGCCGATCCCGTGGCGCTGGCCCAACACCATCGCGGTGAGCGCGCCAGCCAGGTCGGGGTGCGCCTCCAACCCCACGACCAAGCGCGCACACAGAGCGTTCAACGTGGCTTCCCGCCAACGCGCGTAGGCGCTGGTGGGCGGTTCGACTTCGATCAGGCGTCCGCGCCCGAGGCGAAAGTTGAGTCCGCGGTCAGTCAGGTAGGCCAAAAAGCCGTCGGCGTCTTCGGCCGGTGGATGCCGCGGCAACGGTTCCAGCTGACCGCGAACCGTGATTGTGCTGCCGCGGCTCGTCGACGGCGCCGCCTCTGCAGCGCAGCGTGCGCTCACGAAGAGCGACTGGCCGACTAGGTCGACGAGATGGGGCGGGGCGGCCGTCACGCGACCGATCAGGCTCACACGTTCCCCGCGAGCGGCTCCGCCTTGAAAGGTGCGCTCAACCTGCAGAACGAGCTCGGCTTCGCGCGGTGGCAGTCGATTCCAGTCGGACAGGCGGGCGCGGTGGTTTTCGTGATGCAGCGCGCCGGCCGCCGCGAGGGCCAGCCCCATCGCCGCCAGCGCCGCAGAGCCGTGGCGCCGCTGCAGGCCCACCGCGACTCCGATCGCGATCAGCGCGACGGCGGCGATTCCGCCTACAGGCAGCGCGGTCGGGCTGGCATGAGCGGCGCCGATCCCGAGCGCCATAGGCAGCACCAGCCAGAGCAAGGGGGCGCGATGGCCCATCGGACGGTCGAGCTGCATCGCTCCTGTAACGTTTGTTTGAAAGCGATTCTTTCATTCCGGGGCACCTTTGTTTCATTTTGATCCTTCGACCATGCTGCCACCCGACCAATCTGACCTCTTTGGCGATCCGACCGCCGGCTCCACCGCCGGGCAGGGCGGAGGCGCGGGGGCGGTGGGTAAACCCGGCGCCCACCAGCCGCTGGCCGCCCGCATGCGTCCGCGGGCGCTGGCCGATATCGTGGGTCAGGAACACCTCACGCGCGCGGGCAGCCTGTTGCCGCAACTCATCTCAACCGACCGCTTTGGCAGCCTGCTGTTTTATGGACCGCCGGGCTGCGGCAAAACCAGTTTCGCCGAGGTGATTGCGCGCGAAACCAAGAGCCGCTTTGTGCGGATCAACGCCGTCATGTCCAACGTGGCCGAGTTGCGCGAGATCCTCTCCATCGCCCGCAAGATGCCGGAGGCGCGCACGCTGCTCTTCATCGACGAGCTGCACCGTTTTAACAAATCGCAACAGGACCTGCTCTTGCCCGACGTGGAGGAGGGCAACGTGCGGCTCATCGGCGCGACCACGCACAACCCCGGGTTTTATGTGAACCCGCCGCTGCTCTCGCGCTCGCACCTTTTCCGGCTCGAACCGCTCTCGACGGAGGCCGTGGCATCGGTGCTCAAGCGCGCCCTCGCCGACGACGAACGTGGTCTCGGCGAACGCGGCCTGAGTGCCAGCGGTGACGTGTTGGCCGACCTCGCCGTGCTCTGTGACGGCGACCTGCGCCGGGCACTCAATGCGCTCGAAGTCATCGCGCTCTCGCTCGACGGCAAAACCACGATCGAAGCGAGCGAGTTGGAGTCGTTCGCACGCGAGCGGCGCATTCGCTACGACGCCAACGAAGACGAGCACTACGATACGATTTCGGCCTTCATCAAAAGTTGCCGCGGCGGTGATCCCGATGCCGCGATGTATTGGTTGGCCAAAATGCTGGAAGGCGGTGAAGACCCGCGCTTCATCGCGCGGCGCCTCGTGATATTGGCCAGCGAAGACATCGGTTTGGCCGACCCCTTCGCGCTGCCGCTGGCGGTGGCGGCGCATCACGCCTGCGACTTTGTGGGCCTGCCCGAAGCCGAACTCACGCTCGCGCACGCCACCCTGCACATCGCCTGTGCGCCGAAAAGTAACTCGGCCACGATGGCTCTGGCCGCCGCCAAACAGGCGATCAAGTCAGCGACTGTGCAGCCCGTGCCGATGCACCTGCGCGACAAAGGCGGCAAAGCCAGCAAGCGCGCCGGCCACGGCAAAGGTTACCTCTACTCGCACGATTTCCCGGAAGGCATCTCCGGCCAGACCTACCTGAGCCAACCGACGAAGCTCTACGACCCGTCGCCCAACGGCCTCGAAGCCCGCGTCGCCGACCGTCTCGCCCGCTGGGAAACCCTCCGCGCCGAACGCCGCGCCGAACGCGGGGAGTGAGTATGCTGGAGAAGCGTGTTTTAACCCACTGGCTGAATAACGGAGTGGAGGTGGTGGAGCCCCCGTCGGCGGATTTGGTCGTCCGCAGCCTGGAAGCTGCCGGCCTGCGAGTGGGACGCGATTACATCGATTTTTTGGCCACGGTGGGAGGTATGGTGGACCACGAGTGGCGGCTCGATCAATGGGCGGTCTGGCGCTTGGAGCGTGTGATCGCGGAAAACGTGGATCGAACGGCGGGAGACGTCTTCTTTGCCGATTGGTGCCTCAGTTCGCATTTCCATTTCCTCCGACAAGAGACCGCCGCGACATCCTCCGTATGGGTGGAGGGCTATGAGTCGCGGGGTCCGCGACGTGTCGCAGAATCGCTCACGGATTTCTTTGAACGCTACCTCGATCGCGACCAGCGCATCGGAGTTTATTTCGACGATTGAGCGCGAGGAATTGGACGCCGAGGCAACACTAGCGCGATCGGGAGTCCCATTGTAGGCTGCGACCTTGGTCGCGCTGCGTTGCCTCTCGGCCGAGTATGAGGACCTCACGCGCTCACTTCCGGCAGGCGGTGGCCGAGGAGCATGCCGGTGAGGGCGCAGATAGCGAAGACGGCGAGGGCGAGGGGGAGCGACAGGAGCGAGAGCGCGCCGGTGATCGTGCCGGCCACTAGCAGCAGGACGCCGATGACACTGTTGCTCACGGCGACATAATCGGTGCGTTGGTCGCCTTCGGCCATGTCGACGAGGTAGGTCTTGCGGCCAAGGCGCACGCCGCTGTGGGCGATGCCGAGGGCAAAGAAAAGAGCGGGATAGACAACCTGCGCGACCACGGCGGAGAGCTCGATGAAGGTGAGCCCGATGGTGATCGCCAGCAGCGTGGCGGTCACGCCCATGGCGGTGCGCAGCACGGTGCGGCTCGAGCGGTCGGCGAGGCGACCCCAGATCGGCGCCGAGACCATGGAGGCAAATCCATCGACGATGATGAAGACGCCCAACCACCACCCGCCGCCACCGAGTTCGCCGTGGGCGAGCGAAACCACAAAGGGCGCCGACAGGCCGGAGCCGATGGCGAGCGCGCGCACGGTCACGAAATCGCGGAAGGGGCGGTCGTCGACCAGCAGGCGCAGGCGCTGGCGCGCATGAGTCCAGGCGTTGCCGCCGCCCGAGGTTTCACCGGGAAATTCGGCAATGGTGCTGTAGATGATGCTGGCGATCAGCCAGAGCGCGGCGGCGACGAGCAGCCAGAGGGTGTAGAGGTGCAGGGAGCCGTCGGCACCGCCGGTGAGGAGCAGCATGGCACCGGCGCCCATGGCCATGACGCCGCTGAGGGAGGACTTCCAACCGGAGAGCTGACCGCGGCGCGTCTTGGGAATGGTTTTGCCGAGCACGTCCTTGGACGCGATGGAGCAGAGGCCGCGGGCGAGGCTGAAGAGGGCGACGAGTCCCACGATGGCGAGGCCGGCGATCGTGCCTTCGAGGGTCCAAGCGACGAGGGCGTAACCGGCGACGGCGACGGCTTGGAGCGCGGAGCCGACCACCCAGACCCATTTGCGCACGGCGAGCTGGCGCAGGTAGCCGGCGATGAAAAGTTGGGGCAGGAGCGAGCCGGCTTCGCGCAGCGGCACGATGAGAGCGAGAAAGAGACCCGGCGCGCCCATGGCCTGCAGCAGCCAGGCGAGGGTGGTTTTGGGGTTGGCGAGGCGGTCGCCGAGACCGGTGAAGGTCTGCGCGCCGAGTTGGCGCAGGAAGTTGCCCGGGACCTCGCGGCAGGCGTCGTCGGAGATCGCTTTGCAGACGCGCGCGTCCTCCTCGTTGGTCAGCGAGCGGTAGAGGTGGTCGGTCCAATCGGCATGCCGCGGCATGCGTAAAAACAGAGTGATTGTGATGGTGGCCTCAAGCCTGCGGGGTGGGTCGACTTGCGTGCGGGGACGAAGCGCGTGTAGCGTGGCGCCATGAAACGCTGGCCGCTGCTTTTGCTCCTGTCCCTGCTCGCGATCACTGGCGCCTGGGCGCAGCCCATGACGGAAGAGGAGGAGCCGCAGGTGACCGGCATCGAGGCGAGCCGCAGCAACGGCGGTTTCCTTGGCCTCAACATCGAAGGCAACGCGCTGGTGCTGCGTTTTTACGACGAGGAGAAAACCGAGATCAAACCGGACGCCGCGCGGGCGACGGCACGGTGGAGTAATCCGCAAAAGGCGGGCCAGCAGCGCGCGGTATTGGCCCCTTCAGGTAATGTGTTGCGCACACCGGCGGTGGTGCGTCCGCCGCATGTGTTCATCGTCTACCTGTCCCTCTTCACGGCGGACGGCGAAGTGATCGAGAGTCACGCGTTCAACATCCGTAATCTGGAATAGGCAGGGTTCTTTTCGGCCACAAAAAGGCACGAAAAGGCACCAAAATCAGGATAAGAGTCCGGAGGCAGGAATCCCTGGGATGAGCACGGCCGATGAAGGAGGTCGCCGCCGTTTTTTGTGATTTTTTGTGCCTTTTGGTGGCCCCAAAAACTGCGGATTCATGCGGGCTGGACGGCCCACCTCAGTCGCTCAGGCGGCGCATGTCGACGGCGGCGGTGAGGCGTTCGGTGTGGGTGCCTTTGAAGACGCCGCGCGTGGGGGTGCAGTCGTGGTAGTCCCGCCCCGCGGCGACCTGCACGTGGCGTTCGCCGGCGACGCAGTCGTTGGTCGGGTCGAGCGCCCACCAGTGTCCGCCCGGCAGGCAGACTTCCACCCAAGCGTGACTCTCGGCGGCACCGATGAGCGGACGGCGTTTGGAGGGCGTTTTGGCGGCGGCCTCCGTCTGGCCGGCATCGCGCTGGGCATCGGTTTCAATGTAACCGACGAGGTAGCGGGCGGGGATCTCGGCCGAGCGCAGCACGGCGATCATGGCCTGGGCGAAGTCCTGGCAGACCCCTTTCTTCTGGGTGAGCACCTCATCGACGGTGGTGTCGATGCGGGTGGAGCCGGTCACGTAGCGGAGGTTGGTGTAAATCCAGTGGTTGAGCGCGAGGATGGACGGACCGATGTCGTTGCCCGGACGGAAGAAGCGATTGGCGAGTTTGTTGACCGCGGCGCTGAACTGGATGGCGGGCGACGGGTTGAGAAACTCAAAGAAGCGCAACGGCTCGGCGCGGTAGAGCTGGCGGGCTTCCGACACGCTCAGCTCGAGGGCGACCTCGGGCGGGGGCGCGGCGTGGGTTTCGACCTCGGCGTAGCTGTCGAGCACCAGCTCGGTGTGCCGATGCACCAGCGAGAAGGTCTGCACGTGGTTGCCAAAATAGTCGGTGTAGGCGTGGAGATTGCAGGACGGATCACTCTCCAAGCGGTGGCTGAGCAGGGTCTGGCGGGCGTTCGTCATGGGCCGCAGCCGCACCTCCATAAAAGACTCCGACGCCGCGCCGGCGTAGCGGTAGTGGGTGCGATGGTGGATGCGGAACTGCATGGTGCGAACGGCCCATCAGGACGATTCGCAGTGCGGCTGCCAAGTCTGGAGCGCGGGGGATGCGGGTGGGGCGACCGGGGCCGGAACCGGTTCCGGGCGCCTGCGCTTTCGGGTTGCGGATTGTGGCGAGAGGGGCGTCGGTAGTGCGGTGTTGGACTGACGTCAGGTTTGGCAACCGTCCTCACGTCCGCCACAGTCCTCCTTTCAACCATGAGTTTAGATTCTCCCAGTGCCTTGCAGATCGATGGTGCGCCCTTCCGGGTGGGCATCGTCGCGGCACGCTTTAACCAGCGTTACGTCGAGGGGCTGATGAACAGTGCCTCCACGGTGCTCCGCGATGCCGGGGTGACCGAGGCCAACCTCGCCGTGGTGCGGGTGCCGGGCAGCGGTGAGCTCCCCACCGGCGCCCAGCTGCTGCTGCGCAAATACCGTTTTGATGTCATCATCGCCCTCGGCGTAGTGATCAAGGGCGGCACCCTCCATGACCAACTGGTTGCCGAGGCCGCTCAGCAGGGCCTGCTGCGGGTGAGCCTCGATACTGGCACGCCCATCATTGCCGGCGTGGTGACGGCCAACGACGACGCTCAGGCTGAGCTGCGTTGTCTCGGTGAAATCAATCGCGGCGCCGAGTTCGCCCGCGGGGCGCTCGAGATGGCCGCCCTCAAAAAATCCCTTTCCAAATGAGCAAAGCCCTTTTCGCCCAGCGCCGTGACGGCCGTGTTGCCGCCATGCAATTTCTTTACTCGTGGAGCCTCAATGCGCCGCAAAATCTGGCGGAGGACCTGCGGATGTTTTTCGAAAATCTCGAGACGACCGACAAGCCGCGCGAGCACTACGCCTTTGGCGAGGAGCTCATCAATGGCGCCATTCAGCAAGTCGCCGAAGTGGATGCCCGCATCAAGCAGCTCGCGCACAATTGGGAGTTTGAGCGCATCGCGCGCATCGATTTGGCCATCCTGCGCATGGCCATTTACGAGATGCTCTTCCGCAAGGACATCCCGCCGATCGTGACGATCAACGAGGCCATCGATCTTTCGAAGCAGTTCTCCACCGCCGATTCCAAGCGCTTCATCAACGGCATCCTCGATCGCCTGAAGGACCAGCTCGGTCGCGACGCCCGCAAGGCGGAGTGACGGGCGAGGGGGCTTTCTCTTAACCACGAATGGACACGAATGGCTTCGCCTACCGGCTACGCACCGGAACGGTCGGGTGCCCGGGGTTCCCGCTTTCGGCGAAACGGTAGTGTAGCCTATTCGTGTCCATTCGTGGTTTAAAACCAACGCATCATGTTCGGACTGTTTAAGAAGTTTAAGGACGGTTTCTCCAAAACCGTCGCGGCCATTTCCAATACGACGCGCGGCCTCTTCGGCGGTCGCAAGATCGACGCCTCCTCCCTGGAGGAGCTGGAGGAAGCGCTCTACACCGCAGACTTCGGCGTCGAGACGACCGAGGAGATTCTCAAGGAGATCAAGCGCGCCTTCCGCAAGGACCCGGAGCTGAAGGGGCAGGCCGCGGCCGAGATCGGTGCGGCCGTGCTGGAGCGCGCGCTGGCTGGCAGTGAAGGCAAACTGGAGGCGGGTCCGGCAGACAAGCCGCTGGTGGTTGCGCTCATCGGCGTGAACGGCTCCGGCAAAACCACGACGTCCGCAAAACTTGGATACATGCTCAAGAATGACGGCCAGCAAGTGATGCTGGCGGCCTGCGACACCTTCCGCGCCGCGGCGGTGGAGCAGCTCAAGTCCTGGGCGACGCGCCTCGATTTGCCGATCGTGGCGAGTCACACCGGCGCTGATGCAGCGGCGGTGGCCTACGACGCCTGGGCGGCGGCGAAGTCGCGGGGCTGCCAGACCTTGCTGGTCGATACCGCCGGTCGTCTGCACACCAAGAGCAACCTCATGGAGGAGCTGGCGAAGATCCGCCGGGTGCTGCAGAAGCATGACCCGGAGGCGCCGCAGCACGCGTGGCTGGTGGTGGACGGTTCGCTGGGCACCAACTCCATCGAGCAGGCCAAAGTGTTTCACGAAAAGTTCGGCCTCACCGGTCTTATCGTGACCAAGCTCGATGGCACCTCGCGCGGTGGCGCGATCGTGGGCATCTGGCGCGAGATGAAGCTGCCGATCTACTTCCTCGGTCTGGGCGAGCAGCCCGACGACCTGCAGCCCTTCAACGCCCGCAACTACGCCCGGGCGGTGTTTGGCTTGGAGGCTTAAGGTCTCACGCGGGGGTCGCCGACAACTCGTCGGCGATGGCGCGGGCGACTTCGGCCAGCGGGGCGGGTTTGCGGAGCACGCGGCGCACCTTCACGGCCTGCAGTTGGTCGTGGAGTTCGCTCTCGAGGTGACCGGTGTAGATGATGACCGGCAGCTCGGGACGGACGGCAAGCATGCGTTTGGCGAGGTCGCGACCGCTCAGCTCGGGCATCGAGAGGTCTGAGAGCACGAGGGCAAAATCATCGGGGCCCTGTTCAAAACGTTTCCAGGCTTCGACTGGATCGGTGAAGGTTTCGACGCGGTAGCCGATGCGGGAGAGCAGAGCCTCGAAGTTGAGGGTGATCATCGGTTCATCGTCGACCACGAGCAGACGCTCGCCGTGTCCCGGCGCGATTTCGGGGTTGGTTACGGTCGGGGTGCGGGACGCCGGGGCTGCGGCGATCGGCAGGTGGACCTCCACCGTGGTGCCCTGACCGGGCGCGCTGCGCAGGGTGATCGCGCCGTCGTGGTTTTCGACGACGGTGTGCACGACGGCCATGCCGAGGCCGGTGCCCTGCCCGGGCGGCTTGGTGGTGAAGAAGGGATCAAAGATGCGCTGCAAGGTGGCTTCATCCATGCCGCATCCGGTATCGGATATGCGGATACGTGCGTAGGCACCGGGAGCGAGTGCCGCGAGCGCGGGGGGCAGCGGGGCGGTGAGGGGAACTTCTTCCAACTGCAGGACGACGTCGCCGCCATGGGCGGGCAGGGCCTGCCAGGCGTTGGAGCAGAGGTTGACCAGCAGTTGGTGAAGTTGCGCGGCGTCGGCGAAGACCGGCAGCGGTCCGTCGGGCAGCTTCAGAGCGCAGCGGGTGGAGGATGGGGCACTGGCTTTGGCGAGGCGGTAAACCTCGCGGGCGATGTCATCGAGCAGGAGGGATTCGCGGCGTGGTTCGTTTTCGTTGCTGAAGGTCAGCACGTGTTGCACGAGTTCGCGGGCGCGGTCGCTGGACTGGTTGATTTGCGCGACCTGGACGTGCGCGTCGGAGTCTCGCGGCAGGGCGTAAGCAACCCGATCGATGGAGCCTTGGATGGTGGTGAGGATGTTGTTGATGTCGTGGGCGATGCCGCCGGCCAGGGTGCCGAGGGACTCGAGTTTGCGGGCCTGCACCGAGCGGGCCTCCACCTCTTTCTGCCGGCGTTCCTCGGCCTTGCGGTCGCTCACGTCGCGCATGATGCCGAAGCCGCCCACGAGGCGATCGTCCTGGCGAATAAATCCGGCGCAGGTTTCTACCTCGATCTCGCGGCCGTCCTTGGTGCGCAGCTGGTATTCGAAGGTGACGGAGCGTTCCGGGTTGAGGCGGCGTTGGATGTAGAGGCGGGTGCGGCGGGCGGCGGTCTCGTCGATGATGTCGTAGATGCGCATCTGCATCGCCTCCTCGCGGGTGTAGCCGGTGAGTCGTTCGCCGGCGGCGTTGAAGGAGGTGAAACGGCCGCTGAAATCGACCGTGAAGATAAAGTCGTTGGTCTGATCGATGACTTCTTTGAAGCGGGCCTGCAGCAGGTCGCGTTGCTCGGTGCTTTGGTCGATCTCGAGGCGTTGGGCAGCCACCCGGCGGCGCAACAGACCCACCCAGGTCATGCCGGCGCCCAGTCCGGCGGCCATGAGCAGAATGATGGCGAGGGTGCGGCTGGTGGTCCACCACGTGGGGGTGTTGAGCAACACCACATCGGGCGGGGTGCGCAGACGGAGATTAAAATCGTGGGGACGGTTGAACTCGTCGAATTCCGTTTCGTAGAGACCGGAGATGCGCAGTTGGCTCCCGGGACGCAGATCGAGCAGACCACTGGCGTCCACTTCGGCACGGGAGGCTTCCCACGTGGCTTCCATCACGCTACCGCCGCGGGCGAGGCTGAGGGTGACGCCTTGGCGGTGGGGCACGGCGCTGATGAGTTCGGCTTCCACCTCGACCATGGCACCGTCGGGCAGAGCGTCGCCATCGCGGCTCGCCAGGACGGCGGCGAAGGGCGCGGCCACGGGCGGTTCTTCGTGACCGATCACGCGGTATTGGGTCTCACGCAGCACAAAACGATTGCCGAGGCGGCCGGGCAGACCGACGAGTTCGACGACGTCGCCGGGCTGCAATGCGGGTTCGGTGAGGCGACTGAGGGCGCGCAGGCTGTCGTGGCCGTCGGTGATCCAGAGGGCGCGTCCCGGCAGATGCAGGGTCACGGTGCCGCGGGTCTTGGCGAGGTGGTCGGCCTGGCCTTGGCCGCGGTAACCTTGCAACGAGGTGAGGGAGGATTCGGGAGCGTCGAAGAGGTCCTCCCGCGCAGGTTCGACGACTTCGACATTTTGCGGCGTCGGCACCAGCAGGTTCACCGTTTCGAGGAACGGCTCGCCGCTGGTGACAGCGACGCACACCCCGTCCAGACGCAGGAACGCTCCGGGTGCGACCGAGGGCGGGAGGGGCGCGTCGACTCGAGCGGTGAACTCGCCGCCCGGGGTTGTGAGGTGGAGGAGGGTGTGGTCTTCGAGCGGGTTCAGTTGATGCAGGTAACCCTGGAGGCTCACCCATTGACTGTCTTCGACGCCGGTGAGGGCTTGTTCGAGGGTGACGTCCCGCGGCGAGAGGACTGGTCGCACGCCTTCGAAGGCGAAGGACGTGGCCACCACTTGCGGGGCAAATGCGCCCGGAGCGGCGTGTCCCACCACCGTGATAGCCTGACCCGATTGCAGTCCGGGTAGCCGGGATCGGTCCTGGATGGCTTCGGCGCTGAGCTGCACGCGCACGCTACCCGACGCATCGAGGAGGTAGAAATAGCGGTGGTCGGGATCGGGGTAGGTGATGGTGCCCTTGAGGGTGACGGGCAGGTTTTGGCGGATGGCTTCCGTGGTGAGTTGCAGAACCTGCCGCGCCACGCGGAGCTTGTGCGAGGGTTGCACGGCAGCGGTTTGGGTCGGGTCCAAGGTCCGGAAAACCGCGTTTGTGATTGGGTGGTCAGTGAAGCGGGCGTGCCACCGGCCGACCAACGCGACGGCTTCACCACTGCGGGCGCGGCGGGCTTGAGAGGTGTGGACGGTGATCTGACCGGTATTGTCGTGGAGGATCAGTTGGCCGTCGCGGTTGTGGTGGAGGACCATGGCCTGCAGGCGCAGCCACGCGCCGTCTTCGAGATGGGCCAGGTCGGCGATGGCGGTGGGAGGCAGTTGCCAGGGAGAGGCGAGGTCGGGGGCGTCCGTCAGCACGTGATGGATGCTGGGAATCCACAGGGCATAATCCTCGCGCGTCTCGTCGGGTTGCTCGGTCGGCACCCACACCCCACGCAGTCGCACAAAATGGCCGGTGAGGTCCGGCACCGGGTCGCCCGCGACGCGGAGGACGCGACCCGTCACGGTGCGGTCGGCGACCACCAGTTCGAGTTGGAGGTGGTTGGGCTCCGGGATGGATTGGCGGTCGACGTAAGCGTCCACCTCGATGAAACGGCGAATGAGTGCGGGATCATCGGGCCATTCACTGCCCAGCCGCCCGGCGGGACGCAGGGCTCCCTCCCGGATGACTTCGATCTGAGTGTCGCCGGCACCGAGGCCGAGGGCCGGAATCTGGGTGCCGGTGAGGCGCACGATCTGCCCGGAGTGCAGCGGCAGCGGCTGGGTGGTGGTGTTAAAAAAGACGCCTCGATTTTCGATTTCGCACCACAACAGTGACCAGCTTGGATCGTAGAGCAGGACGGTGAGAGTGAGGTCAATACGGTGTGGCAGCTCGCGTAGTTTGGAGTCGCTGAGAACGGCCCAAAGCGCGTCGGGGGTGGCGAGCAGAGGTGGTGCTGCCGTCGGCGCGGGGGTTGCGGCCGGCGAGGAGGTGGTGGGTTGGGCGGCGAGCGGGAGGGCCCCGCAAAGCAGGCCCATGCACACGCGGAGGAGGGAAGCATAGCGGAACCTCCACGTCCGCTGGTAAGGCAAACGCGGCGACGAGGCAGAAAAAAGTCGCGTGGCAGGCATCAGGTCCGAACCTCATCCCGGGAGGAGCGAGGGCAGGGGATCAGCCTGTATAATGATTTGCATTGAGGCAAACCGCCGCCCGTCCGCTCTTCTACGTAGGGGCCCCTGGATAGGTTTACGTAGAGAGCCTGGCGGAGTGGGAAAACGACCGGATTGAAGTCAATTTTAGGCACAGCATGACACATGCGGGAAAGCCTCAGCCAAGGGGACAAACCCCGATCCGGTCGGCATGGCTTTGGCGCCGGCGAGCGCCGCGCGGGAAGGGGCCGAGGCGTCCCGCGCAGCGATTTTCAAGCCGAAGGTGGCGCCGACTAGAAGCTGGCGCGCAGGCTCAGGCTCAGGTTGCGGCCGGGCAGGGGCACGACTTCTTTCAGGAACGAGGTGTGCACGCGGGCTTCTTCGTCGGTGAGATTGGAGCCGCGCAGCAGGAGATCCCAGGTGACCGCGGAGGTGACCCAACGGTAGCCGCCGTAGAGGCCCACGAGCGTGTAGGCGTCGGTGGTGGTTTCACCGGGGGCGGTGCGGTCCTGTTCGAACACGTGGCTGACGTCGGCCCCGGCGCGCCATTGGTGGAGCGACCAATCGAGGCCGGCGCGCAGGCGGGTCGGCGTGGTGCGCGGCAGATCGGTGCGGTCGCTGGTGTTGCGGGCGCGCACGAAGTCGCCCGAGAGGCTCAGATCGAGATGGCCGTGTTGGTCCTCGTGCAGGTGGATGGTGGTGGTGAATTCGGCGCCGTGGAAATCGGCGTCGCGCTGCACAAACGCATACACGGGCAACCCGTCCGCTTCCGCCCCGGTGGGGTTCTCGTAGATGTAACCGTCGAAGTGGTTGAGGAAGACGGTGAGCTCGGACGAGAACAGTTCGCCGCGATGACGGAGGGAGAGGTCCAGGCCGTGCGAGATCTCGTGGCCGAGATTGGCGTCACCGAGCTCGTAGGCGTTGGTGCCGATATGCGGACCATCGGCGTAGAGTTCCTGGGCCGAGGGCGTGCGCTCGGTGTGGGCGAGAGACGCGGCGACCGTCCAAGATTCGTTGAGCTTTTGCACCCAGCCGAGTGAGCCGCTCACGGCGTCCTCGGATGCCCGGCGACCGCTGCCATCCTCGACATCGATGCCGGTGTGATCCCAACGGGCACCGAACTGCCAGAGCGTGGGGCCGGCTTCGACCTCCTCGAAGGCGAAGAGGGCAAATTCGCGCGTGCGGTAGGCGGGCAGGAAGGCCTCGGCCCCGACGGCATCAAACTCACTTTCGCCAAACTTGGCGCCGACTGCCCCCTGCAGGCCGCCCCAAGGTTGGTGCAGGGCGTCGAGGCGCAGGTCGTAGCCCCGATTGGTGAAGGTCGTGCCGATCTCATCGCCCTCGAGCTCGCGGTGTTCGTAGTCGGCGTGGACGGCGCGGAAACGCAGGGCGCGCAAGGCGGCGAAGGGGTCGCGCAACTCGCCCTCAAGTTCGAAGCGACGCTGGCTTAGGTCGACCGAGACCAGTTCCTCGCCGTGCTCGTGCTCGTCGTGGTCCTCGTCGTCGTGATCCTCTTCCTCATGGTCTTCGTCCTCGTGGTGTTCGTGGCTGTGAGCACCGGGCGGGATGCCGTAGAGGGTGTCGAAGCCGCTGTAAGCAAAGCCGAGGTAACCCCGGTCGCCGACCCAGGACAGGCCCAGGGCGCCGCCGGTGGAGTCGACGTAGGAGTTGGGCACATGCCCGTAGGCTTCGGCCTCCTCCTCCTCATCGTGGTCATCGTGATCCTCCTCATCGTGGTCCTCGTCGTCGTGATCATGTTCAGCCTCTTCCTCGGCGCGCAGGCGGGCGCTCTCGGCGTAACCGGGAATTTCCACGTCGCCGCTGCGGCGGTCAAAGGCGTCGACGTGCCAAGCAAGGGCGCCGGAGCTGCCTTCGATGACGAGGCCGAAGGCGCGCTCGTCGTTGCCGGTGGCGTAGCGGCCCTCGGTGCGGCCGTGGATGCCGGGCTCAGGGGCGGTGGTGTGTATCCGGTGAGTCACGACGTTGACTGCGCCGCCGATGGCGGAGCCGCCCTGCAGGAGCGCGGCGGGACCGCGGGTGACTTCGACGCGCTCAATGAGCAGCGGGTCGAGTGACACGGCGTGGTCGGGACTGATGACGGAGGCGTCGATGGTATCGGTGCCGTTTTGCAGCACGGCGACGCGCGGGCCGCCGAGAGCGCGGATGACGGGGCGGCTCGAACCGGGACCGAAGTAGGTCGAGCTCACGCCGGGCTGGTTGGCCAGCAATTCGCCGAGGGTGGCGGCTTGGTCGCGGCGCACGGTCTCGTCGCCGATGACGGTGGTGGGTTGGGCGATCTCGCTTTGCGAGCGCGCGTAAGGGTGCGTCGAGACGACAAAGTCGCCGAGGTGCACGGTATGGTTATCAGCGGCCGCGGAGGGCGGCAGCGTGGTTTGGGCAAACGCGCAGGAAGCGAGGGCGCTGCCCAGCAAGAGACGAAAGGAAAGGGACATGATACGGATGTGAGAGAGGGGCCGAGCGGGCGCACGGAGGCACGGAGGGCGCGGCGGGTTGCGGTTCAAAACGGCGCACGCACAGCGCGCGCGCCGGTAGGGCAACGGGGTAGGCAGGCGGCGCGGTGGCCGCCGGTTCTCACATCTGCGGAGGGGCGCGTCCCGGTGGGAGCGACCAGGTGGGCGTCGGCTGGGCGACGCGCGTCACGGGCGTGATCGAGCCGAGCGCCAGCAAGGCGACCGGCGCAAACAGCACGACCGTCAGCGCCGGGGTCACACCGCCGGCGAAGAGATCCACCGCGCAACTGTGCTCGGGGGAATGGGCATCATCGTGCACCACGACGTGCAGCTCCGGCGCGACCGTCAGCACGCCCAAGGCAAACACCGTCCACGCCAGCAGGACCGCGAGGACGCGGCGGCGAGGTTGGGCTTTGCGGTAATGGGCGGAGATGAACATCGCGGACAGACGGCTTACTAGCGGGCATGGTATAGAACGCGTCAAGTCACCGGAGGCGGGAATTTGCGATGTTCGCCCATCGGCGGCGAACGCTGCGTGGACGAACCGGTTTTGAAATTTCAAATCGGGTGCACTGGAGCGTTGCGGCGCGAGCGTTAAGGGGCAGCGATGGGGCCATGAATACGTTATCCCGGTGGCGCCGTTTGGCGTCGGTTTGTTTGGTCTCTTTGGGGGCCACGGTGGCTTCGGCCGATGATGGCATGTGGTTGCTCAACGCGCCGCCGACGGCGCAGCTGCAGGAACGCTACGGCTTCACGCCCACGGCGGACTGGCTGGAGCACCTGCAGAAATCCTCGGTGCGTTTTAACAACGGCGGTTCCGGCTCCTTCGTGTCGGCCGACGGTCTGGTCATCACCAACCACCACGTGGCGTCGGATGTCCTGCACAAGTTGAGCTCCGCGGATCACGACCTGTTGGAGGACGGTTTCATCGCCCGCACCCGTGACGCCGAGCTGCCCTGTCTCGATCTCGAGCTCAACGTGCTCATGTCGATCGAGGATGTGACCGACCGCGTGAACGCCGCCGTGGGCGCCGACCTCGATCCCGCCGCCGCCAGTGCCGCGCGTCGTGCCGTGCTCGCGGAGATCGAACAGGAGTCGCTGGCCGAGACGGGGCTACGCAGTGACGTCGAGTCGCTGTATCAGGGAGCTCAATACCACCTCTATCGATACAAGCGCTACACCGACGTGCGCCTGGTCTTCGCGCCAGAGAGTGCGGCGGGCGCATTTGGCGGTGACCCGGACAACTTTGGTTACCCGCGCTACTGCCTCGATGTGACCTTCTTTCGGGTTTACGAGAACGATCAGCCGGCGGCGATCGAGCATCACCTGACCTGGAACAGTGCCGGCACGCAGGAAGGCGACCTGGTGTTTGTGACCGGCCACCCCGGCTCGACCGATCGTCTCATCACGATGGCGGAGATGGATTTCTCCCGCGATGTGTCGGTGCCGCAGGTGCTGTGGTGGATCAAAAGCCGCGAGGTGCTGCTCAACGCCTACAGCAAAACCAGCGGCGAAGCGGCGCGCCAGGCCAAGGACGAGCTGCTTTACATGCAGAACGGTCGCAAAGTTTACGACGGTGAGATTTCCGGCCTCCTGGATCCGGCATTGAAGGCCATGAAGCAGGCCGAGGAAGAGCGTCTGCGCGCCTACTCGGCGGCGCATCCGGAGCTCGGCGCCGAGGGCGCTTGGGCCGAGATAGAAGCGGCCCAAGCCGAGCTCACGGATCTCTATGCCCGCCACCGCTTGGTGGAGCGTTGGAACTTCAACTCGAGCCTGTTTGAAAAGGCGCGCGAGCTCTACCGCGCTCCGACCGAGCGGGCCAAACCGAACGGCGAGCGTCTGCCGGATTACCGCGAGTCCTCGAAGGCGCAGTTTGAGTTGTCGCTGTTTTCCGAGGAGCCGATCTACCCGGAGTTTGAGTTGATCAAGGTGAAGCACCACCTCGAGTTCATGGCCATGGCGTTGGGCTCGAACGATCCCGCCGTGGTGATCGCCCTCGGCGGCAAAGCTCCGGCGGAGCGCGCAGCCGAACTCGTCATGGGCACGAAGGTCGGCGACGTTGCTTATCGTCGGGAGTTGTATGCATTGGATGCCGCCGCGATGGAGACGGTCGAGGATCCGATGATCGCGCTCGTGCGCGCGCTCGATGCGAGCTCGCGGGCGATGCAGGAACAGGTGGATGCGATCGACGAAACCAAGTCGCAGGCCCACGCCCGCATCGCCAAGGTGCGTTACGCGCTCGACGGCGACAGCGTCTCGCCGGACGCCACCTTCTCGCTGCGCCTCGGCGTCGGCACGGTCAAAGGCGTGCAGGAAGACGGCGCGTGGATCGAACCCTACACCAAGATCGGCGGCACCTACGCGCGGGCGGATTTGCACGAGCAAGTGTTCCCCTTCGGCCTGCCGGAAAGCTGGCTCGAAGCGCGTGACGAGGTGGCGGCGGATACGCCGTATAACTTCATCAGCACGGTCTATTCGATCGGCGGCAACTCCGGCAGTCCGGTGCTGAATCGTGACGGTGAATTCGTGGGCATCCTCTTCGACGGCAACATCCACTCGCTGGTCTGGGCTTACGCCTACACCGACACGCTGGCGCGCTCGGTGAACGTCGATGTGCGTGGCATCCTGGAGGCCTTGGATTCGATCTACGACGCTCAGGAACTGCTCGCGGAAATCAACGCGAAGTAAGGGGCGGGCGTTACTGCTGTAGCCGGGCTCGGTGAGCCCGGGCCGGGGTCAACGACCCCGGCTACAGCGGCCAAGATCTGTAGGGCCGTCGCTTGCGACGTGCCGCTGGCAGAGAGGCAGGAGGGAGCGGCCGAGACGGCCGCTGCTACACTCGGACAGGAGTTGTAGCCGCGGGCGTGTCGCCCGCCTTGCGGTGAGACGGTGGTTGGGGTGCCGAGGCTGGAAGCCTCGGCCACGGGTTGCTGGTTCGGTGGGTAGTGGGCGCGGCATCTTGCCGCGGCGGCAGTGGGGGAGGCGGCGTGCTGGATGGGGCGGAGAGGCAATGGGCGGCGTGCCGCAAGCGGCAACCCTACGATGGATGCGCTAAAGGGGGGGCCGTTGTTGTAGCCGGGCTCGGTTAGCCCGGACCGGGGTCAACGACCCCGGCTAAAGCGGGCCTGGCCTGCTCTGTAGGGCCGTCGCTTGCGACGTGCCGCCGGCGGAGAGGCAACGAGGAGCGGCCGAGACGGCCGCTGCTACACTCGGACGGACGTTGTAGCCGCGGGCGTGTCGCCCGCGTTTCAGGGGGACGGGGGCGATGGGGGCGTGGCTTTGGACGGGTTCGCGAATGCGCTGGTCGCAGGTTGGTGCCGCGATAGGCCGCAGATAGTCGGTTGACCAGTGGACACCGTGCCGGAAAATGCATGCATGGGACCGGGGCTTGTCCTGATTTTCTGGGGTGTTATTTTTTCCGTGATCGCGGCGGTTTGGGTGGCGTTGGTGGTGGCGGCGATCTGGGGCTGGAAGCGCAATATTGTTTGGCTCAAATGGGGGGCGACGGTCGCCGCCGGCCTGTTTGCGGTGGCAGCGGTCGCAATCGTGGGATTTTTCGCGTTCGGCGTGTATTGGTTTTCCCGTCCGACGGAGGTGTTTCACGAAGCGTTCCGAGAATACCCGTCGCCTGAGGTATCGGACTTGGAAAGCCGCCAGTTTTTTTTCGCCGACAACGGAGAGGTGCGGATGCGTTTCATTACGACTCGGCTGGAGTATGAACGGCTTGTGCCGGGGGACCTTCGACCGAGTTCGGCTGAGGAGGTGCGTCGTCGAATGGGCATCCGATCAGAAGGCGATCCGGAGTGGTGGACGTTTCAGTTCAATCCGTCGTGGCAGTATGCCCTGCGGGAAACGGAACGGGATGCGAATCGAGCCGGTAAGCGGGGCTTTTTTTGGGAGCTTGAAGTGTTCGCATACGATCCGAGTGCGAGCGTGGCATATTATTTCTTCAGCGGAATTGACTAGCTGATCGGTTCGCTGCCGGCATCCGGCTTGGTGGTCTTCGCTCCGGGGCTCAACGTTGTTGATTTGCGATCCCCTCCAGGTGGCAGGTGTCGGCCAGGAAGGCGGGAAAAGGCGGTGCGGTTCAGGATGCAAAATGGGGTCTTGGCCTGGGTAGCAGAGGGAAGTTCACGGCCAGTTTTACTCCTCAAGCGGAGTAATGCTGAAATACTCCTGATGTGGAGTAGTGAGGGTGACCGTCTTCCCGAGTTCGCCCTCCGAACGGGTCGCGCGCGCTGCGGTTGGGGCGGTGGTGGGGGGCCGAGGCTGGAAGCCTCGGCCACGGTCTTTCGGTGCGCGATCGGTTGTGGGCGCGGCATCTTGCCGCGGCGGCGTGCTGGATGGGGCGGAGAGGCAATGGACGGTGTGCCGCAAGCGGCAGCCCTACACTGGAGGCGTTTAAGGGCGGCCGTTGTTGTAGCCGGGCTCGGTGAGCCCGGACCGGGGTCAACGACCCCGGCTACAGCGGGCAAGATCTTTAGGGCCGTCGCTTGCGACGTGCCGCCGGCGGAGTGGCAAGGAGGAGCGGCCGAGACGGCCGCTGCTACACTCGGACAGGAGTTGTAGCCGCGGGCGTGTCGCCCGCGTTGCGGTGGGACGGTGGTGGGGTGCCGAGGCTGGAAGCCTCGGCCACGGTGTTGCCGGTGCGGTCGGTTGTGGGCGCGGCATCTTGCCGCGGCGGGGTTGAGGGGGGGCGTGCCGCAAGCGTCAGCCCTACGATGGATGCGCTAAAGGGGCCCGTTGTTGTAGCCGGGCTCGGTGAGCCCGGGCCGGGGTCGACGACCCCGGCTACAGTTCCGAGGTGAGTGGCGATGCGATTTGCGATGTCATCGATCATAAAAAAGGCGCCGCGGGTAGCGGCGCCTTTTGCGTAACGGGAGCGTGGGATCAGAGGCTCTTGTCCGGGTGAGGAGGTGGCGGGGGCAGGCCGGTTTCGACTTGTTCGAGTTCGGCGAGCACCTCTTCGATGCCGCGGTCGAGCTGCTGGTCTTCGCCGTGGAATTCCTTCCACGGGTCGTTGTCCACCACGATGTCGGGATCGACGCCGTGACCTTCGATGACCCACTTGGAACCGTCCAAGGCATACGGGCCGCTTTCGGGTTTGTGGAGCGAGCCGCCGTCGATGAACGGCAGGGAACCCCAGATGCCGACGACGCCGCCCCAAGAGCGTTTGCCAATGAGTTTGCCGAGGCCGGCGGCGCGGAAGCGGTGGTTCACAATGTCACCGTCGGAGGCGGAGAACTCGTCCATGAGCATGACCTTGGGGCCGTAGATGGCGCCTCCTGGATCGGCTCGCGGGGTGCCGCCGCGGCGCAGTTCGATCATGGCGATTTCGCGGCTGAGGCGTTCGATGATCATGGGCGAGACGTTGCCGCCGCCGTTACCGCGCACGTCGATGATGAGCGCGTCCTTGTTGAGCTGCGGGTAGAAGCGGCGCACGAAGGCGTTGAGACCGGGGGGGCCCATGTCGGGGATGTGCAGGTAACCGACGCGGCCGTCGGTGCGCTCGGTGACGTAGTCGATGTTGTTCTCCACCCATTGCTCGTAGTAGAGGTCGGCCTCGTCGCCGATGGGGACGATGGTGACATCGCGGGCGCCTTCGGTGGTGGGCGTGCCGTTGACGGTGAGCTTCACCTGCGCGCCGACTTTGCCGATGAGGGCCTCGAAGAGGTTGTTCATCTCGGCGACGGGACGGCCGTCGATGGCGAGGATGTAGTCACCTTCGCTGACGTTGACGCCGAGCTCGGTGAGGGGGGAGCGGGTGTTGGAGTGCCAGTTGGCACCCGGCAGGATGTGATCGATGCGGTAGGCGCGGCTGGCTTCGTCGCGGGAAACCTGGGCACCGAGCAGGCCGGTCTGGATGCGCGGGGCGTTGTTGCGATCGCCGCCGCCGACGTAGGCGTGGCCGATGTGGAGCTCACCGATCATCTCACCGATGAGGTAGGTGAGGTCGTTGCGGGTGGCGACCGACGGCACGAGCGCGCCGTATTTGTCGTGCATGGCCTGCCAGTCGACGCCGTGCATGTTGGCGTCGTAGAAGAAGTCGCGCATCTGGCGCCAGCTCTCGTCGAAGATCTGGGCCCACTCGGCGCGGGGATCGACGACCATCTTTAGGCCGGAGAGGCTGATCTTGTTCTCGGGCTTGAGCTCGATCTTGCCCTTGGCGGGGAGGTCGATGAGCGAGAAGGAACCGTGGCCGGCGACGACCAACATCTTCTTGTGGTCGGCCGTGATCTCGAAGCCGTTGTAGGCGCCGAGCACAGTCTCTTCGCGGTCCTCGAGGCTGTAGCGCACGATGACGGGCTGACGGCCGCTGTCGCCGCCGAAACCTTCACCGCCGTGGCCGCCGGTGACGGCACTGCCGGGCTCGCGGTAGTAGTAGACGTTGCCGTCGACGAGGTAGAGGCTGCGGTAGTTGGAGGGCTCGATGGGGAGCGCGATGACCCGGTCGTAGAGACCGTCGGTGTCGACCTTGACGGTGATGGCGGGCTCGGCGTCTTCGTCGTCGGCCTTCTTCTCGTCGTCGGATTTTTCGTCAGCGTCGGACTTGGCGTCGTCGGCCGGTTTGTCTTCGGCGATCTTCACCTCGTCGCTGCGCGGGGCGAAGGGCGACTCGGTGTCCTTGGCGAGGGCGACCATGTAAACGCGCTCCATGTCCATGTAGGCGTAGTTCCACTCGACGTCGGAGTAGATGGGATTGAAGTCGCGGGCGGAGGCAAAGAGCAGCCATTTGCCGTCGTCGGAGAAGGCGGGGCTGTTGGCGTTGAACCATTCGTCGGTTGCGGCGATCTCGGTGCCGTCGGTGACGTTGGTGAGCATGACGCGGGTGGAGCCGGCGGCGACGTTGCGCACCCAGGCGACCCAGTTGGAGTCGGGCGCCCACGTGTAGCTGTAGATGGGCGACTCGGGGTTGGTGGCGAGGTCGGTGACGGTCTTGGACTCGACGTCGACCATGCGCAGGCGTTGGTCGCGGTCGGCCCAGAGGAGCTTCTTGGAGTCGGGTGACCAATCGATGCCGAAGGCGTAGGACGTGGCGTCGTCGGTCAGCTGGGTGGCCTCGCCGCTGCCGTCCTGGGCGCGCAGGTAGAGTTCGAACTCGCCGGTGGCGTCGGACAGGTAAGCGACCCACTTGCCGTCGGGCGACCAGGTGGCGGAACGCTCATGGACGCCGGGGGTGTTGGAGAGGTTGCGGGTCGGACCGTGTTGGGCGGGGACGGTGAAGACCTCGCCGCGGGCGACGACGGTGACGCGGGCGCCGTCGGGGGACGGGCTCACGCTCTCGACGTAGTTCTCGACCGAGCGGTAGGACGGACGGGTGTCGGTGCGGTCGTCGATGACGGTGATCGGCACGACGGCGGCGGTCTGGGTGGCGAGATCGAAGCGCCAGATCTGGCCGGCGTTTTCGAAGACGACGGCGTCGGGTCCGAGGGAGGGGAACTTCACGTCGAAGTCGGTGAAGTGGGTGAGCTGCTTGATCTCCTTGGTGGTGAGGTCGACCGAGAAGAGGTTGGCGCGCGGGGTGCGTTCGGAGACGAAGTAGACGTGGTTGTCGGAGGCCCACATCGGGAAGATGTCCTGGGCGGGATCGTTGGTGAGGTTCTCGAGCTCGCCGCTTTTGAGGTCGAGGATCCAGACGTCGTCGGCCATGCCGCCGCGGTAGTGTTTCCAGGTGCGGAATTCGCGGAAGATGCGGTTGTAGGCGATCTTGGAATCGTCGGGCGAGAAGGTGAGGAAACCGCCGCGGGGCACGGGCAGGCGTTCCGGCACGTCGCCGTCGAGGCCGACGGTGTAGAGTTGGCCGTTGAAGGAGTTGTATTCGATGGCGCGGGAGCGGAAGGCGATCTCGGGCGCGGTGTTGCGCCAGGCCATGACGATGTTGTTGGGGCCCATGCGATCGGCGAGGTCGTCGCGGCCGAGGGTGGCGCTGGTGGTGAGGCGCTGGGGTTCACCGCCGGTGGCCGGCATCACGTAGACCTCGGTGTTGCCATCGTATTGGCCGGTGAAGGCGAGCTGGGCGCCATCGGCCGAGAAGCGCGGGAAGACCGCGTAGCCGGGGGTGTTGGTGAGGCGACGGGCGGTGCCGCCGGCGACGTCGACCGTGTAGAGCTGGCCGGCGTAGGAGAAAACGATCTGCTCACCGTTGGTGGTGGGGAAGCGCAGCAGACGCGTGGAGGAGGAGGACGACTCTCCGGCCGCGAAGACCGAAGCCGACAGAAGAATGGCGAGGAGCGACGTTAGGTAATAACGGCTCCGCCCAAGTAGTGTGTGCATTTTGCCACGCAAAGCGGTCGGGCCGTGGCTGACAAATGAGAATCCGCGGGCGGTCGCATTTCGGTGGTCATTGCCAAAGACCGGGCGGTGCAGGTGCCGCCAGAGGCAAGTCTGAGGCGATAAATTGGGGGCATGGGCCTATGAGAGAGCCTGCACACCGATCAGTATGATAAACAAAATGTGAAATTGCCCGAGGGTCGCAGGAAAATGGCGCGGTGGGATCAGGGACTGCGCTTGTTTGGTCGATCTATAGAATGATGCGATTTTTTCCGGACCCGCTACGTTGGGGGGCGCGCGCCTACTTGGTGGGAGGCGCGTTATTTGGCTGTCTGTTTCCGTTGGGAGCGATGGTGGTGCTCAGCTGGCAGGCGGGGGAGGGGGTTGTTTGGGGGCGGGCGTGGCAGGAACAGGCCAGCAATCCCTTGCTTTGGATTATCGACACGGCGCCGCTGTTCTTGGGCGTTTTTGCCTATGAAGTGGGGCGTCGCCAGGAAGCGATCGAAGCCATCAATACCTCGCTGCAGGAGCAGGTGAATCAGCAGACGCATGATCTGGTGCAGGCCAATACGTCGCTGCGGCTGGAGGTGCGGGCGAAACGGGAGCGCGAGGAGGAGTTGGTGTTGGCCACGCGGCAGGCCGAGGCGGGCACGCGGGCGCGCGATCGTTTTATTTCGAGTATCAGTCATGAGTTGCGCACTCCGATGAACGGGGTGGTGGGCATGGCGGAGGAGCTCGCGCGGTCGCCGCTCAACGAGGAGCAGCAGCGCGCGCTCGAGACGCTGCAATACTCGGCGCGTCACATGATCGGTCTGCTCGACGATGTGTTGGAGTTGGCCAAAGCGACGGCGCGGGAGGTGGTGCTCGACAACACCGAGTTCACTTTGGCTCCGATTCTCGATCTGGTCGAAAAATCCACTCAGGCGGACTGCGCGGCCAAAGGCGTCAAACTTGTGGTGCAGCGTCCGGCATCGGCGGTGCCGCCGCTCATGGGCGACCCGCTGCGACTCGGACAGATCCTGCTCAATCTGGTTAACTGGGCAGTGGCTTTCGCGGAAGGGCCGGTCGTCACCCTGAACGTCACGGCCGAGCCCGGCAAAGACGACGCGCTCGATGTGCGCTTTGAGATCGAGAACCCGCAGACTCAACCACTCACGCGCGATCGCACCTGGCAGGACAAGGATGCGCGGGAACACGAGGGCACCGACAGCATCAGCCTCAACGTCGCGCGCATGTTACTCAAGTTGCACGGTCGCACCCTCGAGCACGAACGGCCGGGGCGCGGCAGTGGCCGGTTGCGGTTCACGCTGCCGTTTGAGTTAGGGCGACCGGTGGTTGCTGCGCCTCCGACGCCAGTCGAAGCACCGCCGCAGGGGCGGGTGCTGGTGGTGGAAGACAATCTGGTGAATCGCAAGGTGGCGGTGGCGGTGCTCAAACGCATGGGCCTGGAGTATGACATCGCGGGGGATGGCGAAGAGGCCTTGGCCAAGCTGGCGGCGGGCGACTTTCAGCTCGTGCTGATGGACATCCAGATGCCGAAGATGGACGGCATCGAAGCGACCCGACAGATCCGGGCGTCGGCCGAACCGCGGATACGCGATATCTCAATCGTGGCGGTGACCGCGTCGGTGCTGAAGTCCGACGTGCACATCTGTGCGCAAGCCGGCATGGATGACTTTTTGGCCAAGCCCTACAAAAACGCCGACCTGATCGATAAGGTCAGGCAGTGGCTGGCGCATCCGCGCTCGGCGGCGGCTTGAGGGCGACGCAGGATCGGCCGATCCCGCGCGGGCCACGCTTTCGCCTCCGGCTCAAGCGCAGCTACTTTATGGCAGCTCGGTTTTTCGAGACGGCCGTCTAGTTGGCGGCTTTGAGCAGGCGGATGTTGAAGAGCCACCACTTGCCGTCGTCGCGGCGTTCCATGCGGGCCATGATCTCCTGGCCGTCGGCGACGAGGGGGATGACACGGGGATCGACGCTGAACTGCATGGTCATGGCTTTCATCACGCCGGGCACCTCCTCGTGCGCGACGAGCAGGGCGTTGCGTTCCGTCATGACTTTTTCGATACGTCCGCGCATGGCGTGGCCGCGGCTGGTGTCTTCCTGCGGACCGCAGCCGCAGTCGTCGACCGCGGCGCCCTCTTCGAGCGGCAGGGTGGCGATGTAGCTGGCGACGCCGGTGGGCTCGGGGCGGAGAATGAGCAGGCGGGCGGGTTGGTCGCTGCGGTTGTCGAGCAAGGTCATGCGCGGCCGGTCGTGGGGCGCGGCGGACGCCTCGCTCGGCGGCAGGGGCAGGCGGTCGATGGCGTGCATGACGCCCTCGGCGTCGACGCGGCGCAGGGCGTAGGTGCCGGGCGCTTCGACCCAACCGACCCACTGGCTGCCGTCGCGGGTGACGGCGACGGAGGCGCGGCCGATCGGGCGGGCGTCGGGATCGCTGACCGGACCGACGAGGTTCCAGCTGCGGCCGATGTTGTTGGAGCGGGCGGTTTTGACGACTGGCTCGCCGTCGGCGGCAGTGAACCAGGCGGCGGCCACGTGGGCACCGCGGCGGGAGAGGGCGGGACCGTTGACCGGGCAGGCATTGATGGTCCAACCGTCGCTGGTGGGCGCGGTGGCCTCGGTCCAGGCGCCGCGACTGTAGCGGCGGTAGGCGATGTCGCGCACCTCGTCGTCGCTGCGATCGCGGTAGGCGAGGAGCACGGAGCCGTTGGGCAGGACGGTGGTGGCGAGGCTGCAGCAATCGCAGACGCGATCGTCGATCAGAGTATCCGGTTCATCACTACCGAGCAGGCGGCTGCGCAATTGCATGGGACCGCCGTCGGTGTGGGCGCGACCGTCGAGCCAGACGGCCAGCCACTTGCCATTGATGAGCGGAGTGATGGTGGCAAATTCGGTGACGTGGCTCTCGATCGAAAGCGGGGCCGGGGGACTCCAGGTTTGGCCGTGGTTGTCGGAAGTGGCGTAAACGGCGTGGTAGGCGTGCGAGTGAGCGTCGCCGTCACCGCGTTCGAACCAGACGGCGGCGACCTTGCCGCGCAGACCGGCGGCGACGGACGGCGTGTCGGCGCTGTTGATGAACCAATTGGATCCGCTGGCGACGGTGCCGGGAGCGAGCCAAGCGTCGGCTTCGCGGTCGAAGCGCGTGATGCGCAGGGCGTGGCCGCCGTCGGTCGTGGGTTCCACCCAGGAGGCGTAGAGCGAACCATCGTAGGCGCTGGCCAGCTGCGGGGCAGTGGAGCCCGGGGCGGCGTCGAGCTGCAGGGCGTCGAAGCGCACCGGCTGAGCCCACAAAGGCGCGACAAGAAGGAGGGCGAGACGGAGCAGCGGCAGAAGCTTCATGGGTCGAAGGCGCATATTGAAGTCAGGGTGCGGGCGTTGCCAAGTCTGAGGCGGTGGTGGACGGGTGGCCGGGTGGCGGAGGGGCAGATGGAGAGGGGGAGGAGAAGGAAAACCGCGAAAGACGCGAAGGGCGCGAAGCCAGCAGGGTGGATAAGATGTCGGTTGTTTATCTTTTTTCGGGATCTAAGTAATTTGGAACTGGATCGTTGTGAGAAGTATGCGCCGCGTTTTGAGCTGGGTTTGTTCCTTCGGAGTAGTGGTCAGTGTTGCCCTTGCGGCGGAGGTGCCACCGCAACCCAAACCGGATCGCGGTCGCGGGCTGATGCCGGTGGAGCGTGAAGCGCTGCAACAGGAGTTTTGGCAGGATCTGCAGGCATGGCGGGAGGCGTTGCCGCCGGAGCAGTTGGAGGCCTTGCGGCAGCGGCAGCGCACGTCGCCTGATAGTGGGACGGGGGCAGGAGAGTCGGATTACGATTGGAAGGAGCTGGCAGATCGAATCGGGCTCACGCCGGCCGACGTGGAGCGGCTGCAGCGGGATAAGCTCATGATCGAGGACGTGCAGCTGAAGCAGATCTTTGAGGCCTACACTGAGCCGCAGGGACCGGTCTTTGTGACGAGCGATGTGCTGCTGAATGCCTTCATGGTGCTTTTCGAGGATTCGATGCGGGAGGTTGAATTGCGCCGAGCCGGACAACTGCGCATCGCGCTGGAATCGTTGGTCGAGTCGGCGCGAAAGGAGATGGCGAGCGAGCGTAATGCCTACACGGCGGAAGCCTTACGCGGAGGATGGGAACGGGCTCAGCGGGTGGTGGGACCGGCGGCGTGTTTGCTGGGCACCGATCCGGAGTTTTTCGACGAGGCGGTGCGGGTCGATATCGCGCGGGAGGTGGCGAGGATCAGAGCCGCCGCAGTCGTTGCGTTGCCCGAGTGGGTGGGGCCGCCGCGGCCGTCGCTGCAGGCGATCGACTACCGGTCGATGCGCCCGGTCGGGCTCTATGCTGGAGGGGAGTTATTGCAGAATTACTTCCGCGCGGTGCGATGGCTGCAGACGGTGCCGTTGCGGGCGGAGGTGGATGAGGAGCTTACGGCGATCGCGCTGCTGGGTTACGCGCATGGTCGGCGGGGGCAAGCGGTGTTCGACGACTTTACGGTGTGGTGGGGACGGCAGGATGATCGTGGGTTGGAGGAGGCTAGCCACGAGTTTCAGAATCTGTTGGATGGGCGTGGACCGTCCGGGGCAGAAGCAGATTGGGACCTGAAGCTGGCGGACCGGCGCCGTTGGCTGTTACGGGAGAGGATGGACACCGAGGCGTGGGGGCGGCTGCGCAATACCCTGCAGTTGCCGGATGGCGGAGAAGAGGAACTGGCGGAGTGGGAGTTTCGCGTGCTCTCCGGGTTTCGGCTGCCGGATGCCTTAGCTTTGCAGGGGGATGGCAAGCCGGGGGCATTCCGGCCGGGTCTGGTGGTGGCTGCGATGTTGGGCTCGGAACTGGCGTGGCGTGAGTTGGATCGACGTGGTGATGTTGGGCGGGACGATGAGTTTGTCGCCGCGGGCCGGGCCGAGTGGCGACCGGAGGATTTGCGGAAGGCGTATCCGCCGAGCTTATACGACGATTACCTGGAGGTTTTGGCCGCCTTGGTGGAGCTGGCGGAACCGGACGCCCCGGAGTTCATGCGTGGGGAAGCCTGGGCGGCGAAGTCCAACCAGACATTGCTGGCGGGATGGGCGCAGATGCGGCATGCGGCGACGCTGCAGGCCAAGGAGAGCGCGTTGTATTTTGGAATGGTGATGGTGCCGCCCGGGTTTGTGGAGCCGAACCCGACTTTTCATCATCGCTTCGCCAATCTGGTGGCGCGGGTGTTGAGCGAGTTGGAGAAAGAGAAGGTTTTTGAGCCGTCGGTGGCGGTGGAGGTGGATCGGCTGCGACAAGCCGCGGATGCGTTCGAAGCGTTGGGACTGCACCGGGAGGGGGCGACGGCGGCGGACTTTGAGGCGTTGTCGGAGGAGCAACAGCGCGACTATCAGGCCGCTATGCACGCCGGTTCGGAAGAGGTGTTTTTTGGAGTGATGGTGCTGGGGACAGAGGACGATTCACCGGTGGGTTTTGCCAAAGCGCATGCGGATTATCTGCAGCTCCTGCGGCAAAAGGCCGACGATCTGGAAGCGGGGCGAGTGGCGCCACCCGAGGGCGATGGGGCGTTGGAGGGCCGCTGGCGGAGCTTGGAGCGTTTGACCCGGCAGCTTGAGGCGATGGTGCACAAACAACTGCGCGGGCAGGCTTGGACACCGGAGGAGGAGCGTCTGCTCCGCGGCTTTGGCGAAGCGATGGGCGGGGTGATGGGTTACGATGGTAACTCCTGGCTCACGCCGCGTGATGATGCGCCGCGTTGGACGGCGGTGTTGAATGATCCGGCGTTTGATCGGGTGCTGGCGGTGGGCACCGGCCGACCGCGGCTGATTCATGTGCTGTATCCATGGAATGGGCACGAAGTCCTGTGCCAAGGCGCGGTGATGTCCTACTACGAATACGCCGCCCGCGAACGCCTCACGGACGGCGAATGGTTGGAGTTGTTGGACTCGAAGTATGCCCCGGCCCTGCCGGAATGGGTCGAGCCGATTTTGGTCCGGTAGGGCGGTGCCGACGGGGACGTCGGCGGTGGCGGGCGGGCGGCGGAGAGTCACGGGGAGCGGCCGAGACGGCCGCTGCTACATTCGGAATTGTAGCCGCGGGCGTGTCGCCTGCGTTTCGTTGGCCCGGTAGAGCGGTGCCGAGGCTGGAAGCCTCGGCCACGGTATCAGGCGTGGGCGCGGCATCTTGCCGCGGTCGGGGGAGTGCTGGGGCCGACGGGGGCGTCGGCGGAGAGGCACGGGGAGCGGCCGAGACGGCCGCTGCTACATTCGGGGTTGTAGCCGCGGGCGTGTCGCCCGCGTGTCGTTGGTCCGGTAGGGCGGTGCCGAGGCTGGAAGCCTCGGCCACGGTATCGGGGGTGGGCGCGGCATCTTGCCGCGGCGTCGGCGGTCCCGGCGGTCTATTGTTTCGCAACGACGGTGACGTCGTCGAGATACCAAGTGTTGTCTTCGGCGCGGTGCAGGGTGGCGGTGATGGTGTCGCCGATCTTTACTTCGTTGAGGACCTTGGGGGCGACGCGCAGGAGCATGGTCATGGCGCCCATCACACCGTGGATTTCTTCGTGCTTCACCAGCAGGGCCTGGCGATCGGGGACGACGGACTCCACCAAGCCGCGGAGCGGGTGTCCGGCGTCGGCGGGTTTGGTGGCTTCGGTCGGTTCCTCGCAGGTGCAGGCCATGGTGCATTGGTCGGCACCACAAGCGCAGGCGGCGGTGCTGGTCGCGGGCGCGAGCAGCAGGCCGGTGAGGAGGAACAGGAGGGAGGAGAGGGAGCGTTTCATGGTTGGGAGAGAAAGCAGGGGGAATTAATAACGGTAGTCGCACTTAAGCCAAGCGAAGCGACCGGGTTCGTTGACGCGGGTGGTTTGGATAAATCCGGCCACGGCGGCGCCGGCCCGACTGATGTGTTCGGCGTAGGTGGTGTCGAAGAGGTTGTCGATGCCAGCGGAGAGGCGCAGGGCGGCGGTGGGCGTCCAAGAGGCGTTGATCGACACGACGTCGAAGGCCGGCGAGCGACCGATGTCCTGGCCGACGATGTTGCCTTGATCGATGGCGACGCGGTTCTGGCGGGCGACGCCGCGCCAGAGCAGACCGGTGGACCAGGTGTCACGCTGGTAGGTGAAACCGAGGCGGGCTTCGAGCGGCGGCAGTTGGGCGAGAGGGAGCGCGTCGGTGTCGTTCTCCCCGCGCACGTAGGCCAGGCTGGTGTCGAGGTGGAGGTTTTCGCCGAAGCGGTAGCCGAGGCCGAGTTCGCCGCCGAAAGTGGTGGCGTCGATGTTGCGCGTGATGGTGGCGAGCCGCGTCATGCCCATCATGGCGGTGGGTTTGGCGACGTTGCGCTGGATGAGGATGAAGTCGTCGATGCGCGAGGCGAAGGTGGAGAGCGATAGGTCGAGGTTGCCGCGACGGTAGAGCCAACCGGCGTCGACTTGGGTGGTCTTCTCGACGGAGGTATTGAAGGCGCTGGTGCTGGTGGCGCTTTCCGGTGTGACGAGCTCCCAGTAGTCGGGGAAGCGCTGGGTGTGGCCGAGACCGAGGTAAACGGTGGAGCCGGGCGCGAAGTCGTGTTCCAGGCGGGCGAAGGCGCCAGGCAGGGTGCTTTCGCGCTGGAGGTCGGCGGTGGGATTGGGGGCGGTGCCCATCATGCCAAGACGCACATTGGTGCGCTCGTCGCGGGCGGTCCAGCGGTCGGCGCGCAGACCGGCGTAGGTCCGGGTGTCACGAGAGAGTGAATACGCACCCTCGGCGAAGACGCCGGTCTGGTGGAAGGTGGCGTTGGTGGAACGCGGCATGGCCTCGTAGGGCATCATGTCCTGATTCATGGAGTTGCGCACGCGGTGGCGGTTGCTCTGGTGATCGAGGCCCACGTCGAGACGCAGCGCCTCTGATGGCGTGAGGGCGACGGCGAGGCGGCCGCCGTAGGTGAGGCGGTCTGGATTGGAGACAGCCTTGCCCGGCATCATCATGGTGGGGGCGAAGTCGCGCAGGCTGTAGTTGTCCATGACGTGGTCGACGGCGTTGACGTAGGCCTGGGCTTCGACCTCGGCGATGAGGTCGGAGAGGCCGGTGCGGCGCAGGCGGAGGCCGAGGTTTTCGCGGTCGAACAATACGCCATCCATCATGCGATCGGCGTAGCTGGCTTCGCCGTCGGAGCGGGCGCCGGTGAGCTCCACAAAGGTTTGGGCATCGGGCGTCCAGGCGAGGGACGCGTGAGTCGACCACCGTTCGTAGGCGGAGTGCACGGTCTGGCCGGAGCCGTCTTCGTAGTCGTCCATGGACGACCAGGTGGCGGCGAGGCGACCTTGGAGCGCGGTATTGCCGCCGCGCAGATCGAGGGCGGCATCGGTGCGACCGAAGTCGCCGAGGGTGGCGGTGGCAAAGGCCGTGGCGCCAGTCTCGTCGCGGCGACCGGAGTCGCGTTCGAAACGCACGGCGCCGGCGGGGCTGACCGGACCGTAGCGGACGGACTGCGGACCTTTCACGACGGTGATGCGGTCGAAGGCGGCGGGGAAGATGTAGGCGGTGGGAGGATCCATGCGTTGGCCGCAACCGCCGAGTAGGCCCTCGCCCTCGACGAGGATGCCGAGGCGGGAGCCGGCCATGCCGCGGAAGGTGGGATCGCCGTCGGCGCCGCCTTTGCGGATGACGGCGAAACCGGGGATGTTTTTGAGCACATCGGCGCCGTCGTGGGCTGGCACGGGCTGGGCGGGGGCTTTGGGGTCGGTGACGACGGTGAGCGGATCGACGGAGCGGACGGTGGTGACGACGACCGGGTCGAGTTTGGTGGGCTCGCGGGTGGTGGATTGAGCGGCGAGGATGGAGGAGGAGAGTGCGACGATGGTGGTCGCGAGCAGGGAAAGGGAACGGGACATAGGGAGAGTGGGTTGGAGAAGGTTGCTTCAAGGCGGGCCGACGCGTCCGCGCAGGGAGGCGTGTCGGCAAACTCCGATGGCGCAGCTCGCGGGTGAGCATGCGCGTGGGAGGTGATAAAAGGTGAGCGGGCGGCGCGGGGCCTCAGGCGAGGCGCGGCGGCGGGACCGGTGGCGCGAGCGGACGCGCGGCGGGCAGGGCACAGTCGCTAAGCGACCACGGTTCGGCGACAGGGGCGGTGATCACCACGGGGGCGGAGCACGCGAGGCCGAGTTGGATTTTTTGGGTGCCGGATTCGGCAGGGGCCGGTGAGCCGTCGGTGTCGGCGGTTTGTTTGGCGTCCTGCACAAACTCACACACCCCGCACATGCCATCGACGCTGAAGGTCAGGCGGGCGGCGTCGACGTAGGACATGGTTTGCGAGTAGCTCGCGAACATTTTGCCCCAGGCGAAGGTTTGCACCAAGTCCCAGTGGCTGCCGGTGGCGAAGAGCCAGGCAACGAGGGTGAAGGCGAGGGACAAACGGCGGGGCATGGCGAGGAGAGCAAGACATGCGGGGCGGCTGAGGTGCCGCAAGGCGAAACCGAGACTTGCTTGATCTGGGTCAAGTGTCCCGGATTTTGGCAATGTCGCACGAATTGCCGCCCCTACCTGCCGAACCTCAACCCGGTCGTTACCGTCATTACAAAGGGGGCGAGTATGAAGTGGTGGGGCTGGCGCGCCACTCTGAGACGCTGGAGCCGCTGGTGGTGTATCGCGCGCTCTACGGTGAGGGCGGGCTGTGGGTGCGCCCGGCGGGGATGTGGAACGAAACCGTCACGCTGGCCGACGGGCGCAGCGTGGTGCGGTTTGCGCGGGAGGGTTGAGGGAGGCCGAGCTGGGTGGGAGCCGGCGGGGAGGCCGCACCTTGAAGGGTCAGGCTTGGATCGTGGGCACGTCGTAGCGCGGGATCCAGGCGTCGCGCGTTGCCAGGACCAGCCCTTCGCACAGCGCTTGGGCGATGAGCAGGCGGTCAAACGGGTCGGAATGGAGGGGCGGCAACGAGAGCGTGTGCGTGGCGTGGGCCGCGGTGACGGGGAGTTCATCGAAACCGTCGTCAACCAAGATGGCCGTGAAATCGGACGGGATCCGCAGTTTGCCTTTGGCGACCTTCAACCCGAGTTCCCAAATTGAAGCCGGGCTGAAATAGGCGGTGTTGCCGGGGTCCTGCAGCAATGGACGCAGCTCCGGGCTCAGTTGCCGGGGATCTTCCAGCCACCAGATCAGGACATGCGAATCGAGCAGCAGTCTCACGGACGGTCCTCGGCGGCGTGAGGGGGGAGGCTGGGCTCTACTTGATGGTAGAGGGGAGCGTCAGACATCTGTGCGATGAGATCCTCGTCGGTCTCCCAGCAATCGGGTGATGCCCAAATCTGCCCCTTGAGCTGGCCACCTACCCGTGGCTTCCTGGCGACCTGAAAAGGCACGAGTTTGGCCAGCGGTTTTCCGGCCTTGGCCAGAATGATCTCCTCTCCGGCGGCGGCTTGATCCACCAAACGCGACAGGTGGGTCTTGGCCGCCTGAATGTTGATGGTTTTCATATCAACCAGACCAAGTCTGGTCTGGTCGGGTTGTCAACGGCGTTGCCGCGGGCTGGGGCCGATCTACGGTTGGTAGAACATGGCCAGGGCGTAGACCATGGAGGCATCCCAGTTGATGGCGTTTTCGTTGGTGCGGTAGCTGGGCATCTCGTCGAACCAGTCGGTTTCCTTCGGGTTCGGTCCACCCACGAGGTGACCCGGCCAGGGGGCGTCGATGTCGTCGCCGGCGCTGGGGCGATGATGCGGGTGGAGCGGCGGCTCGTGGCCGTCGCCGGTCACGAAGGAGCGGGCGAAGGGATTGCGACCGTAGAGGTAGGCGACCTGATTGAAGGCGGTGTCGCGGTAGATCGCGGCGTCGGTTTCGCGGTGGGCGGCGTCGAGCAGGACGGCGAAGTTGGCGATGGCGCCGTTGACGCCCCAGAAGTTGTGCGGCGTGGCGCGGCCGTAGGCGTGCTGTTGGCTGCGAACCACGATGGCGTCGGCGGCACGTTGGAGGTCGGCGACGAGGTGGGCGCGGGTGGTGGGATCGGCGGCGGCGGTGTCGCTGGCGAGCCAGGAAAGCAGACCGAGGTTGCCGGCGTTGCCCCAACCCCAATCGACTTCAAAGATCGGTTCGGCGGAGCTGAGGATGGCGGCGAGTTCGGCCTGTTCGTCGGCGGTGAGGAAGTCGGTGCCGAAGGCGAGGCTCAGCTCGAGGAGGCCCCATTGGTGATTGCTGGCAGGGTCGGCGAAATAACCGCCGGTGGAGAACATGGAGGTATCGGGATGTTCAACCGGCATGGCACGGGCGGCGACCCAGGCACGTTGCGCGGCGTCGAGCCAAGTCTGCGCGTAGGCGGCGTCGAAGGGCGCGTAAACGCGGGCGATCATGCAGCCGAGCGCGGCGAAGGATTCGGTGGCGTAGCGGCTGTTGGGGCTGAAGTAGCGGGGGGCCGGGTTCTGGTGGGGCAGGACCATGCCGCCGAAGTGCAGGGTGGTGAGCTTGTGGGCGACCTCGCCGTTGGGCATCTGCATTTTGAGCTGCCAATCGAGGTTGTATTTCAGCTCGGCGAGGTAGTCGGGCAGGGCGCCACCGTGCTCGGGAATCATGGGCAGCTCGAGTTGGCCGAGAGCTGCGGCGTGTTTTTCCCAGGCGGCGAGCATGACGCCGGAGGTGAAGGCGGAGTTGACGGTGTATTTGCCGTAATCGCCGGCATCGTGCCAACCACCGGTGCCGTCCTGACGTTCGCCGGCGCGGGCCGGGTCGTTGTAGTCGAGGTAACCGTCTTCGAGGTGGCAGGCCGGGTAGCTGTAGGTGTTGCCGTTCCAGGTGAGCTTCACGGCTTGGCCGCAGCGTTGGCCATAGAAGCCGGCCATGAGGCATTCGAGGGAATGGTTGAGGCTCTGGTCGCCGATGGTGAAGGCGGGGGAGTCGGGCAGACCCGGCACGCGCAGGATGTAAGAGCCGGATTGGCGGAAGCCGCTGAAATCGGCGGTGCGGGCCTGCTCGTCGGTCTCGGGGCTGGCGGTGACGGGGCCGAGCGAACCGGAGAGGGCGGTCTCCTGAGAGGAGGCATCGATGAGGGCGAAGGATTCGGCGTCGTCGGCGCCGACCACGGTGGCCTGCTTTGGGGAGTCGGGCAGATAACCGACGGTGGACAGTCGCACGCCGGGACCGGCGGGGTCGGTGGCCGGCAGAGAACCGGCGGTGGCGGCGGCCGTGGCAGAGGCCAGGAGACGGAGAGTCCAGCGATGGCGGAGGCGGCGGATTTGGAGCATGGCGGAGTCGAGGTTACGGGGAAAAGGGGGAGGGGAAGTGACGATTTATCGATAAACCAGGATAAGAGGTCAACCTCCACCGCGTGCTGACAATTGATTGCGGTTGAGGTTGCATCGCGGGTTGTGGGGATCACCGGGCAGAATCGGCCGTTCCGGCTGGCATGGGCGTGTGTCTTGCTCATGGTGCGCGCCATGTCTGCTCGCACCAATCACCCCCTACGCGAAGAAGGCTTCCGGGCTCTCCGGGAGGAGTTGCACCTCTTGACCAATGGTTTTGCCGCCGTCCTGCGCCGGATGGGCGAGACGGAACTCGCCGATGTCCTACCCTGGGTCGGCGCCAAGGCCGAGCAGGCGGGCGACTTCAAACGCTCCCTCGGGCAGGCGTATTCGATCGCCTTCCAGCTGCTCAACATCGTCGAGGAGCGCACGGCGGCCCGCGTGCGGCGGCGGCGCGAGATCAAGTCGGGTCCGCAGGCCGAGAAGGGCCTCTGGGCTGACAACCTCGCCCACCTCTGCGACCTCGGACTCAACGAGGACCAGATCCTCGAAGTGCTGCGCGATGTGACGGTCGAGCCCGTGCTCACCGCCCACCCGACCGAAGCCAAACGCGCCACCGTGCGTGAGCTGCACAAGGAAATCTACCGTCTGATCAACGCCCACGAGAACACCGACTACACCCCGCGGGAGTTGGCGCGGTTGCGGCACCACATTGAGACGCGCCTCGAGAGCCTGTGGCGCACCGGCGAGATCCAGGTAACCCGACCGACCATCGAGGCCGAGTTGGACAACGCGCTGCACTACCTGCGCGACATTTTTCCGGAGGCGGTGAAACGCAGTCACGTGCACCTGCGCGAGGCGTGGAGCACGCACGGTTTTGATGCCGACCGGTTGGCGGAAGCGGGCAGCTTTGTGCGATTCGGCACGTGGATCGGCGGCGACCGCGACGGGCATCCGTTTGTGACGGCCGACGTCACGCGCTCGTCGCTTTCGCAGCTTCGCCACAACGCTCTGCGCGTGCATCGCCGCGGCTTGGAAACCTTGGCCACCGACCTGCCGTTGAGCTCACTCTTTCAGGCCCCGCCGGCCCCGCTGGCGTCGATGATCAAACGTATTGAGCGCGAGTTGAAGGCGGCGCCGACGGCCGAGGTCGAAGCGATCCGTGACCGCGATCGGGAGGAGCCGTGGCGCCGCGCGACTTATCTCATGCGGGAGAAAGTCCTGCAGGCGATGGCGGATCCGGATGCGCCGGGCGCCTACCAGAAGCCGGCCGAACTCGATGCCGATTTGCAGGTGTTGGCCGAAGCACTCACCGAGATCGGCGCGGCTGCGCTGGCCCGCGATTACATCGAGCCGCTGCGCTGCCAGCTGCAGGTGTTTGGGTTTCATCTGGCGACGCTCGACGTGCGCCAGAACTCCGCCTTCCACGAGAAGGCGCTGGGGCAATTGCTGGAGGCCGCGGGCGTCGTCAAAGCCGCCGAGTTTGCGGCGTGGGACCGCCCGCAAAAACGTGCGTTGCTCGATCGCGAACTGGCGTCACCGCGCCCCTTTCTGGCCGATGGGGCGAAGGTGGGCAGCGAAGCCGAAGCGGTGCTCTCCTGCTACCGGGTGCTGGCGGCGCATGTCGCCCGTCACGGGCGCGACGGACTGGGCGCGCTCATCGTGTCGATGACGCGCTGCACCGAGGATCTGCTCACGGTTTACATGCTGGCCCGCGAGGTGGGACTGGCGCAATGGGAGGACGGCCAGCTGCGCTGTCCGCTGCCGGTGGTGCCGCTCTTCGAAACCATGGGCGACCTCGAAGCCGGACCGGGTATCGTATCCGATTTTCTGGGACACCCGGTTACGCGGCACAGTCTGGGTTTGGACGTCGCGGGCGAAACCGCCCCCGCGCGGCCGATCTTCCAGATGATGGTGGGTTACTCCGACTCCAACAAGGACTGCGGCATTTTCGCGAGTCAGTGGGCGTTGCATCGCGCGCAGCACGAGCTCGCGCAGGTGACGCAGGCGATGGGCGCGAACCCGGTGTTTTTCCACGGTCGCGGTGGCACGGTGGGGCGCGGCGCGGGACCGACGCATTGGTTCATGGAAGCGTTGCCGGCGGGCTCGCTGCACGGCTGTTTGCGCATGACCGAGCAGGGTGAAACCATCGCGCAGAAATACGCGCACCAAAGCTCGGCGGTTTACAACGTGGAGTTGCTCATGGCCTCGGCGACGGCGACGACGGCGGCGCATCGTTTTGGCGCGGATCGCGACGAATCGCTGTGGCCGCTGCTCGATCAAGTGGCGGGCCGGAGCCGCGATGCGTATCGTGAGCTGCTGCATGCGCCGGACTTCATCGCGTTTTATCGTGAAGCCACGCCGATCGATGCGCTCGAAAATGCGCGCATCGGTTCGCGGCCCTCGCGGCGCACCGGGCAAGCTTCGCTGGATGATCTGCGTGCGATTCCGTGGGTGTTTTCGTGGACGCAAAGTCGGTTTTATCTGCCGGGGTGGTTTGGCGCCGGCTCGGCGTTGGAGCGACTGCAGGCGGAGGACCCCAAAGGTTTTAAGCAGCTGTGCAAAGCGGCGCGCGCGATGCCGTTCCTGCGCTACGTGCTGACCAACATCGAAAGCTCGGTGGCGAGCGCGAATGTGGAGATCATGGAAAGCTACGCCGCGCTGGTGAGTGATGCGGCGGTGCGCGAACGCTTCATGAATGTGATCCGCGGCGAGTATGATCGCACGCGCAACATGATGAAGGAGATCTTCCGCGGCACCTTTGAGGAGCGCCGACCGCGGCTGGCGTTTACCTTACAGATTCGCGAGGAGGCGTTGGTCCAACTGCACCGTCAGCAAGTGAACCTGCTCAAGGAATGGCGGGCGCTGAAAGGCCTCGAAGCCGAAGCGCTGCTGCCGGACCTGTTGCTCTCGATCAACGCGATCGCCAGCGGCCTGCGCACGACGGGCTGAGGGTGGAGGATTTTCTTTTTACAGGAGGTAAGGTAGCAAAGAAAGCAAAGGTCCCGGCGGGCCACTTCTCTGTAGCCAGTCTCGTTGAGGCCGGGCCGGGGTTAATGACCCCGACTACAACATTGAACGATTTTCGCCGCGCGAACGCCTTCAGTAGGTTCGGCGTCGTTGCAGAACGGATACGATGACCAGGAGGACGAAGGAGAGGACGAGCAGCGTCGCGGCGAAGGCGTGGGCGGACGGGTAGTCGAGCTTTTGCACTTCGTCGTAGAGGGCGATGCTGGCCACGCGGGTTTCGCCGGCGATGGAGCCGCCGATCATGAGCACGACGCCAAATTCGCCGAGCGTGTGCGCGAAGCCCAGCGTGAGTCCCGCACCGATGCCGCGGCGGGCGAGGGGCAGGTGCACCCGCCACCAGGTGCGCCAGGCGGTCGCGCCGCTGGCCCGACTGGCGTCGAGCAACTCCGTGGGCACCGCGCGCAGGGCGGCTTGAAAAGGCTGCACCGCGAAGGGCAGCGAATACACCACCGAGGCCAGCACGAGGCCTTCGAAGGTGAAGGAGAGCGGCTCGCCGGTGAGTGCGACCCACCAACTGCCGGGCGGGTGTTGGGGCGAAAACGCGACCAATAGGTAGAAGCCGATTACGGTCGGTGGCAGCACGATGGGCAGCGTGACCAGCGCTTCGAAGATCGGCACCAGGCGGTTGCGGGTGGAGTTGAGCCAATGCGCCAAGGGCAGGCCGAGCAGAGCGAGGAAACCGGTCGTGACTGCGGCGAGTTTGAGCGTGAGACCGAGCGCCTGCCAGAGTGGCGGCGACAGCCAAAGGGTGCTCAACACGGCGGTGGATTCCATCACACGCTCAGTGAGCGGGTTTTGTGCCTAGTCGTCGATGCCGGGATTGGTTGCCGGTGGCGCGGGCGGAGGGGCGTAGCCGTGTTGCTGCAGCAAAGTCTGAGCGGGTGGGCTGAGTAGCCAGTCGAGAAACACTTGCGCATCCTCGCGGGACGAGGCGCGGTGCAGGATAACGGCAGTGTGATTCAGTGCTTCGGTTTCGACGGTGAGCACCAAGCAATCGGCGGGGGAGTCGACGGCGTTGCCAACGAGTAGAGAGAGCGCGACGAAACCGTAGTCGGCGTTGCCGCTGGCGACGAAGTGCAGAGTTTGCGCGACGTTTTCGCCGGTGACGAGGCGGGGCTGTAGCGCATCCCAGAGCTCGGCCTCGCGCAGGAGTTGACGAGCGGCGCGGCCGAAGGGGGCGGTGTCGGGTTGGGCGATGGCGATGCGACGCACGGCGGGGTCGAGCAGGGCTTGTGTCCAGTCGGCGGGAGCGCCGTGAGGGGTGGGCCAGAGCACCAGTTGGCCGGTGGCAAAGGGGATCACGCTGTCGGCGGTGGCGTCGCCGCTGGCGACGAGCGTGGCCGGGTGGTCGGGGTCGGCCGCGAGGAAGACATCGAAGGGCGCACCGTGGCGAATCTGGGCGACGAGGTTGCCGGTGGCGCCGAAGGAGGCGCGCAGATCGAGCTCGGGGTGGGCGGCCTCAAAGGCGGCTTCGAGCGGCGCCATGACGCGAGTCATGTTGGCGGCGGCGGCGACGCGGAGGGGGCGGGGACTGGCGGCCAGAGTGCTGAGCGCGAGCAGGCCAAGCAACCCGCTGCCAACGATCACACGGCGGACCCGACTCATGGCAGGGAGGGGACGCGGAAGGTGACCGCGGTGCGCAGCTTCTCGCGGCTGTGTTGGTTCATGCCAATGAAGGTGGCGGTGATCGACAGGCGCTCATCTGCGATGTCGATGAGCCCAAAAAACTCTTCGGTGGGGTCGGGCTCGATGGGGCCTTGGGTCCAGTCGCCGGAGGTGGGTGAGGTGGGGCGCAGGTCGATGTCGCCGACTTGAAACTCCGGCAGCACGAAGGGGGTGCTGCCGCCGGATTGGGCGGCGAGGGCGCCGGCGTTGGCGCTCACCCAGATGACGCGGTCGATTGCGTTGGCAATGAGCCAGTCCTTGAGGGCGGCTTTTTCGGCGGGGAAATTGGCCCAGGATTCGACTGCCGGGTCTTCGGCGTTGGCGGCGTCGGCATGCCACGGGACCGATGATAACACGAGCGTGAGGGCGTGGGTTTGTTGGGCGGCGGCGAGCTCACGACGTAGCCAATCGTTTTGCCAGAGACCGAGCATGGTGCGGGTCGCGGGGTCGCCGGTCGACTCGCGGGCCGAGCGGGTATCGAGCACCAGCACGCGCACCCGACCGATGGAGAAGGCCTGCGCGACGGGACGCTCGTTGAGTGGGGTATCGCCGAAGAGCGCGCTGCTGTCGGCCGGGAAGGGATGGTGGGGCGTGAGTTGGCGGAAAGCGTTTTGGGCTGAACGACCGGAGGTGGCGCCGCGCTCGCCGTAGTCGAAACGATCCCACGTGTAGACCAGCGGCACACGACGCACGAGTTCGGCGCGGGCGAAGGAGTCGAGCGAGGCGAGGTAGGCCTTGGTAAAGTGGGCGGGGTCGTCGGCCTGTGGGGTGGCGTTGTGCAGGTTGCCCAGCTGCACGAAGAAGAGCGGTTTTTGGTAACCGATCTCAGCGAGTCCTCCGGCCTCGGAATCAGCCTCGGAGCCGCCGGCGACGGCGAAACGGAAGGACGTGGGTTGGCCTTCGAGCGGGAAGGTGCGCAGCTCGCCGATGCGTTCGTATTCGCGTTGGTTACCGGCCCGCACGCGGTAGTAATAAAGCGTGTCGGGCTCGAGGTTATACAGCTTGTAGCGAGTGAGCAGGGGGATGTCCTGCGGGCGCCGCGGCTGTTCCGGCACGGAGGTGAAGCGCGTGAAGTCGCGCACCTTGCTGATCTCGAGACTGGTGAGGCGCGACTCGAAGAGCACGAGGTTCACCTCGGCCGAGTAGGGAGTGATCGCTCCGCTCCACGGACCACGGGCGACGAGTTGGGCGAAGCTCGGGGTGGCGCTCAGCAGGCACAGGCCCACGAAGGCGAGGAGTGGCAGCATGCGGCGGCGCATGGTGGAGGCGGGACGGCGAATCGAGTCGAGGAAGGGAAAGGGCTCGCGCGACGACGCTATGGTGTGGTGGCACCGGCGGTCGCGCGAGCGGAGTGGTGGGCGTGAAACCGGCTTAGAACGGCGGTTCCTCGTCCATGTTCCCGGCATCCATCTCGGGCTCGCGCAGGGGAGGACCGTCGTCGGGACCGGATGCGCTGGCGCCGCCGGACTCGATTTTCCAAGCGTTGAGATTCACGTAGTAGTTTTCCTTCCACTCGCGGCCGCGGATGTCGAAGGACACTTTGATTTCGTCGCCGACCTTGAGCGGATCGAGGAGGTTGGTCTTGTCCTTGACGGTCTCGAACTTGATGTCCTGCGGGAAGCGACCGTCGGGGACCGTCAGCACAAACTCCCGCTTGTTGAAGCCGCTGCCAAAGGTCTGCTCGTCGAAGATTTTTTTAATGGTTCCGGAGATTTCGAACATGAGGCCCACAACGTGAAAGCGGGGCGGGCGCTCGGCCAGAACGCATTTGGCGTTTTTTTGGCTTTCCCGGATACGCCCTATGGAACGCGCTGTTCGCGGGCCTGCTCGGTGAGTTGGTCCACGATCAGGTGGCCGGCGATCGCTACGACCACGACGTAGAGCACGACAAACAGCGTCTTGCGCAGCTGGCTTTCGTCGGCCCGCGGGGAGGACACCTTGCTACTATGATGGCGCACCCAACGGCGGACACCGCGACGTCGTCGCCGACGCGGCGGAGTCGTCCCAGCGGCGGTCGAGTCCGGTCTCTCTGCGGTCGAGGACGATGATTCGGCGGTCGAGGTGGAGGCGCCTTCGGGCTCAGGATAGGGGAGCAGCAGCGGCGCCCCGTCGTAGGTGGTGTGGATCAACGCGGGGCCGTCGGTCGGCGCGGCGATCTGTTGCAGAATCCAGGAATCGAGGGAAGCGGGGTGGTGGGTCCCGGGGGCGGCGATGGGCGGAGCCCACGTGATCATGTTGACCACCCGGGCAATTTGGGCGGTGAGCGGACCGAGGCGGGGGCCCAGTCCGAGGATCGCCAGAACCTGGCCGTCCGTATGATGGCCGAGTGACATGCGCAAGGGGGCCACCAGATCGTCGAGGATGGTGGAGGGGAATTCCGTCCAATCAAAATCCTCGTTGAACATCAGGTCGAAGGCCGAGCTGCGAAAGTGGAGATCGAGGTCGCGCTGGACCAAGTCGATGAGCCGGTTGATGCCCGTGGGCACCTCCTCGAGATGCACGCGGCCGTCGGGGCAGAGTTTCACCAGTTGCGAATCGTCGAGTCCCAGCGCCCATAACCAGATCGGGCGGCCAGCGTCCATCGCCTGTTGCCGGAGGGAGATGGCGGTGGCGAGCCAAAGCGGGGACGCGTGGGCGGCTCCGGCCCGCATGGCGTCAACGTCGGCGGACGGAGCGACACAGTTGAGCCACTCGCCGAACCCGGTGAGACGAGCAGAGGCCACGCTCATCGTGGTGGAAGAGGTGCGGCGCAAGTCACTGAGCGTCAGGCGATCGCGCCCGGTATCGACCAGGAGCGGACAGTCGGCGGGCACGGTCGTCGGCGCCGGCGCGGACGGGTCACTAACGGGAGGTGGGGCCGGTTCCAGCCGCAGGGGGCCGCGGCCGAGGGCGGGGTCAATGGCTTCGTCGCTCAGATAGCACCGGGTGGTCGGAGTGTGGAGCCCGAGGGCAAGACGTTGACTGGGTTCGGACGTCATTGGAGCGGTGCGGCGTTCACTGCAGGAGGGGGCGGGGGGCGTCGCAAGCGAAATGGCTAGGTAGAATCACGCAATTTGCATTATGAGCTTCGCCTCCGGTCGTCTAGGGTGAAATAACTACTCCCTCGTTTCGATGCCCCAACGTTCGGTATATCTGCAGCGCCTTTTGAGGACTTCGGTGCAGGAGGTCATAGTGACCTTCGACCAGGAGTATGCTCACGCGCGCCTGCTATCGGCAGCGACGTCCGGGGCTTCCCTCGAGACTCCGGCCGCGGGTCTGGCGCTGTTTGATGGACGCGAAGCGGAGAGTCCGGATGGCGTTGGCGTGCAGGTTGAGGCCTACCGGCAGAAACATCCGGGAGTCCCGCTCTATGTGATCGGGGAGCGGCGTTTGGAACGGCCTCTCATGCAGGCGACGGGTCTGGGGCTGAGGCATTTAATCAGCACGCCGGTGACGTTCAACGAATTGGCGGCGGCGATGGTGCGAGGGTTGAAGCCGCAGTCCGGCGGCATGCCGGCGCATTGGCTGCGGCGCTCTGAACTCATTCGCTTGTTGGTCGACTACACGCGTAGTCCGGAGCGTTTTTTGGCGGTGCCGGAGCGTCGTTATCCGGCCGGGGCCGAGGGCGCAACGAAGAGTCTGCCGTCGGCGCCGCCCATGCTGGTGGAGCCGGATGCCGGGTCGAAGGTCGCGACAAAAGAGGAAGTTGCGAAGCCGGTGCAACCCGCTGCGGACGCGGGCGAAGACATGGCACCGGCGGCGGTTCCGCCACCTGAGGCCGCGATCGCCGATGGGTTGGCGCGGCTCGCCCGTCAGGAGAAGGTTGTGGCGGAGGCTGCGGCCACCTTGGCGGAGCGCGAACGCGAGTTGCAAAAAGCGCGGCAGACCTTGGTGGGCGATCAGGCTGAATGGGACGGCGAAGTGGCCGCTCTGAAGCAGGCTCGGGCGCAGCTGACAGAACAGCAGTCGGGGCACGAACGGCAGGAGGCGGATTTGGCCGCACGGGCGGCCGCGTTGGTGGAACGCGAGGAAGCGCTGGCTGCGCGTGAGGCGGAATTGGCCGGGCGCGAAGCAGCGCTGCAAAAAGCGGAAGGGGAGCGGGCGCAGGCCGCGGCGGCGTTGGATACGACGCGCGCCGAAATCGCCGCCAGCCAGGCGGAAGGCGTCGCTCAACGTGAGGGGATGCAGGTGGAGGCCGCCCAGTTACAAGCCCTGCGGCAGGAGCATCAGACCGCTCAGCAGGGATTGGAAAAACTGCGGACGGCCCTCGATGCGCGGGAGGCGGATTTGGCCGAACAAGCGCGAACGCTGGCGGCCGCCCGGGACGCGTTGGGCGAAGCCGAGGCGAACCAGCGGCAGGCGACCGAAGACGTGGCGGAGGAGCGGGCAAAGCTGACCCAGCACCGCACCGAGTTGGCCGCGCAGGCGCAGGAGCTGCAAGAGCGTAGTCAGGAAATGGATACGGAAGGGGCGGCCTTGGCCGACCGGGCGGCGACCCTGACGGCCGGCGAAATCGAACTCAAACGGGCGGAATCAGCATTGGCCGAAGCGCAAGCGGAGCACACGGCGGCAGTGAGCAAGCTCGCCGCGGCGCGGGTGGAGCAGGAACGTATTCTGGCGGAACGTGAGGCCGAACTGAAGCGGACGCAGGAGGCGTTGGCCGAAGTGCAGGCCAAACAGGAGGAGGCAGCGAAGTCGGCGAGTGAAGACCGTGCAGCGGCGGAGCAGCAGTTGGCCGAGCAACGTGAAGCGTTGGACCGGGCGCGGGCGGAGCTCGCGACGAAGGTGGGCGAGGCCGATGAAGCGCGGGTGGAGCAGGAACGCATTTTGGCGGAGCGTGAGGCCGAACTGAAGCGGACGCAGGAGGCGTTGGTCCTGGCGCAGGCCGAACAGGAAGAGGCCGCGAAGTTGGCCTGCGAGGACCGTTCAGCAACGGAACATCAGCTGGCTGAGCAGCGCGAAGCACTGAACCGGGCGCAGTTGGAGCACGCGGCTAAGGTAAGCGAAGCCGATGCAACGCGGGTGGAACAGGAACGAGCTTTAGCCGAGCGTGAGGCGAAGCTGGAGCGCGCGCGGGAAGCGCTGGCTCAAGCGCAGGCTGAGCAAGAGCAAGCGGCGAAGACGTTGGGCGAGGGTCGTGCGACGTTGGAACATCGCCTCGCCGAACATACGGCAGCCGTGCAGCGGTTGGCGGAGCAGCGCGAGGCGTTGGTCCAGGAGCGAGCAGCGCATGAAGCCGCGCTGGCCGAAGCCGAGACCGCGCGGGTGGAACAGAAACGAGCTTTGGCCGAGCGTGAAGCAGATGTGGAGCGAGTGCGGGAGACGTTGGCTCAAGCGCAGGCTGAGCAAGAGCAAGCGGCGAAGACGTTGGGCGAGGATCGTGCGACGTTGGAACATCGCCTCGCCGAACATACGGCAGCCGTGCAGCGGTTGGCGGAGCAGCGCGAGGCGTTGGTCCAGGAGCGAGCAGCGCATGAAGCCGCGCTGGCCGAAGCCGAGACCGCGCGGGTGGAACAGAAACGAGCTTTGGCCGAGCGTGAAGCAGATGTGGAGCGAGTGCGGGAGACGTTGGCCCAAGCGCAAGCTGAGCAGGAGCAAGCGGCGAAGACGTTGGGCGAGGATCGCGCGGCGTTGGATCAGCACCTCGCAGAGCACGCGGCAGTAGAGCAGCAACTTGCGGAGCAACGTGAAGCGTTGTCCCAGGAGCGAGCAGCGCATGAAGCCGCGTTGGCCGAAGCGGAAACCGCGCGGGCGGATCAGGAACGGGCTTTGGCTGAGCGTGAGGCGGAGCTGGAGCGCGCGCAGGAGACGTTGGCCCAGGCGCAAGCTGAGCAGGAGCAAGCGGCGAAGACGGCGGGCGAGGGTCGTGCGACGTTGGAACAGCACCTCGCCGAGCACGCGGCAGCCGAGAAGCAACTTGAGGAGCAACGTGAGGCGTTGGTCCATGAGCGAGCCGCGCACGAAGCCGCGTTGACTGAAGCCGAAGCCGCACGGTCGGAACGGGAACGAGCTTTGGCCGAGCGTGAGGCGGAGCTGGAGCGCGCGCGGGAGACGCTGGCTCAAGCGCAGGCTGAGCAAGAGCAAGCAGCGAAGACGTTGGGCGAGGATCGCGCGGCGTTGGAACATCGCCTTGCCGAGCATACAGCAGCCGAGCAGCGGTTGGCGGAGCAGCGGTTGGCGGAGCAGCGGTTGGCGGAGCAGCGCGAGGCGTTGGTCCAGGAGCGAGCAGCGCATGAGGCCGCGTTGACTGAAGCCGAAGCCGCACGGTCGGAGCAGGAACGAGTTTTGGCTGAGCGTGAGGCGGAGCTGAGACGCGCGCAGGAGACGTTGGCCCAGGCGCAAGCTGAGCAAGAGCAAGCGGCGAAGACGTTGGGCGAGGATCGTGCGACGTTGGAACATCGCCTTGCCGAACATACGGCAGCCGAGCAGCGGTTGGCGGAGCAGCGCGAGGCGTTAGTCCAGGAGCGAGCAGCGCATGAAGCCGCGTTGGCCGAAGCGGAACCCGCGCGGGTGGAACAGGAACGAGCTTTGGCCGAGCGTGAAGCAGATCTGGAGCGAGTGCAGGAGACGTTGGCCCAGGCGCAAGCTGAGCAGGAGGAAAAGGCGAAGACGTTGGGCGAAGACCGAGCGACGTTGGAACAGCACCTCGCCGAGCACGCGACTGCCGAGCAGCGGTTGGCGGAGCAGCGCGAGGCGTTGGTCCATGATCGAGCCGCGCACGAAGCCACGTTGACTGAAGCCGAAGCCGCACGGTCGGAGCGGGAACAATTTTTGGCCGAGCGTGAAGCAGAGCTGGAGAGATCCCGGCAAGCGCTGGCTCAGGAGCGGGCTGAGCAGGCGAAGACGGCGAATGAAGATCGTGCGGCCGCCGAGCAGCAGCTTGTCGAGCAACGCGAAGCATTGGCCCAGGCGCGCGCGGAGCATGATGCGGCGGTGGCCGAAGCCGCGAAGACAAATTCAGAACAGGCGCAAAAGCTGGCGACTCGCGAAGCCGAGTTGAAGGCGGCGCAGCAGGCGCTCGCTCAGACGCAGGCCGAACAAGCCGCGGCTGCGCAAGCGGAGTCCGACCGCAGCGCCGCGCTGGAACAACGCGAGGCCGCGCTCGCGACCGAGGTCCATCAACTCGCCGAACAACGTGAGACTTTGGCGAAAGCGCGCGCGGCGCAGGTGGCTGCCAGCGAAAAACTGGCGGAGGACCGGGAGGCCTTGATCGCGGCGCGGGCGGAGTTTGCCAGAGTCTCAGCGATCCACCAGGAGGCGGTGCGGACGTTTGCGGCGGATTGTGCGTCGTTGGCCATGACGCGATCCGACCAGCAACACGCGGCCAAGCAGCTGGCGACCGAGCGCGAGGCGTTCGTTTCGGAGCAGTCAGCCCATGCCTCGGCCGTAGCGGCGTGGCAGGCCACGCAGGCGACGCGTCGCTCCGAACTCGATCAACGTGAGACCGCACTCCGGGAACGCTCCGAAGCGCTGCGGGCGCTGGAGGTGCAAGTGGCGGCGCGACAGGCCGAGACGGCAGCCGCGACGAGCGAACAGGATTCGACCCTGGCGGCATTGGAAGCAGACCGGCAGGAGTTGGCCGCGGCCAAGGCGCAGCACGCGGCGCAAGCCACCGCGTTGGCCGACGAGCGAGCGGCACTCCAACAGATGCAAAAGGCGGCGACCGAGCGGGAGGCCGAGCTGCAGAAACGCACCGACGCGTTCCGACAGCAGGAATCCGATTTGGCGGCGGCGCGGTCCCGTTTGGACGAAGCGCTCGAGGGGCAGGCGCAGACGCAGGCCCAGCTCACGCAGGACCGCGAGGCATTGGCGCAGGCCGAGGCGAAATTGCGGGAACGAAGCGCGTCGGTGAACGCAGCCGCCGAGGGCCAGGAACGGTTGGCGGAACGTGAAGCCGCCGCCGCAGCGGAACGTTCGGCCGCTCGAGTGGCCCTCGCGGAGCAGCAGGCTGCGGTGGATCAGGCCACCCAAGCGCTGGAGTCGCGCGCGCAGACTCTGGCCGCCCAACAGGATTCCTTGGCCGAAAAGAGTCGTCAGATCGACGCGCGGGCCGCGGCGCTGCAGACGGCGGAGGCGGCGTTGGCGGAACAACGCGCGGCCGTGGCGACGCGGGGGGTGGAGTTGGCGAGTCAGGCCGAATCGCTTTCCGGGCGTGAGCAGGAGCTCGCCGAACGTCGCGAAACTTTGGATACGCGGGATCAGGCCAGCGTCGACGCGACTGCGGCGCTGCACCAGGGAGAGGAAAAACTGCGCCAACGGGAGGCCCGGTTGCAGGAAGCCGAGGCGCGGGTGGCGGAGCTGGCCCAGCAGGAGGAGCGGGCTGCACGGCAGGAGGAACGTTTGCGCCGCCAGCAGCAGGAGCTGGAGCGGAGGGAGGCGGCGTTGACTGCACGAGAGGTTGCGTTGCGGGAGCAGGAGGCCGCCGCCGAAGCGGCGCCCGTGCCGTCATCGGCGATCGTGAAAGTGAGCGAGGCCGAGGTGGCCGAACTGCGCCGGCGCGAGCATGCTCTGGCCGAGCGGGAGCGCCGCCTGCAGGCCCAGGAGCGCGAAGTGAAGCAGATTCAATCGCAACTTACCTTGCAGCAGACGATGTCGCCGGAAACGGCGGGGGATGCCCAGGCTCGGCAGCTGGCCTTGGCCGAGCAGGCTCGGAAGTTGGAGGAGCGGCGTGCCGGGTTGGCGGAGCGGGAGAAAACGCTCAGCCGGATCGAGATCGAATTGGCCAAGGCACGAGTCAAACTCGCCGCGCGCGAGCGGCAGTTGGGAAGTGACTGAGCCGGAGCGGGCAGGACCGGATTCAAGATTATAAGATTGACCCCTTAGGCTCGGGGAGGACGAGGTTGAGGAGGATGCCGGTGAGAGCGCCGAGACCGATGCCGCTGAAGCTGACGCCGCCGAGATTGAGGGTCATGCCGCCGATGGCGAAGACGAGGATGAGCGCCACCACGATGAGGTTGCGGGGCTGGCTGAGGTCGACCTTGGCATGGATGAGCGTCTGCATGCCGATGGCCGCAATGGTGCCGAAGAGTAGCAGCAGGATGCCGCCCATGACCGGCACCGGCACAGTGGCAAGCAAGCCACCGAGTTTGCCGCAAAAGGCGAGCGCCACGGCAAAGAGTGCCGCCCAAGTCATGATGGCCGGATTGAAGGCGCGGGTGACGGTGACCGCTCCCGTGACCTCCGAATAGGTGGTGTTGGGCGGACCGCCGAAACACCCAGCCAGCATGGTGGCGAGGCCGTCGCCCAGCAGGGTGCGATGCAGGCCGGGTTTCTCCAGGTAGTCGGTCCCGGTGACGCGGCTGATGGTGAGCATGTCGCCGATGTGTTCGACCGCCGGCGCCAGCGCGATGGGCAGGATGAAGAGGATGGCTTCGGCGTTAAACTGCGGCCACACGAAGTCGGGCACGGCGAGCCAAGGCGCGGAGCCGACGGCCTCGAAGCTCACGTGACCGAGCACGAGGGCGGTGGCGTAGCCGGCGGCGATGCCACTGAGGATGGCGAGCAGTTTCCAGAGGCCGCGGGCGAGCAGGGTCATCAGGATCGTCACCGTGAGCGAAATGCCCGCGAGCCAGAGCGAAGGGGTGGCGGGCACGAGTTGAGTGGCGCCGTCGCTGGTGCGGCCCATGGCCATGTTGGCGGCGACGGGGGCGAGCATCAGGCCGATGCTCATGATGACGGGACCCACCACGATGGGCGGCAGGTAGCGGTGCAGGATGCGCGTGCCGAAGCGTTTGATGGCGAGGCTGAGCACGACGTAGAGCAGACCCGCGGCGATGAGGCCGGACAGCGTGCCGGGTATGCCCCAAGTTGCGACGCCATGCGAGATGGGCGCGATGAAGGCGAAGGACGACGCCAGGAAAATGGGCGGCACGGCGCGGCGGGTGATGAGCTGAAACAGCAGGGTGCCGGCGCCGGCGGTGAACAGGGCGACGTTGGGGTTGAGCCCCGTGAGCAAGGGCACGAGGACGAGGGCGCCAAAGGCGACCATGAGGAATTGCAGGCCGATCAGGGCATCGGCGGGGCGGAAGCGGTAGTCCGTCGCACTCATGGGCAGCGACGCTGGGTGGCGGCTGAGGGAGCGGCAAGCCGAGGGACCGTTTCGCCGCAAAAATGGCAAAGGGTGCGCGTTGCGTTTGGCGCGAAACGTTTGGGCCATGACGCGGCCGGGGACGTCCGCGTCCACCTTACCAGCACGATGTGTCGCGCATTGCGTTTTGCGTGATTTCGCATCCGTTGGCGGCAAATGACTACAGAGAATGATCGTCCGATCGCGGCCGGGGTAACCGTGGGCCACGTGCATCTGAAGGTGGCCGACTTGGAGCGGGCCCTCGGCTTTTATTGCGGAGTGCTGGGCTTCCAGTTGATGCAGCGCTACGGCACGCAGGCGGCGTTTGTGTCGGCCGGGGGTTACCACCATCATATCGGGCTCAACACGTGGGAGAGCGCCCACGGATCCCCGCCGCCGCGCGGCAGCACGGGGCTTTACCACTTGGCGCTGCTTTATCCGACGCGAGCTGATCTGGCCGATGCGCTGTTGCGTTTGCAACGCGGTGGCGTGGAGCTCGACGGCGCGGCTGATCACGGCGTGAGTGAGGCGCTTTACCTGCGTGATCCCGATGGCAACGGCGTCGAGCTGTATTGGGATCGTCCGAGAGACGAATGGCCCTTGGACGATGCGGGCCAGCTGGCCATGTATACGCGTGCCCTCGATTTGCGCGGTCTGCTGGCCGAGCTGCGGGCGGAGGATTGAGCAGGTCTTTCTGATCTGCGCCGAGAGGCAGGTGGGAGCGGCCGACACGGCCGCTGCTACATCGGATGGGTTGCCCGCGTTTGGGTTGCGGGGACGCAACCGAGGTCACCGACCTCGGCTACAGCGCGGTGCATTGTTGTAGCCGGGGGCGTCGACCCCGGACTTGCGTGGGGGCGGACTTAGTTGCTGCCGCCGTTGCTTGTGACGCTGACGTCGACCTCCAGGGTTGAGGTCACGTTGGGGTCTTCGCTGGCGAAGCCGCCCGCGACGGGCGGCAGGGTTTCCGGGTCGCGGCCGACGGCGACGGCGATGTGTTTGGGGCCGGTGACGACGCCGCCGGTGCTGTCGAAGCCCTTCCAACCGGCGCCGGGCAGGAAAACTTCTGTCCAGGCGTGGGTGGCGCCCATAGCGGCCGGGATGTCCTCGGTGGAGGCGTAGCCACTCACGAAGCGGGCGGGCAGGCCGAGGTAGCGGCAGGCCTCGATCATGAGTGTGGCAAAGTCGCGGCAGGAGCCGGATTGTTTGGCCAAGGTTTTGGCCGGGCGTTGCACGCCGGGTTCCTCGCGGGCGGCGTAGGTGAAGGTGTCGGCGATGGTGCGGTTGAGGCGATCGAGCAGGGCGTAGGTTTCGACGGTCTGGCCGGTGGGGGCGAACTGTTTGGCCCATTCGCCGACGACCTTTTGATCGGCGTTGAAGACCGGCGTGAGGTAGGGGGTGAGGTCGATGCGTTCGGCCGGGTCGAGCACGAAAGGGTAGTTTACGGCCCGGTCTTCGACGATGAAATCGAGGGGTTTGATGTCGTAGTGTTCCACCTGCACCTCGCTACGGAGGGTGAGGTGATCGGTGGGCGTGTCCGTGAACGTGACGGAGGCGACCGAGTTGTTATGCACGTCGCGCGACCAGGTGATTTTGGCCGGGGTCGGGTCGATCTCGAGGCTGGAGCTGGTGATGCGCAGGTCGTGACCCACGCGTGGTCGCAGGAGCAAGCGGTGACCGCCGAGGCGGACAGGGCTCGAGTAGCGGTAGGACGTGGTGTGACGGATGACGAGGGGAGTCATGGCAAGGAGGTTTGCCCGCACGTAGACACCAGACCGGCAGCGCACGCAAGCGGCGGGGGAAGGTGGGTCGCTTGATTCGCGCCTCATCAAGCGTTTCCTTTCGCGGATGCGTTTTAGCGCTGTGTCGCAAGGAGGGCGGGTGATGGGAGACGGCGGTTGAAGTTCTCAACTCGTCAATGGTGGTATCGACGAGCAGGATGCGGACGCTTCCTGCGACTGGCCCTCGGCACTTAGCGCTGCTTTCCCGAATTTCGGCATGAATCTCGCCATGCTTTTCCCCAAAAAACGCCGCGCCAGACCGTCGCTTCCGAACTCTGCAAGGCTCGGTCCCCGCGCTAACGGATCGGGCAAAGAGATGGGATCCGCCTTCGCTAAACCTGCCGCTTTGAGAAACCATCGAACGCTCATTCTATTTCTACTCGCTTGCCTCTGGCTGGTCTCGGTTGGTCTGCGCGCTGATTCGAGAAGCGAAACCCTGGCAAACCTCGCCGAAGCGGCGGCTCGAGAACAATACGCCGGCTTACTGGAGGCAGAAGCAATGCGGATGGGCGTGATCGGAAATGGTGCGATTGGTCGTGAGCATTTTCGGAATGCCGCCAACCACTATCGATCCGCGCTGGCATTTGTGAAGGCCAACGGCTTGGAGGAAGCGCCGGAAGCCGAAATCGCGAAGGTGCTCAGTGCGCTCTATACCCGTATCGCTTGGTTTTCATTCAAGACCAATATGGACCGTTACCTGGCGATCGACAGCGCGGCGATGGTCGAGAAGGCGCTCGAGTGGGATGCCGAAAATGCCTTGGCACTCTGGGCTTCCGTGGAAATCAGGATCGGTGCAGAAGGCGCCCATGCCGTCCTGGATTCGGAGTTTGCGATGACAAGGATTCAGCGGGCGTTGGAAATCAAACCTGCGTTTCCGGAAGCGCTGTTGCTACTAAACAGATTTAACGGGCGGCGGGATGATCGGAATGCCGCGCAGATCGCCTTGGATAGGTTCCTGGACTGTTTGGAGGGTTTCTCGCCCGAACTGTCGTTCTATGACACGGCCTATCCGGCCGTCGGTCACATGATATTGATCGCCGAGAACACCGTGTTGGAACGAAAGAACTACCGCAACGACGACGAACGATTCGCGTTGAGATGGACGAACTGAAGAGGTCTTAGGGAGACGCTTTCCAAACGGGCGGGGCGGTCGGGGATCACCGCGTTGGCGGGACCGGCGTTGGTGGTGCGACGTGACTGCCCCAGTATTTTAGCAGCGATGAAAACCGAATTGGAGGAGCGGGGTCAGCGCAGGCAGCGAGTGCTTCAAATTCCTGAACACCATCGCATTTCATCCTATGAACTTACTCCTCGTTGTCCTCTTGCTCCTCCTGCTGTTTGGCGGTGGTGGTTTTTATGTCGGTGGTCCGGCGATCGGCGGCAGTGGCCTCGGGCTGGTGCTGCTGATCGTGCTCATCATCTATCTGATGGGCGGCTTCAAAACGAAGTGACTGTGGCGCGCTCACGCGCCCGGGACTAACCGGTGGTCAGGCCGGCCACGATCGCGCCGTCGCGGTTGGGGCCGGGTGGGACACATACCACGGTGAGGCCGTCGGCGGCGCGAAACCATGAGGCCCGCGAACGTTGGCGAGAGGACGTCTGATGGCGGCGCCACCATTGGCTGACCTGCTGGTGCAGCCTGGCATCGGGCTGCGGCGCGAGGGGCGCCAGGTGCGCGCTGAGTTCGCGTTGAAAGGTCGCGGTGCCGGTGGGCAGGTCGGCGAGCGGCAGGATGCGCAGGTGACGTGACGTGCGGTGCGAGGTTGGCGGTCCCAGATGCAGGGACGCGGCGTTGCGCAGGTGAGGGGCCAGCCAAGCGAGCGCGCGGCGGTCTTGCTCGGTGAAGCTGCGTTGTTCGCGAATGGTGCAGGCGTTGAGCATCCGACCATCAGCGAGTCGCCAGTCGGAGCCGAGGGCATCGCCCATTTGCAGATGAGGTCGCGCGGCGCGATACATGGCGCGTTCGCGCCAAGCGGTGGCGCTGAGCACCTCGGAGATGCTGTGCACCTGACCCTGACAGCGATAGATGAGTGGGTGGCTGTCGGCGGTGCTCATGGTGCTAAGCAGAAATGAATCACCATCGGTTCCGCCGCTGTGGGCGTAGTCGAACTCCTGTTGGCGGGAAGAGGTAAATGCGAGGTGGAGGGCGCCGGGCACGAGGTCGGCGAGGGAGTGAGTGGTGGCCTGCAACCAACCGTGTTGCACCGCATCTCGGTAGAAACGTGCCACGGCGTCGTTGAGATCGATGGTGGGACGCGCGGGTCGGGGTGGGGACGCGGGAGCGGGGCGAACGGCGGGCGACCATGCGGTGGCGAGTTCGTCGGCGACGGCGTTGAGGCGGGCGGCGTCGCGGCAAGGTTGGCCGTCGAGGTGAACCTGCACCTGATGCGGCGGGAGCTGGTGGGCGCGAAAACCGACGGCGTGGCGCACCGCGCCACCGGGGTCGCGACCGGCGGTGTTGAGCTCGAGCAGGTTTTTGAGGTGGCAGTGGCCGCGATGGTCGGAGAAGGCGGTGGCGGCACTGCTGCGCTCGGGGTGTTCGAGCAGGTTGGCCAAGGTGCGGGCGGGGGTGCCGCGACCGCCTTGCACGGTGGCCCAGGTGTCGGAGGTGGCGGCGTGACGCAGGACCAACAGCACGATCGCTTTCATGGCGCGGGTCCAGGTGAGCGCGGTGGCGAGGCGCCCGTAGCGATCACCTCGATGGGCGTGCTTGGCGGGGGCGGTGACATCGCAGCGGAAGCGCCACTGGTCGAGTTCCCAACCGTGGTCGCCGCTGACAAGAAACACTTCAAGGTGGCAGCCGTCCTCCATTGGGGCGCGGAGCGTTAAAAGGTCCGGGGACAGCGACAAGGGCAAAGCTCCGGAAAACACCGCCGGAAGCGTCGTGCGTGCATCGATGGTAGGGTGAGCACGATCATGTTGAGTCGACTCCTCATCACCTCCGTCACCGATTTTCGGGTTGTTCTGCTGACCGGCCTGCTGGCCCTCGCTCCGGTCGGGCTCTCCGCGCAGTTTGCGAGCTCGGTGGAAATCAACAATCGCCTCTCAGCGGCCGAGGCCTTGGACACCGGCACCGCCGGAGCCTCGGCATCCGTGGATTATGCCAGTGGGGCCATGACCGTGCAGGCGGGTGGCACCGTGACGGCGAGCTACGGGGTGACGCACACCGAGGCCTATTTCACCAAAAACTCGACGACGGGTTTTGGCACGGACCTGACTGGCTCGACCGCCACGCAGACGGCCTTTACCGACACCCTGCGTATCGATCCGGCGAACCCGGCGGAGATCGGCACGGCGGTGCGCGTGCAGGTGGTGCTGGAGATGACCGGCACGGCGGGCTACTCGGGCATCGATGGCACCAGCGGCCGTTACACGATCTACAGCAGCTTGAGTATCGGTGAAGTGGATACCGAGGACGACAGCACCTTTGCGGTGACCACGCTCTCGAACAATGCCGGCACGACGGTCAACTCCAGCGGTGACATTCAGGCACAGAGTTATCCGGCCTCGCCGACGTCGACCTTTGGTTACCTTTACCTGAATCTCGGTGAGACCATCACCTTTCGCGGCACGCAAATTCTGACTACGCAGGTCACGCGATCGACGAGCGGGCAACGCGCGGGCGGCGGCGTGACGGCGGATCTGGATGGGACGTTTTCGTTTCAGGCGCTGCTGGACGACAGCCTGCAGCTGGACGTGGAGAACTACACTTTCGTGACCGGCTCGGGCACGGACTATTTCAATCTGTCGGCCGTGCCGGAGCCGTCGACTTACGCGGCACTGGCGGGCCTCGGGTGCCTCGGTTTTGCTTGGTGGCGCCGCCGTCGCGGCGGACTTGCTGCAGGGTCAAACGACTGAGGTCGGCGAACGCGGTTGTTTGCGGCGGCGATGAAACCAGATCAGCGCGCCGCTGAGGGTGAGGGCGCCGGGGGCGAGGCCGGCGAGGCACCAGAGGATCTTGGAAACGAGTCCGCCGAAGTCGCCGAAGTGGAGTGGCTCAAAGCTGTCGACGACGCGCGCCCAGAGTCCGGCGTTGCGCAGGTCTTTCTCGTAGTTGATTTCCAATGACGCGGCATCGAGCCAGAGCGTGCTGCCGTAGCGACTGCGCAAGGCCGCGCCGGGTTCGGTCTGGCCGAAGACGTAGAACTGTTGGTCCTCGGCGGTGGGCAGGTAGACGTAGTTGAAGGCGTAGCCCGGCCACTGGGATTCGGCCAAGGCGGGCAGCTCATCGACGCGATCGAGGCGACCTTCGTAGGTCGTCCAGACCTCCGCTTCCTCGTGGTCGTGACTCATTTCCTCGATGACGTGGGCGATGTTCCAGTAGGCGCCGGTGAAGCCGAGCAGCAGGTTGAAAGGCAGTGAGGCGATGCCGACGGCCTTGTGCACGTCGGACGAGAAGAGGCGCCAGCTCTGGCCCCAGCGCAGGCGGAAGACGGTTTTGAAAAACGCACGATGCAGGTAGAGGCCGGAGAGGCTGAGGAAGATGAAAATGATCGCCAGCAGAGCGGTGAGCACGAGACCCACGTGGTCGGCGAAGAAGGTGTAGTGCAGGTCGACGAACCAGCCGTAGATCGTGTCGTGTGTGGCGACTGGCGTCGCCGTGCCGAGTGTGCCGGTGGCAGGATCGACCGTCACGATGTGCCAGTCGTTCGAGTCGGCGTGGGGCGTGAGGTAGGCGACGTCACGGCGTTCGTCGCCGTGGTAGAGCAACCAGCCGCGCACCCAGAAGTCGGGCTGGGCGGTCTCGACCGTGGTGATGAGTTGCGAGAGCGGCAGGCGTGGAGCGTCGACCGGCGATTCGCGCAGGACACGGTCGGGTTGCAGGGCGCGGGTGATCTCGTGGTGAAACACGAGCACGCTGCCGGTGAGGCCGATGAGGACGAGGCCCAGCCCGGCGAAGAGGCCGAGCCAGGAGTGCAGTTGCCAGAGGCGTTTACGCATGGAGCGGGCAGGACGAGTTTTTAACCACGGATGGACACGGATGGGCTTCACTACCGTTCAGCTTCCAATCCCGCCATCCAGCTGCGGTGCGTAGGCGGTAGCCGAAGCCTTTCGTGTCCATTCGTGGTTTAGAACTTGTAGTCGAAGGCGACGGAGAATTGGCGGGGGGCGCCGTAGATGGCGCCGTATTGGACGGTGCGCAGGTATTTCTCGTCGGTGACGTTGTCGACGTTGAGCCGGACGGTGGCCTTGCGGTTCAGTTCGTAGGCGGCGAAGGCGTTGACGAGCAGGTAGGAATCCTGACGGGCGCCGCCGTCTCTGGAGACGTCGGATTGCCAACGGAGGCCGGCGCCGAATTTGAGCTGCGGCAGTGCGGCGAGGCGGGTGTCGGCGCGCAGGCTCACGATGGTGCGCGGGATCCATTCGTAGATGTCGTTGCCGTCCGGGCCGGTGAGTTCCATGCGGGTGATGCCGGCGGTGAGGTGAGTGCGCTCGCCAATGCGACCGGTTGCTTCGAACTCAAAGCCGCGTGAGCGCACGTCCCGCGGTTCGTAGTAGGATTGTTGGGCGACGGGATCGAAGCCGGCTTCGGTGGCGAGGCCTTGTTGTTCGGCGTCGAAGTAGGCGGCGGTGGTGAGGAGGCGGCGGTTGAGCCACTCGGCTTTGAGGCCGACCTCGAAGTTGACGCCCTTCATCGGGGCGAGAAAGGCACCGTTGATGTCGCGCTGATCCTGCGCCTGGAAGATGTCGGAGTAGGAGGCGTAGGCCAGGACGTGGTCGGTGAGGTCGTAAGTGAGGCCGGCATAGGGGCTGACTTTTTCGGTGGTCTCGTTGTCGAGGTTGACGCCGCCGCCGTAGATGGAGGTGCCGTCGCGCTCGAGCTTAATGGCGTTGATGCCGCCGATGGCTTTCAAGCGGTCGCTGAGAGCGAGGCGGGTGGCGGCGTAGAAGCGCAGGAGGGACTGGTCGCCGTCGCTGCCGACGTAGGTGTCGCCCCAGACGGGCTCGGGGAAGATGTCACCGGCGTAGGGGAAGGCGGGCAGGGTGGTGTCGGCCGAGCTGACGATGTTGTAGGCGTCGGTATAGGTGTCCTGCTGCGAATAACTGAGGCCGGCGATGACCTCGTGGCGGCGGTCGAAGGCGTCGAAACGGCCGGTGAGGCTGGCGTCGACGATGTTGGCGCTCGACTCGGAGTCGCTGCGGTAGGGCCAGCCGACGAGGCCGGTGTAGTCGTTGTTGAGGGCGCCGGTGAAGGTGTAGGCGTAGAAGAGTTTCACGGCCTCGTCGCCGGAGCGGTGGTTGTAGGTGAGCTTGGCTTCCCAGTCGTCGGAGAAGGCGTGGGCATACTCCACGAAGGCGTTGAGGGCGCTCAGCTCCCAGCGGGTCCAGTCCTGCGACGTGGAGGCGGAGGGGTCGAATTCGGCCTGGGTGCCATCGGCGAGCAGGAGGGTGAGTGAACCCCACATGGGCGACTGTTGCAGCGACTCGGTGTAGGAGAAGCCGGCGGTGAGCACGCCGGAGGCGCCGACCTGGCCTTCAACGACGCCATAGACGGTGGTGCGGCGGTCCTGGAGGGCGCGGAGGTAGGAGTCGGTGTCTTCGTGGGCGACGACGAAACGGGCGGCCCAGGAACCGGAGTCGGTGAGGACCTGGTTGTAGTCGAGGGTGGCGCGCAAGAGATCGTGGGAGCCGGCGCGGAGGCTGAACTCGCCGCCGTTGGTATTGGTGGGGCGCTTGCGCACGTAGTTGATGGTGCCGGAAGCGTTGCCCACGCCGGTGAGCAGACCGTTGGCGCCGCGGATGAGTTCGATGCGGTCGAACAGGTAGGTGTCCTGCTGGCCGACGACCAGGCCCCAGTCGTTGGTCATGCCGAGGCCGTCGACCTGCGTGAGCATGATGTCGAAGCCGCGGGAACTGTAGGACGTGCGGCTGGTTTCCCATTGGTCGACGGTGATGCCGGTGCCGAGGCGCAGGGCGTCGTGCGTGCCGGTGGTGGCGAAATCGCGCATGGCTTCCTGGTCGATCGTGCTGATCGACTGCGGCGTCTCCTTGAGCGTGAGCGGCAGATTGGTCGCGCCTTGGGAGGTGCGGTATTCACGCTTGGCGGTGACGGTGAGCTCGCTGAGCGAGAGGGTGTCGGCGTCGGGGAGCGTTTGCGCGTGGGCGTTTGCGGCCAAGGCGAGGGCGAGGAGCCCCGCGCCGAAGCGGAGGAATTGGGACGGAGAAACGGCAGTGATGTTCATTGCGGTGTAGTTTCGGAAATCGGACTCAGTGGAAGATAGTGGCGGAAAAGGAGGAGCGGGCGGTCCGGAGTCAGCGCATCGGAGCCGGCCGCGGTCGGCGGATGGGTGGGGCGACTAGGCCTTGGCGTTGCTGCGGCGGTCGGAGCGGTCGCAGTGGCCGGTGTCACGCAGCGACTGGCAGTCGGCCTCGATGCGCAGGTCGAGTTTGCGCGGATTGAACCCTGCTTGCCGCACGCCGAACGTTTCGCGCATGGCCAGACAGGGAGCGTGGAGAGGATGCAGTTCTCCACAGTCGCGGCAGACGACGGTGACGGCGCTGGCGAGCGTCCCGGCGCGTTCCGGGGGCACGACGGCGTAGCAGCGTTCGTCGTGGGTGCCGCGGCTCTCATGGAGCAGGCCGAAACGACTGAGGTCGCCAAGGGTGCGGTAAATGGAGGCGAGGGAGATGCCGCGATCGACGGCGCGCACCAGCGGCAGGAGTTGATCGGCGGTGAAAAGGACGTCGCGCACGGCCACGACCTGACAGATGATCGTGCGCACGTGGGTGATGCGCTGACCGGCGCGCTGCCAGTGTTGGGCGGCCGCGGTGACGAAGGCGTTGTTGGCTGAGGCGACTGGAATGGAGTCGGACACGACTTAAGCCGCGGCGGAGGAGGCCACCGGCGAGGTCGGGGTGGCGGAGCGGAAGCGGAAACGGAGTCCGATCTCGCTGGATTGCGGGTAGGCCCGATCCTCGAAGATGTGGTTCATGGCCCGGCGGCAGCAGGACTCGAGATCGGCGTCGTCGAGTTGCAGCGGCAGCACCTCGAGGAGGGTTTGGCGTTGATCGTCGGTCGCGGTGATTTCGATGCGTGCTTCGAGCCAGCGGCGCAACGGGGTGAAGCGCGGCGTGAGATCGGCGGGCGCGGCGGCGAGGAGTTTAAAATAGCAGCTCACGCAGCGGCCGGGATGTGGGTCGGCGGAGGCGGCGGCACGCAGATCAAGGATCGTGTCGGCCTCGCGGGCGAGGGGAGACGCGATCTCAATAAGCAGGTGGTCAATCTCAGTAATGGGACTCATTCTCAAGAAGTTGCCGTAGAGGATCGAGAATGAGACGCGGTTTCAAGAAGAAAGATGAGAATGGGTCGCAGAATTTGAGTAAGGGCCGGCGGGGCGAAACGATTGAGGGGTAGAGGGAATGAGGGGCAAACGCGGCGACGGGGATGACCGCGTTGGCGGGGTGGGCGTCGGTGGTCCCTGGGATTGGAGCGCAAAAAAGCCGCTGACCGGGGTGGTCAGCGGCGAAAGGGGGAGGTAGGTAGGCTGAGGGATCAGGCCTGCTCGTATTCTCCGCACCAGTCGGAGGCCTTGGTGGTGGGGAAGCGGGATTCAAACTTCACATCGTCGTCGACGTTGAACGCGATGGTTTGCGGCGCACGACGACGGCACTCGCCCTCGGTGGCGTCGGTTGTCTTGAAGTGGGAACAGGTGGCGCAGGCCTTGGTGGTGGTGGCGGTCGTGGTTTCCATATTAAGATCCTTTCAGGGAGTGAGGTGGTTATTGGCTAACTGGTCTCAATATGCGCCGAGGCCCCGCGCGGCGCAAGAGGACGGGCACGTCCGGGGCGAATTGGTTTTGATAATCAATCGCATTCTCAGCTGTGCCGCGACGATGCGACCAACGACCCGGAGCGGCGAGGTCATGGCGGGCTCAGCTTCAGTGGAGCGACAGGATGAAGGCGGTGGTGATGAGCAGGGCGACGATGGCTGCCACGACGAAGCGCAGTGTATCCATTTGTTCGCGACGACTGGGGCGGAGGTGGGGCATCACGTTCCGGAGGTTTCGCGTTCGACGGCCAGGCGGGTGAAGAAGCGATCGGCCCAGGCTGGGAAGGTCTCGTCGAAGTCGAGGTCGGCATCAAAGCGATCGAGCAGACGCGTGGCCCCGAGGGTGGCGAGACGAGCGTCCAGTTGCCGGGCGAAGCCGTTGAACTCGGTGTAATCCTTGTCCCCGAGACCGAAGACGGCGAAGCGCATGCCGGATAGATCGAGGTTGGCCTCTTCGAGCGCATACCAGAAATCGGCGGCATCATCGGGCGGCTCGCCGTCACCCCAAGTGGACACGATGAACACGGCGAGTTCGCGGTCGGTGAGATCCTGCGGTGTCAGGTCGCCGAGGTCGTGGACATGGGCAGTCCAGCCTTCGTCGGTGGCGCGAGATTGGGTGTCGGTGGCAACGGTTTCGGCGTTGCCGGTCATGGTGGCAAAGTGGATGTGAAGGTCGGGCATGGCGGAGGAGGGAGGAGGGGGAGAGCCGACGGAGATCACCGCGTCAGCGGAACAGGTCAGAGGTTGAAGCGTTGGTGTAGGGTGTGATCCCAGGCGGCGCGGGCGGGGCCTTCGGCGTCGCCGGGCCCGAGGGAGAGGAGGATGGAACCGGTGGCGTCGGCGAGGTGAAGCCAGAGGCCGCGGGTGCTCGCCTCAAGGTGCGGATGCAGTGCGTTGTGGTGGGCGAGTTGCACGGTGGTGCGACGATCACCGGCCTGCAGCAGGTGCGGGTCGCAGCTCACGGCGGCGGGCACGAAAACACGGTGGTGGAAGACGTCGCCGGTGTGCAGGCAAACGGTGACCGGCTGAGGGTCGGCACCGAGCTGTTGGAGGAATTCGCTGATCGCGGCCGGCGAGGCCTCGAGGGCCCACGCCCGACGCGGCAGGCGCGGGAGTTCGTAGGAGGAAAACGGGGCGGCTGGGAGCTCGGGCAGTTCCGCTGGAGTCCGTTCAGCCAAGGTGCCGAGCAATAGGGCCCAGGCGATGGCCGGAGCATCGGGCGCGGCGCATACCTGCATAAATTCGGCTCCGTGAGTATTGATAAAGTCGATACGACCCGGTGATCCGCAGCAGTCGCAGGGGGACAGCTGGGCCCAGACGTTGCTCCAGTTGTGGTAGTGAAAACGCAGGCGGCAATCGGGCCGCTGGAAATCGCCGGAGATGGTGTCACCCACCGGGAAGGGGCCGAGCGATATGAGTCGGGCGCGGGCGTGCCGGGTTTGGAGGGCGAGCCGGGGTTCTTCGCCCAGGCGTTGAAAGTGTCGCGGCCAGTCCAGGGTGAGGGGGATGCGACCATCGGCGGTGGTGGCGAAGCAACGGGACAGCCGGGCGGAGGTCGTGGCCGAGGGCGAGGACGGATGGGCGGAAAAACGGGAGAACATGAGTGTGGTTGCGGGCGGTCGAATTGAGGCCGTTAGCATCGCAGATTCGGCGGTGGATTCTCCACTCGCGGCCGGTCAATTAAGGCCCGCCGAGGGTCCCTGCGGCAGGGATAAGTCCGAGCCGCAGGGAAAGGCCGAGGCGGTTGACGATGGGACCGGCGCAACCGACCACCGGAGTCAGAATTCGGCGGTGAAGGTCACGGTGGCGTTGAAGGGTTCGCCCGGGCGGCCGCCGAGAAACTGGGCGAGGTCGTAGTAGGCCTCGTCGGTGACGTTGTTGAGGTTGAGCTGGACGTTCCAGTGGTCCGGATTGTCGTAGCGCACGATGGCGTCGATCGTGGTGAAGGCGTCGACGTAGGCCTGGGCGATACCGAAGGAGGTGGAATTGATCGAGCGCCGGCCGGTATGGGTCACCCCACCGCCGAGGGTCACCCGACCGCCCGCAAACTCGGTGGCCAACACATGCTGGGCCCAGACCGAGCCAAAGACGCGGGGCAGGCCTTTCTGCAGTCCCGTGACCGTGCCGGTGCCCGGATCCCGGCGGGTGCGGGGATCCTGGTAAGTGGCGTTGGCGTTGATCATCCAGCGGTCGGTGAGGTTGACGTTGAGATCAAGCTCGGCGCCGCGGGTTTCCTCGTAGCCGTCGTAGCGGTAGGGATCCACCTCGATGTTGTAGGTCGGTGAACCAGGGTCGTCGTCGTAGAGTGGGTTGCCGTAGCGGAGGTGGGTCCGCGAGGTGGCGAACAACGCGGTGGAGAAGAGGAGACGGCCGTCGAGCATCTGGTGGCGCAGGCCGATCTCGAAGTTTTCCGATTCGCTGTCGGGCGGGTTGTTGAGACTAACCGAGCCCGTGACACTGTAGGCCGTGCGCCCTTGTGCGGCGGTCACGAAGACCGAGGTCTGGGGCCGCACCCGCCAGGACAGGCCGGCGTTGTAGTTGAGCCCTTCGTCGCTGGAGGCGACCGGCAGGGGATCGCCGGAACGTTGGAGGTTGTTGTCGTAGTCCTGTTTGATGCGGTTGTAACCGACGGCGAAGCGGGCCGTGAGATCGTGGGGCAAGGTGATCACATCCTGCAGGCCGGCTCCGATCGAGGTCACGTCCTTGGTGTAGTCAGATGATGGATACTGCTCGTAGTCTTCGAATCGACCGGTGGGCCAGTTGGGGGAGCGGATATCGTAGATGTAGGGGACGGGGTTGGCGGCCGAGCGGGAATTGTCGGCGTCGTAGACGCTCCAGTTCTGCGTCTCGTAGTCTCGCCATTCGAGGTAGGATGTCGCCAGCAGATCGTGGGTGACCTCGCCGCGGGAGATGCGGTGTTTCAACTCCGCGAAGTATTGCAGAGTGTCTTCCTGAAAATCGACCTTGCGGTATTCCTGACGGCGGGCGGCGTAGGGATACAGCACGCCGTTTTCGACGAGGGGGGCGCGGGGAGCGGCGTTGATGCTGCCGTTGCGGTTCCAGTAGACGTAATTGTAGGCGCCGGTCTGGCGCACGTAGTCGGAGCCGTAGGAACGGAACTGCGCGTATTGGGCGAAGGCGGTGTCGGCGCCGATGGACCAATCATGGCGGACCTTGAAGCGGAATTCCTCGCCGTCGGTCGGTCGGGCCAGGGGTGAGATGAGGCTCACGTTCCCGAGGTCGAACGGTTGCGTGCCGTCGCCGGGCGCGAGGCTGTCGATGAGTTGTTGCTGTTGATCGGGCGTGAGCTGCACGCGTCCGCCGCCGGTCGGGCCGTTGGGGATGTCGGCGACCGTGGCCTCCGCGGCCGGCACGCCGGTGCTGCTTTCGTCAAAGATGCGCACGGGGTGGCCGATGGAATCGACCTGCACGCGGTCGGCGATGTAGGCGCCGGTGAAGAGCAGGGTGTGGTCGGCGTTGGCGTCGAAACGCAGGGAGGGATAGAACTCGGTGCGGTCTTCGTTGAAGTTGCGATAGCCCTCGCTCTGGCGGGTGGAGGCAATGAAACGGAAGCTCCAACGTTCGTTGAGCGGACGGTTGAAGTCATACTCGGCGCCGTAGGTTTCCCAGGTGCCGACATAGGCGCGGAGGCGATCGTGTGCGACGGGCTGCGGGCGTTTTTCCACCAGGTTGACGATGCCACCGGCGCCACCGATGCCGTAGAGCGTGCCGGCGGGCCCCTTCAGCACCTCGACGCGCTCAACGTTGGTGAGCGAGCGCACGGTGGCCCCGGAGCCGCCGCCGCTGCCACCGGACCCGGCGTCGAGTCCGTCGTAGGTGTAGGAGATTTCCTGGCCGCGGATGACGAGTTGGTCGCCGATGCCGTAGTTGTTGCCGGCCTGACCGAGTCCGCTGAGGTTGCGGATGGCGTCCTGCAGGCTGACGGCCCCTTGGGCGTCCAGCAATGCCTCGGTGGCGAGGCTGACGGAGGCCGGCGTATCGAGCAGGGCGGTGCCGGATTTTAGAGCGGTGTAAGCCTGGGAGATCTGTTCGGCCTCGCCCTCGACGATCATGGTGTCGAGGGAGACAGGCTCCGCTTGCGCGAAACTGTGAGGTGGGGCGGTGACCCATAGGGCCGCCGAGAGGGAAGCGAGGGCGCGGAAGGTCACTCGCAGGAGGGAATCGTGGGTAGGTTTCATGGTGAGGTTAAAAAGGGGCCGAGGATTCGACCTAGGCGGACGCGCGACGGCGGGAGCGGAAGCGCCGCCAACGCCGCCAAGTGAGGGCGAAGCCGGTGTAAACGAGGATCAGTCCGCCGACGCAGGAGAGACTGGCGACGGCCTTGCCGATGACGCCGAAGGCCTCTCCGGTGTGCAGGGTGTCGTTGAGCACCCGCATGGCTTGAGAGGGCGAAAGGGTCTCCCAAAGCGGTGCGCGCAGGAGTTCCCCGGAGTAGGGGTTAAAACGCAGCGTCGTGTAGGGAGCGGTCGGCCATGACGCATCCCGAGTGTAGATGGTGAGGGGGCGCGGGATGAGAGTGCCGTCCTCGCGGAGGCGCGGCAGGTAGAAGATCATGTAAGTCCAGTCGGGAACCACCTCGGTGATGCGCTCGAAAACCAAATCGGGTGAGGCGGCGGGTGCATCCGGGGATGGGGCGATGATTTCGACCGGTGCTTCGGTGGACCCGGGATAGATCGCATTCCGCACCGCCTCGAATGAGATCGCCAGGCCGGTGAGGCACATCACGGCCAGCGGCAACAGCATCCAGAAGCCGAGAGCGTTGTGCCAGTTCCAGTCCCGCTTGAGTCCCCTCAGGTCCAAGCGCACCCGGGCAAGCTGGCGGAAGGTTCGCCAGTTCATTCGGCGTGGCCACCACAGCCAGAGGCCGCTGAGGCACAGGAAGAGAAACACGCCGGTGGTGATGGCGATGATGCGATTGCCAAGGTTGCGGTTCCACCACCGCGCTTCCTTCGCAGAGGAACGCGGCGCGGCGAGTTGACGGTGCAGACTCAGGTTGAAACTGAAAAACTTCCGCCAGGCGCCACGCTCGTTTTCCATCATGGCGAATGTGCCGGGGTGCAGGTAACGCGTGGGTTGGTCGCGGAAACTGACCCAGTAGGGTCGGCGCGGGTCCCGGTAAAAGCGCAGCGATGTGACCCGATCGCCGGGGTGGAGTGATTCGATGCGTCCGATCACAGTGGTGGGGTGAAAGGGCCGCACCTCGGCGGCTTCGGCCTGGCTGAGTTGGGGCGGCGGTTCCACCCAGGCCAGGACCTCGTCCTCAAAGGCCAGCACCGCCCCGGTGAAGCAGAGAATGGCGATGACCGCGCCGGCCACCAACCCGCAGATCAAATGGCCCCAGAACAGCACGGAGCGCAACTGCTGTCGCAGTCGGGCCATGGCCTAGCGAAGGGCGGGGGCGAATGGGACCCGCGGCAGGACCGAGGGCGCATGAGCGAAGTGCGGGATCGTCATCAGGGCCGCCCAGTTTCGCAGGTTGGGTCGTGGATTCTCCACCTGCGGAGGCTCGTTTTTGAGCCGGAGCGGGTCAGCGTGCGCGGTTGGCGAGCTGGTGGGATTTGGGGTTCAGGCCAAACTCCCGCCGGAAGGCGGCGGCGAAGTTGCTGGGGTTGCTGTAGCCGACGGCGGCGGCGGCTTCGAGCACGGTGGCGGTGCCGGCTTCGAGCAGTCGGCGGGCGGCTTCCATGCGGCGGCGTCTCAAGTATCCGAATACAGTGAGGCCGAAGACACGGGGGAAGGCGCGCTTGAGGGTGGTTTCGCTCAGACCGACGCGGCCGGCGAGATCGGCGAGGGCCGGCGAGTGTTCGAGGTCGCGTTCCAGAATTTCGGCCGCGAGGTGGACGGCGGTGGTGGCGTTGGGTGTGGTGACCGGAGCGGGTTGCAGTGCGGCGCTCCAAGCGGTGAGGCACTCCACCAGCAGATCGTGGCAGCGGGCGGTGAGCGCCATGGTGCGGCAGACCCCGACGAAGGGACAGCGTTGGATCGACTCGACGGCGAGATGGGCGCGGGCGCTGAGGGGGTGTTCAAAGCCCGGACCGTGGCCGGCGATGAAGCGGCGCAGCGCGGCGGCACCGGCGGAAGGGTCGGCGGCGAGCATCTCGTCGGCGGTCGCCGGGGAAAGCAGGATTTCGACGCTGAAGCCGGAGGGCGCCGGAGCGTTGACGGTGGAAAGCTCACCACGATGCGTGCGCAGGCACCCGGGTGTTGGTTCCAGCTGAAACGCCACCCGGGGAGCGTCGGCGGGCGCGATCGCGGCGAGATCAAGGGCCAGCCCCCAGCGCAACTCCAGGCCGCGCCGCACCGGCATGCGGTTGACGGCGGTCGAGGCGGCACACCGCATTAGGAGGAAGCGGGGCGGAGCTTACGGCGGGCGAAGCTGGCGAGGCCCAAGACGATCAGGCTGAGGCCGACGAGGGGGAAGAGGATCGCCAGGACCACGATGGTGGCGGCGATGGTTTTGGGGACCTGCTCGTTCCGGGTTTTGCGCGGGGCGCCGAAGGTGCCGGCGGGTCGGCGGCGCCACCACATCCACACGCCGGTCACGCTCATGGCGATGATGACCAGGCAGGCGAGCACGGCCAGGATCTTGGTGGGCAGTCCAAAGACCGAGCCGGTGTGAATGGAGTAGAACATGAGCGCGGTGGTCGCGCCGAGGGAGAGTTCGTCGTAGTGGATGACGGCCAGGGTTTCGCCGGTGGTGGCATCGACGTAGACGACGCCATCCTCGAGGTCGCCGGTGTCGGTGGGACCGAAGAGATCCCACGCCCCGTTTTCTTCATGGGGAGCGGCGAGGAAGAAGGCCGGGAACGGATAGTGGGTGCGGGCTTCGGCGACGATGGTGTCGATCGAGGCGGGCTCGGCGCCGTCGGGCAACGGCGTGGAGTGCGGCGGGCTGACGTAGGCGGGCGGGAGTTGGCCGCCGACGTAGAGTCCGGCGAAGAACGCGTTGCCCCAGACCTGGGTGTAGAGCAGGCCGGTGACCATGATGGCGAGGGCGACGCCGAAGAGGTAGAGGCCGGGGATCGTGTGCAGATCGCGCAGCGCGAGTTTGCCGCCTTTGCGCAGGCGTGGCAGCCAGACGCCCCAGAGTTTTTCTTTACCGCGCGGCCACCAGAGCAGCAGCCCGGTGAGCAGGGAAACGATGCCCCAGCAGGTGGCGAGTTCGACGGCGTAGCGGCCGATCGCACCACCCAGCAAGGTGCGGTGCAGATCGAGCACGATGCCAAAAAAGCTCTGTTCCAAATCGAGCTGTCCCTGCACCTCCGCCGTGTAAGGATTTACGAATACATAACGGTGAGCGTGTTCGTGTTCGTCCTCGTGTTCATGTGCTCCGTCGTCGCTGGTTTCGGGGTGAGGCAGACCCTCGGATTCAAAGATGATCTCATCGGCTCGACCGGGGGCGACGGGGCGGCTGAAGGCGCTGAACTCCCACTCGGGTCCGAGCGTGGCGCGGGCGGCGGCGACGCGTTCGCTGAAGGGGCGCGGGGTGGCGTCGCCAGGCACGCTGACCGTCATGGCCTTGGCGTGCGACCAGACTTGGAGCTCCTCCTTAAACACGTAGAGCGCGCCGGTGAGCGACACGATGATGAGGAAGGGCGTAACGGCGAGGCCGGCCCAGAAATGCCAGCGCCAGACCGCCGGGTAGAGGGCGGCGAGCCAGGAGCGGGCGCGACGTGGTGCGGCGCGAGCAGCGGTGGGGCGGTCGGACGGAGGCATGGGAGAGCGGCGGGACTTAGAACTTCGCTTCGATGCCCACGCCGGCGACGCGCGGGGCACCGGGACGGGCGCCGAGGAGGGTGGCGCTTTGGCTCCAGAGGTTGTCGAGGTAGTCCTCGTCGAACAGGTTCTGGGCGTAGACGTAGGCCGACCATTGGCCCCAGCGGTAGCCGAGTTTGGCGTTCACCAAGGTGCGGGCGGGCAGGACGAAGTCGGGATCGTTTTCGGCGGCGGTGAAGCTGTCGTCGACGTAGGACACGGCGAGGTTGCCGAAGAGGCCTTCGGCGCGTTGGTAGCTCAGGCCGGCGCTGAGCGTCCACTGCGGCGAGTTGGGGAAGGCGTTGCCGGAGTAATCGCCGGCAGTGGAGGTGAACTCGACAAATTCGGTCTGGGTGTGGCCGAGGGATTGGTAGGCGCTCCAGCCGTGGCCGAGGTCTTCGCGCAGCTCGACCTCGAAGCCGTAATATTCGGATTGGCCGGCGTTCTCGACCTGGCGGTCATAGACATCGGAGGAGAGTTGGACGGCGACCTGTTGGTCGGTCCAATCGACGTAGAAGGCGTTGGCGTTGAACATCACCTTGCCGTCCTGCCAGACCGAGCGGAACGAGAACTCGTAGTTGCTGGTGAACTCGGGATCGAAGCCGACGATGGAGGCGCGGCGTTGGTTGAAGGAAACGCCACCGGAGCGGTAGCCGCGGGTGTAACTGAGACCGGTGCTGATGTCGGGCGTCCAGTGGTAGGTGATGCCGGCGGAGGGCAACACGGTGTTGAAGGCGTCGTCGCCGAGGGCGGCGGCGGTGGCGTCGCCGGCGATGGCCTGGAGGGCGACGTTGGCCGGAGTGCCGGCGGGGATGCCGAGGGACGGGACGTCGATGAGGGCGTAGTTGTCGGGGAAACCCTGGAGCAGCAGGATGTTTTGCGCGGAATCGCGGTCGGCCTCCTCGCGGTCGAAACGCAGACCGGCGGAGAGGGTCCAGCGCTCGTTGGGTTCCCAATCGCCGTTGAGGTAGATGGCCTGGTTGGTGGTCTCGATGGAGGAATCGGACTGCACCGAAAGCAGCGCGCGGGCGCCGGTGGGCAGACCGAACACCTGGTCGAGCGGGGCGGGCACGGTGTAATAAAACGGTCCGTCGGAGTAGTAGCTGCGCAGACTCTCGGCGTAGTAGAGGCCGGTGAGCAGGGACCACGTGTCGCCCTTGGCGAGGAGGCGGATTTCCTGGGTGAGGGAGTCGTTGTCGTAGCCGTAGCCGTATTCGAGGTCTTCGGTGGGCGTGCGGTCGCCGTCGTAGAGGGTGTCGACGATCAGGTCGCTCCAGCCGGTGGTGGCGGTGAGCAACCAGCCGTTGGCGAACTCCTGGTTGATCTCGAGGGAGGCGAGCTTGCTCTCGGAATCGAACATCGCCGCGGTGTTTTCGTAGGCGAGCCGGTCGTAGAGCTCGTCGATCGTCGAGCCGTAGGCGTAGGCGCGGTTGTTGTTGGCGGAGTCGGTGTGGGCAAAGGTGGCGAGGGCGGAGAAGCCCTGCCAGGACTTGGGCTGGAGGAGGAGCTTGCCGCGCAGGGTGCGGTTCTCGGCGTATTCCCAGTCGTCCTCGTTGCGGGTGACGTTGGTGATCGAACCATCGGTGCTGCGGTCATCGACCGTGACGCGGAAGGCGAGCAGATCGGGCACGAGCGGACCGCCGGCGGCGAGGGCAAGTTGGTGGGTGTTGTTTTCGCCGTAGGTGGCGCGCAGGGCGCCGTCCCAATAAAAGGTCGGCGCGCGGGTGCGGGCGATGACGGCACCGGCGAGGGAGTTGCGACCCTGGGTGGTGGACTGTGGACCGCGCAGGATTTCCACCTGGTCCATGTCCCACACGGAGACGCCCTCGAAGCTATACATCTGCGCGTCCACGGTGGCGCCATCGACGAGCACGGTGGCCATGTCGCTGCCCTCGGAGAAGGTGAAGCCGGAGTTGGGAATGCCGCGGATGGTGAACCCCTGCGCGCTGGTGAAGGTGTTGGCGGTGCGGTTAAAGATCTCGGACATCTCCGTGTCGGTGGAGGCCTCGAGCTCGACCCCGCGGAGGGCGGCGACGCTGATCTGGGATTCCTGGAGCGTGCGGCCGAGTTTTTCGCCGGTGACCTCCAGGGCATCGAGGGTGAGGACCTCGGAATCGGTGGGCACCGTGGTTTGAGCAAAGCTGAGGACCGCGCCGGGTAGGACCAGCAACGAGAGCAGAATGGACTTAGACTTCATGACGGAAAGGAGAGGGCGTTGAAATTTCAGACTGGGACTCAGTCTCAATTGATTGGCAAAAAAGAGGGCTCACGGCGGTGTGAGGGTCGTGAGCCCGGAGAGTTGGAGGAGGCCTTGACTGGGCGAGGCGCCGGTGAACACCGCGTTGGCGGGGCTGGCGTCGGCGGTCCGAAGCGGTCAGGCCGGAGTGGCGTCGGCTTTGGCTTTGCGGCCGAAGAAGCGGCGCCAGCTGAGGGCGAAGCCGGTGTAGACGAGGAAACAGCCGGCGAGGCAGCCGACGGCGCCGATCGCCTGACCGATCCAGCCGAGCGCCTGGCCGGTGTGGAGGAAACGCAGCCAGCTGCGCCATTGGCGGCCGGTGCTTTGGTCGGCGAAGGTCTCGCGCTCGGTTACGGTGCCGGCGGTGCCGTCGACGGTGAGGGTGGTCGAGGCGGTGCGCGGCCAGTCGTGCGGCGTTTTGACGGAGACACGGGCTGTGTCACCGCGCACGGGCAGGCTGAGGCTGAGGGAGGTCCAGTCGGGGCTGGCGGCCGCGGCGGTGGTGAAGAAGGTGTCGAGGGCGACGGGGGCCGACGGGGCCTCCTGGGTAGAGGGAGCCGAGGCGGAGGCCGGCGGTCCCGGAGGGCCGCGGCGGGTGGGGGCTTCCTCACCGGCGAGGGTGTAGACCAGTTTGCCGGCCCATTGGTAGGAGATGACCATGCCGCTCACGGCCATGACGGTGATGGGAATGAGCATCCAAAAACCGAATACGTTGTGCCAGTTCCAGTCGCGGGCCTTGCCGGAAGCGCCGGTGAACCAGAGCGAGGGGCGCAGGGCGCGGCGGGCCCAGCGGCGCGGGAACCAGAGGTAGAGGCCGGTGACGGCGAGCACGACATAGGCGGCGTTGCTGGCGCCCGTAATGGCTTTGCCGATACCGCGGCTGTCACCGCTCTGGCCGAGCCAGCGGTGCCAGGCGACCATGGTGTGCATGAAGTCCTCCATGGCGCTGGAGCCGGGTTCGAGCACGGCGCCGGTGTAGGGATTGAGGTAATACGTCTCGCGGCGACCGACGCGCACGACGGCGGCATCGGCGGGGTCGGAGGAGAGAGCAAGGGTGGAGGCTTCAGTATCCGGGTGGGCGGCGCTGAAGGCGGCGAGCAGCGCTTCGGCGGAGAGCGGGGCGGTGTCGGCGGGCGGATCGACCCGGCGGGAATCGCGCTGCGACCAGTCGATGAGCTCCTGTTCAAAGGCGAGGGCGAGTCCGGTGAAGGACATCACAAAGATGATCACGCCGGCGACGATGCCGGCGCAAAGGTGGATCCAGAAGAGAACGGAGCGGAAACGTTTCACGATGAAGAAGACGGAGCGGTGGTGGCGCGTGTTTCGAGCCAAGGCAAGGGAACGGAAAAGTTGTGGCGAAGTGCGGCCAGAGCGTGGGCAGCGGGATCGTCGGCGTCGAGGGCACGCGGGCGGTCGAGATCGGCGCGGACGGCGGCCACGGCTTCGGCGGCGATCTCGCGAAACGCCGCTTCATCGCGAAAGGGCGCGGCGCCCGCGGTGGGATCGAGCGACTCGCGCAGGAACTCGAGCAGGAAGTGCGGTTGGTGGCGGCCGTAGGTGATCGCGCCGAGGCGGAAGAGGGTGGCGCCGAGTTCGGCGGCGGTGGGATGGTCGCGGGCGATCCAACGCGCGGTGAGGGCGAGGCCGGTTTCGAGGGTGTCGGTGAACGCGGCGAGGTCGTCGGCTTTGAGCACGGCTTCGCGCAGGAGCAGGTCGAGGCGGGTGGCTTCGAGGACGAGGCCGGCGGCGATCGGATCGGTGGCGGCGAGCGGGGCCAGCCAGTCCTGCAGACGGGCGACCAAGGGGGCGAGTTCGGCGTGGTGTTCGCGCAGGTGGTCGTCGTTGCCGAGGTGGGTGAGCACGAGGTTGAGCGCGGCGCCGGCGGCGTTGCGGCGAGCGGTGTCGCCGTGAGTGGCGTCGGTGAAGGCGGGCGTGAGCTGATCGATGGCGCGCTGGAAGGCGTGGCGAGCGGCCGGCAGGTGATCCTCGCGGAGCAGGAGGCGGCCGCGATTGGTCCAGAGGGCGCCCTGGTGGAGCCGGATCATCGACGTGAGCTCCAAGGTGGACAGGGCGGCGCTGGCGGCATCGTAGGCGGAGTGCGCGGCGGGGAAGTTGGCCGGACCGAGTTGCTGCAGCACGTTGCCGCGGTTGAGCCAGGAGAGGGCGAGCCAGCGCAGGGTGGCGGTGTCGCTGAGATCGGGGCCGGCGAGTTCGCGGGCGCGATCGTAGCAGTCCAACGCCAGCCGCAGGTCATCGCTCCGACCCGACGCGGCACAATGATGTCCGCGTTGCAGCCAGGCTTCGGCGTTGGCCGGGGGAACTGGAGGCGTGGACAACATGAGTGGCGCGCGGCGGGGGAGGCGTTTTACATCTCCGCCCAGCGGCGGAGGAGGTTGTGGTAAACGCCGGTGAGTTGGACGACGGACGGGTGGGAGGCCATGTCCTGGCCAAAACGCTGGATGGCGATGTCGAGGTCGAAGAGCATGGCGCGGTCGGTGTCGGAGCGCACCATGGACTGCAGCCAGAAGAAGGAGCAGAGGCGGGTGCCACGGGTGACGGGCGTGACTTGGTGCAGGCTGGTCGACGGGTAGAGGATCATGTGGCCGGCGGGGAGCTTCACGCTCTTGGAGCCGTAGGTGTCCTCGATGATGAGTTCACCGCCGTCGTATTCCTCGGGGCCGGCGAAGAAGAAGGTGCAGGACAAGTCGGTGCGCAGGCGTTGGCCGGTGCCGGGGACGGTGCGAATGGAACCGTCGACATGGGTGCCGAAGGTCTGGCCGCCGGCGTAGCGGTTGAACATGGGCGGCAGGATGTGCAGCGGCAGCGCAGCCGACATGAACAACGGGTTGGCGCCGAGCGCTTGGAGAAGGACGTTGCCGACCTCGACGGCGACCGGGTGCTCGGCGGGGAGCTGTTCGTTGTTTTTGACGCGGGCGCCCTGGTGGCCGGCGGAGACTTTGCCGTCGACCCAGTCGGCCGCCTCGAGCTTGGCGCGACAGTCGGCGAGGACGTCGGGCGGGAGAATGTCGGGAATGGCGAGAATCATGGCGGGATACGGGATACGGGATGCGGGATGCGCGATGCGGGATGCGGGATGTCGGGCGTGAAGCCGGACCCACATGGTGGTGCGATGCGGGGTCTTTATTCCTCTTTATCTTTCTCTTTCTCCCCATTGGGCGGGAGGCGGTCGGATTGCGATCGGCGGGGATAAAGAGAAAGATAAAGAGGAAAGAGAAAGAGCGGGTGCCGTGGGCGGTGTGGTTCTAAAACGAGTAGTAGGCGCTGAGGAGGACTTGGCGGGCTTGGCCGGGGATGTGGTGGCCGCCGCCGATGCGGTCGATGTAGTCCTCGTCGGTGAGATTGGTGCCGTTGAGACGCAGGGTGAGGGCGTCGTTGACGCGGTAGGAGGCCATGGCGCTGAACAGCCAGTAGTCGGGGATTTCGTCGGCGGTGGCCGAGGTGTTACGCGACACGCTGTCCATGTATTGGGTGCCGCCGCCGATGGAGAAGGCGTCGGTGATACGGTAGGTGCTCCAGAGGTTGAAGGAGGTGTGCGGGGTGAGACCGAGTTCCACGCCCTCGAGGTCGGCGGTGTTGGAGGCGAGGACTTCACTCTCCATCACGGAGAGGCCGGCGAAGACGTCCCAACGGCGGGTGATGCGGCCGGCGGCGGAGAGCTCGATGCCCTGCACGCGCTCACGACCGTCGAGGACGATGGGCGGGTCGTTGGGATCGATGCCGGGGGTGCGGGCGTTGGTCTTCTCGGTGAGGAAGAAGGCGGCGCCGAGCGAGAGGCGGCTGTTGAAGGTGTCCCATTTGACGCCGACCTCGTAGCTGTCGGTCTGCTCCGGATCGACGTCGGAGAGATCGGTGCGGCGGGAGGAGAGGCTGAGGCCTTCGGCGGACGGGTTGAAGGAGTTGGCGTAGCCGATGTAGAAGGAGGCGTTTTCTTGCGGCTTGTAGATGAAGCCGAGGCGGGTGCTCAGCTCTTCATCCTGGCGGGAAACGGAGGCGGAGGAGCCGTCGGTTTCGACGTTGGTTTGGGTGGCGTCGAAGATGTCGTAGCGGGCGCCGGCGAAGACCTGCCATTGTTGACCGGCGAAGACATTGTCGAAGGCGTAGAAGGAAACGGTTTCGCCCTCTCCCTGACCGTAGGCGCCGGTGCGGGTGATGTTGCCGTTGTAAGGATCGCGGGTGTTGGGGTTGAGCAGATCGGTCTCGGGCAGGACGGTGCCGTCGGCTTCGGCGCGGGCGTAGTTGCGCTCCTTTTCCTTGGCGTATTCGACGCCGGCGCTGATGGCGTGATTGATGGCGCCGGTGCGCAGCTCGGCGTTGAGGTGGGTCTGGTTGGCGAAGATCTCGTTGGTCTGGTCGCGGGACTTCCAATCGTCGCGGCGCACCATACCGTCGGTGGTGCGGGAGAGGCGCGGCGAGGTGTGGACGGAGTCGCGGTAGGTGTGGCCGTAGCGGGTGAGGTTGCGCAGGGTGAAACCGTCGCCCTGATGCTCGACGGTGAGGGTGGCGAGGTCCTGCTCGATGTTTTCGCGGTCGCGATCGCGCAGACCATACCAGTTGGAGGACGGCACATCGACGCCCTCCTCGAAGGCCTGACGCGGCAGACCGTAGTCGGGCACGTTGTCCTGCTCGAGGCGTTGGTAGGCGACGGTGACCTTGGTCGGGCCGTTGGTGCCGAACGCGTAGGACGGCGCGAGGCCCCAGGAGGAGTTTTTGACCACGTCACGGCCCGGGACGCCGGCGTCCTGCCACATGGCGTTGACGCGCAGGGCCTGGCCCTCGGCGGTGGGTTGGTTGAGGTCGAGGGTGGCGCGCTGGTAGTTGTCGGTGCCAACGACGGCGGACCCGGAACGGAAGGCGCGATCGTGGGGGGACTTGGTAACGAGATTGACGGAGCCGCCGGTGGAGCCGCGGCCGGCGGTGGAGGAGGAGGGGCCCTTGGCGACTTCGACCTGTTCGAGGTTGAAGGAATCGCGGGAGTAACCGCCGAGGTCGCGCACGCCGTCGACAAACATGTCGGTGCGGGCGGAGAAGCCGCGGATGGTCATCTGGTCGCCGGCCGGCGTGCCGCCCTCGCCGGCTTGGAAGGTGATGCCGGGAGAGTTGCGCAGGATGTCACGCAGGGACGTGGCGGCTTGCTCCTCCATGAGGCGCTGCGGGATGACGGTGACCGTCTGCGGGGTGTCGAGCAGGGGCGCGTTGAACTTGGGCGAGGAGAGCTGGCGCTCGCGCGAGCCCTCGACGGTGGTGGTGTCGAGGTGGACGACGTCGTCGTCATTGCCGGTGGCGATGGCGGTCTGGGCCAGCGCCGTGGTGGTGGCGCCGGAGGCGGCGAGCAGGGCGGCGACGGGCATGGCGCGGCGCGGCAGTTCGCGGGAGAAAGAGCAGGCGGGAGCGAGGGTCGATTGCATGGCGGGTAAGATGTGCAAGACGGAGGCGGAGATACGGAAATACGGAGAGGGTCGTCGGGGGGCGTCAGTGGGTCGGGGACGCGGCGGCGGATTCGGCAGCGAGGAGCCGATCGAGGGTGGGGCGCAGTTGGCGCGGATCGGTGAGGCGGACTTCCTGGCGGGTGCCGTCGGCGGTCGTGTGCCGGATCAGGAAAGTCGGCAGGGCGGTGATGCCGAGCTTGCGGGCGGCTTTCAAATCGGCCTGGGCGGCACGGCGGGCAGAGCCGTCGTGCAGGGCGGCGAGCATGGGCCCGCGGCCGGGCAGGTCGCCTTGTTCGACGGCGCCGAAGATGGCGCTGGGCGAGCGAGCGGCGTAGCTGAAGAGGAAGTCATTGATTTCCCAATACACGCCGGCGGCGTGGGCGGCGCGGGCGACCTCGAAGATGGTGAGGCGCGGGTTGCGATCGTCGGCATCGAGGCTGCGCCAGTGGACGCGGCCGGTGTCGATGTAGGCCTCCTGCATGAGCGGGAAGGCTTCGGACTGGAAGTCGTGGCAGTGGCCGCAGCGGAAGGAGCGCACGGCGATCACGCTGATGGGGGCGTCGGCCTGGCCGAGGCTCGGCAGATCGTCCGGCAGGACGGCGAGCGGCTCGGCGGCGGCGGTGGTGACGGAGAGCGCGGCCGTAGTGGCGGCGAGGATACACGCCGCGAGCAGGCGGGGAATGACGCGGGAACGGTTCAAGCGGCTCAGAACGTGTAAGTGGCGCTCATCCAGAGGCGGCGCGGTTCCTGGTGGTTGTTGAAGAGGTTCGTGTAAGCGACGGAGCCGTTGTTGTCGTAAGGACGGTAGTCGATGAAGTCCTTGTCGAAGAGGTTGGAAACGGTCGCGTTGAGGGTGATCTGGTCGGTCACGGTATAGGCGCCGCCGAGGTGGAAGAGGGTGTAGGCGCGGTAGTCGCCGTAGAGGTCGCGGGCGGCCCCGTCGCTGCGGAGGCGCTCGCTGCGGTATTCGCCGCTGATCCAGGCCGAGAAGCGCTCGCTGCCGTCCCAACGCAGGCGGGCGTTGAGCATGTGGCGCGGGGTGTTGGTGAGGGGCTGGCCGATGTCGGCGCCGCTCTTTTGCTCGCTGTCGGTGTAGGTGTAGTTGGCGGAGGCGGTCCAGTCGGTGGCGAAGCGAATGCGGCTGGAGAACTCGGCGCCCTGGGTGATGGCTTTGTCGATGTTGACGCTCTGGCTGTAGAGGTCGACGGCCGGCCAGTAGCCGTAGTCGACGCAGCCGGGGCGGTCGGGGCTACCGGCGAAGGAGCAGTTGAAGAGGCCCTCACCGGTGGCGATCTTGTCGTCAAAATCGTTGCGGAAGAAGGTCACGCCGGCGGAGAAGTTGGAGCTGGGAGCGTAGGCGAAACCGAGCTCGGTGGTGGTGCTGGTTTCGGGGGAAAGGGTGGGCGTGCCGATGAAGGGAATGGTGCCCTGACCGCGGAAGCCGGTGATGCCGTCGGCGAGTTGATCGAGGCGCGGAACTTTGAAGCCCTGGCTGATACCGGTGCGCACGGTCCAGGCGTCGGAGACGTTCCAGACGAGGTAGGCGCGCGGGCTGGTGTGTTCACCAAAGGCGCTGTGGTCATCGTGGCGGAAACCGAGGGTGAGGCGGAGGTCGGGACGAAGCAGCCACTCGTCTTCGGCGAAGAGGGCCCACTGGGTGTGGGTGTAGGGGGCGGGGGCGACGCCGTCGACCATCTCGGCATCCCACCACTGGCCGCCGACGGTGAGGGTGTGGGCGTCGCCGATCTGGGTGACATACTTGGAGTCGACGACGAGGTTGTCGTTGGTGAGTTCGCGCGGGTCCCCGGCTTGGGCGGTGGCGGTGTCGTCGGGCAGGATGCGACCGATCGTTTCGGTGTTGTTTTGCATCACGCTCGTTTCGAGTGAACCGTTGCCGTGGCGCCAGGTGTGAGCGGCGGTGACCTGGGTGCGATTGAAACGTTGTTCGGGGGCGTAGCCACGCACGCCGAGGGTGCCGAGTTGGCCTTCGGAGTTGTCGTAGGTCTGCTCGGAGCGGTCGTAGTCGATCCAGAAATCGTGCTCGGGCAGGGCGACGAGGGTGAGGCGGCCGCCGTAGGAATTGATGTCGGCTTCGACCGGGCTGGGACCGCGGCGGCTGACCTCGATGGCGTCGCCGTTCTCGTCGAAATACTCGAGCTCGGAGGCCATGCGGTGGTAGGCGGAGCCGCGCAGGGTGAGGCCGAGGACGTCGGGGATGACGGGGCCGCTGAGGTAGAGCTGGCCGGAAAGGGAGTCACCGAAGTCGCGGTTCTCCTGCAAGGTGCCGCCGGCGGTGATCGTGCCGTTCCAGGCGGCGTCGACGCGGCGGGTAATGATGTTGACCACGCCGCCCATGGCGTCGGAGCCGTAGAGGGTGGACATGGGGCCGCGCACGACCTCGATGCGTTCGATGGCGGCGGGCGGGGGGAGGAAGCTGGTGGAGGTGCCGCCGAAGCCGTTGGGGGTGACGTTGCCGGCGGCGTTTTGGCGGCGGCCGTCGACGAGGAAGAGGGTGTAGTCGCTCGGCATGCCGCGGATGGAGATGTCGAGGCCACCGGTCTTGCCGGCGGAGTCACCCACATCGATGCCCTCGATATCGGAGAGGGCCTCGGCAAGGTTGTTGACGCGGCGCTCGGTGAGCTCGGTGCGGGAGATCAGGCTGATGCTGGCGGGCGCGTTGCGGATCTGTTGCTCGAAGCCGGCGGCGGTGACGACAAATTGCTCGAGGGCGACGGCCGACTCTTCGGTCGTGTCGTCGGCGCGCAGTTCGATCGCGGCGGAGCCGGCGAGGGCGAGCGCAGCGAGGCGGGCGGCGGAGGAAGTGAGGGAGCGAAGGTGCATGGCAAGGCTGGAAAAGGCGTGGTGTTCGGTGGCGAGCAGAGGCGCCAAACGATGTCGTTTATGGGCGGCGCCGGTCGCAGAGACAGGTAGGCCGCCGGGCGACCAAACCCGGCGGCCAATGGACCGTGACCGACCCGCCTATGGCAGGGAGAGTCGGCCTCTCTGATGAATGGGCTTACCTACAATAAATTGCGGGTGAGACCCAGTCGCATAAAGAACGAGTTGAGATAGGGTCTCGTTTTCAAGATGGGTCAATGCTTTTTTAGAGATTAAATCTCAATATCATTAATTTTACGCACGAAGGATGCGTTACTTGCTGCGAGGCAGGAAGAAGCGTTGAGAGGGGATTTGGGCGGGCAACGCGTTCGCAAGAGCGGGAAGCTTGGCAGCGGTGGTCGGTGTCGCTTGGGATGGGGCATGGACACGCAGACTGTTGAGACGGGAAAACCGGCGGTGACGGTGCTGAGCGGCTTTCTGGGCGCCGGCAAAACGACCTTGTTGCGACATGTGTTGGCGCAGGCGGAGGGGCGGCGCTGGGCGGCGGTGGTCAACGACGTGGCGGCGCTCAACATCGACGGGGCGGTGGTGGAGAACCTGGGCGGGAGCGGCGGCGCCGAGGTGGTGAAGCTGGAGAACGGCTGTGTGTGCTGTTCGAACCGCGATGACTTGGGGGAGGGCTTGGCGCGACTGGCGGCGGAGGGGGAGTTCGCGCACATCTTCGTCGAAGCCTCGGGCGTGGCGGAGCCGCGGGCGCTGGCGCAGTTGTTTGTGCAGAAGAACCCGTTCGGGCGGTCGCTGGGGGATTTTTGTCAGTTGGCCAACTTGGTGACGGTGGTCGATGTGGCGGTGTTGGCGGAGCAGTTGCGCGACATGCGCGATGGCACGTCGGCGGCCAAGAATCCGCCGGTGGTGCCGGGTGCGCCGCGGCCGTTGGTGGAGCTCATGCTGGAGCAGGTGGAGTGCGCCGATCTGGTGGTGCTCAATCAATGTGATCGCGCGGAGGCGGCCGACCTCGCCGCGGTGCGGGCGGCGGTGGCCGGGCTCAATTCGCGGGCGGAGGTGGTCGAGACCGAGCAGGGGCAGGTGGCGAGTGAGGTCATGGTCGACCGGATTCGGTTTGACGCGGCGGAGACGCTGGGCGGCGCGGCGTGGATTCGGTCGTTGAACGCGGTGGCGGCGGCGACGACATCGGCGCGTGGGGCGGCGGGCGAGGGCTTGGTGCGGAAGCCGGCGGCGGCGCGACACGAGGAGCGGTTTGGGCTGACGAGTCTGGTGTATCAGGCGCGACGACCATTTCGGCGCGAGGCCTTGCGGGCGTGGGTGGAGGGCGGCGTGCCCGGGCTGGTGCGGGCGAAGGGGTTTTTGTGGCTGGCCGAGGCGCCGGACGAGATGGGGTTCCTGTCGCTGGCGGGTGGTATCAGCCGATGGGATACACTGAATCCGTGGTGGGCGGCGATGATTGAAGCCGGCCGGGCGACGCGCGAGCAGTTGCCGCCGGGCGTGCGCGCGGCGTGGGTGGAACCGCACGGCGACCGTCGGCAGGAGTTGGTGTTCATCGGCGTGGGGCTCGACGAAGCCCAGCTGCGGGCGGCGCTCGATGCCTGCCTGGCCGGCGAGGCGACGGGGTAGGTTTTTACAGAAGCAGCGGATGTCGGGCGTAAAGCCCGACCCACACCCTTGAAGAGAGTCTTACTTGTGGGTCGGGCTTTACGCCCGACATGAGCGCGTTACCCGATTCGACTTTCCCAGACACACCCTCAGGAAGAACGGGACGCTCTCCTGCCGAGCTCTCTTTCCCTCTGCTTCCTCCCGTGGGAACGCGGTGGTGCCCGGGGGCGCGTCAGGCGAAGCGTTTGAGGTCGCCGTAGGGGAAGTATTTGCCCGGGCAGAGGGTGTGGTTGAGGTCGACGCGTTTGTGCACGGTGACCTCCACGTTGGAGCGCACGTAGCCGGAGCAAAGGTAGTCGAGCAACTCGTTGACCGCGGCGCGCTGGCGGCGGGTGGGGCGATGGTTTTCGAAGTTGCCCACCATGCAGATGCCGATGCCGCTGTCGTTGACGCTGGTTTTGCGCACGTGGCCGCCGCGCAACTGCTTCTTCCACCGCGGACCGATCTCGATCTCGCCGTCGCCGGAGTCGCGGCCGTTGCCGATGACAAAGTGGTAGGCGAGCCCGTGTTCCATGCCGCGGCGCAGGTGAGCCTTGCCATAGATCTCGGCGTTGCCGGCTTCGATCGCGCTGTGGTGGCACACGATGTATTTCCAGCGGGAGGAATCGACGCGGATCTTGTCGGTCGCGGCGATCACCGGGGCGAGGGCGGCGCTGTTGCTCGGCGCGCTGCCGCCGGAGGGCACGGAGAGTTTTTGGCCGACGCGGATGAGGTCGGACTTGAGATGGTTGACGCGCTTAAGCGTGCGGACGTCGGTGCCGTGGTGGCGGGCGATGAGGCCGAGGGTGTCTCCTTTTTTTACGACGTAGGTGGAAACCGTGGCGACCTGGGCCCCGCTCGGGATGGAGAGTTTTTGGCCCACCTTGATGAGTTCGGTGCGCAGGCCGTTGGCGTTCTTGATGGCCTTGACGGTGGTGCCGTAGTCGCGGGCGATTTCGATGAGGGTGTCGCCTTTGCGCACGATATGCATCTGACCATCGGCCGCCCACAACGCGGTCGGTGCCGCCCACAAAGCAAGGGCGGACCAGAGGGTGTGATGCAAAAACTCCCGGCGAGTAGGCACGTGGCAGAGTATCAGGTCGGTCAAGCAGGGGACGGTTGCAGCGCCTGCTGGACGATAAATTTGGCGACGGCGTAGCGTTGTCGAGTGAGTTTCCAACGCCGGGTGGAACCGTCGGCCCCGAAGACGGCGATGTGGGTTTCGACCAGCGGGCAACCGGGGTCGACGCAGGCCGCTTCCATGACGCTCACCACGTCGTCCTCGCCGAGCTCGAGGATCTCGCGCACCCAGCCCTTAATGGCCTGTGTATGGGAATCGTCGATACCGCTGCGCGTATCGGTGGCGGGGATGAGGTTGTGCATGGGGATGGTTCGAATCTTTCGTCCTTCTCTTTCCTCTTTATCTTTATCCCGGTCGGTCGGATGGCGGGCGAATTTCGCTCAGTGGGGATAAAGAGAACGATAAAGAAGAAAGAGAAAGAGCCTGCGGTCTCAGGCTTCGACGCGGAGGACGTAGACGATGCCTTGTTCGCTGCCGATCGCGAGGTGTTGGTCGTCGGGGGACCAGGCGAGTTGGGTGGCGGCGCTGGGGAGTTTGACGTTGGCGCGCAGGGGTTGGCGGCGGTCGGGACTCCACAGGCGCACGGAGCCGTCGTCGGCGGCGGTGGCGAGTAGGCTGTGGCTGTTTTGAAACGCGACGGCGCACATCTTGGCGTCGTGCGGCAGCATGGCGGGTTCGCGGCCTTCGGGGCCGGCGCCCTGGCAGTCCCAGATGCAGCCTTCGCGACCGCCGCTGGTGGCGAGCCAGCGGCCGGTGTGATCGAAGGAGAGGTGCTTCACCTTGGATTCGTAGCCGCTCATGTGGAATTCCTGGTCCTCCTCGGGGAGCCAGAGGTGGACGGACGGATCCTGGTTGCCGGAGACGATCCAGCGGTTGTCGGCCGACCAGACGAGGGCGTGGATGCCGTTGTTGTAGGGGAACTCCTTTTGGGCGACGAAGTCATCGGCGTCCCAGAGCACGACGCCGCCGAAGTAGGCGGCGGCGAGAGCGCCGCCGGCGGGTTGCCAGGCGAGGGCGGTGAGGGTTTTGGGCGCGGGGGCAAAGGTGTGACGCACGGTGCCGTCGGCCTGCAGGAGACTCAACGTGCGGCCGGCAGCGGCAGCGAGCAGGGGCGGGTGGAAGTCGGTGGCGGTCGACCACGCGAGGTGTTCGACCCAACCGCCGCCGAGGTCGACGGAGGCGGTCGCCTGACCGGCGGTCGTGTCCCAGAACTTCACCGCGCCGTCCTGGCCGCTGGTGGCGAGCAGGGGCTGGCTCGGGTGCCAAGCGAGGGCGTCGGTGCCGTCTTCGTGGCCGGCGAGGCTGTGTTGCACGGCGCCGTTGGTCGCGGCGAAGAGCGTGATGGGGCCATCGGTCGCGGCGGCGGCCAAGGTCTGGCCGTCGGCAGACCAACCGAGGTCGATCACGTAATCTTCAAGGGTGGCGGCCCAGTGCTTCGTCAACTGCATGGGCTGAAGTGAGCGAGGGGTCGGGTCCGGTGCAAGGGCGGACCGGGGGGCGGGGCGCATATATCAAACGGTAGCGACGGCGGCGTCGCGGGCCGGCGCCGAAACGGATTCTTCGATCAACGTGCCCTCCACCGCCCCTGTTGCTCGCCCGTCGTTTTGGCGTCGGATCTCGTTGGTGCAATGGATGCTGATCGCGGTGGTGATCGGCATCCCGCTGGGCTTCATTGCGCCGGAGTTTTCGGCGTCGTTGAAGATCGTGAGCGACGTGTTTTTGCGGCTCATTCGCGCGATCATTGCGCCGGTGCTTTTTGGTGTGTTGGTGCGGGCGATCGGGGGCGGCGGTTCGGTGCGCGATCTCGGGCGGTTGGGTTGGGAGGCGTTGGTGTGCTTCGAAGTGTTTACGACGCTGGCGCTGCTGGGCGGTTGGGGGATCGCGTTGTTGTTGCGGCCGGGCGTGGGCGTGGAGATTCCGGGGGCGAGTGAAGCGGTGGTGGCGCAAACGGTGGCGTTTGATCAGGTGATCCTCAACGCGGTGCCGACCAGTTTGATCGACGCCATGGCGCGGGGTGACGTGCTGCAGATGGTGGTGTTCTGCACGATCTTTGGCGTGGCTTGCATGCTGGCGGGTGAGAAGGCCAGGCCGGTGCTCGACTTCGCCGGCTCACTGGCGGACGTGGCGTTTAAGTTTACGCACGTGATCATGTATCTCGCGCCGCCTGCGGTGTTGGCCGCGATGGCATCGACGGTGGCGGCGGGGGGGCTGGATGTGCTGGTGGGGTTGCTAAAACTCTTTGTCGCGGCGTGGGCGTCGCAGCTCGGTTTTATGGTGCTGGTGTTGGGGGGAGCGCTGGTGGCGTTTCGGGTGCCGCTGCGACGTTTTATTCACTTCATGCGCGAGCCCTTTCTGGTGGCGTTTGCGACCACCTCGAGTGCGGCGGCGCTGCCGCACACCTTGGAGGACATCGAACGCTTCGGCGTGCCGCGGCGGGTGATCGGCATGGTGGCGCCGCTGAGCATCAGCCTGAACCTCAACGGCAGCACCCTGCACATCGCACTGGCGACGGTGTTTGTGGCGCAGGCGGCGGGCATCTCGTTGTCGCTGGAGCAGCAGCTGCTGATGTTGGCGACGTTGAAGATCACGACCAAGGGCGTGGCGGGCATTCCGCGGGCCAACTTCGTGGTGTTGGCGGCGCTGTTTCAAAACTTCGGGCTGCCGCTCGAAGGCCTGGCGGTGTTGCTGGGCATCGACGCGCTGATCGATCCGATTCGCACCAGCGTGAATGTGGTGGGGCATGGCGTGGCGCCGGCGGTGGTGGCGCGTTGGGAAGGTGCCACGTTTCCGACGGACGTGCCGACGGACGACGCGCCGCGAAGCGCACCGTGATGGGGGCGGCAGGTGGTTATACGGCCCTTCACCTGAACTCATAATGCGCAGGACCAATTGGTTATGGATTGAGAGGATGTGGCCCGGCTGAGATGCCGTGAGCATGCGTAGGTTGATTCTCCTGTTTGGCGCGCTGGCTTGGCTGGGGGGAGCCGTCCACGCGCAACTCGTCCTGTCCACGTCGAACACCTTGGGGACGTATGCCAGCTTCTGGCAAACGAGCGGGGGAGACTGGTTGCCGACCGAAACGATTGATGGCGATTTCGCCAATACGAACGGCTGGGCGATCTCGCCGCAACAGGCGACGCCGCAGTGGATGCGGTGGGACGTGGCGGATGGCACGGCGGGGGTCTATACGTTGACGTTGTCGTTCAACTTCGGCGCCTCCCACGTGCTCAAAAGCTACAGCCTTTCGTGGTCGGATGACGATGCCAGCACGTGGCATACGATCACGGACTACACGGCGTTGCAGTCGGTGGGAGGCGCGACGTTGACGGTTAATGAGAGCGGACTGCTGTCGGCGGGAAGCCTGGTGACGGATCAACACGTGCTGACCACCTCGACCTTGGGCGCGATCACCAACCTGCGCATCGATACGCCGTCGTTACCCGGCTATTCGAGCTCCGACAATTTTGTGCTGACGGAGTTTCAAGCGTCCGTTTCGGCCGTGCCGGAACCGGCCAATGTGGCTCTGGGCGCGGGTGCTTTGGTGATGGGTTGGGTGCTGTTGCGCCGTCGCCGTCGTGGTCGTGGTCGCGTGAGTGCGGCTGCTTGAAGCGGCTGACGCGGGCGAGGGGCGAAGGGGGCGAGTCGGTGCAGCGGAAACCCGCGCTATCGACGCGGTCCTTGTAATAGCGTTGGATGGTCGGGGTTTCATTTCACGGTGAACGCTGTCCGACTTCCCTTTCCCTTTCTGCCGGCCTGGATGGCTACGCTGCTCGCAGTGTGGTTTGAACCGGCGACCGGAGATATGGCGGACCAGGCCGGAGCGGCGGAGGATGGCGAGGCGGAGGCGCAGGGCGAGGAACTGGAGGTGACGTGGCTGCGTCGGGTGGCGGCGGGCGATGAGCGGGCTATGCAGTTGCTCTTCGATCGGTGGAAACTGCCGTTGCTGAGCTTTTTTTATCGGTCACTCGGGTCGAATGCCGATGCCGAGGACCTGACACTGGAGGTGTTTGTGCGGGTGCATCGGGCGGCGGCGCGTTATCGGCCGCAGGCGAAGTTTTCCACCTACCTGTTTCAGATCGCGCACAACCTCCTGCGCAACGAGCGGCGGCGGCGGCGGCGCAAGCCGGCCGATCCGGTGCCGCCGGAGACCTTTGACTACACGCTGGCGGATGACGACGGGAGCGCCCGACGGCTGGCGGAGTTGGAGGAACTGTTTCAACGGGCGCTGGCGCAGTTGCCCGAAAAATACCGCACGCCGTTGCTGCTCCTGCAGCAGCAGCAGATGGCCGCAGCCGAGGCGGCGACCGTGCTCGGCATCACCGAAAACTCCCTGCGCGTCCTGGTGCATCGCGGACGCCAAATGCTTAAAACCCAAATGGAGGCGTTGTCATGAACTCAGCCACATCCTCAACCCCGACCGGCCCCGATCCGCGCGACGGGGAAATCGATCAACTACTGGCCAGTCGTTTCCGCGACACCACTCCGGCCTTTGAGCGGCGCTGGGTGGACCTACAACGGGAGCTGCGACGAGGCGCCGCGGAAGGCGCACGTCTGCGGCCGGCGCGTCGGTGGTCGCGGCCTGCGTGGTGGGGTGGGGCGCTGGTCGCGTTGAGCGGGGCGGCGGCGGCGCTGCTGCTGGTGCTGCGGCCGACGGTGGCGCCGACCCCGAATCCGACGGCGACGGCGGCGGCGGAGTATTCACCGGCCTTTGTCGAGCTGCTCGAAATCAACGACCTGCTGCATGAGGCGTCGCCGTTGCTCGACGCTGAGAACCGGGATGCCTTGCTCCACCTGGCGGCGGCTCCCACGTCCCACACCTGAATTTGATTGGAGGAATCGCCATGAAACCACGCGTCTGGATCTCGATCGTAGTGTTGTCGGCCTCGTTGCCGTTGAACCCGTTGTGGGCCCAGCACGGACCGCCCCCCGGGGCGGGTCCGCGAGCCGGTGGCGGTGTCGGCGGTGCTGGCGCCGCCGGGGCGGGTGAGACCGCGGCGGTGGAGAAGTTTCTCAGTCTTTCCGACACCGAGCTCGATCAGCTGCTGGCGGCGATCCAACGCATTCGCGCGATGACGCCGGAGCAGCGTGTCGCCTTGCTTGAGCAGATGCAGCGCTATCGGGCGTTGCCGGACGGCGAACGGGCGAAGCTTCGGCAAGGGTGGGGCATGGTGTCGCCCGAAATCCAGGACGCCTGGCGTGCGATGATGCAGCAGGCGACGCCGGAGCGAAGGGCGGAGATCCAACGGGAATTGCAAAGCCTCGCTCCCGCGGAGCGCACGGCGCGGCGACGCGAACTGGCCGAGGCGTATTTGGCCGCGCAGGACACGCCGTAGTGCCGGAGTGCGCCGACGTCGTCGTCGGTCGGCGTGGGTGTGTGTCGGGACTGCCGAGGCTGGAAGCCTCGGCCACGGTGCGGGGAGGGAAGTGGGCACGGCATCTTGCCGTGGTCGTTTGGTCGGCCGCTCAGGGTGGCGGGGAGGTTTGATGAAACCGACGGAGACAATCGTGAAAAAAAATAAAGCCGACCGCTTGGTGAGCGCGGCCGGCTGATCGGGCGGATGGGACCGTCGGCGGTCCCGGGGAAGGGGGAGGGGGCGCTTAACCGCTGGGAGGATTGGGGCAGTTGGCGTTGTTGCCGGAGCCGTTGCGCGGTCCACGGCCGGGGGCGTTGGTGCGACCCGAACCATCCTGCAATGGCGTGCCGGTGGCGTTGGGGTTGCCCTTGCCGACTGCCTTGCCGGAGCCGTTGCGTTGCGCGTTCGTATTGGCGTTGGCACTACCCTGGTTTTGACCGCGGCCCAGGCGATTGGTGGCGGCGCCGGTGCCATCAAGGCGCGGCGATGAGAGACAGGTGCCGGTGTTGCCTCGGCCGCCGCCGAAGCCTCCGCCAGCCCCGCGGCCGCCGCATCCACCACCACCGCCACCGCCACCGCCTCCACCCCGGGCGGCGAGCGCCGTGGAGCTGAGCAGCAGGCTGGAACCGAGGAGAGCGGAGAGAAAAACGAGTTTTGATTTCATGATAATTTCCTTTCACGGGGTTCAACCCCGCTGCGCTCGCGGCATTACAGGCCGGCGGAAATTTTTGAGGGGCTGTAATGGAGGACCGGGATCTGGGGTTTCACCGCCGAAACCTCTCTCCCTGTGAATACCTCTTCTGCCTCAAAACCGTTTCAATGGCGGGCGCTCGTTACCGTGATCGTCTCGCTTTCCTTTGCCGTGATGCTGGCCAGCGGGCTGGTGCTTTTTCTCGCGCCTCCCGGCCGTGTCGCCAATTGGACCAATTGGACGATGGGCGGCCTGCTCAAATCCGAGTGGGCCAGCCTGCACATCAACTTTGCCGCGGTGTTTCTCGGCGCGGTGGCGTTTCACCTCTACTTCAATTGGCGGCCGATGATGAGCTACCTGAAGACCCGGGTGCGGCGGCGGATCGGCTTCCGGCCGGAATGGGTGGCAGCGGTGGTGGTGGTGGGATCGGTGGTCGGCGGAGCGCTGGCCAACGTCGCGCCGTTTTCGTCGCTGGTCGCCTTCAGCGAAACCTTGAAGGAGAGCTGGGAACAACCCGCGCAACGGGCCCCGATTCCCCACGCGGAACTCCTGAGCGTCGCCGAACTGGCTGAGCGGGCGGAGGTGCCGTTGGACGAGGCGTTGGCTCACCTGCGCAGCGCCGGCATCGAGGTGACCGATCCCTCCCTGCAGGTGGCTGATGTTGCGCGCGCGGCCGGGGTCTCGGCGCAGCAACTGTATGATCGGCTGATGCCGCCAAGGTCGGCGCGCGGCGGTGGTGGCGGCGGCGAAGGAGGACGCGTCGGCGGCGGCTACGGACGCATGACCTTGGCGGAGTTTTGCGCTCAGGAAGGCATCGCGTTGGAGCTGGCATTGAGCCGCCTGCGCGCGGCCGACCTGCAGGTGCAGGACGGCCTCACGCTGCGCGAGCTGGCGCAGCTTAATGGCCACGCGCGGCCGTCCCAGTTGTTGGAGGCCATCCGCGGCGAGTCGGGCCACGAGTAGAGAAAACCTGAATACAGCCGCCCGTCACGGCATTTGGCGCGTGACGCTCGGGCCGGGGCGCGGTTGAAACAACGCACCCCCGGTTCCGGTGTCGCCGTCATGAAACTCTCCCCCCGCCGCCTCCTGCTGATATGGATCGGGGGAGGGCTGTGGGTGCTGGGATTTGGGTTCTACGCCTTCTGGGCGGAGCAACGACCGCAGGCAGCGGCGGTGGTCGCGGCGGAGGCGACCGGGGCCGTGAGCCAATGTCGCAGTTGTCATCAGGTGATGACGGCCGAACACGACGTGCATGCGCCCTTCGATTGCACGGTTTGTCACCTCGGCAACGCGGCGGCCACGACCGCGGGTGGGGCGCACCACGGCATGGTCGCCATTCCGGGCAACCTGGCCGATGCCAGGCAGACCTGCGGCCTGTGTCATGCGCAGGAGGTCGACGACGTGCATCACTCGCTCATGACCACCAACGCCGGCATCGTCGCGGTCAACCGCTGGGTGTTTGGCGAACAGGCGACCCCGGATGGCGACACGCCGATCACCGCCATCGGCCACACCCCGGCCGACGACCATTTGCGCAACCTCTGCGCGAGCTGCCACCTCGGCAACGAACGCACGGACTTTGGGCCGATCGACGACGCCTCGCGCGGCGGCGGCTGCAACGCCTGCCACCTCAATTACGCACCGGGCGCAGTGACCGAACTGGCCGCGTTTTTGGCCGACTCCACCGTGTTGCCGCGTTCCCATCCCACGCTCGATCTTAACATCACCAACACCCACTGCACCGGCTGTCACAGCCGCTCCGGTCGCATCGCGATGAACTACGAAGGTTGGCACGAAACGCAGCTCGCGACCCTGCCATCCGACGGCACACATCGCCAGCTTTCCGACGGGCGCATTTTCCGGCCGATGGCCGCGGATGTGCATCACACCGCCGGGCTGAGTTGTGTGGATTGTCACACCTACGCCGAAGTCATGGGGGACGGGCAGACTTACGCGCATGAGGAGCAAGCGGTGAAGGTGGCCTGTGCCGATTGTCACGCGGCCGGGGAGCGCAGCGGCACGGCGGTGACGGAACTCGCGCCGCTGTATCAGCGGATCCACCGCCTGCGCGGTTTCACCCACGAACGCGTGCTGACGACCGCCGAGGAACGTATCCCCCTGGTGAATACCTATCTGCCGGGCGACGGGGCGGCTTTCCTGATTGGCAAAAACGATGGCGAACTCCGACCGCTGCGCGCACCCGCGACGGTGTGCGCGGGTGGGGTCGGGCATCAGACGCTGGACTGCGCGTCGTGTCATTCGGCGTGGGCGCCGCAGTGCTTTTCCTGTCACACCGACTACGATGCGACCGCGCCGGCTTTTGATCTTTTGACCAACACGGATCGGGTGGGCGAGTGGCGCGAGCAGGCCGGAGACTTCCGCGCCGGTCCACCGACCCTCGGCGTGTATGAGCACGACGACGGCGCGCGGGTGCAGCCGGCGGTGCCCGGCATGATCATGACGCTCGATCGCTCCGGCTTTGCCGAGAGGGTGGCGGGTGTGCCGGTGCAGACCTTTCACCGCCTGTTTGCGCCGGCGTCGCCGCACACCACGTCCGCCGCGGGACGCGATTGCCGCTCCTGTCACAACGATCCGGTGGCGCTCGGTTATGGCGCGGGGGCGCTGGTTTACACCCCGGAGGCCCCGGCTGGGCAGCGCTGGCGTTTCACGCCGGACCATGCGGCCCGGCCCGAGGACGGTTTGCCGGCCGATGCCTGGATCGGCTTCCTGCAAGCGCCGCACGAACCGGCAGCGACGCGCGCCGCGTTTCGACCTTTCACGGTGCGCGAACAGCAGCGCCTGCTGACCGTGGGGGCCTGTTTTGAGTGCCACGACCAAGCCAGCGAGCGCATGCAGGCGACCCTGCTGTCCGACTTTGCGAAGCAACTCGAGCGGCTGCCGGAGACCTGTGTTTTGCCCGGGTTTTCGGCGCGCTAGGAGTGGGTCGTGCCCCTCATTTGTAGACGGGCGATTTCCCTAAGTGGCGGGCAACAATGCGATTGCGCGAGGGTGGTCCGGAGGGCGAATTTTCAGTATTCGTGATCCTAATGGGGCCTAAAATGGGTGTAATTCGCGACGCAAGCGGCTGTGGGTTAATGGGAAATGAAATATCATTAGGTGCCCCAGCGGTGCATATATTGCCGAGGATAGGCCCGATTGGGAACATTAGGTAAAAGTTGGTTGAAGGCGGTTCGATATAAGGCGGCATAATCACCGACGGAGCCTTGCCGACCTCTTGATGCACTCGACTTTTCGTCTGCGGACGAAGCGCCAGGTGGGAGCGGCGCCGTGGGGCCTGGCCATAAACAAGACACCTATCATCCACCACCCAACGACCGCGCCCCACGCGCATTGCATCCCATGTCCTCCCGAGCTCCGTTTCTTTCCCGCCTGTCCCTGAAGGGGCGAATGGGCGCGATCTACCTCCTCGTCGCGATGTTATGTTTAGGCCTCATCGCGAGCTTCAATCTGACCCTGCAAAAGGTCTGCGACGTCACCAAAGACATCATCGTGGTCGGTTCGCAACGAGCCCGCCTGCAATTGGCCTGTGACACCCTGGCCGAAACCCTCTCGGCCCAACTGGCCGGGTTGCCCGATGACGCCGCGCGCCGGGAGCACCTTCGCGCCGCCCTCGCGAACGTCCGCTACGAGGACGACCGCTCCGGCTACTTCTTCGCCTTCGAGGATACGGTGGCGGTGGCTTACCCGATCGATCCGGCCAAGGTCGGCACCGATATGGGCGGGATGCAGGATCCGCGCGGCACGGCTGTCGTCGCCGAGTTGGCCCGGATCGGTGCCAATGGCGGTGGCTTCCTCGATTACGTTTGGGACAAACCCGGGCAGGGCGAGGTGCCGAAGATCAGTTACGCGCAAGGCATCGCCGGCACGCCGTTCATCATCGGCACGGGCGTTTATGTCGACACCGTGGCGGCGCAGCAGTCGGCGATTGTGCAGGAAATGACGGCTTCGGTGAGCGAATACCGGATTTTCATCTGGGTGTTTGGTGCGATGTTGGCGGGGGCGACCATCCTCGTCGCCTGGTTGATCGGCCGCAGTGTGGTCGGCCCGATGGAGCGCCTCATGCGCGACCTGGGGGCTAGCGCCGACGAGCTCGCCGCCGCGTCCAACAACATCTCCTCGGCCGGCGCGCACCTCGCCTCGGGCGCGACCCAGCAAGCGGCCGCCATCGAGACCACCAGTGGCTCCGTGGACGAGATCTCCACCATGATCACCCGCAACGCCGAGGACGCCGGCTCTGCCCACCGCTCCATGCAGGCGGCCAACGTTGTCATCGATCAGGCCAGCGCCGCTATCGGTGAGTTGAAGAACGCGATGCACTCGATCGAAGGCTCCAGTCAGGAGACGCAGAAGATCATCAAGACGATCGACGAAATCGCCTTCCAAACCAATTTGCTGGCGCTCAATGCCGCCGTCGAAGCCGCCCGCGCGGGTGAAGCCGGGGCCGGTTTTGCGGTCGTGGCCGACGAAGTGCGCAGCCTCGCCTTCCGCGCCGCCGAAGCCGCGCGCAGCACCACCGAGTTGATCGAAGGCAGCGTGCATCAGATCGGGCAGGGCTCCGGTTCGCTCAACACCGCCAGCGCCGCCTTCGAAGGCGTGATGAAACACGCCAGCGAGATCGGCTCGCGCCTGGCCGGCATTGCCGAGGCCTCGCAGGAGCAGGCCAGCAGCATTCAGCGTATCCGTCATTCCATGACGGAAATGGACGCGGTTACCAAGGAGTCCACCGCCGCCCTCGAAGAGACCGCTTCGGCGGCCGAGGAAGCCAGTGCCCAGGCGCAGGATCTGCGCAAGGTTGCCTGGCAAATCGATGCGGTGGTGCACGGCGTGCATCGCACTGCCGCCAATTCGTCGAAGCAGCAGGCTGCTCGACCCAAACCCGCGGCACCGCGTTCCCGTTCCGGTCGGACGGTGCCGTCGCGAGACCTCGTGGGCGTCGGCTGAGGCCGGCCGCGAGTGACTCGTTACGAACTTATGGTGAACTCGATCCTCCACCACCTGTCCCGTTGTCTGCGAATCCTGGTGATGCTGCCCCTCGGCGTCGTCGGACTGCGCGCCGCTGAAGAGCCCAGCACGGCCGAAATCCTGCAGGAGATACGTGCCCTGCGGGCGCGACTCGGTGCCTTGGAGGCGCTGGTGGAACAGCGAGTCGCCGACGACGGCGCCGCGCCGGTCGCGAGCGACGTGCCGTCCCTGGCTCCGGTGGCGGCGACGCCGCGCCCGGTCGCGCCGGCTCAACCGGCCGCCGCGATGCCTGCGCCGATGGTGCGGGCGCCTGCCGCGCCGCGGGTGGCGTTGTATGGTTACGTGAAGGCCGATGCCTTTTACGAAACCCGCGACACCTACGTTGATGCCTTGCCCTTCTGGGCCTGCGCGGATGACGCCACGCACAACAACGGCGACGGCGAGTTTGGGCTCACCGCCAAGGAGTCGCGCTTTGGCGCCAAGATCGACGGCGGCGACGTGCTCGGCGGACACCTGCGGGGTCAGTTTGAATTCGATTTCTACGGCGACCTCGGTCTCAGCGGTCATCACGCCTACACCCCGCGCACTCGCCACGCCCTGGTGGAATGGAAGGGCGGCGACTGGAGCGTGTTGGCGGGGCAGACCTGGGAAACTTACCTCGTGACCTTCCCGCAGACGGTGAACTTCACGGCCTACAACTTTCAGGGCCAACTCGGTCTGCGCCGCTCGCAGGTGCGGGTGACGCGCCGAATGGAGCTGGGCGACGAACGGCGGGTGACGGCCAAGTTTGCCTTGGCCGAGCCGCTCGGTGGCGTGCACGGCGCCGACCTCGACGGCGATCACCAGGACGATGCGGCCGACGCCGACATGCCGGTGCTCGAATACAACCTCGAATACCAGTCGCCGGCGCTGCGCGCCGCGGTCGCTGGTTTCTACGGCCGTGAGCATCTCGGGCCGATCGGCGGTTTCGGCGCACGGGACTTTGATGCCTGGGCGGTGATTGCCGGCGGCGAGATTCCGCTGGGGGCGAGCTTCACCCTGCGCGGCTCGGTCTGGACCGGCACCAACCTCGACAGCGCCTGGGGCGGCATCGGCCAGGGTATCAACCTCGGCCGCAGCGAAACCATCGATGCGACGGGTGGCTGGGCGCAGCTCGGCTGGGCGGTGGCGCCGGACGTGTCATTGAACTTTGGATACAGCTGGGACAATCCCGACGACAACGCCCTCAACGCCGGGCAGCGCACGCTGAACGAATCGCTGCTGGTGAACGGTTTCTGGAACGTGGGATCGAACCTCACCCTGGGCCTGGAGTTGATGCAGCTGCGCACCGGCTACAAAGGCGCCGCCACGGCCACCGCCGAGCGCGTGCAAAGCATGGTCAAGTTCGGCTTCTGAGCGGAGAGGGGGAGGCCGGTTCGGTTGCATCGCTAAAGCCTGAGACCGACCCTTCCCTTCCGATTGGCTGGCCTAAATCTAGATTGCGGTCTCAAGCATTGGGTGAAAGTATCTGTTCAAGATAGGGCGAAGTGATTTCCTAAAGTGCTAACAATAAGCATTAAGGGGGATTCGAAATGGTTATTGGATTTGCTCAAATAAAGTAAGATGCCCGGTCCGACCGCTCTCGACCCCAAGCTCATCAGCCTCCACTTGCAGGCGGCGGGCCCGTTGGCGGCGAATGACTTGGCCACTCGCCTGAAGGTGAGTCGACCAACGATCCATCGGGCCGTTCAAGGCCTGGGTGATGCCGTTCTGAAACTTGGAATCACCCGGCACACGCGGTATGCGCTGAAACGTTCGTTGGCTGGCAGAACACGCCCGTTTTCCATCTACCGTCTAAATCTACAGGGCCGCCGAGCGATCGAGTGGGCGAACCTGACGGCGTTGCATGGTGGTTGGCACTTGGACTGGCCTCGACCGGGCTGAAGCCGGAATGGGCGGATGCGGTGCACGATCGCTACGGTTATTGCGAAGGTTTGCCCTTCTTCCTCACAGATCTTCGCCCTCAGGGCTATCTGGGCCGGGCGGCCATCCACCAGTTGCCGGAGGGCACGAGTTTTCCCTCTGATATCCGACTTTGGAGTGATGATCATGTCATCAGCTACCTCGTTCGATTTGGGGAAGATTTACCGGGTAACTTGGTTTTGGGAGACGAGACCTCCTCGATGGCAATGTTCGGCGCGAGTGGTCTTGGCATCCGTTACAGCGAACGCGAAACAGCCTATCCTCGAATGGCGGACGCGGCGGTAGCGGGGAATTTTTTCGGCTCCTCCGTGGAGGGGGAACAGCCCAAGTTCACGACGTGGCTACGTGATGACGCCGACCGTGAAGCGGAGGCCGTTATCGTGAAATTTACGGACCGGCTATCGACCCCGACTGGTCGCCGCTGGGCGGACCTGCTCGCGGCGGAGCAGGCAGCGCGTTTGGTGGTCAGTGAAACTGCACTCGCGGATGCGGAGTTTCCGTATTCGGAGCTCTTTGATTTTGGAGATCGTCGTTTTTACCAGATCGCACGTTTTGATCGTATCGGCCGAAGTGGCCGGCGGGGTCTTGTATCCTTACGCGCACTACATGACGCCGGTTTGACGGGAGGAGAAACCAATGACTGGGTGGAGGCCGTTGAGGGATTGGCGCGGCGGGGGTGGGTGTCTCCGGCTGATTTGCGCGTGGTGCGCTTGCGTGCCGCGTTTGGTAATCTGATCGGCAATACCGATATGCACTTCGGGAATTTGGCGTTCTATTTGGAAGATCGATTGCCCCTGAGGTTGGCGCCGTTGTTCGACATGGTGCCGATGTTGTGGGCGCCTCGCCCGGGTGAGAGTGAACCTTTGCCAGAGTTTCGGCCCAAGCTGCCGACGCCGCGTCATCTCGATGTTTGGAGTGAGGCTGCCGAGCTGGCGGAACGTTTTTGGGAGCGGATCACCCGGGAGGCATTTGTCTCAGTCCGTCGGCTTTCCGTAACTCCGGCTTTTCGAGCGGTGGCCGCGAACGCGCTCAGAACGATCCGCGATATGAAGCGTAGGCTTACCTAGCCGTCGCCCGTTGCTATCTGCGGATTTATCGGGTCGGTTCCGTCCAGCGGTCGGTCCGGCGCTGGCCCGCCTCGGGCGGTGCCTCTCGGCTTCGCGAACCTTCGCCGTTCTTCGCGGTTTAAAATCCCTTCCAACGTAGCGCGAGCGAGCTCGCAGCCTACACTGAGGGGCAGGTGGATCGACGCGGCCCGGAGGTCCGCGTCCACCTTCTTTGTCAGCTTTGCAGTCTTCACGGTCCGCCACAGCTCGTAGAGCGACGGTGGATGCGTCAAAACGCGGTGCCGCTCGGCTAATCTCGATATTCGACTATCGCGAAGTCGGGCGTAAAGCCCTACCAAAAAACAAGTTAGTCTGCACGGTTTGCGGCAGGCGTCACGCTCGGCCGATAGCGCAGAGAGGCTCAGTCGAGGCAGGCTTTGAAGCCTTCGGTGAGTTGCTGGCGGTCGAGGTCCTTGCCGATGAAGACGAGGGTGTTGGAGCGCGGGGTGTTGCCCCATTCGCCTTCAAACTTCGCGTCGAAGAGCATGTGCACGCCTTGGAAGACGAGGCGCTTGGGGGTGCCTTTGACGGCGAGCACACCTTTGGCGCGGTAGATGTCGTTGCCTTTGGTCTGCAGCAGCTTGCCGATCCAGTCGTTGAGGCGCTGCGGGTCGCAGTCGCCTTCGAGGACGATGCCCACCGAGGACACTTCTTCGTCGTGGCTGTGGTTGTGCTCGAAGTCCTGCTGCCAGGTGGGACGCACGTTGTCGGCGGCGCCGCTGGGATAGATGTGCAGGGGATGGGCGCCGCAGCCTTCAAAGACGAGGTAGGTGCCGGGGGCGGCGACATCGAGGGTGTAGCGGCCATTGCCTTCGTTGAGCAGGAGGCGTTGGAGGGTGGTGCCGGGCGTGAAGGTGTCGCCGTCGGCCACGCGGTTTTCCCAATCGGAGAAGCCGACTACGGCGGCGTCGCGGGCGGCGGCAAGCACCTGGTCGTCGGTCGAGGCGACGGGCACCACCATAATGTCGAGTTCGTTCTCGGCGTGGTGGTGATGGTGGTGGTCGTGGTCGCAACCTTCGCCGTGCTCGTGGTCGTGGCCGTGGTCATGATCATGGCCACAACCGCAACCTTCGTGGTCATGGTCGTGATCGTGTTCGTCGTCGCCGTGGCCGATGACGAGGGTGTGGCGGCCGGCGGGCAGCGGGTAGGCGCCGGCCCACTCGAAGGGGTAGGAAGGCTCGAGGAACTTCGGGTCGAGGGCCTCGGCGCGGGAGAGGTTGAAGGCCTGCAGATCGAGCACCTTGTCGAGCGGGAGGTCGCAGTTGGTAGTGCGTTCGATGCGGGCGGCGGCGTTCATGCCGCGGATGCGCGATTCAAGGGCGGCGAGATCGGCGGGGGAGACGAGGTCGGCTTTGTTGAGCAGGAGCACGTCGGCGAAGGCGATTTGCTTTTTCACCTCGGGGGCGTCGTCGAAGTGCTGCACGACGTGTTTGGCGTCGACGACGGTGACGATGCCGTCGATGCGGAAGTTGGCGCGCATCTCGTCGTCGGTGAAGAAGGTCTGGGCAACGGGGCCCGGGTCGGCGAGGCCGGTGGTCTCGATGAGGATGCCGTCGAGTTTGTTTTTGCGCTTCATCAGGCGACCGAGAACGCGGATGAGGTCGCCGCGCACGCTGCAGCAGATGCAGCCGTTGTTCATCTCGAAGAGCTCTTCGTCGCTTTGGATGACGAGTTGGTTGTCCACGGAGACTTCGCCGAATTCGTTTTCGATGACGGCGAGTTTTTTGCCGTGCTGCTCGGTGAGGATGCGGTTGAGCAAGGTGGTTTTACCGGCGCCGAGGAAGCCGGTGAGGACAGTGACGGGGATGGGAGCGTCTGCGGACATGGCGGGAGAAAATGGGTTGAGCCGACAACAAGGCAGCAGGATGCGGTCGAGTGCAAGGGGGTGTTGGTAAACGCCGGGGGTGAAATCGGGCAATCTGCAGGCTTGTTGTCAGCAGGTGTCATTACTAGGCCTGTTTAGCCTTAAATGATCCCCCCGTAGTCTGGCCGATGGGGGTGGTTTTGAGGTTTCCCTTCCGGCCACCGTTTTCCGTTTCCGTGTTCAAATCCCTCCCGTTTCGTTGGCGTATCACGTTGTTGGTGACCTCGGTGTCCTTGGTGTCGTTGTGCGCGGCCTTTGGCGGGTTCCTGTTTTGGGAGGTGCTGCGCTACCGGGCGCAGGTGGCGAACGAACTGGAGTCGACGCAGGCGCTGTTGGTCGAGCGGGTGAGTTCGCGGCTGGCGACGCATCCGGATGGCTCGACGGTCACGCTGGAGGATCTGGCGAATTCGGAATCGATTTTGGCTGGGGCGGTGTATGCGCCGGACTACCGGATTCTGGCGCGTTACGTGAAGGTGGGTCGGGAGGAGTTTGTGCCGCGACCGTTTCGCACCAACGTCGATCCCAACGCGGTGACGACGTTCCGCTACCTGATGCATGACGGGGAGCAGGTGGGCATCCTTTACCTGAAGGCCGACACGTCCGGGTTGGCGCGGGAGAAGTTGGTGGAGCCGCTGCGTGGCATGACGATCATCGGGCTGTTTTCCATCTTGCTGGGCATGGTGGCGGCGCGGTTTTTGCAGCGTTCGATCACGCGACCGATCGCGGAACTCGCGCGGGTGGCCGACCGGGTGGTGAGTGCCCACGATTACAGTGTGCGGGCGGATCCGCGGCGGGCCAGTGGCGAGCTGGGCGCGATGATTGAGGCCTTTAACGCGGTGTTGGCCACGGTGGAGAAACGCACGGCCGAACTAGATCGGGCCAAGGGGCAGTTGGAGGAGAGCAATCGCAACCTCGAGGCCAAGGTGCAGGAACGCACGGTCGAGTTGGAGCACGCCATGATCGCGGCCAACGACGCCAACCAGGCCAAGAGCGCCTTCCTCGCCAAGATGAGTCACGAGCTGCGCACGCCGATGAATGCGATCATCGGTTACTCGGAGATCCTCATGGAGGATGCCGAGGACGATGAGAACGAGGACGCGGTCGACGACCTGAAGAAAATTCTCTCCGCTGCGCGTCACTTGCTCGGTCTCATCAACGACGTGCTGGATCTTTCCAAGATCGAGGCTGGGCGCATGGATTTGTTTGTGGAAGAGCAGGCGGTGGAGGGCCTCGTCGAGCAGGTGCGTTGCACCACGGCGCCACTTGTGGCCAAGCGAGCCAACGCCTTTGAGGTCGTGATGAGCAACGATCCTGGCGTCATCCGCACCGATGCGACGAAGCTGCGGCAGATCCTGCTCAATCTCATCAGCAACGCGGCCAAGTTTACCGAAAACGGCACGGTCACCCTCGAGGTCGGCCGCGACGGCGAAGGCGACGATGGCCGGGTGCATTTTGCGGTGCGCGACACCGGCATCGGCATGACGCCGGAGCAGTGCGCCAAGGTGTTTGAAGCCTTTGCCCAGGCCGATGCCTCGACCGCTAGCAAATACGGTGGCACGGGTCTGGGGCTGGCGATTTCGCGGCAGTTTGCCCGCCTGATGGGCGGCGAGATTGCACTCGAAAGTAAGCCCGGCGCGGGCACGACCTTCACGCTGACCTTGCCGATTTGTGCCGATGGCGAAGCCGCCAAACAGGCCGGGGCGTCGGCGGTGAGCCAGGAACAGGCGGCGGGCGGAGCGAAGGCACAAAAAGTGGCCGCGGTTGCCCGCGTGTTGCTGGTGGCGGCCGACGACAGTCTGGCCGCGGGCGTGCAGGCGCAGTTGGACAACGACACCTACGACGTCACCCATGCGCGCTCCCGCGAGACGGCGTTTGAGTATGCGCGCCGCGAACTCCCGCACGTAATCCTGGTGGATGTGCTGATGGAGTCGGAGGCCGATTCTTCCGAAAGCCTCACCAGCCGCCTCAAACAGGAGCCGGCGCTGGCGACGATCCCGGTCGTGCTGCTCACACGAGTGGAGGACGGATCTCAACCGGGTCTCGCGCTCGGCGCCCAGGATTATCTGAGCAAAAACGAGGTGGAGACCGCACTCGCGGCGACTCTGCAACGCAACCTCGGCGACCGCAGCAACCGCGAGGTGTTGGTGGCCGAAGACGACGACTCCATTCGCCAGATGGTGGGTCGCCTCCTGTCGCGCGACGGCTGGGAGGTCGTGCTCGCGCCCAATGGCCGGGCCGCGCTGGCCGCCATGCAGGAACATCCGCCCGCGATGGTGCTGCTCGACCTCATGATGCCGGAGCTCGACGGCTTTGGCGTGCTGCGCGAGATGCGCGCCGACGAGCGTTTGCGCCACATTCCCGTGGTGGTGCTCACGTCCCTCGATCTCACCGGAAGCGTGCGCCAGTTGCTCAAGCAACAAACCGAGCGCGTCCTGCAAAAGGGTGGCTATTCCAAAGAGCAGCTTCTGGCCGAGGTCCGTGACGCCGTGAGCGAGTTGAGCCGGGGCGAACGGGCGAAATAACGTGGCAAATTGATCATCAACCCCCTGAAGTAACCACCCCATGCCCAAGATCCTGCTGGTTGAAGACAACGAGATGAACCGCGACATGCTAAGCCGCCGGCTGAAGAAGCGTGGCTTCGAGGTTGAGATTGCGGTCGACGGCATCGCCGGAGCCGAGGCGGGCCTCACTGGCGAACATGATTTGATCCTGCTCGATATGAGCCTGCCGGGCCTCACCGGTTGGGAGGTCGCGCAGAAGCTCAAGGCCCATGCCAACGTGGCCGGTATCCCCATCATCGCGCTCACCGCGCACGCCATGGAGTCGGACCGCCAAAAGGCCCTCGAGGCGGGCTGCGACGAGTTTGAAACCAAGCCGGTCGATTTGAAGGCCTTGCTCGCCAAGATGAACACCCTGCTGGGGTTGGAGGCCGCGGAATGAGCGAAGGGGAGGGCAGCCCGCCTTCCGCGGTCGACGCCGAAATCTCGGAACTGGCCAAGCTGCGCCACGACCTGCGCACCCCGCTGAATCAGATTCTTGGATACAGCGAGCTGATCCTGGAAACGGTTGAAGACGAGGACCTGTCGGATCTCGAAGGACCGCTGAAGCTCATTAACAAGGCCGGCAATACCCTGCTGGCCACCCTCAACGAAGAGATGGCGCCGCACCGCATCGCGGCCGGGCGTTTCCATCTCGGCGACCTGCAGGAAGACCTGGCCGGGCCGCTCGATTCCATCGGTTCCTACCACGCGTCCTGCCGCGACCGCGCCGCCGGACTCGGGCGCGACGACATCGTGGCCGACCTGCACAAGATCATGTCGGCGGTGAGCAACCTGCGCGTGACCCTGGCCAAGGCGATCATGCCGACTCCCTCGCCGGCAGCTGCGACGTCCGCCCCGGCGGCGGCGTCGGTCACCCGCTCGGCGCCACCACCGGCCCCGGCCGAGCGTCTGGACGGCACCTTGCTTCTGGTGGATGACGACATGATCAATCGCGAGATGATGAGCCGGCGGCTGGAGCATATGGGCTTTGATGTAGCGACGGCGGAGAGTGGCGAACAGGCGTTGGAGTGGTTGGAGGAGACGGCGCCGGATTTGATTTTGTTGGATATCCTCATGCCCGGCATGAACGGCTTCGAAACGCTGGAACGCATCAAAGCCAAGCCCGCGTGGGCGATGATCCCGGTCATCATGCTCACGGCGCTCGATGATGCGGAGAGCACCGGGCGCTGCATCGCAGCCGGCGCGGAAGATTACGCCGCCAAGCCTTTCAACGCGACCGTGCTGCGGGCGCGGATCAGCTCGGCCCTGGAAAAGAAACGCCTGCGCGAAAACGAGCAGCGCTACCTCGCCCGCATCCGCGAACTCGAAGCGCAGCTTGGTGGGTAGGGGGGGACGACCGGGGGCGACGACCCCGGCTGCATTGGAGGCGGAGGTTGTAGCCGAGGTCGGTGACCTCGGAGGGGGGGGCGATCCAACGAACGCGGGCGACACGCCCGCGGCTACAAGGAGGCGTGATGTAGCAGCGGCCGTGTCGGCCGCTTTCCGGTGCCTCTCGGCGGGGGCACGACGACCGGGGTCAACGACCCCGGCTACAGTGGAATCGGAGGCAGAGGTTGTAGCCGAGGTCGGTGACCTCGGAGGGGGGGGGCGATCCAACGAACGCGGGCGACACGCCCGCGGCTACAAGGAGGTGTGATGTAGCAGCGGCCGTGTCGGCCGCTCTTCGGTGCCTCTCGGCGCTCACGACGACCGGGGTCAACGACCCCGGCTACAGGGGAAGGGGGGAGCGGTCTTCTCCCCCTAAACCTTTCAAACGTGTAAGGTTGGCGAAAGGAAATCGTAAGCTGGGTGTGGCATAGTGTCGGCCATACCACGGGAAACCCACTTTACGAAAACAGCATGAACACTTCCTACCAACGTCACCCTCAACGAGCCCGGGCCTTGCGCGCTTCGGTGCTCATCTTCGCCGCCGCCGCTCTCGGTTGGACCGGAGCCGCCATCGCCTCGAGCGACAAGCCCGAGACCAAGGTTGTCGTGAAAGTCGACGATACGCCGCTCAACCGCGAGGGCGACGGCGCACTGCGCGTGAGCTTCTCACCCGTCGTCAAAAAGGTCGCCCCGGCTGTCGTGCAGGTGGAGGTCACCGACGAGGTGCAGAAGGTGTCCGCCGCCCAGTTGCCGCCCTTCCTGCGCGATCCGCGCATGCGTCGCTATTTCGGTCTGCCCGATGGCGAGGAGTTTGAACTCCCGCGCGCTGAGCCGCAGCGCGGCGCCGGCTCCGGCGTCATCGTGAGCGAGGACGGTTACATTCTCACCAACAACCACGTCGTCCAAAACGCCGACAAGATCGAGGTCACCCTCGACAGCGGCAAGACCCTCAAGGCCGAGGTCGTCGGCACCGATCCCGACACCGACCTCGCGGTCATCAAGATCGACGCCACCGACCTGCCGGCCCTCACCTTTGCCGATTCCGACGCGATCGAAGTGGGTGACACCGTGCTCGCGGTGGGCAACCCGTTCGGCCTCGGCCAGACCGTGACCAGCGGCATGGTGAGCGCGCTCGGCCGCGCGACCATGGGTCTCGCTTACGAAGACTTTATTCAGACCGATGCCGCCATCAATCCGGGTAACTCCGGCGGTGCGCTCGTCGACACCAACGGCCGACTCGTCGGCATCAACACCGCCATCCTTTCCCGCTCCGGCGGCTTCCAAGGCATCGGCTTCGCCATCCCGTCCAACCTCGCCCGCAACGTCATGCAGCAGCTCGCCACCGACGGTAAGGTGACGCGCGGTTACTTGGGCGTGCAGCTCGATCCGCTCACGCCGGAACTCGCCGAGCAGTTTGGTCTCGATGCCGATACCAAGGGTGTGCTGATCAGCGAGGTCAGCGAAGACACCCCGGCAGAGAAGGCCGGGCTGGAGCACGGCGATGTGATCCTCGCGGTCAATGGTCGCACCTACAGCACGCTGCGCGAGCTGCGCTTCGCGGTCGCCAACCTGCGACCGGGCGAAGCCGCGGAGATCAAAGTTTTCCGCGACGGTGACGAGAAGACCATCGAGGTCGAAATCGGAGCCCGCGACGGCGATATCGCTTCGCTCAACCCGAGCGCTGAAAAGGCCGACGAGGGATCCCTCAACGGTGTGCAGGTCGCCAACCTCGATCCGCGTCTGCGCCGCCAGTATGGGATTCAATCCCGCGTCACCGGCGCGCTGATCGTCGAAGTCGACAACGAGTCTGCCTCCTACGAGGCCGGCCTGCGTCCCGGCATGGTGATTCTCGAAATCAACCAGGAACGGGTGCGCGACGCCGACGACGCGGTGGCCCTCACCGAGGACTCTTCGCCCGACGGCAAGACGCTGCTGCGGGTGTGGAGCGCGCGCTACGGAGTCCGCTACGTCGTGGTCGACGAGTCGGGTGACGAGTAAACAAGCCGCCTTTTCCCCTCCCTTTTGTTCATAGGTATACAGGTAAGTTAGTTAGATTAGCTAGTGTTGTGATAGGTCAGAATCCGCCCCGGGCAGCCCATGGTTCCCGGGGCGGTTTTCTTCCGACCGGCTGAGCCCCACGACGCCGGGCTTTACGCTCTCCCTCTCTCCTCCCATTCATGGACCTCGTGCGCATACTCGTAGTCGAAGACGACGCCAAGATCGCCTCCTTCGTGGTCAAAGGCCTGAAGCAGGAAGGTTACGCCGTGGACCACGCTCCCGATGGTGACACCGGGTTGTCGCTGGTGACGACGACGCCCTATGACGCGGCGGTGGTCGACATCATGTTGCCGGGCCTCGACGGCCTCTCGCTGGTCAAACGGCTGCGGCTCACCTATCCGGATTTGCCGGTGTTGTTTTTGAGCGCCCGGTCGACGGTGGAGGATCGCGTGAAAGGGCTGCAGGCGGGCGGCGACGATTACCTGACCAAACCTTTTGCCTTTGCCGAGCTGTCGGCCCGCGTGCAGGCGCTGCTCCGTCGGGCGACCCGCGCCCCGGAAACGACGCGGCTGACGGTGGGCGACATCACGCTCGATCTGGTGTCGCGGCACGTGACGGTCGGCAGCGAGTCGATCGAGTTGCAGCCGCGCGAGTTTGCGCTGCTGGCCTATCTGATGCGCCACCCGGATCGGCCGGTCACGAAGACCATGATTTTGGAGCACGTGTGGGACTACAGTTTTGATCCGCAGACCAACGTGGTCGACGTGCTGGTGTCGCGTTTGCGCAGCAAGGTCGATCCCGACAAGTCGCGCATCGAGACGGTGCGCGGTGTGGGTTACGTGTTGCATGGCCATGGCCGGAGTTGACCAGATCCGGCGCTCGCTGGCGCTGCGCTTCAGCCTGTGGTTTGCGGGCTGGTTCACCATCGGCTTCGTGGCGATCTTTGCCGGGCTGTATTGGCTGCTGGGCAAACAGATCGAGTCGCGCGACTACGAGGATCTGCAGCAACGCCTGCAGCAATACTCCACGGTTTATGTGACCAGCGGCCTGCGAGGCCTGCAGCGGCGCATCGCCGAGGATAGCCAACAGCCCAACGTGCGTTCACTCTTTTTGCGGCTGGTGGGGCCCAACGGCAGTCAGGTATGGGGCAAGATTCCGCCCGACTGGATCGAGTCCGACGAAGAGGTCGTGGTCGTGCCGGATGGGTGGGGCCGTTGGCGCGAACAAACCGTCGAGCGGCGCCGCATCAAACGCAGTGCCGAGCGCGAACTGGCGGTCGTGTCGCAGGCTCTGAGCGACAGTCTGCTGCTGCAGATCGGCCGCGCGACGGACAGCCGTGAAGCGCTGCTCGAGCCGCTGCGGCGCACCTTCGCCTGGGTGGCGGGCGCGGTCGTGTTGGTGGGCGGTGGTGCCGGCTTTTTGACCGCGCGACGGGCGACACGACCTTTGCGCGAAGTCGTGGAGATCGCGCGCGGCATCATCGCGACAGGGCGGATCGATGCCCGCGTGCCGGCGCCTCGCAACGACGACGAAGTCGCGGAGCTGGTGCGGCATTTCAACAGCGTGTTGGACAAGAACGAAGGCCTGCTGCGGGCCATGCGCGAGGCGCTCGACAACGTGGCGCACGATCTGCGCACGCCGTTGGCGGGCCTGCGCCTGTCGGCCGAGGCGGCGCTGCAGCGGGGCACGGCCGATCGCGACACGGCCGAGACGCTCGGTGACGTGATCGAGCGCAGTGACCAATTGTTGGCGCTCTTGCGGGCGCTTATGGAAATTTCCGAAGCCGAAGCCGGCATGCTCAAACTCGAGCCGGTGGCGTGTGACCTGGGCGAAATCGCCCGGCACGCGGCGGAGTTGTATGAGGAAGTCGCCGAGGCGTCGGAGGTGAATCTCACCATCGCGACCGGCGCGCCGGTGCCGGTGACCGCGGACACGACGCGCATGCGCCAGGCGGTGGCCAACCTCGTCGACAACGCGATCAAATACACCCCGGCCGGTGGCAGCGTGACGGTATGGGCCGGCCGCGAAGGCAACGAGCGCGTGGTGCGCGTGAGTGACACCGGTCCGGGCGTGCCCGAAGCCGAGCAGGCCAAGGTGTGGGATCGGCTTTATCGCTGTGACCAAAGTCGCACCGAAAGCGGCTTGGGGCTGGGCTTGAGCATGGTGCGCGCGATCCTGCGCGCCCACGGCGGCGACGCTGCGGTGCACAACGCCAAAAACGGCGGCGCGGTATTTGAACTCCGCCTCCCCGCGAGCGAAGAGGCCTGAGCCCGAGTAGGAGCCCGTCCAACGCGGTTTTTTTAACCACGGATGGACACGGATGGCTCCGGCTACCGCCTACGCACTGAAATCAATTAGGTTTAGTCGAACGGTAGTGAGGCTTTATCCGTGTCCATCCGTGGTTAAAAAACCGGCAGGCTGACGGGGCAGAGTGGGGGCGTTTCTTGCGCTGGGCGGGAAGACGGCGGACGGTTGGGCGCTCTCGTTTGCGGCCGTATGCTCGAATCCATCCAAGTCATCATTCCTGCGCTCGATGAAGCCGAGACCATCGGTGCGGTGGTGACGGAGTTGCGCGAGCTGGGTCTCACGCGGATTCGGGTGATCGACAACGGCAGTCGCGACGCCACCGCGAACGTGGCGCGTGAGGCGGGCGCGGAGGTTATCGCTGAAGCGCGGCGCGGTTACGGACAGGCGTGTTGGACCGGATATCAAAACCTCGATCCGGCGGTGGAGTGGGTGCTCTTCGCCGATGCCGATGGCAGCGACGAACTGAGCGATGTGACACGGATGGTGGCCGCGGCGCAGGAGGGGGCAGACTTCGTGCTGGGCGACCGGCGCGCGCGACCGGAAGGGCGGGCGGTGATGACGCCGGTGCAGCATTTTGGCAATGGCCTGGCGACGACGCTGATCCGGCTCGGCTGGGGGCAACGTTATCACGATCTCGGGCCGTTGCGTTTGATCCGGCGCACGCTGCTGGAGCGCATCGACATGCGGGATCGCGGGTTTGGCTGGACGATCGAGATGCAGGTGCGGGCGGTCGAGGAAGGCGCGCGCATCGTGGAGCTGCCGGTGACCTACAAACCGCGGGCGGGCGGCAAGTCGAAGATCTCGGGCACGATCCGCGGCAGCGTGGCGGCAGGCACGATCATTTTGAGCACCTTGGCGGCGCGCTGGTGGCGCAAGCCGAGCGTGCACGGCCTGCGCGACAGTTGGGGCGGGGGACTGGTGCTGCTGGGTGCGGCGATGATGATGCCGTGGGGCGACTTTGCTGAAGCGGGCACGGTGCCGTGGTTTTTGGGGGCGGCCGGGCTGATGTCGCTGGGCTGGCTCCTGAGCCTGGGTGGTCGGGCGCGGGCCGCATGGTGGTTTTGGGCGGTGGCGATTGGCGCGCGACTGGTGCTGCTGCCGATGGCGCCGGGCGACGACGTGTGGCGTTACCTGTGGGAAGGGCGCATGCAGTCGGCCGGCTTCTCGCCCTACCTGCACGCGCCGGACGATCTTTACCTGGTGACGTGGCGGGACGCGGCGTGGGCGTGGATCAACCACAAGGAATTTTCGGCCATCTATCCGCCGCTGGCGCAGCTCGCATTACGGGCAGTGACGGTGGTGTCGACCTCGGTGCTGGCGATGAAACTGGCCTTCATCGCGGCCGATCTGGCGGTGGTGGCGCTGCTGGCCCGGCGCTTCGGGCGGGCGCGCACGCTGATCTATGCGTGGAATCCGCTGGTTATCTACGTGGGCGCGGGCGGGGCGCATTACGAGCCCCTGTTGGTGCTGGCGTTGGTGGCAGGTTGGCTGGCGTGGCCGGAGGGGACCGATGACGACGCGTGGGGCGGGCGGCCAGCGCAGCGGGGGCGGCGTTGGTTGGCGGCGTGGTGGCTGGGCGTGTCGGTCGGGTTGAAATGGATCACCGCGCCGCTGGTGGCGTGGATGGTGTGGGCGCGGCTGCGGGTCCGCGACTGGGCGGGGGCGGTGCAACTGGCGCTGCTGGGCGCGTTGCCGGTGGTGATCGGGCTGCTGTGGTTTCACTTCGAGTTTGGGCGGGTGGGGCCGCTGGCGCCGCGCGATTACGTGGCGTGGGCGCGCACGGCGGAGCTGATGCCGTGGCTGGTGGAGCAGGTGTGGCCGGCGACGGCGTCGCGCAACGGCATCGCGCTGGCGTTGTTCGTGCCGGTGGCGGCGTGGGTGTTTTTCCGCGCGCGGACGCTGACGGAGTTCGGCGAAGCCTTCCTGGTGGCGATGCTGCTCTTCGCGCCCTCGGTGCACGCCTGGTATTTTGTGTGGCTGGTGCCGTGGGCGGTGGCGACGCGCAACGCCGGGACGCTGGCGGTGAGTGTGAGTGCGTTTGTTTACTTCTGGCTGTGGCAGCGGTCGGCTGTCACCGGTGAGTGGATACAGACCCCGCTTGAAAAGCTTTTGTTGTGGGGTCCGCTAGTGTTGGGCTATGGATGGAGCATGCGGAAGGTTCGTCGATGAAGCCCACGGTATTGATGTTTGTGAAAGCGCCGGTGCTGGGCGCGGTGAAGACGCGGCTGGCGGCGACGGTGGGCGACGATGAAGCGCTGCGGGCGCACTGTTGGCTGGTGCAGCGGCAGGTGTCGCAGCTGCCGGCTGACTGGCCGCTGGAGGTGCATTACGCGCCGGGCACGGAGGCCGCGGAGGCGCAGATGCGCGAGTGGTTGGGCGAGGCGGACGGACGGACCTTTTGGCCGCAGCCGGAGGAGGATTTGGGCGGGCGTCTGCGGGCGGCGACGGCGGCGGCGTTTGGCCGGGAGGCGGAGGCGGTGTTGTTGATCGGCGGGGACTGTCCGGAGCTCGACGAAGCCGGTCTGCGTGACGCGGCGCGGGCGTTGGAGCGGGCGCCGGTGGTGTTGGGTCCGGCACGGGATGGCGGGTATTATTTGCTCGGCATGCGGCGGCCGCGGCTGGAGTTGCTCGATGGCATTGCCTGGAGCACCTCGGAGGTCGCGGCGCAGACGCGAGCGCGGGCGGACGAGGCGGGCGTGGCGGTGGCGGAGCTGCCGATGCGGGGGGACGTCGACACGGCGGAGGACTGGGCGCCGTGGGCGGAGCGGTTGCGTTGAGCGCGAGATCGGTCGAAGGTCCTCGCTTTCGTGGCTTCCGCTTCCCCCCATACCTCGCCTTTTGCGCGCCGCATCAAGTGGTGGCGGCAGCTGCGTTTTCGGGCGGCGCTGGCCATGATCGGTCTGTCGTTGCTGGTCACGGGGGCCTTGTTTGTGACCAACTACGTGCTGGGGCGGGCGGAGTTGCTGAACCAGTTTCAGATGCGGGTGGAGACGATCGCGGGCACAGGAGCGGTGGCGCTGCGCGGCGAGGATCTGGCGGTGATCGAGTTTCAACTCGATTACCTGACCGACGAGTTTCAGCAGGCGCGCGACATCCTGGAAGCCATCCGCACGCGCAATGAGTTGAACGAGCAGGAAATCTACATCCTGCGACCGGTGGATGAGGCGGATCCGTTTGAGACCGAGTTTGTGGTGATGACGGCGGCGGAGCCGTATATCGCGAACCGTTACCGCATCCGGGAGGCGAATCGGCAGGCTTATCTGCAGGCGCTGCGCGGGGGTGGGGTGAGCTCGACGGATATCTACGAGTCGGACGTGGGGGAGTGGATCAGCGGGTATGCGCCGATTCGTGACGAGGCGGGCGACATCGTGGCGGTGTTGGAGGTGGACCAACAGGTGCAACGCTACGATCGGGCGCTTCGGGAGAAACTGCTCATCGAAGCGCTGGTCACGGGGGCCGCGTTGTTGGTGGCGATGATGGCGGTGTTGTTCCTGGCCGGGCGGTTGACCGATGGCATCGAACGGCTGGCGGTGGCGATGAAGCGCTTTGAGCGCGGGGAGACGAACGTGCAGTTGGAGCTGAAGTCGCAGGACGAAATCGCGGCGATGGCGGAGACGTTTAACAGCATGGCGTATTCGGTGGGCGAGAAGCTGAAGTTGCTGCCCTTCGTGTCGCGTTTCACGGCGTCGGCGGTGGAGAAAAGCCGCTATCTGGAAAACTGGCTGGAAGGTCACGAAGTGGAAGCGGCGGTATTGGTCACGGATGTGCGCGGCTTCACGCGGTCGTCGGCCGACATGGCGCCGGCGGAGTTGCTGCGGCGGCTGAATGATTTGTTGGCGTTGCAGACGGAGGTGGTGCACGCGCATGGCGGCGACGTGGACAAGTTTATGGGCGACTCGGTGCTGGCGGTGTTCAGTGGCGGGGGCGACGCGTTGGAGCGGGCGGTGCGCTGCGCGTGTGAGCTGATGTCGCGGGTGCAGAAACAGACGCACGAATGGCCGCAAGGCTGGGCCTTGGGGGCGGCGGTGAATCACGGCAAAGTGGTGGTGGGAGCGGTCGGGTCGACGGCGCGGCGGGATTACACGGTCATCGGCGATGTGGTGAATCAGGCGGCGCACCTGTGCGGAGCGGCCGGCGCGTGGGAGCTGTTGTTGCCGCCGACCCACTGGGTGCGGTTGCCGCCGGAGTTGCAGGCGTATTTTCCGGCGGAGGTGCCGGTGAAAACCAAGCACCGCGAGGACGCCGTCATGATGCGGACGCATCAACGTTGCGGGATCACGCAAACGCCGTGGTGACGAAGCCGGCAGGTCGGGACGCGGTGCTGTGGGCGGCGGGCGGACTCGTTGCTGGGGCGGTGGCGTGGCTGGCCTGGCGGGCGGAAGCGCCGGACGCACGGTCTTGGCTGGCGGTGGTGCACGCGGTGGGCTGGCTGGCGATCGGGGCCGTGGTGTGGCGAGGGCGGGAGAGTCGCCGGGCGTGGTGGATCGTGGCAGGGTTGGGGCTGTTGTTTCGGCTGCTTGGAGTGGGCACCGCGCCGAGCTGGGAGGATGACTACCATCGGTATCTGTGGGACGGATACGTCACAGTCACGAAGGGGGATCCCTATGCCGAACCCCCGCTGGCGGGTTTCCAGGCTGAGCGGGAGGTGCCGGAAGCGGTCGCGGAGGCGTTGGATGGGATCAACAATCCGGACATCCCGACGATCTACGGGCCGGTGTCGCAGGGGCTGTTTGCGGGGGCGGCGTGGTTGGTGCCCGGGTCGTTTCTCACGCTGAAGCTGGGGCTGATTCTCGTCGAGATGCTCGGGTGGATTGTGCTGCGGCGGCACCTGCGCTGGTCGGCGTGGGTGTTGGTCTGGTGGTGTCCGCTGGCGGTGACCGAGATCGGTTTTGCGGGGCATCCGGAGGCGCTGGGCGTGGGGCTTACGGCGATCGCGCTGGCGGCGTGGGGTGAGGGGCGAGGGGGGCGGTCGGCGTTGGCGATGGCGGCGGCGACGGCGGTGAAACCGTTTGGCGCGGTGCTGGCGCCGTTTCTGGCGTGGCGTTTCGGGTGGCGGGCGGTGGTGGTGGGGCTGGGCGGCTGGATGCTGTGTTACCTGCCGTTCTGGCTGCAGGGCTCGGTCGGCGAGTGGCCGGCGGTGCGAGCGATGTCGCAGACCTTTGAATACAATTCAACCGGCTTCGCGGTGCTGGCTGGCGTGATGCCCGATGCCGTGGCGCGGCGGGTCGCAGGGCTGCTGGCGGTGGTCGCGGCGATGTTGTTTTTCTGGCGGTGGTCCCGGGGCGACCGGGCGGCATTGCCGCCGGGCGCGGCGATCCTGGGCGTGGCGTTGTTGTTATCGCCGGTGGTGAATCCATGGTATGCGCTGTGGCTGCTGCCGTGGCTGGCGCTGCGGCCGACGGGTTGGGGCGTGGGCGTGCTGATAGCGGTGCCGCTGGCTTACACGCACGGCTGGGGAGGGACGATGGGTGCGGGCGTGGATTACACGCACCCGTGGTGGACGCGGCCGCTGGAGGTGGTCGTCGTGATCGGGGGAGCGGTGGCGTTTAAAAAGCTAAAAAGCTGAAACGCGGAAAACGGTGGCGCCGGTTTAGAATCGGAACGAGGCGGCGGCGATGAGGACGTTTTTCTTGGGCGTGTTTTCGCCTTCGAGGGTGCGGGCGTAGCCGAGGCTGAGCGTGGCGGTGGGGCGCCAGGCGTAGGTGAGGCCGAGTTCCACGGTGCGGTTCTTTTCCCGCACGTCGGTGAAGCGTGCGAGGGTGAAGCCGGGGCCGAGAATATCGATGCCACCCACGGATTGTTTTTCGCGCAGGCCGAGGGAAAGGGTGAAGGCGTCGATCGTCTTGTAGGCGCCGATACTGGCTTCCCATTCGTCGGGCGTGGAGGTGCTGACGAAGCGGTAGGTGAAGTCGCCGTAGAGGCCGGCGTTGGCGGCCAGGAGCTGTTTGCCGAATTTGACGCCGAGTTCGAAACCATCGGCGCCGTCGGACACGGCGTTGAGAAAGCCGGTGTCGTAAGTGCCGGCGAGGATGGCGCCGGCGCGCAGGGTGATGGTGGGGGCGGCTTCGTTGAGGCTGCGGAATTCGTCGAGGATGCGCCAAGACGCGCCGAGGCGGATGTCGGTGAGACCGTCGCGCACCTCCTGACCGTCGGTGGTGAGCACGAGTCCGCCGAGGGGGCCGCCCTGGTAGTTGACCGTCGAGTAGCCGGCGGTGGCATCGAGGGCGAAGTCGGGCGCGAGGCCGTATTCAAATTCCACCGACGCCGTGGTTTGGGTGAGGTGGCCGGGCAGGGTGGCGAGGTTGTCGTCGAACCAAAAGTCGGTGGCCCACTGCACGGAGACGTTGGGGTGCAGGTAGCTGGTGCCGGGTGCCGGAATGTAGGCGGTGGAGGCCGAGGTTGAGGTGAGCGACAGCAGACCGAGGGCGAGCAGGGCGACCGGGCGCAAGAGGGAAGAGGTTAAGGGACGCATCAGGCAGAGTCCTCCGTGAGGCGGAAGCGCAGTTCCAAATAATAGATCAGGGCGTCGAGGCTGGCGGCGTCGAGTTGTTGGGCCAGGCGGGGCACATCGAGTTTGGCGCTGGCGCGGCTGGGAATGCGGTCGACGACGGTAGTGAGTCGGGCGGCGTTATTTTCGACCAGAGAGGCATCGGCACGGGTGCCGGAGGAGAAATTGGCGCGGCCGCTGTAGATGGATTTGCCGAGGTTGTAGGCCTCGGGATCGATGTTGCGCACGACATCGGCGCGAAGACGCGGCGGCGCGGGCGGATAGGTGCCGGAGGCGTGCAGGGACAGGGAGCCGAGGAGGCAACCACACGCGGAGGCCAGAGCGAGACGTCTAATTAGGGGGCGATGACGCAGAGGCATTCCCCTCAAAGGACGGAGGATACCGGGCGCGGTCAAACGGGGGAACTACTTAGGGGGCGGTGGAGCGGGCGGGGTGGGGAACCCTGCGGCGGAGCGCGAGCGAGCTCGCGGCCTACATCGAGGGGGCGTGAGCGGAGTGTAGGCTGCGAGTTTACTCGCGCTGCGTTGCCTCTCTGCGACCGGGGTCAACGACCCCGGCTACAGCGGAGGTGGCGTGGTGCGTGAGCCGAAATCTCGATGTAGGGCCGTCGCTGGCGACGTGCCGCGGGCGCAGGGGCAGGGCGCGGCGTGCCGCAAGCGGCAGCCCTACAGCTGGAAATCGACGCGGAGTAAGCGTCAGGCGGCGTTGTAGCCGAGGTCGGTGACCTCGGTTCCGATGGGGCGGGCTCAGCGGACGGTGCGCAGTTGCACGCTGTCGACGAAGCGGTCGTTGGAGAGGATGTCGGTGGCGACGATGAGTTTGTCGCCGACTTGGACGCGTTGGTTGCGCTGCAGGAGGCGGATGGCGTTGTCGATCGTGTCGTTGGGGTCGGAGGCCAGCGGCATGACAAAGGGATCAACACCGCGGAGGATGCGCAGGTGACGCAGCGTCTGCACGCTGTTGGTCATGGCGAAGATCGGCGCGCGAGCGGGACGCAGGGCGGCGAGGGCAGCGGCGTTAAAACCGCGGCGGGTAAAGGTGAGGATGGCGCTGTTGGGCAGCTCGTTGGCGAGCACGACGGCGGATTGCAGGACCTTGATCTTTTCGCCGTCGAGCAGGGCTGGTTCTTCGAAGACGAGTTCACCTTCGGCTTCGATGCGGCGGGCGATGCGGTCGAGGGTGCGCACGCATTCGAGGGGGTATTTGCCGACGGTGGTTTCGCCGGAGAGCATGACGCAGTCGGCTTCTTCGTAGACGGCGTTGGCGACGTCGGTGATCTCGGCGCGGGTAGGCACCGGCGAGGTGATCATCGATTCGAGCATGTGGGTGGCGATGATCACGGCGCGGCCGCGGTCGAAGCAGGCGCGCACGGCGCGGCGTTGGATGACGGGCAGGTCTTCGATGGGGCACTCGATGCCGAGGTCACCGCGGGCGACCATGAGGGCGTCGCACTCCTCGATGATCTCCTCGAGGTTGGTGATGGCGGACTGGTCCTCGATTTTGGCGATGATGCGGGCCTTGGATTTGTTCTCCTGCAGGAAGGTGCGCAGGGCGGTGATGTCGCTGCCTTCGCGCACGAAGGAGAGGGCGATGAAGTCGATGCCCTCCTCGATGGCGACGAGGGTATCGCGGCGGTCTTTCTCGGTGAAGGCGGGCAGGCTGACGCGCACGCCGGGCAGGTTGATGTGGCGGCGGGACGTGAGCTGGCCGGAGATGAGCACCTTGCAACGGATGCGGGGGCCGACTTTTTCGAGCACCTCAAAGCGCATGAGGCCGTTGTCGACGAGCACGATGTCGCCGACCGAGATGTCCTCGATGAGGTTCTCGTAATTGACGTCGACGGAGCGGATTTCCTCGGGGCTGTCGTCGGCGGTGCCGGGGCGAACGCTGAAATCGAAGGTCTCGCCGGCCTTGAGATCGATGGGCGCCTCGACGTCGCCGGTGCGGATTTCCGGGCCCTTGATGTCCATCATGATGGCGATCTCGCGACCGACCTTTTGGGACACCTCGCGGATGCGGCGGACGATCATGCGGGTCCACTCGTGGTTGGCGTGAGCCATGTTGATGCGAGCGACATCGGCGCCTTGGCGGATGAGTTGCTCGAGCATCTCTTCGCTCTGGGTGGCGGGACCGAGAGTGAAAACGACTTTGGTGCAGCGGGGGCGACGGGAGGCTTCGTCCATGGTTCGGGCGAGAATGCGGGCCGAAGCACGGGCGGCAACTGGCAACTGTCGTCTAACGGGTGACGATTGGGTTGCCCGTCAAACGAGGTCCAGGGTGGGGGTGCCCTCGCCGGGGCCGACGATGGAGAAGGCGCAGGAGCTCAGGAGGTTACGCAGCGGGGCGAAGGTATTCTCCACGGCTTCGAGGCTGTTGCAGTCGCGCGAGAGGTGGGTGAGGCAGATGTGGCGCCAGCGCGGGCTGGCGATCTCGGTGAGGATTTCGAGGGCGCCATCGTTGGACAGGTGGCCGTGGCGGCCGGAAATGCGTTGTTTGGTCGACCAGGGGCGGCGGATGTCGGCCTCGAGCAGGCGGGTGCAGTGGTTGGACTCGATGGCGACGAGATCGACGGCGGCGAGGCGTTGGCGCACGTGGCCGGGGATGTGGCCGAGGTCGGTGAGCCAGGCGAGGGAGCGGCGGGGCGAAAACAGGTCACCGTCGTCGCCGGAGGCAAAGGTGTAGCCGACGGGTTCCTGGGCGTCGTGCGGCACGGAGAAGGCGTCGATTTCGAGGTCGCGGAAGCGGAAGCGGGTGCCGGTTTGGAAAACCTGCCAGTTGGGGCGGCGGCTGAGTTTGGTCTGCACGGCGCGCGCGGTGGCGGCGTTGGCGAAGAGGGTGAGGTGCGGGTGCTTTTTGGTGATCGTATCGAGTCCGGCGGTGTGATCGCCGTGCTCGTGGGTGATGAAAATTGCCTGCACGTCTTCGAAGCGCGTGCCCGCCTCGTGCAGCATCTGGGTGAGTTTGCGGCCGGAAAAACCGGCATCGATCAGGACCTGCGCGCCCTCAGTCTGCAGGAGGGCGGCATTGCCCGAACTGCCACTGCCAAGGATCCTGATGCGCATCGCCATGGACAGGGATTGATGGGGTGAGGCGGGGACGGGCAAGGGTTTTTCGGGCGCACCGAGGGGAGTATCTTGAAGGTGGACGGAGGCGGCGCGATGGGCGCAGAATGGGGGCGCTTTTTTACCCCATGACTACCCGACGTTTATCCCTCCTGGTGCTTTCGTTTTCCCTTTTGGCCGGTCTGGTCGCGGCTTCGCCGAAGCTGCAAGTGGTGGAGGATGCGGATACGCTGACGGTGACGCGCGGCGAGACCACGGTGTTGGCGTATCGCAAAACGCCGCTCCCCTTGCCCGAAGGCGTGGACCCGGTGTTTGCGCGCACGGGTTATATTCATCCGCTGGTGACGCCGGCGGGCGGTGTGGTGACGAGCGTGTATGCGCCCGATCATTACCACCACCTCGGCCTGTGGCATGCGTGGGTGAAGACGCATCACCGCGGGCGGGCGCTGGACTTTTGGAATATTGGTGGGAAGACGGCAGGGATTCGCCATGCGGCGGTGCGGGAAACCTGGGCGGACGCGACCTCGGCGGGCTTTGCGGTGGAGCTGGAACACTATGCGTGCAAGGCGGGCACGGCCGAAGTGGGGGAGATCATCTTGCGCGAAGTGCTGCGGGTAACGGTGCGGGAAGCCGATGGAGTGTATCTGGTCGATTACGACACGGTCACCACCAACGTATCGAGTGCGCCCTTGGAGCTGGAGGCGTATCGCTACGGCGGGCCGCTCGCCTATCGCGGTCCGATGGATTGGGACGCACAAAACAGCCGTTACCTGACCTCGGAGGGGTTGGGGCGAGCCGACGGTCATGCCACACGGGCGCGTTGGGTGGAGATGGCCGGCCCGGTCGCCACGCCAGCGGGTCGCGGTGGCGTGGTGGTGATGGGGCACCCGGACAATCGGGATGCGCCGCAACGAGTGCGCATCTGGGATGATGGCAGGGTTTTCTTCAACTACGTGCCGGCGCAGGAGAACGCTTTTGCCATCAACCCCGGCGCAACGGTGAGCTGGCGCTACCGGGTGGTGGTCTTTGATGGCGAACTTTCGGTCGAACGAATCGAAGCGTGCTGGGACGCCTACACGGCGGTCGAAGATTCTGCGCCGAGCCATTGACGGCGACGGGGATGCGGGCAGGTTGCGCGCCTTCCCCATGGCCAAGGCTTCCCGCAAAACTCCGCCTGTTCGTTCGCTGCCCGGCACGGTTTACGTGACCCGGCAGGTGCACTTTAATGCGGCCCACCGCCTGCACAATCCGGACAAGAGCACGGCGTGGAATCGGGAGACCTTCGGTCCGTGCAACAACGCCAAGTGGCACGGCCACAACTATGTGTTGGAGGTCACGGTGGCGGGGGAGACGGATCCCGAGACCGGCTACGTCATCGATCTCGGGGACCTCAAAGCAGTCTTGGAGGAACGCATTTTGAAAGACTGCGACCATCGCAACCTGAATGAAGAGGTGCGGTGGCTGAAGGACCTGATCCCGTCGACCGAAAATCTGGTCATCGCCTTCTGGCGACGGCTCGAACCGGCGCTGCCGGCCGGGCGACTGCATCGGGTGCGGCTGTATGAGACGCCGCGCAATTTTGCGGACTATTACGGTCCGGGAGGGGCGCCCGCCTAAGGCGCCCAATTGAATGGGATCGGTCCAGGTTTTCGTTCCAACCGGCCGGTCAGAACCCAGGAAAAACGACGATGAAATCCAACACGAAGAAGACGATGTATCTGCACCGCATGGGTGGTGTCGCACCGCGTTTGGAGCGGGCCTACGATGCGAAGTTCAAACTGACGCCGGCCTACAAGGAGAGCCTGCCCGACATGATGGAGGCGGAGGATGCCATCCAGGGCGCGGCGGTGCCGATCCAGCAGGTGGGTGTATCCAATTTTAAGCTACCGCTGAAGTTTAAGACCAAGGCGGGCGAGGTGCACACGCTGGAGACCAGTGTGACGGGCAGCGTGTCGTTGGAGGCTTCGCTGAAGGGCATCAACATGAGCCGCATCGTGCGTTCGTTTTACGAGCATCAGGACGATGTGTTCACCCTCGATCTGCTGCGCCGCATCTTGGTGAAATACCAACGCAAGGTCGAAGCGCTCAACGCCCGCATCAAACTGAGCTTTTCGTATCCGATGTTGCAGCCCTCGCTGCGCAGCGGGCTGGAAGGCTGGCAGTATTATCAGGTCTCTTTCGAAGGTCTGATGGGCGCGGACGGCGTGTTCCGGAAGTTCATCGAGTTCGACTTTGTGTATTCGTCAGCCTGCCCGTGCAGTGCGGAGCTGAGCGAGCATGCGCGTGACGTGCGCGGCGCGTATGCGATCCCGCACAACCAGCGTTCGAAGGCGCGGGTGCGGGTCGAAGTCGCGAAGGGCAAACGGCTCACCATCGAGGACCTGCAGCAGCACTGCGCCAACGCGCTCAAGACCGAGACGCAGGTGATGGTGAAGCGCGAGGACGAGCAGGCCTTTGCCGAGCTCAACGGCGCGCACATCAAGTTTGTTGAAGACGCGGCGCGGTTGATTTACGCGGAGCTCGCCGGTGACAAACGCATCGTCGATTTCGAGGTGGCATGTTCGCACCTCGAGTCGCTGCATTCGCACGACGCGGTGAGTGTGATCTGCAAAGGCGTGCCGGGCGGCATGTCGGCCGACTTCATGAACTTCCGCGACCTGGTCTGCTGATTTTTTTGAACCACGGATGAACACGGATGGCTCCGGCTACCGCCTACGCGCCGGCGAGGCGAAACGTTAGTGGAGCCATCCGTGTTCATCCGTGGTTAACTTCTATTTATTATGCCTAAGCCTGTTGTATTGATTACCGGGGCCTCGCAGGGGATCGGGGCCGAGATTGCGAAGACGTTTGCCCAGGAGAGGGGGGAGGGCGTGCGGCTGGCGTTGGTCGCGCGCAACACCCAGAACTTGGAGCGCGTGGCGGCGACGTGTGCGCGGCGCGGGGCCGAGGTGGCGGTGTTCACCTGCGATGTGAGCAACGAGACGTCAGTGGCCTCCATGGCGGTCGACGTGCGGAAACGTTTCCGCGTCGTCGACGTGCTGGTGAACAATGCCGGGCGCTTTCTGCCCACGGAGTTTTTGTCGATGAGCGTCGAGGACTTCGACGGGTTGCTGAATGCGAACCTGCGCAGTCTGTTCCTCGTGTCGCGGGCGATCGTGCCGGCGATGGTAAAGCGCGGGAAGGGCGACATCTTCAACATGAGCTCGATCGCCGGGCTGCAGGCTTACCCGGGCGGGGCGGGTTATTGTGCGGCCAAGTTTGGCGTGACCGGGCTTTCGAAAGTCATGCGCGAGGAGCTCAAGGACAAGGGCGTGCGGGTGACGACGGTATATCCCGGCGCGACGGTTTCGCCGTCGTGGGACGGCAGTGGCGCGGACCCCAAACGCATGATGCCCACGCCGGATGTGGCGCGGGCATTCTATGATGTTTACCGGCTGTCGCGCAGCACGGTCGTGGAAGACATCGTGCTGCGGCCGATCGGGGGCGACCTCTAGGTCGCGGCGCGGCGTTTAAAACTCCTCGAAGAAGTCGGCGTGGTTGTCGTTGCTGGCCGTGATGGTCTGCTGGGCGCGGGCCGGCGGGGCGGCCTTTCTCGGCGCGGGAGCCGGGGAGAAGGAACGAGCAGGCGCGGGCGCGTGGTATTTGGCCGGTGCAGCGTCGTGGGTGTTGCGGTCGCTGGTGCGGGAGAGCTCCGAAAGGTCGGAGCCGATGAGGCGAGCGAGGCTGGCGACCGAGCCGTGCAGGGTTTCGGCCTGGGCGTTGAGCTCTTCGGCGGCGGCGGCAGCTTCCTCGGCGGAGGCGGCGTTGGCCTGGGTGACCCGGTCCATGTCGGTGATGGCGCGGTTGACCTGCTGCACACCGTCGGACTGCTCGGAGGAGCCTTGGGCGATTTCGCGCACGAGGGATTCCATCTCGGAGGTGCGGCTCTGGATGTCGCGCAGGTGTTCGGCGACGCGACGGCTCACGGTGATGCCGCGGTTGCTCTTCTCGACGGAGTCGCCGATACGCTCGGCGGTCTCGCGGGCGGCGTCGGCGCAGCGTTTGGCGAGGGCGCGGACTTCGTCGGCGACGACGGCGAAACCGGCACCGGCTTCACCGGCACGGGCGGCCTCGACGGCGGCGTTGAGGGCGAGAATGTTGGTCTGGAAGGCGATCTCATCGATCGTCTTGAGGGTGGTGGAAATGTTGTCGCTGGAGACCTTGAGGTCATCCATGGCCTGGATCATGACGTCCATCTCGGCGGCACCGGCATCGGCGGCGGCGCGGGCGGCGGTGGAGTTCTCCTCGGCGTGGCGGGCGCTCTCGGCGTTGCGCTTGATCATGCTCACGTTCTCTTCGAGCGCGGCGCTGGTCTCTTCGAGGGCGGCGGCTTGTTCGCTGGCGCCGGCGGCGACCGTCTGGCTGGAGTTGGTGATCTGACCTGAGGCCTGGGCGGTGTTGTTGGCGTTGACGGTGAGGTCGGCGGCGAGGTCGCGCAGGGTGCGGCCGGTGCGAATGCCGACGGTCCAGGTGAGGAAGATACCGGCGACGAGGGCGACGACGAAGACGGAGATGGCCTGGACGTTCGCGCTGGTGCTGATGGAGGCGGCCTCCTCCTGGGTGGCGACCATCATGCCCTCGGCGATCTCCGAGAGATGGTCAAGGTGGCCCCTGGCGTCATCGAAGGCGGTGGCGGCGGTCGCGATTTGTTTGGGTTCGGCCTGACCGTCGAGCAACCCGCGCGCGAGCGGCTCCCATTTGTCGAGTTTGGTTTCGAAGCCGGCGATATTCGTGTCGATTTCGGCGGTGCGGAGGTCGTTGATGGCCTCGAGATAGAGCTGCCAGCGGTCGCGCACTTGGCCGACGTTTTCGTCGAAGGTATCGAGCTGGGCCTGCTTCTCGTCGGCTGTCAGGTTGCCGCGGTAAAGCGTGCGTTCGGCGATCAGCGCCTGGTGCATATCGCGGTCCATCTGCAGCAACAGCTCGGTCGACGGTAATAGCGAATTGGATACGTGATTCAATGAGCTCAGGATACCGTCCTGAGCGCGTTTTCCGAGCAAGCTGGTGATTGCGAGAAGCACCAGAAGGGCGGCGAACGCGAAGGTAATGCGTTGGATGAAGTTGAGTCGATTCATAGGAGCGCGGGAGGGAAAGGGTCCGGGAAGCTTAGAACTTCACCTGCAGGCGGCTGAGGATGCGGTCATCCTGGCCGGACGGGGAGTCGCCGTTGACGTAGTTGAGCGACAGTTTCAGGTCGTCGCCGCTGAGCAGGTAGTTGAGTCCGACGGTCCAGAGACGGGTGTCGTCGTTGTTGATACCTTCGGCGGGATCGTAGGTGCCGTAGCGGACGACGCCCTGCCACTGCTTGGCGGCCTGCCAGGTGGTGGCGACCCACCAACCATCGGCGTCGGGCGTGCCGTTGGGGCCGCTGTAGTTGGAACGCAGATACTCGGCTTCGGTGAGGAGCGGACCGGTGACGAGGGCGGTGTCAAAGCCCCAGCCGGTGCGGTCGTCGGTGCCGGCCGTCTTGGGGGCGTAGTGGAAGCCGTTGACGGCGATCTCCCAGCCGAAGTTTTCCTGGCGGACGGGACGGGCCACGAGGCGGCCCGCGGTCATGAGGTTGGAGTTGTTGGTAAAGCTGGCGTTGGCGCCGGTGCCGTTGAAGACACCGACGGTGAAGTCGATGGGCAGGTCCTCGCTGAAGGCGCCGTTGAGGGCGACGCCGACCTGGCGGCCGACGGTGAGGCGGTCGCTGACGAGGGGGCGTTCGACGAGGGGAAGCTTGGTGTTGGCGGCGAGCTGAGCGCGGCCGAAGGGGGACTTAAACTGGCCGACCTGCAGCTTAAAATCCTCGGCGACTTTCCAGGTGAGGTAGGCGTCGGTGAGGCGCGGCGTGTGGCCGGATTTCTCGCCGAGGGAGCCGGAGGAGAGTTCGGTTTCGAGTTTGAACGCCATGTTGTTGTTCAAGTCGCCTTGGAGGGCGGCGATGGCGCGGCGAATAAAGATGCGGTCGTCGGTGCCATTCCAGCGGGCGTCGGGAGTGCCGCCAAATTCGGCGTGGATCTGGGCGTAGCCGCTGACGCGAAGGTTGCGGGAAGCTTTGCTGGCCGAGCTCAGCAGGGAGTGCGGAGCGGGCCGGGCGGCATCGGCGGCGGTGACTTCACCAAGGCGTTGGCGAAGGGTGGCGTTTTCGGCCTCGAGGGCATCGAGACGACGCTCGAGCGCATCAAGCCGGTCATCGGCAACCGTTTCGGTGGTGTCGGCGACGGCGTGACCTAGGCCACAGAACATCCCGCAGGTAAGGAGAAGGACGGTGGAACGGAGGGTGGCGATCTTCGCGTAAAACATCTGCATTCATTCGACGCGAAGGGGGGGGGCCTTAAGTAGGCAGTATTACTCATTCGTGAAGACGGAATCACGAGCGCTTCTTGGGTTATTTTCCCCGTTTGGGACCGTTTGGTTCAGGACTCCGTCGGAGGGAGAGACGGCCCGGCAGTCGCAGGCAGCGGGGCTTGAGCGCGCAGGAGTGGGATGAGGCCGGTGGCAAGTTTCTCGGCGAGCAGGGCGTGGCCGTGATCGCTGAAGTGCCAAATGTCGGTAAAGGTGGTGGCGGTTTCGGCGCTCAGAACGTTGGTGCAGTCGATGAGGTGCAGGGAGCCGTTGTCGGCGAGCTCCCGCAAACCGACCATCAGCCCCTCGAAAGCGAAGGCCTGGAATTCGGTGAAATCATGGGCGGTGAGGATTTTCTCCTCGATGCGGGTGCGGTGCGCTTTGTCGGGTAGATAAGGCTGGGGGGCCACGACTAGCAGCGTCGGGGAGGTGCGCAGGTCAGACGCGATGCGGTCGATATGGGTGAGGTAAGCGCCTAGCCGCCGACCCAAGGGATTCTCCGGATAGAGTGTGAGGTCATTCAACCCGTCGACGAAGATGACGGCGTCGAAGGTCTCGCGCGCGAGCAACCACCGGGCGGCGGGCACCTCCTGCTCGGAGATCCACCCGCCGGCGGCCCAAACCGTGATGTCGACGGGCAGGCCGGCGTGGCCGAGGTGCTCGGCGAGGAGACTGAAATAGGTGTGGGCGGCGTCAGAGGCGTAGGCTCCGCCGGCGACGCTGCCTCCCATGATGAGGAGGCGACGGCGAGGTTGGTCGGATGCGGGAGAATGGGCAAACTGCCGGCCAAGGTCGTCGTAGGCGTAGAGGTCGCCGTCGCTGACGCTGGCGACGAGGGGGCCGAATTGGGTGTCGTAGGTATGCGCGGTGAGTTTGCTGCCCCAATAGCCTTCGCGGGGGCCGCCGGGCGGCGGGATTTCGCCGCGTTCGCGGTAGGCGCTTTCCCAAGCGAGTTGGTTGAGCTCCACGCCGTCGGGCAGGTGCCACCAGCGGTAGAGGAAGTATCCCCCCACGAGGATGGCGGCGTCGAAAAGCAGCAACAGTCCCCAGAAAAGACGTTTGCGTTGGGGAGTCATGAAGCGCGCCTGGTGGGCGGTAATCGGACGGGTAGCGCTCAGTCGTCCCAAGCGCAAAGGCCGGCGACGTGGGCGGCGCTGCCGTCGCGTTGCCAGCCGTCGAGCTGCGCCTGGTCCTTGAGCTGTTGGCCGCGGGGGCGGGGCACGAGGGCGAAAGCGCTGGGCACGTCGGCGAGGGCGGTCATGTCGCCCCAGAGTTTCTCAAACTGCATGACCGGGAACACGTCTTCCTGGCCGGCACCCCAGCGCTTTTTGACCTCCTTAATGGTCACATAGGTGGGCATGCGGGCGGCGACGGCGCGCACGGCCGCGGCGGTGCGGGAGGGGTCGGCGAGTTCGTCGCGGGTCAGCCCGAAGACGCCGAGGAGGCGGTCGATATCGATCCAGCAGGTGTTGGCGTTGTAGTAAGAGAGGCGGAACTCGTCCTCCTCCTTGGGCAGGGCCATGCCCTCGACGAGACGCACGCGGCCGTCGATCTTGGCGAGGCCGCCGCCGTGATCCTCGATGCGTTTGGTGATGACCTCACCGCCGAGCGTGGCACCGCGGGCCTGGAACCAGCCGAGCATGGCGGGATCGGCGGTGGCGCCGAGGGTATCGATGTTGTGCACCATGAGGGTGCGCAGATTCGGGTGCTGTTGGAGGAGGGCGGCGAGGGTGCCGTTTTTGAGCAGATTGGGGATCTCGAACCAGTGGCCGACCGGGTGCAGGCACTGGTTGGGCAGGTTGTCGGTGTAGTCGCTGGCCTCGCCGACGGAGCGGGCCCAACCGGTGAGGGCGGCGCGCACGCTGTCGCGCATCTTTTCCTTCTGCTCGTCGAGCTTCTGCTGAGCCGTCTCCTCCCAGGCGAACTGCAGGTCGCGCACGGTGGGCACGAGGCGCAGACCGATGGAGCGGCCGGGCGAGAGCCAGACGTCGCGCTCCCAGGCGTCGCCGACGGCGGGGCGCAGCACGCGCTCGGTGGCGGCGTGGGTGAGGTAGCTGGTGGTAAAGACGTGCGGAATCGGCGTGCCGGCGGCGCGGGCGACCTGACGGGTCTTGGCGAGGTGCACGTCGATGAAGCTACGGTGTTTGCCCCCAAACTTGGCGAAGGGGTGCAGGCCTTTGACCACGCCGGCACCCTGGGTCCAGCGGCTGCCCACGCCGGCGGCGTAGGTGACGACGGCGAGTTCACCGCGCGCGAGCGCGGCTTCGCCGGCGGCGCGGAACTCGGCGCCGTGGGCGGCGAGGTCCCACACCTCCTCGGGGGCGACGTCGTGAATGGCTGTGGTGGAGGGCAGGCGGTTGAGGGCGAGGCCGATGCGGCCGTCGCGCAGGTCGGCGCGGATCTGCTCGTGTTGGGCGCGGTCGAAACCGTTGGCGGCGAGCAGACCGTTGAGATCGATGGCGGCCCGGCCGGTGGCGTCGACCGTGGGCAGGAGCTGGTCGAGCAGGGACGGCAGGGCGGCGGCGAAATCGGGGCGCTGGCGGGCGGCGCGGGTGAACTGGGTGAGATCGACCTGTTCGCGGTGGCTCAGGTCGCGGGCGTCGCGGCGCAGGATGCCGGGCGTGACGTGGCGATAGTAGGCGGCGGGCAGGAGGGCATCGTCACCAGAAAGCAAATACGCGGTGGAGCCGTTTTCGTTGATGGTGAAGTCGTAGACCACCGGGTCCATGGCGAAAGGCAGGGAGGCCTCGAGGTCGCGTTTGGCGGCGAGCATGATCTCGAGCAGCTTGGCCTGGCCCTCGGCCTTGCGGTGTGGGGCGAAGATGAAACCCATGCCGCCGCCGGACATGCCGCCGAGCATCCAGAAACCCCAGAAGTCGTCGCCAAAGGCTGCGCGGGTTTCGGCGATGAGGCGCTCGGTGTAGCGGTTGCTGACCCAGGGGATGATGGTCTGGAGCGGACCGGTGAAGTTGGCCTCGAGTTCGGCACCGAGTTTTTGGATGTCGCCGGCGGCGAGTAGACCGAGGATGCGGTCGAGCGTGGCGTTGGTCGTCTGGCGGGCGGTCCACTCGGCGGCGCTGCGCAGGAGGTATTTCTCGGTGGCCATCTCGAGGATGGGACCGACGTTCTGGGCCATGCCGCCGTGCACGAGCACGAGGGAGTCCTGCAGGGCGCGGCGGGAGGCAGCGGGGATGCGCTCGTGATCGAGAATGGTGTGGCGGGGGAGGAGCGTTCCGCGGGAGACGCCGTATTCAGCATCCTGTGACGTGGCGCGCGCGCCTTCGATGAGTTTGATGCCCGGCCAGAGGCCGCCGGAGTCCTGCCAACCGCCGCCGGAGCCGCCGATCCATTCGCCGAGGATGGCGCGGGCGGCGACCATGCGGCGTTCGGTTTCGGTCATGGGGCCGGTGAGGGAGGCAATCTGTCCGGTGGCGCGCATGCAGGCGGCAATGAGCGCGCCGAGCAGGTTGGTGGAGACGGCGAGGCGGGAGCCCTTGGGGATGCCGTTGACGTTGGAAACGAGTTCGAAGCCGCGGCCTTTGCCGAAGACGCGGCCGAGCAGATCGGCGAGGGAGGCGCCGGAACGCTCGATGCCGGGAGGCACGATGCCGGCGGCGATCACGGCGGCTTTGAGCAGGCCGAGGTAGTCGCGACCGAAGTCGAAGACCTCGTCGAGGTCGTTGATGCAGGCGGTGGTCTCGAGGTCGACCGAGGCGAGGCGCAGCACGGGTTCGTCGATGACGCGGAAGTAGGCTTCGACCGGAGGACGAGTGGTCTCGTCGCGACCGTGCACGCCGAGATTGATGGACACGTTGATGACGCGGGCGCCCTCGGGGTAGTCCATGCCGAGGAAGAAAATGTCGCTCCACGCGCAGTGGGTGAGGTCCATGCGCACGGCGGTGTGTTCCTGCAGGAGCGGATAAGGCGCGCGGGCGTCGGCTCGGGTCAGGAGTTCGCGACGGACCTTAAGCGGTTGGTCGAGCGGGTGACCGAGGCGGAACATCCAAGCGTTGCCGCGGGTGGAGCGCACGGTGCGGCGGACCTGGCCGGCGAGCGTCTCGAAGGCCAGGGCGTGGTAACCGGCGGCGAGAGCGGAGCTGAGCGATTCGGAGGGACCGTCCTCGGACTGGGCGCGGCGCAGGCGGGAGAGAGCTTCCTCGAAGCGGCGTTCGAGCAGGTGTTTGAAAGCCGAGTAAGGCACGCGGCCGGAGCGAGGCAGCTCGGCGCGGGCGGGCAGATGGTAGCGATGGATCGCGCTGAGGAAAAAGAGGGCGCGGACGCGGTGGTAGAGGTTGCTGTCGCGACGGCGGTAGGCCTCGAGTTCGTCGCAGGCGGCGAGGAGCTCGGGGACGGAACGACCCTCACACCACGTGTCGAGCGCGGTGTCGCGCGTGGTGGGATCGTTGCTGCCGATGATGGCGAGGAGAGAAGCGGCGGACATCGGGCGGGGGCGGGTCAGCGGCCGTTTTGGGCGAGCAGTTCGATGATCTGGGTAAGCACCAGATCGCGGTCGCGGCCACCGAGGGAGAGGGCGAGCTGGGCGTTGAGCAGGCCGTAGTCGGCGCCGATGTCGTAACGGCGACCGGAAATGTTGAGGGCGAGGTAGCGGCGGCGAGTAGCGAGGGCGGCGAGGGCGGGGGAGAGGCCGAGGGCGGCATCGGGAGCGGCGGCGCGTTGTTCGTCCAGGATGGCGAAGATCTCACCGTCGAGCACGTGCAGGCCGAAGAAGCAGAGGTAGAAACCGGCGCGCATGCCGGGCACGAGCAGTTCCTGCTCGGCGACGGTGGGGGTGGGTTTTTCGAGGACGGCCTCGATCTCGTAAAGCGGGCGGTCGCCGCCGAGGAGTTTGCCGCCGACGGCACCGAAGGAGGTGAGCTGGTTTTCCCGGGTGGGTTGGACGGCGGAGACCGGGGTCTTTTCGGCGGCGGCGATGTCGAGCAGTTGCCGGGCGCAGCTCAGGTCGCTGTCGCTCAGGTGGAGGTGGTCGCCGACGAGGTGGAGAAAGGGATGGTCGCCGATGGCAGCCTGGCCCTGGAGGACGGCGTCACCGTAACCGCGGGGCTCGGGTTGGACGGCAAATCGGACGCGGGAACGCAGGTCGCCGCAGGCGGCGGCGTAGGCGTCTTCGTCGCCGGGGCAGACGACAACCACAAACTCTTCGATGCCGGTGCCATCGGCCTCGCGCAGGATGATTTCGAGGGCGGCGCGGGGCGTGCCGTCGCGATCGATGAGGGTCTGGAGCGGGAGGGTGCGTTGGCGCGGGTTGGCCGCGGTGATGAGGGCGTGGCGGACGTTCATGAGGCGGAGGGAAACCTCATGAGGTCAGCGGGTTGCGGGCAACCTCAATTGCCGGGGGTGTGGCGGGGGGAGGGGCTGGGGTTTGTCACGTAATACGTGACAGTTTAGCGAGCCCGGGGAGAGAGGGTTAGGTCGGTCAGCGGGAGGGGCTGACGGGGGCCGTCCGGGTCGGGGGCGCGGGCCAGGCGTGGAGGGACGTGGGTGAGGTGCCGAGGCTGGAAGCCTCGGCCACGGAGTGCGACGTGATGGAGTTTGTCACGTAATACGTGACAGTTGGGGGCCGACGGGTCGACGGGGGCGTCGGCGGTCTCAAGGCAGGTGACGGTGGGGCCTAGGGGCAGGCGTGGGATGGGCGTTGGCGGGCTACCGAGGCTGGAAGCCTCGGCCACGGCCGGGGAGTGGGCACGGCATCCTGCCGTGGTCTTCTGGGCGGCCGCTCAGTTGGCGGGCGGGGCCTTGAACATGGCGGCGTCGATGATGGACCAGAGATGGATGATCCAGCCGAGGAGGAAGATCCAGAGCACGCCGGCGGCGACGAACATGATGATCGCCTTGATCAGGCGGCCTTGGATGAGCTGGCCGAGGCCAGGGATGAAGAAACTCGCGAGCGCGGAGATGACGTTGCCGGTGGATCCTTGAGACATGGCGATGAAGGAGGCGGATCAACGCTTGGGCGTCAAGGTGGCGGGATCGGGAATGGCGCGAGCGGCGTCGTCGTCGGCGGCCGACTTGGGCTTCTTGTCTTCGTCCTTTTCGTCGTCCTTGGGAGGAGGCGGCGGGGGATCGAGCGGGGCGGCGGTCGAGTTGTTGAGCTGCTGAGCCAGGCTGGCGTAGCGCTGGCGGACGGTGCGTTTGATGACCTTTTGGAAGAACAGGTTGTTGGGCACGCGCCATTGCACGCCTTCGTGGTCGATGAGGGTGGTGAAGAAGAAGTTGATGTCGATGACCCGGCCTTCGACGTTTTCGGACGGCATTGCGATGTCGTCGCCGACGTGGAAGGGCCGCAGCGTGACGAGGAGCACGGTGGCGGTGGTGTGGCTAACCAGGCTCCAGACGGCGACGAAGCCGATCGCGACCATGGCGAGCACGGTGGAGATCATGGCCCAGAGGCCGCCGAGTTCGAAACCGAAGACACCCAGCACGAGCACGAAGGTGATGATACGCACCAGCCAACGCAGCAGGTTGCGCGCAGGGGCGATGTCGGTGGGGGAAAGGTGGGTGCGTTTGGCGAGCAGGCCGAGGGCGCGACCAATCACGAGATTGATCAGGATGCCACCAAGGATGACGGCGGCGGCCACGGGCACGGCGGCAATCAAGCCGGGGAGGAACGCGGAGATGTCGGTCCAGAGTTCGTCGAAGGTCATGGTTTTAAGGACAACAGCTAGGGCGACCGGTTTTGGATTTTACCGGATTCGCGAGGAAGGCGAGGCGGACGCGGTGCGCCCGAAAGTGATCAGTAGGCGGGCGTGGCGCCGCGTTGGGAGGCGACCCATTCGCCGTGGCGACAGGCGCTGGCGAGGGCCTCGGCCGGCGGAATCTCGTCGACCAACAGATGGGAAAGGAGACGGGCGAGGAAGGCGTCGCCGGCGCCGATGGTGTCGGCGATCTTCACTTCGCGACCCTCTTCCCAATACCAGTTGCCGTCCATGAGCAGACCGGCACCGCGGGCGCCGGCGGTGATGCAGACCATGCGGGCGTCGCGTTCGGTGGCGAGGGTGCGGGCGATGGCTTCTTCGGAGCCGGGTTGTTCTTCGTCGGCCCCGAGCACGATGCGGGCGGCTTCCTCGGCGTTGAGTTTGATGAGGGTGGCGGACTTGGCCAGTTCACGCACGAGTTCGAGGTCGTCGTGCGGTGCGCGCAGGTTGACATCGAAGACGCGCCAAGCGTTGTCGGGCAAGACGGCGAAGAGGCGTTCGAGGGCGGTGCGGTTGAAAGGCGCGCGTTGGGCGAGCGAACCGAACACAATGGCCTGCGCGCCCATGGCGGCGCGGGTGGAATCTTCGTCGATGAGAATCTGATCCCAGGCGACGCTGGGCGTGATCTCATACTTGGCGTCACCGCTTTCGCCGAGGGAGGCGATGACCGTGCCAGTGGGCAGGCCTTGGTGGAGCGTGAGCGTGTCGGTGTTGATCTTCCAATGCTTGAGGCGGCGCAGGATTTCGTCGCCGAGGGTGTCCTTGCCGATGCCCGAGATGAGCCGCACATCGGTATCCAGTTGATGGAGATGGTAGGCGACGTTGAAGGGGGCGCCGCCCGGGAAAAGGCCCTCGGGAAGAAAATCCCAAAGGGTTTCGCCGAAGCAGAGGATGGTAGGACGCATGGAAGTGAGAAGTAAGAAGTAGGAAGGACGAAGTAAGAAGAGAAGGAAGCAGCGGTCGGGACTTCTGACTTCGAACTTCTTACTTTTGACTTGGTCTTAGTCGCTGCCGTTTTGGGGGTCGGCTTCGACCTCTTGGCAGGCGCGAATGAAACAGGCGGCGGACCAAGCCTGGTAGGCCTTGCCCATGGGGCGGCCGGTCTGGCCGTGAACCCATTCGTTAAATTCCCATTCGTTGTCGCGGCCGCGGTAATTGACCTCGGCGAGACGATAGAGTTCGCGGCAGGCGACCTCGTTGAGTCCAAGGCGATGAATGAAGCGCACCCACATGCCGCCGACGAAGGGCCAGATGCCGCCGTTGTGATAGTGGTGAGGCAGGTTGAGTAGGTTGACCGTGTAGTAGGCGCGCCAATCGGGGTCGCCGGCCTGCACGACGGGGTAGAGGTTGGCGACGGGGAAGGGTTCGTTGACGCCCACGCCCCACATGAAGCGGAAGGCTTCGCGGGCGCGATCGATGTCGAGCAGGTTGAGCAGGAAGGCGAGCACGTTGCCGAAGACGTCGCAGCGCCAGTTGAAGGAAAACGGGGTGATCTCCGCGAGCAGGTAGTGGGTGTCGCCGAGGTTGAACTGGCGATCGGCGAAGTCGCGGTTGGGCCCGCCGTCCCCGTTGGGCCGAGTGGTGGGCCAGAACATGGAGAGCAACTTGCTGCGGATATGCTGCGACCAGCGCAGATAGTCGGCGGCACGACCGTGGTCGCCGCGAAACTCGAGCAGGCGGCCGTAGCAGATGTTGGTGCGGAACCAGAGGACCTCGTCGTAGAGCACGTTGTAGCTGCGGCCAAAGAGGTCGGTCCAGTCACCGGCTTCGGGGATCTCGAGCAGGCCGTCGTTGTTGGAATCGTGAGCGGCGAGCCAATCCATCGCCCGCTGCAGGGCGGCGGCGTGTGTATCCAAAAATTCCATATCGCCGGTGCGGTCGACGTAGTTGTAAACCGCGATGATGAGCCAGAGGCCGGAATCAATGGCGCAGATGTTGCCAACGCCGGAATAGTCGGGCGAACCGTCGTCGATGCGGACATTGGCCGGAATCTGACCGGTCGGCGAAATGGCGTTGAGCAGGGTCTCGAGGGTGCGGCGGCAGCAGGCCTGGACTTCCTCGTCGTCGAGGTCGAGCGAGTTGATGACGGTGATGGCGCCATCGCGGCCCCAGACGGAGCGGTAATTTACGTCGGTGCCGGTGACGGAGTTGTCCTTGAGCGAGCAGGCCGAAAAACCGAGGGGGGTGATGTTGCGTTTGAGGGCGTCGATGGCGCGCTCATAGCCGGTGTGGATGAAGGCCTTTTCCTCGTCGCTGAGGCCGCCGAGCTTCGTGCCGGTGAAGAGCATTTTGAAGTCGGTCGACATCTTCGCCTTGGGGATGGCGGTCTCGTTGGCGGCGGGCGGCATGCAGGCCACGCCGAAGTGGCAGAGACCCTCGACCACGCCGTCGGCCATGATGGAGTGGGCGTGAAAAAGATGCGGGTGGCCGATGGTGGCCTCGAGCAGCTCGGGTTGGGCGTTGAGCACAGCGATGGCGCGCACGCCGGGCACGGTGAACATGCTGCTGTCGTTGCCGGTGTCGCCGGCAACAATGACCGAGGACAGCGGCACGCCGAGGTGGCGACAGAGCCAGCGCAGCGCCCCACCTTTGGTGGCGGCGGCGGGCAGCAGATCGAGGTCGCGGGCGCTGGAGTAAACGAGGGAAACACTTACGCCGGCGGCCGTGATGCGTTGCTCGATTTCAGCGAGGCGCTCGGGCGTGGCGTTGCGCAGAAACCAGCTCGATTTGTAGGGGTTTTGAAACTGCTCGGGCTGGCGCGAAAGGTCATCCTCTTCGCTGAGCAGCTCTTCGATTTTGTTGCGGTCCCAATCGCGATCGAGTTCGCGCGACCAGTCCTCCAAGTAGACGCCACTGCGGGTGTCGAAGATCTCGGTGCCGACGCCGCCGACGTAGAGATCGGGCTCGGGCAGGCGACCGTCAGCGACGAGCTGTTGCATGTCATCGACGAGGCGTCCGCTGTTGTAAACCAACAGCGGGCGAGCCTCATCGCTGAGGGTCTGCCAAGCGGTGACGAACCGTTGAGTCGACTCGGGGTTGCCCAGGAGGGTGCCGTCGAGGTCGGAGCTGAAAATCTGGATGGGAGCGGACGTGGATGCAGCCATGGTGGTAGAAATTCCCGCGTCAAAAACAGGAGAGCCGGAGAGCCCGGTGAGCAGATCGAATGCCGTAGCAAGTCCCGATCAGATAGCAGGAAAGGCAGGCCGCGGAACGGGTCAAGGTGGGGAGAGGATTTGCGTGGTCGGGCGGGTGCGTTGACACGCCCTGTAGGTTGGATGGATGCACCCATTGGATATGGCCATCATTGGGCTCTACTTGGTTTTGTTGATTGCGGCAGGGGCGTGGTTGGCGAGGCGAGCGGGGCAGGACACGGACTCTTATTTTCTCGGCGGCCGGCGGCTGCCGTGGTGGGCGTTGGGCTCATCGGGCATGTCGAGCAACCTCGATGTGGCGGGCACGATGACGATCGTCGCGCTCATCACGCTCTACGGTTTGCAGGGTTTCTGGATTGAGATGCGCGGCGGGGTGGTGCTGCCGATCGCGGTGTTCCTTGCGTTCATGGGCAAGTGGCATCGCCGCTCGGAAGTGATGACCACGGCGGAGTGGATGACCTTACGATTTGGTGAAGGCCGCGGCGGGCGACTCGCCCGCATGACGGCGGCGCTCACCTATGTGGTGCTGACGGTCGCGATGATCGTGTTTTTCCTCGCAGCGGGGGGGCGCTTCCTGGCGGAGTTTTTGCCGTATTCAGAAACTCAATGCGCCATCGGCATCGCGTTGATCGCCTTTCTCTACACCACGGCGAGCGGACTGCATGGCGTGATCTGGACCGACGTGGTGCAGACGGTGCTGATTGGAGGCGCGGCCATCTATGTGGCGGTGGTGGCGAGTGGCATGGTGACGCCGGAGCTGCTCGATCATTGGCCGGCGTCGGACCTCAACGTGATCTGGCCAATGGCGGGAGATGAGCGGCTATCGCCCTACCTGCCGTTCTTGGCTTTTCTGGCCGTATGGATGAGCAAGGGTGTATTGGAAGGGCTGGGTGGCAGCGGCGGCTCGGCCTACATGGCGCAACGTTTTTACGCGGCGGGATCGGAGCGCGACTGCGGCAAGTTGGCCATGCTGTGGACGGTGTTGTTTGCGGCGCGCTGGCCGATGGTGCTCGGCTTCGCCATCATCGCGATGAACCTCGGTATGGAGGTGAATTCGGTGGAGGCGGCCGAAGGCGTGTTGCCGGTCGTGCTGCAGTCGGGGCACTTTCCGGTGGGCGTGCGTGGTTTGATTCTGGCGGCCATGCTGGCGGCGGCGATGTCGACCTTCGACAGCACGCTCAACGCCGGCGCCTCGTATGTGGTGCGCGACTTGTATCAGCCGAAACGCCCGGAGGCCTCGGATCGGCATCTGATGGTGGTGAGTTATCTGGCTTCGGCGCTGTTGGTGGCCGTGGCCCTGGTGCTGGCGCTCTGGCTGGGTGGTTCGGTGCTCGGGGTGTGGGTGGGCATTGTGATGCTGCTGTTTCCTGCCTTTCTCGTGCCCTTTGCGCTGCGCTGGTATTGGGGGCGGTTTAACGGCGAGGGCTTTGCGGGCGGCATTGCCGGCGGTTTTGCGGCGGCGCTGTATTTCTCGTTGGCCGATCCCGCGGGATGGAATGAAGCGACGCGTTTCCTGGCCATCACGGTCGTGTCGCTGTTGACCGCGGTGGTGGGCACCCGAATCGGACCGACGGTGGACGAAGGCACGTTGCGGAAATTCTACGAGCAGATCCGGCCGTGGGGATGGTGGCCGCGCGCATGGCGACAGGCCTACCGGCAGGAACATCGGGCAGATGGCGCGCGTTTGGGGCGGGCCTTGGTCTGGCAGATCTGCACCTTCCTCCTTCCGATGACGCTCGTGCTGCATTTGTGGATACAGGCGGCGGTGTTGGGCGTGCTTTGGATCGTGCTGGGCGTGCGACTGTGGCGCGAAAACGAAACGGCCGCGGACTGAGCCGCGGCCGGTGAGAGGATCGGAATGAAGGCGCGGCGGCTCAATCGCCGTCGTGCCAAGGCTCGCTCCAGTCGTCCTCCTCAAGGCGGTGGGGACTGGGGCGTCCTTCGACGAGACCGATAAGCTGCTGGGCGATACCGGTCCAGGTGAAGAGACTGCGGGCCTTGTGCGCGCCCATGCGTTTCATGCGGTTGCGCAGTTTGGCGTGGCGCAACGGCTTCATCATGGTGATGCCCAGATCCTCGGCGTCGAAGGTGTCGGCGAAGAGGGCGTGGCGGCCGTAGCTGACGGCGCGGAAGAGGCCGCCGTGAATCGTGACAACCGTGGGCGTGCCGCAGGCCATTGCCTCGATGGCCGTCATGCCGAAGGGTTCGTAGCGGCTGGAGAGCACAAAGAGGTCGGCGGCGCGGTAGTAGTCGGGCAGGTCCTCGTCGGAGATAAAGCTGCCAAACTTCACGCGGCGCTGCAGACCGAGGTCCTTCACGCGGGCCTTGATGTCGGCGAGGATCTTGCGCTCCTGCTTGTCCATCTTCTTGCCGCCGACGGCGAGACGGAGCTCGGCGTCCGGTATCCGTTTTGCGGTGACAGCAAAGGCTTCGACGAGGAGGTCGTAGCCTTTGTTGGTGGCGAGACGGCCGAGGGCGACGACGGTGGGTTTCTTGAACCCGAAGCGTTTGCGGATGCTGGCGCGGCTGGCTTCGCTGACGGGGAAGAAGCGGTTGTCGTCGTAGCCGGGCGGGATCATCGCGGTGCGGCTGGCGTGCACGCCGTAGTCCTTGATGATCATGTCGTGCTGCGGCGGTGTGGTCGCAAGCACGATGTCGCAGTTGTTGTAGAGGATGGTTTCCTGGCGGACGCGTTCGGTGAAGTTGAACTCCTTTTCAAAGCTGTCGGCTTGGTCCGGATAGTCCTGCTCCATGCGGTTCTTTTTCCACATGCCGAGGGAGTGCGGCGTGTGCACGTGCGGCACGGATAGGGCGTCGGAAAGACGTTGGCCGGCGATGCCACCGTCCCAGTAGTGGCTGTTGACGAACTCGTAGGTGAGCTTGTGGCGCTTGATGAAGCGCAGGGCGTTTTCGCCCCATTCCATCAGATCCTCGTGGAGATATTCCTTGGGGATAAATTCGTTACCGCCGCAGGCCATGCGAATGACGCGGACGCGGCCACTGACCACATCGATCTCGGGCTGGTCCTCGAAACGGCGAGTCCAGACATCGACGTCGTAGCCGAGCTGGCCGAGTTTCTTGGCGAGTTCCAACACATACACTACCTGGCCTCCGGTGTCGGCGGCACCGAGCGGCGGGTTGGCGGCGACGTATCCATGAGTGGATACCATCGCGATGCGCGGTCGTTTTGGATCTACTGTAATCGCGGACATAAGCTGAATAGTAGCTATAAACCGCGTTGAGGGCGAACGGTTCGCGCAAAACGCACGATTTCTCGCCGATGATGAAGGAGCAAATGGCGGTGCGATTCACCCGAGCGGTCGTCCCTCGCGGTATCCGCATTGCTCGTAGTGGTGGGCGCCGGACGTGAAGGTGCCGGCGTCGATCGCGATGCGAACATCCGGGTGGCGGTCGAGGTAGGACGCTTCGGGGAAGGTTTGCAGCACCATCACGGATTGACCCAGCGCGGCCGGAGGTTGGCGCGGATTATCTGGTGAGGCGCCGGCGGGCGCGGGTGGCAATTGTATCCAGTTCTCCATGCCATCATGAACCGCGGTCACCACGAAACCGAGATTGTGGGCGAAGCGACGGAGAATCTCGGGCGAGGTGATGCGATTGAGCACGCGATCGAGTCGGGTGTCCGCGACCGTGATTTCGAAAAGCTCCCAGTGTCGTGCGTTGGCAAAATCGAGAAACGAAAAGACCACGCGCCCATCAGGTTTCAGCACGCGGCGCGCCTCGCGGAGAAAGCGGTAGATGTCCTCATCGAGCAGGTGCGTGAAGACGGAGAAAAAACTGACGAAGTCGGCGTGTTGGTCGGGGGTGGGGATGACGCAGTCGGTGGTGACGTGAAACTCCCAATCGCGACGGGCGCAGGCTTTCTCGGCTTCACGCAAGGGGCCCGTGATGACGTCGGTGCCGATGAAGGTGCCGGTGAGGTAGTCGACGAGACTGCGAGGCAGGCGACCGGACCCGGTGCCGACGTCGACGAGGCAGTGCTCGGGGCGCAGGCCGAGTTGGATGAGAGCGGATTTTTCGAGTTGGCCGATCTCCGCGAAACGATCACCGACGACGAGTTCCAGCGCACGTTCGTAACCGTGTTCGGCGATCATGCGCTCAAAATGAGCCTGGTAGGTGCTGCGGTAGTCGGGGCGTTGCATCGGGCGGTTCCGCGAAAACGGTGGGGTTGCCAACAGCGACAACCCGGGGGCGCGGTTCCTCCATCGATGCGCGAAAATGAGCCGGCTCGGCTCAACCCGCTCCGGCCAAGGAGGGGCGAATCAGCGGATCAGAGCAGGTCGCCTTGGTCGGCGAAGCCCTTGAGGCCGAGAGCCTGGTAGGCTTTGGCGGTGAGCACGCGGCCCTGCTGGGTGCGTTGCAGGTAGCCCTCCTGGATCAGGAAGGGTTCGTGGACCTCCTCGAGGGTGTCCGCCTCCTCGCCGACGGCGATGGCGACGGTGCCGAGGCCGACGGGGCCGCCTTTGTAGTTTTCGGCCATGACGCGCATCATGCGTTTGTCCATCTCGTCGAGGCCACGGGCATCGATCTCGAGCAGCTCGAGGGCGCGGGAGGCGACCTCCTTGGTGATCTTGCCGTCGGCGCGTTCCTGGGCGTAGTCGCGAACAAAGTTGATGAGGTTGTTGGCGATGCGCGGGGTGCCGCGGCAACGGGCGGCGATTTCGCGGGCGCCGGCTTCGTCGATTTCCACGCCGAGTAGGCCGCAGGAGCGGCGCACGATGCCCATGAGGGTCTTGGTGTTGTAGTAATCGAGGCGCGTTTGCAGCGTGAAACGGGAGCGCAACGGGGCGGTTAGCAGACCGGCGCGGGTGGTCGCGCCCACGAGGGTGAAGCGCGGAATGGAGAGGCGCACGCTGCGAGCGTTGGGCCCCTGGTCGATCATGATATCGAGGCGGAAATCCTCCATCGCGGTGTAGAGGTATTCCTCGACGGTCTTGGGGATGCGGTGGATCTCGTCGATGAAGAGGAGGTCGCCCTCCTCCAGGGAGGTGAGCAGGCCGGCGAGGTCGGAGGCTTTCTCGACAACGGGGCCGGAGGTGACGCGCACGTTCTTGCCCAGCTCGTATCCAAGAATAAATGACAGGGTGGTCTTGCCGAGGCCGGGAGGACCGGAGAGCAGAATGTGGTTGAGGGCGTCGCCGCGGCGGCGGGCGGCGCCGACCATGACTTGCAGGCGTTCGACGGTTTTGGGCTGGCCGGTGAAATCGGCGAAGGAGAGGGGGCGCAGGGCGGCCTCGGTGGCGGTTTCGGGCGCGTTGAGGGTGGAGGCCAGGTAGTCGGTGCCTTTGGGTTGGTCGGGCATGGGGGCGAAGTCAGAGGTCTGAAGGCGGAAGGCGGAAGCCAGAAGTGTGAGACGGACAAATCACGGCAGGTCGTTGAAGACGGTGAGGCCGGGGACCTGGTTGAAATGGCGGTCGAAGGTGAGGACGGCGGCGCCGTAGTCGAGGGCGGTCGCGGCGATGGTGATGTCGGTGGCCGGAATGACGGCGCCGTGCCGATCGAGGTCCCAAGCGAGCCGGGCGGCGCGTTGCCACGTGCTCGGGGTCGGGTTGAGGAAGCGCAGAGTGGCGAAGCGCTCCTCGTAGTGTTTGCGCACGAAGGGATCGGAGCGGCCGCGGATGACTTCAACCCAAACGACGCCGTTGATGGCGAAGTCGTAGCGAGAACTGAATTGATCGAGCGCGGCGAAGGATTGGCGGTATTCCCGCGCGAGGCGGATGAAGTAGCTGCTATCGATCAGGACAAGTTCGGCCATGACGGCGAGGCGGCGACGATTTAGGGGCGAGGGTCTTCCGTGGCGTGGCCGTGGGAAGCATCGTCGTCTTCGGCAGCATGGCCGAGAATTTTGCTATGACGTTTCAAGAAACGTTGGACGGCCTCTTCGTCGTAGTCGGGCGGATCGATGGCGTCTGAGGGCTGCGGGGCGGAGTCCTTGAGCCAGTCCTCGTAGGTCGGCCAGAGCGGTGTGCGGAACAGCTTGCGCTGCTTGTGCCGTCGAGCGAGGTCGCGCAGGGCCATCTCTACGGCGGCGGTTTTGGTTTTGGCGCCGGTGAGTTCCATGACCTCCGCGAGGACATCCTCGTCGATGTGCATCGTCATTTTCATGATGGAGAGAAGGAGTATGGCTCGGAAGCCATATCGTCAAGATCGAGTATGGCACGCGAGCCATACTGGGTTGTAAGTGTAAGTGAGGGAGAGGGTAATGAAGAGTTGTCACCTAATGGGTGACAACTTTGGGGGCGGCGAGGGGGCGGCGAGGGGGCGGCGAGGGGGCGGAGTGGCAGGGGCCGAGGGGCAGCGGGGAGCGGCCGAGACGGCCGCTGCTACACTCGGACTGGAGGTAGCGGCGGGGGTGTTGCTCGCGGCTGGTGGGCGGTGGTGGGGTGCCGAGGCTGGAAGCCTCGGCCACGGTTCCGGGGTGTGGGCGCGGCATCTTGCCGCAGCGGTGTTTGGCGGCGGCGCGCCCTACAGGTGGGGCTTAGTCGCGCCAGGTGAGTTGGGCGCCGAGGGAGTTGAGGTTTTCGACGAAACGGGGGTGGGCGCGTTTGATGATCTCGGCGTGGCGCACGATGCTTTCACCCGGGATCGAGGCGGCGACCATGGCGAGGGCGACGGCAGCGCGGATGATGTAGGGCGAATCCACGACCGCAGGTCTTAGCGGCCGCCCGCCAAACACGATGAGGCGGTGCGGGTCGCTCACGACCGCATGCGCGCCAAATTTCGCCAGCTCGGGGATCCAGGAGAAGCCGTTTTCGTAGACCTTGTTCCAGAAGTGGATGGTGCCTTCGGTGTGGGTGCTGAGCGCGATCATGAGCGGCAGCAAGTCGACCGAGAAGTAGGGCCAGGGGGCGGCTTCGATTTTGGGCAACAGGTTGCTGGTGCGCGGGGGCTCGATGCGAAGGGATTGGTTGCGCTCGACGATGGCGGTGGTGCCCTCGTGGCGGACTTTGACGCCGAGGCGGGCGAAGGCGCGAGTGATGAGGTCGAAGTGCTGGGGCACGGAGTTTTCGACGCGGATCTCACCGCCGGTGATGGCGCCGAGCGCGAGGAAGGTAACGACTTCGTGGTAGTCGGTGCCGATAGTGATGTCGGCGCCGTGCAGTTTTTCCACGCCGGTGATGGTGAGGCGGCTGGTGCCGAGTCCCTCGATCTGCGCGCCCATGGCGATGAGGGCGCCGACGAGGTCCTGGACGTGCGGCTCGCTGGCCGCGTTCATGAGGGTGGATTGGCCGTCGGCGAGGGCGGCGGCCATGGCGAAGTTTTCGGTCACGGTGACCGACATGTAGTCGAGCCAAGTGCGGGCGGCGGTGAAGCGGCGGCCGGGCAGGGCGATGGTGAGCGGTTCGGTGCCGGAGATGTCGGTGCCGAGAGCGGTGAGCACGTCGAGGTGGGGATCGATCTCGCGGACGCCGAGCGAGCAGCCCTTGGTGTTGGAGCGGACCACGATTTTGCCGAGGCGGTGGAGCAGGGCCGGGTAGAGCAGGACGGTGGAGCGCATGTCCTGCGGCAGTTCGGAGTCGGTGAGCTGGGGAGCGAAGTTGGCGTGGTCGACGCGCATGACGCCGGCGGTGCGGTCCCAGTCGATGGCGGAGCCCTGTTGGGAGAAGAAGGTGACCAGTTTGTTGAGGTCGGTGATGTCGGGCACGTTGCGCAGGGTCACCGGTTCATCGGTGAGCAGGGTGGCGCAGAAGATGGGCAACACGGAGTTTTTGTTGCCGGAGGGAGTGATGGTGCCGGAGAGCGGATTGCCGCCTTGGACGACGAGGTCGGACATGAAGGAAGAGGTTTAAGTGGAAAGGGGAAGTGAAAGGGGCGGAGGGAGGTGGGGGAAGGGAAGAGTGGGAGTGAAGGGGCCAAAAAAAGCGCCCGTCGGTGAGGACGGGCGCTGAAGGAGTAAGTGGCGGGTGAACGCTGGGTCGGCTTATTCGCTGGCGGAGCTGCCGCCGGAATCGCCACCGCCGTTGCGGCGACGACCACGACCGTTGCCACCGCGGCCACCGCGACGGCGGCGACGGCGGTTGCCACCCTCGCCGGAACCGGAGTCGCCCTCGCCACCGCGGGAGCGGGAGCCGGAGGATTCGCCGGAGGCACCTTCGGGGCGGTTGCCACCGCGGCCACGACCACGACCACCACGGCCGCCGCGACCACGGCCGCGGCCACGGCGGTTGCCGTCGCCATCGCGGGACTTCTTGGTCTCGGTTTCGGTGGAGGTTTCGCTGCCGCCGAAGAGGCCCTTGATCCAGCCAATGAGGCCTCCGGACTTGCTGGCGGATTCCACCTTGGGCTTGGGCACATCGACCTCGACGGGCTTGGGGGCGCGGGGGCGACGCTCACCGCGGTCTTCGCGGTTTTGGCGATCGCCGCGCTCGCCGCGATTGCGACGACCTTCGCCCCGGTTGTTGCCGTTGCCGCGTTCGCGACGGCCGGTGGGTTTGAAGGTCGGACGCTCGTCGCCGGAGGCGCCGTCCGGGAAGGACGGGGCTTCCCAGCTGGAGGTCGGCTGGCGGATTTGCTTGGGCGGGAGGATGTCGAGCTCGGCCTTTTCCTCGGACTCCGTCTCGGTCTCCGCGGCGGCCGCGGGCTCCGGCGTGGGGGCCGGTGCGGGGGCGGGCTTTTTGGCCACGGGAGCAGGAGCGGGGGCGGGAGCGGACGGGGCTTCGGCGGGGGCGGAGGTGGTTTCCGCGGGAGCTGCGGGAGCAGGCTCCGAGGTTTCCGGCTGGGCAGGGGCCGGGGTCGCGACCGGAGCCGAAGCGGCCGGCTCCGGCGCCGCGGGGGCGGGAGTCTCGGGCTCGGGTTCGGGCTCGGGGGCGAACGGGTTTTTGTATTCCGATGCGTTCGTCACGATTTGGACGGCGGTGGGTTTGTAGTCACCGGCGGGGGCATCGGAGGAAGCCGGGGCCGAATCGGCGGGCTTGCGTTTGCCACGGGCGAGGCCGGAGCCGCGGCTGGTGCCGAACGCGAAGGCGGTCTCGGCAGCAGGGGCAGGGGTCTGCTCGCTGGGCGTCTCGGCGGAGGGGCCTGCCGCCGGAGCGGAGGTCTCGGGACCGGACGGATTGTTGTCTGACATGTTGTTGTTTATGTTTAGGTTAACACGCGCTCACTCAGGAGGAGGAGCCGCGGGACGGTCGCCCTGGCGGAGGCCAGCGGAGGCACTCGACGCGGGCGACAAGTGGCGCAAGCTCTTCAAGTGCGGGCGGAAGCGCAATTCTTTATTAGAGGGCGGGAAAGGCACTTGCGCTTGGGGGGCGCACGGCCAGCCTGCGGGGCCATGGACAAGCTCGAAGAGATTTTCCGCATGCAGGAGACCTTAAATGCGCGCATCGGCGTGGAATTGCCGCCGGCGAGCGACGAGGAGAAGGCGAAGTGGATTCTCAACTACACCCGCGCGATGCAGCAGGAGACGGCCGAGCTGATCGACAGCGTGCCGTGGAAATGGTGGGCGAAATACCAGAAGTTTGACGAGCAGAACGCCAAGGTGGAGGTCGTCGACCTGTTCCACTTTTTGGTGTCGCTGGCGCAGACGCTGGGGATGTCGGCCGACGATGTTTACCAGGCTTACGTGAAGAAGAATCAGGTGAACCACCAGCGTCAGGAAAGCGGCTACACGAAGAAGGACGCCGACGATTCGAAGCATATCTGAGGCGCGCGGAAACCCGCGCGGAAATCCTAAATCCTAGGAACTAAATCCTAAAAACACCGGACGGCACTCCCTCATCCCATTTAGGATTTAGAGTTTTCCCATGAAGCAAGTTGGCGAAACGTTGGACCTCTCGTTTGAGGTGAAGGTGGTGCGCGGGGCGGGCGCGGCGCCGGAGGTGATGCGGTTTGGCGACTTGGTAACGGGGCCGACGGTGGTGTCGGTTTACATGCGCAACAACACCGGCTCGTGCGACAAGCAGAACGCGGCGCTGGTGGCGGATCTGGCGGCGATTCGCGAGCGCGGTTATGCGGTGATCGCGGTGTCGCGGGACACGGCGGGGTCGCATGAACGTTATGCGACGAAGCTGGGGATTGATTATTCCTTGGTGAGCGACCCGGAGGATTTGTTTGGGCAGGCGGCGGACGCGATCGTCGAGAAGAAGATGTATGGACGCACGTTTACCGGGCCCTTGCGTTCGGCTTGGGTGCTCGATGGGACCGGCAAGGTGCTGGCGGTGATCGACAAGGTGGATGCCAAGGCGCATGGCGCGCAGGTGTTGTCGGCGCTGGATGGGATTTGAGGCGGGCGACGGCGGGGGGGCGGGGGACGGAGAGGCACGGCGCGCGGTGGGGTGCCGAGGCTGGAAGCCTCGGCCACGGTCTGTCGGTGTGCGATCGGCTGTGGGCGCGGCATCTTGCCGCGGCGGCGGCGGTGGGTGCTGAGGGGCGGAGAGGCAAGTGGCGGCGTGCCGCCGGCGGAGAGGCGAGGAGGAGCGGCCGAGACGGCCGCTGCTACACTCGGACCAGAGTTGTAGCCGCGGGCGTTTCGCCCGCGTTGCGGTGATGCGCGGTGGGGGGCCGAGGCTGGAAGCCTCGGCCACGGTCTGTCGGTGCGTGTGTGGTGGTGTCGCGGCGTCAGGGCAAACGGGTGGCAACGTGTCGCTTGCCGGGGATGGAGGCGGTCGCCTAATTTGCGGGGGTGACGACTCCGACCATTAAAGACATTCGCGCAGCGGCGGCAGCTCGACGGACCCGACGGGTGCGTCTGCGTCGTGGACTCATTGGCGCCGGGGTGGCGCTGGTGCTCGTGGCGGTGCTGTCATGGTGGGTCGTGCCGACGGTCGTGCGCAACCAGATCGAACAGCGTGCGAGTGCGGCCTTGGCGCGCACGGTGTCGGTGGCAGGCGTGAGTTTTAACCCGCTCAATCTCGGTGTGGAGGTGCGCGGGCTGGACGTGCGGCAGGGCGACGAGACGTGGCTGCGCTGGGAGCGGCTGTATGTGAATCCGCGAGTGTGGTCGTTGGTGCGCGGGCGGCTGGGGTTTGATGTGATCGAACTCGATGGGTTCGATGGACGGGTGGCGGTCGACGAGGCGGGCGAATTAAATTTTGCGGATTTGCTCGCGCGGGAGAGCGCGGACGAAGAGGACGAGGAGGAAGCCGAACCGACGGTGGTCGAGATTGGTTCGTTGGTGGTGCGGGAGGCGCGTATCGAGTTTTTGGATGCGAGTCATGCGCGGCCGTTTGCCACGACGCTGGGGCCGGTGAGTTTTTCACTGGCGGACTTTCACACGGTGGGAGATCCGCAGGCGCCGTATGAGTTTGTGGCGACGACGGAGGCGGGGGAGACGCTGAGTTGGAATGGTCAGTTGTCGGCGACGCCGTTGCATTCGCAGGGATCGATCGAGTTGGGTGGGATCCAGCTGGCGAAGTATGCGCCGTATTTGAGTGAGTTTACGGCGGCGGAGATTCGGAACGGCCAGCTGCACGTGAAGACGGATTATCGGGTGGCGGTGAGCGACGGGGGCCTGGAGTTGGAGCTGCGACAGGGGGACGTGGTGATCGAAAATTTGGCGGTAAGCGCGGTGGGACGGGCCGGCGAGCTGGTCTCGACCGAGCGTTTGCACGTGCGAGGCATGGACCTGGATTGGGCGGAGCAACGGGTAGCGATCGACGCGGTGACGTGGACCGGCGGGCGGGTGGAGCTGGCGAAACAGGCCGAGGGTTTGGAGTTGGTGCAGTTGCTGGCCGGTAGCACGACGGAGGGGGCAACGCAGGGCGGGGATGATTGGCGGGTGACGGTGGGCGAGCTCGGGGTTGATGGGCTGGCCGCGTTGTGGCGGGACGAGACTCTGGCGCAAACGGCGACGGTGGAGGTGGCGGCGCTGAGCGTGCAGGTGCGCGATTTGGATTTGAGTGATCTGACTCGAGCGGTGCCGGTCACCGTGGCGGCGACGCTGGCCAATGGGGGCGGGAACTTGGCAGCGGTCGGCGAGGCTGGACTGGTGCCGTTCCGACCGGCGTTGGACGTGACGGTAACGGATGTCGATCTGGCGGTGGCGAGTCCCTATGTGCAGGCGGCGCGACCGGGGTTGCACGTGGGCGGAGGAACTTTGGCGGTTAAGGGAGCGTTGGGCACGAGCGGGGACTCGCTGGTGTTCCGCGGTGGCCTGGGCGTGGCCGGGCTTTCGCTCACGGATGATGACGGCGCGATGTTGGCGGCGTGGGAGCAGTTGCACACGGAGGGCGTGAGTTTGGTGCTGGAGCCGTTGACGTTGGACATCGAACGGGTGCGGTTGGTGCGGCCGGACGTGGCGATGGCGATTCGCCGGGATGGTTCGATCAATTGGATGCCGGATGTGCCGGCTGAATCGGCCGAAATCGTGGGGCCGGTGGTGGCTGACTCATCGAACGAAGCGGCGCCGGTGATCCGCGTGAGTTTGGTCGAGTTGGTGGAGGCGCGGGTGGACTACCGGGATGAGTCCCTGGTAACGCGCGCCGGGGCGGTGTTGACTGAATTGTCGGGCGAGATGACGGGGTTGTCGTCGGTCGAGCTGGGCAAGGGGCAGGCGGAGTTGCGTGGGCGGGTCAATGGCTCGGGCAGCGTGTTGGTGCAGGGCGATTTTAATCCGCTGGGTCAGCCGGCCTTCACCGATCTGGCGGTGACGGTGGAGCGGATGGATTTGTCACCGCTGAGTGGATACGTCGGGCAATACGCGGGTTATGCGTTGCAGCGCGGACGGATGACGCTGGCGGTGAATTTTAAGCTGCAGGATCGCGTGATCGACAGCGAGACGGTGGTGACGCTGGACGGCTTCACGCTGGGGGCGAAGGTCGACAGTCCGGATGCGACCAGCCTGCCGGTGCCGCTGGCGTTGAAGCTGTTGCGCGACGGCGACGGGCAGATCGTGATCGATCTGCCCGTGGGGGGCAGTCTGGATGATCCGGAATTTCGCGTCGGCCGGGTGGTGTGGCGGGTGATCACCAATCTGCTGACCAAGGCGGCGACGGCGCCGTTTAAGATGCTGGGCGGTCTGGTCGGTGGCGGTGGTGAGGCGGCGGACGATCTCGATGAACAGATTTTTGCCGCGGCCAGTGCGGAACTCGCGCCCGCTGCGATCCAGAAACTGGATACGCTGGCGGCAGCGCTGCAGGAGCGGCCGGAGTTGGCGCTTTTGGTGCACGGCGAATACGCGCCGGAGGCTGATGCGGTGGCGTGGCGTCCGGCGGTGCTGGAGCAGCGGCTGCGTGAGCGCGCGGCGGAAGGGCAATGGTCGGCCGCAGACGGTTGGGCGGAGAACGCGCGGATGGGGCAGTTGGTGAATCTGTATATGGACGTGTTTGGGGTGCCGCCGCTGGATCCGGACACTCCGGTGGAAATGGAATCGGTGGTCGAGGGGGAGGTGGCGGAGGCGGCGAGGCCGGATCCCGAGCCGCGGGCCGCGTCGGACGACTCGTTGATGGGGTGGTTGCGCCGGGTGTTTGGCGGCGGCGACGCGGCGGCGGACGAGTCGTCACCGGAGAGCGTGACGGCGGTGGCCGGGGAAGAAGTCGACGGGGGCGGGCCGGGCGCGATGCCGGCGATGACGGTGTTGCCGGAAGCGGAGATCGAAGCACGTCTACTGAGTGCGATCGAAATCAGCGAAGCGGACTTAATCGAGTTGGCCCGAGCCCGGGCGCAGGCGGTGCAGGCGAAGCTGGTGGCCGCGGGAATCGCGGCGAATCGGATCGAACTGGGCGAGGTGCGCGCGGGGATGGCGCGGGTGTCGCTGGAGTTGCGCTAGGGGGGGCGCAGAAGCGGGGTTGGAACGTTGCGAGAACGTGGTCCGTTTTGGGCCACGCTTTCACCTCCGGCTCAAGCGCAGCTACGAGGGCGGCGGGCGCAGAGGCGGCGGTGGCGCTCAGGCCTCGTCCGGGCCGTTCTGCAGCCACGGGTAGCGTTTGAAGACCGCCTCGAGGGCGAGTTGGCTTTCTTCGCGGATGAGGGCGATGAGGCGTTCGCGTTCGGCGGCGGGGGGGGCGTCCTTGGGGTCGTGCAATTGTTTGATGGTGCTGACGACGCCCATGAGGGCGAGGGAGCCGGTGGAACCTTTGAGTTTGTGCAAATGACGTCGGGTGGAGGTCTGGTCCTCCGGGGGCATGGCGGCGACCTCATCGAGCACGGCGTGCAAGTCGTTGTGGTAGGTGCTGATGATGCGGCGGAGCACCTCGGGGTTGTCGGCGGCGCTGGTGAAGGTGAGAATCGAGTCAAACGCCTCCCAGTCGACCAAATGGTCTCCGGGTGATGAGGTGGGAGAGTCCGAGGGGGAAGACGCGGTCGGCATGGAAGATTGGGAGGGAGACGGCGGAGCGATGGTCTGCGGAGTAGGCGCGGAAGGAGCGGTGCGGAGGCTGACGAGTTTGGAGAGCGTGGCGAAGGTGATGGGCTTGGCGACATATTCGTCCATCCCGGCTTGAATGCAACGTTCGCGGTCGCCGCGGGTGGCGTTGGCGGTGACGGCGACGAGTCTGGGGGGAGACCAGTCGGGGGACCATTGGTGGCGCACCCAGTGGGCGACGCCGAAGCCGTCGACCACGGGCATTTGAATGTCGATGAGGGCGAGGTCGTAGGGAGAATTGGTGAGGAGTTCGATGGCGACCTGGCCGTTCTCGGCGAAGTGGGCGTTGAGGCCGAGTTGTTCGAGCATGGTGCGCACGACCTCGCGGTTTACGGGATGGTCTTCGGCGACGAGCACACGCAAGGCGCTCACCGGGGGCGGCGCGGAGGGCTTGGAATCGGGGGCGGCGGTGTGCGTGGAGTCGATCGGCGTGTCGGGGGGCGGTGTCGGCGCGGGGGAGGCGGAGGAGGAGGTGGCGGCGGCGATGCGGGAGGCGCGTTGGAGGGATTGTCCGTCGAGCAGTTGAATAACGTCGCGGCGGCGCAAGGGGGCGGAGAGTTCGGCCTCGAATGGCGAGGACGAGGGGGAGTCGGGCACGGCAACTTGGATGGCGATGCGGACGAGCGGAGGGAGGGGACGGTCGTCGGCGGGGGTGGCGAGGCTCTGAGCGGCGGCGAGGGCGGCGGGGCGGAAGGCGCGGGGGAAGATGACAGGGAGCGGTCGGCCTGGCTGGTGGTGTTGTTGGATGAAGCTGTGCAGGTCGGCGGGGGTTTCGCAGGCGATGAAGGTGCAGCCGGTTCGGGTGAGGCAGTTGTTGAGGGCGGAGAGGTCGGCTTCGTCGGGTTGGAAGACGGGGAGGCTCAGGTTAAGCGAGACGGGAACGTCGGTGTAGCGACGGGTTTCGCCGGGGGCGGGCGGGAGATGGACGATGACCCGGAAGGTGGAGCCTTCGTCGAGGGTGCTGGTGGCGGTGATGTCGCCGTTCATGGCGATGGCGAGTTCGCGGCTGATGGCGAGGCCGAGGCCGGTGCCGCCGTGGGCGCGGGTGGAGGAAGCGTCGAGTTGGTTGAACCGGCGGAAGAGCGTGTCGATGCGGTCGGGGGGGATGCCGGGGCCGGTATCGTCGATGTCGAAGCGCCAGCGGTCGTGGTCGAGCGGCGAGACACGGAGGCGGACGTGGCCGGTTTGGGTGAACTTGAGGGCGTTGCCGACGAGGTTGGTGAGGATCTGCCGCAGGCGGAGGGTGTCGCCGAGCACCCAGGAGGGATGGCCCTCGTCGCGGAACTCGTGGTGGAGGGCGATTTCCTTTTCGGTGGCGAGGCGGGAGAAGGGTTCGAGGGCTTGTTCGGTGGCGCGGCGCAGTTCGAAGGGGGCGACTTCCAGCTCGAGGCGGCCGGCTTCGATGCGGGAAAAGTCGAGCACGTCGCTGATGAGGCCGAGCAGTTGTTCGGCGGAGGTGCGCATGGAGTTGACCCATTCGCGCTGGGTTTCGTTGAGCGGGGAGCGGTCGAGGATGGTGGCGAAGCCGATGACAGAGTTGAGCGGCGTGCGCAGCTCGTGGTTCATGGTGGCGAGGAACTCGCTCTTGGCGCGGTTGGCGCGGGCAGAGGACTCGGCGGCTTCGCGCAGGCGTTGCTCGTAGTCGTGACGTTCGGTGACGTCGCGATCGAAGCCGAGGGCGCGTTCGGCGGGACCGTGGACGGCGCGCAGTTCGACGGTATTGGACTCGATCCAACGCCAAGAGCCGTCGTGATGGCGGGCACGGTAGGAGTGGCGGCGGAATTTGCGCCCGGGGTCGAGGGCCTCGACGGTGTGGGCTTTGAGTTTGGCCAGGTCCTCGGGTTCGATGAGGGACTCGTGTGCGAGCGGGTCGGAGGGGTCGGAGGGAGGCTCGTGGCCGAGCATCTGCCACCAACGGTTGGAGCGATAGAATCGGCCGCGGGTAAAGTCGGCATCCCAGAAGCCGTCGGGGCTGGTCTCGATGATGGTGCGGAGGCGTTCTTCGGCGGCGGCGAGGTGCTCACTGCGTTCCTGTCGCACCAGGTAAGAGGAGAAGGCGTTGCAGATGGCGTGGAGAGCGGAGCGCACCTCCGTGCGGGCGACGAGGTTGCGGTCGGAAAAGACCAGCACCAAGGAGCCGTAGAGGCGGTCGGTCAGCTCGACGTTTTCGACGAAACACCAGGGCGTGGCGAAGGAGTCCGGCGCCATGCCGGGCAGCGGCTGGCCGAGTTCGCGCAAGTCCCCTTCGATGGATTGGCGGCGGGACAACGCGCCGTGCCAAGCGGGCGGGAGTTCCTGGAGGGAGTGCCAATGACCGGTGTGGCCGGAGGTGAAAGACGGGTGGGCGGCGACGGGGCGGAAACCGAGTTCGCCGCGGCGTGGGCTGTAGACCCAGAAGGAAGCATGGACGAGGTTGAGCCGGCGTTGGACTTCACGGACCAGCCAGTGCGCGACCTCGTTGGCGGATTGGTTGCCCAGCAATTTGCGTGAGTGCTCGGCATTTATCTGGAGGAGGATGTCGCGCTGCCATACGCGCACCACGCCCTGCAGGTAACCGGCGATGCTACCGTAGATCACGAGGGTGACAAAAAAGACGATGAGGTCGGTCACGAGCATCGGTTCCGCCAGGCTCTGGGCGAGGAGTTCACGGGGGGCGAGCAAACCGACCAAGGCGATGACGCGGTTGTCCTCAAAGCGGCGCACCGGAGCGATCGCGAGATGCCAGCCCCCGCCGTCCTCCAGGTCCCGAAAGCGGGCCACGCTGGGCTGGCTGCTGCTGGCGAAGCGCGCGTAGTGAGCGGCGGAGGCCATGATGGGCACGGGGCGTTTGTCGGGGGAAATGACCCGGGCAATGAAGCCGGAGGACGGATTGTTGGCGGGGAGGATGAAGGCGCCGGTGATGGAATTGGACGTGGAGCACATCGACTCCAGGGCCTGGCGGAGACGTGCCGAGCGATCGGGCAGCAGGTCGGCGGAATCGATGAGGCGGGCGTCGAGGAGTTCGGCCAGGGCTTCGACGCGCGAGACCAGATCGTTGTCGCGATTGCGTAGTCCCTGATTCTCCACTCGCGTGAGGGCGATCCAACTGAGGGCCAGCGTGCCAAGCACGGCCACACCCATACTCCAGTGCAGGAAGTGGCCGCGGCGGCGCATGACGGGCAGCCCGCTGAACACCAGCCAAACCAGACTGAAGATGGCCAGCGCGAGACCCAGTGATCGGTCGGTGGGGGTGGCGCCCGACCCCAGCACGGGCGGCATTACGAAGGCGAAAACGTAGTGGGCGAGGTGGCACACGCGGGTGCGCCAGGGCCAGGTTTCGTTGACGGGTCGGTGTTTGTGGTGGAGGAAAAACGCGCCTCCAAGCAGAAGGGTGGCGACGAACCACAGGCCGGGTTGGAGCCATCCCAAAAACAGTTGGATCCAAGCGAAGTAGTGGAGTCCCCACTGCAGGCCCGAGGCGACCACGGTCGCCAGCATGTAGAGACCGAGTGGAATGAAGCGTCGCTCCGGCAATCCACGGGGGATGAGTCCCAGATACCAGCCACCAAGCCCCAACGCCGCGATGGTGTGGGCCAGTGCAAGGAAACGGGAGAGCAGGACGGGATCGGGCATGCCGATGAGCGAGGGTAAGACCGGTTTATCTTCGAAAGGAGATTTTGTGCATGTCGATGGCAAATAACTGGTTGGAGATGGGGAACACTACGTAGGGACGGGGCGATGAGCCATGGTTGGGAGTGGACAGATGGGTGGGGTTGCGGCGAGCTGGCAGCATGGACTGCCGACCCGGCTGCGCGGCCTGCTGTATCGCGCCTTCGATCTCCACGCCGATCCCGGGCATGCCGTTGGGCAAACCGGCGGGAGTGCCTTGCGTGCAGTTGGACGAGGCGGGGCGGTGCAAACTCTTCGGTCTACCCGAGCGGCCGGCGGTGTGCGTGAGCCTGCGGCCCAACCCCGAAATGTGCGGGGCGAGCCGAGAGGAGGCGTTGGAGTTCCTGCATCGGCTTGAATCCGAGACAAAACCCTGAATCGCTGTGGGTATGGCCAAGGCCGACGAACCCAAAGTGATTTTTTCCATGATCCGCGTCTCGAAGAAGATCGAGCGCAAGGAGATCCTCCGCGACATCTCGCTGTCGTTCTACTACGGCGCGAAGATCGGCGTGCTCGGCCTCAACGGCGCGGGCAAGTCGTCCCTCATGCGCATCCTCGCCGGGCGCGACCGCGAGATCGATGGACGCGTGCATTTCGACGAAGGTTACTCCGTCGGGCTCCTCGAGCAGGAGCCGCAACTCACGCCGGGCGCCACGGTGCGCGCCTGTGTGGAGGAGGGCGTCAAGACGCTCACGGATCTGGTGGATGCCTATGACGCGACGTGGGACGAAATCAACGAGGCCGAAGACGATGCGGCGCGGGATCTGATCATGGAGCGCCAGGGCGAGTTGCAGGAACGGATCGATGCGCTCGATGCCTGGGATGTGGCGCCGCAGGTGGAGATGGCGATGGACGCGCTGCGCTGTCCGGCGGGTGAGACGATCGTAGATACGCTGTCGGGTGGTGAGCGCCGGCGCGTCGCGTTGGCGCGGCTGTTGTTGCAGAAACCGGATGTGCTGTTGCTCGACGAGCCGACGAATCACCTCGATGCGGAGAGTGTGCACTGGTTGGAGCAGCACCTAGCGCGCTACGCCGGCACGGTCATCGCGGTGACGCACGATCGCTACTTCCTCGACAACGTGGCGGGCTGGATTCTCGAGCTCGATCGCGGTCACGGCATCCCGTGGCAGGGCAATTACTCCGGTTGGTTGGAGCAGAAACAACGTCGCCTGGAGATCGAGCAGCGCACGGAGGATCGCCGCCAGAAGGCGATGAAGCGCGAGCTGGAATGGATCCGCCAATCGGCCCGGGCGCGGCAGGCGAAAGGCCAGGCGCGTATCAATGCTTACGAAGCCATGTTGAAGGAAGACGTGGCGGAGAAAGAACGGGAATTTGAAATCGTGATCCCGCCGGGGCCGCGGCTCGGCGATCTCGTGGTGGAAGCCTCGGGCGTGCGCAAAGCCTACGGTGACAAACTGCTCTTCGACGGTCTTGAGTTCAGCCTGCCGCCGGGTGGCATCGTGGGCGTGGTCGGACCGAACGGTGCGGGTAAAACAACGCTGTTTCGTATGATCACCGGTGACGAAACGCCCGACGCCGGCGTGCTGCGGGTGGGACCGACGGTGAAGATCGCGCACGTCGACCAGTCGCGCGACAGCCTGCCGGATGAACAGACGATTTATGAAGCGATCAGCGGCGGGGAAGAAACGCTTTCGCTGGGCGGCAACCGCGAGGTGAACGCGCGGGCGTATTGCGCGCAGTTTGGGTTCACCGGGGCCGACCAGCAGAAGAAGGTCGGTGTGCTGTCCGGTGGTGAGCGCAACCGCGTGCATCTGGCGCGCCTGCTGAAGAGTGGGGCGAATCTGATCCTACTGGACGAGCCGACCAACGACCTCGACGTGAACTCGATCCGCGCGCTGGAGGAAGGTCTGGAGACCTTTGCCGGTTGCGCCGTGGTGGTGTCGCACGATCGCTGGTTCCTGGATCGCACGGCGACGCACATCCTGGCCTTTGAAGGCGACTCGGAGGTGGTGTGGTATCGCGGCAACTACAGCGCCTACCTCGAAGACTATCGCCGCCGCAAAGGTCACGACGCCGACCGCCCGCATCGCATCAAGTATCGCAAGCTGGGCCGCGGGTAAGCGGCGCGTGGTTCCGAGGCTGGAAGCCTCGGCCACACTTGGCTGCGGTATGGGCAGCATGGCCACGGCATCCTGCCGTGGTGCGTCGCGATGGGGCGATAGACTCGTGGATTGTCTTGGGCCGGGAAACCGGTTTGGGTCCGCCGCCATATGGCTGAGACTACCCCGGGCGAAGTGGTGGAGCGTGAGGCAGCGTCGGGTGCCTGGCCGGCTCCGTGCCCGCCCCGGCCGCCGTTGCCGTCGCATTTTAAAGCCAGTTTTTACTGGCCGCAGGTGCTCAAGGATCATCCGGCGCTCGGTCTCTCGATGGCGTATGCGGTGCTGACTCTGGCCGGAGCGGCGTATGCCGCGTTTTACTTCTACATTCTGAAGGTCAATTTCCTGCAGCTCACGGATGCGGCGGATTTTCTGGTGATGGTGTTCCAGCATCCCTTTGTGCCACTGCTGCTGTTGCTGCCGTTTCCGCTCTTCAACCTCTACATGGGGGTGAGCTATCGAATCATTTGGTGGCTGCGGTGGCGGTTCCGCTGGGCTGCCCAAAAGCTCCGCGATCCGTCGGGTCCACCGAAGTATCGAGAGCGAACCCAACGTCTGCTGGGGTATTTGTTTTTCGCGCTCTATGCGATGGTGGGGCTGGAGTTTTACGCGATCGGCAGTGCGATCAGAGTGCGGCACGGCGAGGGCAAACGCATCGTTTTGGAGGTCCGACCGTCGGCGCGGGCGGAGTCGATGACCGCGGAGTCTTACGAGGTGCTCCTGCTCGGCACGACGACTCGGTTCACGATCGTTTATGATCCGGAGGAAGGCCGGGCGTGGTCACTGCCGCACGATTCCATCGCTCGCATTTTGCATCCCGCGCGGAAGAAAAAGGACGACGAGGACGAAAATGAAGGGGCGACCGAGGACCCCGACGCGACGGTGGACCCGGCCGCGACGGACGAAGCTCAGGAAGTGGTGGAGCCAGTTGAAATGACACCGGAGTCCGGCGAGAGTCCGGGCGCATGACACAGGTTACCAAAGCGGAATCCCTTATTCTTGGCGGCGGCTGTTTCTGGTGCGTCGAGGCGGCGTATCAGATGCTGCCCGGCGTGTTGGCGGTGGAGAGCGGTTACTCTGGCGGGCACGACCCGGCCCCGACTTACGAGGCCGTGTGCACCGGTGAGACCGGCCACGCCGAGGTGGCGCGCATCACTTACGATCCGAGCAAGGTTTCGCTCGGCGAGGTGCTGGCGTTGTTCTGGCGTATTCATGACCCCACGACGCTGAATCGACAGGGCGATGACGTCGGCACGCAGTATCGCTCCGTTATCTTCTACGCTGGTGAGACGCAGCGGGTGGCGGCAGAGGCCTCCCGCGAGGCGGCCAAGGCGAGTTGGGGAGATCGTATCGTGACGCAGATTGAACCGCTCACGCAGTTTTTCCCCGCTGAGGGGTATCACCAAAACTATTACGCGCGGAACCCGGAACAGGGTTACTGTCGCGCGGTGATTCGGCCCAAACTGGACAAGGTGAAACGGGCGCTGGAGGCAGAGTGAGGTCGGAACCGGTTAAACCGGTAAAAATGGTTAAGTTGTTTATTAAAAATATTTAACGTAACCAGTAGGCATTGACCGCGCCGCAAAGGGTTTTCACCGTGCGGGCGTGTCGATTCGTCGCAATCAGCTCTGGGCCTGCCTGCTGATCTTCGCGTCCGCCAGCTTCGGAGTGGCCGGTCGCGGGCAGCTGGATTTACCGCCGCCGCTGGACGTCGATCATCTCGTATCCGCGCAGGAACTACTGGAGGACGCCCGCCAGTTGCTGCCTTCGGGCGGCTTTGTGGGTCCGTTGCTGGATGAGCAATATGCCGTGATCGATCACGGCTGGCTGAAGAACACCTTCTTGCCTTTCTACCGCGAAGAGGCGGCGAAGCTGCGGGCGGTCGCGTCGCGCGAAGGTGAGGCGTCCGACTGTGACAACTACGGCATGTTCCTGCGGCAGATGGTGGGGCTCGCGGGCATCATGGGTCGCACCGAGGAGCCGGCGGTGGCGCAGGTGGTGGTGGTGCAGAATCGACCGTTCTCGGGCGTGCGCCGCACCCGGGAGAATCATTCGGTGGGCCTCTTTTTGACCGATCGCGGGTGGTATGTGATCGAGCCGCAAAACGGCGACAAACTCATCCCTTTCCGGCGCTACGCGAACCGCAAGACGGTGCGCTACATGTCCTTTCACTGAAGCGCCTCCCCCGCGGGCGGGGCGCACCGGCTGAACCACAACCCAACAACACCACACCACGACAACGAACGAACACACATCATGAAAAAAACCATCACCGCCACTCTGGTTGCCGCCGCCTGTCTCGCCGCTCCGTTTGCCTCAGCTCAGGAGGTGAAGGAGGAAGTCGAGCTGGAGCAGTTTATGGTGACCGGCTCGCTGGCTGACGACGAAACGACCGGCGAGGAAGTTGAGCTCGAGAAGTTTATGGTCACGGGCGCCCTGGCCGACGAAGCCAACGCCGAGGACGAAGTGGAACTCGAGAAATTCCTTGTGACCGGCTCGTTGGCCGACGAGGCCAATCCGGAAGACGAGGTCGAATTGGAGCAGTTTATGGTCACCGGTTCGCTGGCCGATGAAGGAGCGGATGGCGAAGAGGTGGAACTGGAGAAGTTTCTCGTGACCGGTTCGCTCGCCGATGACGTCGCCGCCGCGCCGACCCGTCGCGTCTCCCGTTCGGTGCATCGCTAAGATCCACCTTCAGGCTATTTGCCCGGGCCGGTTCCGATGAGGGACCGGCCTGTTTCGTTTTTAAATCACGCGGGGAGCGTCGCGCTGGTGGTGAGTTGGGCTCGGCCGAGCATGCGCTTGAGGATGAGCAGGGCGCTGCTGTGGAGCGGCTCACCCGCGGTCGAGGCGACGAGGTCGGTGAGCACGACCGGGCGGATGTTGAGCGCCAGGAGGTCGCCGGCGGTGCGCAGGACGCAGAGATCGGTGTCGACGCCGACGATATGCGCGGTGGTCACGCCGAGCGATTGCAGCTGTGCGCCGACGGCCGGGGTGACGAGGCCGAAGCCGGTTTTCTCCACCAGCGTAGTGCGCGCGGCGGCACGCTGGCCGAGATCGATGGCGAGTGCCGAGGCAGGGTCAGTGGCGGCGGCCGGCAGGTAACCTTTCCAGCGGGCGATGGGGCTGGCGGGGTCGGGCAGCAGGCGGCTGGCGAAGACCCAATCAAAGCGGGGCAGGAGCGCCTGAATCGCGGCGGGCAGATGCCGCGTGTGTTCGTTGATGAACTGGGTCTGCACGTCGACGACGAGGAGGCAGGAAGGCGCGGTGGAAGCGGGCATCAATAAAGGAGGCGGGTTGAGGCTTGGACGGGTTGAGGGACAGCCGCTACGACTCGGAGTTCGTGCATCCTCAGGTTTCCATAGTCATGCCGGTGCGAAACGCAGCGTCCACCTTGGAGGGGGCCATGGCCTCGGTGGTCGGGCAAACGTTTTCGGATTGGGAGGCCGTGGTGGTGGACGATGGATCGAGTGATGCCACGCCCGAGCTACTGCAGGCGTGGGCGAAGCGGGAGCGCCGGGTGCGGCTGCTGCGGCCGGATCCACGACCGGGGTTGGTGGGCGCGCTCAATGTGGGGCTGGCGGCGGCGCGGGCGCCGCTCATCGCGCGCATGGATGCCGATGATGTGATGCACCCGGAGCGTTTGGCGCGACAGGTGGCACGGTTGGCGGCGGAACCGGCGCTGGGCCTGGTGTCGTGTGGCGTGGCGTTTGGCGGCGATCGGGCGGCGCAAGCGGGTTATGCGGCGCACGTGGATTGGCTCAACACGGTGGTGACGCCGGAGCAGATCCGGCGGGAGCGTTTTGTTGAGGCGCCCCTCGCCCACCCGAGTGTGATGTTTCGCCGCGAGCTGGTGTCACAACATGGTGGATACCGGGAGGGGCCGTGGCCTGAGGACTATGAGTTGTGGCTGCGATGGCTGGATGCGGGGGTGCCCATGGCCAAGGTCCCGGAGGTGCTGCTCACGTGGCGGGATTCCCCGGAGCGGGCTTCGCGGGTGGACGCCCGTTATGATGTGAAGGCGTTTTTTGCGGTGAAAGCGCAGTATATTGCCGCGGAGTTGGCGCGGAGTGGCGCGGGCCGGGCGGTCTGGATCGCGGGGGCGGGCCGTCCGACGCGGCGGCGGGCGGTGTTGCTGGAGGAGCACAGCGTGGAGATCGCGGGTTACGTGGATATCGATCCCCGGAAAATTGGCGGGCGCGTTGCGGGGTGCCCGGTGGTCGGCCCGGCGGAGCTGCCCTCGGCCGATGAGGCGGTGGTGCTCAGCTACGTCGCCAACCGTGGCGCGCGGGCCAAAGTGCGGGCAATGCTGACGGCGCAGCGGCGTGAGGAGGGGCGGGATTTCTGGCTCTGCGCTTGAGGGAATTCGCGAGGGAATAGTGCCCAGTGTAAGGCCCTTGTTTGGGGGTGTTTACCCATTTAAGGGGCGTAATGAACCCCTCGATTTGGGCATCAAGGGATCCGGGTGACGAGACGATCAACAAGTCCGTTGTGCTTTCGTGTTAGCGAGCCCTTGACGCCCGGAATTCCCCGGAGGGCAGGCGCCTTGCCGAAATTGCAGCTCCGTTAACATCCGCTTCAGACTATGAATTCCTCTCAAACTCTCGGCCAGCGCGTGGGCTTTGGCTTCGCTGCGGTGGTTGTCCTCGGCCTGCTATCGGGTGGCTTTGCCATCTACGAAGTCACGCGCGTGCGCGAGGCCGCGCACATGATGAGCGAGGAGTTTGTGCCGGAAGCCCGTCACGCCGCCCAATTGGAGGCGCAGCTCGGAGCGTTGCAGTTGGAGACTCAGCACTACCGACTGACCGCCGAGGAAGACCGTTTCAGTCGCATCTCCGCCCAGTTGCAAAGTGTGCGGGAGCAAGTGCAGGCCTTGCATAGCTTGGCCGAGGCACATCCGCATCTGGTTAAGCTGCGGTCGGAGGTCGGAGTGTTGGATGAGCAACTGGAGGCTTTTGAAACCCTGGCCAAAAGCCTCGCGGATGCCACGGCGACGCTTCAGGCCGGGCGAGCTTCGCTGGAACAGGCCGGGGCTAATTTTGATTTGGAAATGGATCACCTCCAAGCCGTGCAGTTTGAGCGTTTTGAAGCCGAAGCCGTGGGCAGCGATCTGGAGCATCTGCGTCAACGAGGCCTCAAAATGCATCTCGCCCAACAGGTGGCGAAGCAACTCGACCACCTGCAAATGCTCGCGGCGCAAGGCCAGCTGAAGCGCGATCCGGCGCTGATCCGGGCGGCCTCGACGACCTTTGATTCGCTATTTGAGCAACTCGCGGCTCTGCGGGCGGTCTTGGAGATTCCGGCCGATATCGCAGAGGTGGATCGTCTCACCGCGTCCGCTCGCGCCTATCGGGACAACTTGATCGTGGTGGCGGAGCAAAGCGAAGTGCTTAATGCCTTGGGCGTGACGGGCAGCACCCTCGGTCACGACCTGCAGATGGAGGCCGAAGCCCTCGCCCTCACCGGGATGGATCGCACGGTCGAAGCGGCAGAAGAATCCACCGCGCGCCTCAATTTGACGGTGCGCGGAGTCGTGGCCAGTGCAGCGTTGTTGACCCTGCTGGGGATCGTCATCTCGACGCGCGTGGTCAGCCGTCTGCGGTCGATCCTGCTCGATATTTCCAGTTCCCTGGCCGCGGGCGCCCAGCAGTTGGTGAGTGCCAGTGGCCAGATATCCACCGCCAGCAATCAGGTGGCCGATAGCGCCAGCCGCGGGGCGGCGGCGCTACAGCAGACAGGGGCTTCGATGGAGGAGCTGGCCAGTTTGGTGCGGCGCACGGCCGATGACGCGGGCGCGGCGATGTCGCTCGCGGGCGACGCGCGCCATGCCTCGGTGGCGAGTGGCCAGAAAGCCGAGCGTCTGAACGAGGCGATGGGGCGGATCAAATCCTCCAGCGACGAGATTTCGAAGATCATCAAGACGATCGATGAGATCGCATTTCAGACCAATCTACTCGCGCTGAACGCTGCGGTGGAAGCGGCTCGTGCCGGTGAAGCCGGAGCTGGATTCTCGGTGGTGGCAGAGGAGGTGCGCGCGCTGGCCCATCGTGCCGCCAAAGCGGCCAAGGAGTCGGGCGAAAAGATCTCACATGCCGTGCGCAACAGCGGCGAAGCGGCCTCAGTGGCCGGAGAAGTGACCACCGATTTGGAATCGATCCGGCAACAGGTTGAAAAGGTCGACCGCCTCATCGCCTCGATCGCGACCGCGGCCGAAGAGCAAGCCCAGGGCGTCGACCAGATCAACCGGGCGATCGACGAGATCGACCAGGTGACGCAAGGCAACGCTGCGGCGGCGGAGGAATCGGCTTCGGCCTCGACGGAGCTCAAAGCGGAAGCGGATGCGGTGCAGGGGTTGGTGAGCTTTTTGGAACAGGTTTCGGGAGTCAAAAAACGAGCTCCTCAACCTGCCTCGGTCTCCGCGGGGGCCCCACGATCCGGTGGTCACGGGAAGGCCGCCGGCACCGGCTGGTCTCCCTCGGCCGCGAGCGCGAACTCGGCCCTTGAGCCGGTCGGCTTGGGAGCGGGGGAAGCGGAGTTCTTCCGCTGATCCTCACCGCAGCGCTTGGCCGCCCCACCTCAATTTTCTGGCCCTTATTTCCGACCCGACCCATGACTCCACCTCCCGCCTCCGCCTCCGCCGCCCCCCAACCCTCACCGGCACCGTCCGCCACGCCGATTCGTGCGGCGGAAAACGCTGCGCTCATCGCGGCGATCGACCGCGTGCAGGCGCTCATCCAGTTCGACCTGAGCGGCCAGATCCAGCACGCCAACCAGCACTTCCTCGATGCGGTGGGCTACACCTTATCGGAAGTGGTGGGTCAGCATCATCGCATCTTCTGCGAGGCAGATTACGCCGACTCGGCGGAGTATCGGGAGTTTTGGGCCGAGCTGCGCCGGGGCAGCAACCACTCCGGAGTGTATCAGCGTCGGCGCAAGGACGGGCAGGAGGTGTGGCTGCAGGCGTCCTACAACCCCGTCTTTGATGGCAACGGCAAGGTGGAATCGGTCATCAAATTTGCCACCGACATCACCCAACGCCGCCGCGCCGAGTTGGAGGCCGCCGGCAAGATCGCGGCGATCGATCGGTCGCAGGCCGTGATCGAGTTTCGCACCAACGGCGAGGTGCTCACCGCCAACCGCAATTTCCTCGATCTGATGGGCTACACCTTGGACGAGGTGCGCGGCCAGCATCACCGGATTTTCTGTCCGCCCGACTACGTCGCGACTCGCGACTACGCCAAGTTTTGGGGCACCCTGGCGCGAGGTGAATTTCATCGCGGTCGTTTCCTGCGCATCGGCAAGTTTGGCCAGCGCGTGTGGATCCAGGCGACCTACAACCCCATTCTCAACCCGGCGGGCCAGGTCGAGAAGGTGGTGAAGTTTGCCACCGATGTGACCGACCAGGTCGAGCGTGAGGAGGAGATCGAGCGCCGGGCGCAGGAAATCCGGGGCACCATGCAGAAACTCTGTGCGGCGACCGTCACCATCGCCGACAACGCCGGCCACTCGAACCAACTGGCCAATGCCACCCAACAAAACGCGCGGCGCGGCAACCAGGCTCTCGAGAAACTCGGCGTATCCATGGATGAGATACAAAAGGCCTCCACCGGCATTCGCGAGATCGTGGCGGTGATCGCCGAGATCGCCGGGCAGACCAATCTCCTGGCCTTCAATGCGGCCATCGAAGCGGCGCGCGCGAGTGAGTCGGGCGCCGGCTTTTCGGTCGTGGCGGATGAAGTGCGTCGTCTGGCCGAAAAATCGGCCGAGGCCACCCGCCGCATCGAAGCGCTCAGCCGCGAGGCGGTGGCCCGGGTCAACGAAGGTGGAGTCGTTTCGTCGGAGGCGGTGGAGTCGTTCCGCGCGATCAGTGAAGGCGTGGATGATACCAACGAATCGATTCAACAGATCGAATCGTGCACCGACGAACAGACCACGCTGGCCCGCCATGTGGCGGAGCTGGTGGACCGCCTGCTGCAGGGGGCGCATAAAAGCGAAAACGCTCCGGTGGAGCTGGGACGTTGCGCCTGAGCTCGGCGAAGTCCGTGACCCCTTCGCGAATCATGACGACGACGGAGACCGCCAGCGGCTCGAGGCGGGTATTGGGGCTGGTGCGGGTCGGGCGGGTGCGCTTGGCGGTGCCAGCCGCCACGCTGGCCGAGGTGGTGCGTGGTCCCCTGGAGGTGAGCGCGCTGCCGCAGGCCCCGCGCCGCGTGCTCGGCACCATCGGTTGGCATGGGCGACCGGTGCCGTTGGTGGATCTGGCGGATTTGGTGCGAGGTGAGAGCGAACCGGCGGAGGCACCGCGACTCGATCTGGCGATGGTCGTGCGCCACGGGGAGGGTTTTTTTGCGGTGCCCATCGATGAAGCGCTCGGCGTCGTGCGGGCCCGGGCCGATGAGGTGATGCCATTCGATGACGGCGGGGCGGATGCGCTGTTTCGGGAACTGTTTCAACCGCGGGCGGGGGGCGCGCCGGCGGCGATTGTGGATTGGACGGTGATTTCCGCGCGGCAGTCCATGCGGCGTCTGCTGGCAGTCGCCACAAGCGGGAGTGACGCTGCCGATACGCTGCGCGCGGACGCCGAGGCGGCGCGGCCGCATGTGCTGGTGCGCCTGTGGAACCGCGTGTTGGCGATCGACGCGCAACGCGTGCGGCGGGTGCAGCGCCGCCCGCAGCGGTTTGATTCCGAAGTGCGGCTCGGTCGCGTGGAAGGGTTTTTGCGCATGGGCGCGTTGCAGGTGCCGGTGCTCGATCTGGGCCGTTGCTTGGGTTGGCAGGAGCCGGTCGAGGCCGCTCCGCGGCAGGACCTGATTGTGGTCGGCGATACCAGCCGTCAGGTGGCGGTGACGGTGCAGGATGTGATCGCGATTGAGGGCATCCGGGAGGGCGATGTGGAGCCCGCCGATGAGGTGGGCGAGCAGGCGCGTGCGCACGTGCGGGGCGTCTGGCAAAGCCCCAGCCAAGGGCCGGTCTGGGTGGTGGGCGCAGCGAGTTTGGAGGCAATGGGTTTGGCCGCGGAGACCGCCGAGGGCGCGTTGCATGGAGGCGCGGGCGCGGAGGGAGAGGTCGATGGGCTGGCGTGGGGGAACCGGTCGGCGGACCTGTTTCTGGTGGTGCGACTCGGGGCCTCGCATGTGGCGTTGGCTGCGTCGGAGGTGGCGGCGGTGGAAGCGGTGCCGTCGAACTGGTCGCGGGCGAATGACGATCCGTTGTTCGGTGGGTTGATGGAACTGCGTGGTCGGGCGGTGAAGATTTATGATTTGGCGGCAGCTTTGGCGTTGCCGGCGGCGGAGACCGGGGCGGAGGCGGAGTGTCGAGTGGTGGTGCTCATGCGCGGGGAGGACGGAGACTGCGGCTGGTTGGTATCGTCGATGGATCTGCTGGTGCGGCAGGCGCCGCGAGCGTTGCCGGCCCGGGGCGTGAAGGGGCAGGGGTTGGCGGCGGCGTTTACCGCTTCGGTGCGAGCGGAGGGCAGCGGGTGGACCAAGGAAGTGTGTGTGCTGGACCTGCCGGGTCTGATGGCGGCGGTGGGGGCGGTGTCGGGTGCTGCAGCGGCGGCTTGAGGGCGTGCAAAAGTCCTCGCCACCGTGCGAGCACTCGCGTTGAGGTTGCGCGCGCCGAGCGACGTTTCCCTTCCCCGAACCGATGAGCCTTTCTTCCCAGCACTCCACCGGCCGCGTTGCGGTCGCCGTCGTCGAGGACGATCCGCATTTTCGGCTGTTCCTGGAATCGATGTTGGAGGCGAGTCCGCGTCACCGCTTGGTAGCGACGGCGGGATCGGCGGTGGAGGCCCTGGCGTGGGATCCGGCGGTGGTGACGCCGCATGTGCTGTTGGTCGATGTCGGGTTGCCGGATCGCTCCGGCGCGGAGTTGGTGGGGGAGCTGTTGGCGCGGCACGAGCAAGCGCTCGGGCTCATGCTCACGGCGGAGACGGATGCGGCGGTGGTGCTGCAGGCGGTGCAGAGCGGGGCCAATGGTTATGTGCTCAAGGGCGGGCGCGAGGAGGACCTTTTGGCGGCGATCGATGATGCTTTGGCAGGTGGGGCGCCGATGTCGCCGGGCATTGCGCGCAAGGTGTTGGGGTTGATGCGGGGAGGGCCGACGAGGAAGCCGGAGGATGCGCGTTTGGCGATCCTGACGGACCGGGAGCGGGACATTCTGGAGCGGGTGGCGGAAGGCGCGGTCGATAAGGAAATCGGCGATGCGTTGGGGCTGTCGCGGTCGACGGTGAAGAACGCGTTGTTGGTGATTTACCAGAAGTGGCGGGTGCGTTCGCGCACGGAGGCGGCGGTCGTGTTTACCCGCCTGCGCGAGGGGAACTCATGATCACGTCACCCGCCTCGGCCTCGGAAACGTCACCTTGGCGCCGCCGCGCGAAGTGGCGGCTGCAGTTCGCGGAAGCGTCGGTCGAAAAACGGTTTCGGCACGAGTGGCTGCACGACAGCGTGATTCGCTCGCGCGTCATGATCGTGGTGGCGATCTTCGCCACGCTGGGCATGGGATTGGTCGATGCGCGGGTCAACGTGGGGGTGCAGCCCGAGTTTGTGTGGATGTCGCTTTGGCAACGGGTTCTGGTGGTGGCTCCGGCTTGGCTGGTGATGTGGATCCTGCCGAGTTGGCACCGATTTGAGCGCACGGCGTGGTGGATCTATCCCTTGGGCACGGCGTGGGTGATCTTCTCACTCGGACTGATTCCCTGGGAGTTTCAGCGCCTGAACCCTGGGATGAATATGGTGCCGCAGGTCATGATCAATTCGCTGGGGGTGGCGACCGTATCGGTGTTCACGTTGCCATTGAGTTTCCGCGCGGCGCTGTTGATGCAGGTGCTGGGATTCGGTGGGATCGTGTTCCTGCTCGCCCGCACCTTGTGGGGCGACCGGCTCGGCGACCTGATCACCCTCTCCGGCGGTCTGGGCGGATTCCTATTGGTGCTCTCGGCCTTTGCCTGGACGCGTGAATCCCGACTGCGACGGGAATACGCCCAGCGTGAGGAGCTCGCTTTGCTGAACCGTGAACTGGCCCGCCTGAATGCGGAAAAAAACGAGTTTATGGCGGCGGCGGCGCACGATCTGCGCGCGCCGCTGGCCTCGGTGCGCGGACTGGCGTCGCAGATGCGTTTGGGACGCATGGAGGATCCGGACCGACGCGGGCGAGCATTGAGCGCGATCGATGACCTGAGCGGGCGCATGTTGGAAGTGGTGAACAACTATCTCGGCGAGCACGCGCTGGAATCGGGCACCCTGCCGGTGCGGCTGGAGATGATCGACCTGCGCAAAGTGATCAACGAAGCGGCGGGGCGTCATGGACCGGCGGCGGCGGCCAAGGAGCAGCAAGTGCTCGCGCCGGCCGGGGAGGCGGTGTGGGCGCGGGCCGACGCCTCGTTGCTGGGGCAGGTGTTGGATAATTTCCTGAGCAACGCGCTGAAGTTCAGTCCACGCGGTGCGACGGTGCGTTTGGCGCTGGGGCTGGCGACCGCGACCGAGCGCGTGCGTATTGAGGTGATCGATACGGGGCCGGGCGTGAACGAAGCCGACCGGGGCAAGTTGTTCAGGAAATACAGTGGCTCCGGTGCGCGACCGACCGGCGGCGAAAGCAGCCACGGGATTGGCTTGGCGGTGACCAAACGGGTGGCCGAAGCCATGGGCGGCGAAGTCGGCTGCGACTCCGCGCCCGGAGCAGGGGCGACCTTCTGGATCTCGCTCCCGGTGCGGTGATAACGCGGCGGGGGAGAGAGGCTATTTAGGGCCGGGGTGATCCGGGGGCGGACCGCAAGGATATAAGATTGACCCCTTTTGCTGGGGTTAGGCGCGTTTTTTGGTGTGGGCGATGAAGCCGTAGGCGGCGATCACGACAAAACAGATGGCGGGCAGGAAGAAGGAGATGCGCACCGACTCCAGGGCTTGGCCGAACAACGTGAGCCCGTCGCCGTCGATCAAGCCACCCTGCAGGCGCGGCATGAACGCACCGCCGACGATGGCGAAGATCAGGCCGGCCGATCCGAGTTTGGCGTGGTTGGGACTCAGGCCGTCCAGGGCAATGCCGTAGATCGTGGGGAACATGAGGGACATGCAGCCGGATACGCCGATGAGGCAGTAGAGGCCGGCCATGCCCTGGACAAAGATCGCCCCGAGCGTGAGCAACAGGCCGCCGACCGAGAGCAGGCCGAGCAGGAGTCCCGGTCGCAGGTATTTGAGGATGAAGGTGCAGATGAAGCGGCTGCTGAGAAACAGCACCATGGCGATGATGTTGTAGTTCTGCGCCTGCGCCGCCGTGAGGCCGATCAGGGTCATGCCGTAGTGGATGATAAACGTCCAACACATGATCTGCGCGCCGACGTAGAAGGTCTGCGCCACAACGCCCCCGAGGTAGTGAAAGTTGGCCAGCCGACGAAACAGCTCCCCGAGGCGGATGGGGCACTCTTCCTGGCCGGTATCGGGCATCCGGGAAAAGGCGAAGAGCAGCAACACGCCGAGCACCACGAGCGCGATCGAAACGTAGGGAATCATCACGACGCCCAGATCATGTTTCACCATGGCGAGGTGAGCCTCCGGCTCCGCGGCCGCAAAGGTTTCGAGCGATTGGGTCAACAGGCCGTCGACGTCGCTGGGCAACATCTCGGCGTATTCGGGATGCGCCGCGACTTCCGCGTCGCGAAACTGACCGACCTGCAGGCTCGGGAGGATGAACATACTCGCCAACACCATGCCGGACAGTGAGCCGATGGGATTGAAGGCTTGGGCCAGATTGAGGCGCTGCGTGGCGGTCTCCGGCGGGCCGAGCGAGAGGATATAGGGATTCGCGCTCGTTTCGAGGAAGGCCAGGCCGAAGGTCAGGACGTAGAAGCCGACGAGGAAGATGTTAAAATTCATCGCCGTGCTCGCGGGGATCGTGAGCAACGCGCCGGCGGCGTAGAGGCCGAGTCCGATCAGAATGCCCCACTTGTAGGACAGCTTGCGGATGACCAGCGCCGCCGGAATCGCCATCGTGGCATAGCCACCGTAGAACGCCCACTGCACGAGGCTGCTTTGCGCGTTGCTGATCAGGAAGATTTCCCGAAAGGCGCGCACCAAGGGATTGGTGACGTCATTGGCAAATCCCCACAACGCGAAGAGCGTGGTGACCAGGACGAAGGGATAGATGTAATGCGGCGGAACGACGCGCGGACGCGTCTCGGGCGTTTGGGTTGGGGGCATGGGGATGGGGTGGGGCGGGTGAAATCAGGCGGGGACCTCGATCATGGCTTTGAGCACACCACTTTCGGGTTTGGTCCAGTCGGCGAAGAGGGAGGGCACCGCGCTGAGTTCGGCACGGTGAGTGATCCAGGGCTTGGTGTCGACTCGGCCGGCTTCGATGAGGCCGATGATGCGGCCGAAGTCCTCGGGCCGGGCGTTGCGACTGGCGAGCAAGGTCAGCTCGCGGCGATGGAAGTTGGGATCATCAAAGGTCACTTCACCGGGGAAGAGGCCCACAAAAACGATCCGCCCGCCCGGCGCCGGATAGGTGAACGCGTTCATCATCGAGCGCGAGTTGCCAGTGGCGTCGAACACCGCCGTGGGCAGGTCGCCTTCGGTCAAGGCCCGCAGTTGATCGGCGACATCGCCGGTGCGGGCGTCGATCAAATCCGCCGCGGGCAACCCGAGACGCTCGCGGCAGAAGGCGAGTCGTGTGTCATTGATATCGATCACCAGCACGCGGGCGCCGGCGGCCAACGCAAACTGGATGACGGACAAACCGATCGGACCGGCGCCCAGCACGGCAACCGTTTCGCCGGCGGCGAGTTCGGCCCGGTCGACCGCATGCGCGCCGATGCCGAGCGTCTCCACCAGTGCGAGCTGCTCGTAGCTGAGTTCGCTGGAGCGGTGCAGCTTCGCGGCGGGCACCACGATGAACTCGCGTTGGCCGCCATCCACGTGCACGCCGAGCACGCTGAGCGAAGCGCAGCAGTTGGGTTTGCCCCGGCGGCAGGCGATGCAGTGTCCACAATTTAGATACGGTTCGACGGCGCAACGGTCACCCACCGCGACCTGAGTGACTTCGTCGCCCACGGCGATCACCTCCACGCCCAACTCGTGGCCGAGGATGCGCGGGTAGGAGAAAAAGGGCTGCTTGCCGTTGAAGGCGTGAATGTCGGTGCCGCACACGCCGATGCGGTGCACCCGCACGAGGGCCTCGGTGGGACCGGGCGCGGTGGGCGGCGTGGTGGTGGTGAGCTCGAGCGAGCCGGGGTTTTGCAGAACCAAAGTCTTCATGGTGCGGGGGGGGAATCAGCCGATCAATTCGTCGCGGTTCTCGGGGCGCCCGCGGGTGAAGTTGTGATTGTGGATCGGGCGCAGCAGCTCGAGGACGCGGGCGATGGCGGCGAAGTCGATCGGCTCCTCGATGCAATCCAGGTTGCGCGCCATGTTGATCGGGTTGGCGGTGCCCACCAGCGTGGTCGCAATGCCCGGGTGACTGGTGGCGTATTGCACGGCGAGTTTCACGATGTCCCAGCCCTCGGCCTGGCAGAACGCGACCACCTCGCGGGCGACCTCCACCATGCGCGCGGGCGCCGGGTGCCAGGCGGGGACCCCACGCTCGGTCAACAGGCCCATGCCGGTGGGCGAGGCGTTGATCACGCCCACGCCCTTTTGCTGCAGGTAGGGCAACAGGTCGCCGAGGGAGGTGTCGTTGAGCTCGTAGCGGCAAAAGGAGAGCACCGTATCCACCACGCCAGGACCGACGCGATCGAGCACGGCGGTGAACACCTTGAGCGGCAGACCGGTGATGCCGATGTGACCGATGCGGCCGGCCTCGCGGAGTCGCACCAGCGTCGGCAGCGTCTCGTCGACGATCTGATCGATGTCGGCGAACTCGATGTCGTGGCACTGCAGCAGGTCGATGTAGTCGACGCCCAGACGGGCGCAGCTCTCGTCCAGCGAACGGGTTACGCGGGCGGCGGAGAAATCGAATTCCCCCTCGCCGTATTGGCCGACCTTGGTGGCGAGGATGTAGCGATCGCGCGCCACGCCCTGCAGCGCGCGTCCCAACACCGTCTCCGCCCGGGTCGCGCCGTAGTAGGGCGAGACATCGATGAAGTTGACCCCGCGATCGAGCGCGACGTGGACCGCGCGGATGCCCTCCGCGTCGTCGGTGGTGCGAAACACGCCGCCGAGCGAGGAGGCGCCGAAGCTGAGGATGGAAACGTTCAGGCCGGTGCGGCCAAGAGCACGGTATTGCATGAGTGGATACGCCGGTGGGATCAGGCGCTGGTGAGAATCATGTTGGCGTAAGGGGTGGTGTCGCCGGTGCGAATCAGGCCGATCGCGTGAGGCACGCGGGGTTTAAACACCGCTTCGTGGGGTTCGTGCAGCAGTGTGATGCCCTCCAGCGCACGGGCGAAGCGGGCCACCACTTCCGGTGGATTGTGGGCCGGGAACTCCTCGGCCATCCGGGCGGTGCCGATGACAAAGTTGGCCCGAATCGCGGCCAGCACCTGCAGCACCGTGGGCACGTCGTCGATCAAGGCGAGGTCCACCGTTTCGATGGTCGGCCAGAAGGGGAATCCGCGGTCGGCGATGACGAGGGTGTTGGTGTGCCGCACCCGGGCGAGCAGGGAGTTGAGGGCGGGGTTGAGGATGCCGGATTGGAGCATGGCGAGGGTGGGTCAGGGGGACGGGATGCGGTAGAAACGGGCGGCGGTCCCGCCCATGATGGCCGCCTGTTCGTCGGGCGAGAGGGGGCTGATGAGCTGGCGCACGCAGTTGGCCCAATCCGCGTAATCCGCGGCCACGAGGCAGACCGGCCAGTCCGAGCCGAACATCAGCCGCTGCGGGCCGAATGCTTCGAGCACGGTTTCGAAGTAGGGCCGGATTTCGTCGGTCGTCCACTGCCAGTCCGGCACCTCGGTCACGATGCCGGAGACCTTGCAGCACACGTGCTCGCGGCGGGCCAGCTCGCGGATCGCGTTGACCCAGCTGGGATCGGGCGCGCCGCGCACGACGGGTTTGGCGATGTGATCGAGCACCATGGGCAGCTCGGGATGCCGATCGACCAACGCGATGGCGGCGGGCAGTTGCGGCGCCATCACCAGCAGGTCGTAGCTGAGCCCAAGGTCCGGCAGTTGGTGCAACGCGGCGTTGAAGGCGGCATCGGCCATGTAGGCGTCGGGCTCCCCCTGCAGCACGTGCCGCACGCCCTTGAGCGCGGCGCGACCTGCCCACGGCGCGAGCACGTCGCCGATCGCCGCGCCTTGTTCGCGCAAGGGCAACCAGCCGACCACGCCGCGGATGACGTGCGGATGGGCTGCGGCGAGCTCCAACAGCCAGGCGGTTTCGGCGAGACTTTGCCGCGCCTGCACGGCGATGCTGCCATCGAGGGCGTTGGCGCTCAGGCGGGGCGCGAGGTCCGTTGGCGTAAAGTCCTGCCGGATGGCGGCCATGCGGTCATCGATCCAATCGTAGTCACGCGGGTGGTAGCGCCAGAAATGTTGGTGGGAATCGAGCTGCATGGGGTAGAGCGGGTCGGCGCCGAGGCGTCGGGGGTTGCGCATTTATAGCACAAGCCAACGGGCGGCCCTATGGCATTTTTGCGCCTTTGCATGACGATTCTTGATCTGATTGGCTTTCGGGGTTTTCCCGTTCCCTGCACCCATGTCTCACGCCGACGTCGACCAGCCGCCCTACATCTCGCATCAGGTTCAGGCGGCGAAACGTTTTTACCTCGGCACGGCGGTGGGGAGCACCAGTGAGCTCCATGCCAGTTGTGGAGGGTGGGAGCGCACCGCGGCGGATTATACGATCCGTCGCGACACGTTTCCGTGGTTGGGCATCGAGTTTGTGGCGGGCGGGCGCGGCACCTTGTGGTTTGGGCGGCGAAGTTATCCGCTAAGCCGAGGATGTCTCTTTTCCTACGGACCGGGCGTGGCGCACCGCATCGAGTCGGATTCGCGCGCGTTGTTGTCCAAATACTACATCAACTTTGGGGGGCAGCAGGCGGCCAATCTGATGTCGGCCGCGCAGATGGACCCGGGCAGTTTTCGGGTGGTGGATAACAGTGAAGAGATCGAGTCGGCGCTGGATCTGTTGATCGCGGAAGGCGGGCGGAGTCGTCCGCAGGCCCCGCAGATCGCCTCGTTGCAACTGCACATCCTGCTGCTGAAGTTGGGGCAGGGCGGCGCGAACGATCCGCGTTCGGATCGGCGGGCGCAGCAGACGCTGCGGAAGTGCCTCGACTACATCGATCGGCATTTTCTGGCGGTGGCCACGGCCGAGCAGATCGCGGCGGCCTGTCACGTATCGCCCAGTCACATGACGCGTCTGTTCGGGCGATTCGGCTACGTGTCGCCCTACGATTACCTGGTGCGCAAAAAGATGGTGCACGCCGCGGAGCTCTTCGACTCCGGCTATCTGTTGGTGCGGGAAGTGGCCGAGCGGTTTGGCATGGATTCGTTTCAGTTTTCCCGGGTGTTCAAGCGGGTGCATGGACTGAGTCCGTCGCAATTTCTCCGCCGTCACGGCCGCTGAGATCGGGCATGACTACCGGTTCGTTTTTGCGGGGCGTTGTAGCCGGGCGGCACCACGCGTGGCGCCGCGACCTGGTCAACGCCAGACGGTCCAGCCTGCCTTCGAAGTCCTCGCAAAACAGGGAGACGTAAAAGCGGCTTGGGGATGGCAAACCGACGAGCGTCGACTCGTGGGCCCATGCACCAAACGACCGACCTAAGCGCGCGAGGGTTAGCCATGTTGCCGGACCCCTCCCCAAAAACTGATCGCCATACTCTGCGGTCCGAGCAGGGCCAGTGGGGACGGTTCTAAAGAGCCCCGCGGTGGGCGCGGTAGCCGCGGTGCCCTGTAGGACTACAAACTACAAAGCCTGACCCCTTGCGGACTCGTGACCCCTTGCGGACTCGTCGCAAAACAGGGAGACGTAAAAGCGGCTTTGGGATGGCAAACGGACGAGCGTCGACTCGTGGGCCCATGCACCAAAACACTTACCCAAGCGCGTGAGAATGGTCACGCGCAGCCGCAAAAGCTGCCGGCGACTGTGCTCAAACAGCGTCGTGCGACGCGCGGGTTGCAACGACTGGCTGACAAAGCAAGGGGGGCCTGAAATGAGGGCCAGATGGATCGCTCGGCACTACGGCGCCAACGCCTCGTAGTCTGTCGGAACCGCCCGGTGCGGCCTTGTCCTCCGAAGCCTTGGCGAAGGGGGGACCCGCATGCCGGGTGGTGTGGGACCTGTGGTCGGCTGAGCCTAATCTCTCAGTCGGTCACGGGGACCCGATTCGCCTCTTTTTCTTTAGGCATGATACGCGGTCAGGGCAGAGACAAAGAATGTCGTGACAGCCACGCAAAGTGTCGCACCAACTACAAAACGTATGGCACGGCTGAGGTGCTTCTCTAGGAACGCGGCTACGAATATGCAGCCGACCGCGAGGCATATCGAGTAGATCGCTATGAGGGTCGAAACCGACGACTTCGCGACAACGGGAATGAGTAGCGCAGGGATCACTGCAGCCAGCGGAGCGAGTGCTCCAAACGTGGATCCTCTTTTCTGAGGAGACGGTTGGGAGTGGGGTAACGGGTTAAACATAAGATATCTCCGGCGAACGCCTGAGGTCAGACAAGAGGGACAGCGGAGCTGGCCCGAATTGTCTGCACCGATTTGTTAGCCTCTCTTTTCATTGATTCCTAAGATGACGCCAATCCCAATCGGGCGTCTCCGCTTTGTAGTCCTCTTCCCACTTCCCAGCGTAGGAGTCGATCACTTCGGTTCCGGCGGCCAACCGGAATGTAAAGAGAACAATCTCAATCTGGGCGAATTTCAATCTATCGGGCGATCCCGGTGGATACATAATCCGATCAGGCTCGTGAATCTGGGCCAGCATCGGCGTGAAAACGAAACCGTCTCGATCGTAGTCTAATAGTGACGGAACGACTCGTCTCGGAATATATCCCAGTCGCTTCCCGGTCAGTCGCCTAAATACTCTAAAGGCTCTTGGATCGTATTGATTCCCCGGCTCGTGAGCGAATCCGAGAACCTCGAACGGTTCGCAAGTGAGCGCCGCAGCAACTCGGGACGATCCGTCTTCATTTGGGTATTCGGTGCCCGCAAGGGTGACCATGATGTGCTGTATCGAATCACTCTTCGCTCTGGCACCGGCATCGATGCCCATGTGGCTCAAATGATCGACGCCCTCCTCGTGAAACGAAATCGCGATTCCGACCGGTCCGATACTGGAAGTAAGCCACGAATCCACCTTGTCCTCTGCGACCTCGCGTCTGGTGCTCCATCCCTTGAGGGCCGCATAGCGGATATAAATCTCAACGAGCTTATCGAATGAGTATTTCTCGCTTCGTGCCATTTGTCTTCGGCTAACGAGACTGTCGGGAAACCCTCTGCTGTCGAGGTTGGGGTGGGGTTGGTGGGGATTGATATAGGGGAACGGGATTTTTGCTACAGGGGCGCGGTTTTCGGGCGGAGCCGGGGATTTGAGGGGAATGATGCGATAGGATGCCTTGGCGGCGGCGTTGCGCGCCGCGACCGCGGGCCGCATCGCCCCCTTTCTCACCTTATGGGTCTGCCGTGGCGGGCGATCTTCTGCAGGTTGTGCACCAGGCAGTAGAGTTTCCATTGGGTATCCACTTTGGCCCTACCGCGCAGCGTCGATCGGTTCATACCTTTTTGCGCGCGGAGGTTGCCGAAGACCGGCTCCACGATACCGAGGCGGCGGCTGTAGATCTGCCGGCCGGTGGGCGTGTCGATCTTGTCCTTCATGCGCGAGGTGAGGGTCTCGGTGACGCGTCCGTGGAAGACGCGCACTTGGCGCGGGTTGCCGCTCTCGGGGTGTTGCAGGCAGCGGTCACGCAGCTCGCAGGTTAAGCAGGCGGTTTTGGGCGCGCGGTAGGAGGTGGCGCGGTAACCTTGCGCGGTGATGTGATCGTGACCGCAGCGATACAGCCGTTGGCCGGCGGGGCACACGAGGCGCTCAGTGGCTTCGTCGTAGGTGAAGTCGTCGCCACGGAACCAGCGACGTTTGGAGCGGTAGTCCTGTCTGCGGCGGTCGGTCGGGCGACGGTGCCGTTTGGCGGTGGCCAGTTGCGGGTCACGGGAGCGGAACTTCGGCTCGGGCACGTAGGTGTCGACCTCGGCGGCTTCGAACGCTTCGAGGATTTGGTTGGGAAAAAATGCCGGTGTCGGCGCTCACGATCTTTTGGCGCAACGGGTCGTCTTCGCCGGTGGCGTGAGCGAGGTGGGTGGTGGCGCCGGCCAGAATGGCGGTGAGCGCTCAGGCTGTGGCCTGGTGGCGTTTGCGCTATCCGCCTACGCTTGGGGGCTTCGGCGGATAGGGGAGCGGCGGCGGGCGACGGCGTAGGCAAGGAAGGCCGCGCCAAGGAGGGCGGCGTAGGTTGAAGGCTCGGGCACCGCCGATAGGCTGAGGTTGTCGAGGTAGATCTCCTGCGACCCGCCACCCGCAGCAGAGGCGTAGTTTTGGAAGGCGATGCGGAAGTCCGTTGAGGGGGCTTCGCCATAATCGATGTAGGGCTGGATGTAGGCGCTGACATCAAATTCGAAATGATACCATTGGCCGGCCGACGTCGGATCGAAGTTGAAGAGTTGGGTGGCCGGACTGAAGAGGGACCGCAGGGGGCCGATGCCGGTGGTCTGGCTGTCGATGCCGACCCATTCAAAACCGACGCCGGAGGTGGAGTCGGTGAAGCCGATGAGCAGGGAGCTGTCGGTTCCGCTGCTCTGATAATAATCGAATGACAGCGTGAAGGTTTCGTTGCCGGTGAAGCTGCTCAGGTCATGAGCGGTGCTGAAGATACTGGCGTTGGAGGTGCCGGAGGAAAACTGGAGCACGCGGGTGCTGCTGTTGCCGGTGGTGAAGGCATTCGAAACCACAAAGGCGTTGGGCGAGTTGGAAATCGTCCACCCATCCGGGAGAACGGAAGGATCGTTGTCGGGATTGTCGGACTCGAAGGTGTAGCTAAAGACCGAGGTCTGCGCGGTGGCCACGCTGGAGAGCGCGCAGGTGCAGGCGAGCAGGAGAAGGGATCGCAGGGTGATCATGAGATGAAGAGCACGGGCAGAGAGGTGAGAGGCGGTGGCCAAACAGGTGGCCATGCAAACGTGGCGTGGACCGCAGTCGCACGCGCAAGGACTATGCTTTCTGATGAGGGCCCGAATCGAGCGGACAAGTTACCCTGGCCTTTTGTCCGGCGGCAGAGGGAGGGGCGTCGAAAAAGCTGAAACGGGAAGGGGAATGGTGAATAGTGAATGGTGAATGGTGAAAGGGGGGCGTGGTGGATTTGTGGATACGGGATGCGGGATACGTGATGCGGGATACGGGATACGGGATGCGGGGTGCGGGGGGCGGGATGGCGGAGGGGCAGGGAGAGGCGTGGCGCACGGAATACGCGGACGGAGGGGGACCACGAAACACACGAAAGTCGGAGTGGCGCGGCGGGGCAGGCTGCGTCTCGTGGGGTTTGCGCTTCTTCGCGGTTTTTATCCGCGGTGCCTCTCGGTATCTGCGTTTATCGGCGGGATCTGCGGTTTGAACCTTTGCGGCATCCACTCGCTCACGCTCGTAGCCACGGGGGCTTCTTTGCTTCGTTACCTTCTGTTGAACCCCTTTGCTCCTCGGCCCTGTGAAACTCTGTGGTTCATGATTCATAGCCACGAAGAGGCACAAAAATGCACGAAGAGGGGGCCGGGGTCGGCGACCCCGGCTGCAGCGGGTGTTGGGCCGTGCGCTTGCTGGTCAGGGACCGGCGGTGGTGGGGACTTCGGCTTGGTATTGCATGAACTTCACGGCGGCTTCGGTGCGGGTGCGCACCTGCCATTTGCCGAAGATGCCGAGCAGGGCGTTCTTCACCGTGGAGCGGGCGAGGCCGAGTTGTTCGCCGATGCCTTTGTCGGAGGTGCCGACGGCGACGAGGCTGAGGATCTGGGTTTCGCGGGGGCTGAGTTGGGGCAGGGCGGCGAGCTCGGTGAGGGTGGCGAAGGGCGGGGCGCTGGAGGGGCGGGGCTCGGGCGTGGTCGCGAGCAGGCGCAGGAGTTCGCGGGCGACGCGGGGGGTGAGCGGCGAGCCGCCGGCGAGGGTTTGGTCGAGGGCGTCGAAGAGGGTGTCTTTGCCGGATTGCTTGAGCAGGTAACCGACGGCGCCGGCTTGCACGGCGGCGAGCACGGCGGGGCCATCTTCGCGGGTGGTCAGCACGAGCGGCAGGGCACCGGGGTAACGCTGGTGCAGGGCGGCGATGACGGCACTGCCGTTGGCGGGCAGGCCGCTGGTTTCGATGAGCAGTAACTCGGGCGCGGGCGAGTCGGGCCAGCGCAGGGCGTCGTCGGCGGTGGCGGCGCTGTAGAGGGGTTGATAGCGGGGGTGCGCGCTCAGATGGGCCTCGAGAAACAGGCGGTAGTGGAGGTCCTGTTCAAGGATGGCGACTTGGACACGTTTGGGCGCGGGCATGGACGAGTGAGTAGCGAGTAGCGAGTAGCGGGTAGCGGGTAGTGAGTAGCGGGTAGCCCCTACCGGGGTGGGGTATTCAGTTTGTGGTTACTTGGTGGTGCGGCGGCGTTTGCGCCAGGCGGCGTAGCCGAGCATGGCGAGGCCGGCGAGGGCGGCGTAGGTGCCGGGTTCGGGGACGGCGCTGAGGCTGATGGCGCCGGTTTGGGCGAGGTAGGAGGTGTTCCAGGTGGCACCGGCGATGGTGGGCAGGTCGTAGTTGGCGAAGGTGCCGCCGATGCTGCTGGCGGTGAAGAGCTGGAAGCTCTGGCCGATCGACGGGGTGTAGTCGTTGAGCAGGGTGAGCTGCAGCGTGCCGCCGAGGGTGAGGTCGCCGTTGACGATGATTTGATCGAAGTCGGTGCCCGCCATGCCGCCGCTGCCGGCGAGTTCCATGGCGACAATGGCGGCGCTGTTGAGCACGAGGTTGCCGTCGACGGTGATGATGCCGGGGCTGTTACCCGGGGCGAGGGTGCCGGCGAAGTTGAGCGTCTGATTGGTGGCGAGGTTGAGGGTGCCGCTGCCGGAGAGGGTCTGGCCCGAGCCGAAGGCGAAGCCGGTCGATTTGGCGGTGAGGTCGAGGATGCCGCCGTTTCCGAGGGCGACGCCGGAGGAGTTGGCGATGGAGCCGTTGGCGCCGAGGGCGAGGGTGCCTGCGTTGATGGTGGTGGCTCCGGTGTAGGTGTTGGTGCCGGAAAGGGTCATCGTGCCGACGCCGGCCTTGGTGAAACCGCCGCTGCCTTCGAGGGTGCCGGTGAAGGCGGCGGCGAAGCCGTTGGTATCGATGGTGGTGCTCGTGCTGTCGCCGAGGGTGAAGGTCTCGCCCGAACTGAAGTTGGCGTTGATGATTTCGAGTTCGCCGCCGTTGAAGTTGAAAGTGGCGGTGTCGGCCTCGCTGGCGATGACGCTGGTTTGGAGTTTGCCGCCGGCGTTGAGATTCAGGGTGCCGGACGAGGTGCCATAAACTCCGGCGAAGACAGCGGGAGCGGTGACGGTGCCGCCGTCCGCGATCGTGAGCGCGGCCGAACCGGAGATGCCGACGTAGAGTGCGCCGGTGGAGGTGAGGGTGGAGCCGGTGCCGGTGACGGTGGCGCTGCCGTTGCCGGCCGCCTGGTTGCCGAACGCGGTGGTGGCGCCGGAGGTGACCTGCGCGCCGTTGGCGACGGTGAGGGAGCCGGTGCCGTTGGTGCCCCATTCGACGTAACCGGAGGTGGTGAGGGTGGAACCCGAGCCGGTCACGACGGTGTCGTTTTCGAAGACGTAGTTGCCGGTGGCGGCGAGTGCGCCGGTGTTGATGGTAATGTCGCCGGAGCCGAGGTTGGTGAGATGGTGGACGGCGACGGTGCCGCCGTTGAGGGTGGTGCCGCCGGAGTAGGTATTGGTGCCGGAGAGCGTAAGCGTGCCGGAGCCGGTCTTGGTCAGTCCGCCGGTGCCGGAGAGGACGCCGGAAAGCGTGTGGTTGGCGCCGTCGCCCGTGGTGAGGGTGCCGCTGCCGAGGGTGATGTTGCCGGCGCCGTCGAGGTCGGCGATCGTGACGGAGTTGCCGTTGAGGTCGAGGGTGGCGCCGGCGGCGACGTCGACCGAGGCGGTGGCACCGAGGGCCGAGGCGGAGTCGAGGCGCAGCGAGCCGGCGTTGACGGTGGTGGTGCCGGTGAAGTCGGAAGTGCCCGAGAGGATCAGTGTGCCGGCGCCGGTTTTGGAGAGCGAGCCGGACCCGGAGAGCGTGCCGGCGTAGGTGCCGGCGGAGTCCTGATTGAAGACGAGAGCGGCGTTGTTGGTGATGTTGCCCTGCAGGCTGGTGGTGTTGCCGGACAGCGTGCCGCCAGAGACGGTGGTGCCGCCGGTGTGGGTGTTGGCGCCGGTGAGGGTGAGGGTGCCGGCGCCGGCCTTGGTCAACGCGAAGTTGGCGTAGTTGTTGCCGCCGAGCACACCGGAGAAGGTTTGGTCCTGTCCGTCGGCGGTGTTGACGGTGAGCTGACCGTTGCTGCCGCCGAAGCTGTAGATGCGGCCCGTGCCGGTGAGACCGGCGATCTCGGTCGCGCGGTTGGAAATGTCGAGGATGGCGCCGGACTCGAGTTCGACGTCGGTGGCGGCGGAGAGCCCCTGGTCGGTGTCGGTGGAAAGCACGAGGATGGAGCCGGACTTTACGGTGGTGGAGCCGGTGTAGGTTTGAGCGCTATCCAGACGCAGGATGGAGCCGTCGTGGGTCACGTTGCCGGTGCCGGAGATGACGCCGGTGTAGGTCACGTCGCCGGTGCGGTCGAACACCACGGCGGCGTTGTTCACGATGTCGCCGGTCACGGAACCGGTGGCGGCGCCGTTACCCAGTTGGAGGGTGCCGCCGGATACGGTGGTGCCGCCGGTGTAGGTGTTGGCGCCGGTGAGGATCTGGGTGCCGGAGCCGACCTTGGTGAAGTGACCGGCGTTGCTTCCGTCGGTGTCGGCGAGCACGCCGGAGAAGGTGCCGGAACCGTCATCGACGCCGAAGGTGAAGGTCGAGTAACCCGCGCCGTTGTAGCCCGAGGTGATGGTCCCGGCGCCGGAGAGGGCGTCGACGCGGACATTGGCCTCGACGCCGGCGAAGGTGGCGCCGGAGGCGACGTTCAGCTCGGCGAGATTGGCGGTCCAGTTTTCGTTGCCGCCGGCGCCGCCGGTGAGGGTGCCGGCCTGGACATCGATGAGGGCGCCGGAGTCCATGGCGAAGGTGGCGGCGGCGGTGCCCCAGACGGCGTTGCCCGCGCCGGTTTTCTGCAGCGTGCCGGAGCCGGTGAAGGTGGTGGCGTCGGTGTTGTCGCGCGTGCCGGAGGCGACGCTCACCTCGAGGGTCGCGCCGCTGGCGAGGTTGATCGTGGGCGAGGCGGTGGTGCTGGTGAGGGCCAGGGTGCCGGCGGACACGGAGGTGGTGCCGGTGTAGCCGTTGGACCCGGACAGGGTGAGGGTGCCGGCGCCGGATTTGGTCAGCGAGCCGGTGCCGGAGAGGGAACCGGAGAGCGTGGTGGCGTGGCCGTTGGTATCAACCGTGGACGAACCGGTGAGGGTGGTGGCGACGTTGGAGCTGAAGGCGCCGCCGGAGCGCAGGGTGCCGCCGGCGAGATGGAGGGTGCCGGAGCCGCTGAGACCGGCGGTGGTGAGCGTGCCGCCGTTGCCGACGGTGACGCTGCTGGTGCCGGAGCCTAGGGCGGTGATATTGCCCACGCTTACTGAACTGCCGTTGCCGATGTCGACCGTGCCGGTGCCGCCGCCGAAGGCGAGGGTGAGGTTGTAGGTGGAGGCCGTGCCGCCGTCGGTGAGGGTGAGCGAACCGTTGCCGCCGTTGCCGATGATGAGTTCGCCGTTGTTGGCGAGGTAGGAGCCGGAGCCATCGATGGTGACGGCGCGGTTGGTGCGGAAGTCGCCGCCGGTGGCAAGCGTGGCGCCGTTGGTGACGGCGAGCGCGCCGGAGCTGGCGCCGAGCTTGGCGTCGGAAGAAATGGTAAGGGAGCCGCCGGAGACGGTGGTGCCACCGGAGTGGGAGTTGGAGCCGGTGAGGGTGAGGTTGCCGACGCCGGACTTGGTGAGTGAGCCGGTGCCGTCGATCGTGCCGGCGTAGGTGCCGGTGGCAGCCTGATCAAAGACGACGGCGCTGTTGTTGGTGATGTCGCCCTGCAGGCTGGAGGTGTTGCCGGTGAGCGTGCCGGCGGAGACGGTGGTGCCGCCGGAGTAGGTGTTGGCGCCGGTGAGGGTGAGGGTGCCGGTGCCGGATTTGGTGAGTGAGCCGTCGCCGGAGAGGACGCCGGAGAGGGTGGTGGCGTAGCCGTTGGTATCGACGGTGGAGGCGTTGGAGAGGGTGGTGGCGAGGCCGGTGCTGAGGGCGCCGCCGGAGCGCAGGGTGCCGCCGGCGAGATTGAGGGTGCCGGAGCCGGAAAGCCCCGGGGTGGTGAGGGTGCCGCCGTCGTTGAGATTGAGAGCGCTGGAGCCAGTCCAGAGAGAGGTGGTGCCGCTGACATTGATGGACGCGCCGGAACCGATGTCGACCGTGCCGGTGCCACCGGTGTAGGCGAGGTGGAGGTTGTAAGCGGATACGGTGGCGTTGTTGGTGAGAGCGAGGGAGCCGGTGCCGTTGTTGCCGATGATGAGTTCACCGTTGTTGGCGAGGTTGGAGCCGGCGCCATCGATGGTGACGGCGCGGTTGGTGCGGAAGTCGCCGCCGGTGGCAAGGGTGGCGCCGTTGGAGACGGCGAGGGCACCGGAGCTGGAGCCGAGTTTGGCGTCGGAGGCGATCGTGAGGGTGCCGCCGGAAACGGTGGTGCCACCGGCGTAGGTGTTGGTGCCCGAGAGCGTGAGATTGCCGGCGCCGGATTTGGTGAGGCTACCGGAGCCGGAGAGGTCGCCGGCATAGGTGCCGGTGGTGGACTGGTCGAAGGTGACGGCGCTGTTGTTGACGATGTTGCCCTGCAGCGAGGTGGTGTTGCCGGTGAGGGTGCCGGCGGAAACGGTGGTGCCGCCGGAGTAGGAGTTGGAGCCGGTGAGGGTGAGGGTGCCGGTGCCGGACTTGGTGAGTGAGCCGGTGCCGGAGAGGTTGCCGGAGAGGGTGGTGGCGTGGCCGTTGGTGTTGACGGTGGAGGCGTTGGTGACGCTGCCGCTCATGCCGGAGGTGAACGCTCCGCCGGCGACAAGGGTGCCGCCCGCAAAGTCGAAGGTGCCGGTGCCGCCGAGGTTGGCGGTCGTGAGGGTGCCGCCGTTGCCAAGAGTGATGTTGCTGGTCGCACTGCCGAGCGAGGTGGTGTTGCCGACCGTCACGGAGCTGCCGTCGCCGATGTTGACCGAGCCGGTGCCGCCGCCGAAGGCGAGGGTGAGGTTGTAGGTCGAAGCGGTGGCGCCATCGGTGAGAGTGAGCGAGCCGGTGCCACCGTTGCCGATGATGAGTTCGCCGTTGTTGTAGAGGTTGGAGCCGGAGCCATCGATGGTGACGGCGCGGTTGGTGCGGAAGTCGCCGCCGGTGTTGAGCGTCGCGCCGTTGGTGACGGCGAGGGCGCCGGAGCTGGCGCCGAGCTTGGCGTCGGAGCTGATCGCGAGCGTGCCGCCGGAAACGGTGGTGCCGCCGGAATAGGTGTTGGTGCCCGAGAGGGTGAGGGTGCCGGAGCCCGACTTGGTGAGGGCACCCGTGCCGGAGAGATTGCCGGAGAGGGTGGTGGCGTGGCCGTTGGTGTTAACGGTGGAGGCGTTGGTGAGGGTGCCGCTCAGGCCGGAGGTGAACTCGCCAGCGGCGACGAGAGTGCCGCCCGCAAAGTCGAAGGTGCCGGTGCCGCCGAGGGTTGTGGTGGTGAGGGTGCCGCCGTTACCGAGGGTAATGTTGCTGGTCGCGCTGCCGAGCGAAGTGGCGTTGCCGACGGTCACGGAGCTGCCGTCGCCGATATTGACCGAGCCGGTGCCGCCACCGAAGGCGAGGGTGAGGTTGTAGGCCGAGGCGGAGCCGCCATCGGTGAGAGTGAGCGAGCCGGTGCCACCGTTGCCGATGATGAGTTCGCCGTTGTTGTAGAGGTTGGAGCCGGAGCCATCGATGGTGACGGCGCGGTTGGTGCGGAAGTCGCCGCCGGTGTTGAGCGTCGCGCCGTTGGTGACGGCGAGGGCGCCGGAGCTGGCGCCGAGCTTGGCGTCGGAGCTGATCGCGAGCGTGCCGCCGGAAACGGTGGTGCCGCCGGAATAGGTGTTGGTGCCCGAGAGGGTGAGGGTGCCGGAGCCCGACTGGGTGACGGAACCGGAACCGGAAATGTTGTTGGCGGCGGTGACGGCGTTGGAGCGGTTGAAAGCGAGGTTGGCGTTGTTGACGATGGAGCTCGAAGCGATGGATCCGGTGGTGCCGCCGTCGCCGATTTGTAGAGTGCCCTCGGAAACGGTGGTGGTGCCGGTGTAGGTTTGATCGCCGGTGAACACGAAGGTGCCGGAGCCGGTCTTGGTGAGGCCGCTGGAGCCGCCGAGTGAAGCGTCCAGCGAGCCGGTGCGGGCCTCGAAGGCGGCGGCATTGTTGAGCGAGCCGTTGGTGAAGGAGCCGCCATTGAAGATGGCGGTGCCGATGGTGGGGCTGTTGGTGCCGAGATCGAGGGTGCCGCCGTTGAGGGTGAGATTGCCGGTGGTGGCCCCGAGGGCGTTGGCGTGACCGAGCGTAAGCGTGCCCGCGTCGACAATCGTGCCGCCGGTATAGGTATTGTTGCCGGACAGAGTGGTATTGCCGGTGCCGACCTGCGTGACCGAACCGGAACCGGAGATCACGCCCGAGTAGGCGAGAGCGTCGGAACGGTTGAAGGCGAGGTTGGCGTTGTTGACGACGTCGCTGGCGAGTGCGCCGGTGGATCCGCCGGCGCCGATCTGCAGGGTGCCCCCGGAGAGGGTGGTGGTGCCGGTGTAGGTGTTGGCGCCGGTGAGGGTCAGGGTGCCGGAGCCGGTTTTGATCAGACTGCCGCCGCCGGCCAGGACGCCGCCGATGGTGGCATCGAACGCATTGGTGTTGAGGGTGGAGGTGGTCCCGGTGACCACGCCGAACGGGGCGTTGGAGTAGGAGTCGGCGGCGGTGAAATTGACCGTGCCGCCGCGCAGGTTCAGCGCACTGCCCGAGCCGCTGCCAATGTCGACGCCGCCGGCCCCAATATTGACGGTGCCGCCGGAATGGAGATTCAGGATGCCGACCGAACCGGATTGGATGGCGAGGAGAACATGCGGGGCGTTGATCACGCCGCCGCTGGACACATCAACGGTGGCGGAACCGGAGATGCCGAGGTAGAGCTCGGCCCCGGAAGTAAGGGTGGAGCCCGTTCCGCTGATTTCAGCGATGCCGAGCGCGTCGGATGCCGTGCCAAACGCGACGGTGGAAGCCGCTTCGGCGGTGGCGCCGTCGTAGAGATAGAGTGAGCCAGACCCGGTGGTCTCGACGGTGCCGAACTCGAGATAACCGCTGGTGTAGAGGCTGGAACCGGCGCCGGTAACAGACACTCGACGATCGAAGGGGAGTGAACCGGAGCTGGTCAGGCGGCCGCCAGTTTGGATGAAAATTCCCCCGGTGCTAAGGTTGCTTTGGCTGGCGATGGAGAGCGTTCCGCCTTGGATGTGGGTGGAGCCGGCGTAGGTGTTGGCGGCGGTGAGGGTGAGCGTGCCTTCACCGGTTTTGGTGAGGTTTGCCCGGCCTGGAAAGACCCGGGTCAAAGTGCCGGTGAGCGTGGCGTCGAAGCCGTTGGTATCGACCGTCAGGCCCTCGTTGAGGTCGGTCCACCAGGTTCCGGCGTCGCCGATGATGAAATTCACCCCGGAGGAGAGGTTTGCGTCCACGACCTGGAGGGTGCCGCCAAAGACGTGGAGATTGCTGCCGCCAAACGAAGGATTCACCCCGCTGGCCTGAATGGTCCCGCCTTGGTTGAGATAAACCGGGCTGCCGCCGGGTTGGATCTCGACGCCATTGGAACTGCTGAGATTGAGGATGCCGCCGTTGTTGACATTGATCCGTCCGGAATAGCCGGCGGTGATCGAGGTGTTGCTGATGGATCCGCCGTCGTTGATGTTGAGGTTGCCGACGCCGCTTTCGCCGATGGTGAGGATGGGCACGTTGAGGGTGCCGCCGTTGATGTTGAGGTTGCCGGTGGCGCCGAAATAGGTGCCGAGGATCACGCGCGGGGCGTTCAGGCTGGCACCGTCCTCCAGGTTGAGGGTTCCGGAACCTGAGATGCCGAGGTAGGTGGCGTCGCCGGAGGTAAGGCTGGAGCCGCTGCCGGTCAGGGTGGCGGTGCCGGTGACGCCGGCCTGGTGCCCGATCGCCGCGGTGGTGCCGCTGGTCACTGCGCCGCCGTCGGATACGGTGAGCGATCCGGTCGCGCCGTCACCAATTTCCAAATACGTCGTGGTCGAAAGGGCGGAGCCCGATCCGTCCACGGTCACCGCGCGATTGAGCACGAGATTGCCGGAGCTGGAGAGGCTGCCGCCGGAAATGTGCAAGTCGCCGCTGCCGATGTTGCCCGCGCTGCTGACCTGCAGGGTGCCGCCGGAAACGGTGGTGTCGCCGGTGTAGGTGTTGGTGCCGGAGAGCGTGAAGGTGCCGGAGCCGGTTTTGGTGAGGGTTTGGGCGCCGTCCAGATCGTTGGGCAGGCTGCCGGTGCGGACCTCGAAGGCGGCGGCGTTGTCGAGCGTGCCGTTGGTGAAGGTGCCGCCGTTGAAGATGGCGGTGCCGACGGTGGGGTCGAAGGTGCCGAGGTCGAGGCTGCCGCCGTTGAGCGTGAGGTTGCCGGTGGTGGCGCCGAGGGCGTTGGCGTGACCGAGGGTGAGGGTGCCCGCATTGACTGTGGTGCCGCCGCTGTAGGTGTTGCTGCCGGAGAGGGTGGTGTTGCCCGTGCCGTTCTGCGTGACGGAACCGGAGCCCGAGATGACGCCCGCGTAGGAGAGCGCGTTGGAGCGGTTGAAGGTGAGGTTGGCGTTGTTGGTGATGGCACTGGAGGCGAGGGCGCCCGTGGTGGATCCGCTGCCGATCTGGAGCGAGCCGCCGGAGATGGTGGTGATGCCGGTGTAGGTGTTGTCGCCGGACAAAGTCAGGGTGCCGGTGCCGGTTTTGGAGAAGGTGCCGGTTCCGCTGATGACGCCACTGAAGGCGGTGTCGGTGTTGGCCCCGCCGGTCGTGAGGTTGACGCCCCCGAGGATGAGGTTGCCGGATCCGGCGAGCGAGCCGACGGTCTGGGCGTAGCCCGCGAGGTCGAAGGTGCCGGGCGAATTGATGGTCAACGCGGTGCCCGATGGTAGATTGTTAAGCGTGTTGTAGAGCGTGCCCTCGTCGATCGTGGTGGATCCGGTATAGGAGGCGCCGTAGAGGTAGAGGCTGCCGGTGCCGGATTTGGTGAGGCTGCCTGCGCCGGAAACGCCGCCACTGAGGGCGGCCGTGAAACCGTTGGTGTCGATCGTCGAGTCGGTGCCGCTCACGAGGGTGACGGGCACGAGGGTCGTGAGGTTGGCCCCGGTCACTTCCAAGGTGCCGCCGCCGAAGTTGAAGTTGGCGGTGCCCGCTCCCTTGGCGATGCCCTGGGTCCCGCCCACCGCGAGGGTGCCGCCGGCGTTGAGATTGAACGTGCCGGTGGAACCGGCGGCGGTGGCGAGCTCGAGAATGCTACCAGGGGTGACAGTGCCGCCGGACTCCACGGTGAGTTCCCCTATGCCGTGGTAGCCGACATGAATCTGGGAGCCGGAGTTGAGCTGCGAACCAGAACCGCTCACCAGTCCCACGCCGTTGACGCCGGCATTGACGCCAAAAGCGATGGAGCTGTCGGAACGGATCACCGCCCCGTCGTGGACGCTGGTGGTGACGTCGCCGATATCGCCCAATTCGATGTAGTTGGTCGAACTGAGCGTGGAGCCGGCGCCGGTCACGCTGACGGTGCGGTTATTGAGTTCGAGGATGCCGTTGTTGGCGAGGGTGGCGCCGTTGCTGACGGTGAGGTTGCCGGAGCTGAGGTTGCTTTGGCTGGTGATGTTTACCGTGCCGCCGGAGACAGCGAAGTTGCCGGTCATGTTGTTGGGCGCCTTGATGGTGAGCGTGCCCGCGCCGGTTTTGGTGAAATTCACCGCACCGGAACTTTCGTTCATGGTGGCGTCGAGGATGGCGCTGGCGCCGCTGGCGACATCGAAGGTGGCTAGGTCGTGGAAGTAGCCGCTGTAGAAGGCGCCCCAAAGTTCCACGTCACCCTCCTCGACATAAATGGCGGCGACGTTCACGCCCTGGCCGATGTCGACGAGTTGGTAGCCGGTGGCGTTGGTGCCAGCGGAAAACACGGCGGTGGAGCCGGAGGTCCAGGCTTGAGTGGCGGTGTCACCGGCGGCAGACGTCGACCACCACGGGCGGATGGCGCTGTAGTCCCAGGTGTTGCGAATATTGGTCGTGCCCGGAGTGGCACCGTCGGAGTCCCAGTAGAGCGTGCTCTGGGCGGCGAGCGGGGACAGGAGAACCAATGCAAGGAGGGAGAGGCGCAGCAAGGGCATGATGAAGCGAAACGTGGAAGGGGGAGGCGGCGTTGCCAGTGGACAAAGGACCGGGCCTTTTGGCCGCTTGGCCCTACGTGCGGCGTTTGCCGGGATGGGAGCAATCGCGCGCCTCATGGGTGGCCGAAACGGACGCCAGAATGTCCGTTCCGGAACTCGTGCTGTGGAGTTGCGCTCCGCGATCGCCTAGGTTCTCGTCCTCAACCCGTTACCCCTTTTTGGCCCTATGTTCGCCGCCCATCCGTTTTGGAACGCTTCCGCTCTGTGCCTCTTGATCGTCGATGGTGCCCGTTGCTGGCAGACCAATCCGAGCTATGAGCGACGCTTTGGGGTGCTGGAGGCGGTGGCCTCGACCTCGTGGTTGGAGCAACTGGGGGTGGTGACAGAGGAAGCCAGGGCGGTGCTGGCGTGGCTGACGGCGGAGCTGCCGAGCGGCGCGGTGCGGTTGGTGCGCGGCCAGGAGAAGGGCGAGGCGCGGTGGTGGCGCCTGCGCGTGCTCGCGGCGGTGCCCGAGCGTGGTGACGGGGCGTGGGTGATCGACGTGGAGGACGTGACGACGACGCAGGAATCGATCGAGCGGGCGCGGCTGGAAGGGCAGCATTTTCACGCGCTGATCGAGCGCTCGGCGGAAGGTATTTCCCTGTTTGATACGGGCGCCAACATCCTGTGGGAGTCGCCGTCCAACAAACGCATCCACGGTTGGGAAAGTTGGGAAATGGAGGGCAAGAACCTCTTCGATTTCTGCCACGAGGATGACTTGGCGCGAGCGATGCCGCGCTTTCATCACCTCGCGCAGGCGCCGGGCATCGTGGAGACCGAGATCGTGCGTTTTAAACACAAGAAAGGGCACTGGATCTACCTCGAAGGCACGGTGATCAACGCCACCGACGATCCGCGGGTGAATGCGCTGGTGAACAACTTCCGGGATGTCACCGGGCGGCTGGAGGCGGAGCGCGAAGTGCGGCGGGCGAAAGATGCGGCGGAGGAAGCGCATCGGTTGCAGCAGCACTTTCTGACCAACCTCACGCATGAGTTTAAAACGCCGCTGACGCTGATTCGCGGGCCGCTGGTCGACCTCGCGGAGGAACGGGTGGCGCTGGCGGATGCGGGCGCGGTGGTGGGGCGGGTGCTGCGCAATGTCGATCGGCTGGGCGGACTGATCTCCGAGCTCATCGACCTGGCGCGACTCGATGCCGGCACCTTCGCGATGCAGGTGAACCGGCACGATCTGGTGGAGTTCGCGCGGGTGGAGATCGATGCCCTCACCGCCGCGGCAGCGGCGAAAGAGGTGCGCATCGACCTGGCGGCCCCGACGGCGCTGCCGGTGTTTTTCGACCTTTCGAAGTTGGAAAAGGTGATGACCAACCTGCTGTCCAATGCGGTGCGGTATTCACCGGCAGGTGGGCGCGTGACCGTGCGTATTCAGGAAATGGATGCGCCGGAAGGCACGGCGCCCGAGCGGGTGCGGGTGGAGGTGGCCGATGAAGGCCCTGGCATGGACGAAGCGACGCGGCGACGGGTTTTTGAACGCTTTTTTCAGGCCGACACCAGCATGAGTCGTGACCATGAAGGCATGGGCATCGGCCTGGCGCTGGCGCGCGAAATGGTGGAGATGCACGGCGGCACGGTCGGCGTGCACAGTGAGCCGGGCGCGGGCAGCGTGTTTTACTTCGAACTGTTGCTGGGCTGTGAGCACTTCGACCCCGACGACATCGACACCTCGGCGGGCGCGGAGCCGCGACCGCACACGGTCGGCGGCACGGTCGCGACGGCGACGCCGGTGGGATTGGTGGAGTTTGCGGCGCATCGGCCGCGGCTGCTGCTGGTGGAGGACAATGCCGACATGCGGGCCTACCTGCGCATGAACCTGGATCCCTACTACACCGTGAGCGAAGCGGTGGATGGTCAGGAAGCTTGGGAGGGGTTGGAGGGATATGCGCCGGAGATCATCGTTTCGGATGTGATGATGCCGCACGTGGACGGTCTGGAACTGTGCCGACGGCTGAAAGGCTGCGCGCGTTGGCGGGCGGTGCCGTTGGTGCTGCTCTCGGCCAAGGGCTCGGTCGACCATCGGGTGGAAGGACTGCAGGCGGGGGCGGATGATTATCTGGCGAAGCCGTTTTCGGTGGCGGAGCTGTTGCAGCGGCTGCGGTCACGGGTGCCGTGGGGGACGGAGGAAGCGGTCAACGGCAGTGCGTGGCGCGAAAGTCTGGAGGCCTGTCTCGCGGCCCATCTGCGGGAGCCGGATTTTGATGTCACGGCAATGTCGCGACATCTTGGATACAGCGAGCGGCAGCTACGGCGGCGGGTGCGCGAGCATTTTGGGCAGTCGCCGGCGGAGCTGCTGTTGCGGCGGCGGTTGGAGAAGGGGCGGGAGCTGATCGCCACCGGTCGCCTCAACACGCGGGCCGAAGTGGCGCACGCAGTGGGATTGTCGCCGGGATATTTTTCGCGGCGCTACCGGCAGGCGTTTCGCGAGGTGCCGGTGGCGGGTTGAAGTTGGGTCAGGCGGCCTGGGTTGGTGCCGGGCGGCGGCACCAGAGCGCGAGGCCGAGGCCGGCGAGGCCAAGCAGTGTGGCGTAGGTGGTGGGTTCCGGCACGGCGGAGGTGCTCAGATGAAGCATGGAGGTGTCGAAGGTGCCGGTTTCGAAGGTGAAGATGCGCACATCGTCGATGAAGCCTTGGAAGAGCTCGAGGGAGGCATTGTTGCCAGCAATCAGCAGGGCTCCGCCGACCAGATCGAAGCTCTGGGATGAGGCCGAGAAGTTGGCATTGCCGTCGAGGTAACCGGTGAGCGCGCCGTTGTCCCATACGACGGCGACGTGGTGCCAGGAGCCGGCCTCGATGATTCCGACCGGGTTGAGGGCGATACCGCCGCGGAGCACGTCGATGGTGTTGCCGTTCAAGTAGAGGCCGATGCCGTTGGTGCCGGAGTTGCCGTTGTAAACGATCATCTGACCGGTCGTGGTGTTGGAGGCATTGATCCAAGCCTCCATGCCGAAGCTGGCGCTGCTGGAGAGCGAAGTGTCGAGGGCCCCGCTGTAATAGTTGGAACCGTCAAATTGGTAGGAAAGGGACGACGCGCTCCCGCGGGTATTGGAGGAAAAGGTGCCGCCGCTGCCGGCCTCGGACAGGTCGGTGCCGGTGGCACCGGAGTCAATGAGCGTGGAGCTGAGCGCGTCTCCGGCGGAGGCGGTGTCGGCCTCGCCGCCCGCGAAGTGGTGCACCACGACCTGAGCAGGGGCGGTGAGCGTGAGCAGGCAAAAAAGCGGGATGACGAAACGAGGCGCGGCGAAGGAATTCATGGGCGAGGGAACGGGGGAATCCGAACAAGTCGGTCACCCTGTTTCCTGCCGCGGGCCCTGCCGGGTTCGAGCGGCGATTGACGAGTGGAGGCTCTGAATTGACCAGCGGGACTCAGGCCCGGGTCGACGTCACCGGGCTCTTGATGAACTTGGCGAGGACGAGGCCGATGACGATGCTTCCGATGGTGAGGTAGGCGAGTTCGCTGAGCTGCCAGTCCATGGACTTGTGCCACCAGATGGTGTCGCTGATGCGGGTGGCGAAGGCGGCGGTGAGGCCGACGAGGGTGACGAAACCGACGCGGGCACCGTAGCCGCTCTTTTTGCAGATTTGTTTGAGCAGGAAAGCAAGGAGCAGCGCGTAGCCCCAGCCGTGGAGGAAGCCGCCCACCATGAGCATCGGGTCCATGGGTGTAAGGCCCTCGCGCTGGATGTGCACGGTGGCGACGGGCCCGCGGGTCATGAGTTCCTGAGCTTCTTCTATGTTGCCCATGGCGGGCACGAAGTAAGTGCCGTTCTCAGGGAAACTGGCGAGCAGGGCCGGGCCCACATCGGAGGGCGTGGATTTGAGCACAGAGCCGGGGACCCCCAGCACGGTGTAGAAGACGGCGCCCCATATGAAGAAGGCGAGGGCGGCGAGGAAGGAGCCGAGCAGGACGGATTTCATGGGTAGAGGGAGGGTTGCGGGTAACGGGTATGAGGCAGGCGGCGGAGCGCGGACGGGGCAAGGCCGCGGGGCGGGCAGACCGGTTGTGCAGTCGATTAACAGCAATGCTTAACGCAGAGCGACGGGAGGGCAGCAGCGCTTGGGGGGCGCGGGAACAGACGAGGTGGCCGCGAACGAGGGGCGCCCCTCCGACGTCGCTCGCGCCTCGCGCGCCTCGCGGGTTTCGCGCCTCTCGCTTGTTCGCGGCGTCGGCGCGTCCTCAAATGTTCGTAATACGAACATTTGGGGTAGGTTGCTCCTTAAAATAGTCCCGATGTTCGTATTACGAACATGTGATTTGAGGCATTGCGGTGGTTGGTGGAGGGAAATTGAGGGTGGAGTAGGCGGGGGAAATGAGGTGTGGCTGGGGGATGTCGTTTTCTCATCCGTGGTCCGCTTTTGCCGAGGTGCAGGTGGTGAACAGCTTCGCCGAGCTGGTGGCGACGCCGTTTGCGGGGGCGGTGAATGCCTTGTGCTGGCCGCGGGAACTGGCGGGCGACTTCGGCGAAGTGGTGGCGCAGGTGGTCGCACTGGGGGGCGGCGATGACATCACGACGCTGGATGAGGAGGACCTGATGGCGCTGTCCTTGGGAGCTCGAGGGCGGGAGGCGCGGGCGGTGTTGATCGAGGACCTGCGGCGGCTGACGCAGCACGGCTTGCAGCCGTCGCTGGACTGTTTTGGTCGACTCACTCGGGACGAGTCGGGCGGGCCGGTGAGCACCGATGTGCAGTCATGGCACGTGGATGCGGCGCCGGTGATCGTGGATACTTACTTGTGCAGCTACACGACGGCGTCGAGCGAAGGGCTGCGCACGGCGGACGCGTTGTTGTGCACGGAAATCCCGGCGGTGCGGGCAGCGTTGTTGGCCGAGTATGGGGGGGCGGATGACGACGGGTTTCGGGCCTACCTGCGGGAGCAGTATTATGATTTACACTACGAAGCGGCGGCGGGGGCGGTGCCGTTTGCTTTTGGGTTCGGCAACATGTGGCGCATCGCGAATCAGTGTCCGGGGAGTCCGGTGCCGCCTTGCGTGCACCGCGCGCCGAGTCCGCCGGCCGGGGCGCCGCCGCGATTGCTTTTGATCAGTTGAGGTTGGGAGGCCGACGGGCAGGAGGCGGACGGGCAGGGCGACGCGGCCGGGGACGTCCGCGTCCACCTAGGGACACGCCGACGGGTCGGGTCGGGGTGGTAACGGGTCGACGGCGGGGCGGGGTTCTGGCATGGGATTTATCCCGTCATGTCGAAATCCAAAGTGCCTTCCTCCCTGCCGCCGGCGATGGCGAATGCGACCGCGTTTATTCAACTCAATGTGCCTTGGTCACAGAACGCGGAGTCGGGCGGTTGGATTCGCTTCGAAGTGAAAACGGCGACTGGGGCGAATCACTTTTATGTGGTCGAGACGCTGTCGCTCTCGGCGTGGGACATCAAACGCAACACGGGCGTGGGTGCGTGGCGCACGCTGTTTGTGCCGGTGCCGCAGGGGTATACGATCGTGTGTGACGCACAGCGGGGAGACGTTGAGGTGATCAAATTCGAATACCTGCCGGCCTAGGGATTGCGGGCTGGCACGGGGTGCGCCGGAGTGGAGGGCATGCCGAGTTCCGAAACCCTAGCTCACCGCGAGTTGAAGCGCCTGGCGCTGGAATGGGCGCGGGAGCAGGGCTTGGCCATCGCGGCGGCGGAGGTGCGGGTGCCCAAGAGCGGTTACCGGGCGGATGTGGTCGCGATGGGGCGGGGGGCGGAGGCGAAGACCGCGGTGTTTGAGTGCAAGCAGGCGCGGGCGGATCTGTTGAAGGATGCGCATGACGACGGGGCGACGCGACAGAAGCTGGCGGCGTTGTTGCAGCGACGGGAGGAGTTGGAGGCCTTGATCGGCGCGCATCGGCCGGACTTGCGGCGAGGCGAGTCATTGTTTCCTGAATACGACGCCTGGGATTTCAGCGGGTTGGAGCACAAGGCCTATCACGACCTGTTGGCGGAGATCGCGACGGTGCAGGGACGGGTGATCGCGGGGACCAAATTCTCCAAGATGCTACGCTATCGCAGCGCGGATTTTCTCTACCTCGTGGTGGAGGACGACATCTTCGCCGAGGCGGAGATTCCGGCGGGCTGGGGGCTGTTGGTGCGGGTGGGCGAGGCGCTGGAGTTGCGGCGGGCGCCGGTGGCTTTGGAGGCGGGGGCGGCGCAACGGCGGGCGTTGTTGGAATCGATCGCGTTGAAGGCGACGCGGGCCTTGGAGCCTTTGCCGCGTCCGCCGGAAAAAGCGGCGGAGGAGTGACGCAAAGCGCGCCGGCCTGGTAGCCCCGCTGGGAATCGAACCCAGATTAACGGTTTAGGAAACCGCGGTTCTATCCATTGAACTACGGGACCACAGCCGGTGCGGAGACTTACGGGCGAGTGAGGTGGCGACAAGCGCAGATGCGGAGAGAAACGCCGGCGTATGACCGGGGAAAGGACCCGATGGATCTGCTTGTGGATGGGGGCGGCGACGGGCAAAAGGTCTACCCATGCGCAACGCGTGGATCAAATGGGGCACCCTCGTCGTGGTGGGGATGGGGGTTCTGGCGACGGTGGGTTGCCGGTCCTTCGCTCCGTCGACTTCGCATTGGTCCGAGGCGGAGACTTTGGCGGAGAATGATCGGGTGCCGCGCGAGTTCCTGTCGCAGAACTACGGTTCAACGTGGTTGCGCATTGCTGACATTCGCTACGATGCGGCGGTGTGGTTGGCGGGATCGGTGGACACCGAAGGCGGGGTGCATTTTCACCGCACGTTGGAGGACGTGGTCGACGCGCGCCATCTGCAGCTTGCGCGCTCTTTGCTGCCGGCGGTCGAGTTGCCTCGCTCTGCGGTGGGGGAAATCCGCGGCCGTGCTGAGGTGCAGATGTTCTTCTACGAATCCGATCGGGCGCAGACCGATGTGCTAATCGTCGCGTGGCGGAAACAGCGAACCCCTTACGGAGAAAGTCGGGGCAAAAACTTTTTCTGTCGGATGGTGACGCTGTAATTCGAGCGCGTGCGGCGCGGCGAAGTCGGTTAGCCGATCTCGATGGTGGGGGCGAAGGGGCCGGGCGTGAGGCGAGCGCGGAAGGTGTCGGCGGTGAGGGTCCAGGTGCCGTCGGCGGAGGCGGCCTCGAGTTTGGGCGGGAGGGCTTCGCCGGCTTTGCGGGCGGCGAGGACCGTGACGACGTGATGGCTCAGCGCGGCGGGGGCATGCACTTCGACGCAGGGAAAGTCGCCGGTTTCGGGCAGGACTTCCAAGCGGGCGAGGCGGGGCGTGGCGGAGGCGGCGGAGGACGCGACGAGGCCGTGCAGGGAGGCGGCGGGGCGGTCGAGGCGGAAGCGGGGGCCGTCGACGCTGAGGCGGGCGGCGCCGTCGGCGTTGTCGGGGTAAAAACGGGCGTCGAAGGTTTGTTCGTGGTAACGCAGTTGGATCTGGTCGAAGACCACGATCACGTCGGGTTTGGCGAAGATGACGGTGCGCAGGACCTGCTTGGCGGATTCGTTGACGACGCCGTAGGCCGCGGTGGCATCGCTGGTCCACCAGATGTGGCCATCGTGGTCGGCGTAGGCGATGAGGTTGGCGTAGGCGAGGCTCTCGTTGGTGCCGTGTTCGCCATCGACGTAGTGGTGGCCGCGACCGTCGAGCAGCACGCCGTTGTGGCCGCGGGTGAAGCGCATTTTCCAGCCATCGGTGCGGCGGTCGTAGGCGGCGCCGAGGTGGTCGTGGAGGAGGCGTTCACCGTGGATTTTGTAGATGAAGTGATTGCGGTCGGCGTGTTCGTGATTGGCCGGGGCGCCGCTCTTGAAGGCGAGGACGGCGTCGTCGGGCTGCCAGCCGCTGCGGCAGAGGACCCAGTTGAGGTCGTTGCGGTGGTTGAGCAGGCGGTCGGGGAGCGGCGCGGTGAGGACGTCGGGACGATACCAGAGAAAGTCGTAGAACCAACGCGGTTGCGCGGCGTAGGTGGCGAGGGTGCCGGCGTAGGGCGTGCCGGTGATGGTGCCGACTTCGCACACCCAGCCGGGAAACGCGCTGCCGCGGGCGTCGCTGAAGTTGACGATGTCGGCGCCGCCGTCGGGCGTGCGGCCGAGTTGCATGGTGAGCACGTAGTCGAGCATGCCGTCCCAGTTGACCGCTTGATCCCAGTCGACGTCGCCGACCAAGCGGCGGTGCGCGACGATGAAGGGCATGGCGGTGCGCATGGAGTAGTCGAGGTAGCTGAGGCCTTCGAAGTAGCTGCCGTCGGCGGAGAAGAGTTGGAGGAAACGGCGGGTGCTGGCGACGGCGGTGTCGAGCCATTGCTCGGCGCGCGGATCGTGTCCGCGCAGGGCGAGGGCGCCGAGACCGAGGGCACCGGTGGGGGCGGAGCGGAGGTTGTTGGCGCCGAGGATTTCGGGCCAGCGCTCCATGGTGAGGTCATAAAAATCGGCGTGCGCGGTGTCGAAGTCCCAGCCCTTCACGGTCTCGGGGTGGTCCATGTCGTTGACGGTCGCGAAGCAGGCGGCGCAGCCCTTGTCGGCGATGGCTTGGAGGAGGCGTTGATCGAGCTCGGGCGAGATGGCATCGCCCAACACCTCGCGGGCGTAGAGCAGGCGCACGGTGGAGTAGGAGGCGCGTTGGATGCCGAGCACTTCCTCGCCGCCGTCGCGGAAGTAGTCCCAATGCGGGCGTGCGATGATGCGCTCGATGGCGTCGAGCAGGGTGGCTTCGCGGGTGGGCGTCGGCTCCACCAATTGCACGGTGAGTGCGTGTTCGAGGGCGGTGAGCACGGTGGCGAAATCGCGGACTATGTTGCCCGAGTTTTCGAAGGTATCGAGGGCGGTCGGAATCGCGTCGGGGGCCTCGGCCTGCCAGGCGGCGTAGAGGGGTTGCAGGAGCGGGGTGCGGGTGTTGGCGCGGATGCGCGGCAGGTCGGCGGGGGCGAAAAACAGGTGGCTCGCGGAGCCGGGGGAGGACTCGGGCGCGGCCCAGGTGAAAGAGCGGGACAGCAAGGCGCCAGCAAAGGAGGCACCACCCAGACGGAGCATTTCTCGGCGAGTCATGGGTCCATGGGGTTGGGCCCTGGGGCGCGGCTTGTAAATGACGGTCGGCCCGGGGCTTAAACTTTCATTTTCTTTCAGTCGCCTGGCCCGGTGTAACGGGGGCGGTGAGCGCGTGGTGGAGCGGGCCGGTGAAACTTTTGTGACGCGGGGGCGTCTGGAGGGAATAGGCTGTTCGAGGCGTGTCTCGACAATACCTGTTCTCCTTCCTTACCTCTCGTTTTCCATGACTTTCTCCGATCGTTCCTCCCGTCTCCGTTCCGCTGCCACCAAGGGTTTCACGCTGCTCGAAATCATGGTGGTGCTCGCCATCCTCGGTCTGCTCGTCGCCGTGCTGGTGCGTAATGTGGGCGGCGACCTGTCGCGTGGTCAGGAGTCGGCGGCGAAGCTGTTTGTGACCGCGACGATGGAGAGCCCGTTGACGGCTTATCGTATTGATACCGGCAACTACCCGACGACGGCGCAGGGTTTGGAGGCTCTGATCACCAACCCGGGCAACGTGAAGGGCTGGCGCGGGCCGTATCTCGACAAGCTGGCGCTCGATCCGTGGCAGCAGCCCTATGAGTATCGTTTCCCGGGCCAGAAGAATAAGGGCAAATACGACCTGTTCTCCAAGGGGCCCGATATGACGGCGGGCAACGACGACGATATCGGTAATTGGGAGTGAGTTGAGGTAGGCCGAGCGCTGGCTGGCGGAGGGGCAGGTTGAGACGGCAGCTGAAGCAGCCGCTACGATCTGAGAGGCAGCATGGAACGGCCGAGACGGCCGTTGCTACACCAGGACGGTGTGGTGGCCGGTGCGTGTGCCGGCCGTGGGACAGGCGTCGGCGGTCTCAGGGAAAGCCTTCTTTCTCTTTCGTCTTTATCTTTATCTTTATCTGACGACGCGGAGCGTCGCGATGGGCGGTGGGGAGATGGCGGCTCGGCTCGGCGCGGCGGGGAGAAAGAGAAAGATAAAGAATAAAGAGAAAGAGGTGGGGCCGACGGGGATGCACGAAAGTGCGCGATTCGGTTAGCGGTTGAGCCAGAGGAGGGGCTGGGTGACGGCCATGTTGCGGCGGACTTCGAGGTTCGTCGGGTCGGGGTCGAGCTGTCGCCAGAGTTTTAAGTAGTCGGGGCGGCCGAGGCTGGCGCCGCCGAGCAGGAGGGCCGGTTGCCGGACGGGCCATGTGGTGAAATGGGCGACGTCGGCCGGATAGGGCCAGGCTTCGCGATCGGCGAGGTAGGGGGCCATGAAGGCCACGGCGGCGGCGACGCTGCGTCCGTCAGGCAACGACCACTCCCAGAGGTTTTGTTCGGGCGTGCTGAGCAGCTCGGTGAGCAGGGCGACGTTGTCCAATTGGAAGATGGCGTAGCCGTAGGGTTTGGTGCGGACGAGTTCGCGCGGGAAGGAACCATCGGGCGCGAGTTGGCCGGGGAGGAGCACGGTGGTGAACTCGGTGCGGGCGCGGTCGAGCGCGGTGGTTTCGCCGGTGAGCGTGGCGAAGGCGGCGACCTGCAGCCAGTAGGCGACGCTGTGGTTGTTGAGGGTGGTGGCTTCGTCGCGACCGTTTTTCGAGGTGAGCATCCAGGCGAGGTAGTCGGCGAACCACTGGCGCGTCGCGTCGAGGGCGGGACTCGCGGGCAGGACGCGGGCGGCGAGAGCGACTTCGGCGAGGTGCAGTGTATCGATAATGCCAATACCGCGGCCGGGCGTGACGCCGGGGATGGCCTGGGCGAAGCGCAGGTGCGGATTCATGCGCGTGGCCGGATCGACGAAAAAGGCGTGCAGCTGCGCGGTGGCGGCGGCGGCGTAGCGGTCGTCGCCAGTGAGGTCGTAGGCGGCGGCGAGGGAGGCCACGTGGTTGCGCAGTTCGCGCATCATCAGGCGGTGGGCGAAGAAGGCGTCGGGGTTGCTCTCGCCATCGCGGCGCACGTAGGGCAGGCCGTCGGCCGTGTGGGGGTTGGGCCACCAGTAGTCGCCCATGGAGAGGAAGTCGCCGGGCTGGGCACCGGCGGTGATGGCGTGGTCGGGCAGGGCGACGCTGCGGAAGTTGATCGGCGCGGCGGCGAGGGCGGCGTCGGCGAGACGCAGGATGCGCTCGCGGTCGATCGTGGCGACGAGCTCGCGGGTCGCGGCGGGGGAGAGGGGGCGGCTTACGACGTGATCGGGGCCGGTGAGATGTATCAGCGAACTGGGGACGCCGGGGATTTCGGCGGCGGCGCTGACCACGGCGCGGCCGGCGGGCGGGAGCTCGATTTCGATCTCGGCGCGGCCGTTGGCGAACTGCACGCGGCGGGAGGCGCGGGCGAGGCCGAGGTCGGCGATGAGGCGGCCGTCACCGGCGTGGTTCCAGCGCACGAAGTCGCGGTTATCGAGGCAGACGACGCCGTTGGCATCGAGCAACTCAACCTGAATGCGGGCGCGGCCGGGGGCGGTGGCGGGCAGTTCCTGCAGGCGCAGGTGATGAGGGGCGCCCCACGCGCGGGTCTCGTTGCGGAAGGTGAGCTCGTCGGTGTGGGTGGTGCCATCGGCGGCGGTGCCGACGGCGCGCACGTGGTTCATGCCGGGCAGGAATTTGGCCGACCAGCGCAGGCCGGCGGCGGGGAAGTCCTGGGCGTCACGGGTGCGTTTGCCGAGGGAGGTGCCGTTGAGCCAGAGTTCCACCTCGGTGCAGTTGGAGTAGACCTTGAGCCAGCGGGTGGCGTCGGGTTTGCCCCAGCGGACCGGCCAGGAGTGCCCGTAGATGCGGAGCATGGGTTCGGTGGACCAATAGGACTGGTAGACGTAGAAAATCTCCTTGGGGGTGAGGTCGCGTTCGACGGCGCCCTTTTGGTTGACGAAGGGCACGGGGTTGTCGGGGCGCAGCGGAGTGGAGAAGTCCTTGAAGGGCCACATGGCGGTGCCGGTGAGCCAGGGCATGTTTTCCTGCTCCTTGAGGTGCCAGTCGACGAGGTCGGCAATGTAGGTCTCGGACCAGTCGCCGTCCTTGGAGGCGCGGGCGGCGCCGCCGATGCTCATGAAGTCGAGTCCACGCTCGTCGGCCGCGCCGGCGGTCTCGAGGTCGCGCAGCGGGATGTAGGGATCTTCGGCGTGGCGGCCGGCGTGGGAGTCGCCGCCCCACTCGACGTGGAGGAAGTGGGGCACGCGTTCCATCTCCTTGCGTGAGACCTCCTGGTATTCGACGAACTTGCCGCGATACCAACCGGCCCAGATGGAGGGGGAATAGACGTCGACGATGTCTTTGCAAAAATCGCAGCGACGGATGGCGGTGACGCGCGACGGGTCGAGCTCGTGGGAAAGGTTGTGCAGCTCGCGCATGTAGGTGCGGATCTTCTCCTCGTCGAACTCGGCGAAGTCGCCGGGCCAGTCGTTCTCGTTGCCCATGCCCCAGAGGACGACGCTCGGGTGGTTGAAGTGTTGGTCGATCATGGCGCGCAGCATGGCTTTGCCCTGCGCCTGGTAGGCCTCAGCGCCGAGACCACCGCGGCACCACGGAATCTCTTCCCAGACCACGAGGCCGAGCTCGTCGCAGAGCTCGAGGATGCGGCGCGACTGTTGGTAGTGGCCGAGGCGGATGAAGTTCACGCCCATCTCCTTCATGAGGCGCATCTCGCGCTCCTGCAGGTCGGGGGTCATGGCGGCGGCGAGTCCGGCGTGGTCCTCGTGGCGGTGGGTGCCGCGCAGGAGGAGGCGTTCGCCGTTGAGTTTGAAGGGACCTTTTTCAACGAACTCGAAGGTGCGCAGACCGAAGCGCGTCCAGACGTGGCTGGTGGAGCCGTCGGGCGCGGTGGCGGTGACGTCCACGCCGTAGAGGTGAGGGGAGTCGGGCGACCAGCGGTGGGCGTCGGGCAGGACGATGGTGGGCAGGGATTGGAGATCGGTCGAGGGCGCGAGGGACTGCTGAAGTTCGGCCGCGGTGGAGCCGTCGGGGGCGACGATGCGGACGGCGAGGTGGTGGGACGCGTTGGCCGGATCGGCGGCGATAAAACGCAGGCGCAGATCGAGCGACCATTGGCCGGAAGTGGCATCAAAGGTCGGCGCGGCGTGGACGCGGGCGAGGCCGGCGGCGGGCAGGTAAACGAGGTGCACCGGACGGTAGATGCCGCCGTAGAGGTTGAAGTCGCTCAGGTCGGAGGGCATGGCCTCGAGCACGCGGGAATTGTCGGCGCGCACGGCGAGCGGGATGCGGCCGGCGGGGATGCGGTAGTCGGCGGCGGGCAGGTCGGGCAGGGCGCTGGCGCGGTAGGCGGCGACGGCGGCGGTGATGTCGACGATGAACTCGTCGTAGCCGCCCTCGTGGGTGTCGACGAGTTGGTCGCCGATCCAGATCTGGGCGCGTTGGCCGACGCCCTCGAAGTGGAGCAAAGTGCGGCCGCCCGGGTGGGGGTTGGCGATGTCGAGGGTGGTGCGATACCAGGCCGGGCCCTGGTAGTAGGGCACGTCGGGGTCGACGGCGTCGGTGGCGTTGTAGCTGTGGGGCAGGGTGACCTGCGACCAGACGGGGAGTTGGAGGGCACGGCTGTCGCTGCGCAGGGTTTCCCAGATGCCGCCGAGGTCACCGCGCACGAAGTCCCAGCCGGAGGTGAGGGTGGTTTGGTCGGCGAAGTCGCGGGGCGGCGTGGTTGCGGGGATCGCGATGGAGGCCGCGGAGGACGGTGTCGCGGCGGCGAGCGAGGGGGCGGATGCGGCGCTCAGCCCGAGGAGGGCGAGGGCGAGGAGGAGGGAGAGGCGGGGGGCGAAAGACCGTGGGAACCGGGCACGCGGCAGCACAGAGGGGGAGGGCATGGGGTCGGGGTTCATAATTATTCCGGGGCAAAACCTTGCGTTCGTCATAGCGGAGTCAGTAGAAAAATTCGAAATTGAAAGCCGGTTTCATATATGAATATTAATGCCCCTGCCCCCACTCGTGTTTCTTCGGTTTCTTTTGGTCGTCTGCGTGCGCGACTGTGTCTGATGGCGCTGGGTCTGTGGCTCGGCGCGGCGAGTGTGAATGGGGCAGCGGAGACGACGGACGCGGTGATGCGTCGGGTTTTCGACTGGCAGGTGGCGAATCTCTGGAGCACGCAGCAGCCGGTGGAGCATCGGTGGGGTCCGCGGGGATGGGTGCACGGGGCGTTTATGACCGGCGTGATGGAAGCTTACCGCAGCACGGGCGATGCGGCGTATTTGGACTACGCGGTGGCGCGGTCGGAGGGGAACGGCTGGGAATTGGGACCGCGACTGGAGCATGCCGACGATTATGTGATCGGGCAGACTTACCTGGAGTTGCATGCGATGGGCGTGGCGTCGGCGGAGTTGGGACCGTTGCAAGCGCGGGTGGATGAACTGTTGGCGGATGAGCACGTGGGGCGGGAGCTGTGGTGGTGGTGTGACGCACTTTACATGGCGCCGCAGACGCTGGCGAAGTTGGCGGCGGAGACCGGGGAGGGGCGTTATCTGGAAACGATGGACGCGTGGTATTGGGACACGCATGCCCTGCTTTATGACGAAGCGGAGGGGCTGTTTTTCCGCGATAAGCGCTTCCTCGATCCGGAGGATGGGAAGAAGGTCTTCTGGAGTCGGGGCAACGGCTGGGTGATCGCGGGCTTGGCGCGTTTGCTGGATGTATTGCCGGCGGAGCATCCGACGCGGGCGCGATATCTGGCGTTGTATCGCGAAATGGCGGCGGCGTTGGTGAAGGTCCAGCCGGCTGACGGACTGTGGCGGGCGAATCTGCTGCACCCGGAGGCCCCGCATGGGGAGGCGAGCGGCAGTGCGTTTTTCTGCTACGCGCTGGCGTGGGGCATCAATCAAGGGGTGCTCGACGCGGCGGAATATCGTCCGGCGGTGGAGCGCACGTGGGCGGCGTTGCTCGAGTGCGTCACGCCGGAGGGCAAGCTGGGCTGGGTGCAGCCGATCGGTTTTGCGCCGGACGAGTATGATGGGACGACCTGGCAGGAGTATGGCGCCGGGGCGTTCTTGGCGGCCGGGTCACAGGTGCGGTTGTTGGAGTGATTGAGGCCGCGCGCGTGGCGGTGAGGGGCGTGCCTGAGAGGTAGGGGGCTGTGAGGCAGGGCGTTTTTTAACGCAAAGAGCGCGAAGGACGCAAAGGAAGGCGGTGGGGAGATGGGGCTGGCGAGCCAGCCCGTTAAAAGGGGAGCCGCTAGGGTCAGGCTTCTTTCTCTTTCGTCTTTCTCTTTATCTTTATCTTTATCTGACGACGCGGAGCGTCGCCAGGCGCGGTGGTGGGGAGGTGGCGGCGCGGCGGGGAGAAAGAGAAAGATAAAGAATAAAGAGAAAGATAGGAGGGGCGGGGGGGGGGCTGGAGGCGGGGTGAAACCTTTGGGCGGTGGGGGGCGTCGTAGAGGGGGTGCGCTGGTTGAGGCCTTTCTCGACATCGGCCGGGGCGCGAAACTTACTGCTCGCTCCATGTCTCTTCCTGCCCGCCCCCACTGGACGAATCGCTCGGCTTTCACGCCGCGGGGCTGACGCTGCCATCATGCTTTCCGCGTTCCCGGCCAGTTCCCGTCCGTCCCGTGTCCGTCGTGGCTTCACGCTGCTGGAGATCATGGTCGTGATCGCGTTGATCGGTTTTCTGGCGGCGGTGCTGGCGGTGGGCGCGTCGACGATGTTGCGCGAACGCAAGGTGCTGCCGGAGGACGTGGCGTGGGAGGCAATTCGCAAGGCGCGGGAGTTTGCCCTGCTGCACGAGACCGAGGTCTGGCTGAGCTGGGACAATGAGGAACGGGTCTTCCGGGCGAGCACGGCGGCGGGTTCGGAGACCTTTCCGGTGCCGGAGGAGATGGACTTTGATCTCGAATTTTTGGGCACCAGCAAAGGCGGGCGCACCATCATGATCGGGGGGCGTTTGCTGGAGGCAGGGCCGATCGACGGCGTGCGGTTTTTTGGCGACGGCACCTGCACGCCGTTTCGCGTGCAACTCGTCGAACGCGGCGTGGATCCGACGATTCTGGAGGTCGATCCGTGGACCTGCGCACCGGTGCTGCGCAACAAGGAGGACGGTTTCTGATGTCGGCCGTGCGACGCAGAAACGACGCGGGGTTCACCCTGCTGGAAGTGATGGCGGCGATGGTCATCGTGTTGATGGCGGCGATCGTGTTGGCCGGCGCATACATGAACGTCTTGCAAGGTTACGCGCACGCGGAACGGGCGACGCGGGTGAATGCCGATGTGGCGTTTGCGCGGGAGATTCTGTTCCACATCGCCGACTTGGAGCAGGTGGAGGAGGGCGGCGATTTTCAGACGGCTGATGGGCGCAACGTGGAGTGGCGGGCGGTGGTATTACCGACCAACGTGGCCGACCTGTTTGACGTGCGTTTCGAAGTGCGGGTGCAGGGGGACGCGCAGCACGACGATGAGGAAGTGGTGGAGGAATTTCGCTTGCTGCGGCCCACGTGGTCGGAGGACGACGAGCGCGACAAGTTGCGTGAAGAGTCGCGGCAACGCATCGAGGAGTTTCTGCGGGATCGGGAGGCGCGACGATGAGACGGCGCGGTGGTTTTACATTGCTGGAGCTGATGGTCGCGCTGGCGCTGGTGGCGCTCGTGATCGTGGGGCTCAACACCTTCATTTTTTCGATGAGTGAGCTGTGGGGGCGCGGGCGGGATCAGCGGCTCTTCGATCAGCACGTGCGGGCGGTGACGCGGTTTTTGGAGCAGGAGTTGCGGGGAGCTTCGCTGCCGCCGGCGGTGGGGATCGGGCAATACGCGGTCGAAGCGGCCGAGGTGGAGGTTGAGTTTGGTCGGCGGGCGGAGCTGATCACCTTTGGGCTGCGCGAAGGCAGTCGGATTCTGGAGTGGCCGGAGCGGCCGTTGCCAGACGTGTGGTGCGCGTTGGAAGTGCGCCGCGACGAGGGGTTGGTGCTGTATTGGCAGTCGGCGTTGGAGGAGGACTTCGACAATGAAGCGCCGCGCGAGATGGTGCTCACGCCGCTGGTGACGAAGCTCAGTTACGATTATTACGACGCGGAGTTTAATCGGTGGGAGACCGAGGAGCTGCTGCAACGCGGCGACGACCGCGAGTTGCTCACGCCGACGCGCTTGCGGCTCACCTTCACCTACAAAGACCGCGAGGTCGAAACCCTCGTGCGCCTGCCTGCGCTGGGCAAAGGCCTGCCGGCATTCTGAGGTATGGACACGCCACGCCTCAGTTCAGACTCGGCAAGGTCGCGACCGCGAACGCGCGGATCGGTGCTCGTGATCGTGCTGGTGACGATCGTCTTCGCGACGACGGCGCTGCTGCTGTTCATGGAGAAAGCCAGCACCGATTTGATGGTGCCGGTGCGCGATGCGGATCGGCTGCGGTTGCGGCAGGAAGCCTACTCGGCGATGGAGACCACGCTGGCGGTGTTGGTGGATTTTAAGGAAGCGCTGGGCGGATTGCACAGTCCGGCGGAAGGTTGGGCGGAGCCGCTGGAATGGATTGGCTACGAGCCACCGGAAGGCATGGAGGTGGAGGTCATCTTCGAGGATGAGAGCGGCAAAATTTCCATCTCGCGGCTGGATTTCCAAACGCTCTACGACCTCTTCATCAACTGGGGGCGCACGGAGGACGAAGCCGAGTTGTGGGCGGATGCGCTGATGGGGTGGATGCACGAGGATTACGAACCGCGCTCCTTCAACGCGCCTGAGGCCGACGACTATGAGCGCGGCGAGATGCCCATCGTGCCACCGGGTCGGCCGATCCGCAGCTTTGGCGAGTTGCGTGCGATCGATGTGATCCGCGAGGAGTGGTTCGACGAGAACGGGTATCCGAACGAGCACGGGCGGCGGTTTGCGGCGGCGGTGTCGTTGTTTGATTTTGCCCGCACCAATGTGAACTCGGCGCCGGGTCAGGTGCTCGGCGCGATCGGGCGCTACGACCTGCAGCAACAGGAAATGATGGAGGACTATCGGCGCGGCGCGGGCGTTTATCGGGGCAACGGCAACGGCTACTTCACCTCGACCGACGAGTTGGAAGGCGTGTTTGGCAGCTCGGCCGGGGGGCAGGATTTTGGTGTGGAGATTCAGGCCTTGCGCGTGATGGTCACGGTCAAACAGGGCGTGAGTTCTTATCGACTCACGACGGTGATTTCGCCCAGCGGCGGGGCGCGGATCTTGGCAGGAGATCCCTTGCCGCGCAAAGAATCGGACCTGCAGCAGGGCGGGCCTGGCGAGGCCGAGGCGGCGGAGGATGCCACCGATACGGCGGGCGAAGGCGGTGGCAGCTCCAGCGGTCAACGCCACTCGGCGGCGGAACTGGCGGCGGCCGAAGGCGACGAATCGGAGATCCCTGATATCGAGTATCCCTTTACACTGTTGGAGATTCGCGAGATTGATGCCCCGCCGTCCTTGGCGGAAGCTGGCCGCTCGCCGGAGATATAGACCTATGCCCTCTCTTTCCTCACGCTTTTCGGTTCTGAAGACGCGACCACGCTCGGTCGTGTTGTTGCCGGACCATCGCTTCTTCGTGCGTTCGGTGCCGGTCTCGCGCGACGTCGAAGCGGGCACCGAGCGCGAACAGATCGAGCTCGCCCTCGAAGCCATGGCGCCGTTCCCGCTCAGCCAGCTCTACTGGGGCTACTGGACCAAGGCCGGCTGCGAGCGCGCGCTGGTATTTGCCGCCTACAAAAAACGTTTCACCGCCGACGCGACCGAGGACTGGGCGGAGGCCGAATGGGTGGCGCCGCGTTTCGGCGCGCTGCTGGCGAGCGAAGCGCCGGCTCCGGCCACGACGTGGATTTTGCGCAGCGACGAAGGGCTGACCGCGCTGCACTTTGGCGATGAGAGTGGCGTGCCGACCCGCGTGACGTCGGTGGAGCTGAGCGACGAAGCGACCGAGACCCAAATTTCCGCAGCCCGCGAACACCTCATCAAAACCTGCGGCGGTAGCCGCAGTGTGGAGGACATCGACGAACTCGAAGTGGATCCCGGTCAACCAGGCGACGACGCGCTCGACATCCGCCACGGCGCGGCGAAGGCCGAGTTGAGTCTAGACCGCGCGCAACGTCTCGACGTGCGCGACCAGGACGAGCTCTCGGCGCGGCGACGGGCGCGGGTGCGCGACACCTGGGCGTGGCGCACGGTGGTGGCGGCGCTGGTCGTGCTGCTGTTGTCGGCGCTGGGCGAAGCGACTTTATTTGGATTGGAACTGTGGCAAAAAGGCCGCCGTGCGCGCGTCGCCGCGCAGACGCCGATTGTGAACGAAATCGAGACGGCGGAGCGGCTCGCATCGCGCATCGAAGAACTGCGCACGCAGCGCCTGCGGCCTTTCGAAATGATCGCGCTCGTGGATCAGCCGCGGCCGGAATCGATCGTGTTTTTGGAGACGCGGGCGATCGGGCTCTACACGATGGAAATCGAGGCCGAGACCGACAATCAGGCCGACGTGAATGTTTACATCAACGCCCTGCAGCAGCTGGCCGGCACGGAGTCGGTCGAGTCGCTCGGGCTCAATGCGCGCGGCGCGCGGGCGACGCTCACGCTGCGGGTGAATTTCTCGCCGGACGCCTTCGATACGGCGGCGCCGCCGCCGCCCGAGGAAGCGATGCCGCCGCCGGCGAGTGAAGAGGAGGTGTCGGTATGAGAGCTTGGTTCATGGGCAAACACGCCCGGGAAAAGTTTTTGTTGCTCGGCCTGTTGGTCGCCGCGGCGGTGCTGTGGGCGAATGATCTGACGCAGCGGCTCGGCACGACGGCGCGCGAAGTGACGGTGCTCTCGAGCAACCTCCAGACGCAGCAGCAGTGGTTGGACAACCGCGAGCGCATCGAAGCCGAAGCGCGGGCCGCGGTGGAGGATCTCGACAGCTCGCGCACCTTCAACAGCGTGGCGCTCTCGGCAGAGTTGAGCACGATCGCGGAGCAGACCGGCATCGCGGAGACGTTGCGTTCCAGTGCGGCCGGCACGCAGCAAACGGCGCAGTTCTCGGTGCACCAAGTGGAGCTCACGCTCACGCGGGTGCCGTGGGAAAATCTTCTGCAGTTTTACGAAGCGCTGTCGCAGCGCGCGCCCTACATCAGCATCGAGCAGTTCCGTTTGTTTTCGGTGCGCAGTGATACCTCGTTGCTGAATGCGCAGTTGCTCGTATCGTCGGTCGAAATCACGACCCCTTAGATGGCAGGACGATCATCCAACATACCGGCCAGCGTGGAACCCACTGCCGCCCAATGTCAGGCGGCGGCGGAAGCGTGTGCCTGCTTCAACATTCGCCGCACGGCGCGGTTGGTGACGCATGTGTATGACGAAGCCTTGGCACCGCTGAAGGTGAGCTCGGGGCAGTTTGTGATCCTGCTGGCTGCGCGCATTCTCGACGCGGGCACGATGCAGGAGTTGGCGGAGGCGGTGTCGCTGGACCGCTCGGCGCTGTCGCGGTCGTTACGACCGCTGGTGGCGCGGGGGTTGTTGAGCATCAACGTGGGGCAGGATCGCCGACGGCGCGAAGTGTCGATCACGGCAGACGGCATGCAGCTCTTGGCCGACGGGGCACCGCATTGGCAGCAGGCGCAGGATCGCATGCAAGCGGCGCTGGGCGGCAACGGATTTGAGGGTCTGTTGCGGATGAGCAAAGACAGCTTCGCGGCGTTGTCGGCCTGAGGGTGCGACGTGGGCCCGAGGCGGGGCACTGAGGCAAGCGGTTGGCGATTCGCGGAAAAGAGACCTTGCGGCGGCACCAACACGGCCAACGGTGGTCTGCCTTCCTCCATCCATGAAACGCCCCGAATTTCGCTTCGCCCTCCTCTCAGCAGCCCTCGCGCTGGCCACCGGTTTGACCGCTCAGGATCGTCCGCTGCCGACTGGCGCCGTGCCCGTCGTCTCCTCCGCGATCCCTGATCAATCGGGTCAAGTGGGTGGTGCCACGGTCTCCGTCGACCTGCGGGAGCATCTTGATCTGAACACGGAGCGCACCGGTTTTGTGCGCTTCGATACAACCTTTGGTAAGCTCGACGTGGAGCTGTTGCCGGATCACGCGCCGCTGAACGCGGCCAACTTCCTGACCTACGTGCGGGCAGGGCACTACGATGGCACCATCATTCACCGCACGGCGTTTTTTGATGCGCAGGACAACCTGCCGGAGATCGTGCAGGGCGGCGGTTACACGCCGGAAAACCCGCCGCAGTATAAAACGCCCAACGATCCGGTGGTCTTGGAATACAGTCACCCCAACGAGCGGGGCACCCTGGCCGCAGCGCGCACGCAGGTCGCCGATTCCGCCACCTCGCAGTGGTATTTCAACACGTCGGACAATACCACGGGTCTCGGCCAAACTGACGGCCAAGGCGGCTACAGTGTGTTCGGCAAGACGGTGGGCTCCGGTATGGCGGTTGTGGATACGATGGGCCTGGTGAACACCTTTGCCTACAATACCATTCTGACCGATTTGCCGTTGCGTTTCTTCAGCGGTGGTCCGCTGACGGAGCAGAACTTCGTTAACATTTTTTCGGTTTACGAAGTGCCGCTCTACCCGGCGGCGGCGGGCGATGAGGCCGTGCTCAATTTCAGTGCGACCAGCTCCGATGAAAGCGTCGTGATGGTGACCGTCGATGGCTCAAACCTCATTCTGACACCGGTGAGCGCCGGCAATGCCACCATCACCGTAGCGGCGGAAACCATCAGTGAGGATCGGGTGGAAGACAGCTTTGTCTTCGCGTCGACGGGTCTGGGAATCGCGCAGCAACCGCAGAGCCAGGATGTGAGCGCGGGGGCGAGTGCGACCTTCACGGTCGATGCTCCGGCGGCCAATGGCACCAACACCTACCAGTGGTATGTCTTCCGTTCCGGGATGGCGGAGCCGGCGGTGATCGCGGGTGCAACCGGTGCGTCCTACACGGTGAACAACGTGCAGGCGGCCAACATGGGTGCTTACTTTGTGCGGGTGACCAATGGCGGTGACACGGTGCAGTCCGACGCCGCTCTGCTCACGCTCACGGGCGGCACCAGCCGCCTCTCCAATCTCTCGACCCGCGGTCGGATTCCGGCCGGTGGCTCGCTCACGCCGGGCTTCGTGCTGACGGGCGACGGCAACAAGCCGCTCGTGGTGCGAGCGGTGGGACCGACCCTGATCGACTTCGGCCTGACGGCCGGCTTGTTGGACCCGACGATGGACATCATCCCGCAGGGTCTGAGTGAATCCGTCGTAAGCAACGACAACTGGGGCGACGCGGCCAACGCGGCGACCTTGGTGACGACCAGCAACCAGTTGGGCGCGTTCCCGCTGACGGCGGCCTCGCTCGACGCGGCTCTGCTGACCGATGTGGCGTTGCCCAACAGCAACAACAACCGCGGCTACACCGTGCGTATCCAGTCCACGGATGCGGCGGCCTCGGGCATCGCCCTGGCGGAGGTTTACGATCCGGAAGCACTGGGGGCGGCGACGCGCCTGGTGAATGTGTCGGCGCTCGGTTACTCGGGCACCGGTGATGACGCACTGGTCCCGGGTTTCGTGATCGAAGGTTCGGGGGCCAAGACGATGTTGATCCGCGTGGTGGGTCCGTCCCTGGAGCAGTTTAACGTGGGGGGGCGCATGGCTGATCCGCGCCTGACGATCGTGCCGCTGCAGCAAAGCTTCGCGGTGGCGGCGAACGACAACTGGGGTGGCACCGATGCGCTCAAGACGGCGTTTGGCACGACGGGCGCGTTCAGCTTTTCCGGTGACGCGTCGCTCGACGCCGCGGTGCTGGTGCGGTTGCCGCCGGGTGGTTACACCGTCGTTGTGGCGGGCGCGGCGGGTGGCACCGGTCAGGTGCTGGTCGAGGCCTACGACGTGCAGTGAGGCTGACGCGCAGGCGTATTTAAAATGATAGGACGAAGACCGCGGAGGGATCCGCGGTCTTTTTTATTTTTGGTGGAAGGGGAGGGGGAAGGGCGCGCGCGGGAGGGCGGAGGGGCAGGAGGGGCAGGTGGGGGAGAAAGATAAAGATAAAGAATAAAGAGAAAGATGGGGGGGCGGAGGGGCAGCGTTAGCGCGAGCAAGCTCGCGGCCTACGTGGAGGGTTCGGCCGCGCACTGTAGGCTGCGAGCCCTGGTCGCCTCTGGCGCCGCCGTAGGCGGGTAAACTTGCTCGCGCTGCGTCGGCCCGGGCGGGCTGCGCCGGCCTTTACATGCTGAAGCTGCTGCTCAGGGAGAAGATGGCGCTGACCATGGCGTAGGCGATGAAACCTACAAAAACGAAGACGCTGAGCAGCACGCCGCTGGCGAGGACCTTGGTGAAGGTGTTGAGCTGACCGCTGATCTTTTTGCGGTAGGTCACGGCCATCTTTTTGAGCGAGGGCACGACGTTGCCGGTGTTTTCACCGACGGCGAGTTGGTCGAGCACGAGGTCGGGGAAACAGCCGGTGCCGGGCAGGGCCTGCGAGAGCGATTCACCCTCGAGGATACGATCCGTGGCCTCATCAAAGGCGCTGCGGTGGACGCGGTTTTGGATCTGCTTTTCGGTCATGCGCAGGGCTTCGGCGGTGGTGATGCCGTTTTCCAGCAGCACCGAGAGGGTTTGGCTGAAGGCGAGCACGGTCTGGCTCTGGGCGAAGTCGCCGAGGAGCGGCATACGCAACAACCAGCGGTCGCTCACGGCGCGGCCGGCTTCACTCACCCGCCAGCGCCAGAGGGACAGGCCGAAGAAGATCACGGCGCCGATGACAATGAGGCCGTATTTGAGCGCGAACTCGGAGACCGCGACGAGGATGGCGGTCGACCACGGCAGGTCGCCGCCGAGGGCATCAAGCAGGGTCTGCAGGCGGGGCAGCAGGAAGAAGAGGAAGAACAGGATCACGCCGGTGGCGACGACCGTCATGAAGATCGGGTAGGCGAGGGCGTTGCCGAGTTGCCGCTGCATTTCCCGCTGTTCGGAGAGATGCTCGATGATGCGGTTGAGCGTGTCGTTGAGGTTGCCGGTGGCTTCGCCGGCCTGGATGAGGTTGACGGTGGATTCGTCGAAGACCTGCGGGAAGTCGACCAGCGCGCGGGAGAGGTTGGCGCCTTCGGAGAGGCGTTCCCAGACCTCGGTGCTGAGGCCCTTGAGCACGGGATCCTTGAGGCGGGTGGCGAGCAGGCGGATGGCTTCACCGGCGGAGAGACCGCTGGAGGTGAGGTCATACACGGCCTGAAGGAAGGGCAGGCGATGCTTGCGGGTAAACTTGATCTTGCCGGCGTGACGGGAGCTCGACGGCGACGGGGGCGTGTTGGTGGAGGTAGCCGGTTTGCCGGGCTTCGGCTTCTTGGCTTTGCGCGGGGCGGCGCCGGTGCGCTCGTCGAGCTTGATCGGGCGCAGTCCGCGAGCCTGCAGGCGGCGCAGCGCGTCCTTGCGCGACGGCGCTTCCAGCTCGTCGGCGACGGCCTGACCGGAACGGTCGCGGGCGGTGTAGGCGAAACGCGGCATCAGCGGAGAGGCAGGGCTTTTTCTTTAACCACGGATGGACACGGATGGCTTCGCCTACCGGCTACGCATCGGAATTGTTTATCAAAAGCTTGAAGCGGAACGTTAGTGACGCTCATCCGTGTCCATCCGTGGTTTATAAAAGTCCGGTGGTTCACGCTTCGGTGACGGTGACTACGCGGAGGACTTCCTCCATGGTGGTGTGGCCGGCGCGGATCTTTTCCCAGCCGGATTGGCCGAGGGTGCGCATGCCGTTTTTGCGGGCGACCTGGCCGAGGGTGCGGGTGGATTCGCGCTGGAGCACGAGTTCGTGCAACTCCTCGTTGAGGCGGAAGATTTCGAAGATGCCGATACGACCGCGGTAGCCGGTGCCACGGCAACGGTCGCAGCCGCAGGGGACTTTGAGGGTGGCGGTCTGGTTCTCGGGTTTGTCGGGGTCGAGGCCGAGCACGAGCATGTTCTCGCGGAGCTTGACCGGGTTGACCGGCTCGTCCTTGGCGCAGTTGGGGCAGAGGCGGCGCACGAGGCGCTGGGCGATGACCAACTCGATGGAGGACGCGACGAGGAAGGGCTCGATGCCCATGTCGACCAGACGCGTGATGGCGCCGGGAGCGTCGTTGGTGTGGATGGTGGAGAACACCAAGTGACCGGTGAGGGAGGCGCGGATGGCGATGTCGGCCGTCTCGCGGTCACGGATCTCACCGACCATGATGACATCGGGATCCTGACGCAGCACGTGGCGCAGGGCGGAGGCGAAGGTGAGGCCGATCTCGGAACGCACCTGGAGTTGGTTGACGCCCTCGATCTCGTATTCGATCGGGTCCTCGATGGTGATGATGCGCAGGTCGGTGGAGTTGATCTTGCGCAAAAAGGCGTTGAGTGAGGTCGACTTACCCGAGCCGGTGGGACCGGTGACGAGGATGATGCCGTGGGGGAAATCGAGGACCTGGGAAATGATCTCCTGCTCCTGTGGGCTCATGCCGAGCATCTCCATGGAGAAGGCCTGTTTCTTCTGGTTGAGTAGGCGCAGGGAAATGGACTCGGCGTAGATGGTGGGGAAGGTCGACACGCGAATGTCGAGCACGGTGCCGTGGGCGCGGAAGTTGATGCGACCGTCCTGGGGCAGGCGTTTTTCCGAAATGTTGAGGCGGGCCATGATCTTCACGCGGGAGATGATGGCGTCCTGGTAACGCAGGAGGTTTTCGGGCACGGGCACCGGCACGAGCAGACCGTCAACGCGGTAGCGGATGCGGAGCTGGCCCTCCTGGGGCTCAAAGTGAATGTCGGTCGCCTCGTCGGTGACGGCTTGGGAAATGACGTCGGTGACGAAGCGCACGACGGCGGCGTCCTCGTCGACGATCTCGGCATCCTCGGCCGCGGCTTCGGGGGCGAGGTAATCCTCGTCGCCGTCGTCGAGGGAGCCGGCGCCGACGCCGAAGTGTTCGACGATGAGCTGATGGATGCGCTCGGGCACGGCGAGGTGCCAGACGAGGGGACGCGGAGTGAAGGTGCGTATCCAGTCGGCCATGACGTCGTCGGCCGGCCAGGCGGTGGCGAGGTGGAGCGGCGCGGTGGCGAGTTCCTCCTCGGTCAGCGGCTCGGCGTCGGTCGGACGCAGGTCGATCGGGAGGATCTGGTATTCGTGGACGAGGCGGGCGGGGAGCAGGCGGAGCGACGGGCGGTCGGCGCGCAGGTCGGAAGCGACGTCGAGGCCGGCGGCGGCGGCGACGTTGTCGAGGGTGACGGCTTCGGCTTCACCGCGGGCGGCGGCGAGGGCGGCGATGCGGGCGTGGCGCGGGGCTTCGAGCACGGCGAGCTGCTGCTCGTCGTCGAGCGGCTCGATGAGGGCGGCCGGCAGGGCGTCGGTGGTGGTCATCGGAGCCAAGGCTTATTGATCCATCGGTTCGCCCTTGAGGACGCGCTCGGTTTCTTCGCCGATCTCGGTGGCGCGCAGCCGTTTCATGGCGTCGGCGTTGTCGATATCGGAGTGGGTCAGCACGACCGGGCGGAGGAAGAAGATGAGGTCGGTGCGCTGGTCGTCGCGGGAGCGGCTGCCAAAGATGTCGCTGATGATGGGAATGGGGCCGAAGCGGGTGCGGCCGCGGTTCTCCACCTTCTGCTGGAGGCCGCCGAGCACGATGATTTCGCCGCTGTTGACGGTGATGAAGGACTCGGCTTCGCGTTTGCTGATGACGGGCTGTTCGTTGCCGTCGACCTCGACGGTGTCGATCTGGCTGGAGACCTCCTGTTTGATCTCCATCTGCACGGAGCCGTTGGAACCGATGAGGGGTTTGACCTGCAGGGTGATACCCACCTCGCGGCTCGAAATGGTGGTGCGGCCGAAACCGCTGTTGACCGAACCGGAGTTGGTGGTGTCGGACAGGAAGCTGTTGATCGTGGGAATATCGCGGCCGACAAAGACGCGGGATTCCTTGTTGTGGGTCGTGACGATCGACGGGTTGGAGAGGATGTTGGCCTTGGTTTTGCGGCTGTCGTCAGAGGTGATGTTGACGATGGAGGTGAGGTCCCAACCGCTGAAGGTGGCGAAGCCGGAGGCGAGGGCGGTGGCGGCGTCGGTGGCGTCGCCGGCGAGTGCACCCACGCCACCAATACCGATGCGATCTCCGGTGGCGTTGAAGCCGACCAGTTTGCCTTGATCGACGACGAGGTTGAGCGAGCTGATGCCGGTCGAGTCGCGATCGGTGAGGGCGACCTCGGCGATGACGACCTCGATGCGCACCTGGGCGAGCAGCACGTCGATCTTGTTAACGAGCTCTTTGATGAGGCGGATGTCCTCGACGGTGCCGGAGACGACGACGGCGTTGCTGCGTTCGTCGGCGAGCACGGTGACGAGCTCGGAGAATTCGTTGGTGTTGATGCCGGCGGCGTTCGCGGCGGCCTGAGCGGCGTTGTTGTTCGGCTGCGCGGGCTGGACTGTCTGCATGGCGGCGGTGCCGGTGCGGCGGGCGGACTCTGTGCGGGAGGCAGCTTGGTTTTGGCCGGAGACGAGCTGGCTCACGAGGGAGGCGACCTCGGTGGCCTCGGCGTGCTTGAGGGGGATGACCTCGTTGCGGGTGTTGGGGTCGGAGCGGACGTCGAGTTTGGCGATGAGTTTATCGAAGAAGGTGTGCAGGCGCGGGTCACTGATGACGACGATCTGGTTGGTGCGGTCGTCGGCGTTGAAGGTGGTGCCGGTGCCGAGTTGCTGCTGGGCGGGGCCCTGCAGGATGGTGCGCATCTTGTTGGCGAGGTCGGAGGCCTTGGCGTAGACGAGCGGGTAGAACTTGGGTTCGAGGGAGGCGACGTTGGGGCGGTCGAGTTGTTTGACCAGGATTTCGACGCGCTGGAGCGTGCTGATCGTGTCGGTCACGAGCAGGGCGTTGGACTGCTCGAAGGGCATGGCGCCGCCGAATTGGGCATTGAGGAGGTTGGCGATCTTGGCGGCGAACTGCTCCACGCGCACGAATTCGAAGGTGAAGAGTTTGGTGGCGACACGGCCGCTGGGCGGGAGGTTGAGGGTGCTGCCTTCGATGAGTTCGGGGGCCTCGATGCGGGCGGAACCGATGGGCACCACTTTCACGAAACGATCGCCGAGGGGGGCGATGGCGATGCCGTTCATGGCGAGGGTCGTTTCGATGGCGAGCAGGGCCTCGGCCGGGGTCATCGGTTGTTTGATGACGAGGGAGAAGGACTGCTGGGGCAGGTTGGAGGGACGGAGGACCTCGCGGCCGGTGAGTTGCTCGATGAGGCCGTAGGCGCCGTCGACCGGACCCTCGGGGATGTCGATCTCCTCAATGGTGTCCGTCACGATCGGGGTGAGCGACGGGCTGAGGCTGCTGGCGGACGGGGACTCGTTGGTCTGGGCCGGGGCGAGACTCGCGAGCGCGAGCAAGCCGGAGGCGAGGACGCCGAGGCGGAAGAAACGGGAAAGCATGCGGAGGAAAGTGATCAGGTTGGCGAAATGGCCAGGAGGAGGCGGAATGTGAGTCCATCCCCGGGGTCATGTAAACTGAGATATGGCTCGCGGGGACAACACAGAGACGCACGGGAATCGAGAAAGTTGCGGGATTTTGGCACTTGCGGGCTGCGGGGGGCGAACGACAGCTTCGCCGACGTATGGGCAACGTGTTTGGCGAAGTATTTAAAATCTCCACTTGGGGCGAAAGCCACGGTCCGGCCGTAGGTGTGGTCATCGATGGTTGCCCGCCGCGCCTGCCCATCACGGTGGAGGAGATCCAGGCCGAGCTCGATCGGCGCCGTCCGGGCCAGAGCGACATCGTCACGCCGCGCAAGGAGGCCGATCAGGTGGAAATCCTGTCGGGCGTCTTCGAGGGGTTAACCACCGGCACGCCGATTTCGCTGCTGGTGCGCAACGCCGACCATCGCTCCAGCGCGTATGACGAGATGAAGGACAAGTTCCGTCCGTCGCACGCCGACTTCACTTACCAGAGCAAATACGGGATCCGCGATCATCGCGGTGGTGGCCGCAGCTCGGCGCGCGAGACCATCGGGCGGGTGGCGGCGGGGGCGCTGGCCAAGAAGTTGCTCAAGGGCGTCGAGGTGCGCGCCTTCATCACGCGCATTCAGGACATCGCGATGCCGGAGGCGGCCTTGGCGGAGTTTCCCAGCGCGGAGGCCGTGGAGGCGACCCCGGTGCGTTGCCCGCATCCGGAGACGGCGGCGGCGATGATCGAGCGCATCAAAGCGGTGCGCTCCGACGGCGATTCGGTGGGCGGCGTGATTGAATGTCGCGTGCGGGGTCTGCCGGCGGGGCTGGGTGAACCGGTTTTTGATCGGCTCGAAGCCGATCTGGCGAAGGCGATGCTGTCGTTGCCGGCGACGAAAGGTTTTGAGGTCGGCAGCGGTTTTGGCGGCACCTTGCTGAAAGGCAGCGAGCACAACGACCGCTTTGAGAACCGCGACGGTCAGGTGCGCACGGCCAGCAACCGCTCGGGCGGTGTGCAGGGCGGCATCAGCAACGGCGAGGAGCTGGTCTTCCGCGTGGCGTTTAAGCCGACGGCGACGATTTTGCAGAAGCAGGCCACGGTCGATCGTGACGGGCAGCCCACGGAATTGATGGGCAAGGGCCGTCATGATCCCTGCGTGGTGCCGCGGGCGGTGCCGATCGTCGAGGCGATGGCCGCGCTGGTGCTGGTGGATCATTGGATGCGTCAGCAGGCGCAGAACGGGAGTTTTCCGCAGTGAGTGACGTGACTGACAAACCACTGGTGTATCTTGTGCTCGGCGCGCCGGGCAGCGGGCGGCGCGAGATCGTGGCCGACCTGATCGAGAGCGGCGTGAGTGCTGATGACGTGCCGGTGGTCTTCACGGCGGCGGCCGAGGCGGAGCGAGGGATCGAAACTACGATGCCGCGCGGCGAAGTGGCGACGTGGCTCTGGGAGGAACACGAAGATTTTGCACCGACGATGGCGGCGGTCTGGCCGGAGGCAGCGACGGTGGGGTTCTTCATTGTCGATGGCCTGCGCAACCCGGTGGATCAGATCGAAGCCTTCAAACCCTGGCTGGCGGGGCAGGGGCTGGAGTTGGCCCGGGTCGTGTGCGTGTTTCACTGCGCGCTGGTGGCGGAGCACGAGCGCCTGCGGGCGTGGTATGACGCCTGTGTGCATTTTTCGGACATCGTCCTGCTCAACCGTCGCGAAGGTGTGGAGAACAAGTGGATCTCGGAGCTGCGCACGCGCTTCAGCAAATCCTACCTGCCGTGTCTGGTGGAGATGGTGAAGAAAGGCCGTGTGGCGAATCCGGCGCTGGTGCTCGACCTGCAGGTGAGGCGCTACTCGCACTGGTTTGACGCCGATGAAAACCCCTGGTCGGGCCTGGTCGACGACGACACGGAGATCATCATCGAAGATGAGGAGGATCCGAAGGGGCGCGGCAGTGCGGACGAGGAGTTGGATTTTGACGAAGAGGACACCTACCTCGCGCGCCACCCCAGCGGCTTGCGCAAAAAGGACATCCCGGATATTGCCAAGATTCTGAAATGACCCGCCGCGCCGGGCGGGCGAAAATCGCGGCATCACCTCGGGAAATCACCGCGTGAGCAAAAAACGAGGCGAAATGGCTGGTGGAGAAAGTGATAGGTCAGTCCTCACTTTTTGTCATTTCCGTTAGGTTTCCTAATTTAGGAAATCTACCTAGCTGCTGGCGACTTGTGCCGGTGCGGTAGGGGCTCTTCCTTAGCCGCGTGTCGACTCACCTTGCTGCCTTTGTCGGCCGTGGCGCGCTGCGTCGTGGTCGAGTGACTACGTTTAAGCTCTTTGCAGGGCTGGCCTTGCTGCTGGGCCTTCTCGCCGGCCGTGCGACCGCGGTCGACCTCGACTTGGCCTTCGATGCCGACGTGCGGAAGTTTGGCTCGGGACGGGCCGTGGCGGTGCAGGACGATGGCAAGGTGCTCATCGGCGGGCAGTTTTCCTCCATCAACGGCTTCGCCCAGGCTGGGGTGACCCGGCTCAACGCCGACGGCAGCCGCGACACCGACTTCGATGTCGGCAGCACCCTGAACGGCACGGTCACGGCGATCGTGGTGCAGCCGGACGGCAAGATTCTGATCGGTGGCTCCTTCACCGAATTCGCGGCCGGCACGCACAACCGCATCCTCCGCCTCAACGCCGACGGGAGTCTCGACACCTCCTTCAACGCGGGCAGCGGCTTCAACGGTTCGGTGCTCGCCATGGTGCGGCAGGACGACGGCAAGGTGATCGTGGGCGGCGGCTTCACGACCTACAACGGCACGAGCCAGGCGCGCATTGTGCGTCTCAACACCGATGGCTCGATCGACACCGGCTTCAACCCCGGCTCCGGCGCCAACGATTCCGTCTGGGATCTTGCCCTGCAATCCGACGGCAAGGTCGTCGTCACCGGCTCCTTTACCGCCATCAACGGCACGACGCGTAACCGCATTGCCCGGCTCAACAGCAACGGCTCGCTCGACACGGGCATCTCCTTCGGCACGGGCGCCAACTGGGGCATCTACGCCGTGGTGATCGACAACGATGGGGGCTTCGTGGTCGGTGGCGGGTTTTCGACGCTGAACGATACCACCCGGCGCAGTCTGGGTCGCTTCACCGCCAGCGGCGCTCTCGATACGGAGTTTGATCCCAGCAACGGCTTGAACGGTTTTGTGGCCGATCTGCAGCTCGACAGTGCGGGCCGCGTCGTGGTGGCCGGTGCCTTCACCGGCGTTTATGGTGACTGGGGCTCTTCGCTGCCGGGTCTGCTGCGGCTGCAGGGTGGGGCGGTCGATGAAGGTTTCTCGGTCGGGTATGAGGAACTGATCCTCACACGCTCGTCTTACGTGACCGCGATTCAGATCGCGCCGGGCGACCGCGTGGTGGCGGCGGGTCATTTCTACGATGCCGACTCGGGCAGCGCCGGCTATGTGCGGCTCGCCTCCTCCGGCGCCTTGGACACGACGTTCACGCGTTCCCGTGGTCTGGAGGTCGCGCCGGCGGTGCGCACGCTCGTGCAGAGCAGCCAGGGGCGTTATTACGTGGGCGGTGACTTCGACTGGATCGGCGGCGCGGCGCGGCAAAACATCGCCCGCTTCACGGCCGACGCAGCGATCGACACCAGCTTCAACCCCTCGACCTATTACGCGGCGATGGACTTCGACGGTCTGGTGACCGCGATCGTGGAGCGCAGCGATGGGCAGGTCTGGGCCTTCGGCACCTTCAGCCACGTGGCCAACTCGGCCGGCAGCACGACCTCCTGGGAATATGCCGGCGCGGTGCGTTTCGCGCCCTACGGCGACATTCAATCGAGTTACGATGGCAGCATCTCGGTCGAAGGCGGCTACGTGGGGCATGCCACGACCGACTCCACCGGCCGCCTGATTCTGGCGGGCAACTTTACGGGCATCAACGGCACGGCCCGGGCTGGCGTCGCGCGCGTCAGCGAAACCGGCGTCCTCGACACGACCTTCGCGCCCGGCAGCGGTCCGGCGGATGGCAGCATTTCGGGCGTTGATGTGCTGTCGAACGACGACGTGCTCGTCTCCGGCTCCTTCACCAATTTCAGCGGGGCGGGGGAGGCCTACCTCGTGCGCCTGAGTGCGACCAATGGCGCCGTCGACACGACCTTCGCGGGCAACACGGTTTTCAACGGCATCGTCAACAGCGTGGCCGTGCTGGCCAACGATCAGATCGTCGTGGGCGGCAACTTCACTTCGTCCGGCGGTTACACTGTCAATGGTATCGACCGACTGAATACAGATGGCACCAGCGATCCCAACTTCCTGCCCGGCGCAGGCGCTGCGGGCACCTATCCCTACGTGTATGCGGCGCGCCCCGACAGCAGTGGCCGCATCGTGGTCGCCGGCACCTATACCTCGCTGCGCGGCGAGGCGCGTCCCGGCGGCCTGGGCCGCATGACGGCCAACGGACCGCTCGATCCGCTCTTCGACGACACGTCATTGGACGGTGGATACGCCTCCGATTCGCTCACGCTGCCGGATGGCAAGATCCTGGTGCGCGGCAGTTTCACCGGCATCAACGGCGAACCCCGCGTCGCGCTGGCCCGTTTCCATGGCGGCTGGGTGCTGCGCGGCGGACTCGACTCGGCTTTTGACGGGGCGCAACTGGCGACCAACACCGTGCGGGGCGTCCTGCCGGCGACCGATGGAGGTTACTGGATCTTTGGTGACTTCACGACCATCGCAGGCCAGACGCGCAACCGCATCGCCAAGCTCGATCGCTTCGGCCTGCTCGATCCCAGTTTCGCGCCGGTCAACGGCTTCAACGGCAACGTCAACGGTGCCCGCTTGCTGGCCGACGGCGGCATGCTGGTGTGGGGGCAGTTCAGTTCCTATGAAGGCGCGGTTTCCTACGGCGTGGCCAAGCTGACGGCGACCGGAGCGCGGGATGAAAGCTTCACGCCGCCGGTGCTTAACGGAGCGGCGTTCACGGTGGCGCCCTACGGGGCCGATCAGTGGCTGGTGGGTGGCAATTTCTCCAACGCGGGCGGCACGGCGGCCGGTGGTTTGGTGCGCCTGAATGCCGACGGTTCCCGCGACACCTCATTGGTGGTGCCGAGTGGCACGGCGGGCACGGTGCAGGCGCTGGCGGTGAGCGACGCCGGGGCAATTTATGTCGGCGGCTCGTTCACGCAGTTTGCCGGTCAACCGGCGGCCGGTTTGGTGCGCCTGAGCAGCACTGGTGCGATCGACGAAACCTTTGCGCCGGGCGAGGGCAGTGCGGTGTGGGCGTTGCATCTCGATGCCGACGGCGGGATCTGGGTGGGTGGTGACTTTGCCTCCTGGGACGGGACCGGACCGCGGGGCCTCGTGCGCCTGCTGGCCGATGGCAGCATGGACACCGACTTCATGGGCGGGCTGGGCTCCGGCATCTACAGCGGCGTGCGGGTGCTGTCGGCATTGCCCGATGGTCGCGTGTTTGTGGGCGGTCGCTTCACGGCGCTCGGCGGTGGTGAACGTCGTGGTCTCGCGCGAGTTTATCCGAGCGGCACGATCGATCCGTATTTTGATATCGGTGAAGGTTTCAACAACGAGGTGATGGCGCTGACCCCGCTGGCCGACGGGCGGCTGGCGGTGGGCGGCAGCTTCACGCAGGTGCGGGGGGAGGCCCGCAATCGCGTCGCGGTGATTTATGCGGGCGACGATGCCCCGCCCTTCATCGCGGATGATGCGGTCATCACGCGTGAGATCGACCCGGGCGAGGACCTGACGCTCAGCTACGCGCTGATCGAAGGCATGAGTTACCAATGGTATCGCGACGGGGTGCGGCTGCCGGAGGAGGTCGGCCACGAGTTGGTCATCACGGACGCTGGACTCGAGGACATCGGCCTTTACACCGTGCGTTTCAGCAACGGCGCCGGCGAATACGTTAATGCCGGCACGCAGGTCATCGTGCGGCTGGCTCCGGCGGTCAGTAGTGCGCCGGTGAATACGGCGGTGGGCTACGGCGCCAACGCCACCTTTGCGGTGGGCGTGGTGGGTCCGGGACCGTTTACCTACGCGTGGTATCGGGACGGTGAGCTCATCGCCGGTGCCGATGAAAGCACGCTCACGGTGGGTGATGTCGGCGACGGTGATTTTGGCGCGAGTTTTTATGCAGTCGTGACCAACGCCTACGGTTCCATCACCACCGGCGCGGTGTCGCTCGACTTCGATTCGACGGCGGTGCCGGGCGCGTTGCGTGAGGTCTACTCCGACGTGCTGCCACAAAACCAGTATGCGCGCGTCGCGCTGCGCACCCCCGATGGTTCGACCTATCTCGGTGGTTCGGGTTTCCTCATTCGTCTGCGACCGGACGGTTCGGTGGATGACTCCTTCTCGACCAACTTCACGTCGCTCACGGTCGAGCAGATCGCGCTGCAGTCGGACGGCAAACTGGTGGTGGGCGGATACCTGTGGCCGGCCGGCGGCTCGCCGCAGGATCTGGTGCGTCTGCTGCCCTCGGGCGCGGTTGACCCGACCTTTGAGTCGCCGCGTTTCAATGGCGTGAGCGACATCAACGCCCTGCTGCTGCAGACCGATGGAAAGATCATTGTGGCCGGTCGTTTCTTCAGCATCGGCGGCGTGGATCGTCAGCATGTCGCGCGGTTCAACACCGACGGTTCACTCGACGAGGGTTTTGGTCCGAGCGATGACACGGATGGGCCGAGCGACGAGATAGCTTCGGCCCAGCTCGACGGCGATAAGCTGATCGTAGCCGGCACGTTTGCGACGTGGGGCGGCACGACGGTGAACCACCTCGCCCGCCTCAATGCCAACGGCTCGTTGGACACCAGCTTCGGTGGCGGCCTGCGCGCCAATGACGACATTGCCGAGATCATTCCGGCGCCGGGTGGCACGTGGTTGATCCGCGGTGTGTTTACGACCTATGGCGGGGTGGCGCGCCCGAAGATCGCTCGCCTGTTGAATTCCGGTGCGCTCGATACGACGTTCAGTCCGGGGAGCGGTCCGGAATCCACCAGTTCCTTCAGCACCGGCAGCATCTCGGGCATGGCGGTGGAATCAAACGGTTCCATCGTCGTGGTGGGAGGCTTCAGCAGCTTCAACGGTTGGCCGGCGCAGAACAGCGTGCGGCTGACCTCCACGGGCGCGATCGACACCGAGTGGGCCACGCCGATCGGCACCTTTAGTTTCACCAACCTGTTGCAGTTGTCCGACGGCACCCTGTTGGCGGGCGGCACCTTCGATTTGGATTTCGATTCGACGACCGATTACGCGCGGTCGGTGCGGATTCTCAGTGGCGTTTATCCGCCGCAGGCGCCGGCGATCACCTGGCAGACCGAAGGTTACGCCAATGCTGTTGACGCGGGCAGCGTGCGGGTGCTCACCGCTCTGGCCAGCGGCCCGGGTGAGTTGCAATTCCAGTGGTATCGGGACGGACAACCGGTGATCGACAGCACGCTTGTCACCGGAGCGACGACGGGCCGCCTTTCGTTGCGCAGTCTGTTGCCGACGGATGCGGGGTCGTATGTCCTGCGCGTCACGAGTGCCGAGAACGGGTTCGTCGAATCGGCGCCGATCACGATTGATGTCGGTGCGGTGCCGACGGGCCTGGGCAGTGCCGATCCGACTTGGAGCGTCGATACGGCCGCCTTCGATCCGCATGCGTTCACCTACGGTCCTGACGGCTCGATTTACTACGTCAGCGGACGTTCCGGCAGCGGTTATCAAGTCAACAAACTGAACGCCGACGGCATCACCGTGCCGTTGTCTGAGTTCAACCCGGGAGTCTCGGCCAACAACGTGATCCAAGCCGTGGCGCTGCAGTCCGACGGTAAGGTCGTGATCGGTGGCAACTTCGTCACGTTGGATGGCACCGATCGTCCCTACCTCGCCCGGCTTAACGCCGATGGCTCGCTCGACACCAGCTTCCAGTCGACGGTGGATGGCGCGGTGCGCTCGTTGCGGGTGCTGCCGGACAATCGCATTTTGGTCGGTGGTTCGTTCAATACCATCTCGGGCACGAGCCGACGCGGTCTGGCGCGCCTCAACGCCAACGGCAGCTACGACGCGTCGTTCGGTGATTATCACAACCTGAACTCGGTGTTGCAGGTGGAGCTGTCGAACGACGGCAGCCGCATCTTTGCGATGGGCACGAACTCCACCGCCGGTCGCATGGAACTCGTGCGTCTCGAATCCAACGGCACGCTGAGCCCCGGGTTCAACACCATCTACACGCCGTTCAACCAGCTGAACTCCTTCGCCCAGGATGCCAGTGGCCGGATCTACGTGGGGGGCTACTTCACCAGCGTCTCCGACGTCACGGTGCGGGGCCTGGCTCGCTTGTCGGCCACGGGTGTCGTCGACACCAGCTTCGGTCCGGTGAATTCGGCGGGGCCGGGTGGCACGGTGACCGGCATTCTGGCGGCGCCGGATGGCTTCCTCTACGTGGCCGGCACCTTCGGCACGTGGGATGGTTTTGCCCTCGGCGGTCTGGTGCGTCTCGATGCCAATGGTCAGCTCGACCTCGCGTTCCCGGCCGATGGCTTGCAACGCGTGCGCTCGGTGAGTGAGGCGCGGTTGGATTGGACCGACACGGGCAAGCTGCTCCTCGCCGGCGATTACAGCTATGCGCCGAAGCGCGGCTTTGTGCGTTTCAACGTCGATGGCGGACCCACCGGTGCGCTGCAGGTGATCGACGCGTCGGGTGATCGCGCGGTGGTGGAGGGCGTCGATGTGGCGCTCTATGCCCGCGTGGTCGGTGGCGGCCCGATTACCTATCAATGGAGTTTGAACGGCGTGGACCTCGTCGGCGCAATCGGCCCGCAGCTGTTGCTCGACAATCCGACCCAGGACCAGGCCGGCGTTTATACGCTCACGGCCACGAACGGTTTGGGCAGCGTGACTGCCGATATGACGGTCGGTTTCCTCGGCGCGGATCCGCTCTCGCCGATTCCGGGTATTGCGATGAACACCGGCATCGGCGGCAACGCCGCCGGCGTGACCAAACTGAGCGATGGCAGCCGCATCGTTTACGGCAGCTTTTCCTCATTTGAAGGCGTCACCTTGCGCGGCATTGCAAAGCTGAGGCCGGACGGCTCGCTCGACTCCAGCTTCAACAACAACCTGCCATTCAGCACGACCTCGGCGAACAACGTGTATCAGATCATCGAGGAACCGAGCGGCACGTTGCTGGTGCTCGGTCGCTATCTCTATCTGCCGGACAACAGTCGCTTGCTTGTCGTTCGCCTCAACGCCAACGGCACCCTCGCGCAGACCTTGGTGCAGGACGGCGACCTCGGAAACTTCCGCCAGGCCTATGCCATCGCGCGCCTGGCCGACGGCGGCATTTTGTTGGCCGGATTCTTCGCCGAGTTCAAAGGCACCGCGGTCTCCAATCTCATCAAGCTCCACGCCAACGGCACGCTCGACACCAGCTTCCTGCCGGGCGGCGTCGTGAGCACGGCCAACAACATCTTTGAAGATGCGAGTGGTCGTTTTTATGTGACCGGCACGTTCACGTCCATCGGTGGCCAGACCGTGCCACGCACCTTGATGATCCGCCTGAACGCCAACGGCACTTGGGACGAGAGCTTTGCGGTCACGGAACTCGCTTACTCGCCGACCCGCGTGGTGTTTGGTCCGCAGGGCGAACTCTACGCCTCGGGCAACCAGGTGCTCGCGACCATCGATGGTGAGGGGCAACGCCTCGTGCGCTTGTCGGCCGATGGCGCGCTCGATCGTTCGTTCAAGACCGAGTTCAGCAGCATCTACACGTTCGCGATGGATCCGTTGGATCGTCTGGTGGTCGTCGGCCAGCTGCCGGTAGCCACCCCGAACACACGGCTCGCGCGTCTGCTCAACAACGGCTCCATCGATCGCTCGGTGGTGATGACCGGTAGCGCCACCTATCTTGAGCGTGACGGCGACAACCTGCTCATCCTCACCTCGGGCAACGTGAACAACGTCTACGTGCGCGGCATCTCCCTGCTCAACGCCGGTGGCGCCGAACCGTTCGCGTTGGTGGAGACGCCGCAGGGCGGCAACTACATCCCGGGCAACGCGGTGACGCTCGGTGTCGGTGTGCGCGGAGCCGATCAAGCCACCTACCAATGGTATCACGACGGCGAGGTGATCGCCGGCGCGACGGACCCGGCGCTCTTCATTCCGTCGTTCGCCCCCAGCGATGCTGGCGCTTACACCCTCGACATCACGGTCGACGGGGAAACGTCGACCACCGATCCGGTCGATCTCACGGTGCGCTCCAACGCCGGCCGGGCCGGTGAGATTGATCTCACCTGGGGTGTTGGCGGATCCGCCTACAGCCTCGGTGGGGTGGGCGAGGATGCCGCGGGCAATCTCTATGCGTTCAACTACAGCCCGGCCTCCGGTATCGGGGCGCGCGTCTTGGTCGCTTGGGACGAACTCGGCCAGGAACGCACCGACTTCACTCTCGATGCCCGCTTCACCAGCGGCACGGTGCGAGGTCTGTATGGATTGCCGGACGGCAAGCTATTGGTGTTCGGCCAGAGCCTGCGCATCGACACCACCAACACGGCTATCGTGCGCCTGTTGGCGGATGGCACCATCGACTCCACCTTCGATTACACCCGCTTCACCAGCCACAACATCATGCGCGTGACGCCGATGGAGGATGGCCGCCTCTTCCTACTCGGTTCCGGTCTGGCGGGCATCAATGCCAACTTCGCCATCGTCGACACCGACGGCACGTTGGATGGCACCATGAACCCCATGACCGGCGTCTCGGTGTCCGATGCGGCCCCGGCCGGCGACGGCAAGTGGTGGGTGCGAGGCAACTACCTGTTGCCCGATTCCAACAACACGCGGGTCTATGTCTGGCGCATCAACGCCGATGGTTCCTTTGACTCGAGTTATGCCGGCCTGCGCGCCCGCTACAGCGAAAGCATTCAGTCCATCGCCGCGGCGCCCGACGGCGCGGTTTACGTGCTCAGCTACCATTACCCGAGCGGCCTGCCCAACGTCTACACCGTGCGCAAGCTGCTGCCCGACGGCACCTTTGATGCCAGTTTCAACACCAACCGCTTCGAAGGCACATCGGCCACCGCGCAGGTGCCGATTGGTGGCATGGCCAGCGACTCGCAAGGACGCCTCGTGCTCACGGGCAATTTCCGCTCCTATGACGGGGTCGCCCGTAACCGCGTGCTGCGCCTCCTGCCGGACGGCTCCGCCGATCCGTCCTTCGTATCGGTTGGCACGGACGCGCCGACCGCTTCCAGCAGCTACCCGAATTTCCTCTTCATCGCCGAAACGGCCGAGCGGATCCTTGTCTTCCAACAGACGCTTTCCGGTTTTGGCAACGTGACGGATCGGTCTGGTCTCTATGCACTCCACAACGGCGAGATCGATCCGGCGGCGACACCGGAGCTCACGGCTTCGGCGGCGGCTGTGGCGGCCTACGCTTATGAGCCGGTGAGCCTCGGGCTGCCGGTTTACGCTCCGGCGGATGCCACCGTGCAGTGGTTTAAGGACGGCAGCCCGATCGCCGGCGCCGTCAGCTGGGGACTGAGCTGGTGGGCCGTGCCGACCGAGGCGGCCGGCGCCTATCACGCGACGATCACCACCGCCGGTGGTTCGCTGACCACGCCCAGCGTTTCGCTCTCCGTGGAGCGTCCGGTTTACAGTGGCGCCCTGAGCAGCAACAACGCCGGTGCGACGGTCGACAGCCGGATCGAGTTGACCGAGACGCTGCCCGACGGGCGCGTGTTTGTGGTCGCCCGTCACGGTGCCTTCGTGGACGGCGCGGGCCCTTATCAGCTCTTCTTCCTCAACCCCGACGGCACGCTGGATCACGGCCTGCCGACCACCCTGAACAACACGCAGGAAAATCGCTACGTCTACGCGGTGGAGATCGACGACAACGGTCGCATCTACCTCGGCGGCCTTTTCACCACGGTCAACGGCCAGTCCCGCGCCAACCTCGTGCGTTTGCTGCCTGATGGCAGCATCGACTCGAGCTTCGCCATTGGCACCGGACCCAACTCTGCGGTGCGCGGCCTCGCTTTTGATGGGGACGGCAAGCTGCTGGCCGCCGGTCAGTTCTCGCAGTGGAATGGTCAGACCAGCCACAGCGGCACGAGCAACTCCCTGCGTTACCTCGTGCGCCTCAACTCCGACGGCTCGCTTGACCCGACGCTCGCGATGGGCACCGGCTTCAACAACTACCTCTTCGACGTCGCGGTGGACGCCGAGGGCGGGATCCTGGTGGGCGGGTATCAGAATCTGTTCAACGGCTTCACGTCGCGCTACCTCTCCCGCCTCACCGCGGATGGATCGATCGATGCGCTCTTCAGCCCGGTCATCAACAACGTGGTGCAACGGATCCGGATCGAGCCGGAAACCGATCGCATCGGCATCCAGGGCACCTTCACTTCGGTCGATTCCACCGCGAGCCGCGGTTTCGCCTGGCTCAACGCGGATGGCACCCTGAACCAGGCCTTCAATATCCCGGTCAGCCCGTCGAGCCTCGATGTGGCGGCCGACGGTTCGGTGTATTACACCAGCGGATACTATCCCTACCGCATGCGTCCCGACGGCACGGCTGACTCCGCCTTCAGCGCCGGCAACAACACCCGCGGCTATTTCGAGGGGGAGAACAACTCGCAGGTCACACTGCGGGGCATCGCGGCCACGGGGAACCAAGTGCTGGTTTTCGGCGACTTTGTCGAAGCGGGCGAAATCGAGCGCGTGGCGCTGGCCTGGTTGGAAGCGACCGACGGGGCCGAAGCGCAACCGCTGAGCTGGGTGTCGGCCCCGACCAACATCAGCACGGTGCCCGGCGGCCGCGCCGTCTGGACGTCCCAAGTCTCCAGCACCGGCGGTGGCACGGTCACCTACACGTGGACCAAGGACGGCCTGCCTGGTCAGGTGCTCAGCACCGGCTCCAGTCTCTCGGTCAACAACGTCACCGCGGCCGACGCCGGCACCTATCGCCTCGTGGTCGACAACGGTCTGGCGACGCTCACGGCCGTGGTGCAGTTGAGCGTGGGAGACGCGATCGGCTCCGGCCCGGGTTCACCACGGATCGACTTCTTCAGCGAACAGGCTGCCACAAATGATCGCAGCGTGCTGCGTCTGCTGGACGGCAGCCTGCTGCTCGTCGGCGGGACCAGCATTCGCCGCGTCGACGCCTACGGTGCGACGGTCCCCGGCTACACCCCGTTGATCGCCGACAACCAGATCGTTGGTGCCGAGCAGGGCCCCGACGGAGCCCTCTATGTCTGGGGCTCGTTCGAAACCATCGGTGGCCATGCGACCGCCGGTTTGGCGCGATTCACCGCGAACGGCACGGTGGATACCGGATTTGTCTCGCCCTTCACGGGCCTCGGCGTGCCCGGCATTAATGCGGTGGCGCCGCTCGCGGCCGCCGGAGACGGACTCTACATCGTCTGGTCCGGCAATCTCGAGCTGGACGTGGCCGGCACTCCCACCCTGGGGCTGGCGCGCCTGCTGGGTAATGGTGATGTGGATACGAGTTTCAACCCGAACGGCGGGGTCGAAGGCACGGTGCAGAGCATGCTCGTCCAACCCGATGGCCGCCCGGTGATTGTGGGCAACTTCACCGCCATCGGCGCCGCCTCCCGCAGCGGCGTGGCCCGCCTCAATGCCGATGGCAGTCTCGATACTTCCTTTAACAACATCGCGGTGTCCAACGTTCAGCGGATCCACCGTCTGCCCGACGGTCGTTTCCTCATCGGCGGCAGCTTTACCACCGTGGATGGTCTGGGCCGGCCGCGCCTGGCGCGGCTCGATGCCAACGGCTTTGTGGACCAGAGCTTCGGTCCGCTTGGCTTCGACTTCAATAATGTTTACGCCTTCGCGGTGCGACCGGACGGTCGCATCGTGGTGGCGGGTTACCTCGGCTCGGGGGCGGCGATCACGACCCAAATCGCGCAGTTCCTGCCGGATGGTTCGTTGGACACGACGTTCGACAGTTCCTTTACCTACCAGCGAACCACTGGCAGCTACAACCAGGCCAGCATCACCGATCTGGAGGTGTTGGCCAACGGTGACATTGCGGTGATGGGCAACCTGATCTTGATCAGCAACGAGGTCAGCCGCACGGGACTGGCACGCATTCATGGCACGCCGCTGGCGCCGGGCTTCTTCGGCGCGCCGCGCGGACCGCGTTCGGCAGGCGCCGAAGGCAGCGTGACCTACACGGCCGATGCCTACGGTTCCGGCGCGCTCACGTATCAGTGGCGCAAGGACGGCACGCCGATCGACGGCGGGACGGACTCGACCCTCGAACTCAGCGCGCTTACCGCGGCCGATGCCGGCGATTACGATGTGATCGTCACCAGCGACCTCGGCAGTGCGACCAGCCCCGCGGCGACGCTGGAAATCGTCGCGCCGCCGACGATCACCAGTGATCCGATCGACGTGGCGGTGCCGCTCGGCGAGCCCGCCAGCTTCGCGGTGGCTTACAGCGCCAGCGGTGTGGCGACGGTGCAGTGGTTCTTCAACGACGACCCGATCGTCGGCGCGACGGGTGACACCCTGAACCTCACGGCGGTCACCCTCGATGACGCTGGCGACTATACCGCCGCAGTCACCAACGAGGTGGGCACGACGGTCAGCGCCTCGGCCACCCTCACGGTGCAGACCGCGCCAGAGATCTCGGTGGCGCCGGTGGGCGGCACCTTCGATCCGGCCGCGACGGTGGAACTCAGTGTCGAAGCCACCGGCAACCCGATGCCGACGTATCAGTGGTTCAAGGACGGCGAGGCGATCACCGATGCGATGGCTGCGACGCTCACTCTCACTGGCGTGACTCGCGCCGATGCCGGCAGCTACACCGTGACCGTCACCAACGTGGTGGACGCCGTGACCAGCGGGCCTGCTGTTGTGGTGGTGAATTACGCGCCGGGGATCACTTCGCAGCCCGTCGATGTCGACGCGGTGGAAGGGGATCGTGTTGAACTGAGTGTGATCGCCGACGGTCTGCCGGCGCCGACTTACCAATGGTTCTTCAACGGCGGTGAACTCTTTGGCCGCACCGATGCGACTCTGGTGATCGATTCCGCCAACGCCGGGCACAACGGCTTCTACACGGTCGAGGTGACGAACGCCTTTGGCAGCGACACGAGCGATCCGGCCGAGGTCGTGGTGGCCTTTGCGCCGATCGTCATCAGCCATCCGACCGATACCACGGTGAACGCCGGCAGCACGCTGGAACTGAGCGCGCAGGTGATCGGCTTGCCGACGCCGACGCTGCAGTGGCGCTTCAACGGCACGCCGATCGACGGCGCGACCGGATCCACGCTCACGGTGCCGAACGCGCAACCGGCGGACGCGGGCAGCTACGACGTCGTTTACCAAAACAGCCAGGGCAGTGGCACCACCAACGCCGCGCTGGTGACGGTGAACTACGCGCCTGCCATCACGACGCAGCCGACTCCGGTTACGCTCAACGCCGGACAGGGCACGAGCTTCAGTGTGGCCTTCACCGGTCACCCGACGCCGACCGTGCAATGGTTCTTCAACGGTGAAGCGATTGCCGGCGCGACGGGTCCGTCGCTGGCGCTGAGCGACCTGCAGGCGGCCGACGCCGGCGACTATCACGCGGTGGTGACCAATGCCCGCGGCAGCGCGACGAGTGATGTCGCCACGCTCACGGTGCAGACGGCGCCGGTCATCAATGAGCAACCGATCAGCGAGACGGTGAACCGCGGTAAACCCGTGAGCTTCACCGTGGTCGCCGAAGGTCTGCCGACGCCGACGTATCAGTGGCGCAAGGACGGCGCGCCGATCTCCGGCGCGACGGCGGCGACTTACGCCATCGCCGAAGTGCAGGCGGATGACGCCGGCAGTTACGACGTGGTCGTCACCAATGCGGTCGGCAGCGTCACCAGCGCTGCGGCGACGCTCACCGTCAACGTAGGTCCGGAGATCACGACCCAGCCGCAGGACGCGGTCGTGTTGGTGGGCGACGATGTCACGCTGAGCGTGAGTGCGACCGGCGGCGATCCTTTGACGTATCAGTGGCGCAAGGACGGCACGCCAATCCCGGGCGCGACGAGTTCCACGTTCGAGTTGTTCGCGGTGACCGAGGACGACCTCGGCGACTACGATGTGGTGGTGACCGATCCGGTTGACTCCGTGACGTCGAATGTCGCTCTGGTGGTCGTGGCCGAAGTCGTGGCGACGCACAGTGTGCGCGAAGGCGCCTACGTCCCGGGCGGCACGATCACGATCGATGTGGTGGTGGAATACAGCGCGGCGGTGACGAGTCTGCAGATGCCGGTGTTGCTGCCGGCGGAAGTGGGCGGCGAAGCCTGGAGTTACGTGAGTGGCTCGGGGGCACAGTTCTTCCCGGGTGGTGAAGCCAGCCTGTTTGCATCCTGGTCGGGCGGTGGCCTGCCGCAGAGCGCGTTCGACTTCAGCTACACGCTCAACGTGCCCAGCGCGGCGGCGGGAGACTACGAGTTGACCGCTTGGTTCAACATCGGGGTCGCGGGTGAGACCTTGCAGGACATGGTCACGCCGGATCCGCTCATGCTGACGAAAATGCCGGCGACGCATTCCGCCGACAGCGATGCGAACTTCGAGCTCAGTCTCAGCGAGCTGCTGCGGGTGATCGAACTCTACAACACGCGTCTCGGCACGGCTCGCACGGGTCGTTACGTGCCGGCCGAGGGCACGGAGGACGGGTTCGCCAGTGACCCGACGACGGCCGCCGGCACGCCGCCGGCGTTCACGACCTTCCACTCGGCCGACAGCAACCGCGACGGTGAGTTAAGCCTCAGTGAACTGCTGCGCGTGATTGAGCTCTACAACACGCGCGATGGCACCACGCGCACCGGTCGCTATCACGTCTCTCCGGGCACGGAGGACGGGTTTGCGGCCGGGCCGGGGGCCAACTGAATGGCACCTTCCGCGGGCCACCTTGTCGCTGCGCTCCAAGGCAGCTACGAGGTGGCCCGCCGGGGCGACGGCGTTGCCGGGAATAGTTTCTGAAAACCAGTCCTCGGTTTGCGGGTCGGTGCAGGGTGTCTATTCTGCATCATGTCCACGACTCAGGAAAACCAGCTTCCTCATATTGTCGTGCTCGGGGCCGGCTTCGGCGGCCTGAGCTTCGCGCGGTCATTCCCGACCACCAAGGCGCGAATCACGGTCGTGGACCGGCAAAACCACCACCTTTTCCAGCCCTTGCTCTACCAAGTGGCGACCGCCGGTTTGGCGGCGCCCGACATCGCGCAACCCATTCGCACGATCCTGCGCGATAAACCCAACCTTGAGGTCCTGATGGCCGAGGTGACGGCGGTGGACGCCGAGAACCATCGTGTGGTGCTCGATGGCGGTGAGTTGCACTACGACTACCTCGTGGTAGCACTTGGGGGAAAGACCTCCTACTTCGGCAAGGACGAGTGGGCGGAGTATGCGCCGGGGCTTAAGTCGCTCGACGATGCCATGCGTTTGCGCCGCAACCTGCTGCTGGCCTACGAACGGGCCGAGCGCGAATCCGATCCGGAGAAACGCCAGGTGCTTATGACGACGGTCGTGGTGGGCGGCGGTCCAACAGGAGTGGAATTGGCGGGCTCGTTTGCCGATTTGGCCCAGACGGTCCTGTATCGAGATTTTGACCACATCGACCCGCGTGAGGCCCGTATCATTCTGGTGGATGGCGGCGATCGACTGCTAGGCAATTTTCCGCCGGAGCTTTCGGCCCATGCCGAAAAAACGCTGCGCGTTCGTGGCGTGGAGATTTACACCGGCACCCGGGTGACTGACGTGCGCGCTGGCGAAGTCGACTTTGGCGATCAGACCGTGCAGGCCGGCAACATCGTGTGGGCCGCCGGGGTGGGTGCGAGTCCGGTGACGGAGTCGCTCGGCGCCGAGCGAGATCGGGCGGGCCGCATCCTGGTGGAACCCGATTTCAGTGTGCCGGGACATCCGGAGATTTTTGCCATTGGTGACTTGGTTTCGCTTACCGACACCAAGGGCGTGAAGGTTCCGGGCGTGGCGCAGGGCGCGATGCAGGCGGGTGAACACGTGGCGAAAGCAATCGAAGGCGATTTGGATTTGAAGACCCTGCGTGAGCCCGGACTGCGACCGGCGTTCGCGTATTGGGATAAAGGTGACATGGCGACGATCGGGCGTTCGGCGGCCGTGGCGCGCATCGGCAAACTCAAGCTGCGCGGCTGGTTCGCGTGGGTGGCGTGGCTGGCGCTGCACTTGGCCTTCCTCGTCGGTCTGCGCAATCGCATCTCGGTGTTGATCCAATGGATCTATGCTTACTGCACCTACAAGCGCGGCGCGCGTATCATCATGGGCATGACACGGCTTGGCCCGCCCGGGCGGCAGTTGGACAAACCGCACCGCGAGACCGTGCCGGCGGCCGGGCGTGACCCGGAGCCGGTGGGAGCGGGCTCGCGCTGAGGTGGTGCGGCGGTTCGACGCGTTCTTAGACGGTGCCATCCGGCGCAGCGCGACCAAGGTCGCGGCCTACAGTGCGGTAGCGAACGCGAAATGTAGGCTGCGAGTTTACTCGCGTTGCGTTGCCTCTCCGCTCGACGCCTGGAGGAAGGTGCTTACAGCGGCCGGAGTTGGTCGGCGATGCTCTTGGTTTGGGCGGTGGCGTTGTCGCCGGTTTGTTGTGTGCTCTTTTTTTCGATGAGCAGCACGCTGCACTCTTCGGCGGCGACGGGGTTGTGCAGCACGCCGCGCGGCACGATGCACATCTCGCCCGGGCCGAGGTCGACGCTGTGGTCTTCGAACTCGATCTTCAACCGGCCGTCGATGACGAGGAACAGTTCATCTTCGTCGTCGTGTTTATGCCAGGTGAAGGAGCCTTTGAGTTTGGCGACCTTGGCGTAGTGGTCGTCGAGTTCACCGATCACGCGCGGCGACCAGTGGGCGTCGAGTTTGGCGACTTTGGCGCGCAGGTTGATGGCTTGGGCGGCGCTCATGAGGTGGAATTGGGCCAGGGGTATTCCATGTAGATGGCGGTGCGGCGGGCGGTGTCTTCGCCGTGGAGGCGGGCGACGAGGTGGAGCGAGGCGTCGATGCCCGCGCTGATGCCGGCGGCGGTGATGATCTTGCCGTTGTCGTGGAAGCGCTGCGCCGGGTCGACGGTCGCGTTGGGGGCGAGGTCGGTGAGCAAGTCGAGCGTCGAGTGGTGCGTGGTGACGGTGAGGCCGTCGAGGAGGTTGGCGCGGGCGAGCAGGAGGGCGCCGGTGCAGACCGAGAGGATGATCTCGGTGTGGTGGCGGGCGCGGTGCCGGATCCATTCGATGGTGGACTCCTGATGCAGGAGTTGGCGGGTGCCGGCGCCGCCGGGGATGATGAGCACATCGGTCGGGGGCACCGACTCGAGGGTGTGGTCGGGGATGACTTTGAGGCCGTTGCGGGCACGAATGGTGCCCGCGGTCACGCCGACGGTGTGGACTTTGAAGAGGGCGTCTTGGTTGAGCTCGCGGGTGACGCTGAAGACTTCAAACGGACCGGCGAAGTCGAGCACCTCGACATCATCAAATAGCAGCAGAGCGATGGAACGCATGCGGGCGGAGCATGCGGAAAGCGAGCGACGCGGAAACGCTGAAAATCGGGTGAAGCGAATCGCCTCAGCGGTCCTTGAGGAGGCGCTTTACTTCGGCCAGGAGGTCGCTGAGGGGGGCGGTTTTGCTGATGTAGGTGGAGATCTTGTTGGAGAGGGTTTCGTTCACCGTCTGACTGTCGAAAAGGATACCGGTGAGCAGGATGACGGGGGCATCGGGCACGAGTTCGGCCATCTTTTCGACCAGTTCGAGTCCGTCGGATTCCTCGAGCTGGAGGTCGGTGATGATGAGGTCGGGCGGATCGGAGCGCGCGATGTTGAGGGCTTCGTGAGGGGTGCCGACGCCGGTAAAGCGATAGCCATGGGCTTCGAGCAACTCGCCGAGGAGCTCGCGAATGATGTCTTCGTCGTCGATGGAGAGGATGTGGTGGGCTTGCACGGGTAGGAGGAGGAAAGGGTGAGGAAGGGCGGATTCAGGAACCAGTGGAAACGAGGTGAAGGGTGACGACGCCGCCCACGACCTTGTCGTTGTCGCGCAGGGGATAGAGCGAGAAGCGGACCGGCACGGGGTCGCCGTTTTTATCTTTCAGCGCGGCGGGGCGGTCGCGCAGGTCCTGGCCGCTGCGCAGAGCGTCCTTGACGGGGTCGAGCAACGGAGCGCCGTCGGGCGGGGCATCGAGGGCCACGCAGTCGGAGAGTGGGCGGTCGACGAGGTCGGGCATTTCCAGGCCGGTGGCGCGCAGCACGGCGGGATTCACGCGGGAGATGTTGCGGGCCTTGGTGATGACGAGGACGAGCTCGTTGATGGAGTCGATGATGAGGTGGTTGTAGCGCAGCTGGTGACCAAGGGCCTGGTTTTTCCAGCGGCTCTCGAGGTTCTCGGCTTTGAGCTTGGTGTTGGCTTCGGAAAGCTCGGCGGTGCGTTCGGCGACGCGGGCTTCGAGGCGTTCGTTGTCGGATTGGAGCAGCGCGGTGGCGCGACGGCGGGCGTTGAGGTCGTCGCGGATGAACCAGGCGGTGCCGAGGAGGATGAGCACGTTGAGGCTGGCGCCGATGAAGAGGGTGGTGCGGGACGTTTGATCGTAGGCGTAGGCCGCTTGGTCGCGTTGGTTGAGGGCTTCGATCTGTTGGGCCCGGATGTGATGGGCTTGGCGAAGGAGTTCTTGCAGGCCATCGGCGGCGGCGTCGCTGGTGAGCAGCTCCTGCACGGCGTCGTCCTCGCCGGCGCGTTGGTGGTTGAGCAGGTCACGGGCGAGCTGGGCGCGTTGACCGAGGGCGGCTTCGAGCGTGGCGATGTGGGCGGCGTTGGCCTCATTTGAAGCGGCGAGGGCTTTGGCGACCTCAACGTGTTCGGCGAGTTCGGCGAAGGCGTCGCGGTAGTCATCGCGCTGCAGCTCGCTGCGGGTGAGCAGGTAGGTGTGCAGGGCGCCCTCGGCGTGGCGGAGGGAGGCGACGATGCCGTCCACTTCGGTGATGAAGGCGTGGGTGTGGTTGACCCAGTCGGAGGCTTTGGCAGCTCGCTGGATGTTGCGCATCGAGACCACGACGACGCCGACGGAAAGCGCGGCAACGACGAGGAAGACGATGAGGATGGTGCGGAAGGTTCGGTCCATTGCAGGAGGGGACAGAGGCGGGGCGAAGAAAACGCGATAGGAGAGGAAGCGGACGGAGGAGGGGAGAGAGGGAAGGGGAGCTCAGTTGACCAGCAGGTTGCTGGGAGGCGGGGGGGCTTTGCCGGGCGGGGGATCGTCGGCGGGGTCGGCGGTGCGCACCACGGTGGCGGTGATCACTTTGCGGTCGCTGACGTAGGTATAAACGAATTCGGAGGCGGAGGTCCAATTGGCGTTGAGGGAGTCGGCGACCTTTTGGGCGATGGCGCGCAGGGAAGGTTTGGACTTGGTCAGGCGGAAGAAGACGGCGCGGTTGTTGTAGTCGAGATACACGCGCTCTTCGGTGACGTAGCAGACGGCGTGGGAGACCATGCCGGCGAGGCGCACGTGAATGAGGCGCGTTTCGTAGCCGTGTTTGGGCAGAAGGTGATCGGCGAGGATGGCGTAGTCGTCGCAGTCGCCGACGCGGTTGAGCAGGAACTGGTCGGGGGGCTGCACCTCGCGAAAGAGGCGATACTCAAAGTCCTCGAAGAAACTCGCGTAGCTCTTGGGGGTGAGGTCCGGGTGCCCGTCCAGTTCCTCGAGGGAGATCGCGGAGAGCGGCGATGTGGACCAGAGGGCCAACACCACCAGGAGGCCGCGGGTGCGTCGCGGGTGTCGGGATCCGCCCATGCGCGCAAGGTCGACGCAGCCACGGGCGGCGACGACGGCCAACCTACGCAGAATGCGGCGGGGCGTCATGAAGGAGAATCGCTAGCAGTTATCGGACGGAATGACAGGGACGTATTCCCCATCGGTCACGGGGGGGGCGATTTGAGCCCCAATTGTAAAAAATTGCCGGATCGGTGGCTGCTGGGGAGGGCCTCAATCGGAGGTTTGGGCGCGGGCGAGAGTGCCGAGGGTGGCGATGGCTTGTTCGATGGTCTCGTTCCACGGCAGCCCGCAGTTGATACGCAGGCAGTGGCGGTAGCGGTCGCGCACGGAGAAGAGGGGGCCGGGGGCAATGTTGATGCGGTGGCGCAGGGCGTCCTGGTGCAGCCGGACGGTATCGACGCCGGCGGGCAATTCGACCCAGAGCACGAAACCGCCCTGCGGTCGGCTGATGCGGGTGCCGGCGCCGAAGGCGCTTACGATGGCGGTGGAGAAGCGTTGCACCTGCTCGCGGTAGGCACGGCGGATGGAGCGCAGGTGATGGTCGTAACCACCGTTGCGCAGGAAATCGGAGAGCGTCTTTTGCAGGATGACGGGCGTGCCGACGGTGTTGGTGAACTTGAGGCGCCGCACGCGTTCGAGGTAGCGCCCCGGCGCGCACCAACCGACGCGGAGGGCCGGGGCGAGGGTCTTGCCAAAGGAGGAGCAGAGCAGGACGCGGCCATCGGTGTCCCAGGCCTTGAGCGGTTTGGGGCGGCGATCGCCCCAGTGCAGATCGCCGTAGACGTCGTCCTCGATGGCGGGCAGGTCGTGGGTGGCGAGCAGCTCGTAGAGGGCGGCCTTGCGGGCGTCGGGCATGCAGGCGCCGAGCGGGTTGGAGAAGGTGGGGATGAGCAGGACCGCCTTGATGGGGCAGGTCTCGAGGGCGCGTTGGAGCGCATCGAGACAGATGCCGTCGCGCGGGTCGCTGGGAATTTCGATGACCTTGAGGCCCAGGGCCTGGGTGGTCTGGAGAATGCCGAAGTAGGTGGGCGTCTCGATGGCAATGGTATCGCCGGGGCGGGTGACTGCGCGCAGGGAAAGGTTGAGCGCCTCGGTGCAGCCGACGGTGATGACCAACTCGTCGTGATCGAGCGGCGTGCCGACCTGGAGGTAACGGCGGGCGATCTCGCGGCAGAGGGGCGGGTGCGAGGCATCCATCGCGTAGCGACCGATGAGGGACGGATCGTCGCGGCCGGCGGCGCCGAGCAGGCGGGCGAGTTTTTTGGTCGGGAAAAGGCTGTGGTGCGGACAGGCGGCACCGAGCGCGACGAAGTCAGGCTCGGCGGAAGCGTTGACCACCTCGGCGGCGAGGTCGCTCACGCCCACCTCGGAAGGGCGCGCCATGGGACGGGCCATGCGTGGCTCGGGCGCGAGCAGGCCGGGGCGGGAGCGGACGTAGTAACCGGATTGGGGACGGGCTTCGAGCAGGCCGCGGTTTTCCAAGACGGTGTAGGCTTGGATGACGGTGGCGATGCTCACGTCGCGTTGCAGGGCCATGCGGCGCACCGAGGGCACGCGCGAGCCGGGGCGCAGCGTGCCGCGCTCGATGAGGGTTTGCACGGAGTCGGCCAGCTGTTGGTAGAGGGTGAGAGCAGGGGTGGGGTTGGCGATGACGGCGGACATGGGGAGCGATGCGGCAGAGGCGAGAGGGAGCAAAGAGGCGTGGTCCAAGGGTAACGGACAGAGTTGGGGGCGGCCCAGTAGCAGTCGTTTGCAGTCTTGACCGTTACAGTTGGTCGGTTGGCCGCCTTGCAGCCATACAATTTTTGTTCACCGCGGAGGTGAGACCGCGCTTGCGCAAGATTACGTATCCCCCCTATCAATAACCCCGCCTCCATGAGCGACGACGTTACAGAAGTCCCCGATTCTCCCCGTGTTATCCTCATCGAAGATGAGACGGTCTTTCGCCAACTCCTAAAGAGAGCGCTGGAAAAACGGAAGGGATGGAAGGATGTGGAAGACTTCTCCGACGGGGCGGCGGGATTGGCCGCGTGTTTGGAGAGTCCGCCGGATCTGTTGCTGGTCGATTTGCACCTGCCGGGTAAGCACGGTTTGGAGATCGTGCGGGAGTTGCGGCAGAAGACGCCGGATGTGCGCATCCTGGTGCTCACCGCGCATGCGGAGCCGAAGCTGCCGTCGCAGCTGATGGGGTTGGGCGTAGGGGGCTACGTTGATAAGACGGCGCCGTTGGCCTACGTGATTCAGGCCATTGATACGGTCATGGCCGGTGGAATGTTTTTTGCGTCCCACGTGCAGGCGGAGAGTGGCCCGGTCGCGGGAGGCGGTTTGCCGCCGGCGAGTGCCGCGCTGCCGTCTGTTCTGTCGGCGCGGGAATTGGAAGTCGCCCGTTTGGTGGCGGCGGGACGCTCCTCCAAGGAGATCGCGTCCGACCTCGATTTGAGCACCCGCACGGTCGAAAAGCACCGCGCCAACATCATGGAAAAGCTGGGCGTGCGCGAAGTCGCCAGCCTGGTGCGTTGGGTGCTGCAGAACGGGCTGGGTTGAGGGATTTTTGATTTTTGATTCGGGATTCTCGATTGGGTGCGGGGGGCGCTGATCACGGGAGCGTGATATTGCCGCGCAGGTAGGTGACGGCTTGGCCGGCGAGGCCGACGCGGTCGTCGCGCAGGTGGCACCAGAGTTCACCGCCACGGGCCGAGGTTTGGCGGGCGTGGAGGCTGTTTTGGCCTAACTTTGCGGCCCAATAGGGCACGAGCGTGCAGTGGGCGGAGCCGGTCACGGGGTCTTCATTGATGCCGGCGCGGGGGGCGAAAAAGCGCGAGACGAAGTCACAGTCGTCGCCGGGCGCGGTGACGATGACGGCAAAGGTGTCGCAGGCGGCGAGGCGGACGAAGTCGGGTTGCACGGCAGCGACGGCGGCTTGATCGGGCAGGACCACCACGTGATCGCGGGCGGCGCCGATCCACTCCGCGGATGGCAAGCCGAGTGCGGCCAGCAGGGCGGTGGCGGCGGGAGTGGTGGGATCTAGCGCGACCGAGGGACGGGCGGGGAAGTCGAGTTCCAAGCGGCCGTGGGTTTGGCGGGTCACGGTGAGTGCGCCGCTGGCGGTGCGGAAGGTGATTTGGGGGCCCACGGTGGCGAGCTCGTGGGTCAACACGTGAGCGGTGGCGAGGGTGGCGTGGCCGCAGAGATCGACCTCGGTGGCGGGCGTGAACCAGCGCAGGTCATAGTGGTCGGCGGCGGTGCGCACGCAGAAGGCCGTTTCGGAGAGCCCGTGTTGCCACGCCATGCGTTGGAGTTGGTCATCGGGCAGCCAGTGGGGCAGGGGAACGATGGCGGCGGGGTTGCCGCCGAAGGGATGGGAGGTGAAAGCGTCGACCCAATAGAACGGTAACTCGAGCATGGAACCGAGCACAGGGCGGGGCGCACGGCGCCGCAAGGCGAGGATGGGGTGTGCTGGTCGCCGAAGTGCTGTATTGCACGTCAGTTGCGGCAATTGGCCACTAAAGGAGTCTAATCATTTGCACCGGTGTTTGCGGGCTGGACAGCGCCCGGTGCGCCCCTTGGGTAGGTATTTCTACTGGGCATGTTATTGGCGTCGCTTAGCCGCAAGATCGGTCGATTTTACGCTGCAGGGCTCCTCCTGTTTTCCGCAGGCATGAGCCTGGCCCAACCTTCGCCGGATGGTGTGGCGGAGTCGACGCGAGTTGAACTGATCCTGACCGGGGAACCGGGCTTCCGCCAAGCGGGCTATTATGCGGCCCTGTGGAAGGGGTATTTTGCCGAGGCGGATTTGGACGTCGTGCTGCGGTATGCGGAAGAGGGCGAGGTGGTCGTGGACACGGTGTTGGTGGAGCCGGGGGTGTATGCGATCGGTGGGGAGGCATTCTTTGAGGCGCGGATGCGGGAGCTGCCGGTGGTGCTGTTGGCGGCGATCCAACAGGAAACCCCGCAGGCGTTGCGGTTGCGCGGCGACGGGGGACGAGGGGAGCGCGCCAGTTTGCTCGATCTGGCCGGGTCGGGAATCGCTTTGCGGCCGGGGGCGGAGTCGGCGCCGTTGCGGCGGATGTTGCGGCGCATGGGCGCGGGGGAAACTCAGGCCACTTGGTTGGATTGGCCGGATGGCACGGAGCCACCGACCGCCGCGCAGTGGGTGCAAGGGGATGTCTTTGAGGGCGACCTGGCGTGGGTGCGGCCGGCGGATCAAGGCGTGGTGGCGTTTTACGGTGACAGTCTTTTTGCGAGTGAAGCCGAGCTGGCCTATCATCCGCAGCGAGTAACAGCCTTGCGGGCCGCGGTGCTGCGTGGCTGGCGTAGTGCGTTGTCGGATACGGGGGGAATGATTGAGGAGATCATGCGCCACTCGAACGAAATCGGTTTGGAGCGGTCGCGGGCGAGTTTGTGGTATGAGGCCGAGATCGCGCGGGGCCTGATCAAGCCCGCCACGGTGGAGCTGGGCCAGGCGGAGACCGCGCGGGTGCAGGAGATCGGTCATGCCATGGTGGAATTGGGTTTGGTCGATGCGGCGTGGAACCTGCAGAACTTTCTCTATCGGCCGCCGGGCAGCGGGTTGCCGCGCTGGGTGTATGGCATCGGCATCGGCCTGGTGTTGGCGACGCTGGTGGCGCTGGGCGTGATCTGGTTTAACGTGCGGTTGCAGCGTCGGGTGCACGACAGCACGCGTCGTCTGCGCGAGTCGCAGGAACGTTATCGGGAGATGCTGCAGCACGCGCCGGTGGCGATCGTGGAGGAGGATTACAGCGGGGTGGTGGAGTGGATCCGGGAACGCCGCACGGAGGGGGTGACCGATCTGGCTGCATGGTTGGATACGCACCCGGAGGATGTGACCCGGCAGTATGAAAAAGTCTCGGCGGTGCGGGCGAATCGCGCGGCGCTGGAGCTGGTGGGGGTGGAGGATGTGGCTTCGTATGCGCGCTGTTTGGCGGCGAACAGCAATGAGAGTCTGCAGGTCGCTTTTCGAGAGGAACTGCTGGCGTTGTGGCGGGGGGATTTGGATGTGCAGGTGGAGATGTCCTTTGTGCGTGCCGACGGCACGCGCGGGCATGGACTGTTGCAGTGGACGGTGCCGATGGTGGGCGGCAAACCGGACTTCAGCCGCGTGTTGGTGGTGGTGACGGAGTTGACCGATTTGCGCCGGGCGGAAGACAAACTGCGCACCAGCGAGGAGCGTTTCCGCACCTTGTTTGAGAGCGCCATCGAGGGCGTATATGAGTCGACGCCGGAGGATGGTTTTGTGGCGGTCAATCCCGCCTTTGCCCGCATGCTGGCCTGTCGTTCACCGGAGGCCTTGTTGACCTGGGCGCGGGAGATCGGCGTGGGCAACCTGTATGTGGAACCGGGTCGCCGTCATGCCTTTTTGACGGCGTTGTCCGAAAGCGATGCGGTGCTGGATTTTGAGTCGGAGATCGAATGTGCCGATGGTTCCCACAAGTGGATCTCGGAGAACGTGCGGGCGGTGCGCGATGGGAAGGGCCGTCTGATGGGATTGCAGGGATTTGTCTCGGACATTTCGGACCGGAAGCGGTTTGAGCGCGAGTTGGGCGAGGAGCGCGAGCGTCTTTCGGTGACCCTGCGGGCCATGGCGGAGGGCGTGATCTCGACCGATGAGCGGGGCGTGGTCACCTTTGTGAACGAAGCGGCCGAAGCGCTCACCGGGTGGGCGGAAGGCGCGGCCATCGGGCGGCGTTTGGGTGAAGTTTGCGTGTTGCGCCAGGAACGCACGCGAGCCGACGTGCCGGTGCCCTTTGATGCAGCCATGCGCAGTGCGACGGTGGTGGAGCTGCCGCGCTCGACCCAACTCGTCAACCGGGCCGGCGTGCCGCACCTGGTCGAGGGGCGCTGTGCGCCGATCCACGATGCGCGCAGTCGGCCGGTGGGCGTGGTGCTGGTGTTGCGTGACGTGACCGAGCGGGCGCGGCACGAGGCGGAGATGCAGCGCACGACCAAACTCGAATCGCTCGGCGTGCTGGCTGGTGGCATCGCGCACGACTTCAACAACCTGCTCACGGTGGTGCTCGGCAACCTGCATCTCGCGCGGCGGCGCTGCGAGGAGCTGCCCGATGCCTCCCGCTGGTTGAAGGACGCCGACCTGGCGGCGGAGAAGGCGCAGGGACTCACCCAGCAGCTGCTCACCTTCTCCAAGGGCGGCAACCCGCTGCGCTCGGCCGTGCGCCTCACCGAGGTGGTGCGCGAGGCGATCACCTTTGCCCTGCATGGTTCCAAGGTGCGCAGTGAAACGGACTTTCCCGAGCGCTTGTGGTCGGCGGACGTGGACCGCGCGCAGATTGGCCAGGTGGTGCAGAATCTGGTGCTCAACGCGGTGCAGGCCATGCCCGAGGGCGGTGTAGTTAAAACTTCACTACGCAACCATCGTGACGCGGGGGACCCGGTGCGATCGATCGCGGCTGGCGACTACCTGCAGTTGGAGATAACGGACAATGGATCGGGCATTCCGCCGGAGCATCTCGGCCGCATCTTCGATCCGTATTTCACCACTAAAAAAACGGGTAGCGGACTCGGTCTGGCCTCGGTGTATTCGATCATCAAACGCCACGCGGGCCACATCGACGTCTCCTCGGAGCTGGGTGAAGGCACGCGTTTCCGCATCCTGTTGCCGGCCTTGCCGGCCTCGCGCAGCAGCGTCGCCCGCGAGACGCAGGCAGAGCCCACCAAGCTCCAGGGCCGGGTGCTGTTTATGGATGACGAAGAAAACATCCGGCGCATGGCGGAAACCCTCATCGGTATGTTGGGTCTGCGCGTGACCACCGTCGAACGGGGCGAGGATGTGGTGCAGCAGTATTTTGAAGCCAAGGAAGCGGGCGATCCCTACGACGTGGTGATGATGGACCTGACCGTGCCGGGGGCGATGGGCGGTAAGGAGGCGATGGATGAACTGCTCAAACTCGATGCCAAGGTGAAGGCCATCGTTTCGAGCGGTTACTCCACCGATCCGGTGCTCTCCAATTTTGCTGATTACGGTTTCACCGCCCGCGTGACCAAACCCTATCGCGCCGCCGACCTCGCGCGGGTGCTGCGCGAAGTGTTGGAAGGCGAAGCGATGGTGGAGTGACCGGAGGGCCGTCCGGCCGGGAGGAAGTGCCGAGGCTGGAAGCCTCGGCCACAACCTGGTCGCCACTTATTTGATACGGACTTCGCGGCCGGTGGCGGCGGACTGGTAGATGCCGTCGAGGATCTTTTGCACGGCCAGGGATTGGGCGGGCGTGACGTAGGGCTCGGCCTTGCCGAGGAGCACGTCGATGAAGTGGACCATGCGGTTCTCGTGCACCAGCGGGGTGGAGGCGGCGACCTCCTCGGTGATGTAACCCTGTTTGCCGGGGCGGATGAGGCGCAGCGGGTTGAGCATGATGCCGGCGTCGGTGCCGAAGACTTGCGAGGTGAAGAAGTCGTGCTGCGGCAGGTGGGCCGCCCAGGAGGCCTCGAGCAGCACGGTGCGGCCGCTCTTGAGTTTGATGAGTGCGACGGAAAGGTCGTCGACGTCGAAGGTGGCCTTCTTGTCGATCTCGCCCTTGCCCCATTTGCCTTCACCGCGACCGAGCGGGCCGAGTTTGGAGAAGGTCTGACCGGAGACCGCGGCGGCGTCGAATTCGCCCATGAGGAACAACGCACGGTCGAGGGCGTGCACGCCGATGTCGTAGGTGCAGCCGCCGCCGGCGAATTGTTTTTGGGTGAACCAGGAACCGATGCGGGGGATGCCGCTGCGGCGGGTCCAGGCGGTCTTGGCGTGGTAAACGTCGCCGAGTTTGCCGTCGGTGATGAGCTTGCGTGCGGTCTGCACCTCGGGGGAGAAGCGCATGTTCTGGCCGACCATGAGGCGGACGCGACGCTTCTTGGCCTCGGCGATTAACTTGGCGGCGTCCTTGGCGTTGGTCGCCATGGGCTTGTCGATCATGAGGTGCTTGCCGGCCTTGAGGGCTTCGAGACCGACGGAGGCGTGCAGGTAGTTGGGCAGGGCGACGGAAACGACGTCGATGTCGTCGCGCTTGAGCAGCTCGCGGTAGTCGGTGACGAGCGTCGGAATGTTATAGGTGTCGACGGCTTCCTGACCGCGCTCGGGCGAAACTTCGGCGAGGGCGGCGACGGTGGCCGCGGGGTGCTGTTGGAAGCTGCGAATGTGGTCGAGGCCGATGGCGCCGGCGCCGATCACGGCGACGTTGAAGGAAGATTTTTTCTTGGGCATCTGGAGAGGGGAGGGATTTTCGATTTTGGATTCTCGATTTTGGATTGGGGCGGACCGAGAGGCAGGGTGAGCGCGAGCAAGCTCGCGGCCTACATGGTGGGGGCGAAGCCTGGATTAGGATTTAGTGATTGGGATTTAGGATTTCCCGCGCCGCGGGCCCTATGCTTGTCCCCAGGTCTTGAGTTGCTCGAGGGAGAGGCGGACGGATTCGAGCGGGTCGTGGTTGTATTTTTCCACTTCGATCACGTTCCACTGCACGGCGCCGATTTCGGCGGTGGCGGCGAAGATCGGGGCGAAGTCGACGGGGCCGCTGCCGATTTCCTTTTCGTCCTTCACGTGCAGGAGGCTGATGCGGCGGCCTTGCTCGCGGATGAATTCCACGGGGTCTTTGCCGCCTTTGTGGACCCAATAGACGTCGGCCTGGCAGCCGAGGTTGGCGGGGCTGGCTTCGTCGAGAATCCAATCGAAGACGCGGCGACCCTCGACCTCCTTCATTTCCCAATCGTGGTTGTGGAAGTGGAGTTTGAAGCCGAGCGGGCGGAGGCGGGCACCGAGCTCGTTGAGCTCCGCGCCGATCTGGCGGCAGGCGGCGGCGCTGCGGTAGTGGGCGGCGGGCCAGGAGGGCACGATGAGATCGGTCGCGCCGCAGAGCAGGGCCTCGTCGACGACCTTGTTGAAGTCGGCCCGGAAGAGGCGGATGTTGAGGTGCATGCCGGAGACGACGAGGCCGGCATCGGCAATGGCTTTGGCGGCATCGGCGGGCTCGAGGTTGCCGAAGCCGGCGGTTTCGACGCCTTGGTAGCCCATCTTGGCGACCGCGGCGACGGTGCCGGCGAAGTCTTGCTGCGTGTGCTGGCGAACGGACCAGAGCTGGAGGGAAGTGCGGGGTTTGGCCATAAGGTTGAAAAGCTGAGAGGTTGGCGTCTCGCGGGTCAACGGCCGGGGTCTTCAGTCCTGTTCGGTCGGCGTTGAATGTGAACGTGAACGCTCGGCGTCGAAGGCGAGTTCGATCTGGTGGGAGTCGGTGGCGAGGCGGGCCTGGTGGCTGAAGTAGCGGTCGCTGAGCAGCTGGTCGAAATCGAGCAGGCGTTCGGTCGTGGTGTCGATCGCGGTGCGCAGCGAGGCGGCGGAGGTGTCGCGTTTGGCGGTGGGCGGCGGCGCGGTTTCGTCGTCCTCGGAGGCAGCGGCGAAGTGACGGCTGAGGTCGAACTCGCGCAACTGGTCGAGGATGGCGCCGAGCAAGGTCTCGGGTGCGGTCTCTTCGCTCTGGTCGGTGACGGAGCGGATGTAGGCGAGGCTGGCGCGGATCTGCGACAGGTTGTGCAGAATACTGCGGGGCGCCTCGGGCTGTTGGAGGAAGAGTTTGGCGACGAAGAGCGGTTGGCTGCGGGTGCGGAAGAGGCGGCGATAGGCGTCCTGCGAACCGAGCATGCGCAGGAGGGCGGAGAGCTCGGGGTTGTCGCGGTAGTGCAGGTGCGAATCGAGGGACGGTTCGTCGTTGAGGGAGTCGGCGGCGGCGACGAGCACGTGACGCAGGGTGGAGGTGGTGACGTGGGCGCGCTCGAGTTGTTGGCCGATTTGCAGGAAGTGCCAACCGACGTCGTGCAGCATGGTGCGCGAGGCGGCGCCGAGGCAGGCGTTGACCTCATCGAGCACGGCGGTGATGGCCTGACCGGCGGCGCGAGCGCGTTGCGAACGGGCGCGGCGGGAGCGGCCGGTGGTGTCGGGTTGGGCGGCGAGTTCGCGCAGGGTTTCGTCGAGGCGAGTGAGCACGCTGCCGGCCTCGGGGCTCACGTAGTCGCGGAGCTGACGGGCGTTGTGGGCGGCGGCGGTGACACTGTTGATGAGCGAGCTGGGGTGGTTGCGGCCGAGGGTCATGCGCCACAACAGGTCGTCGGTGAAGGTGGCGGTGGGGTTGGTGCGGGCGTTGATCTTGAGGTCGGAATGACCGGTGGCCTCGAGCAGGCCGCGCCAGAGCGGCAACCAGCGACGGCGGTCGGATGCGGAGATTTCCTCGAGGGCCACGTCGTCGAGGATGTGGAGCATGCGCGCGGTGGATTCGGCGCGCTCCAGGTAGCGACCCAGCCAGAAAAGGGATTCGGCGGCGCGGGAGCTGGGCAGGGTGGACTCGGCGTCGATGACGACGTTGGTCTCAAAGTCGGAGAGGCTGCCGGCAGTCTCGGCATCGCCGGTGAGCACGATGACATCGGCGCAGGGACCGACGCTGTCGCGCGGGTAGGGGCCGCGACCGATATTGATGATGCCGCCGGGCAGGACGGCGATGTCGTTGCCGCGGGCGAGGGTGAAGGCGCTGAAGCGGAAGGGCGTGTTGCGCTTGGCGGCGTGGGGCAGCGGGACGGATTCGAGGGTGGGTTGGGCGACCCAGGCGTGCGGCTGCTCACGCAGGAGGCGGGGCAGGGCGTTGTCCTTGATGCGCAGCGGCGCGCGGTCGGGCTGGCCGAAGCGCGGGGAGTGGGTGGGCTTCAGGTGCAGCGACTCGGCTTGGTCGATGATGGCATCGATCTGGTCGGTGTCGGAGCAGATGTAGGTCGGCGCGGAGGGCAGGAGCAGGCGCTCGCCGAAGTAGTAGCGGGCGAGGCGCGGCCAGTAGGCGTTGAGGGCGCGGTTTTCGGCGACACCGGCGCCGATGGCGTTGGCGACGACGACGTTGCCGGCGCGAATGCACTGCATGAGGCCGGGGATGCCGGCGGATTCGAAGTCGGTCGAGAAGACGACCGGGTCGATGTAGGCGTCGTTGAGGCGGCGGTAGATGACGTCGACGCGTTCGAGGCCGGCGACGGTTTTGAAATACACGTGGTTGTCGAGGACCAGCAGGTCGTCGCCCTGGGCGAGCCGCAGACCCATCTTGCGGGCGAGGAAGGAGTGCTCCGAGTAGAACGGGTAACGCGGGCCGGCGGAGAGGAAGACCATCGACGGGCGGGTGCGGCCAGCCGGGGCGAGGCTGCGCAGGGTGTCGACGAGTTTGAGCGGAAAGTTGATGACCGAACGGTAGTCGGGCAGGGCGCGGTAGAAGTCGCCCACCTCCTGGGTGAGGAAACGGCGGTTCTGGACGGCGTAGCTGAGGCCGACGGGGGCATTGGTGTGGACGTCGGTGAAATGCCAGCCGTTGGCGGTCTTCACCAAGTCGAAGCGAATGAGGGTAGCTGGGGACGTGCGCTCGGGTTGGAGGCCGTGAGACGGGCGGCGGAAGTAGGGATCGGCGAGGGTGATCTCGGGCGGGACGAGTTCCTCTTTGAGGGCGCGTTGCTCGTGGTAGAGGTCGGCGAGGAAGGTGTTGATGAGCCGGGCGCGCTGCTGGATGGCGGCCTCGAGGACCTTCCACTCATCGGGCTGGATAATGAGCGGGGTGGGCTCCAGCTCCCAGAAGGCGCGGTCGGCATCGCGGTCGGAGGGGAACAGATCGGTCAGCCCGGCGTCGCGCACGGAGAGTTTCAGCCGGTTGCGCAGGGCGCGCAATTGGGCGGGCGACGGATAGGGAAGCGTTCGGGAGCGCGGAGACACGATGGCGTAAAGGCGGAGTAGAGTGGCAAGCGGGGGCCGGATTCAAGCGTGGGCTTGCGGGCATTTTCCGCACCCCGGGAAGGGGCAATCTCCGTGGTTGCCAACGCAAGGGAATCGCGAAGGCTCTTTCGCTCACACATTATGTTTAAGAAGATTATTGCGGCGTTGCGCGGCACCAAGGCCAGCGCGTCCGATGCGCCGGCCCCCCAGAAGGGCAAATCCCCCTCCTCCTCCAAATCCTCCGCCCCCTCCGGCGAGCGCAAGCCGCGCTCCGAGGGCACTCAGGGCGATGCACCCAAGCGCAAGCGCGGCAACCGCGGTGGTCGCGGTGAAGGCGCTCCCGCCGGCGATGGCGACCAGCAGGGTCAAGGTCAGCGTGAAGGCGGCCGGGGTCGTGGTCGCGGCCGGGGTGGTCGCGGTGGCCGGGATGGCGATCGCGGCGAGAAGCGTGGCGGTGGTCGTGAGGGTCGGGGCGGTCGCGGTGGTCGCGGGCGCGGCGAAGGCCGGCGCGAACGTCCGGAACGCGACGATTTTGAGCATCCGCGCAGCGAGCCGATCAAGCCGGTGACGCCGATCGATATTCCCGCGCAGGATACGGAATTTTCCAAACTGGGCCTCAACGATGCGCTGGCCTACTCGGTGGCCGAGAAGGGCTACGAGTCCCCGACCCCGATCCAGGCGCAGGCGATCCCGCAGGTGCTGGCCGGTCGCGACGTGATCGGTTCGGCGCAGACCGGCACCGGCAAGACGGCGGCTTTTGCGTTGCCCATCCTGCAACGTCTCGGGGCGCATGGCAAAATGCGCTGCCTCGTGCTCGAGCCGACCCGCGAGCTCGCGCTGCAGGTGGAGGAAGCGTTCCAGATGTATTCCAAATACACCGACCTCACCACGACGATCGTGTATGGTGGTGTTGGATACGGCAAGCAGCGCGAGGACCTGCGCCGCGGCGTGGACGTCTGCGCCGCGACCCCGGGGCGTCTGCTCGACCTCTTGGAGGACGGTTCCACCCACCTCAACGACATCGAGATCGTGGTGCTCGACGAGGTCGACCGCATGCTCGATATGGGCTTCCTGCCCGACGTGCGCCGCATCGTCGAAAAGTGCCCGCGCTCGCGTCAGACCTTGTTCTTCACCGCCACCCTGCCGCCTGAGATCGCCTCGCTGGCGGACTGGGCGCTGACCAATCCGGTGGAGGTGAAGATCGGTGTGCAGCGCAAGCCGGCCGAGACGGTGTCCCACGCGTTTTATCCGGTGGTGGCTCCGCAGAAGTTCAGTCTGCTGCTTGAGCTGATGAAGCGCACCGATTTCAAGAGTGTGATCGTCTTCACCCGCACCCGCATGGGCGCGGACCGCATTGCGCGGCAGTTGAAGAAGGAAGACCATACCGTCGGCGTGTTGCACTCGGACCGCAGTCAGCGTGAGCGCGTGGAAGCGTTGCAGGGCTTCAAGTCGGGCAAATTCGAAGTGCTGGTGGCGACCGACATCGCCGCGCGTGGTTTGGACATCGCGGGCGTGTCGCACGTGATCAATTACGACGTGCCGGAGAACCCGGAAGACTACGTGCACCGCATCGGTCGCACGGGTCGTGCGCAGACCAGCGGTGACGCCTTCACCCTAGTGACCGAAGACGACGTGCGTTACGCGCGCTCGATCGAGCGTTTCATCGGTGCCGAAGTGGAGCGCAAGCGTATCGACGACTTCGACTACATCTACTCGGCCCTGTTTGACCCCAACGCTCAGCAGGCGGCCGCCCCGGCGGTGCGCAAGTCGCGCCTGCGCCGGTAAGGGGTGGAGGTGTCGGGCTTAGTGCCGGCTCCAGCCTAAGCCGGCATTGCGCGAGACGGCGGCTGAAGCCGCCGCTACGGCCGAGGGGCAGGCGTTAGCGCGAGTAAACTCGCGGCCTACAGTGCGGGGGCGGGAGCGGAATGTAGGCTGCGAGTTTACTCGCGCTGCGTTGCCGCTCAGGACACCGGGGTGACGGTGATGGCCGGAGTCTCGACGGATTCGTCGAGCTCGGGGAAGAGGGTGCGCAGGAGGGCGGGATTCTGCTGCAGGCCGGAGCCGTCGAGGTATTTCCAGTCCGACTCCCCCTTGGTGCGGATGGCGATCATGAAGGACTGGGTGCGGAGCTTCTGACCCTGCATCTCCATAATGGCGGTGCGGGGCACAAAACAAAGTTCGTAGTCGCCCGCCGGATACAGCTCACCGGGCTCACCGGTGGTGGATTCGACGAAGCGGATGCCGGTTTGCTTGAGCATGGCCAGGGCCTGCTCGGTGATCTGCGTAAACACCTCCTTGCTGCCGACCAGTTTGTAGATGCTGTCGTGGGTGTGCTCGATGAGGGCCGAGGCATCACCTTTTTCAAAGAGGGTGAACATCGAGTCGATGTCGGCTTTGATCTGCGCGGTTTCGTCGGCGGAGGGTTTGGCGGCCCAGGTGGTGAGAGAGAGCGCGCAGAGGGCGAGCGTGAGGAGTGAGCGACGAAGGTTTTTCATGGGGAATGGAGAGAGATGGATTGCGGGGGGGGCGGGGAGGGCGTGGCAAGCCAAGCCCCGACACGCGGGCATAAAAAACCGGACGCAGGACGCGTCCGGTTTTGGGACCGGAAGGCGAGCCGCCGAAGCGACATCGGCCGTGTCCGGCCTACTTTCCTCTGCCTTTGGCGGCGCCGGGCGGGCGCTGCTTGGCTCCGGTGATTTGGTCGATCAAGGCCCGTTGTTGGCCGGGATTGAGCTCGAGGATGGCGTTGACGAGGACTTGTAGTTTGGCGGGTTCGGATTCGCCAGGTAGAACGACGCCGAGGGCGCTTTCCAACTGCGTGCGCGTGTCGCCGGTTGCGGTCAGTTCGAGTCGCACGGCTGCCAGTTGAGCTTCGCTGGTGGCGAGCATTTCCAGGGTGGCGGCCAACTCCGCCTGGGCGGTTGCGAGATCGGTGTGGCATTGGGTCAACTCAGCGGCGGCGGCGTCGAGCGCGGCTTGTAAGGCGACGACGGCGTTTTCGAGGGCGGCGACGTTGGACGTCAGCGCCGCGTTGTCGGTTTCGAGGGCTTCGATCGTGGCGTCCAAGGTGGCGATCTCTGCATTGCTGGCGGCCAGCAGGGAGGTGGCCGTCGCCAAGGCGGCGGTGGTGTCGTCCAACTCGTTCTGCAAGCGGGCGGTGTTCGCCTCCAGTTCCGCGATTTGCGCCGCGTGAGCAGCCTGGATCAGGGCGTCTTCGCTGACCGCGGAGACCGTGAAGTCAGCGGTAATTTTTTGTTCGTATTCGACCCGAGGACTGGGGTCCCAGATCGTGATGTAGATGCTCGTGGGGGATGTGGTGAATTCGACCGGAGGCGAACCGTCGATGGGGATCTGGTCCGCGGTCGGTTCGAACTGGAAATTGAGATACAAAAAGCGATTGGCCGAATAGGTAACCAGTTCCATGAACTGACTCGACCAGATGAGCCGCATGTTGCTCGCGCGGTCCGGGGCGTCAGGGGTGTGAACGTAGGTGTAAATCGTCTGCCCGCTGGAGACATCTTTGACCACCAGCTTCGCGTCCGTGACTGCTTGGACGCTCCGGACCCCTCGGTATGCGCGTTCCGAGGGGTAGATTACGGAGGGACTCTCGGGATTGAAGGTTAGGGTGACGTCAAATTCGTAGGCGCCATCGATAAAGTGGGCGTGATACATGATGTTGGACGCCGAACTGAGGAGGGGGGAGATCAGGGCGAGTCCGAGCGACGCGAGTCGAACGGGGCGAAGAACGCGGTCAGGGCGAAGAGTCGCGAAGGCCGCAGCAATACGCTGCTGGATATTCATGACAACGACAGGGGATGGGGTGAAAATGATCGCACGTCGCGGTGCGCCTCATTCGGCCTCTCCGCTAGCGATAACGGAGTCAGTTGGCGATCTCTATCGCGATGGGAGGATGTAATTAGATCCTTATAAGATCCATAAGAGCAGTGGTTTGTGGGTTTTGGCTCGGCTGGGGGTTCCGCTGCAGACACAAAAAAACCGGACGCGGGGGGCGTCCGGTTTGGAGGAGAGGGGGGGAGGGGATTCAGACCTTCGGGAACTTGGTCCAGCGGGCGCCTTTTTGGGAGCTCTTCACGACGGTTTCGATGAAGAGCATGCCGGCGATGCCGTCGTCGACCGTGGGGAAGTCGTAGCCCTTCTTCGGCGGTTTGCGGCCCTTGATGGCGTCGGCAATGGCGTCGGAGGCGGCGAGGTAGACGTTGGCAAAGGCTTCGATGAATCCCTCCGGGTGAGCGAAGGGCGTGCGGGTCGCGCCTTGGGCGGCGGCACCGAGGTAACCGTTGCCGCGGCGATGCACCTGGGGCGGGGCGTCGGCGCGTTTGAAGATGAGCTCGTTGGGGTTTTCCTGATGCCACTCGAGTCCGCCCTTGGTGCCGTAGACGCGAATGTTGAGGTTGTTCTCATCGCCGTTGGAAATCTGCGAGGCGAAGAGGATGCCTTTCACGCCGTCGGAGAAACGGACGAGGCAGTTGCCGTCATCGTCGAGCGGGCGGCCCGGGATGAAGGTGGAAAGCTCGGCGCAGATCTCCTCGACCTCGAGCCCGGTGATATAGCGGGCGAGGTTGTGGGCGTGGGTGCCGATGTCGCCCATGCAGTTGGAGACGCCGGCGGTGGAGGGGTCCATGCGCCAGTTGGAGATGGCGCCGTCGCCCTTTTCCTCGATGGCGGTGATGGCGTAACCCTGCGGGTATTCGACGACGATCTTGAGCAGCCTGCCGAGTTTGCCCTGCTGCACCCAGTCGCGGGCTTCCTTCACCATTGGGTAGCCGGTGTAGTTGTGGGTGAGGGCGAAGACCTTGCCGGTCTTTTCGATGATCTTCTTGAGGGCGCGGCCTTCTTTGACGGTGAAGCAGAGCGGCTTGTCGCAGATGACGTGGATGCCAGCTTCGAGGAAGGTTTTGGCGACCGCAAAGTGGGTGTTGTTGCGCGTGACGATGGAAACGAAGTCGATGCGTTCGTCTTCCGGCAGCGCGGCTTCGGCGGCGGCCATTTCCGCGTAGGACGCGTAGACGCGTTTCGGGTCGAGGAAGAAGTCCTGACCGGAGAGTTTGGACTTCTTCGGGTCGGAGGAGAAGCAGCCGGCGACGAGTTCGATCTGGCCGTCGAGGTTGGCGGCCATGCGATGCACGGCGCCGATAAAGGCACCGCGGCCACCGCCGACCATGCCCATGCGGAGTTTGCGGTTAAGTTTCATAATTCAGGGGTGTTTTTTAACCACGGATGCACACGGATGGCTTCGCCTACCGGCTACGCTCTGCCGAGGGGCAACGCGAAACGGTAGTGGAGCGCATCCGTGTGCATCCGTGGTTAGATAAATCAGGTTCAGAGGGCGATGGGTTGGCCGGAGGCGGCGGAGGCGTAGGCGCCGTCGATGATCTTCATCAGCGAGAGGGCTTCGGCCGGGGTGTTGAGCGGGGCTTCTTCGCCGGTGAGGGTTTTGATGAAGTTGGCGGCGGAACGCTCGCGGCCCATCGTTTCGTCGGTGGCGACCTTTACGTCGCGGTTCACCTGCACGCCGTTTTCGGTGGTGTAGAGCTGGCAGGCGTCGATGGAGGTTTCATCGAGTCCGTCGACCCCGAAGAGGCGTCGCACCATGCCGCCGGCCTTGGAGCCTTGGAAAGTGCAGGAGCATTCTTCGCGCTCGTTCATCTCGGCCCAGGAGATCTGGAAGGAGAGGGACTGGCCGGTGGTGAAGGTGACAAATCCATGCGCGGCGGCTTCGACGTCGTTCACGCCCTTGGCGTTGTCGGGGATGCCCCACGGGCCCTTGAAGGCCTTGTCGTCGATGTGATCGTTGTAGGTGCGGGCGAGGATGTGCGCCGGCTCCGGGTAACCCATGAAGTGCAGGCCGAGGTCAACCATGTGCAGCAGGTCGATGAGCGGACCGCCACCGGCGAGGGCCTTGTTGGTGAACCAGCCGCCGAAACCAGGAATGCCGGCGCGGCGAATCCACTTGGCCTGGCAGGAGTTGATGGTGCCGATGGAACCGTCGTTCACGTAACCGCGCATGGCGTAGCTTTCGGGCCGGGCGCGGTTGTTGAAGTTGAACATGAGGGTCTTGCCGGCGGACTCGGCCGCAGCCTTGAGCTCCGCCATTTCAGTGGCGTTGAGCGCGGGCGGCTTTTCGCAGAAGACGTTCTTGCCGGCCTGCAGAGCCTGGAGCGCGAGCGGAGCGTGGAACTTGTTCGGCACGATGACGGAAACACCGTCGAGTTCGGGCAGGGCGCTGAGCATCTCGGCGACGTCGCCGAAGGTTTTGTCGATGCCGTGCTTGGCGGCGGTGGCCTGGGCGGCGGCGTGATTCACGTCGGCCATGGCGACGACATCGGCCCCGGCGGAGCGGAAGCCGTTGATATGATAGGCGGCCATGCCGCCGGCGCCGATGATGGCGATTTTTTTACTCATGGGGAAAGCGGTCAGCAGTCAGCGATCAGCCGTCAGCAATCAGGTCCCTGAGCAGGGCTGAAAGCTGAGTGCTGAAAGCCGATGGCTCAGTTTATTGGTTTTCCTTGTCGAAGGCGGCGTCGAAGGCGACGGCGCTCTTGGAGAAGTCGATCTGCTTGCAGAAGGCGGCGGATTCGGTGCCGCCCTGGACACGGTCCATGCGGATGTCTTCCCATTCGACGGAGAGCGGACCGGCGTAGCCGATGTCGTTGAGGGCGACGATGATCTCCTCGAAGTTGATGTCGCCGCGGCCGACGGAGCGGAAGTCCCAGAAGCGGCGCGGGTCGCCGAAGCCGGTGTGACCGCCGAAGACGCCGACGTCGCCGTTACCGTGATCCCACCAGACGTCCTTCATGTGCACGTGGTAGATGCGGTCGCTGAACTCGCGGAGGAACTTCACGTAGTCGACGCCCTGATACCCGAGGTGAGAGGGGTCGTAGTTGAAGCCGAAACGCTTGTGACCCTTGAGCGCCTCGAGGGCGGTGCGGGCGGAGGCGATATCGAACGCGATCTCGGTCGGGTGCACCTCGAGACCGAAGTTCACATTCACCTTGTCAAAGGCGTCCATGATCGGTCCGAAGCGCTTGGCGAAGTCGGCGAAACCGGCCTGCCAATACTCCATCGAGGTCGGCGGGAAAGCGTAGAGGGAGTGCCAGATGGAGGAGCCGGTGAAGCCGTTGACGGTGACGGCGGCGCCCTTCTCGGCACCGGGTTTGGCGTCGAAGAATTTGCGGGCGGCCTTGGCGGTTTTGATGAGTTGTTTGGCGGCGCGTTTACGCACGCCCTCGGGTTTGCCGTCGCCCCAGACCTCGGCGGAGAGGATGGCCTTGTGGCGCTCGTCGATGTTGTCGCAGATGGCCTGGCCGACGAGGTGGTTGGAGATGGAGAAGCAGGTCAGGCCGTGGTCGGCGAGCAGCTCCCATTTTTCCTTAATGTATTTGGCGTTGGCGGCATCGACATCGAAGTGGTCGCCCCAGCAGGCGAGTTCGAGGCCGTCGTAGCCCATCGACTTGGCGAGGGGCGCGAGTTCTTCGAGGGGGAGGTCGGCCCACTGGCCGGTGAAGAGGGTGACGGGTCTGGGCATGATGGGAGGAGGGTTGAGCACCGGCACCACGGCCGGCGAGGGAGGTAGCGGGTTGAGGGTTTTTGGGTGTGAAAAGCGTCCGCGGGGCGCGGAGGGAGGACCTTCATTCGCGCGGGCAAATGCTGCAACCTCGAATGGCTTAATGCGTTGGTGATTCGTTGAGTAAACGGCGGCGGCGAATGCGCCGGGCGGTGGTGGAACGGTTGAATAAATAGGCCCCTTGACTCGGCGTGGTGATGAAGGGATTGGCCTTGGCGCGGGTTTAGCCTAGTCCGATCCACGTTCTCCTCGTTCGCACATGTTTTGGCGTCGTCTCATCCCGTTGATTTGTCTGTTGGCCGCTCCGGTTGGAGCGGCGGAATTGGAGGGGGACCAACCGATCGAGGTGATCCCGGTGCAGCCGGAATACCCGCGGGAGGCGAAGCTGCGGCGCATGGATGGTTATGCGAGGGCGGTGATCGAAGTGGATGAGCAGGGGCAACTGGTCGACTACCTGATCGTCGAAGCGTCGCATGACTACTTCGTCGAGGGCGCGATCAACCTGATCAAACACTCGATCTATCGGCCGGCGATGGTGGACGGGCGACCGGTGCCGTTGCGGGCGGAGTTGCCGATCGAGTTCACGGTCGACGGCATCACCATCAACTCGGATTTCCAATCCATCGTGGACCTGTATTTGCAGGGTGGGCACGCCCGCGATCGGCAGACGGTTTTTCAGGCCACGCTGCAGGAGCTCGATGCCATCCCGGTGCCCATCGCGGTGGCGGCGCCGTCGTTTCCGAGTGAGTTGGCGCAACAGGGTATCGTGGGCAAAGTGGTGATCGATTTCTTCATCGATCAGGCGGGCAAAGTGCGCATGCCGGCGATCGCCGCCAAGGATCACGAACAGCTCGGCACACTGGCGCTGGAGGCGGTGCGCACCTGGCGCTTTGAGCCGCCGCTGCGCGACGGCCATCCGGTGATCGTGCGCGTGCGACAGGAGTTCATGTTCCGCGAAGGCGGCGTGGTGGCCCCGTCGACGCCGTAGTCTCAGTCGCTGAGGCGGGCGGTGAGCCGTTCGCGGAGTTTTTGGCGGGCGCGGTAGAGGCGGGTTTCCACGCCGCGCGGACTGCAGCCGACGATCTCGCCGATCTCGATGTAGCTGAGTCCGTCGAAATGATGCAGCAGCACGACACTTTTGAGGCGATGGGGCAGTTGATCGATGGCGGACACGAGGGCGTCGGCGCGGTCGTCGCGCTCGGCGGCGACCGCCGGATCGTGGGGTTGGGTGCTGATCGGTTGGGTGCCGGCCGGTTCACCGAGCTCGGTCATTTCCTCCCAACTGTCGCCGGGGTGGCGACGGCGCCAACGAAGTCGGTTACGGCAGAGGTTGGCGGTGGCGGTGAAGAGCCAGGCACCGAGACGCGTGTCGTCGCGCAGCCGCGGCGCGGCACGGTGCAGGCGAACAAAGGTTTCCATGGCGATCTCGTGCGCATCGGTGTTGTGCTGCAGGTAGCGCCAAGCAAAGGCATGCAAGCGCGTCGCCCAGCGATCCATCACGCGGCGCAGGGCGGCGGGATCGCCGCGACGCAGGTCGCTCAGATCGGCGAGATCGGGATCGTGCTCGGCCTCGGGCATTGCGTTGGGGTGGACGCGGCGGGCGAGGAGGTGGGGCTCAGGGGCGGCCGGTGTCGGCACCGGCGCCGGCACCTGGCGGGGCGGCGGCAGGGGCGACGAGGGCGAGGTAACGGAGGCGCTGGGTGGGCGACATCACGTCGGCGGTGGCTTCGATGAGCGACCGGGCGGATTGGTCGGCGGCGGCTTCAAGTTCGCGGCGTTCGGCGACGAAGCGGGCGAACTCGAGAAAGTCGACGCGGCCCTCGGATTTGCGGGTCTGCTCAAAGGCGGCGAACTCGGTCTCCATGCGGCCGATATCGAGCGCGAGCTGGCGGAGGCGCGAGGAGGAGCGGGCGTGGAGTTCAACCACGCGGGCGAATTGTTCGTCGGTCAATGAGAGGTCCTCGCGCATCCAGGCCAGTTGGCAATTCAGGTCACCGTCGCGGCAGCCGGCGCGGAGCGAGGTCCAGCCTTGGTAGGCGATGAGGCCGGCGATCACGCCGAGAAAGAGGACGAGGTAACCGCGGTTCATGGCCGGGCCTCCGGGGGCGTGGCGACAGGAGCCGGATCGACGCGCGGGTTGATGAGTTCGATGTAGCTGTTGACGACGCGGGCGTGGGTGCGGGCGCGCTCGGCATTGGCGTGCATCTCGGCGGCGAGCAGACCCACGAGGATGCAGCAGCAGACAAAGAGCGCGGCGGCGGCGGGTTGCGCGAAGGCGCGCTCGAGTCGGCGCCACCACGGCAGGGACGGAGCGTCGGCGTTGGCGACGGGGAGTTGCGCGAGGCGTTGCTGCACCTGCGCCTTGAAGTCGGCCGCCAGCGGAGGCGGCGACGGGTAGGCGTCGAAGAGGTCGTCGAGGGGATCAGGAGAGTCGGGCATGGCGGCGGGGGAGGACGATAACGCACGAAAGCGTGCGCGCGCGTTAAAGGTCCTGACGATTAACCCCGCGAAAGGCGAGAGTCCGCCATGAAAGGCGAGGGCAACTGCGGCGGTCGGCCCGGCGGTCCGACCCTACCGGTAGATCCAGTAGCGCTGGCTTTGGCGCTGGTATATGTCGGCTTGGCGGCGCCAGGTGGCGAGCCAGTGGTCGAGATCGATGTCGGCGCCGTCGCGTTTGATGGCGTTAAAGAAGGCCTCGGAGCCCATGTGTTTGATGAAGAGTCCGGCCTCGGAGTCCTTGGCGTCGGCAAACGGGTTGGTGGGCTCGAGCGCGCAGGCAAGACGCATGAGGTGGAAGTTCATTTCCACCGGATTCCATTGGGCCCAGTCGGCGACGCGCAGGTAGAGGCCCTCGGTGGGTTTGCCCTCGCGCGTGGTGGCGCGCACCCGTTGCACGGCGATGCCGGGCACGTTCATGGCGCGCAGCAAAGACTCGAGTTGATCGATGCGGGTGCCACGATGGGCGATGCCGCGGAAGGGATAATCGACGCCGACGCCGTGACTGAAGTCGCCGAGGTAGGTCCCGAGCCCCACCATCGGATAACCGACAACGGCGGCGAAGTCGGGGATCATGGGCGAGGTGGGCACCCATTTGAGTCCGGTCTCGGGCCAGCGCATGGCGCGCGTCCAACCGCGCATGGGGACGATGGTGAGTTTGCCGGCGTTGCGGGTGGCGTCGTCGAGGTCGAGCACACCCGGCGCGAAGCGGGACATGCGGGCGAGTTCGGCGATGGTGAGGCCATGCACGTAGGGCACGCGGAAGGCGCCCACGTAACTCTTCCACTGGGCGTCGAGCGGCGGACCGTCGACCTTGAGCCCGCCGAGAGGGTTGGGGCGGTCGAGCACGATGAACTCCACGCCCTGCTCAAAGCAGGCGGTCATGGCGAGGCGCATGCAGCTCACGTAGGTGTAGCTGCGGGTGCCGATGTCCTGCAGGTCGACGACGAGGGCATCGAGCCCTTCGAGCATCTTCGGGGTGGGTTTGCGGTATTTACCGTAGAGGGAAAAAACAGGCAGGCCGGTGCGAGGGTCGATGCGATCGTCGACGGGCACATTGGCTTTTTCGTCGCCGTAGATGCCGTGCTCGGGACCGAAGAGGGCAACGAGGTTTACGCCGGGTGCACGGCGCAGGACATCGACCGTGCTCTCGCCGCGGCGGTTGACGCCGGCGGGGTGGGTGAGCAGGCCGACGCGTTTGCCGCGGAGTTGTTCGAAGCGGTTGGCCTCCAGCACATCGATGCCGAGCATGACCGGATAGGCGCGTTGGGGCGTGGCGGGGTTGCTGGCCTGGGCGGCGGGCGGGGGCGTCGGTGCGGCGCGGGTGGCTCCGGCGGCGGCGGTATTGGCGCGGGGGGAAGGCCCGCCGGCGGCGCAGCCGACAAAGCCGGCGAGGAGGAGGCCGACGAGCGGCAGGAGGGAGAACCAGGGGCGGGAGTGGGAGCGTCCGAACATGCGTCGCGGCTCACTCTGCGGGGGGCACGGGAGGGGTCGAGTCGGAATGGCGTTTGCGTTCGGCCACCTTCACGCGATGGGCCTCGGCCTGGGCGACGCCGTTGCGCCAGATGATGTCCAGAATGAGGCCGAGCAGCGCGCCGGCGATCACGCCGCCGAGCACGAGAGAGTTGAACGTGGTGCCGAGCGTTTGGGTCCAAGCGAGCTCATCGGGACCGTGCAGATCGAGTCCGCCGGTCTGCTCGAGCGGGACACCCGCGTCGCCGGGCACGACCTCGGTGCTGACGCCAAAACCGGACTGGAGGATGATCCAGTGGCCGAGTTGGTAGGTGCCGTAGTAGAGCGGCGCGGCGGTGAATGGGTTGGTGATGAACTGCAGGCCGACGAGGATCATCACGTTGCTGCGCAGGAGCAGAGCGAGGGCAAAGGCCACCGGGACCTGCACGCCCATGATGGGCAACAAGGCCGCGATCGCGCCGGCGTAGAGGGCAGGGCGCACGTGCTCCTTGCGGAAGGACCAGAGGTAGGCGCGTTTACGAGCAACGTCGGCGAAACGGCCGATCACCGGGTAGCGGTGAAAGCGGGCGCGGCGCGGCGTGTAACGCAGCAAGGCCTTGACCCGGCGAATGCGGGCCCAGCGGCGTTTGCGGTGCTCATGATGATCGTGGTCCACAGCGACGTTTCGAGGGGGCGAGAAACGTGCTGAGGGGGGCGGGGTGGTGCAAACGGAATTGAGCGAAACGTTGAGGAAGCCCCGCGGGCGGCGGCGCGCCGGGCTCAGTCCGTGGGGGCGGGGGCGAGCTGTTGGCGCAGGGTGCGGGCGAGGTTGGTGGCCGTGGCGGGCAGGGCCTCGGCCAGCGGCGTGCCGGGTGGTGTGACGGCCGCGAGCGTGATGCCGACGGGTGGTGACGGCACGTCGACCGCGCCGGCCAGCACCCAGACCTGCTTGCCTTCGTCGAGGGCGCGGCGGGCGAGGGCGCCGGGACCTTTGCCCTCAAGCGAACTCTCGTCGAAACGCCCTTCGCCGGTGATCACGAGCTCGGCGGCGGAGATGCGTTGGCTGAGCTCCAGCCAATCCTCCACGAGGTCGAAACCGGGCACAAGTTGGGCGTTGGCGGCGGTGAGCAGACCGTAAGCGATGCCGCCGGCGGCTCCGGCACCGGGCGTCGACTCGAGTCCGGGCCGTCCGGCGGCGGTGCCGAGGAGGGTGGCGACGCGGGCGGTTTCGGCTTCGAGGCGGGGCAGATCGGCGGGTTGCAGACCCTTTTGCGGGCCAAAAACGGTGGCGGCGCCGCGCTCGCCGAGCAGCGGGTTGGCGACGTCGCAGGCGATGCGGATGGGCGGCAAGGTCAGCAGGGAGGGGACGAGTTGAGCGAGCTCGCCCCAACCAGCCGGGCAGACGCGTTCGATGGGCGAACCGTCGGCGCGCAGGGCCTGCCAACCGAGCGCGGTGAGCGCGCCGATGCCGACATCGTGGGTGGCACTGCCGCCGACGCCGAGCAGGAGGGCTTCGGCGCCAGCATCGATGGCGGCGCGGATGAGTTGGCCGGTGCCGCGCGTGTCGGTCTGCCACGGATCACGGTCGGCGGGGGCGAGCGATTGCAGGCCGCTGGCGCTGGCCATTTCGATGACGGCGAGAGAGCGAGCCGCGCCGAGGTCGAGGCGGGCGTGGGCGGCGGCGCTGAGTTTGGCGGTGTCGACCAGACCGAAGCCGGCCGGAGCGATTTTTCCGCGGGGGCCGGTGGCCTCGACCGGATGCCAGGAACCGCCGGCGGCGGCAGTGAGGATGGTGGCAAACCCTTCGCCGCCATCGGCCAGCGGACATGGATCGGCGTGCCAGTCGGGGCGCACCTCCTGGAGCGTGGCGGTGGCGAGGGAGCAGGCCTCGGGGGCGGTGAGGGCGTCTTTAAATTTGTCGAAAGCAATCAGCACACGCATGGGCGGCGACCCTGCCAGCAGGCCCCCTGCCAGCGCGAGGCCTTCTTGGTGGGCGGCCGCGGCCGCGCTGCGTCAGTCGTGCAGAAACGATCCGTCGGGAAGTGGCCTATCGAAGGTGGGTAAGGTGATCGGGCCGAAATCCAGGGTCTGGTCCACTTCGCCGACATGATCGCTGACAAAAATGACCAACTCCGCCTGCTCCAACCACTGCTCGTCGATCGTGGCGGAGGTGATGCTGAAGGTGTCGTCGGCCATGCCTTCGGCGTCGGCGAAGCGGGGGCGCAGGATGCGTTGTTCGAAGGTGGCCCCGAGCTCGCTGGAGTTTTGATAACCAAATTGCACGGCGAGCGCGGCCTCCTGGGTGGTGCGATTGATCAGCGCGAAGCCAAAAAAGCGATCCAGCAGACGTTGGTCGGGCCGCAGCGCGCCGGTGGGGTGAAGCAGACTGGTGGCGCGCGATTGCAGGATGGGGAGCTCGATCCGGTCATGCTGCCACTGCGGTCGGCCCAGCACTTGGAGGCGGACTCCCGCCTCCGCCCAACTGGCACCCCGTTCCAAGGGCAGGGTGGTGGCGAGACGCAGACGGCTGTAGCGCACCCGCACCTTGGAGGTGAGGTCCGCGTCCCGACCTTGCCAGGGTTGGATCGTCGGCTGGGGCACTTGCCCGATCTGGAAATTAGGGCGGTAATGGTCGGCCCGAGCGTCACCGAGGTAAGTGCGGTGCGCACGCAGACCCACTTCCTGTTGCAGCGCCTTGCGGGCGGTTTGCAGTGGCAGCGGGAAATAGGGATTGGACCAACGCGTGTTGTAAGTGGTGCCGTCGGGAAAGGTCAGTTCGCTTTCGGCAAACAGGATCTCCGCTGCGAAGGAATCGGTGCTCGTGTCGAGCTGGGCCGGCACCCCGAGCCGAATGGAGGGGGTGGGGCCGGACGTGCGTTGGATGACGCCAAATTCGTGGGCGTTGCGCAGCCGCAGGGCAGGCAGGTCTGCCGGGTCGACCGGGTTCGTCGGCGGCGCGTCGTGTGGTTCGGCGACGACTTGCACAAACCACCATTGGCCGATGAGCAGACCGCCGATGAGCGCAAGCGGGCCGCCAAACAGCACGAGGCGAGCGTTGGCGCGGCGATAGAGTTGGTGGAGCAAGCCGAGGGTCGCGAGACCCCAGATGACGACGGACACGACTTGGCGGGAGCCCGCGCTGACTTCGACCAGGCGCAGGGCCTTGACCGCCTTGACCCATTGAAATTGCTGATCGGCGAGCAGGAACAGCAGCACCGCCACGACCATGACCACCACGGCGATGATCGCGCGCAGAATGGAAGGCGAGGCGGCGCCGAGCAGCAGAGCGATCGAGGAGATGAGGCCGACGGTCGCGAAGCGTTCCACCGCGATCACGGCGGCGAGAGAGGCGGGCAGGTCGTGCTGCAGGGCGCGGATGAATTCAAACACGCTCGCGGGCAGCACCAAGGTGAGGCCGAGGGCGAGGAGTTTGGCGAGGAGCACCTGCCCCGGTGGGATCGGTCGGGTGCGCCAGAAGGTCTGGTCGCCGATGGCGCGGTCTTCGTTGCCGAGGGCCATGCCGACCAGAACGATGAGCGGCCACTGCAGCACGGTGGTCCAGACGCCAAAGTCATTGAAGGTGCGACTGGGCTGCAGCGTGCCAAACGCGACAAAACGATCGGCCCACATCAGCAGCAGGGCCGGAACCACGAGGACGGCGAGTCGCACCAGATCCTTGCGCAGGAGGAGCAGGCAGGGGCGGAGGTTCATCGGACGGACGGGGTTTTGACGCGGCGGGCGAGAAGGAGGAAGAGCTCCCGCAGCGAGAGTGGGCGGTCTTCGATATGGGCGCCGGGAAAGGCGGCGCGCAGGGCGGTCGGACTCGTGGCGGGATCCCAACGGGTGTCGATGGCGCGGAGCGCCCGCGGGAAGGGTTGTTCGATCCGTTGCCACGCCGCGCCGGGTGGTGCGGTAGGGGGCGTGAGTGGTTGCTCGGCGCTGATTTCGATGGCGCGGTGGCGGGCGGTCAGCGCATCGAGGCTTTCGCTGAGCAGGAGGCGTCCGTCGTGCAGAAACGCGACGTGATCGATGAGGCGTTGCACGTCGTCGAGGTCGTGGGTCGAGATCACCACGGTCGCGGGGCGGTCGGTGCCCGGCAGTTCCAGCAAGGCGGCGACGAGTTCGTCCCGCACCAGCGGATCGAGGCCGGAGAACGGTTCGTCGAGCAACAGGATCTCGGGCCGGAAGGAGAGCGTGGAAAGCAACGCGGCCTTCATGCGCATGCCGCGCGAAAGGTGTTTGAGCTGGCGCGCGCCGGGCAGGTCGAAGAGGTCGCGCAGGCGTTTTTCCAAGGCGTGGTCCCAGCGCGGGTAGAAGGCGCGGCAGTAGGCGATGAAGCGGTCGACGGTCATCCACAGCGGCAGGTCCTGACCCTCGGCCACGTAGCCGATGCGTTCGAAATCGGCGGCCCTCAGCGAGCGCGAAGAACGGCCGAGCAAGGTGGCTTCGCCGGCGGTCGGACGCAGAAGGTTGAGCCACAGTTTGAGGCAGGTGCTTTTGCCGGCACCGTTGGGGCCGAGCAGGGCAAAAATGGAGCCGGTCGGCACGACCAGATCGATTTGATCGATGGCGGTGGTGCGACCGAAACGCCGGGTGAGTTGGGTGGCGGTGAGGGCGGCGGTCATGGGGTGGAGGAAGGGGGCGGAGTGGACGTCAGCTGGCGCTCGAGGGCGGCGCGAAGCTGGTCGTCGCCGATACCGAGGTGGCGGGCTTCGACGACGAGGCGTTCGAGCTCGGTCTCGAGCCAGCGGCGGCGTTCGGCGGCGGCGGAGGGGGAGGGCTTTTGCACGATCGTGCCGATGCCCGGGTGAACTTGCAGCAGACCCTCGGCGGTGAGCTGGGCGACGACCTTGTGGGCGGTGTTGGGGTTGATGCGCAGCTCCTGGCTGAGGGTGCGCACCGAAGGGAACTTGTCGCCCGGTCGCAGGACGCCGGTGAAGACGGCCTTTTTGACCGCAAAGACCACCTGTTCGTAGGGCGGCTGGTCGGGGCGAAATTGAACCGTGAAGGGCAGCAAGGTGTTCTAGGCATACTAGAACACAAAGAACGCAAGCAAGGCGAAATTTGCCGTGTGTTTAACCTCGCGGCGGGCGGGCCGGGGCGCAGGCTGCGCGGGGTTATGTTGTGTCGTTGCCAACCTGGATTTGAGGACTTGCTGGTGGAGGAGCTCGCCGCGACGGGCGGGCGTGAGCAGGCGCGCGGGGGCGGTTGGGTGCGGGTTGAAGGCGGCGCGCCGGATGATCTGTGTTTTGCGCACGCGGCGTGGCTGGAGCCGGTGCGGGTGGCGGGCGGCTCGGTCAATCAACTGGCGGGCGCGGTGCTCGATTATTTTCTGGGCGCGCTGCAGGGCGAACGCATCGATGCGGCCTGGCCGTGTGTGTTTGCGACCGCGAGTGGCTTGGACGGACTCGGTCGGCGGGCGGCGGCGGTGGAGAAAGCGTTTTTGCCGCTGTTGAAAAAGCGGCTGGGCCGAGTGGCGCGGTTGGCGGAGCCGGATGTGCCGGCGGGGGTCGGGCCGGTGCGCGGCCTGTTTGTGTTTTTTACCGACTTTGGCGAGGCGTGGGTGGCGCGGGAAATCGTGCGGGGCGGGCAGCGCCGCATGGCCGACGACTCGCAGGCGCCGTCGCGCAGTTACCTCAAGGTGGAGGAGGCGTATGGGGTGCTCGGATACGAGCCGGCGCGGGGCGAGACGGTGGTCGACCTGGGCGCGGCTCCGGGGGGCTGGAGTTACAGTGCAGCCAAGCGCGGGGCGCGGGTCATCGCGATCGACAACGGGCCGATGAAAGGCGGCGCGCTGGACCATCCGCTGATCGATCATCGGCGGGAGGACGCCTTTGGCTACCGGCCGGCGGCGGGCGAGGTGGTGGACTGGCTCTTCTGCGACCTGGTGGAGGAACCGCATCACGTGGCGCGCAATCTCATTGCGCCGTGGCTAGTGAATGGCTGGTGCCGCAATTTTGTGGTGATCCTGAAATTTGGCCGAGTGAACCCGGTGGCCCTGTTGCGCGAGATGACCAAGGCGGACTCGCCCTTCGTGGCGCACACGACCGGTTTGCGGGTGCGGCATCTGTGGCACGACCGGGAGGAGTTCACGTTGGTCGGTTCGGTGGCCAAGTAAGAGGTGGACGACGTGACGGCGGCGGGTTTTCGTCGCGGTGATGTCCACGTTGCCTGCCTGCGCTCCGCTTCCCCTTGATGGTCCGGTTCACGAACCGCCCTGCGATTATGACGCGCTCAAGATCATCATCGTGGGCACGCCCAAGGCGGGCAACACGTGGCTGCGCTACCTCTTCAGCGAGCTCTACCACCTGCCGATGGTGGCGCTGGATCCGGACTTCCGGGTGATCGACTGGAATGCCTTCGGGCCGCGTTGGGTGGGACAGCAGCATTATCCGCCCGAGCCGGAGTTGTTGGCGCTGGGCAAGGAGCGAGGCTTCATTTTTGTCACGCCGGTGCGGCATCCGGGTGATGTATTCGTTTCGCTGCGACACTATACCGATGATCGCGAGGAACGGGACAACGATCCCGAGCACGTGCGCGCGATGCGACCGGACTCGATGTTGGAAGACGGACCGGGCAATTACGGCGAGCACACGCTCAACTACGCCAAGCGCGGGTATTACCTGAAGACGCACCTTTCCATCTATTGGCTGCGCTGCGGTCAGACCCACGGCGTGCGTTACGAAGACCTCTGGAACAAGCCGGTGGAGACGTTTCAGGCGCTGACGGACCGCATCGTGCCGCAGCCGCTCGACAAAGTGCGGCGCGCGCTCTGCGCCTGCGAGATCGGCATCATGCAGACGGTGACGGATCGCAAAAAAACCTTCGTGCGCAAGGGCGGCCTGAACAGCTGGCGCGATGAGTTGCCCAAGGCCGTGCAGGACGTGTTGCGCGAGCAGCAGCCGTATCCGGCGCAGTTTGCGGCGCTCGGTTACGACATGGACCTGCACAACCCGGCCAATGCCCGCAGCAAGGAACCCTCCCGCGCGGGCAACCCGTTTCCGGGCGGCACCTTTGCCAACGGCGTGCCGCTCGCGCCGATTTTGCTGCACATCTATTTTGAGGAGACGAAGAACGACCTCTTGCGCTGGGCCGACGGTGGTGAGGTAGGTCCGGGCACCTTCTACGATTGGTTGATGAGCCCGGCCGCGGCCGATCCGACGCAAGGCGACGGGGTGCCGGTGATCACGGAGTTTGCCCACTACCTCTACCGCATGCGCACCGATCTGCATGGTGTTTTCGCGGATGTGTTCGGCGCGGACCGTCGGGCCTTTGGCGACTGGTTCCTCTACAGTGCGGCCTTGGACTTCGAGTTCGACTGGTCCTTCACGTTGCCGGTGGTGTCGTCATGGGCCCTCGGACCGGCCGGCGAACGCGGGAAAGGCGAGGCGTGAAAAGCAAAGCGACCCTCAACCTCTGCGGACTTGCCGCGGTGAGTGCGCGGTGGGCGCGCGATCCGGACTCGGTGCAGCGGCTGTTTTTTGACTACGCCACGGGCCGCAAGATCGGCGCGATGACCAAGGCCATGGCGCAGGCGCGCAAGGTTTACCGCTGCGTCGAGCCCGCGGAGTTGGAGAAGATCGCCGGCAGTGTGCACCACGGTGGCATCGTGGCGGTGGTGGATGCGCCGCGGCTCGCGTCGCCGGTGCGGGGCGACCCCGAGCGCTGGGCAAGGGAACGGGTGCCGGTGCTGGTGCTCGACCGGATCGGCAACGCGCACAACCTCGGCGCGGTGGCGCGCACGGCGGCGTTCTTCGGCGTGAAGCATATCATCATTCCGGATACGCCGGAGGCCGCGAAGCCCAACGACGCCGCCTTCCGCGTGGCGGAGGGCGGGCTCGAAGCGCTGACGGTGTGGCAGCCGCGCAACCTCGTGGCCCTGCTGCGCGACATGGAGGCGGCGGGTTACGAATTGGTGGGCGCGGCGACCCGCGATGGTCGCGACCGCGTGAGCGAAATCGAGCCGGGCAAGCCGGTGGCCATTTTGTTGGGCAATGAGGAGCATGGGCTGAGTCCGGAGTTGGACGCGCTCTGCACGCGGCGGGTGACGCTGGCCGGCAGCGGCGCGGTGGAGTCGCTCAATGTATCGGTGGCCGGTGCGATTCTGATGGATCGGGTATGGGGCCGGTGAAGTTGCGCGGATAGGCGTTGCAGCGCGATCGGGGGCGGGCAAGTTTCACGCGGTCGATGCGACTCAACGGCTGCACGCTTCTCCTGGTCGAAGATGAACCCCTGTTGCGACGGCGCTTCACCGCGCAGTTGGAAAAACAGGGCGCCGAAGTGTCGGCGGCGGCCAGTCTGGCCGAAGCGCGCAACCTGCTGGCCGATCTGGCTTTTGATTTTGCGCTCTTCGACGTGAATCTGCCCGACGGTCGCAGTCTGGAGCTGTTGAGCGAAGGGGCGGTGAGCAGCGACACGGTGGTGGTGGTGATGACGGCCGAGGGCGGCGTCGAAGGCGCGGTCGAAGCCATGCGGCTGGGCGCGGCCGATTACCTGGTGAAACCCTTTGAGGCGGTGGAGGCGGCGGTGCGCTTGGCGCGGGCGCGCGGGGCGCGGCGCAAGCAGCGTGGTGAGGCTTATCGCGAGGAGCGGGCGGCGGCGCAGGATGAGGCGTTGGTATTTGGTCCGTCACTACAGCCGGTGCGGTCGCTGCTGGAAAAAATCGTGGGCGCGGACCGGCGCGTGGCGGCGGGCGCGGGCGCGCCGGCACCGGTGTTGATCGAAGGCGAAACCGGCACGGGCAAAACCTCGTTTGCGCGGTGGCTGCATCGGAATGGTCCGCGGGCGAAAGGTCCGTTGATCGAAGTGAATTGTTCGGCGCTGCCGGATGCGCTGGCGGAGTCAGAGTTGTTTGGTCACGAGCGCGGCGCGTTCACCGATGCGAAGGAAGCGAAGATCGGGCTGATGGAGGCGGCGGATGGCGGCACCTTGTTTTTGGATGAACTCACCAGTCTGTCGGCGGCGGTGCAGGCGAAGCTGCTGACCGCAATCGAAGACCGCATGGTGCGGCGGCTGGGTGGTCAGCGCTTGATTCCGGTGGACGTGCGCATCGTGGCGGCGGCGCAGGGGGATCTGGCGGCGCGGGTGGAGGCTGGCGAATTTCGCGAAGATCTGCGGCAGCGGCTCGACCTGTTTCGGGTGCGCATTCCGCCGCTGCGGGAGCGGGGCGAGGATGTGGTGGCGCTGGCCGAGACGCTGGCGGGGCGGATCGCGGCGCGTTATGGGCTGACGGCGGGACCGATCCCGGCGGTGGGACGGGCGCGGTTGCTGGCGCATACCTGGCCGGGCAACGTGCGCGAGCTGGCGCATGAGATTGAGCGTTCGGTCGTTTTTGACGACGACCGGCTGACCTTTGCGGGATTGGCGGGCGCGGATGAAGCGGAGCCGGCGGGCGCGTGGCTGCGGCGCGGGTTTCGCTTTCCGGAGGACGGCGGGTTCGAGCTGGAGGTGGCGATCGATCAGATGGTGGATCGTGCGATCGCGCAGGCGGGCGGCAACGTGTCGGCCGCGGCGCGTTTGTTGGGGGTGCCGCGGGATTACGTGCGCTATCGGCTCAAGCGGCGCGAAGAGGGTGGGGAATAGTTCCCGCCGCTTCGCGAGGAGATTGGGGAATAGTTCCCAATCGACGGCGAGTGCGGGACAGGGCGTAAGTGAGATAAGTTAAAGCCAGTCAGGGAGAAGCGTTACTCGGCATCGGCTGGCACGCGCAGTGCAGATGGAATGGCACCAGCAATTTTCAAAACACCCACTGGAGAACATCATCATGAAAGCCTCCCTGCTTAAAATCCTCACCCTCGCGGCCACTGTTGGCGTCGCGAGTGCTTTTGCCCAAGACGCCGGGACCCCGGACCCGACCACTGCCACCCCCAACGGTCCGCGCGGTGCGGGCGGCGCCGGCGTCGGCACCCGACTGCGGGAACACGTGGACGAAGCCACGCGCCTCGCTGGCATCGACAACCTGCCGACCGACGTGCAGGACCTCGTCAACCGCTTCCAACAGCAGCGCCAGGAGTGGGTGGCGAACCGTCAGCAACTGTTGGCCCAGTTGCAGGACATGACGGTAGAAGAGCGCCAGGCGGCGATTGCGGAGTTGCGTGAGCAACAACGCGAGCAGGTGCGCCAGCAGCGCGAACTCGCCCGCCAGATTCGCGATGAAATGCGCGAGCTGCGCAAAGCCCGCCGCGCTGGTAGTGGCGGCTGATCTTTCGACGGCACGGTTTCACGCTGGTTCGTGACGTCGATTAACGCCGGGTGGATCACATGGTGTGGTCCATCCGGTTTCTCCGACCTCGCGGCAACCTGCGGTAGCGCCGTGCGTCTTGTTTTTCCAAACCCTCAACCCCTTTCACCAGCGTGAAACTCAGAACCCTCCGGCCCCTCGGCCGCCCGATGGTCGCCGCCGCCCTGCTTGGGGCGAGTGCGCTGTGGGCGCAGGATGAGGCGCCGGCCGATGAGCTGACTTGGGACGCGGCCGATGAGGCGGCACTCGAGGCCGAGTTGGAGGCGTTGTTGGACGACTTGCAGCCCGGCGCGTGGCAGGTGCTCGGTGGTGTATCCGCGGCGTGGGGACAGCGGGAGAATCCGGGGCTGTCGACGGTGCTGCCGGAGTCGGCGAATTTTGGCGAGGTGGGGCTGGAAGCGTTTGCGCGGCGAGAGAGCGCGCGCTGGGACAGTCTGTTCATGTTGGACGGTCGCACGCGTTGGTATGACGGGCATCCGGTCATCGACGACGAGGCGGCGTGGTTTGGTCGCGGCGAACTGAGGGTGCGACCGCTGAGCTGGTTGCAACTCGGGGTGAGCTCGCAGGGCTATTGGCAGGATCAGGTGTTGGATCTCACCGAAACGATCGGCGCACGCACGGTGGCGCCGTTGCAGGTGACGGGGGGCGACGTCGGTTCGGCGCTGCGGCTGTCGCTGCCGTGGGGCTTCGCGATCGAAGGGGGCGGTCGGCTGCTGCGGGCCGACTATGAAGGTGTGCCGGAGGATTACGACGCGCAGGAATGGCGGGGCGAGTTGAGCTGGACGCCGTGGAGCTGGCTGGAGTTGGTCGGCGCGACGACGAGCACGGAGCGGGACTATGATTATCGGCGCGAGGCCACGGTGGGCGGGCGTCTGTTGGATGACACGATCCTCGGACTGCAGCAGGACGGCCTGGAGGCGCGGGTGCGGGTGCGTTTTACGGCAGTGGGCACGTGGCGCATGGAAGGGCGTTGGAGTGAATTGGAAAACCGTGACGGGGCGTCGGGATTTTATGACTACGACCGCGATCGCTGGTCGGCGGAGCTGGGCTGGTCCTTCGGCGACTGGCGGCTGCAAGGGCGCTACGAGCGCAGTGACCTCGATTATCTGGTGCAGACGGTAGGGGCGGGGCTAACGCCGGAAGCGCGCACGCAGGCGGATCGTTTTTGGGAGATCGAAGCGCGGCGGACGGTGGGCGAGCACTGGGAAGTGTTCGGCCGGTGGGAGCAGGATGACAGCCGCAGTAATGAAATCGACGCCAGCTACACCGACGAGACGGTGAAGCTCGGCGTGAACTACCTCTTTTAACCTCTTCCTCATCACCGATGCCCCGAAGCCTGAGTTCCCGCCAAGTCCAATGGACGGCCCTGCTGGCCGCCGCGCTGCTGTTGCTGGCGCTGGTCGCCGTGGTGGCCTGGCCGGTGCGGCGGGAACTGCAGGCGCAGGTGCTGGAGCGCGAGGCGACGGCGGTGGCGGCGGTGGCGCGGCTGCAACGCGATCTGGGCGTGGCGCGCATCGAGCGGCTCGGCGTGGAAGCGACGGTCGACGATGTGTTTGAAGCGTTGCTGGAGTCATCGCGTTTGGAAGGCGTGGCCGCGATTCAGCTTTACGATGCGAGCGGGCGGGCGGCGCGGGAGCTACCGCTGGAAGCGTATGTGGACGCCTTGGCGACGGCGGATCAGGTGAGCCGCGCGACGGCGCGTTTTCATGTCGGATCGCCGCCGGCGGGCGCGGCGGGCGAGGCGCTGGCGCTGACGCCGGGACCGTGGCTCGAAGTGATCGTGCCGCTGAATCTTGAAGGCGAAACCGGGGCAGGTGGCTGGGCGCGGTATTGGCAGGATGGTCGACCGGCGCAGGCGGAGCTGGCGGCGGTGAATCGGCAAATCCTGATGGTGGCCGGTTGGGCCGGCGGACTGGGCGCGGTCGTTCTGGTGAGCGGATTGGGTTGGGCGTTTGCGCGGCTGCGGCGGCAGGCGGACGATCTGGCGCGGACGAATCGCGAGCTGTTGCTGCACACCAAGACGGCGGCGATCGGGGCGATCAGTTCTCACCTGATTCACGGGCTGAAGAATCCGCTGGCGGGACTGGAAGGGTTTATGGCGGAGGAGCCCGGCGAGAATGGCGGCGATGGCGAAGCCTGGCGGGAAGCGGCGGCGACGACGCGGCGCGTGCGCGGCATGATCAACGAAGTGTTGGCGGTGCTGCAGGATGAACGTGATGGCGCGGACTACACCCTCACGGCGGACGACGTGTATGCGGCGGCGGGGCAGCGGGTGGAGGCCGCGGTGCGCGACGCCGGGCTGACCCTGCAGATGGTGACGGTGTCGGCCGAAGCGGCGCCGGGCCCGGAAGTGGACGGTCGCACGGCGGGTTTGGTCGGACTGGTGCTGGGCAATCTTTTGGACAACGCCATCGCGGCGACGCCGCGCGGGGGCACGATCACGTTGCGCGGGACGATGGATGCGGGAGAGGCGCTTTGTATCGACGTGGAGGATACGGGAGGCGGACTGCCGACAGCGGTGCGGGAGGCGCAGTTTGCGCCGGTGCGCAGCAGCAAGACCGGCGGGGCCGGGCTGGGGCTTGCCTTGAGCGGGCAGTTGGCGCGGCATGCGGGCGGCGCGCTGACGGTGGTGCGCAGCGATGCACGGGGCACGTGTTTTCGGCTGACGGTGCCGGTGTCGGCACGGGCCAAAGTGGAAAGGAGCGAACGATGAAGGTGCGCAAGGTCGGAGCGATGGTGCTGAGCCTGATTTGGGGCGGTCTGGGGCTGCAGGCGCAGACGGACGGCACGTTGTTGTGGAGTTACACGACGCTGTCGTCGGCGGCGGGTGGCGCGATCCTGTCGGCACCGGCGGTGGACGGCGAAGGCACGGTGTATTTCGGTTTGGAGATTGGGAGCTCGTCGGCGCTGGTCACGGGCGGGCGAGTGCTGGCGCTGCGACCGGATGGGTCGGTGAAGTGGCAGACCAATTTGCCGGACTGGGTGGACGCATCGCCGTTGGTGGGGCGCGACGGCGAGACCTTGTATGTCGGGTGCTGGGACGGGGAGTTTTATGCGCTGGATCGGGCGACGGGGGCGGTGAAGTGGAGTTACGACACGGAAGCGTTCATCGGCGCGACGGCGGCGCAGGGACCGGATGGGACTTTGTATGTGCCGGGTGGTGACGGCCTGTTGCACGCGATCAGTGAAACGGGTGCGGTGCAGTGGGTGTTTCCGGCGACGGATTGGATTCAGGCCGCGCCGACAGTGGCGGCGGACGGCGTGGTGTATTTTGGCTCGTGGGATGATTCGTTCTACGCGGTGAATCCGGATGGCAGTCTGTTGTGGCAGGCGGTGACGGGTGGCGACGTGGTGGGGGCGGCGGCGGTTGCGGCGGACGGCACGGTGATCTTCGGATCGCGGGACCGTTATGTTTACGCGCTCAATCTTGACGGCTCGGCCAAGTGGTCGCTGGAGACGGGTGACAGCGTGGAGGCGTCGCCGGTGATCGGCGCGGACGGCACGATTTTTATCGGTTCCAGCGACGGCGTGATGCGGGCGATCCGGCCGGATGGCTCGGTGAAATGGACGCGCGACGTGGGGGCGGAGATTTACGCGACGGCGGCGGTGCGGGCGGATGGCTCGGTCGTGGTGGGCGCGAGTGATTATCAGGTGCACGCGTGGTCGGCGGACGGCACGCCGTTGTGGACGGTGGAGGCGGGAGACTGGTTGGACAGCTCGCCGGTGGTGACGGCGGATGGCCGGATCTACGTGGGGAGCTACGACAAAAAGCTGTATGCAATTCACGGCACGGTGGGGCCGGCCTTGAGTGGGGATTGGCCACAGTTTCAGCGCACGGCGCAGCGCGGGGGCTGGCAGCCACGCGGGTCGACCACAGAGGCGACGGGGCGGTTGCAAAACCTGTCGGTGCGCACGAATGCCGGGTCGGGCGCGCAGACTTTGGTGGCGGGATTTGTGGTGGCGGGAGAGGGGCAGCGTTCGATTTTGCTGCGTGGGGTCGGGCCGACCTTGGCGCAGTCGTATGGGCTGACCACGGCGCTGAGCGACACGCAGCTCAAGGTGTATGACCCGAGTGGGGCGCAGGTGGCGGTGAATGACGATTGGGATACGGAGAGCGCGAATGAGACGGCGGTGGCGGACACGGCGGCGGAGCTGGGCGCGTTTCCGCTGGTGGCGGGGGCGGGTGATGCGGCGGTGGTCGCGTCGTTTGGCGCGGGCAGCAACTCGGTGCACGTGACGGGCGTGGATGGCGAAACCGGACTGGCCTTGGTGGAAGCGTATGACGCCGGTGGTGACGCGGACACGCGGCTGGTGAATGTCTCGGCGCGGAGTCAGGTGGGCATGGGCGCGGACGTGTTGATCGCGGGATTTGTGATCGATGAGACGATGACCCTGCTGGTGCGCGGCGTGGGGCCGGCGTTGACGGGCTTTCAGGTGGCGGGGGCGATCACCGATCCGTTGGTGGAGATCCACGGCGCGGCGGGGGTGGTGGCGCAGGTCGATGATTGGGCGGTGGCGAGCGACGCGGCGTTGATCGCGGCGGAGGCGGCGACGGTGGGGGCGTTTGCCTTGCCGGCGAACGGCCGTGACGCGGCGATGATCATCACGCTGCCGGCCGGGGTGTATTCCGCGGTGGTCAAAGGTGCCAACGGCGAGACCGGCGTGGGTTTGGTCGAAGTGTATGTGTTGGCGCCGTGAGGCGGGGGGGAGCGCGCAACGAGTAGCTGCGCTTGAGCCGGAGGTGAAAGCGTGGCCTGGAGGGCGACCATCCCCCCGGCCACGTTGTCGCTGCGCTCCAACGCAGCTACAGCGAGGGCTCTCCCACCTAAAGGGGTAGGGCGATGAGGAAGTTGGCCACGATGATGCGGGGGGCGATCGCGGGGGCTTCTTCGAGGGTCACGTTGAAGAATGCGATGCGGGCGCGACGACCGTCGGCGAAGGTGAAATCGAAGGTAAGGTCCTCCGGTTTATACGGACTCTGGCTCAGGTTGGCGGCATCGCGGATTTGGGTCGCGGTGAGCACGGCCGTGGCACCGTCGGGGGAGCGCAGTTGCAGCAGCTCGCCGGTGTTGGTGAGCACCCAGCCCAAGTGGCGGAGCATGAGGTGGCCCTTTTGCTCCCAGGCCCTGACTTCAACCACTTCGGCGGGAAAGGGCACGCGCAGGCGGTTGGATGACTGGGTCGCGAGGTAAACCTGACTCGCGGTGCGGGCGTTGAAGGGGCGTAGGGCGAGATCGGATATGAGATCGTGGATGTTGCCGTGATCGGCACGAAGCGATGCAGGCACTTCAGCGAAGCCGTGGCGGCTGTTGAGATAGCGCAGGGTGTCCGACAGAGAATCGGCTTGAGCGAGGGTTTCTTCGGAGGCTCCGATTGCTGTAAAGGCGTGCAGGTTGCCGTCGGCGTCGCGGAGGTTGAGGGCGGCGACCAGGGTTTCGGCGCGGGCGGTTTGGGAGCGGAGGCTCCAGGCGGTGGCGCCCCAGGGGCCAAAGGAGGCGATGAGGCAGAGGACGAGCAGCGAGGCCGGGATGAGGCGCAGGTCGCGATGGGGTTGTTTGGTGCGTATCAGGCAAACCACGACAAGCCAGCCGGTGAGCAAGACGACGTAGTAGCGGGATTCGGTGACGCCGTAGTCGGCGATGCGCACGGCGATGGAGAGCGCGAGCAGCCCGGTGAGGGGCAGCGTGAGGGCGAAGAAACCGCGGGTGAAATGGCGCACCCATTTGGTGGTGGCGTCGGCCGCCCAAGGGTGGAGAAGCAGGGCGCTCAGGATACCGACGACGGTCAGGATGAGCACTGGCAGGCCGACCCAGCCGTTGGGAAGCTCTCCGACGACGGCGATCTTGCCGGCGTAGAGGTAGAGGATGACGAGGTAGAGCGCGGTGAGCGGGACGAGCGCAAACTGGACGAAGCGGCGCAGACCGGTGGAGGCGCTGAACGGTTGGGCGGCGGCCACGCGGGGCAGACCGCCAAGGGTGAAGAGCGGATGGACGAGGCCCGCCATGAAGAACCAGAGCTGGCCGTAGCGCTCGTCATCGATGTCGAGCTCGAGCAGGCGATCGACGCTGAGCAGGGCGAGGGCGAGTCCGCCGAAGAGCACGCCGGCGTAGAGGGCGCCGAGGAGGAAGCGCAGGAAGAGGCGCACTTGGAACGCCCAGTAGGCGTCGTCACCGGGGCGGCGCAGGAAGGGCAGGACGGCGACGCTGAAGTGGCTGGCGAGCGAGAGCGTGGTGAGGCGGAAAGCTTCGGTGGCCGGGATCGGATCGGGCAGGGTGACCAGCCGCACGGTGCAGGCGGCGGAGATCAGCAGGCCGAGGCCGGGTAGGAAACGAAACCAGCGGTTGGGGTGATCCTCGACCGCGAGGGTGACGGCGACGGTGAAAGGCAGGCCGAGCAGGCAGCCGAACATGGCGCGCCAGAGGTAATCCGCGTCGAAGCGAAAGGCGTCCTCCAGCGCGAGCCACGCGCAGAGGGTGGCGGCGACGCTGAGGAAAACGCTGGCGGGGAAACGGCGGGCGACCGCAACCGCGGTTGTCGTGGCGGAGCGGATACGGTCGGCGAGGCGCATGGTGCGGCGGCGGGGTTATTCGGCGGCCGTTTCGGGGGCGAGCTGGATGTCGACCAGCAGGTCGTTGGCGATCTTTTCGAGATCGTCGCCGAGGGTGTCGAGCGAGACGGACTCGGGCACAAAGACGGTGGCGTTGGCTTTGAACAGGGTGCCGCCACCGAGCGGGGCGGCGGTGCGCTCGCTCTCGAGTTCCTCGACGTTGAGCCCGTGTTTGGCGAAGACGCCGGTGATCTCGCGGAGCAGACCGGGGCGGTCCTGACCGACGAGGTCGACCATGGCGAGGGAGCCGGTGGGGGCGGCGGTCACGGCGTCGTCGGCTTGGATGAGGATCTGCAGGCCGGCCTCGCTGAGGGCGGCGACGGCGGTGCGCAGGGCATCGGCTTTATCGGCTTCGATTTCCACGCGCATGAGGCCGGCGAACTGGCCGCCGAGGTGGCACATGCGGCTTTCGAGCCAGTTGCCGCCCTGACCGGCGATGGTGCGGGCGAGCGAATCGACGAGGCCGGTGCGGTCGGCACCGATGACGGTCATGACGAGGGTCGTGAGCATGGCGCGCACTGTGAGCCGGTGCGGCGCGCGCGGCAAGGATCGTCGATGGGGCGGGTCGCACTAAGCGACGGCGCGGAAACGGTTGGATTGGCGTTGGTTGGTGTGTTGGGCCACGACCTCGAAGAGGGCTTGGATGGGGGCCAGCTCGTCGTTGCCGAACGGGCTGTCGCGGGTGGTGGACCAGCCGACAAAGAGGATGCCTTGGAGCAATCGCTGGTGGTGGACCGGGAGGGCGAGAAAGGAGCGGGGGGCGTCGGCCCCCTTGAGCCAATCGGGCAAGTGGCGGAAGACGCGGTCGTCCTCGATGTCCTGCACGGAGAGGTTGATGAGACGCTCGTGGCAGAGGAAGAAGGCGTTGCGTTCGGAGCGACGGAAGAGGGTGCGTTCGCCGAGCCGATCGGCGAGGGGGCCCTGGCCGACCAGGATGCGGAAGGCGCGGCCGGAGGAATCGAGTCCGCAGAAGAACAGGTCTTGGGGGCGGAGGGTTTTCCAGACGGCGTTGAGCGCGTTGGGCAAGGGGTTGGCGGTGGGGTGAGGCGCGTTTTCCAGGGCTTCGAGGGCCTGTTCGATGGCGGTGCGGCGGCGAATGGCCGGCGGGCCGTCGCGCGAGTCGAGGGGGGCGCCGCCGGGGCCGCGGGGCGAATTGATCCCGGGGGCGGCGTGAGCGTCGCCGGGTGGCAGGTAGCTGGGGGGAACCGGATCGGGGAGCTCGGGTTTGCCGCTGATGGGGGTGGCGCGGGAGCGATGGCGCAGGCGTTCGCGGCCGACGGAACCGATGGCGGCGCTGCCGGCGGCGGCGGAGAGCAGGCCGAGTTTTTGCTCGGCTTCCTTGAGGATGTTGGGGGCGCGTTCGAGGAGAAAGGGGAAGTCGCGGCCGGCCTTTTTGATGAGGTCCTGCTGGCGTTGGCTGAAGACGGAATCAGGCAGATCGCCATCGAGGGCCATTTCGCTGAAAGTGAGGGAAAAGGTGGCGAGCTGGTGGAGGATGCGCTCCGACCACGGGAAGTCGGGACCCGGCGGAGGCTCGAATTGGCGCACCGCGTTGAGGATGGGTTTGGGGAGGTGGGCGGATTTGAGCAGCTCGTAACCGAGGGCGTAGGGGGTGAGACCAAACACGCGTTGGAAGGCGGCATCGCCTTCGCCGGCCTCGGCAGCGGCGAGCGCTTCGCGGAATTCATGGACCATGAAGGTGCCGAGGAGCAGGCGGCCGAAGTTGCGCAGGGAGGCGCAGACAAAGGCGGTCTCGGGATTCATGACCCCGGCGTGTTCGGCCATGACCTGGGCAACGATGCCGCTGGTGAGCGAGATGGACGCCATCTGGCGCTGTTCGTAGCTGGAGTTGGTGCGACCGGCGTGGTCGAGCAACATGAGCGACATGGCGAGCATGCGCACGCGGTTGAAACCGACGGTGTGGATGGCGTCGGTTACGGTGCTGATCTCGATATTGGTGGGGTTGTAGCCGAAGGTATTGGCGGCGGCGATGACCCGGGTGAGGATGGTGGAATCCTGGTTGATGAGATCGGCCAGCTCGTGGATGGACACGCTGCCCTCGTCTTTGCTGAGCGCACGGATGATGCGCACGAGCTCCGGCATGGAGGCCACCTGACCCGATTTCAGGGCCGTATCGATGGTCTTGATGGTTTGGGAGGCCAGCTCTTCGCGCACCCGTAGTTATACGGATCCGAGCTGAGGAGCTTTAGGTGCTTATGCGGCTAAATACCGGCGCTGCTAGGTGCGGTCGGTGGGGCGGTTCCAGTTGGTAAAGGGCGTGGTGTCGGCGAAGGGGACGGTGGTCACGGTGTTCGCCAGCGGTGCGGAGCTGAGGAGGCGTTGCAGGCCGAGGCGGCCGGCGGCGAGGGCGTCGGCAAAGGCGGGGGCGTGAGCGCGGGCGTAGAGGGCGACGAGGGGCTGCAGGCCGGCGGGGGAGCGGGCGACAACGCTGGTGTCCGGGGAGGGGGCGATGGCCACCAGCGCCTGCAAGGTGGGCGCGTCGAGGTAGGGGGTATCGACGGGCAGGACGAGCACGTGGCTGACGGCGGGGGGCTGGTCGGTGAGCAGCGGCGCGAGCGCGCCGAGCGGGCCGGCGGTGCCGTCGTCGTCGTGGCGAGTCACGGCGGCGGGCAGGGGGGGCAGGGACTGGTCGGTGCGGGCGGCGGCGGTGAGGGCGACGGGCGGGGGAGAGAGCGCGGCCAGGGTGGAGAGTTGGTGCAGGACCAGGGGCAGGTTGCTGGAGGGGTGTGGCAGGTGGGCCTTGTCGGCGCCCATGCGGACGGAGTGACCCCCGCAGAGCACAGCGGCGGCGTAGGCGAAGGGCGCGGTCGACGGCGGCGGGGTCACGAGGAGAGGTCCAGCCAGCCGTCGATGACGAGTTGCACACCGATGCAGAGCAGGAGGAAACCCATGATTTTGGTGAGGGCGTTGGCGCCGATGACACCGAGCTTGGCCATGAGGGCGTCGGATTCGCGGAGGAGGAGCCAGCAGGCGGTGCCGACGGCGACGATGCCGCCGATGACGACCCCGTGGTGGAAGAGACCCTGACCTTGCACGCGCGAGCTGAGGGTCATGGCGGCGGCGATGGCGCCGGGGCCGGCGAGCAGTGGCATGGCGAGAGGCGAGAAGGCGATGTCGGCTTTGTTGGAGGCTTCGTCGTGCTCGGCGGCGGAGTGGGTGTGCTCGGGCTGCGGGTTGAGTTGGTTGAAGCCGTAGCGGGTGATGACGAGTCCGCCGGCGATGCGAATGCCGGCGATGCTGATGCCGAAGAAGGAAATGATGGCGTTACCGGCGAGGAAGAAGGTCACGAGGATGGCGATCATGTAGATCGCGCCGCGACGGGCGAAGGCGTGGCGCTCGGCGCGCGTGTTCTCCTTGGTGAGCGACTGGAAGATGGCGGCGTTGCCGAAGGGGTTGGTGATGGGAAACAGGGCCGCGAGGGTGGCGACAAAAAGTTCGATGAGCGGTGGCATGACGCGGCGGGTGGAACGGGCACGATCAGGCGAGCTGGCCGGCGTAGAGGTTGAAGCGATCGGCGCGGAGGAAGCCGATCAAGGTTTGGCCGGACTCGCGGGCGAAGTCGACGGCCAGGCTGGTGGGCGCGGAGAAACCGACCACGAGGGGAAGCGCGGCGGCGTCGGCCTTTTGCATGATCTCAAAGGCGATGCGGCCGGAGACGAGCAGGCCGAGGGTGGCGAGGTCGGGGCGGCGGTCGAGCAGGGCGCGGCCGATCACTTTGTCGACGGCGTTGTGGCGGCCGACGTCTTCGCGTGTGGCGAGCAGGTCGCCGGTGGTGGGATCGAAGAGCGCGGCGGCATGGAGTCCGCCGGTGGCGCGGAAGGTGGACTGGGCGGCGTGGAGTCGGTCGGGGAGGGTGAGCAGGGTGGCGGGGGTTGTCGGGCGTGAAGCCCGACCCACAGGGGAGTGTGCGTTGTTGCTGCGGCGGACAGACTCGATGGTGGCTTTGCCGCAGAGACCGCAGGAGGAGGCGGTGAAAATGTGGCGGGAGAGTTTGTCGAGATCGACGGCGGCGGGGTCACGCAGACGGACGTTAATGACGTTGCCGGGGCCCCCGTCGTTGGCGGAGCAGACGTCGAGGTCGAGCAGGTCGGCTGCGGAGCGCAGCACGCCCTCCGTGAAGAGGAAGCCGGTGGCGAGTTCCTCATCGTGCCCGGGCGTGCGCATGGTGAGCGCGATGGAACGGCCCTCCACGCGAATCTCCAGCGGCTCCTCGACGGCGAGGGTGTCGTCGTCGGTCGACGAAGCGTTGCCGTTGAAGCGCTGGACCGAGGTGGTTTGGGAGGGGCGGAGAGGCACGGAGTTTTTTTACAGAAGGAAGCAAAGGGAGCAAAGCCACTCCGCCGTCATCTTTGTTTTCCTCGTTTCCTGCGGTGAAAACTACCGGGTCTCGAGTTGAACGTGGGCGTTGTAGTCGGGGACGCCGCCGCCGGCGTCTTTGCGGGTGCGGTCGATGAGGTGGTTGCCCTCGGGCCAGTGGACCTGGAGGTTGCCGGGCGCGATGGGGGCAAGGTGGACCTGGGCGTCGTAGCGGCCGAGCTGGTTGTGCAGGGTGACGCGATCGCCGTGCTTGAGGTGGCGAGCGGAGGCGTCGTCGGCGTTCATCAGGACGGCGTCGCGGGGGGCGCCGTTGAGCGGGTCGACCTCGGCGTAGATGAGGGTGTTGAACTGTTTGCCGCGGCGGGTGCTGACGTGGAAGACATCGGCCGGACGTTCGCCGGTGGGCGGCAGGGCGACGGTGGCGAGTTGGGCTCGGCCGTCGGGGGTCGGGCAGATGCCGTCGGCGCAGAGGTGGGGGCCGCCGTATTGGAAGGCGTCGCCGGATTTATTCAGATTTTGGATACCGTCGTAGAAGGGCACCACCTGGGCGATTTCCTCGCGGATGGCCTGACCGGAGTCGCAGCCGAAGCGGCCCTCCGGATCGGGGCGGGCGGCGAGGGCGATGTCGCGGAGGATGCGCCACTCGGCGCGGGCTTCGCCGACTTCGCGGGGGATTTCCGGCGTGAACATGACGCGGCGCTCGGTGGAGGTTTCGGTGCCACCGTCCTCCTGTTCGTAGCGGGTCTGGGCGGGGAGGAGGATGACCTCGTCGGCCGGTTCGAGCAGCATCTGGTCGGTGACGATGATGTCCTGATGGATGCGCAGGGGAACGCGTTCGAGGGCTTCGGCGACGTAGGCGGGGTCGGGCAGGGTGCGCAGGAAGTTGCCGCCGACGAGGTGGAAAACATCGAGTTCGCCGCGGTGGGAGGCCTCGACCATTTCGGTGGCGGCGAGGCCGGGCTCGCTGGGGATGTCGAAGCCATATTGGGCGGCGAGATTGGCGGCGTTCTCGGCGTTGACGGCGAGGCCGCCGGGGAAGGCGGTGGCGTAGGCGCCCATCTCGGCGCCGCCCTGCACGGAGGAGTGGCCGCGGATGGGCATGACGCCGCATTTGTCGCGGCCGAGCCAGCCGCGGGCGAGGGCGGTGTTGAGGACCATGCGCACGCCGTCGGCGCCCCACGGGTGTTGGGTGATGCCCATGGACCAGATGAAGACACCGTTGCGGGCGTGGCCGATGAGTTCGGCGAAAGCGATCATGCGACCGGTGGGCAGGCCGGCGGCTTTTTCGAGCACGTCCCAGGACAGCTCGCGGGCGCGAGCGACGAGGTCATCCCACCCGGTGGTGTGCTCGGCGAGGAAGGTGGTGTCGGTGAGGCCGGCGGCATCGAGGTGTTTGATGACGCCGTAGAGGAAGGCGATGTCGCCGCCTTGGGAGACGGCATACCAGTCGTCGATGAGGTCGGAGCCGAAGAGGGCGCTGTCGAGGTTGGACGGCACCCAGTAGCGCTGCATGCCGGGCTCGAGGTAGGGGTTGACGATGATGACCTTGGTGCCCTGCTTGCGGGCCAGGTGTAGGTATTTGGTGGATACCGGTTGGTCGTTGGCGGGGTTGGAGCCGAAGAAAACGATGACGTCGGTGCCGAACCAATCGGAATAGCCGCAAGTGGAGGCAGCGACGCCGAGGGTTTGTTTCATGGCGGCGGAGGACGGCGAGTGGCAGAGGCGGGCGGCGTTGTCGACGTGGTTGGTGCCGAGCCAGCGGGCGGCCTTTTGGGCGAGGTAGTAGATCTCGTTGGTGACGCCGCGGGAAGTGACGAAGAAGGCGAGGCGGTCGGGGGTAGTGGCGCGGATCTTGTGGCCGATGGAGGCGAGGGCGTCGTCCCAGGAAATGCGGGTGAAGCCGGGTTCACCGCGGCGGCGGCGCATCGGGTAGGCGAGGCGGCCGAGGGCGCGCAGGTCGCGGTTGTCGGTGGAGAGCTTGGAAATGTCGGCGAGGGCGTCGGGCGCCATGGCCGGCTGGGTGTTGAGGCGCAGCAGGTTGAGGCGCGTCATGCACAGGTGGGTGCCCTTGATGGTCCAGTCATGGAGACCGGCGACGCCGAGGGCGCAGCCATCACAGACGCCGCGGGAGATGATTTTCCACGCGTAGGGCAGGTTGTCGCGGTTGGCCCAGACGACCTTCAGCATGTCGCGGAAGTGTTTGGGTTTGGTGTGACCGAGGCCGAAAGGGGACAGACGGGCCAGGCGTTGCAGCAAGGTAGGCCGGGGGCAGGACATGGGAAGGCGGAGGAAAGTCTGAAATCGGGAAAGCTGAAATGCGGAAAAGGTGAACAGTTGATTCGCGGTTGGCCGGAAACGCAAACCGCCGCGCGGCGGGAAGGCCGGGCGGCGGTGTTGGGGAAACGCGAACGCAGGGGGCGATCAGGCGGCGGCGACTGGGGTGCGGGCGTGCACGAGGTGCACAACGGCGCTGGCGATTTCGGGCAGAGGCATGCTGCTCGTGTTAAGGACCAGATCGTAGGCCTGGGGATCGTCGATGTCGCAATCGAAGTGGGTGCGCGCGTAGCGGCGGCGGGCGGCGTCGGAGCGGGCGTTGCGGTCGGCGGCTTTGGTCACGGTGGTGTGGCAGAGCCCGGCCATGTGAGAAGCGCGATCGGTGACGTTGCCGATGAGGCGCAGGTGGAGGCCATGGGGCAGGGCGGCGGTGGCGAAATTGGCGCCGCGGCCGATGAGGATGCAGCGGCCTTGGCCGGCGAGATGGCGGATGAGGCAATTGGTGTGCTGGACCAGTTCCCAGAGGTTGGGGTGCAGGCCGACCAGTTCACCGATGGAGGCGTCGATCTCCGAAATGGAATCCTCCGGCAGGTAGCGGGCGAGGTGCTCGGGGTAGTTGAGGTCGCGCAGCATAGCTTCAACGAGGTTGCCGTCGAAGACGCGCCAGAGGGTCTGGCCGGGCTGGAGGGTGGTGTTGAGCTGGTTGGCGATGAGCCGGGCGAGGCTGGAGGCGCCGGCGCCGGCTTCGCGGGAGAGAGTGATGAAGGGTTCCTGGGGTTCCACGGGCAGGCAGCGGCCAGTCCGGGTGAGGTGCAGATTGAGGTAGCTCTGCGCGGTTTCGAGTTTGGGGGTGGGGGTCATGGTGGGGAGGGGTTAACCTCGACAGCATATGGCGGCGGGCGCGGGAGGGGAAGCGAGGCGATCACGGTGCAAAAAAGTAGCAGAAACGCTAACGCGCGGAATCACGCCGAATTGGTGGCCGGGAGGGCGGAGGTGAACCGGTTCAAATAATTGTCATTTTCTTTAAACCGGTTGTGCGTTCTGGACCTGTGCACGTTACCTCAAATAGTTAGGAACAAACTCCGCCACTTACTCTCCAAACTGCGTCTCCTGCTTCATCATGTTTACCACTCGCGACATTTTCATGACCGCCTTGGTTGGTTGTGTCCTCGCGCTGGGATTTGTCGCGTGGCAACAGCACCAAGCGCTGCAACATCTGGAATCGGACTTCCATACCCATGACGAGTCCCCCAGTGCCGTGGCCGAGAGGAAAGATGGCGTTCTACTCGGTGGACTGCGCGCTGAAGAGACCGGTCGGTTACCGGTTCCGGTGCGGGCCCAGATTGCGGATCGGGTGAACCCGGTCAGTTCCCGGCAGCTTGAGGGCATCGTGCAGATGCTGGACGATCCGCGGTTTCTGCAGGCAGTGGCCTCCCACCAGCGTTCGATGTTGGATGTGCGGTTCGGAGAATTGTTTGGCCGCTTGGAATTGACAGACGACGAACTCGAATCCCTGCGGGAGCTGCTGATCGAGAAACAAAACGCGGCCATGGACGTGCTGATGGTTTCGCGTGGTCAGTTGGATGGCCAACTGGGGGGGCAGGACATGCGCACGGCGACGCGGCGGGCGCGGGGAGAGATCGATCAATTGATTCGTCAGACTTTGGGCGATCAACGCTACGCGGTCTTCAAGCAATACGAAGCGACCCTGCCGCAACGCACTGCGGTAGGCCAGCTGGCGCAGCGGCTGAGCTATTCCGATTCGCCGTTGGCGCCTTCGCAAGCGGAGGCCTTGGTGGACATGTTGGTCCTCAATGACAGCGGCTTGCAGCCGGCCCTACCGGGGGTCTCCGTGGTGGTGGATCCGGATGAACGCCAAGCGGTGCCGGTGATGAACGGCATGGCCGAAACCGTGCGCATCACGGAGGACGTCTTGAGCAAGGCCCGAGAGATTTTATCCCCGCGCCAGGTCGCGGCATTGGAGCAACTCCAGCGGGAGCAGCAGGCGGCTCGCATGGTCATGGAACTGGTGCGGGATTCGATCCCGCCCGGTGAAATGCCCAATACGCGACTGGATATGCTGGGGATCGATATTCAGCTGCTGCTGCAATAACGTTCGTGTCCGCACCGGGCGGTGTGGGAAAGCCCACGGGGGGAAGAAATCCTAAATCCTAGGTTCGAAATCCTAAAGTGGCGGGACGGGGAACCTAGGGTTCGCGGATGCGCCAGTTGTGGGTGGGTTCGGTGGGGAGCTCGCCGGGGTGGTCGATGACCCACTGCACGATGAGGTCGCGCACGCCCATGCTGGAACGACTGATGACCGGTGCGTCGCCAAACATGGCGTAACCGCCGCCGCCGTTGTGGCGGTAGTTGTTGATGGCCACGCGGAGGGTTTGGTCGGGGGCGAGGCGACGACCGCGGTAGGTGAGATCGGTGATGCGGTCGCCGGGTTCGCGGGAGAGGTCGATCACGTAGTCAACGCCTTCGGCGGTATCGAAATTGTAGCCGGGGATGCGCGGGTTAATGAGTTGGGCGGCGGTGGGGTGAGTGCCGGCCGGGGCGGGCAAAAAATAGAGCGCGGAGTGTTCGAGCGCGGCTTTGATTTGGGCGCCGGTGAGTTCGAGCACCACCAAGGTATTTTCGTAGACGTAGAGGCCGGCGAGGTCGCGGATGGTGACTTCGCCGGCGGGGATGCGGGCGTCGGTGTTGAAGCTGGCGGCGAAGGAGACGTCGGCGTCACCGGCATCGAGTTGCACGCGGTGGATGAGGTCGATGATGGCGGTGTCCTCGAGGCGGGAGGATTCCGCGGTGAGGGGACGATCGGAGGTGCCGATGGGCTCATTCAACCAAGATTCGGTGGCTTCGTGGGCGGCTTGGGTGAGTTCGAGGATGTGGGGATCGGCTGGGACCTCGTCGGTGATCGGATGGGTGGTGGCGGTTTTGCCGACGACCTGCCAGGGGGTATCGGGTTCGTCGCGTTCGAGTAGGATGGTGGTGCGGGAGAGGTGATCGCCCCAACGGCCGGCCTGGGTGAGCAGCACGCCGTTGATGGTGAGGGACGGGATCTCGCGATGGGTGTGGCCCATGAGGATGAGGTCGATACCGGGCACCTCGCGGGCGATGGCGACGGCGGCGTTTTCGTTGGGCACCTGGCCGGGCGTGCGTTGGCCGGTGAGGATGTCTTCCTCCAGGCCCATGTGCATGGCGACCACGACGAGGTCGACCCGGGCGCGGCGACGCAGCTCGCTCACCCAGCGGTGGGCGGCGGCGACGGGGTCGGTGAAATGCAGGCCGGCGTAGTGAGCCGGGGTTTCCCAGGCAGGGATGCCGGGGGTGGTGAGGCCGAGGATGCCCACGCGGACGCCACGGACTTCTTTGACGAGGTAGGGCGCGTAGGCGGGGTCTTCGGTGCCCTCGAGGCAGATGTTGCCGGCGATCCAGGGGAAGCGGGCGGAACGGCGGGCGTGGTTGAAGACCTCGAGGCCAAAGTTGAACTCGTGGTTGCCGACGGCGAGGGCATCGAAGTCGAGCGCGTTCATGGCCTCCATCATCGGATTGCGCCGGGGCGGAGCGACGACGGCGCTGTGGTAGGCGAAGGGGGAACCCTGAATGGTGTCGCCGCTGTCGAGCAGGATGAGCTCGGGGTCGAGGGCGCGGGCGCGTTGAATGAGGGTGGCGATCTTCGCGAGGCCGTATTCGGCGGATTCGCCGGTGTAGTAGTCGACCGGGTAGACGTGACCATGGAGGTCGGTCGTGGAGAGCACGGTGACGTGCGCGCGTTCGGTGGCGGAGAGGATCGCGCAGTGGGCGGTCAGGAGAGAGGCGACAATCGCGAGCTGGCGGAGCCGGAATGACATGGCCAATGAATGGCGACAGGCCGAAGGTGGGGGAAGCGTGAAATGGTGAGCGGCGGAGAGCGGGCGGCGAGGGAGGCGCGGGAGGCGTGGGAGGCGTGGAGGACATTTAACGTCGTCCGTTGTCGTGGACGGGTGGCGGGCTTTGGCGTTGTGAGTGGTCGGGCGGAGCGGATCGTGAAGGCATGAAGCCCCGTTACCCCCTGATGTTGCTGTGTCTGGTTTTTGGTCTGGTTCCGGCGTCGAGCCGGGCGGAGGACGCGCCGGAACGGGTGTTTGAGCTGAGGGTGTATCATCCGCATCCGGGCAAACTGGCGGCGCTGCAGACGCGTTTCCGCGAGCACACCTGCGCGATCTTCGAGCGGCTGGGCATGGAGAATGTCGGCTACTGGGTGCAGGCGGACGTGCCGGAGGGGGAAGAGCCGAAGCTGTATTACGTGCTGGCTTACCCGAGTCGGGAGGCGGCCAAGGCGATGTGGGCGGCGTTTCTGCAGGACCCGGAATGGCAGCGGGTGCAGCAGGACAGCATCGCGGATGGCTGGTTGGTGCAGAAGGTGGATTCGATCTTCCTGACTGCCGCGGATTTCTCGGCGATTCAGTAGACCGACTGCGCGAAACGTGAGAATGGGGCTTGGCCCTGGCGTGGCGGGCGGTTTGGTTGGGGGGCACACTGGCCAAGTGAACCTCAAATCAAGAACGATGATGATGGACGTATTGGCTGCAGTGGGCGGCCGCTCCCGCGGGGGGCGGTGGATCGCAACGATGTTGATCGCGGTGATGGTGGGCGTGAGTGCGGCGAGCGCGGCGCGCGACTGGATCAAACTGGAGGCGCCGGACTTCGTGATCATGAGTGACGCGAACGAGAAAACGGTGCGGGAGTTCGCGCGCGAGATGGCGGGGTTTCACGAGGCGGCGCGGCAGTTGTTTGGGCGGCCAGGCGTGGGCACGTCGCGTTCGTTGATCATCCTGCATTCGCGGCACAAGGACTTCGTGGCTTACGGCACGCGGGAGGAGCGGGATTCGCGCACGCGGCCGTTCAGTTTTTCCACCGAGGTGGATGGCCGGGCGGTGACGGCGGTGGCGCGGGGATCGAACTGGCGCGAGACGCGGCGCATCATGGCGGAGTTTGAGACCATTTGGTTGATGCGGCGCTACGGTTGGTATCTACCGATTTGGATGGCGCAGGGCAGTGGCTCCGTGGTCTCGACGGTGGAGGTGGAGGACGACCGGGTGACGATCGGCCAAACGATGAACCACGCGCAGGTCATCGCGAACAACAACCTGCTGCCGTGGTCCCGGTTTTTCGATGTGGGGCGTTCTTCGCCGGAGTATACGGGGGATAAATCGCCGGGCGTGTTTCACGCTCAGTCCTGGGCGTTGATGCACTGGTTGTTGTTGCAGGACGACAACGGCGCGGCGCGGTTTGCGACCTTGGGTCAACGCATCGCGGTTCTCGATGGCATGCAGGCCGTGGCGGAGGCGTCGGGTTATTTGCCGGAGGACTGGGAACGCAAGATCCGGGCGCATCTGCGGGGGCGCGTGCCGCGGCGGGATTTGCCGTTCGATGCGGCGGCGGTGGAGGCCTCGTTTGTGGTGACTCCGCTGGCGGAGGCCGAGCTGCTGGCTTGGCAGAGCGACATCGCGGCGGCGGCGGGGCGCGATGCCGAGGCGGATCTGCGTTACCTGCGGGCGTTGGATTTGGCGCCGAATGAACCTTACACGCTGGAGTCGGGGGCGCGCTGGTATTGGCGGCGCGGCGAGCACGCCAGTGCGATCGAGAAATACCAAGCGGCAATCGAGGCGGGGTCGCAGAATGCGGGGGCTTACATCAGCTCGGCGGAGTGGCGGGTGATGCGTAGCAGCGGCAATACCGATCGCGAGGGCAGCGGGGTGCCGGTGGTGATGGAGGAGGCGGAGCGCGAGGTGCGCCGCGCGCTGGAGCTGGATCCGGGTTACGGCGAGGCGTATCAATTACTCGGTCGTCTGGCGGTGTTGGAACGCGAGCCGGACGAGAGCAAACTGGAGTTGTTGAGTCGGCGCATCGGGCCGGACTTCTGGGGCATCCAGGCGCGTTATTATCGCGGTTGCCTGTTGGATCGACTGGGCCGCGAGGAGGAAGCGCAGGTGGATTTTGACTGGATCGTGCACCAAGCGGAGGCGAGTGAGCACACGCAACGCAACGCGAGTAATCGTCTGACCCGTATGCGGTTGGAGCCGTTGCGCGCGGCGGTGGATGAGGCCATGCAGGCGCAGGATTATGCGACGGCGTGGTCGGCTCTGGAAGATTGGGAAGCGGAGAAGCTCGTGCCGGCCGATGAGGCGGAGGTTCGCGAGCTGAAGCAGCACGTGAGTGACGTCAAAAAGCGGGCGGAACAACACGAGTTGGATCGAGCGGTCGACCGGCTGAATCGCATGCTGAAGCGGGCGGCCTTTGCCGAAGCCCAGCAGGAGGCGCGGCGACTGGCGGCCAAGGACGTGTCGGACACGATGCGGGACGCGTATGCGCGACTGACGCGTCAAGTGGATGAGATCGCGACGCTCCAGCTCATGCGCCTCGCCAGCAAGACGGAGCGTTGGGCGGAGGTGGAGCGCCTCGCCGACGAGTATTTGCCGACGGCTCCGGCCGAAGGAAAATACCGCGAGAAGATCGAAGCGCTTTTGGCGGAGGCCAAAGCCGCGTCGGTCGGGACACCTTAGTTTCCGGCGGCGCTCGCGCCGACGTGGAAGCTTTGCACAACCGCTTCGAACACCGGCAAGTCGCGGCTGTGGTAGTGGCGTTGCGGGGCGCGCAGCGCGAGCGTCCACAGCTCGTCACCGGCGACAAAACCGTAGCGGGTTTCCTGCAGGCGCAGATTGGATTCGCTGAGGTAAGTGACGGTGAGTTTGAAGCCGCGGTGACCGTCGATGGTGGCAGGCTCGTTGGTGAGCACGCTGAAGCCGATGCGGTTTGGGTCCGACCGCAGATCGCCCGCAATGGTCTCGGCGAGTTCGTAGCTGGTGAGCTGGGGCGACAGTTCGCGTTCGGTGTAGGGCAGGGCTTTCTTGAGCTCGGCGGCGTTGATGGTGATGGTCTGGAGCAGGGCACCGTCGCGGGTCATGAGCAGGTCGTTGCGCAGGCCGGTGGTGGAACTCCACCCGGCGGGCACACGCACGGTGAAGGCGTTCTTGGGGGCCGTGTAAACGGCACCGCCCAGCGTCCAAAATTCGCAGCCGCTGAACAGCAGTAGCGAGGAGGCAACCAAGAGGAGAGTCAGGATTCGTCGGACCATGTTTGCAGGAGGCTAAGAATGTGGGCGCGGTCGTTGGCCACGGGGGCGAGTTCGAGGTAACGTTGCAGGGCGGCGCGGGCTTCCGCCGGGCGTTCGATTTGGCCGAGCACCAAGCCGAGTCCGCGCCAGGCTTCGGGGTGGCTGTCGTCGAGGACGAGGGCCCGGCGGTAGTGTTCGATGGCGGTGGTGGGGTCGCCGTCGGTGGGGTTACGGCGATGCCATTCGCCGTGCAGAAAGGCGGTGGTCGGATCGTTGGCCGCCAGGTCGTCGAGGCGGGTGAGGAGTTGGTCGGCGCCTTCGAAATCGCCGGTGCGAAACGCGCCATCGAGGTCGGCCTGGATGAGCGCCGGGAGGTGCTGGCGGTAGGTGAGTTCACCGAGGGTGCCGGGCTCGGTGGGCACGCCGTGTTTGATTAACAAATCGGCGAAGGAGTTGCGGCGTTCGACCAAACGGGGATGGCTGCCAAAGAAGAACGGTTCCTTGCGCTGCGAACGTTGGCTTTCGAATTGGAGCACATCAAACACCTGGGTGGTCGCATGTAGATCGTAGCCGGCTCGGTGCAGGCTACGGAAACCGGCGTCGTCGGCCTCGCGTTCGAGGTCGCGGGAGTAACCGCTGACGGCGGCCAGAGCACCGACGCCACCCAGGATGGAGCCGTAGGAACCGCCGCTGACCGCGAGCACGTTGAAGACGGTGAGGCTGGCTTTGGTTTGCCGATAGCGACGCAGACCGTGACGCTCGTGGATGTGGGCCATCTCGTGGGCGAGGATGGTGGCGACCTGCGCTTCGTTATCGAGACGCGCGAGCAAGCCGGTGTGCAGGTAGATGTCACCCGAGGGCAGGGCAAAGGCGTTGAGCGTGGGATCCTGCACAACGTGAATTTTGAGCACGGCGGCGAGGGCCGGCCGATCGGCCGCGAGGCGGAGGGCGATGTCCTGCAAATAGGCTTCGGTGGCGGGCAGATCGATGAGCAGACCGCTGGCTTCGAGGCGGGCGACTTGGATGCGCGCGTTGTCGAGGAGCAGCGGTTCATCCTCGAGAGCGACGGAGGGCGTCGTTTCGCCCAGCGACGGCACGGGGCCCGTGGCGCAGCCCGTCACTGCCAGCCCCAAAAGCGAGAGCGTGACCGGTAGAATGACCGACCGGGGCGACTTCATGACTCGACCGGAGCCGGTATGGGGGCGGGCAGGCCGCGCAGGAGATCACTGACCAATTGGGCGATGCCTTCGGGCGTGCGGAGGTCGGGTGCCACGGTGACTTGGTTGATCCACAACACGTGGCCCTCGTCATCGACCAATGCGGCGGTGGCCAAGGTGGAGCCCATGGTGGGCATGACGTAGACGCCAGTGAAGGCGGCGCTGACCAAACCGAGCGCGGCGAGCGCCTTGCGGCCGCCGGTGGCGTAACTCTCGCGCAGATGGATGAAGAGGACCGCGCCGTCGCCGAGGTAATCGGAGTGCGCGCTGAGGCGGCCGGTCTCGTAGTCGAAGGCGTGAGTGGCGGCGCTCGGGGGCACGGGGCCGATGGCGTTGGGCACACGGCCGGCGAGTTGGTTGAGACTCATGAGGTGCACGAGCACCCCCACGTCCTGCAGCTCGGCCTGCACCTCCGGTCGTTGCAGGTCGGCCGCGTCATAGGGGCGAAATCCGGTGTGGTTTTGCAGCGCGGCGAGCAGGTCGCGCTCGGCTTGGGCAGTCCAATCGGCGTGGGGTTCGGCGGCGCCGCTGGCGGTGAGCTCGGCGATCTCGACGTCCAAGGGCGCGATGTAGGTTTGGTGCGGCGGCGGAGTGCGTTCGCCGACTTGGGCGGCGGTCCGATGGGTGACGGGAGCGACCGTGTTGCAGCCGGGGCCGATCATCAAAGCCGTCAGGCAGACGAACGGCACGAGTAAGGAAATTCGCCGGCGGAGACGGGTGGGGGCGACAGGGGAGCGAGGCGGAAGCATGAATGAAGGGTAGTGGTGGCCAGCCAGTCCTTCATTGCTCGCGCGACGCGAGTCAGTGGTCAAGAGCGGGCTCCGCGATTCGCCCCTTCCTCGATCACGATCCTCGGAAGTTGCTCAGATCGAGGCGGCGTCGTCGGGGTCGCTGGCCCAGACGATGAGCCAGCCGCTTTCGTCGTCGACGTAGACGAAGGGACTGGCCTCTTCGTTGGCGGTTTCGACGAACTCGGCGTGGGCGGCGAAGGCGAAGTGTTGCTCCATCTCGGGCCAGTCGGCGGTGGTTTCGTCGGATGCCACTTTGGCGGCTTGCCGAGCCAGCGGAGCCGCGACGTCGATGGATTCGGTGCGGATGGGACCGCGGTTTTGCATCACCACCAACGCTACCGCCGCCACCGCGGTGAGCGGGGCGGCAACGCGCAGCAGACGGGACCAGAGGGGGGCGGCGGATTTGGCGGTGCCGCTTTGTTGACGCAGGCGGCGTCGGACGGCGTGCCATTCGGTTTGGGCGTCGGGCACTTGGACCCGGGCCGCGGTTTCCTGCAGGTGGGTGTAGACGGCGGCCAGTTGGGCCTGCAGCGCCTGACATTCGGGACAGGCTGCCGTGTGGGCCGAGACCTGCCGCGCCACGTCGTCCGGGAGGGGGACGTCGCGGGCGGCGATCAGATGGTCTTGGACTTGCCGGCAGTTCATGGGGGAAGGGCGGGTAGAGGCGGGTCTAGGCGAGCAGTTTACCAGCCACGGCGGGTGGGAACCCAGACCTTTTCGCGCTGGTAGCTCCAGTGACCGCGTTCGAAGTGTTTGGTGCGGTTGCCCCAGCGGTCGTAGGTGAACCAAGTGCGCTTGGGAATCCACACCTTAACCGTGCGGTAGGTCCAGTAGCCGCGGCCGCGATCATGGCGGTCGCCACGGTCGTAGTGGCGGTCACCGCGGTCGTGGCCCCGGTCGCGACGATCCCAGCGGTCGCCGCGGTCGCGGTCGTGACGATCGCCGTGGCCGCGATCGCGATGGCCGTAGTTGGTGGTGGTGTAAGCGAGGTCGAAGGAAACATCGGCGTCGCCGTCGAGGGCGTCGTCAATGGCAGCACCGAGGATGACGCCGCCGATCACACCCCCGAGGATGGCCGCTTCCTTGTCGCCGAGAGCGGCGGCGGGACGAGCGGTGAGGGCGAGGGCAGCGAGGGCAACGGTGAGAAGGGTGAGGGTCTTTTTCATGGTGATCTCCTTGGTTGAGTTCACCGGATTGGGACGAACGCCCGTGGAGCCGTATTCAGTTTATTCGAAAGTTTTTTTCGCCGGTATTCTTTAATCGGCGATGAGGATCACGGCGTAGACCTCGTGGTCGTTGCGGGAGGGGCCGCCGAGCACGGCGGGGACGCCGGGGCGCAGGACGAGGCCGGTGCGCATGAGGCTGCGGTTGTTGGCGGTCCATTCCACCTGCACGCGGACGCGGTCGCCCTTGGAGGATTCCGCCTGCAGCTCGAGTTCGTGGCCTTGACCGAGGCGCACGGAGCCGGAGCCGGGAGCGGAGAGGCGGGCGCGGCCGGAGCCGAGTTGCTGAAAGCTTTCGAAGCGCAGGATGCGGCGCAGGGTATCCTCGTAGCGGGCGAGCGCGCGGTCGGTGGTGCCGGCTTCGCGGGAGGCGGAGACGAGGATGGCGCGCACGCTGACGCTCTCGCGTTCCTGGGCGTGGGCGGTAGGGACGGCGGCGCTGAAGAGGAGGGCGCCGAGGCAGAGGAGAGAGAGGGCTAATCGCATGGGGATTCGCGGAGTTTTTGGGCAAGCAGGCGGCGGGCGTGAAAGAGGCGCGACATGACGGTGCCGCGGCGGATGCCGACGGCGGTGGCGATTTCGTCGTAGGATAGACCCTGAACCTCGCGCAAGGCGAGCACGGCGCGGTGTTTTGGAGGCAGGCTGTTGAGCATGGCCTCGAAGTGGGCGTGGCGCTCGGCGGATTCGATCTGCGCGGGCGCGGTGGGTTCTTCATCGACGGGTTCGGTGAAGGTGTGGGTCTCGCCGGTGTCTTCGTCGTCGCGGGAGAAAGGCAGGAAACGATCGAACCAGCGGCGGCGTTTGCGGAGGTGGTCGAGCGCGCGGCGGGTGGCGATGGGGTGGAGCCAGGTGGTGAACTTGGCGTCACCGCGGTAGCGAGCGAGCTGCTGCCAGACTTTGACCCAGACCTCCTGCGTCAGATCGCGGGCGTCGTGCTCGTTGCGCACGATGGCGAAGACGGTGCGAAACGAGGTCTCGTAGTGGCGCTGCATGAGCTCGCCGAACGCGGTCTCGTTGCCGTCCTGCGCTTGGGCAATGAGGGATTGGTCGTCGACCAATTCATCTTGCTCGGGGGCGGAGTCCATGCGCGAGCGGGCCGGGCCGGAGGCAGCGGGAGGCGCGAGGTGAACGAGGCCGGTCGCGGGGCGACTAGCGACGAGGGGGGAGCAGACCACGATCGCGTCGCAGGTCGTAACGCGGGTCGTAGTAATAAGGCAGGCCACCGCGGCTGGTGCCGTAGGAAATGGCGGCTTGGAAACGGCCTTTGGGGTCGCTGATCACGGTGGTGACTTCACCGCCGTAGTAGGTCTCGCCGCCCACGCTGCCGACTTCGAGGGTGACGGAACCGTGGACTTCGAGGCGCGGGCCTTCGCTCTCGACGGCGTCGGCGGCAGAGTCGCCGGTGGTGCGGGCGCGGTTGCGGTCGCGGCGGGAGATGTAAGGAACGGTCGGCGTGTCGGCGATGTAACCGGCGATGTGTTGATCGAGGCGCTCGCGTTGTTCGTCGCTGAGACGATCGATGCCGGTGGCGTCGAGTTCGGCGGTGCTGCGGCGGGAAGAGAAGGTGCCGGCGAAACCGGAAACGTTGCCGGCGCGGGCGGAGGCGACCTCGTAGGCGACCAAGTTGTCGAGATTGGCACGTTCCTGCTCGGTGAGCTCATGCACGCCGGTCGCGAGTTCTTCGTCGTCGGAGAGGCGGGCGAGGAAATCGGCCGAAGGGGTCCAGCCTTGGGCGGTCAGACTGAGGGTGGCGGCGCACAGACCGGCTGCGAGGACGAGCAGGCGCGGGAGGCGGAAAGAAGCGGGCATGAGTTTGAGAACGTCGCGGAGCGGCAAAGTTCCCCTCGGAAGGTTGGGGGAAGGAGGGGCCGGAGGGTAAGAGGAAGGGTCGGGAGCTTGGGGGGCGAGGGGCGACCGGTCAACCTCGGCGGTGCTCAGGAGTCCGGGGTAGGGAAGGGCGAGCGGGAATTGCGCCGCGCGGCTTCGAGTTCGGCGACCGCGGTCACATTCATGGCGCCGAAGAGAGCGGTGAAGGGGAGTTCGATGGAGACCTGCCAGGTGCGGCCGCGGTGGATGCGATAGGTCCAGGTGCCCTCGAGCTGTTGAATGCGTTGGCCGATGTTACGGAGGCCATTGCCGGACTTGAGCGATTCGTGCGGCGCGAAACCGTCGTTTTCCCAACGCATGACGAGGAAGCCGGCTTCGCGCCGGAGAAAGAGCGAGGTGTGCTCGGGGCGAGCGTGGCGGGCGGCGTTGGAGATGAGCTCGCGCGTGATGTAATAAATGTGGAGCTGGGCGTCGCGGGAGAGGCCATCGAGCACGCCTTCCTCGATGGAAAGTTGGGCGGACTGGCGGGAGATGGATTGCATGTAGCGTTCGAAACGCTGCAGCGACGATTCGAGGTCCTGGTCGCGGAGTTCTTCGGGTTCGAGGTCCAGGAGGAGGTTGCGCAGGTCGGCCGTGCACTCGGTGAGGATGGTGCGGATGGCAGCGAGCTGCGAGGTGGTGGAGGGGCGACCAGCCGTGGTGGCGGCTTCCATGGAACTGATTTTAAGGCCGGCGGCGTAGAGCGATTGCAACGGGCCGTCGTGGAGGTTGGAAGCGAGGCGCAGGCGCAGGGCTTCGTTGCTCTCGCGTTCGGCTTCGTCGTCGTCGCCGTCGGCGCTGGCGATGCGGCGGCGGATCTCTTCCTGCAGCATGCGACCTTGGCGGAACTGGGAGGACAGCAGCCGGGCGACTTCGCCAAAATCGGATTTTGCCACCAATAGGTCGGCCAGGTGAATCGGGTTGCGGGATTCGAGGGAGCGGGTGATGCGGCCGAGGGGGCGGACCACCGTGAAACCGATGAAGATGGCGAGCAGGGCGACGAGAATGGCGATGCTGCTGGCAAAGATGAGAGCCTGTTCGCCAAGCGACCCGCGCATCTGCTCGAGGGCGGTGGCATCAAAACGTCCGTGCACGGTGGCGATGGGGGTGTCGCCGATACCGTTGATAACCGACGTGAAACTGAAGTCGTGGTTAGCGCGGGCGCGGGTGGTTTGCGGCTCAAATTCCGGCACGCCATCGGGATTGAGCATGAGACTCAGGCGAGTCTGGCTGAGATCGCCGAGTTGGACTAACCAGGCTTCATCCCAGCGTTTGCCGATGAGCATGTAGCCCACGGTCGGCGTCTCGTGACGCCAAAACTGGGGGTCCTGGATCGCGGCGCCGAAGATTTGCCAGACTTGGCCGCCGAGGTTGGTGTAGAAAGAGAACTCGTAGTTCGAGTCGATGTGTTCCGCGAGTAACGACGCGGAGGTGAAGGGCAAAGGTGGGTGGCGGTAGTCCACATCGATGGTGTGGAGTAATTCGAAGCGGTCGTTCAGCACCCACAGAGCGTCGCAGCCGCCGGGCATGCCCACGATGTTGTCGATGTTGGACGAAGCCCACTTGGGATCGGGCTCGGCCACGAAGGCCACCATGTCATCCCACCAGGAGTAGCTGGCGACGAGGCTCTTGAGGCCGGCGCTCTGGAGCTTGGCGGCACTGCGAAAATAGCTGGCGTGCTCCTGCGTGCGGTCGGCGATGAGCAGCTCGATCTTCTGCTTGGTCGAGCGATAAGACAGACCCACCGCGATCGCGATACCGGCGAAGACGACGGTAAGGATGAGGGTGAGGCGGGTGATCAGGTTCATGACGAGCAAAGACCGATGGCTCGGTCGGGCGCGTGAAGTGCAGCCTTACAAGTAACCTTGGATCAACAAGTAGGGTCAATCGCAGGCGACTGGAGAAAATTGCGTAGTGCCCCACCAAACGGAAGGGTCCGTTTCGGCCTAGCGAAAATGGTGGCAGAGTTGAGTCGCTCAGGCGTCTCTGGAGGCATCATTGTCGGCCGCGGTCGGTGCACGTGAACGCGGTCGGCTGAGCATAACGACGGCCATCCAGAAGGCGATGAGGATGAGGGCGTAGAACTCGCGGCCATCAACGATGGTTTGGTCGGTCATATGCCACTCCTCGGTGAGGTCGGTGAAGGGCGTATGCCAGGCCCCGAGGCGGATGTAATACATCTCCCACCAGAGGCATACGACGATGAGCGCAGGCGCGAGCCAACTGGTGCTGCGCCCAGCGGCGGCAAACCCAGCCGCGGTGGCGGCGGCCGCGTAGAGCAGGATCCACGGCGCCGGGGAGGGGTCGTTGTATTGGACCAAGGCGGACAGCACAAAAAGTGCAGCCATGATGCCGTGAAGGATGCGAAGGGCCAGGAGCATGGGGAGGTCACCAACTGAGCCCGTGGTGAGCCGCAGTGCACGGAACATGCAATGAGACGAGTCGGAGGCAACGGGGATCGCATGATTGCCGCTGGGTGCGGGATGCGAGATACGGGATGCGGGATACGGGATGCGAGATACGGGATACGGGATAAGGGATGCGGGATAAGGGATGCGGGAAATAAAAAGCGCCCCTCCGGATGGAGAGGCGCTGCAAAAGGAGGGGGCGACGAACTGGTCGCTTATTCGTCGCTGGAATCGGTCGAGGTCAGGCCGCGGCGTTCGAGCAGCGGTTCGACGCGTGGCTCGTGGCCGGCGAAGTCGGAGAACAATTCCATCGGATCCTTGGACTCGCCGCGCGAGAGCAGGGTGTCGCGGAAGTGATCACCATTGGTGCGGGTGAGCCCGCCGTTTTGTTTGAACCATTCCACGCTGTCGGCATCGAGCACCTCGCTCCAGATGTAGCTGTAGTAGCCGGCTGAATACCCGCCCGCGAACACGTGGGAGAAGTAGGTGGTGCGGTAGCGCGGCGGCACGGCGGCGATGTTGAGGCCGGCCATCTCGAGCGCGTCCGCTTCGAAGGCGAGCACGGCCTCGGCGGTGGTCGGCACCTGCTCGGGCGTGAGTTGGTGCCAGGCTTGGTCGAGCATGGAGGCGGCGAGGTATTCGGCGGTGCCGAAGCCTTGGTTGAATTTCGCGGCGGCCTTGATCTTGGCCAGCAGGTCGGCGGGGATCGGCTCGCCGGTCTCGTAGTGCACCGCGTAGTGCTCGAGGATGGACGGCCAGTCGCGCCACATCTCGTTCACCTGCGAGGGGAACTCGACGAAATCGCGCGGGACGCTGGTGCCGGCGTGGCTCGGGTAAGTGACGTCGGAGAACATGCCGTGGAGGGCGTGGCCAAATTCGTGGAAGAGGGTGTTGGTCTGGCCCCAGGTGAGCAGGGTGGGTTCGCCGGCGGCAGGCTTTTCGACATTGAGGTGGTTGCCGATGACGGGGTGTTCGCCGAGGAGGTTGGACTGCACCATGTAGCTGTTCATCCAGGCGCCGCCGCGTTTGGAAGGGCGGGCGTAAAAATCGCCAATGAAGTAGGCGAGGGTGGAGCCGTCGGCATCAAACACCTCCCAGACGCGCACGTCGGGGTGATAGACGGGCAGGTCGGGGCGCTCTTTAAAGGTGAGACCGTAGAGCTGGTTGGCGGCGTAAAACACGCCGTCGGTGACGACGCGGTTGAGCTCGAGGTAGGGACGCAGCTCGCTTTCGTCGTAGTTGAAGCGCGCGGAGCGAACCTTGGCGGCGTAATAATCCCAGTCGTGGGCGGCGAGGGTGAAGTCCTGGCCGTCGGCGGCGATGGCTTCCTGCAGGGCGGCGATCTCCTTCTGGACGTTGGCCGCGGCGGCGGGGGCGAGGCGACCGAGCATGCCGTTGACGGCGTCGACGGTCTTGGCGGTGCGTTCGTCGAGGGCGTAGGCGGCGTAGGTTTCGTAGCCGAGGAGCTGGGCGCGTTCGGCGCGGAGCTTGGCGGTGCGGGCGGCGAGCAGGCGGTTGTCGTAGGCGTTGCCACGCGTGCCGCGAGCGAGGGAAGCGGCGTGGAGGCGGGCGCGCACGTCGCGGTTGGTGAGGGCGGAGAGGGCGGGCTGGCCGGAGGTGTTTTGGAGGGCGATGAGATATTTGCCCTCGTGACCGGCGTCGGTCGCGGCCTGCGCGGCGGTGGCAATGGCGGAGGCGGAGAGACCGTCGAGCTCGGCGGCGGTGTCGACGAGCAGGGCGGAGGCGTTGACCTCGGCGAGCACGTTCTGGCGGAACTGGGTGCGCAGGGTGGCGAGCTCGGCGTTGATCTCGCTCATGCGGACCTTGGCGGCGGCGTCGAGTTTGGCGCCGGCGCGCACGAAGCGCGTGTAGGTCTGCTCGGTGAGGCGACGGGATTCGGGATCGAGATCGAGGTCGTCGAGTTGATCGTGAATGGCGGCGACGCGGGCGAAGAGGTCGGCGTTGAGGTAGAGCTCGTCGTAGAGGGCGGCTTCGAGGGGAGCCACTTTGGCATCCACGGCGGCGAAGACCTCGTTGGTGATGGTGCCGTTAAGATTGGAGAAGATGCGATCGATGCGGCCGAGGAGTCGGCCGGCGGTCTCGAGGGCCACGATGGTATTCTCGAAGGTGGCGGGCTCGGGGTTGGTGGCGATGGCGGCGATCTCGTCGCGCTGGGCTTGCATGGCGACTTCGAAGGCGGGTTCGAAGTGCTCGGGTTTGATCAGGTCGAACTGCGGATAGCCAAAGGGTAGGGGACTATCCTGGAGCAGCGGATTGGAGCTCACGTCCGTTTCGGCGGCGAAGTTCGGAAGACTGCCGGCTGCAAAAGTGAGCATGATAAACGCCCCGCGGAGGCGGCGGCAGAGGGAGTGATTCAATAGCATGGTTGTTGTGTGATGCGTTCCACTGAAATTCATGGCCCCGGCGGGGCAATATTACAGAAGCACGATGAGTGCAGGTGGCTTGCAATGCGGAGGCGGGTGTTTTGGGCATTGGAAGTGAAAATCGTTCGCTAACGGGGATTTACAAACTTACTGCATAAGAGTAACAGCATGGTGAATACCGACCGTGATATGTTCACCTGCCCGCACTATGGGCTGTGGCTTTCGCCGATGGCTTACTATAACCCGCAACAACCCCGTTTATCATGATTGATTGGTGGAATGGACTCTCTCTGGCGCTGCAGGTGTTTTATGGCATCGGGTTGCTCTCGGCTTTGATGTCGGTGCTGCAGCTCGGCCTCTCTTTGCTGGGCTGGGGCGGTGATGCGCTGGACTTGGATTTGGAGGTCGGCGACGCCGATTCGGCAGGTGCCAGTCTAATTTCGGGCCAGACGTTGTCGGCGTTCTTTCTCGGTTTCGGCTGGGTCGGTGCGGCGGTGATCACGGCAGGTTTGGGTCTGCTGATTGCGATCATCACGGCCTCGGTGGTCGGCGTGATCGTGATGTTCGCCGTTTATTTCATGATCCGCCAGGTGCTGCGCCTGCAGGCGAAGGGCAACCTCGATTACCACAACGCGATCGGCGAGGAGGCGATGGTGTATGTGACGTTGCCGGGTAACGACGAGGACGGCGGCGGTCAGATCCAATTTATGATCCAGGGCCGACTGCGCACGGCCAGTGCCCGCAAGGTCACGCCGGGAGCGGTGAAACCCGGCGAAAAGGTCCGCATCACCGGCATGTTTGGCGAGACCTCCTTCGTGGTGGAATCGCTCCGTGAGACGCCGCCCGCGCCAACGCTTTCTTCATCCTAGTCCTAGTCGTAATCCAACTATGTTAAACCTACCCATCCTGCTCGGCATCGCTGCCGGCATCGTCTTCTTCGTTGGCTTTCTGGTGACCGCGGCCTCGCGCTACAAGCGCTGCCCGTCGGACCGCCTGCTGGTGGTTTATGGTAAGATCGCCGGCGGCAAATCCGCCAACTGTTACCATGGTGGTGCGGCCTTTGTGTGGCCGGTCATTCAAGGCTACCAATACCTCGACCTCACCCCGATGCCGATCGACATCCGGTTGGAAGGAGCGCTCTCGAAACAGAACATCCGCGTCAACACGCCGTCCACGTTCACGGTCGGTATTTCGACCGAACCGGGCGTGATGGAGAACGCCGCCGAGCGTCTGTTGGGGCTGGGTCTCGCGGAAATCAAGGAACTGGCGAAGGACATCATCTTCGGCCAGATGCGCGTGGTCATCGCCACGATGGACATCGAGGAAATCAACGCCGACCGCGACAAGTTGATCGCCAACATTTCCATGGGCGTGGAGGTCGAACTCAAGAAGGTCGGTCTGCGTCTCATCAACGTGAACGTGCAGGACATCACCGATGCTTCGGGCTACATCGATGCGCTCGGTCAGGAGGCCGCTTCGAAGGCCATCGCCGAAGCCAAGGTGAAGGTGGCGCAAGCCCATCGCGACGGTGACATCGGTGCGGCTGAAGCGCAGCGCGACCAGCGTGTGCGCGTGGCCGAAGCCGATGCCGTGGCAACCGAGGGTGAAAACGCTGCCAAAGTGACGGTGGCCAATTCCCACGCTAGTCGTCGCGTGAAGGAAGCAGAAGCCGAACGGATGGCGGTCACGTCGGAAAAGGTGGCGCAGGCCACCGCCCTGAAGGATTCCTACGTCGCCGAAGAGGCGGCGGAAAAGCAGCGCGCGATCAAAGAAAAGGCCACTCAGGAAGCCAACGTGATCGTGCCGGCCGAGGTCGATCGCGACAAAGCGATCGTCGACGCCGAAGCGAGAGCCGAGGCGGTGCGCCGCATTCAAAAGGGTGAGGCCGATGCGGTGCGTCTGCAGAAGCAGGCGGAGGCCGATGGTCTCAAGGCCGTGAAGCAGGCCGAAGCCGATGGTCTGCGCTTCCGCCTCACCGCGGAAGCGGATGGTCAGCGTTTGAAGATGCTGGCCGAGGCCGAAGGCGTGGAGGCCTTGCTCAAGAACAAGGCCAAGGGTTTTGCCGAACTCGTCTCGTCCTTCAGCAGCGAGGAGCAGGCTCAGCTCATGCTCGTCATCGAGCAACTGCCGCGGCTCGTCGAGGAGCAGGTCAAGGCGATCCAGAATCTCAAGATCGACAAGGTCACGGTCTGGGACAGCGGCAAGGGCGCCGACGGCAAGAGCAGCACGACCAACTTCCTGTCCGGCCTGGTGGGCGCGTTGCCGCCGCTGCACGAAATCACCCGCAACGTCGGTGTCGAGCTGCCGGAGTATCTCGGCAAGCTGGGCAGCCAGCCCGCGCCCAAGGCCGCGGCCAAGCCGGCGGATGCGGCCGACGAATCCAGTTCCTGAATACAGGAATTTGACCACGAAAAAGCGGCACCGAAATCGGTGCCGCTTTTTTAGTGCGAATGGCAGGAGGGGGCGTCGGCCGACTGGTTTACTGCGACGCCTCGAGGTAGACCCGGTTGAGCGGGTGAATGTCGAGGAGGTTGCCCTCGAAACCCTTGAGCTCGGGACGCTGCAGCTGGTTGTTGGTGTAGTAGTAGAGCGGCACGATGGGGGAGTCCTCCATGAGGATGGCCTCGGCCTGGCGGTAGAGCTCGAAGCGAGCGGCCTTGTCGATGGTGGAGCGGGAGCGTTCGATGAGTTCGTCGTAGGCGGCGTTGCTCCAGTTGGTCTGGTTGTTGCCGTTCTCGCTCGTCATGAGATCGAGGAAGGTGGAGGCGTCGAGGTAGTCACCGACCCAGGCGTAGCGGGCGATGTCGTAGTTCTTCTCGCGCATGGTGTCGTTCCAGACCTTGGCCTCCTGGTTGTAGAGGCCGATGTCGATACCGAGCTCCTTGCGCCACATCTGCTGCAGGGCTTCGGCGAGCGCGCGGTGACCGTCGCTGGTGTTGTAGAGCAGCTCCATCTTGGGGAATCCCTCGCCGCCGGGGAAACCGGCTTCGGCGAGCAAGGCGCGGGCGGCTTCCGGATCATAGTTGATGACCTTGGGCGGCGTGTAGCCAGCGGTGTCGGGCGGGGTGAGCGAGAAGGCGGGCATCTGGCCGCCGCGCGCGACCGCGTCGATGATCTGCTGGCGGTTCACCGTCATCGAAAGCGCGCGGCGCACGCGCGGATCGTTGAGCGGGGGACGGTCGACGTTGAGGCGGTAGAAATAGGTCGCGAGCTGCGGGTATTGCTTCAGGAGGTGGCTCCGCTCCGGGTCGTTTTTGTAGACGGCGATCTTGGCCTGCGGGATGGTGACGGTGGCGTGCAGCTGACCGGAGCGGAAGGCGGCCTCCTCGGTGGCGGAGTTCTCGATGGGGTAGAAGTTCACCTGGTTGAGGATGACGTTGGCGTTGTCCCAATAGAGCTCGTTGCGGCTGAGGGTGATGATCTGGTTCGGTATCCATTCCGTCAGGACAAAGGGACCGTTGCCGACCAGATTGCCCGGGCGGGTCCAGCGGGTGCCGCGCTGGGCGAAGTCGCCGTGGGCGAGGATGGTGTCACGATGAATTGGATACCAGACGGCGTGGGCGACCATGCCGGGCAGGTAGGGCACCGGGTAGTCGAGCGAGAGTTGCAGGGTGTGATCGTCGAGGGCTTTCACGCCGACCTCGCTGAAGTCGTCGACCTCGCCACTGAGGTAGTCGCGAGCGTTCTTGAGACAGAAGAGCATGGCGGCGTATTCCGAACCGAGCGCGGGGGAGAGCACGCGCTGGTAGGACCAGACGAAGTCGTGCGCGGTGACCGGATCGCCGTTGGACCACTTGGCTTCGGGGCGCAGGTGGAAGGTCCAGGTCTTGGCGTCGGCGGAGGACTCCCAATGGGTGGCGACGCCGGGCACGGGTTCGGCCGTGCTGGGATTATAGCTGGTGAGCCCTTCGAAGAGGCCGATCACGATCTGGAAGTCCTGCAGGCTACTGATGATCTGCGGATCGAGGTCGGTGGGCTCGGAAAGGTTGCCGAGGTGGAAGATCTGCTCGCGGTTGCCGATATCGACGGGGGTCTCGCGTTTGCCGCAGCCGGCCAGGAGGAGAGCACCGGTGAGCGCGACAGCACCGAGAAGAAGGGAGGAACGAATTCGCATGGGCCAAGGGAAGCGACCCGGCCGAGCGCGCAAAGCAAAAACGCCGCCGCCTCACGCCGATGTGGTGGAGAGCGGCGGCGGGGAAAAGGCGGGGGCGGGGATGGGATGGACGTCAGTCGACGCTGCCGGGCGCCTTGGCCTGCAGTTCCTCGAGGCGGGTCTGGAATTCGGCGAGGCGGCCGAGGAGTTCCTCCTCCTTTTTCGCCCGTTCGCGGCTGTTCACGATGCTGAGTTGGGAGGCGTCTTTGATGACGCCGGCGGGCAGGGTGAGGATGCGGGTGAGGATGCCCTTGTCCTCGAAGGACGAAAGATAGAGGGCGGCCAATTCCTGGGAGAGACCGAGTGAATCGCGGGCGATGGCCTGGGACTCGGCGAGGTTGTTGTTCAGGGTCTGGTTCTTGGCCAACTCACTGGTGAGCACGACGGAAAGTTGGTTGGAAATCTCTTCCGAAATGCGTTCGAGGATAACCCGGTTGGCGGCCTGATCGTCGGAGAGCTGGGCGAGGAGCGGGCGAATCCGATCGGTGAGGCGGTCGGAGACACGTTCGATCTGGGCGTCCTCCTGCTGGGCGGCTTCGGCGGCGGATTGGGGGAGTTGACCGTAGGGCTGGATGCGGTCGGCAACGGCGGCAGCGATCTGGTCGACTCGGGTCTGTTGCGCGGAGGCGAATTCCTCGTCGCTGAGCAAGAGGTCGGACTGGCGGCTCTTGATCGCGTCGCGGAGGAAGGTGTTCATCTCGTCGATCTGCTGCCGGGTTTCGGCGGCGGCGGCTTGGAGTTGAGCTTGGGTTTGCTCGCGCAGAGCGACGAGTTCGGCGTCCTGTTGCGCGCTCATTTGTCGCACGGTTTCGGTGTGCAACCAGTAGGCCAGTCCCCCGATGAGCAAGATGGTCAGGACGATGGCGGGGAGCTGTTCCTTGAGTTTGGACCACATGGTGCGGTCAGGCTAGGCGCGGGCGGGCGCACATTGCAATGATGGCGCGTGACGGGTTTGCGTTTGAAAACGCGGCGATGGCTGGCGATGGCTGTCGGCGCATGAGTTTAAACCGCAGCGAGCAGATGGTAAGTGACTACGTGGAGGAGAATCCGGAGGAGCGTCGCTTTTGGGTGGATAAGGTGAAGGCGACGGCTGCGGCGGAGCCCGATGAACATGTGGCGGCGGCTCGATTGGCGGAGGAATTGTGGCGCTATTTTGAAGAGCGGGCCGCGGTGGTTTCGCCGTTCCGGGACCTGAAAGACCGCTTCGGGTTGGGCCCCTCGAGTATGCGCAACCTGGCCGAGTATTGGCTGCGCCTGTGGGTGGAGCCGCGACCCAAGAAGCGGTCGAACCGCCAGCCTTACGCCTGAGAGGGAAGAGGTTTTTCTTAAAGTCGCTCGGCGGCTGGGCCGAAGAGGGGAGGTATGGTTTCAACCGTTCCTGCTGCGAGGCAGGAGCTGGGTTCAAAAGAAATCCAAGGGGCGGACTGCACTGGGGTAGGCGGTCCGCCCCACCCTTTTGGGGGAGAGGGAGTTACGAAAGTCGCGGGGCTGTAACAGCAAAAATAATACGCCTCAGAACCATTCCCCGTTTACATCTCGGGATGAGTTGTTCACAGGTTATTCCCAATAAATGGCGACTCCGAGCAGTAAGACTGTCTCAGCTCCATCCAGAACGAAAAAACCTCGGGTAACCCCCAAGACCTTCGTTCTCGACACCAACGTCCTCCTACACGACCCCCAGTCGATTTTTAAGTTTGAGGACAACAACCTCGCCATCCCGGTAGAGGTTCTGGAGGAGCTCGATCGAATAAAAACCGAACAGTCGACCGAGCGCGGTCGCAACGCCCGCAGGGTGCATAGGCTCCTGCAGGAATTGTTGCCCGACAAAAGGTCGATGGAAGAAGGCGTCACGCTGGATACCGGCGGCACGCTCTCGGTGGTGATCAATCGTTACCACGAGACCGGCGACTACTCCTCCCCGGCGATGCAGCGCCTCAAGGCCGTGCTGCAGGACCCGCACAAAAAGGACAACCGCATCATCGCGTGTGCCCTCTTTGTGCAGGAAAAATACACGCCTCCCACCATCCTCGTCACCAAGGACGTGAATGTGCAGCTGAAGGCGCGTGCGGTCGGTCTCGAGTCGCAGGACTACCTCAACGACAAGGTGCCGGAGATCGATGACGAGGAGATGAGCTACCGCGAGGTGCCCGTCACCATTTACGAACTCCAACGCTTTTGCTCCGAAGGGCACCTCGACGTCGGCGAGACGATGGAGAGTCAGCCGCCGTTGGAGATCAACGAATACGTCCTGCTGCGCTCCGATGAGGACAAGACCATGCCGGCCCGCCACATCGGCAAAGGCCAGGTGCGGCGCCTGCGCATTCCTGAGTTTGTCAAAGCCCCCGGCGGCATCCCGATTCGGGCCCGCAATCTGGAGCAGCAGTTCTTCATGGACGCGCTGATGGACGACTCGATTTCGTTGATCACCTGCTTCGGAAAGGCGGGCACGGGCAAAACGCTCATCTCCACCGCCTGCGCGATCACGCAGACTTTGGACGATCACGGTCGCTACGACGGCGTGTCGATTTCGCGCCCGGTGATTTCGTTGGGCAAAGACATTGGTTTCCTCCCCGGTTCGTTGGAGGAGAAGATGAAGCCGTGGCTGCAACCCTACTACGATGCGCTCGAGGTGTTGATGCCATCGAAGCCGCCGAAGGACCCGCAGTTTGCAGCCAAGAAAGTGGCGAAGAAAAAGGTGCGCAAATTGCCCGAGGCCCCCATGGAAGCGGGCACTGGCATCGCCGCGCCGATGAAGCCCTACGAGAAGCTGATCAACAGCGGCGTCGTCGAGATCGAGGCACTGTGCTTCATCCGCGGCCGCTCGATCGCCCGTCGTTTCTTCATCCTCGACGAAGCCCAACAGCTCACGCCGCACGAAGTGAAGACGGTGATCACCCGCATCTCGGAAGGCTCCAAAATTGTGCTCATTGGCGATCCGGCGCAGATCGACAATCCCTACGTCGATTCGCGCAGCAACGGTCTCGTCTACTGCCACAATCGCATGAAGGGCCACTCCATCTCGGCGCACGTGAAGCTATCGAAAGGCGAGCGCTCCAAGCTGGCCGAACTCGCGGCGGACCTGCTCTGAACCTTGTCTCCGGCGCACCGATGAGTGCGCCGGTCGGGTGCCAGCGCCTCGCAGGGTGCAAGGGATTGGCAATTGTCTTCACGGAAGCTCGGGTGCTTAGTCGACGCATGCTTTCGTTGCGTGGTGTCCTTGCATTGATCGGTGCCGTCTGCGGCAGTGCCGTAGTCGTGGTGGCGGATCCGCTCGATTTGGATTACCCGCCACCAAAGGTCGGCACCGCGTTGGCGAAAGCCGCTGATCCGGCGACGCGGGCGAAAGCGGAGGCGATGCTGAACGATCCCGCCTATCGCGCTGCGCACCGCAACGCGTGGGCTCGCATGGTTTTGACGATTTCGCCCGACGAGATTGCGAGCGAATCCACGTTGCTCAGTGACTTCAGAGTCTCCGACGCGGGTAGTCATCCCCATCACGGTGGCCATTTTTCCGTAGCGGTGGCAGGGATGGAAGCCGGGCATCGCGTTGCGGAGAACTTACGCTACCGTCTGCAGCGGGTGTCACTGGAGGAGCGGGCGCGATGGGTCGACGAACTGGTCGCGTTGCAGCAATCGCTGCGGGCGGAGGAACGAGCGCCGCTGCCGTATTGTCCGCAGCATCGCTACGCGTCGAAGGCAGATCGGAAAGAAGCGCAGCGCGCGGCGCGTGAGGGGCGCTAAGGGCAGGGATTCAAGAATATAAGATTGACCCCTTAGGCTCGGGCGATCCAGCGCGTGTTCATGCTTTTGGCGGCGGCGTCGCGCATGCCGTAGCCGACCAGCCATTCGTCGCCGGCGTAGGTGTAGCCGGTGATCTCGGGCTTCGCCACCGCGTCGTCGCGGAGACGGTGCATCATCGTCACCGAACGCACCCGGCGCACGCCTTGCATGCGTAACCAGCCGTCGACGTGCAGCAGCGTGCGGCCGCTGTCACAGATGTTGTCGACCAGCATCACTTCACGACCGACCGGATCCAGTCCCTGCCAATCGACGAACATCTTGTCCAGCGGCGCGCCGTTTTCGGTTTTATTGTAGGCATACGCCCGGCAGAAGGCCGGTTCGACCGAGCGCTGCATTTTGAGCAGGAGCTCGGAGAAGAAAAATACGCCACCGCGCAGGACACAGATCGCGAGCAACATCTTGCCGGTGCGCGCCTCGGCGCCCTCGGCCCAGGTGTCCATTTCGGCGGCGAGCTTGGTGAGGGCGGCGTCGATGGCCTCGCCATCGTGCAGGAGTTCAAGGTGGTCAGGGAGCGGCATGGTGCCGCAGACCAAAGCAGGGCGGATACCGTTTACGCGGAAAAGAATATTACGCTCAGGGGCCGAGGACCAGGCGGTCGACGATCACACCGTGAGGGTGGAGCCGATTGGCGAGAGCGGCGGCGAGGCGCTCCTCGCTGCTGGGTTGGTCGCTGGTGGTGCGCAGCAGCCTTTCCAGCTCCGGACGCACGAGTATGGCAGCGTAGTTGGGGCCAAGCTGTTGGTGCAGCTGCGGGAGTTTCGCAGGCTCCGGATGATAGGTAAGTTGGTAGGTTTGGAGGAGAGTGCGCCCTTCGACATCGACGACGCGGAGTCGGCCGTTCAGGATGGGCGGCGTGAGCGCATAGGAGAAGAGTCGGTCCCACGGTGGAATGATATGCCAACCCGGCCGCAACGTGGCGCCCAGGTCGGTGCCGCCAGCCAAGCGCCGATAGTGCACGGCTTCATGGTCAGCTGGCACGTGGCGAATGGTCGCCAATGCGACCGTGATGGCGAAGGCGCCGAACAGGAGAGCCGGAATCCGATTCCGCCGTCGACGATGAGTGGGTGACGCGGCCACCCTCAGCTCGTGATGACCTTGGCTTGAGCCTGGGCTTCGAGGCAGAGGCGGGCGGCGGTGAAGATGTGATCCTGGGTCATCGCTTTCTCGGTGCGGTGGAGGCAGTCCAGGATGAGTTCGCCGAAGAAGCGGTAGCCGATCTTGCCGGTGACGTCGAAGTGATGCTCGCCCTTCTGGTCGACGAGAAACACCTGATCCGCGACATGCGGCTCGCGGCCGACGTCGACGTATTTGCGCAACTCGATGTAGCCGTCGGTGCCGAGGATGATCATGCGGCCGTCACCCCAGGTGCGCAGGCCGTCGGGCGTGAACCAGTCGACGCGCACGTAGTTGGTAGCGCCGTTGTTGCCCACGAGGTTGGCCTCACCGAAGTCGTCGAGCTCGGGGTGATCGGGATGGTTGTAGTTGGCGATGGCGGCGTGGCTGACGGTGGCGTCGGTCGCGCCCGAGAAGGTGAGGAACTGCTCGAATTGGTGGCTGCCGATATCGCAGAGGATGCCGCCGTATTGCTCCTTCTTGAAGAACCAGTCGGGGCGGGACGGCGCGTTGAGGCGATGGGGGCCGAGGCCGAGCACCTGGATGACTCGGCCGATGGCGCCGTCTTTGATCAGGTCGGTCGCATACATGGCGCTCTCCACGTGGAGGCGTTCGCTGAAATAGACGGCGTATTTGCGTCCGGTTTCAGCCACGACCTGCTTGGCGCGTTCAAATTGGTCGAAGGCGGTGAAGGGCGTTTTGTCGGTGAAGTAGTCCTTGCCGGCGCGCATGACCTGACAGCCGAGGTCGCCGCGCAGATTGGGGATGGCGGCGGCGGAGACGAGTTGCACGGACTCATCCTCCAGCACCTCGTCGAGCGAACGGGCGACGCGGGCCTGCGGGTATTGTTTACAGTAGGCTTCGACCTTGGCGGGATCGGGATCGTAAACCCATTTGAGTTCGGCCCCGGCCTCGATGAGGCCGTTGGTCTGGCCGTAGATGTGGCCGTGATCGAGATGCACGGTGGCGAAGGTGAATTCGCCGGGTTGCACCACGGGAGAGGGTTTGCCCTTTGGGGCGTAGGTCATGCCGTCGCTGGAACTCATATCGGGGAAGGGTTTTTAACCACGAATGGACACGAAGAACTCCGCTACCGCTTCGTTGGCAAAGGGTGCCATTGAAGCGAAACGGTAGTGAAGCCTTTCGTGTCCATTCGTGGTTGAACAACTAAGCCTGTTCGGCGGACTCGCGGGTTTGTTTGGCGAGGTCTTTGATTTCGCGGTCGATCGACTGGCGGACCTTTTTGGTCATGCGATCGATGAAGAGGGTGCCGTTGAGGTGATCGGCTTCGTGCTGGATGCAACGCGAGAAGAGGCCGTTGCAGATGAGGGTGTGGGGCACGCCGCCGGCATCCTGATAGGTGACGCGGATCTCATCGGGACGCACGACGTCGCCGTTGATGCCGGGGAAGGACAGGCAGCCCTCCTCGTAGATAGTGTCGTCGCCCTCCAGGATCTCGATCTTGGGGTTGGCGAGGCTCATCGGCATGATGAGTTCGAGGGGCGGTTTGGCGCCGTCGAGCTCCCAGTCGAAGTCGCGGTCGGCGCGAGCGAGGTCGACCACGCAAAACTGGATGGCCTTACCAATTTGTTGGGCGGCGAGGCCGATGCCATTGGCGCCGTGCATGGTTTCAACCATGTCGCGGGCGAGCGTGGCGAGCTCGGCATCGAAGGTGGTGACCGGCGCGCCTTTGGTGCGCAGAACGGGATCGTTGTAGTGAACTATCGGGAGAACCATGGGTCTTGAAGCAGGCAAAGGTGAGTTTGCGTCCGGTGCGCCGCAACTCGATAGTCCGTTTCGCATGAGCTCAACGTCGTCCGCGTCCAACCCTCGCTGGGTGGCCCTCGCCATGGTGCTGGGTGGCCTCCTGCTGGCGGCGGGCGCGTGGATGCTGCCGGTCAACCTGCTCGCGCTGCCGAGTGCGCTGGTGCGCGAGGCTGGTCGGGGCACCCCGACGGTGGTGGAGGTCGGGCAGGAGCTGCTCGCCCGGGAAAAACTCGGACCAGCCACGCTGGTGCGCGATGCGGCGCGGGTGGTCGAGGCGGATCCGACAGCGGTGGCCGCCCTTGAAGCCGCGCTGGCTCGCGAGGCAGAACGGCAGCCGGAGTTGGTGCCGTGGGGCGGGTGGGATCCGTTTTTGGAGCCGTTGGTGGATCGCACCGACACGCTCGGGCGGCCGGACTCGACGCCGGTGCTGGCGTTTTTTGTGCGGCGCGAGGCGCGGGCGGATTTGGCGGGGTTTTTGCGCAACTCACGCTCGGCGGGCGTGCGGGCGATGCTGGAGCTGCGGCTGATCGATCGCGCGCAGCAGTTTGTGCCGGCGATGCGACCGGGTGGACAGGCGCTGGATGCGACCATCCTGCTGGCGGCGCTGTTGTATCAGGGCGAGCACCTGTCGGATTCCTTGCAGCGCGAAGTGCGCGATCTCGCGGAGCGGGCGGCGGTGGCGGATGACCTCACCGAAATCGAACCCTTCTTTCTCGACCTGCTCTCGCTGGGTAAGCGCCTCAACTGGATCCAGCTCACGGAGCTGCTGCGGATGGTCGACAGCGTGCAGACGGTGGCGGAGTTTGCCCACCTGAGTCGGGTGGCGACGGAGGACCTCGCCAGCGTGTATGCGGCGGCGATGGCGGCGGATGCGGCCGATCCTGTCGCCACTTACTTGATACGCTATGGACGGCAGGGCCTAGCCGATTTGCGCCTGGCGCTGGCGGCGGGGCAAGGGGCGGTGCGGCAACTGGTGGCGCGGCAGGTGCCGGTCTCGCGGGAGGCGGGTCCGACCTTGAGTGCGGTGGCGGCGTTTGGGCTGCTGCATCCGCACTGGCTGCTCGCGCTGAAATACCTCGGCATGTTGGTGGGCGCATTCCTGCTGTTTCGCGGTCTTGATCGCGCGGTGGCGGCGCGACTGGCGAGCGGCGGTTCACCGCATCTTTCCAGCGGCGTGTTGGCGGTGCTGACGGCTGGCGTGGTGATCGCCGCGACCGAACCCTTTTTGCTGCGGGCGGCGCCGCCCTCGGAATTTCAATTCACCTTCGCGCTGCCGGTGTTGGCTGACATCACGGACACCACCTCGGCGGAACTTACGAAACCTTCTACCACCATGGACACCTCGACCCTGCTTACGATCGGCCTGTTCGCCACCCTGCAAGTGGCGATGTATCTCATCTGCCTGCTCAAGATCGGCGAGATCAGCCGCCTGGAGGTGCCGGCGACGGTGAAGCTCGAGCTGATGAAGAACGAAGAGAACCTCTTCGACGGCGGCCTTTACGTCGGTATCGGCGGCACGGCGACGGCGCTCGTTTTTCAGGTCTTGGGTTTGATCGAGCCCAACCTGTTGGCGGCGTATTCCTCCAACCTATTTGGCATCTGCTGCGTGGCGCTGGTGAAAATCCGCCACGTGCGACCCTATCGTTGCAAGCTGGTGCTCGAGGCCGCGAAGACCGGCGCGCTGGGCGCGGCCGGGGCGGTGACCGTCGAAGATTGAGCTGATTTTCCGCGCGATGAATCGCACCCTCTTACTCATCCTCTGCGACTTCCTGTTGCTCACGCTGCTGGCGCTCACGCGCTGGGAGACGGCGGAGCCGGAGCGTCCGGTGGAGCAAACGGCTGGTCCGGTCGAGGCCGACGAAGGCGCCGTCACGGCGGCCGATGACGTGGTCGAGCTCATGCAGTTGTCCTTCGAGGATCAGCAGGCGGAGCAGGCGGCGATGGAAGCCGACATGGCGGCCCAACTTGAAGCCCGCGCGGTCGAACTGGCGGAGCGGGAACGGGCGCTGCAGGAACTCGAAGCGGCGCGCAACGCCCTGCAGGCGGAGCGGGCGACGCTGTCGGCGGATTTGGCCGAGACGCAGCGCACCGCGGCAGAGTTGCGCCAACGCGCCGAGAGTGCAGCGGGCGAAGCGGCGGCGTCACGAGCGAGAGTGGAGCAGTTGCAACGTGACTTGGAGGCCAAGGAAAACGAAGCCGCGCAGACGGCCGCGCAGGCCGCGCAGTTGGCGGAAGAGAAGGCGGCGGCGGAAGCGCAGGTGCAACAGCTCAACGTCGCGGTGGCCGTGGCGGAGCAGGAGAAAACGCTGTTGCGCGAGACGGCGCAGACCTTTCGCGAGCAGGCGGAGAAGGAGCGCGAGGAGCGCATCAAGGTGCAGGAGACGACCACCCAGCTCGCGCAGGGCGTGGGCGCGCTGGCGGAGCGGTCCGAGGCGATCACGCAGGAGATCCGCGAGAACCGGCCGATCAACGCCAACATCCTGTTCAGCGATTTCCTGCTCAACCGCGTGCCGGCGCAGTTCAACGCGGCGCGGATCAATGTGTTTGGCAACGAGCTGACCCGCAACGCGGTGGCGCGCACGATCCTGGTGCGCGACGGGGAAGCGATCTACGCGATCATGCATGTGGAGGACACGCCGTTCAATTTTGAGGAGCCGGCTTCGCAGTGGGCGCGGGTGTTTGTGACCCTGGCCAAGGACGGGGTGCGGGCGGCGGCCCCGGCGTTGCATTTCATCAATCGAGATCCGCGCATCGTGGCGATTCCGGTGGAGGCGTCACAGGCGACGGCACTGGGGGTGAAGATTTACGATATGACGATCGTTCCCTTCCGGTTTCCGGAGGCGGTGCTCATTAGCAAGGGCGGCGAAGGTTATGGCGAAGTGCCGTTTAAATTGGAGTCGGACCTGCCGGGTTATGTGCGCATGGACAACCGGTTGATTCGGCGGCTGGCGGGCGACTATTCGCCGAGTCGAGGCGACCTCGTGCTGTCCAAAACCGGTGAGTTGTTAGGCGTGATGGTGACGTCGGATTTGTGCGCGATGGTCGATGAGATTTCGGCGGCGGGCACGATCCGCACCGGTGATACCAGCGGGCAAAATCTGGAAGGATTGCTGGAGCGCATGGAGGCGCTGGCGGAGAGCCGCGATCGTTGATCGGTGATGGGCGAGATGAGCGCAGATGCTGCTGGTGAGAACGGTGGAGTTGTAGGGCCGCCGCTTGCGGCGTGCCGCATGTGCACGGGGGGACGGAGAGGCAGGGGCGGCGCGGCGCGAGCGCCGGCCCTACATAGGAGGTTGTCGTGATGAGGCCTAACATCCTATGGATCGTGACCACGCAATGGCGGGCGCAGGCGCGCGCGGCGATGGGCGATGTGAATGCGCGCACGCCGCACCTCGACGTGTTGGCCTTGGCGGCCGACGGTTGCGACTATCAGCAGGCGACCACGCCGCATCCGTTTGGGCCCTTTGCGCGGGCGGCGATGCTTACAGGCGTAACGTCGCCGGAGAATGGCTTGGCGGATTATTGGGATCCGTTGCCGAGTGGAGCGCGCACGATCGCGCACGACATGAATGAGCGCGGTTATGTTACGGCGTGGTTTGGCAAGTGGCACTTGGCGGAGCGTGATCGCAATGCGCCGCTGGTGGGCGACGCGCATGCGCGTATGATCGTGCCGGATACAGCGCGCGGCGGCTTTGGTTTTTGGGAAGGATTTGAGAGTGGGTTTTTGCTCAATGATCCGTGGTTGCACGGCACGCGTTTGCCGGAGCCGGTGCAGGTGTCGGGGTATCAAAGCGACGTGCTGGGCGAACGGGCGGCGGCATGGTTGGCGGATCGCGAAGCGGCCGAGGCGCCGTGGTTTGCGGCGGTGAGTTTGGAAGCGCCGCATCCGCCGTATGCCGCGCCGGCGGCGGGCGTGAAACCGATGGCGCCGGAGGAGGTGGTGTTGGCGGACAACGTGCCGACAGCGGCGGCGGAGCGGGCGCGACGGGAGTTGGCGGGGTATTACGCGCACATCGAGGCGACGGATCGGGCGATCGGGCGGTTGGTCGCGACGTTGCCGGAGGACGCGATCGTGGTCGTCACTTCGGTGCATGGCGACATGCACGGGGCGCACGGGTTGTTTCGCAAAGGTTGGCCGCACGAAGAGAGTGCGCGGGTGCCCCTGGTGGTGCGCGGGGCGCCGGGGGCACGTGGCGTGAACGATGGGCCGGTGTCGTTGCTCGATCTACCCGCGATGACGCGGGCGTGGGCCGATGGGGAGGCGTGGAGCTGTGCGCGGGAGCGCGCGCCGATTTCGATGCCCTGCGTGGTGCCGTTGGCCGATCAGTGTGACCGGGTGTGGTCGGGGTGGCGGTCGGCGACGGAGAAGCGGGTTTGGGCGGAAGGTGGAGCCGAGTGGGTGCTGGGGGAAGACTGAGAGGCAGGGTGGAGCGGCCGAGACGGCCGCTGCTACACTCCTGATAGTTCAGTCGTAGGCGACGGGGTGGGTGGTGCCGAAGGGGCCGGTGTTGACGAGGAGGTGGGCGGTTTTACGCAGGAGGGCGTGGTCGAGGCCTTCGGGCACCACGGGGGCGGTGGCGCCGTCGATCCAACGGCCGTCGATGACAGTGGTTTTGGGCTTTTGGGGCAGGCCGCGTTCGTGGCGCAGAAGCTGACCGGCGACGAGGTCGACGGCGGCGGCACCGATGCCATGGGCGTCCTGGTAAATGCCGGCGACGGCGCCGTCGTCTTTGGCGAGGTCGAGCGAGCAGTAGGCGATGTCGGTGGGGACGTTGATTTTGGCTTCGGCCAGCCATTCGAGGATGCGCGGTTCGGTGCTGATGATCGCATCGGGTTGGGCCAGCTCGACCCAGGCGAGGAAGCTCTTAGGATCGAGGTCGTAGGGACGATGGAGGAGGGCGTCGTTCCCAATGCCTTCGGCGAAGGTTTCGAGCAGGTATCCGCCGGTCCATTGGTCGGCGACGCGGTGGTCGAGGCGGGCGGCGAGGGCGAGGCCGATGCGGCGGCGACCGGCGGCGTGGAGGCGGGCCACGCAGACGCGGGCGGCGGCGCTGTGGTTGTCGTTGGCGCGATGGAGGCGCGGTTCGGTGAGGGTGTAGGCGATGGTGGCGGCGGCGAAGCGCGGCCATTGCATGGCGAGGGTGCCGGGTTCGTAGAGGGGGGCGATGATCACGCCGTTGATGCCGCGGTTGTAGAGGATTTCGGAGAGGCGGGTCGCGTTGCCGCCGACGTCGCCCAACCAGAAGTGTTCGAGGCGGTAGCCAGCGCGTTCGGCGCGTTCCTCGGCGCCCTCCCAGCAGCGACCCATAAACGGGCCGACGCGCCAACCGTCGCGGCGGTGATCGGAGGTGACCCAGGCGAGGGTGATGCGGTCGGTGGTGGGTTGGCCGGCGCGAATGGCGCTCATCGCTTCGGCGAGGAGCGGATTGGGGCGCCAGCCGAGCTCGTTGGCGATTTTTTGGATGCGTTCGCGAGTGGAGACCGGGATGCGCGGGTGGTTGCGCAGGGCCATGGACACGGCCGCCCGGGAAACGCCGGCGGCTTCGGCGATGGTGCCGAGGGAAGGGGTTTGGGAATGACGACGCATGGGGAAGGGCTGCGAAAACTAGCCGGAGTTTAACGCGTAACAAGCATCGATGTATGTTAACGGGATGCGGGATGCGGGATACGGGATCCGGGATACGGGATCCGGGATCCGGGATCCGGGATGCGGGATGCGGGATGCGCGAGGCGCGGCTCGCGGGGCTTTTCTCGGTATCCGCTGGGGACGGGGATAAAGAGAAAGATAAAGAGGAAAGAGAAAGAGGCTGAGCCGGGGGCTCAGTTTAGGCGGTGGGGAGTTCGCTCTCTTCGGAGTGGGCGGTGAACTGACGGCGAATGACTTCGCTGAGTTCGTGCAGCTTTACGGGCTTGGTGATGTAATCATCCATGCCGGCTTCGAGACACACATCGCGGTCGCCTTGGAGGGCGTTGGCGGTGAGGGCGACGATCTTGGGCTGACGTTCGCGGGGGAACTTGCGGCGTATTTCGCGGGAGGCTTCGAAGCCGTCCATTTCCGGCATCTGCAAGTCCATCAACACCAGATCAAAGTCACGGTCTTCCAAAGCTTGGACGGCTTCGAGGCCGTTGCCGACGCAATCGGCGCGGTAGCCGAGGCGATCGAGGAAGCGCAGGGCGACCTTTTGGTTCACCATGTTGTCCTCGACCAGCAGCACATCGAGAGGGAACTCCTCGGCGAGGATGCGACGTTTGGCCGGGGCTTCGATGGGCGGGAGCGATTGATCGGTGGCGCGGAAGAGGGTGTGGACGCCGCGCAACAGGGTGCTGGTCTTGAGCGGCTTCTTGAGCGAAAGGACGTAGGGTTTGGCGCTAAGCTCGTCGGGCACCGGGCGACCGGGGGTGAGCAGCAACAACGTGGGCAGAGAGCGCCGGTTGATGGCTTGGAGCAGATCCGGGGCGGTCGGTGATTCCAGCACGTCGTCGTCGAGCAGCACGAGGCCCGGGGCTTCGGGAGCGTGGGCGGCGGCGACTGCGGCGGTGGCATCGGTGGCGGGAAGGTAGTCGATCTTCCACTGTTGAAAGAACGTGGAAAGGCGTTGCTGGCCGACCGCGTTGTCCTCGATGCCTAGCACCGGGTGCTTTTTCAAGGAAGTGGGCGCGGCGGGCAGCGCTTCGATGTTGATCGGGTGCGCGGCTTCGGTGCGCAGGGTGAAGATGAAGCGGGAGCCTTCGCCCTGGGTGCTTTCGACGTGAATGTTGCCGCCCATGAGCTGGGTGAGGCGGTGACAGATGGCGAGGCCGAGACCCGTGCCACCGTATTTGCGGGTGGTGGAGGAGTCGATCTGGCTGAAGGGCTTGAAGAGGCGGTTGACCCGTTCCGAGGGGATGCCGATGCCGGTGTCCTGCACCGTGACCTCGAGCATGATGCGGTCCTGACCGCCCGGCACCACCGAAAGGTGTTTGCGGCGCACGGTGATGGTGATGGCGCCGGAGGCGGTGAATTTGACGGCGTTGTTGACGAGGTTGACCAAGACCTGCCGCAGACGGGTGATGTCGCCCATGATCCAGCCGGGGACGTCTTCTTCGACGTGGTAGGCGAGGTCGAGGTGTTTGGCCGCGGCCTGCATGGCGAAGAGGTCGAGGGCCTCCTCGACGCAGGTGGTGAGGTCAAAGGGCAGGTGCTCCAGCTCCATCTTGCCCGACTCGATTTTGGAGAAGTCGAGGATGTCGTTGATGATGGTGAGCAGGGCTTCGCCGGAGGTGCGGATGGTGTTGACGAAGTCGCGTTGCTCGGGGTCGAGCTTGGTGTCCATGAGCAGGCTGGTCATGCCGATGACGCCGTTCATGGGGGTGCGGATTTCGTGGGACATCGAGGCGAGGAACTCGGACTTGGCGCGGGAGGCGTGGTCGGCCTCGGCTTTGGCGCGGCGCAGGGCGTGCTCGGTTTCGACGCGGGTGGTGATGTCGGCGAGGATGGCGATGAAGGTCTCGACCTGGCCCTGCTCGTTGCGGACGGGTTGGACCTCGAGGTGGATGTGGAACTTGCGGCCCGACTTGGAGTAGTTGACGACCTCGGTGGTGACGCCGACGCCTTTGGCCATGGCCACACGAATGTGACGGATGGTGCGGGGCTTGGTATCGGGTCCGGCCATGAAGGTTTCGGGGGTGCGGCCGCGGATCTCGTCGAGTTCGTATTCCATCACCCGGGTGAAGGATTCGTTGATCCACTCCACCGCTCCCATGGGCGAGGTGATGAGCACCATGTTATCGGTGCGGGCGGCGACGAGGGAGAGTTTGCGGGTGGCGGCCTGGGATTCGCGCAGGGCGGCCTCGGCGGCTTTGCGTTCGGTGATGTCCTGCAGGGTGCCGATGATGCGCTGCGGGGTGCCGGAGGAGGCGCGGGCGACGGTTTTGGCTCGGGTGTAGATCCAGCGCCATTCGCCCTTGCCGGTGCGGAGGCGATACTCGGGATCGATGAAGGTTTCGTCGCCGGCGAGTTGGCGTTCCACGGCCTCGCGGTAGCCGGGGAGATCGTCTTCGTGGATGAGGGCGGTCCAGGCGCCCGGGGAGTTGGCGATCTCGCCGGGGGAGTAGTCGAGCATGGCCCACAGACCCGGGCTGTAGTAAAGCTGGTTGGACGGCAGCGACCATTCGAAGATGCCGATCTGGGTGGAGTCGAGGGCGAGGCGCAGACGTTCGTCCGACACCTTCAACATGGCTTCCACGCGGCGACGTTCTTCGTTTTCGGCGACGAGGCGGCGGTTGGAGAGTTCGGCGGTGCGCAGCAGGGTGTAGGCGGTGCGGGCGAGGTGAACGGAAACACCCAGCAGCAAGGTCACGATGAGGCCGGCGGCGCCAGCGAGCTCGGGCAGGTTGCGGCGTTCGTTGGCGAAGGCGGCTTCCTTGAGCACGAGGGTGAAACGCATGCGGCGGTCGCGGAAGTCGATGACCCGATCGTCGCCGCCGCGGCGGGTGATGATGCTGTCGGTCAGGGGGCTGCCGCCGGTCGTATCGAAGATGGTGGTGTTGCTGATCGAAATGATCGCGAGGTAATCCCGATTGAGGTTGGGCGTCGCCTCGAAGATCTCGCCCAGCACGTGGCTGTAAATGAAGTCGGCGTTGAGGAAGTTCCAGATGCGGCCATCGCGTTCGATAGGGGCGTAGATGGCGTAGCCGGGATTGTCGGGCAGAATGTCAACGGTGCCAGAGACGGTGACTTGGCGAGGCGGTGCGAGGGCCCGGGCGATGGCGGCGGCGCGGGCAGGGTCGTCGGCGTGATGGTAACCGGCGAGGTGTTCGTTGCCGTCGATCGGGTAAAACTCGCGGGTGGGATGCGTGATTTCGGTGCCGACGAGCATGACGGCCATGCCAGCGGGAAAATCGGTGAGGTAGCTACCGGCTTCGACGCCGCGCACGACGGCGGTTTTGGCGGGGTTGGACCAACCGTCGGCAAAGTCCTCCAAGGCGGTGGCCTGACGGGAGATCTGGTCCTCGAGGTTGGTGATGATGGTGTTGTTGATCCGCCAAGTGGTGTCGCGCAGACGCACGATCTCTTGCTGCTCGAGGCCGAGGTAGAGGATGACGGTGAGCGTGGCGGATCCAACCACCACGGGGAGGGGCAACCACACCGGTGCGCTGGATTCATCGAGGGTGTGTTCACGCCAGGCGCGAGCGAGCAGGGCGGCGCCGAGCAGCACGATTACCCAAGCCGAGAAATGCGGTGTGACGTCGCCGGAGCCCCAGCGGTAAACGGAGGACAGGTCTAGGGCGTAGCCGAGCAAGGTCGCCGCGCCGACGGAGACGACGGCGGAGGCGACGAGCGCGAAGAGCAGCGTGAGCCGCTGGCTGAGGCGCGAGAAGACGAGGGAGGTGACCAGCAGGCTGGCGAGCAGTAGGCTGGTCGAGACCGGCAGCGTCAGGCCGCCGTCGCTGCCGGGCAGCGGGTCAAAGAGGAGGTGGTCGATCCCGATGCTGCGACCGGTGAACTCCTGGAGGAGCGTAAGCGCTGCGATGGTGACAGGCAGCAGGCTGAGCCATGCGGCACGGCGATAGCCGACTTCGATGGCGAGCAGGATGGCGCCCAACAGGAAGGCGATGAGGGTGGTGTTGCCCTGAATGGGAGCGGAGTCCGAGCCCAGCGTGATAAAGGCAGGAATCTGCAACAACCAGCCCAGCAGCGGGAAAAGGCACACAGCCACCAAGCAACCGGCCAAGAGGAGGCACGCACGCTTGGGCCACACATCGCTGAGGGCTTTAGAGGATTGGACCATTAGGGAATCCACCTCACGAAGAGGCAAAGCTGGCGGGGGGGCAATGTTGTTTCCGGTAGGGAAATTACGGGGATTTCGGCGGGAAATGCCTCAGCTGTCGGGGGATGGATCGGGGGACTCGACCGGCGATTCAACCTGGGGCGGGGTAGCGGTTTCGGTGGGGGGGCTCGACTGGGCGGGACTCGGTTCGGCCGCGGTGGGGCCGGAACCGGTGAGGGCGCGCAGGAAGTTGGTGGGACCATATACAAAGGTCCAGGCCGGCTCGTTGAGTTTCCCGCCGAGTTTCACCTCGAGGGCATGGGTAAGAGGAGTGAAGACGGTGTCGAGGATTCGGCCACGGCCGCCCTCGAAGGGACGCACGCGGGTGAGGAAATCGAGATTGCGGGTATCGAGGTAGTATTTGCCGTCGCCGTCGATGGCGCCGCGCGCGCCGGTGAGTTTGATGGCATCAAAATCCACCACCCGACCATCGACGAGGAAGTCACCGTAGGCGTTGTCGAGCTGGAGTTTGGAGAAATTGAGCAGGCTGCTACCGAGCAACGTGGAGAGGGGGCCGAGGAGTTTGAGCTCGCCGAGATTGCCCTCCTCGATGGTGACGGCCCCCTGGCCTTGGTAGGCGTAGGGGTCGCCGGCCGGCCCCACGGCGGAGAGCGACAGGTTGAGCGCGCCTTCGGCGATGCGTTGCTGGAAATCGCTCTCGGGCTTGGGTTCTTCGCCGCGCCGGCGGGCCGACCAGGTTTCGACCGCGCGGATGGTTTGGCCGAGGTGGGCGTGCGAGAGGTTGAGGTCGAAGGCGATCTGACGGGAGTCGTCGGTCGGGTCGCGGGCGACCTCGATGCGACCATTGAGGGCGCCACCGGTGGCACCGGCGCTGAAGGGGTCGATGAGCAGGCGCTCGTCGGTTTGGTGGGCGGAAAACTCAGCGCCTTGCAGCGGGAAATCAAAAAAGGTCCAGGCGCCGCTGGTGTGCCCGTCGACGGTCACGTCGACCGTCGGGGTAGTGCCCCAATCGTCACGCGAGATGAGGGCATCGAGGCGGACGTCGACGGTGTCTTCGAGCGAGAACGGTTCGGCGATGGCGGTGCCGAGATCGCCCAGGAGTTTGGGCAGGGGATCGAGATCGGAGGTGCCCTCGGCATGCACTTCGAAGCGCGTCCAGCGGGTGCCGCGGGGCAGTTTCCAGGCGCGGCTGAAGCTGCCCCGCACCTCGCCGACGGGGCGGATGGCGTGGAAGTCGAGCACATCGGCCCAGCCCGGGCGCACGAAGAGGCGGGTGTTCATGTGGTCGAGGGCGATATCCTTGACCACGGCGTCGTCGCCGCGGGCCTGCACCCAGACGCGGGTGAGCAGGGGTTTTTTCCAACGTCCGCTCACCTCCACGTTGGCGTCGGGCGGCGCGACGGGAAATTGAAAATTGGACCATAAGTTGGGCCACCAGTCGCGGAACCAGCCGTTGATATCGGCCGGTTCGAGGCGGCCCTGGAGCAGGAAGCGGAAGTCGAGGGATTTGGTATCCATCTCGTAACTACCCGTGGCGCGGCTGGCGCCGCGCAGCAGGAGAATCTCGTCGGCGCGCAGGCTCGTGCCCGACCAGGTGACGCGGGCGGCGGTGGCGTCGAGATCAACACGGCGGGCGGTGACCGGACCGGTGCGGAAGGAGGCGGTGGCCTGCAGGGGGCGGCCGCCGGCGGCGAGGTTGAGGTCGACGGAGAGTTCCGGCGGTTCCGCCCAGCTGAGCAGGGCGGGCACATCGAAGTTCAGCTGGTGGCCGGCAATCTCGAGCAGGGAGGCGTCGAGCGCGGTGGCGAAGCGGATGCGGCCGGCGCGGGTGGTGACATCGAGGTCGATGGTGGCTTCGAGGGGATGGCCGGCGAGCTGGGTGTGGAGCAGCGCCTGCACCTGGGGCAGGGTGGCGACGCCGGCGCGCACGGAGGTGCCGCTCAGCTGTAGTTGAGATGATGATACGGTGGCGGCGGAGAGGTCGAGCAGGCGCGGTTCGAAGCGCAGGGGAGCGAGCGCCACCATGGACTCCAGTGAACTGCGCACCCCTTGGACGGTGACCTCGTGGGGCAGCTGGATGGAGTTGACGGTGAGATCGATGGTGCGGAGGCGCGCGGCGGGATCGAAATCGAAGGTGGTGGTGGCCGTGAGGCCGTGCAGTTGGATCGGAGTGGGGGCTGCGGGGCCGGCGGGCAGTTCCAGCTGGTCGAAGCGGAATTGGGCGGTGACGAAGGCGAGCCGCTCGGGATCGGGCTTGAAGTGGAGGGAGAGGTGAGGCCGTTGGTGCGGCGGCAGTTGCGGCAGATAACGGGCGGCGAGCCGGCAGGTGTCGAGGTAGTGCCGGGTGATCGTGGAAATGAGTTGGTCCACCGGGAGACCCTGGCTGGGCGGCAGGTAAAACGCGCCGGAGAGGTCGAGCGGCAGCGGTCCGGCGTGGGCGGTGAGTTGATCGAGGTGCCAGAGCCGCGGCTCGTCGCCCGGGCGCAGGGTGAGATTGAGGTCCTGCACGAGCGGGGCGCGGGTGCCGGAGGGCGAGAGGGCGGCGGGGATGAGCAGGTCGGCGCCGTCGATGCGCAGTCGTTGGAGGTCGACGTGGCGGAACCAGAGGGTGAGCGGGTTGAGCTCCAGGTAGATGGCATCGGCCTCGAGAATGGTCTCATCGAGTGCGCTGAGGTTGACGCGGGCTTCGCGCAGGAGGACATGGCCGCCGGGGTCGAAGGTGGCGCCGCCGAAGCTCACTTCGAGGCCGGAGGCGGCGAGGCGGGTTTCGATCTCGCGCAGGAGAAAACGCGGCACGGTGAGTTCGCGCGAGGAGAGGATGAAGCACTGGATGCCGAGGCCGATGCCGAGCAGCAGCCAGAGCGACCACAGCGCGGCGGTCAGCGTGCCATGACCACACCAACGGGATCCTTCCCGGCAGAGTTTAAGCCATCTAGGCGGAGGCATGGTGCACAGGGCGCCGCGGGCTCAGCGACCGGGAGGAGGCGTGGCCGGGGCGGTGGTCGGCTCGGCGGTGGTCTCGGAAGCGTTATCGTCTTCGTCATCCGAGTCGGAACTGGGCGTGCCGGAGGGCGGTGTGGTGAATTCGATCGGGCCGGGGTCACGCTCGGCGTAACTGAGAGTCCAGATGGCGTCGATGAGCGGTTGGGTGGCGGCGAAAACAACGTCGAAGGCGGGGGAGCCGACGAGCTGTTGATTGCCGCCGTCGCGGTCGGCGAAGAAGAGCGTGGAGTCGGAGACCTGGTTGCCGACGTCCCCGGTGAGGGAAAGCTTCACATCGAGGCGGAAGCGCCAGCCGCGCTCTTCGCCGTTGACGGTGATGGTGTTGGGGAACCCGTCCTGGACGAAGCGTTGAGCGCGCAGGGTGCGCACCTCGTTGCGGAGGGTGGTGAGGGCGGGGCCGCGGGGGCCGGGGAGGTTGGCGAAGACCTGTTCCCACGATTCGCCCTCGCGGAGTTCACGTTGGTAAAGCACGGCGTTGTTGCTCAGATCGCGCAGGGTCAGGCCGGTGATGCGGGCGCCGACGGGGAGGTCGCGGAGGAGGCGTTGCCGGTAGTGCAGGGGATCGACCGGGGTGGAGGCGAGGATGTCGGGCCGCACCGAGTAGACGAAGGTCTGGTTACGCAAGGTGGCGTAGGTGTGGTCGCCGGTTTGGTCGGTGCCGATGAGCAGGGTGGGATTGTCGTTGGCCAGTGCGCCGGCCGCCGGTGTGCTGAAGTTGATCGCGATGGTGCGTTGGGGGCGGTTGAGGCCCCAGTCCTCCAACTGGGCTTCGGTGGGCACATCGCGGACGAAGGCGGGCACCTCGCCGTAGCGTTCGGCGCGCAGGTTGCGCAGGTCGCGAAGCAGTTGGTCTTCAATCACGGAGGTGGAAGCGGGCTGGGTGCGCAGGGAACCATCGGCGGCGCGCTGCACGACTTGCCAGCTGGAAGCGGTGGTGAGGGCGTTGGTCGACGCGGCACCGCCGTCGACGCGTTGGAGCACGACCTCGTGTCCCTCGTTGTCGGAGAGGGTGAGCGAATCGATCTGCCGGTCGGCGAGGTCGAGGACGAGCGGGTCGCGGAGCAGGCGCTGGGCGTTGAGCAGGTTTTCGAGCAGGGCGGCGGGCATGGCCACGGTGAAGAGCGCGGCGCGATTTTCCATGCGGGCGTAGTAGGCGATGTCGGGGGCGGTGGCGGCACCCTCGGGCACGGCGGTGTCGCCGAGGGGGTTGCCGAGGAGCAGGGTTTCGCGGCGGTTGTTGCCTTCGAGCGTGATGCGCAGCGAAGGGGTGTTGGTGCCAGCGGCTGCGGCGCGCTCGGGGTGACGGGCGGGGTCGCCGATGAACTCGAGCGTGTTGAGAGCGTTGAGGGCGTTGATGGTGGTGCGCGTGGTGCCGGGATCGGCACGCGTCACGATGGGAGATTCGAAGGCCCAGAGGATGGAGCTCTCGCGGCGGATGCGCACGCGGGCATTGGCGGGACCGGCGGCCTGAATGTTGAGGGAGCGGACCTCGAAGTCGGGAATGGTGAAACAGGTGTCGGCGCGGAGGTCTTCGAGCCCGACGGAAAGGGCGTCGGCGAGGGTTTGGGAAACCACGTGGACGCGGGAGCCGTCGGGCGAGAGCACGTAGAGACGGTTGCCGATGGCGGTTTTGTTGCCGATGGCGAGGGAGACGGGCGCGGTCGTGAGCGTAGCGGTGGCGGCGGTCGGATCGTCGTCGCGGGGCGGCAGGGTGCCGAAGGTGACGGTGAGGGGAGGGGCGTCGAGGTGGTAGTCGGCGAGGGAGAGGCCGGTGGAGCCGAGGTTGGCGACGTCGTAGGAGGTTTCGTGTTCGAGGAACTGGAGTTCTTTGATGATGCGCTCGACGGCAAAGGGATTGGCGGGCCACTCGTAGGGCGCGGTGATGCGCCAGCTGTCGCCGTCGCGTTCGAGGCGGATGGGGTCAGCGACGGAGGGGCCGGTGAGCTCGAGGAATTGGATGTTGGCGGTTTCCGGACCGAGCACGAGGCGGCGGGCGTCGCGGGCATTCTCTTCGGTGCGCCATTTGCGTTCGAAGCCGAAGATGAAGAAGAACAGGGCGACGTTGAGGAAAACGAGGATGAGCGTGACTTTGGTGCGCATTTGGAGGGCAAAAGCTGAAACGCTAAAACGCTGAAATGCTGAAAGGGGGAGGCGTCCGCGCCCTCAGCAGCTGGGAGAGTTTCAGCGTTTCAGCGTTTCAGTTTTCAGCATTTCAGATTTTTCAGGAGCGGCGGGTCCAGTAGACGACGAGGCCGAAGATGGCGGCGAGGCCGGGGAGGATGAAGAGCAGGCTGATGCGGAGTTTGCCGAGCTCGGCCTGGCTGAGGTTGATTTGATAGCGCTCGATGGGGCGCGGCAGGGTGTTGAGCTGAACGTCGCGATCGACGCACCACTCGACGGCGTTGAGCAGGATGGCGAGGTTGCCGGGAGCGGCGAGGTGGGCGTTGGCGGCGAAGTCGGCGTTGCCGAAGAGGACGAGGCGACCGCCGGGCACGCTGAAGGGCAGGTTCTTGGGCGGCGTGATGCGTTCGGAGGAGACGACGACGCCGAGGCGGTTTTTGGGTTCGAAGCCGGCGAGACCTTTGAGATCGACGCCGGGGTTGTAGGTGCCGTCGCGTTGGCGGTAATCGCGCTCGCCCCAAGCGGTTTCGGAGGTCGCGGCGAGCACGGTGGCGCGCAGGGAATTGTCGAGCGGGCGACCGGGGTCGGGGCGCACGACCCGGGTGAGGCCGAGGTAGAGGGCGAACTGGTTGTCGATGAGCGGCTGGGTGATCGGGTGCGGCCAAAAGGCGGCGATGCGCAGCTCGTTGCGTTCGGTGACGTGGGCCGGATCGGGCTCGGCGATGATGACGTCGTCGGCGACGAGACCCCAGTCGTAGAGCAGGTCGTCGAGACCGTGGCGGACGACGGGCGGCAGGAGGATGATCACGCGGCCGGCGCGGTCGCTGAGGTAGCGGCGCAGCAGCTCCACCTCGAAGGGATCGTAACGGCCCTGGGGGGCGGCGATGACGACGAGGGAGGCGTCATCGGGCACGGCTTTGTTTTGGGTGAGATCGATGACGCTCACCTGCAGGTTGCGCAGGCGGAGTTGGTCGGCGAAGACGGACAGACCACGCTCGGCGTCCACGACGCCGGGCTGCATCTCACCGTGACCGGCGAGGAAATACACGTGCGGCTGGTCGGGCGAGGAGACGCTGAGGATGGCGGAGGTGACGACCTGCTCGCCCTTGAAGGCGACGGCGACGCGGTCCTTGGTCTCGTAGAATTCGGGCAGGGTGATGATTTTGCGCCGGTCGTTGGCGAGGGCGATGACGACGTTGGCCTGATCGATGCCGAGGCTTTGGGCGATGCGTTGGTCGCGATAGATGTCGAGTTCCTCGAAGGTGACCTTGCCGGCGGGACCGGAGGCGGAGGTTTTGCCGGCAGTGGCGTTGACGTATTCGCGCAGCAGGCCGCGCACGTCGCGGTGAAATTGGGTGAGGTCGTCGTTGGTGTTGTTGGGGTCGACGGTGACAACGAAACGCACGGGCTGCTCGAGGTCGCGCAGGTAGGCGAGGGTTTCCTCGGAGAGGGTGTGGCGGCGGTGGTTGGTGAGGTCCCAACGGCCGCCGTGATGCAGGGCGAGGTAGTTGAGTCCGCCGAAGAAGGTGACGAAGAGGATGGCCTGCAGCAGCAGGTTGGTGGAACGCAGCCAGCGGGCTTTGGCGAAGGCGTTGGAAGGAGCGTCGCTCATGCCGGGTGGTCGATCAGCTGTGCAGCAACTTGGCCTCGAGGCCGAGGATGCTGAAGATGAGAGTGAGGGTGGTGCCGCTCAGGTAGAACAGCAGTTGGCGGGCGTCGATGATGCCGCGACTGAAGTCGTCGAGGTGGGTGAAGACGTGCGCGTAGGCGACGCCCTCTTTGAGCGGGGCAAAGATTTCGAGGTCGAGGGCGTTGAGGCCGGACAGCAACTGGGTGCCGATGATTAGGCCAAAGAGCATGACCACGCCGAGGATGCCGGCGACGGCCTGGTTGCGGGAAAGCGAGGAGGCAAAGATGCCGACGGCGACGAAGAAGAGACCGGAGACGGCGATGAAGATGTAGCCGCCAAAGAGCGGACCGGTATCGAGCAGGAAGGCGTCGTGGGTGAAGCGGTGCAGGATGTAGAAGAAACCGGCGGTGGCGCTCCAGAGGCTGAAGTAGAGGAAGTAGGCGGCGCCGTATTTGCCGAGCACGACTTCGGTGGTGGAGATGGGGGTGGTGAGCAGGGTCTCGAGGGTGCCGAGGCGGCGTTCCTCGGAGATGCTCTTCATGGTGAGCAGCGGAATGATGAAGATCACCGGCACCCAGAAGAGTTCAAAGAAGGCGACGGCCGGTGAGACCTCCTGCGGGGCGGCGGCGTATTCGGCGAGGATGCCCGAGAAGATGAACCCCATGAAGGCGAGGAAGATGACCGCAGCAATGTAGGTGCTGGGACTCACCAGCAGCATGCGGATCTCGTGGCCGAGGATGGTCAGGAAGTGACGCATTTTTAAAACGCTGAAAGGCTGAAAAGCTGAAACGCTGAAAACAGGAAAGGGGGCACGGGAAGGATGCTGGGTTTTAGCATTTTAGCGTTTCCGATTTCAGCTTTTTGGATCGGCCGCTGGCCGATCCACGATGTCCCAGCTGCGTTTGGTGGCGGCGAGGAAGACGTCTTCGAGGGTGGGCTGGGCGCGACTGAGGCCGCGGAGGCGGAAGCGGTCGTCCGTGGCGAGGGTTTTGAGCAACACCTCACTGCAGTCGGAGTCGTGTTCGACGGAGAGTTCAAAGGCGCGGAAGCCGTCTTGGTCGGGTGAACCCTCGGAGATGATTTGCAGGGACGGGTCGATCGCGGCGAGGGCGGCGGCGAGGTCGGCGCTTTCGCCGGCGAGGTCGAGTTGATAGCGGGAGCGGCCGAGGATCTCGCGTTTGAGGGCAGCGGGTTCACCGGCGGCGACGACGCGGCCCTGGTTGATGATGAGCACGCGGTCGCAGGTCATCTCGATCTCGGGCAGGATGTGGGAGGAGATGATGACGGTCATGCGGCCGCGGAGGCGGGCGATGAGGTCGCGGACGATGAGGATCTGGTGCGGGTCGAGGCCGATGGTCGGCTCGTCCATGATGATGACGGGCGGCTCGGCGAGGATGGCTTCGGCAATGCCGACGCGTTGGCGGAAGCCCTTGGAGAGTTTGCCGATGATGCGGTGGCGGACGCGTTTGAGGTCGCAGAGTTCGAGGAGCTCATCGATGCGGGCGCCAAGTTTGCTGCGGGGCATCTCCTTGAGGCGGCCGCGGTAGTAGAGGTATTCGACCACGCGCATGTCCTCGGGCAGCGGATTGTTTTCCGGCATGTAGCCGATGAGGCGTTTGATGGCGCCGGTTTCGCTGGCGACGGAATGGCCACAGATTTGCACGTTCCCCGAGGTGGCCGGCAGGAAGCCGGTGAGGATGCGCATGGTGGTGGATTTGCCGGCGCCGTTGGGGCCGAGAAAGCCGAGGATCTCGCCCTGGGCGACGTTGAAGCTGATGTGGTTGACCGCGGTCATACCCGCGAAGGTCTTTACCAGATTATCAACAACGATGGCGGGGGAGGAGTCGGACATGCGGGAATCAGAAAAGAGGAGGCAGGGAAGAGACCAAATCAACCCAGCGCTTGCAACGCGGCGATATGAGCGTCGGTGGAGAGCAGCCGGGCGCCGTGGTGACGGGCGGTGGCTTGGATGAGCAAATCGATGGCCGGACTGGTCAAACCCGCGGCGCGGGCACGCCGGGCCAAGGCGTAGCTCTCCTTCCAGACCGCAGTTGTGACCGGAAGTGCATCCAAAGCGGCCTCAATTTGAGCCAATCCGCGTTTTTCTTTTTCGCCCCGTGCGCCGTTCCAGAGCTCCAGCGCCACCGGAGGGATGAGGCGGGCTTCGCCGGATTGAATCAGCTCCACCACCTCACGACGAACCTGAGGGTCGCCAGTGGGGCGCAGCATCTCGATCCAAGCGGAGGTGTCGATAATCGTCATATTTCAGGCCGAGCGGTCTTCACGCACGCGCTTGAGATCGTCCTGATCCATAAATGCGTCGAAGGTGCCAGCCAGATCGGCGGCGGCAGCGAGACGTTGTCGCCGGTTGTAGTCTTCGATGGCCATGAGCACGGCCTCACGTTTGGTCTGGGCCTTGGTGCGCTGCATGAGTTCCGCAAAGGTGTCTTCGGGAATATCGAAGGTGGTCTTCATGGATTACGTAATGGGCTAATTGTGTAATATTTCAACTGCATTACCCGGAACCCTGATTCAGTGCCCAGGCGGCGGCGAGGCCGCGGAGGGTCAGGTCGGGGATGTCGGTGGTGGGCTGGCGGAGGCGGTTGCGCACGAGGGCGTAGGCGCCGCCGCAGGTGATGACGCGGGCCGTCGGTTCGCCGGCGGCGGTGAGGTCGCCTTCCACGCCATCGAGACAGGCTTGCATGAGGCCGGTGAAACCGAGCACGGCGCCGATGCGCATGGCTTCGACGGTGGACTTACCGATGGCCGAGGTGACCGGTGAAGTGACGTCCTCGACGAGCGGCAACTGGGCGGTGTGCTCATGCAGGTAGCGCGTCATGAGCGAGGGGCCGGGGGTGATGATGCCGCCTTCGTAGCCGCCGCGGTCGGTGACGATGTCGAAGGTGACGGCGGTGCCGAGGTCGATGACGACGGCGGGCAGGGGGCCGAGCGCGGCGGCGCCGGCGGCGTTGGCGAGGCGGTCTTGGCCGATCTCGGCCGGGCGCGGGTAGGTGATGTCGACCCCGAGCTTCACCTCGTGAGTGAGTTGCCAGAGCGGCAGATCGAGGGCGACGAGCGCAGTGCGCAGGCGCGGCACCGCAGCCGGCACGACGCTGCAAAAAGCGATGGCGGTGAGCTCGGCGCGTCGGGTCTCCAGCAGCGGCAGGAGCGCTTCGAGGGAGGCGGTTTTTACCTCACCGGTGTCGGTGGCCGCGGACAGCCCTCCGGGCGTGCAGAAGCCGAAGTGGGTGTGTGTATTGCCGATGTCGATACAGGCGAGCATGGGTGAAGTGGCAGGTATCAAGGGGACAAGTATCAAGCGGCGGGGGCAGGTCTCTTGTTACTTGGTCACCTGGGACTTGTTACTTTTTGGCAATCGTGACTTCGCCGGCGCGGAAGCGTTGGGGGGCGCCGCCGTTGACGCGGAGGAGGAGGGAGCCGTCGGTGTCGATACCGGCGGCGATGCCGGTGATTTCTTCGCGACCGTGCAGGAGCGTGATGGTGCGGTCGACGAGGGCGTCGTAGCGTTGCCACTGGGCCGCGAGTTCGGCGCTGCAATCGCCGTCCTGAAAGGTGCGACAGGCGGTGAGCACGCGGCTGATCACGGCGGCGGCGAAGTGGTTGAGGTCCACCGGAGCGGCGGCGGCTTCGCCGATGGAGATGGCGCGTTCGGCGAGTTCGCCCTGCCAGCCGCCGGCGGGGGGCGTGAGGTTGAGGCCGCAGCCGATGACGAGGTCGCGAATGCGGTCGGCGTCGATGCGGGCTTCGGTGAGGATGCCGCCGGCTTTGCGGCCGTTGATGAGGATGTCGTTGGGCCACTTGATGCGGGCGTCGACCTTGCCGTAGTTGGAGAACAGGGCGCAGAGGTTGACGCCGACCCAAGGCGTGATGGTGGCGAGGCGCTCCGGCGGGACTTCGGGGCGCAGCGCGAAGGTGAGGTAGAGGTTGCCGTTCGGCTCGGAGACCCAGGTGCGGCCCATGCGTCCGCGGCCACGGGTCTGCTCGCGGGCAATGACGACGAGCGGGGTGGCTTCGCCCAGGGCGGCGCGGCGCATGGCTTCGTCGTTGGTGCTGTCGACGGTGTCGAGGGCGACGAGGGTGCAGCGGGCGGCGGCGGGCAGGCGGGCTTCGATGAGCAGGGCGTTGAGCGTGGTGGGTTTGGCGGTGAGGCGGTAGCCGCGGGAGCGCACGGCCTCGAAGGCGAAGCCTTGTTCGCGCAGCTTTTCCATGTGCTGCCAGATGGCGACGCGGGAGAGTCCGAGGGTGTCGGCCAGACTGCTGCCAGAGACAAAGTCGTCACCCGCATCGAGGAGCGTGCGGATGATGGTGAGATCGGCGTGGGCGGTTTTCATTGCTTCCAATCGAGACCGATGTCGACCCAGGTGCTTTGGTGGACGAGGGCGCCGGTCGAAACGAAATCGAGGCCCAGGCCGGCGAGGGCGGGCAGCGTTTCGAGAGTGATGCCGCCGGAGGCTTCGGTGAGGGCGCGGCCTTTGATGAGGGCAACGGCTTCGCGGAGTTGGTCGGGCGTAAAGTTGTCGAGCAGGATGACGTCGGCGCCGGCGGTGAGCACGGGCGGGATCTGATCGAGGCGATCGACTTCCACTTCGACAGGCAGCTTGGGGGCGTGCTGGCGGGCGCGGTTGACGGCGCCGGCGAGGTCGTCGGTGGAGCCGAGCAGGGCGAGGTGGTTGTCCTTGAGCATCACGCGGTCGAAGAGACCGAGGCGATGGTTCCAGCCGCCGCCGCAGGCCACGGCGTATTTTTCGAGCATGCGGTAACCGGGGGTGGTTTTGCGGGTGTCGAGCAGGCGGGTGCGGCCCTCGCCGAGGGCGTCGACGTAGCGGCGGGTGAGCGTGGCGATGCCGGAGAGGCGTTGGACGAAGTTGAGCGCGATGCGTTCGGCGGCGAGCAGGGTGCGCGGATCGCCGGTGAAGGTGGCGAGCACATCGCCGCAGGAGAGGCGGGCACCGTCGTGGGTGCGCAGTTGGACCTCGGCCGGACCCGACGTCTCGGAGCGGTAGGTCGAGAGGATGAGGCTCAGCAGGGGCAGGCCGCTGACGGTGAGGTCCTGGCGGGCGGTGAGGTGAGCGGTGCTGGTGCGCGGGGCGCTGGCGATGCTGCCGGTGGAAAAGTCACCGGCCTCGGCGGGGCGTTGATTGAGGCCGAGACCGGCCAAGTCCTCGTCGCGGGCCATCTCGACGAGACGCCGCAGGTAGGCGACATCGAGGTCGGCCCACGTGAGGCGGTGTAACAGGGAGTCGAAGAGGGCGGACATGAGCGGGAAAAGCTAAAACGCTAAAAGCTGAAATGCTGAAAAGGCGAAGGCGAGAATGGGTTATTCCATTCGGGTGAGGGTGAGGGCCCAGTCTGCGGTGGGGAGGTCGGGGGCGGTGCCGAGGGAGACGGGGGCGCCGCCGGTGACGGGGTTGGCGGGGAAGCGGTCGCCGGTGCGCGGGTCGAACCACTCGACGGCGTAGGTGCCGGGGGCGTTGGTCAGGTCGAGGGTGGCTTCACCGCCGCGCGGTAGGTAGACGACGTAGAGCTCGCCGGGGGCGGCGAGGCACCAGTCGACGCCGGCGAGCTGGTCGGCGGGCAGGAGGGTGGCGAGGTCGACGGGGAGGGCGCGGAAGAACTCGAGGGCGAGGCGGGCGTAGGTCCACGAGCGGGTGCGGCTGCGGTAGTCCTCACATTGCAGGTCGTTCTGCGGTTGTTGGTAACCGAAGTAATACTCCACCCCGGCGCCGCCGGCCATGAGGTTGCCCCAGAGGGTGAGGGCGCGGATGTCGTGGAGATCGTATTGGACCCCGTCGGCGGTGGTGGCGACGCCGTCCTGGCCCTCGTAACCGGGGTCGGCCGGCACGCCGACGGCGGCGGAGCCCTGCTCGTCGTTGGCCACGACCCAGGTGTGTCCGGTGGCGGCGCTGGCGGCGAGCCAGTGGGCGGTGCGTTCGTGCACGGTATCCCAGGCGTTTTGGAGAGAGATGCCGGTGAGTTTGGAGCGGTCGCCGAGCAGGGGCGTATAGACCTCGTCCTGCTGGTGTGGATACGTGTGCAGCACGCGGTGGTGTTGGTAGGGATCGATGGAGGCGACGTAGTTGAGCATGGCGATCTGCTCTTCGTAGGTCTGGGTGTTCTCCTCGCCGAAGTTCCAGGTGAGGGCGAGGTGGTGGCCGAAGCGGGCGATCAACTCGCGGAAATAAAGGCGGCGTTCCGGGCCGGTGTCGCCGCCGTCCATGGCCTCGGGGATGGTGGTGGCGGTGCGGAGGTGCGTGGCGCGCTGGTCGTCGATTTCGGTTTCCTGCAGTTTGAAGTGCAGGTGCAGGCCAAGGCGCTGGGCGTGGGTGAAGACGAGGTCCCACTGGGCGAGTTTGGAGACGTCGTAGTGGAGCTTGTCGTTGCGGTCGACGAAGGGCCACACGTTGTCGCCGTCGCCGCCGGCATTGTAGGTGAGGAACGACACAGTGTTGAGGCCCTGGGCGGCGAGGTAGTTGAGCGCGCCAATGATGCCGCGGCCGCGACCATCGCGCCAGGTTGGGTCGCCGCGTTGCCAGTCGCGCAGGTGGGCGGTCCAGGATTTAAGCGGCACCTGCTCGCGGCCGGCGGTGGTATTGTCGAAGCCGGTGTAAGCGAGAAACGTTTCAGGGGCGTCCGGTCCGGCCTTGAGCCAGGGGCGGCCGTCGCCGGCGAAGCGCAGGTAACGCTCGCCGGTGTAGGTGAGGCGACCGCGGGCGCGGAAGTCGGGGGCGGCTTTGTCGGTGGGCGCGATGGAGAGCACGCCGCTCAGGCCGTGGTAGGGCGCGACGGGATTGCCGCCGTGGTAGGTGGCGGCGTGCGGACCGCGTTCGAAGGAGACCACGTAGGTCCAGTCGCCGGGCACGTCGGGCGTGAAGTGGGCCCGCCAGGTGCGGCCGGAGGTGGCGCTGGATTCGGCGGCGTGGCCATCGGCGGCAAAGAAGCCCGGCACGGTGTAGCGCGGGCTGCCGGAGGCGTGGGTAAAGGTGACGTTGAAGGCGAGGTCGCTGAAGGGATTGGGGGCAACGTCGTCCTCGTGGGCGAAGGGGCCGTCGAGGTCGAGGGTGACGGTGTGCCACTGTAACCGTTCTCCGGATACGGTGATGGCGCCGTCGCCATTGGGGGCGCGGGCGAGGACGTTGGCGCTGGCACCTTCGGCGTTGGATGAGGCGCGGGTGTAGGTGGCGGAGCTGACGCCGGGAACGGCGGGCGGCGGGGGGCGCGTGGGGTCGTAGTCGACGGGCGTGAGCACGAGGCGAGACCAGCGAGCGGCGGCCGCGGCTGCGGGGGCATCGGCGTCGGAGGACCCGACGGTGGCGCGCAGTTCGATGGCTTCGCCGTCGTTGATTTCGACGAACTCCCAGAGGCGATTGAAGGCGGGGCCCTCGGCGGTGGGTTCGAAGGCGAGGGGCGGCTCGAAGGCGCCGATGTGGCGTCCGCCGACGTAGAGTTCGTAGGTCGCCGGCGTGGTGTCGCTGCCGACGGTGTGGAGGGTGATATGAAAACGACCGCCGGACACGGGTGGGTTGATGAAGGCGGAGGCGGTGCGGGGGCCGTCGGCAGGCAGGCCGGCGAAGGCCTCGTCGTCGCTGAGTTCGAAGCCGGGGGGCGGGAACTCAAAGGCGGCGGCGGGCAGGAGGGTGCCAGCGGCTTCGCGAGCGTGATCGGTGGCGAGCTGTTGTTCGATCCAGCGGGCGAGGGTGCTGGAACCGGAGCCGAAGCCGGCGGGCAGCGGGCGCAGGTCGCGGGTCTGCACTGGGGGCGGTTCGCCCCAGCGGGCGGGGAAGGGCAGGGTGGTGCCGTAAGCGGTTTCGCGGGCAGCGGCGGCGCGGGCGGCGACGGGGAAGGGCGGCGGGGCGGAGCCTTCGGCGATGACGGGCGTGGGACCCTCGCCGTCGGGTTCAAACACGACGCCGCGGGCGAGGACCCACTTGTCGAGTTCGAAGCCGTCCTCGTGCATGGAGATTTGGATGAGGTGGTCGCCGGGGCCGGGGATGTCGAGGTAGCTGGAATAGGGTTCGCCGGCGGGGACCTGGGAGGTGCGCTGTTTGCAGTCCCAGACCCAGGCGTTGCGGCGGAGGGACTGCCAACGGCGGCCGCTCTCGGGCCACTCGCCGTTGAGGCCGACGTGAACGGAGTTGTCGGCCGTGCCGGTGGCATAGTGGCGGGCCCAGAAATAATAACGGCCGCCGCGGCTGAAGCGGACGCGATAGCTGAGCACGGCGTGTTGGCCGGGCGTATTGGAGATGTTGATACCCTCGGTCGCGGGTTCGTCGTCGGTGGTGAGCGTGTCGGGAAGGACCTCAACGTAGGCGCGGCCGCTGGCGGAGGTGGCGTGATTGGGGTCGGGGTCGGGCCGCACGCCGGGATCGTTGATGGTGGAAACGAGGTGGAAGGCGCGGGTCTGGGTGAGGTCCTGGGCGATGAAGTGTTCGGCCTCGACGGCGACGACGCCGTTTTGCTCGGCAAAAATGAGGTCGGGTGGGGCGATGGGGGCGGAGGACGCGCGCAAGGAAGCGGGCAGGGCGGCGACGGCAAGCAGGGGCAGCAGGCGGGTGGCGCGGAGGAGGGAGTGAAGGTCGATCATCACGGAGCTGGGGGGAGGTCGAGCAGAAGGCTGAACGGCAACGGGAGCAAGGGTTGCATGGGGCGGGCGCGGCGGGTGACGGTGGGCGCATGGACATCGCGACCTTCAATGGCTTGGACTCACCGGACGGACTCGACGGCGCGCTGCAGGCCTTGTGGTGGGATGCCCAGGGCGACTGGGAGCGGGCGCACACGGAGGCGCAGAGGGTGGGCAGTCCGGCGGGGGATTGGGTGCATGCCTACCTGCACCGCAAGGAGGGCGACATCGGCAATGCCGGGTATTGGTATGCGCGGGCAGGCAAACCGGCGCAGGAGGCGGGTGTGTCGCTGGAGCGCGAGTGGGAGGCGATCGCGACGGAGTTGCTCGCTGGGGACTAGGGGATGGGGGCTGGGCTCTGGTGGCTGGGAGCTGAAAGCTGATGGCTGAGAGCTGGACTGCCGAGGGGGGGAGCGGCCGAGACGGCCGCTGCTACATTTTGGTCCTATTGTCCGCGGGCGTCGCGGAAGGGCGTGCGGGCGGAGCTGAGGAAGAGGGGCTCGTGACTGAGGGTGTCGTTGAGCAGGTCGCGGAGCTCGGTGGCGCGGGTGGTTTCGCCGAGGGCGTCGAGGAGGTCGGCGTCGGCGCCGTATTCGGAGAGCAGGCGCAGGCGCTCGTCCTGGTCGTAGAGCAGCATGGCGAAGGCTTCCTTGCCCATGCCGACGAGGGGCAGGGTGAAGCGGTTGAGGGCGAGCAGGGTGTCGCTCTTGAAGTAGCGCTTTACCGCGAGGTCGGCGAGGCCTTGGCGGGTGTGGATTTCGCGTTCGCTGAAAATGGGCGGACGGTTGCCTTCCACGACGACCCGGGGGAGGCGGACGATGCCGTTTTTGGGTTTGGGGAGGTCGGCCCAGGGATCGGTGTCGGCGGCGGTGGCGTCGGCGTCGGTGCCCTCCGCGGGTTTGGCGGGCGGATTGTATTTTGGCAGCGAAGCGGTGAGGGCGTCGGAGATTTCCGAGGAAAGGGCGCGCCGGGAAGGTGGTGGCTCTTGGGCGGGGAGGGTGGTGGTGGCGAGTGTCGCGAGTAAGAGGACGGCGGTAAGGAGCCGGGTAGGCGAGGCCACGTTGTCGCTTTGCTCCAACGCAGCTACCTGGGGAGGCTTAGCGTTGGGAGCCGGGGGCGCATGGGACGAGGCTCAGTTCCGTCCGGAGGTGCGGATGGCGGTCGGGGTGGGCAGGTAGTCCTGGCGGCCGAGGGTGTCGTGGGCCAGTTCCTTGAGTTCTTCGGCTTTCTCCTCGTCGCCCATAAAGGAGGCGTTTGCGGACTGGTCGTTGATCTCGTCGAGGAGGCGGAGGCGTTCGTCTTCCTGCCACATCATCATGGCCAGCTCTTCCTGGGTCATGGTGAGGAAGGGGATGTTAAATTTGTTCAACGCCTGCGAGGTGTCCGAAAAATAACGTTTCACGGCGATATCGGCGAGGCCCTTGTCGGTGTGGACTTCGCGTTCGGTGAAGACCGGGGGACGTTGACCTTCCACGACCACCTGCGGGAGGCGGACGATGCCGTTCTTGGGCTTGAGCATGAGGTCCTCGTCGACGCCGTCGTCCTCTTCCTTCTCCTCCTTGGGCGGAGGCGGGTTGAACTTCGGCATGGTGTCGGCGAGCGCCGAGGCGAGGTTGCTGGAAATGCCGCGTTTGCGATCCGAGGTGTCATCCTGCGCCGTGGTGATCGCGGCACTGGTGGTGGTGAGCAAGGCAATCAAGGTGAAGCGGGCAAGGGACATGGTTGGTAGGACCGGATTGAGCGGATTTGGTTCAAAATACGCGGAGCGACGGTGTGCGAGCTCGGGCCATAACCTTATCGTTTTGGGCTTCGGCGCAAGACCCGGGAGACGAGGCGGGGGAGGAAGCGTTGCAGGTAAACGGCGTAGATTTCGCGGCCGCCGATGAGGATTTCCTCCTTGTGGGCAGCGAGTTGCGGCAGGAGGCGGGCGGCGAAGGTGTCGGCGCTCATGGCGCGGGCCTGATTCTTGTCCATGCGGGCATGGCGGCCGCCGCTGGAGTCGAGGGCATGCAGGCTGATCTCCGTGCGCACGTAGCCCGGGCAAACGATGCTCACCCGCACGCCGGTGGGGTGCAGCTCGGCGCGCAGAGCGTTGTAGAAGCCGTGGAGGGCGTGTTTGGAGGCCGCGTAAGCCGAGCGGTGTGGGGTCGCAACGTAGCCGACGACGCTGCTCACGACCACGATGTGACCGGCCCCGCGGGTCGTGAGGTGGGGGAGCACGGCTTTGGTGAGGCCGACTTGGCCGAAGTAGTTCACCTCCATGATGCGGCGATCGACTTCGAGCGGCGTGTCGGCAGCGTCGCCACGCTGGCCGAGTCCGCCGTTGTTGATGAGGCGATCGAGGTGGCCGAAGCGCGCGAGCACGGTTTCAACGGCGGCGGGGAAGGTGCCGGTTGCGGTGAGATCGAGCGGGAGGACAAGGTGGCGCTCCGGGCCGCCGGGGACGGTGGCGGCGAGGGCCTGCAGCTCGGGTTCGCGGCGGGCGGAGAGGACGAGTTGCGCACCAGCGGCGGCGAGGGCGCGGGCGAGCGCGGCCCCGATGCCGGAGGAGGCGCCGGTGATCCAGATGACTTGGTCGGTGAAGGCGCTGGAGATTGGCACGGGGGGGCGAGGGCGGCTGTCGGGCGTAAAGCCCGACCCACAGAAGCGAGTGGTGATTAGCCGCGGGTTTGGCCGGTGCCGGTGACGACGTATTTGTAGGAGCAGAGCTCGGGCAGGCCCATGGGGCCGCGGGCGTGGAGGCGATCGGTGCTGATGCCGATCTCGGCGCCGAAGCCGAACTCGAAGCCGTCGTTGAAGCGGGTGGAGGCGTTCCAGAAGACGGCGGAGCTGTCGACGGCGGCTTGGAAGCGGGCGGCGGTGGCGGCGTCGGTCGTGATGATCGATTCGCTGTGGCCGGAGCTGTCGCGGTTGATTTGGGCGATGGCGTCGTCGACGGAATCGACGATGCGCACGGCCATCTTGAGGGCGAGGAACTCGGCTCGCAGGTCCTCGTCGGAGGCAATGCCGTGGGGAAGATTGGCGGTGCTGAGGATGGCGGCGGCGCGGCCATCGGCGACCAGTTCGACGCCGGCTTCGATGAGCGCGCTGGCGACCTGGGGGAGGAGCGTGGCGGCAACGTCGGCGTGCACGAGGAGTTGTTCGGCGGCGTTGCAGACGCCGGGGCGCTGGGTTTTGGCGTTGACCGTGATGGCGGAAGCGAGCGTCGGGTCGGCGGCTTTATCGAGGTAGATGCAGCAGACGCCGGTGTAGTGTTTGATGACCGGGATGGTGCTGTTTTGGGCGACGAAGCGGATGAGGCCCTCACCGCCGCGGGGGATGATGCAGTGGATGAGCTCGTCGAGCTTCAGCAAGGTGTTGAGCGCGGCGCGGTCGGTGGTGGGAATGAGTTGGATGGCCTCGGCGGGGAGGTCGGCCGCGGCGAGGGCTTCGGCGAGCAAGGCGGCGAAGGCGGTGTTGGTGTGGAAGATCTCCTTGCCGCCGCGGAGGATGGCGGCGTTGCCGGATTTGAGGCAGAGGATGGCGCAGTCGATGGTGACGTTGGGGCGGGCCTCGTAGATGATGCCGATCACGCCGATGGGCACGCGGCGCTTCTCGATGACGAGGCCGTTGGGGCGGGTGGTGGTTTCGAGGGCGGCGCCGACGGGATCGGGGAGGGCGGCGACTTGGCGCACGGATTCGGCGAGGTGGTCGAGGCGCTCGGGTGTGAGGGTGAGGCGATCGATCTGGGCGGCTGTGAGGCCATTGGCTTCGGCGGCGTCGAGGTCGAGTTTATTGGCCGCGATGAGGCGCTCGGAGGCGGCCGGCAGGAGGGTGGCGAGGTGTTCGAGCGCGGCGTTTTTCTGCGCGGTCGGAGCCGTGGCCAACGCGTAGGAAGCGGCGCGGGCTTGTTGGGCGATCGTGGTGACTTGTTGGGCGAGCTCGTCGGACATGGGTAAAAAAGGGGAGGCAGAAGGTGCCGACGGATCAAACGGAAGACACGGAAAAAAGCGCAAGCGGCGGGCCCGCGTGCCGGATGAGGCAGGCGCCGAAGTGACGCCACCGGCAAGACCCCAAACCCCGGCGAGACTGCACCAAGTTGTCACCCATTAGGTGACACTTTTACATTTGGGGTTATGTAAAGTGCTGAGTGATAAGGGTGGGTTCGAATGTGGGGCTGAAAATCTTGTCACCTAATAGGTGACAACTTGGCGAGGGGATGGGCGCTGGGGGAGCGGGGCGCGGGCGTGGGGAGGCGGGCGGGGGCGATCAGTCGATGGCGTAGATTTCGACGAGGGCGATGCCGGTGGTGTCGGCGGCGCCGCGGATGAGGGCGCTGTAGGGGCCGGGTTCGAGTTCGACGATGGCGGCGGCGTCTTTGGCGGCGGGGCCGAGCGGGAAGGCGCCGAGTTGGTCCATGGTGGTGTCGAGTTCGGCGGCGTTGGCGGCGCGGAACCAGTCGTCGTTGAGGGCGAGGCGTTGGAAGGTTTGGTTGGCGTCGAGTTGGCCGACTTCGAGCACGGGATCGGCGAGGGTGCCGGCGACGCCGAAGCTGCCGAGGGTGGGGCCGATGGCGCGGATGAGCAGGCGGCGCGGCACGGTGCCCGGGATGACGAAGCCGGCGATGAGCAGGTCGGTGCCGGTGCCGACGAAGCCGCGGCTGGAGAGGTTGACGACGCGCGGGCCGGTGGCGCCGTTGGCGAGGTCGTAGAGTTCGAAGAGGATGAGTTTGGCGTCGTTGGTGGGGTTGGGCGTGAGGGCGCTGTAGACGCCGGCGGTGAGGTCGACGCGCAGGGCTGAGTCGGCGCTGTCGGGCGTGAGGGCAAAGGCCCCGACGGAGGACGCGGCGGCGGTGACGGTGGTGGCGTCCCAATCGTCGTTGGAGTGGCGCAGGACGCTGTCGTTGCCGACGCGTTCGTAGAGTTCGAGGGTCGGATCGGGCAGGAAGGTGGTGAGGCCGAATGGGGCGAGTCCGGGGCCGACGGCGCGCAGGAGAACGAATTTGGAGCTGGAGCCGGAGAGCACGAAGCCGGAGGAGAGGGCGTTGGCGCCGGCGCCGGTGCCGGTGCGGGTGGAGAGGTTGGACAGGCCGGTGAAGGCGGGCGGGGTGGCGTCGACGACGACGGTGGCGGCGCGGCTGGTGGCGGTGCCTTGGGTGTTGGTGATGGTGGCGGTGTAGCGGCCGGCGTCGGCGCCCGAGACGTTGGTGAGCGTGAGGGGGGCGGCGGTGGCTCCGGGGATCGGCACGCCGCTGTGGGACCATTGGTAAGTGAGCGGCGGTGTGCCGGTGACGTCGACGCTGAGGGTGGTGTCGGCGCCGGGGGCGAGCAGGCGGGCGTTGGGGTGGAGTTCGATGGTGGGCGCGGCGACGGTGGGATCGGCGGCGACCTGGAGTTCATACCAAAGCGTATCGGCGGCGGAGCCGAAGGTTAGGCGTGCGCCGGTGGAGGTGGCCGTGACGGTGAGTGCGGTGGTGCGGTTGCCGGTGGGATCGAGCGCCCAGGCACTGACGCGGCTGGCGGGGTGGGGAATGTCGAGGGTGAGGGGGACGGTTTCGACGAGAACGGGCGCGCTGCCCCAATTGGTGCCGAGGGAGGTTTGGGTGGCATCGGTCCATTGTTGGCCGGTGTTCATTTGCTCGCCGGTGAGGATGACGAGGGCGGTGAAGCCGAGGGAGGATTGTAGGGAATCGCCGGATACGGTGGTGACGCCGGCGGTGAGCCAATCGAGACGAGTGTCGCCGGGAGTGAAGACCCAGCCATCGAGGTCGAAGCTGCGGCCCTCGGCGAACCCCCAGAGCGCTTTGGTGCGCGGAGTGTCGACGGTGACGACGCCGCGGTCGGCGATGGCGTTGTCCCAGATGAGCTGGCCGGTATCGGCGGTGAGCACGTCGGCGGTGGGGGCGGCGGGCACGCCGGTGAAGGGGGCGTTCACATCGAGGGCGACGCGGGATTCAAAACCGTGGCGCGGGGAGAGGCCGAGGTGGTGGCCGTCACCGACGGCCCAGGCGCGACCGGCGAGGGTGGCTTGAAGTTGGGCGTCGGCGTCGAAGCCGATGGTGACGTGGGAGTTGGCGGGGCTGACGTCGCCGCGGCGGAAGAGGTGCGCGGCGAGCAGGACATTGGCCATCTTGGCCGGGTCGGTGTCCATGGCGAAGAAGCCGTCGACGTAGCCGCGATCCCAGGCGCCGGCGCCGTAGTCGAAGAACCAGAAACCGTCCCAGTCCTGGAAGGCGCCGTAGGCGGCGGGAATGAGTGGGCCCTCGGCGCGGTAGTGGCTGGGGGCGGGGTGCTGGTATTCGGTGTTGAAGAAGGGTTTCCCGGCGACGCGTTGGCGGGCGAAAGCGCCGACGTGACTGGTGGTGGTGTTCACCGCGGAGGTGTTGTCGATATACCAATCGGACTGATCCCAGGCGACGTTGGGAAAGACGGGGTGCTCCCAGTAAAAATGGGAGTCGACGGCGTCGAGGCGGGCTTGATTGCCGGCGGGGCTGTTGGCGACGATGGTCCCGAAGACGATGCCGGGGTAGCCGAGCTCGTCCTTGATAAATGAATACATGGTATCCCAGTAGGTCTGCTCGCTGGCGATGAGGTAGCGGAACCAGTCGGTTTGTTGGGCGACGGTGGCGGAGCCGCCGGTTTTGAGCAGGGCCGGGATGTTGGCGGCCTCGAGGGATACGCCGTCGGGCAGGCTGCCGGCGGAGCCGCCGGTGGTGAAGGAGACGGCGGCGATTTCGACGGAGCCGGTGCGGTTGCCGAAGCCGTTGAAGTTGAGGCGCACGGCGGGTTCGTCGGCGGTGGCGACGAAGGTGGCGGAGAATTCCTGCCAGTCGGCGGTGAGGGTGGCGCTACCGATCGGGTAGAGGGCGGCGTAGTCACCGCCGGCGCGGCCGATGACGCCGTTGAGGGGGAAGCCGTCGTTCGAGCGGGCCCAGAAGGAAGCGGTGTAGATCTGGCCGGCGGAGAGGGCGTTGCCGGCTTGGTTGAGCTGGACGTGCCAGGCGGCGGAGCCGGCGGTGGTGACGGAAATGCGCAGGGCGGGGGTGTTGCCGGTGAAGGTGGAAGCGGCGGTGGTGGTGGCGACGGCGGAGTCGTGTTGCTCGAAGTTCCAGCTGGCGGCGCCGGCGGCGAAGTCGGCATTGGCGAGGAGTTGGGGACCGAGCGGTTCGTTGACGGCGTTCCAGCCGGTGAGGAGGGCAGCGGTGTCGGCGTAGCGGGTGGCGAGCCAAGCGTTCCAGTGGTCGCGTAGTTGGTCGGCGAATACGGAGGGGAGGGCGTCGAGGGTGCCGTCGTGCCAGGCTTGGAGGAAGCCGTATTCGTTGAGGATTTCGACGAAGGCGACGGCGGGGTCGGCGACGAGGGGCGTGTTGGCGCGGTGCGGGTTGGGGGCGGTCAGCAGGTTGCGGGCGTATTCCTGCTGGAGGGTGAGCATGTGGTCGTTGAAGAAGCTGAGACACTGTTGCTCCTTCCATTCGAGTTCGGCCACGGCGGCGGGGAAACCGTCGTTGGGGTAAAACTGGCGCGACACGAGCAGGTTCATGTCGGTGTAGATGCCGGCGGTGGCGAGGGCGGCGACGAAGTGGTGGAGGCGGTCGAGGTGGGTGGCGCTGAGGTTGCGCGAGGTGTTGCCAGTGTAGTCGACGAGGACGTTGGGTGCGCCCCAAGGGGCTTCGAGGTGGTGGAAACGCACGGCGTTGATGCCGAACTTGGCGAGGCGGCCGGCGACGGCGTTGGCATCGGCGGTGGTGGGGAAGGCGGACTCGGCGGTGATGTTGACGCCGAGCATGCGGAGGCGTTCGCCGTTGAGGGTGAGTTGGCCGGCGGCGTTGGCGGTGAGGTGCGAGGCGGTGATGCCGATGGGGGTGTTGAGGCCGGACAGGTCGGTGACCGTGCGGCTGTCGTCATCCCAGGGGAGGGTGAAGGGGGTGAGTGAGGGCTGGGACTGTGCCTGGGTCGGCAGGGGGATCCCGGAGAGGGATAGAGCGAGGCACAGGGAGAGGAATAGGGGGAGGCGCGCGCCGAGGACCGTGAGGATCGTGGTGATGGCACGGTGCGCGGCGCGCCGGGGGCGCAGATGGGGTGGGGTCATGGGGCTTGGTTGAAGCAAACCCCATGCGACGGAGAGAGGCAAGGCGGTGGTGCCGAGGCGGTGTGGGTGGGGGGGAGTGGGTGGCTGCGCTTGAGCCCGGTGCGAAAGGGTGGCGGTTGGCGGTGAGACAACGCGTGGAGGGGCAGGGCGGGCCACGATGTCGCTTTGCTCCAACGCGGCTACAGGGGGTGCGGTGGCGGTGGAGTGGGTGGCTGCGCTTGCGCCGGAGGAGAAAGCGTGGCGGCGGTGAGGCGACGGGCGGAGAGGCAGGCGAGGCCACGTTGTCGCTTTGCTCCAACGCGGCTACGGGGGGCGTAGGCAGTTATTTATGTGGCTGCGCTTGAGCCGGAGGTGAAAGCGTGGCGTGGTTGGATGGGTGAATGGGGCGCAAGCAGATGGGAAATCCCGACCGGGGCATTTGCCGCGCCTCGATCCGGCGGCCTACCGCGGGCGGGTGCTGGTGCATTGGACGATGACCCTCGAAGGGCGGGCGACGGGCTGGCTGAGTGCACGTTGGTTTGAGGGTTTTCGCGGGCTCCTTGTGACGACCGCGGCCAAATACGAGGTGGCCGTCGTGGCGGGTGTTGTCATGCCGGATCACCTGCACCTGTTGGTCGCGGGATGGAGGGATAGCAGCGATCAGCGGCTGTTCGTGCGGGCGTTGCGCCGCAGTGTGGGTGCTAGCCTGCCGCCTCCGGTGACGTTGCAGAAGCAGGCTTACGATCATGTGTTGCGGCCGGCGGAGGCGGGTCGCGATGCGGTGGCGTCGCTGGCGTATTACATCGCCGAAAACCCGGTGCGAAAGGGATTGGTGGAGCGAGCGCAGGATTGGCCGTATACGTTTGCGGAAGTGACGGGCGAGTCGGGTTTGCGACCTGATGAGGCGGATTTCTGTGAGCGTTGGTGGCGGCGTTGGAATGGGGGGCGGTGAGCGGGGGAAGGCGCGCGGAGCGGGGTGACGGGCGGAGGGGCAGGGGGCCACGTTGTCGCTTTGCTCCAACGCAGCTACGGTGGGGAGGCTACGGTGGAGGCGAAGGAGTGGTGGCTGGCGGTGGGGCAGGGCGGGCCACGTTGTCGCTTTGCTCCAACGCAGCGACCGGGACACTTAGTCGAAGAGGTTGCCGCGGTTGAAGCGCCAGAGGCTGAAGGCGCTGACGAGGGCGGCGATGCCGGTGAGCACGCCGAGGATGGGCAGGATTTCGAGGAGGGATTTGCCGGCCCAGAGCACCGCCAGGAAACCTTCCATCGACCAATACACGATGGTGAGTTGGGAGAGCGATTGGATGAATTCCGGCATGAGACTGGTGGGAAACCAGGCTCCGCCGATCGCACTCATGGTGAGGATGAGGAAGGTGGCGAGCCCGCTGGCAGCCGCCGGGTTGGGCGAGATGGAGGCCAGCAACATGCCAAACGCGGTGCAGGCGATGGAGGCAAAAAGCGCGACGACCATTAGCATCGGAAAGTGGGCGAGGGCCTCGATGCCGAAGAGGAGTTGGCCGGCGAGGAAGAGCACGGCGAGTTGGCTCATGCCCATGAGCACGTTGAAGAGGTATTTGCTCCAGAGGATGTGGGAACGCTTCACCGGGGAGGCGAGCAGGCGGTGAAAGAGACCGGCCTGCTTTTCTTCAAAGAGCGAAGTCGAAGCTCCGCTGACCGAGAAGAGCAGGAACATGATGGCCCAGCCACCGACGACGCGCGTGGCGGCGGGGCTTTTGACGTCGGCGCCGGCGAGTTGCTCGTTTTGCAGGTCGACGAGTTGGGCGAGGAAATCGGTGGCGGATTCGGAGTCGGTAGACTCGGCATCGGTGGTGGCGGCGGAGTCGGTGGCGACGGGGAAGAGGCCGGCGTCCATGTCGGCGCGGACTTCGGCCGGGTCGGCGCCGAAGGACTCCGCGATGGTCTGGGCCAGGTTGTCGTAGAATGTATCCGTGGCTTCGATACCGATGAAGTTTTCGGCGCGCTGGCGGAGTCCGTCCATGAAGGCTTGGGGCGCGGAGGTGAAGATGACCTTTTGTAGGAGGCCAGTGACGGTCTGGGTTTCGATGTCGTTGCGCGGGTTGTTGAGGAAGCGGAGTTTGAGGCCGAGGCGTTCGTCGCTGACGGTGTCGGGCGGGAAGACGAGGGCGAAGCGGAGCGTGTTGTCGTCGATGAGGTCGCGGACGTTTTGTTCGGTGAGCGGCGTCTTGGTGCCGTCGGCGGCGACGGATTGGGTGAGCACCTTGAAGGAGGACTCGGCTTGGAGTGCGGTGATGATGGTGTCGGCGATGGGGGCGTCGGTTTGTTTGACGACGGCGATCTTGATGCCGGCGGGGCCACTGCCGCCGGAGCCGGTGACGCCGAAGACGTTGCCGAAGATGTAAACCAGCACGAGCGGCACGATGAAGGTGAGGCCGAAGGCGGTTTTGTTGCGCAGAAACAAGCGGATGTCTTTGCGGAGGAGCGTGAGGATCGTGCGCATGGCGAGAGCGGGAAAAGGGCTGGCGGTGACTTATTCGCGGAAGGCTTTGCCGGTGAGGTGCAGGAAGACGTCCTCGAGGCCGGGGCGGGAGAGGGTGCAGGCGGAGGAGGGCACGCCGTATTTTTCGGTGAGGGCGAAGACGGTGGAGAGTGGGGTGCCGGGGTGGAGCGCGATCTGGTGGCCGTCGTCGGTGGTGGTGACGGTGCCGTGGGCGGCGAGGGCCGGGAGGGCGGCGGTGGCGGCGGCGCTGAGGGGCAGGCCGAGTTGCTCGCTGGAGGGGAGGTGGCCGAGCAGGTCGTTCAGGGAACCGTCGGCGAGGATTTTGCCGTGGTCGATGATGGCGATGCGGGAGCAAAGGCGGGTGGCCTCCTCCATGTAGTGGGTGGAGTAGATGATGGTGAGGCCCTCGGCGGCGCGTTTTTCGAGGAACTCGAAGATGGCGTTGCGGGACTGCGGATCGACGCCGACGGTCGGCTCGTCGCAGAGGAGGAGCTTGGGGCGATGGAGCAGCGCGGCGACGAGGTTGAGGCGGCGTTGCATGCCGCCGGAGAAGGTTTTGACGCGGTGTTTGCGGCGGTCGGCGAGACCGACGGCGGCGAGGCCCTCGTCGATGCGCTCCTGGAGGGTGGCGCGATCGAGGGCGAAGAGTTCGCCGAAGACGCGGAGGTTTTCCTCGGCAGTGAGGTCGTCGTAGAGCGCGATGGTTTGGGGGACGAGGCCGAGGTCGCGGCGGGTCCGGGCGGCGGCGGGGCCGAAGCCGGCGGGCTGACCTGCGAGGGTGATGGTGCCGGCGTCGGCGGGTTTGAGTCCGGCGATGAGCGACATGAGGGTCGACTTGCCGGCGCCGTTGGGGCCGAGCAGGCCAAAAAATTCACCGGGACCGATGTCGAGGGAGACGCCGTCGAGGGCGGTGAGTTTGCCGTAGTGCTTGGTGAGCGAAGTGATCGCGAGCATGCGATCCGTTCTGCGGGCGTGTAGGCGGGGCGGCGAACGGAAAGCGGTGAACCGTGACCAACGGGCTAGTCACGGTGTGCCGGGGTCATGGTGGTGGGGGCGGCGCGGAGCGGGCCGAGGGGCAGGGCTCTTCTGGCTCCTTGTTGTCTTTCTCTTTATCTTTATCACGGGCCGCGAGTGGCGGGCGGATTTCGCGGGGCGGGGAGAAAGATAAAGATAAAGAATAAAGAGAAAGATTTGGGGGGGGGCCGAGGCTGGATGCCTCGGCCACGGTGGATTTTTTAGCCGAGGCGGGCTTTGAGGGGGGCGAAGGCTTCGTCGGGGATGATGGGGCCGAGGTGTTTGACGGTTTCGGCGCCGACGTGACTGGCGATGCGGCCGGACTCGGCGAGGGATTTGCCGCGGAGGTGGGCGCTGAGGAAACCGGCGGCCCAGGAATCACCGGCGCCGTTGGTGTCGACGACGTTGTCGACGAGCACGGGTTCGATGCGGTGAAGCTCATCGCCGCGGGCGATCCAGGCGCCGTCCTTGCCGACCTTGACGGCGGCGGTCACGCCGTGGGAGGCGAGGCGACGGGCGAGTTGGTCGTAGGGCGTGGTGGTGTCTTCGAAGAGGGCGCGGATCTCGTCCTCGTTGGCGAAGATGATGTCGAAGCCCTCGGCGAGTTGGCTGAAAATCCAAGGACGAGTGGCGTTGATGACCTCGAAGGAGGCGAGGTCCATCGACACGGTGCAGCCGGCGGTGCGGGCGGCGGCGAGGACGGCGTTGATGAGGGCTTCGTTGAAGACGAGGTAACCCTCGATGTGGGCGTGACGGCAGCCGGCGAAATCGGCCGGGCTGATCTCGTCGGGCGAGAGGGTCATGGCGGCGCCGAGGTCGGTGCGCATGGTGCGGTCGGCGTCGGGCGTGGTGAGGATGAGCGACCGGGCGTTGGGGACGGTGCCGGTTTTGAAGCGGGAGGTGTCGATGCCGAGGGCGGCGAAGCGGTTGCGGTAGGTGGCGGCGACGTCGCAGTTGCCGAGCTTGCCGAGAAAGGTGGTGCGCAGGCCGAGCCGGGTGGCGTTGAGGGTGGCGTTGGCCGCGGAGCCGCCGGTGGAGGTGGCGGGAGCGGTGGGCAGGTGGGCGAGTATGCCGCTCATCTCGGCGTCGTTGACGAGCACCATGCCGCCCTTGTCGCCGGCGACGTGTTGGGTGAGGAAGTCCTCGGGCACGGGGGCGAGCAGGTCCATGATGGGGGACCCGACGCCGATGAGATCAATGGCGGAAGCGGACATGGCGAAACGAAACGGAGCGGAGCGGTGAAGCGCGGGGCGGCGCGGGGCGCGGCGGGGCGGGTGCTTATTGGGACGTGACTTGGATGTTGGTCGAGAGCAGGACCTCGTCGTCGATCTCGATGAGCAGGTCGTATTGGCCGGGGGCGGGGAAGGTGAGGTTGCGCACCTCGTTGATGAGATTGATGCGCTGGAGGGGGCTCTTGGATTCGAACTCGCGCTCGATGAGCGGCTGCATCTGAGCGGGGTCGACGCCCATGGAAATGCGGACCTTGTGCTTGCCGGGTTGGACGTCGCTCACGGTCAGAAACCAGACCATGTAGGGGTGGACGAACGGGAACTGGCGGCCGCAGATATTGGAGAAGATGCCGAGGATGGTGTGTTTGCCGGTGGCGGGGTCGATGTGGACACCGTCGCAGGTCAGCCAAACGAGGACTTGAGGTTTAGATTGCACGGGTGGGAGTGGGCGGAGGGGCTGTGGTTGTGGCAAGCGGGGAATTGCTTGGCGTGAGGAGAATTGGCGATTTGGTGGAAGGGGTCTTATGGAGCACGTTGAAGCCGCTTTGCAGAACCTGAATGCCTACCCGCGCTGGCTGGTGGCGAGCTGTGTGATCGTGGTGGCGCTGGCGGTGCTCTGGGTGCTGGGCAAGCTGCTCAAGTGGACGGTCTATGTGATCGTGGGGCTGGCGGCGCTGGCGGTGATCGGTGGCGGGGTCTGGTGGTGGCTGGGCTGAGCAGGAAAAGCTGAAAGGCTAAAAGGCTGAAAAGCTGAAATTGGGCAGACGGGGGGAGCTGGAGGTTACGGGGGCTTTGCCCTACTTCGTGCGCGAAAGCGTGGCGAATAGGGTCTCCGGGGAGCTTTTTCTTGTCAGTGTTCGGGGGGCACCGTTAACCCGTTTGAATGAAATATATTTTCGTGACGGGTGGGGTGGTTTCGTCCTTGGGAAAGGGCCTTACCGCAGCGGCTCTCGGAGCGTTGCTGGAGGTCCGCGGGTTGCGCGTCCGCATTCAGAAATTTGACCCCTACCTGAACGTCGATCCGGGCACGATGAGCCCGTTTCAGCACGGCGAGGTGTATGTGCTCGAAGACGGTGCCGAGACCGATCTCGACCTGGGTCACTACGAGCGTTTCACGAGCGGCAAACTCTCGCGCCTGAACAGCCTGTCGTCGGGCCAGGTCTACGAGAGCGTGATTCAGAACGAGCGCCGCGGCATGTATCTGGGCAAGACGGTGCAGGTGATCCCGCACGTCACCAACGAGATCAAAGAGCGCATTTATCAGGGCGGCAAAGACGTCGACGTGTTGATCACCGAGATCGGCGGCACGACGGGTGACATCGAGGGGTTGCCCTTCCTCGAAGCGATGCGCCAGTTCGCCCTCGAAGTGGGGCCGCGCGACTGTCTCTTCATCCATGTGACGCTGGTGCCCTATCTCGGTGCGGCGGGCGAGTTGAAGACCAAGCCCACCCAGCAGTCGGTAGCGAAGCTGCGCGAGATCGGTATCCAGCCGCACATCGTGGTGTGCCGTTGCGAGCACCCGATGGATCAGGGCATGCGCGACAAGATTTCCATGTTCTGCAACGTGCCGGTGAAGGCCGTGGTGGAGTGCCGCGACGTGTCGTCGATTTACGAACTGCCGCATGCGCTGCAGCGCGAAGGCATGGACGATCTGGTGGTCGACCTCTTCGGCATGAAGCGTCCGATGCCGGACAAAAACCCGTGGGACAACATCGTGCAGCGCATCAACAATCCGCGCCACGAGGTGACCATCGGCGTGGTGGGCAAATACATCGAGCTGCAGGACGCCTACAAATCGGTCTACGAGTCGGTGACTCACGCGGGCATCGCGAACCATTGCCGGGTGAACGTGGTGCGCATCGACGCCGAGGATTTGGAGGCCAAGAACGGCCTCGAGCTGCTCAAGAATCTCGATGGCATTCTGGTGCCAGGCGGCTTCGGCGATCGCGGCACGGAGGGCAAAATCGCGGCGGCCAAATACGCCCGCGAGAACGGCGTGCCGTATTACGGCCTCTGCCTCGGTCTGCAGATCGCGGTGATCGAGTTCTGCCGCAACGTGCTCAAGTTGAAGGGCGCCAACTCGCTGGAGTTTGATCCGGATGCGAAGGAGCCCGTCATCATGATCATGGAGGAGCAGAAGAAGATCGTGGATAAAGGCGCCACCATGCGTCTCGGCAGCTACGAGTGTCAGCTGCAGCCCGGCACACTCGCGCGCAAGGCCTACGGCCAAGAGTATGTGCGTGAGCGCCATCGTCACCGGTTTGAGGTCAACAACGCCTATGTCGGTCAGATGCAGCGCGCCGGTCTGACCATCAGCGGCATCAACCCGCGTCGCAACCTGGTCGAGATCGTGGAAATCAAGAAGCACCCCTGGTTCGTGGCGGTGCAGTTCCACCCGGAATTTCAGTCGAAGCCCAGCGAGGCGCATCCGCTGTTCGCAGCCTTTGTGAAGGCGGCGATGAAGCACAAGTCGGGGGCGGCCAAGAAGGTCGCGGCGAAGAGCGCCAAGCCGGGCAAAAAGAAGGCGAGCGCGAAGAAAAAGGCCGCGACAAAGAAGGCACCGGCGGCCAAGAAGGTCGAGCCGAAGGCGGCTGAATAAGGCGCCCGCCGCGCCTTCCCACGTCCCGCCTTTTTCCGTCCTTACCGACCATGCTCTACGATCCGGAAAAACTCCTTTTGCTGGCGGGCCCGTGCTCGCTGGAAAACGAAACCATCTGCCGCACGGTGGCGACCGAACTGGTCGCGCTGCGCGAGGCGCACCCGGAGCTGAACATCGTCTTTAAAGGTTCCTTCGACAAAGCCAACCGCACCTCCATCGCGGGAGACCGCGGCACGGGTATGGCGAAGGGTTTGGAACTGCTGGCGATGGTGCAGCGCGAGTTTGGCCTGCCGGTGGTGACCGACATTCACAGCGCCGACCAATGCGCGCCGGTGGCGGAGGTCGTCGACGTGTTGCAGATCCCGGCCTTCCTGTGCCGCCAGACCGATCTGCTGCTGGCGGCGGCGGCGACCGGCAAGGTCGTGAACGTGAAGAAAGGCCAGTTCCTCTCGCCGACCGATATGGTGCATGTGGTGGGCAAACTGAAAGAGGGCGGCGCGGCCGAGATCTGGCAGACGGATCGCGGCACGACCTTTGGGTATCAGAACCTGGTGGTCGACATGCGCAGCTTCCCGATCATGGCGCAGAACGGTTACGCCACGATTCTCGATGCGACGCACAGCGTGCAGCTCCCCGGCGCGGGTGGCGGCAAGAGCAGTGGTCAGCGCGAGTTTGTGGAGCCGCTGGCCAAAGCCGCGCTGGGCGCGGGCGCGAATGGACTCTTTCTGGAGACGCATCCGGACCCGGACAACGCGATCAGCGACGGGCCCAACATGGTGCCGCTCGCCGAGTTGGCCGGTTTGCTGCGCCGCTGTCTGGCGGTGTGGCAGGCAGTGCGAACCGGTTGACTAAGGCACGGGTCTATCGCCACAGGCGTTGACCCGCACGGTCGGGCGCACCAGCATCCGCGCCTTCTGTATGTCCGATTCCACGATGGAAACCTTTCTGATCGATGTGCCCGTGCCCTCCATGGGCGCGACCGTGAACGAACTCACGGTGATCGATATCATGGTGCAGGTGGGCGACCACTTTGCCCAAGGCGACAAGCTGGCCGAGCTGGAGAGCGACAAGTCGGTCTTCGAATGGGAGGCGCCGTGCGAGGGCACGGTGGTGGCGTGGCACGTGCGGCCGGGCGATATCGTGCCGTCGGGCGCGGCCTTTGTGCGGCTGGAGACGGCAGACACGTCGCTGAAGCATTTGGAGGTGAAGGCGGACGCGGCGCCGGTTGAGGCGAAGCCGGCCGCAGCAGAGAAGCCGGCGGCTGAAGCCGCCGCTACGCCCGCAGTGGCGGCCACTCCGCCGCCTGCACCGGTGGCTCCGCCGCCAGCGCCGGCTTCGGCTCCGGCGAGCACGGGTCCGAAGTGGACGCCGCGCGCGGTGAAATTGATCAAGGAGGCTGGGCTCGATCCGGCGACGATTACGGACATCGAAGCCACGGGACCGGGCGGTCGCGTTTCGGGCGATGATGTGGCGGCTTACCTCGCGCAAAAAGCTACCGGCCCGGAAGCCGCAGTGGAACCGGCGGCTGTGCGGCCGGCGACGGCGGCGGACGAGACGGTGTGCATCGCGGGCGTGGGTTTTGCGGTGCCGAAGAACGTGCGTTCGACCAAGGACGTGCTGAAGGAATTTCCCGGTCGCACCGAGGCGGAGATGATCAAGCTCACGGGTATCCGCGAGCGCCGCTATGCCGACGAAGGGCAATCGGCCACCGACCTCGCTTCGGTGGCGGTGCAGCATGCGGTCGAGCAGGCGGGCATCGATATCAAGACGGTCGATGGCATCATCATGGCCACGATCATTCCGGACCAGCCGGTGCCTTCGATGGCCAGTGCGCTCGCGCGCAAGTTGGGCATCCCGCACGCGTTGGCGTTTGACCTCAACGCGGCCTGCTCGGGCTGGTTGTATGCGCTGGAGGTGGGCCGTTCGCTGATTCGCGGCGGCACGGCGAAGAACCTGATCGTGGTGACGGCCGAGTTGTTGTCGCGCATCACCAACCCGAAGGATCACGAGACGGCGTTTCTCTTTGGTGACGGTGCCGGCGCGGCGGTGTTGACCGATGCGGGCGGCGGCCACCGGCTGCACCGCATGGCGCTCTCGGGTGACGCGACCTATTACGCGGCGATTCAGCGGCGCGGCGGCGGGGCCAACAAGCCGTGGCCGAAGCCGGAGGATATCGATATCAAAGATTTCTATCTGCAGATGGACGGCGGCACGGTGTTCAAGAACGCCGTGATCTCGTTTGCCAATCAGATCGAGGCGACGTTGGCGCGGCACAACCTGAAGCCGGAGGATATCGAATGGGTGGTCCCGCATCAGGCCAACGAGCGGATTCTGCGCGCGGTATCGAAGCGGGTCGGCATTCCGTTTGATCGCTTCGTGGTGACGATTTCCCGCTACGGCAATACCTCCGGCGCCAGCGTATCGATGGCGCTCGGTTGGGGCGCGGAAGAGGAAATCTTCCAGACGGGCGACCGCATCATCTTTTGCAGTGTCGGCGCGGGTCTGACCTACGCGGGCGGTCTGCTCGTGTGGTGAGTCAGGCGCCGGCGGCGGTGCCGCCGGTCATTCTGGCTGCAGGGCCAGGCTGATGGCGTCGGACAGAGACTGCAGGGTGAAGGGTTTGCTGACGAAGGCCTTGAAGCCTTCGGCGCGAGCGCGGCCGGCATCCATCTGGCCCCCGAAACCGACGATCATGATGATCGGTAGGTCCGGGTATTTGGTCCAAACCGCTTTGCCGAGATCGACGCCGGTGAGGCCGGGCATGAAGTAGTCGGTCACCACGAGGGCAAACTCGTCGGGGTTGTGCAGCAGGCGATCGCGCGCGGTGCGGGCATCGTTCATGGACTCGGCCCGGTAGCCGAGGCGGTTGATGAGGGAGCAGGCGACCTTGGCGACGGCCGGTTCGTCGTCGACGACGAGGATGCGTTCGCCTTTGCCGGTGGGCAGGGGAGAGGCTCCGCGGTCGGCGGCGGACGGGGCGAGGGCGTCGCGGGCGGCCGGGATGTAGATGGAGATGCAGGTGCCCTGGCCCGGGGTGCTGTCGGCAAAGATCGCGCCGTCGTGACCGACGACGATGCCGTGCACCATGGCGAGACCGAGGCCGGTGCCTTCGCCGGGCGGTTTGGTGGAGAAGAACGGTTCGAAGATGCGTTGCAGGGTATCTTCATCCATGCCGGAGCCGGTGTCCGCGACCTCGAGCAGCAGGTAGTCGCCGGGGTTGAGGGGCGGGCGGCGTTGGGCTTGAGCGGGGGTGAAGGACGCCTCGCTGAGGCGGATGGTGATCTCGCCGGGGCGATTGCCGATGGCGTATTTGGCGTTGTTGCAGAGGTTGAGGAGGATCTGGTTGATCTGCCCGATGTTGGCGACGGCGAGACGCTTGGTGCGCAGGTCGGTGGCGACCACGATGTTGGTGCGCACGGTGTTGTTGAACTGGCCGATGGCGTCGCGGATGACGTTGCGCAGATCGATCGGTTCGCGCTTGGAGGGCTCGTTGCGGCTGAATAGGAGGATCTGGGCCACGAGGTCCTTGGCGCGGGCGCAGGCTTGGCGGATGTCGCGCATACCGTCGCGCCAGTGCTCGGGCAGGCCGTTTTCGGCGGCATCCATTTCGAGCAATTCGCCGGAGGCGGAGATTACGGCGAGGAAGTTATTGAAGTCGTGCGCGATGCCGCCGGCGAGGTTGCCGATGGCTTCCATCTTCTGGGCCTGGCGCAGGCTGCGCTCCATCTGGGCGCGCTCGATTTCGGCCCGGCGACGGATGGAGATATCGCGCAGGACGCCGATGCGGCGGTTTTCGCCGAACTCATCGACGGCGACACGTTGGCTGCGGGCGATGATGTGGCGGATGGTGCCGTCGCCGCATTCGAGGGCGAATTCGACTTGGTGGGATTCGGTGTCGTGGGCGTCGGGCGAGAAGACGAGGGCGGCGGCGGCGCGTTGTTTGGGGGGGACGCGGCGAGCGAAGAGGTCCCAGTTGAAGCTGCGTTGGCCCGGGGGCTGGTCGAGCAGGTCGAGGGCTTCGCGGGACCAGGTGGAGATGCCGCGGTCGAAGTCGAAGGCGAAGCTGCCCATGTGGGCGACCTGGAAGGCGAGGGTCAGCTGGTTGTTGGTGCGGTGGCGTTCTTCGATTTCGGCCTCGAGATTGCGAATGGAGGCGACGAGGCGGTCGTTGAGCTGGCGAATTTCGGATTCGGAGGCGGCGAGGGCGGCGTTGGTGGCGGAGAGTTCGTCGACCTTGGTTTCGAGCTTCATCGACATGCGCCGGCTGTGGCCTTCGAAGAAGGCTGCGCCGGGTCCCTTGGGCCGCACCGGGCGCGGGGGCTTGGCGCGCACGTCGCGGATGACTTCCTCGAAGCGGGCGACCACACGTTCGGGGTCGAAGGGTTTGATGAGGTAACAATCGGCCCCGACGTCGTGCGCGAAGTGTTCGTCGCTCTCGTCGGTGAAGGTGGCGGTGTAGATGACGAAGGGGACGGTGCAGGTGGTCGGATCGCTGCGCAGGATGTGGCAGAGTTCGAAACCGTCCATGCGGGGCATGAGGGCGTCGGAGACGACGAGATCGGGCAGGCCCCGGGATTTGATGAGGTCGACGGCTTCCTCGCCGTTGACGGCGGGCCAGACGGTATGGCCGGCGTCGCGCAGGAGCTGCTCGAGCAGGTAGATGCTGTTGCGGTTATCCTCTACGATGAGAATGGTGTAGCTCACGACGAAAGGAGGGCTTGGGCGCGCTGCATGAAGTCGTCCGGGTCGAACGGCTTTTCGAGGTATTCGCGCACGCCGAGGTCGAGGGCACGTTGGCGCTCGCCGGGCATGGCGTAAGAGGAGGCGACGAGGACGGGGATGTCGCGAGTTTGTGCGGAGGCCTTGAGGTGCTCAAGGGTCTCGTAGCCGTCCATCACGGGCATCTCGATGTCCAAGACGATGATGTCGGGCAACTGAGTGCGCGCCAAATCGAGGCCCTGCTGACCATTAGTGGCGTGGGCGACGGTGAAGCCGGCTTTCTCGAGGAGGAAGGTAGCGAGGTGACGATTCGAAGCGTTGTCTTCGATCAGAAGGGCGGTGGGCATGGCCAGAGAAGGACGGGCGGAAAGAACGCTGAGTAGAGTCGAATAAGTTGAGTGCTTTACCCTAGATTCAAGCGCCTGGCGAGATCGGAGGCAAGGTCACGGTAAAACAGGAGCCGCGGCCGAACTCACTTTTTACGGAGATGTGACCACCGAGCTTGGCGGTGAGCTTACGCACGAGGTTAAGTCCGAGACCGACGCCGTCGTAGAGGCGGCGAGCGGAGCCATCGACTTGGCGGAACGCCTCGAAGAGTTGCGGCAGGTGTTCGGCTTTGATGCCGATGCCGGTGTCGGTCACGGCGATGGTGACGCCGCCCTCGGCGGTGGCTTGGGCGGTGACGGTGACGTGGCCGTCGGGGCCGGGGGTAAACTTGATGGCGTTGGCGGCGAGGTTGAAGATGACCTGGCGCAGGCGCCGGTGGTCGCTCACGAGTATGGGCAGGTCGGGCGGGCAGGTGGTGGAGAAGGTGAGGCGCGCGGGGTCGAGGTTGGCGGTGAGTTCGGTTTCGACGGATCGGAGCAGGTCGGCGACCACTACCTCTTCGTGCATGATTTCCATGCGGCCGGAGTCGATGCGGGAGACGTCGAGCAGGTCGTTGATGAGGTCGAGGAGTTGGCGGGCGGACTGGTTGACGAGTCCGATCTGGAGGTGCTGTTCGTCGGTGAGGGGGCCGACGAGGCCGCGTTCGAGGATAGAGGAGAAGCCGATGATGGAGTTGAGCGGGGTGCGCAGCTCGTGGCTCATGGTGGCGAGGAACTCGGTTTTGAGGCGGTCGAGGTCGGTGAGTTTGAGGTTGGCGGCTTCGAGTTCGGCGGTGCGGGCGGCGACGCGTTGTTCGAGGTTTTCGTTCAGGTCGCGGAGGTTTTTCTCGGCGGCTTTGCGATCGGAGATGTCGGCGATGAAGCCCACGATCTCATCGAAGTGAGTGGAGGGGTTGCGCACGATTTCGCCCTGTTCCCAGAGCCAGCGGGTGCGGCCGTCGCGATGAGTGATCTGGTATTCGAGGGAGTAGCGGCGCGGCTCCTGCAGACGTTGGACAGCGCGCTCGACGACGTGTTGGGCCCGTGCTCGGTGGGCGGGCACGATGAGTTCGCCGAAGGAGATGGAGCGGTCGAGGAAGGCTTCGGGAGGATAGCCGGTAAGGTCGAGGGATCCGCGGCTGACCCAGAGCATGGACCAACTTTCGTCGATGAGGCAGCGGAAGGAGAGTCCTGGGAGTTGCTCGACGAGGGTTTCGAGAAGTTGGCGGTTTTCGCGCAAGGCTTCTTGGGCGGCGATGCGTTCGGTGAGGTCCGGGACGGAGATGACGAGGCAATCGTTGTAGCCGAGGCGGGTGCGGGCCGCGCAAAGCAGGACTTGGTGAGGGCGGCCGGAGGCGTCGAGGAGCTCGACGACTTGGCCGGGAAACTGGCCGTGTTGGGTGAGTTGTTGCAGGAAACGGCGGCGATCCTCGAGGTCGGCCCAGAGGCCGAGTTCGAGGCCGGTGCGACCGAGGGCGGCCTCGCGGGAGTGCCCCAAGGCATCGGTCCACGCTTGGTTGATGTCGATGAGGTGCCCCTCCGGATAGGAGGTGATGCACTGGGGGGTGGGGGATTGGTGGAAGACGCGTTGGAAGCGTTCTTCGGATTCGCGGAAGAGGCGTTCGGCGGCGAGGCGTTCGGTGACATCGAGCACGAGCGAAGAGACGCCGATGATGCGACCGTCGCTGTCGGTGATGGGGGTGTTATACCATTCGCAGTCGATGATGCGGCCATCGCGCGTGAGGTTGCGGTTGAAGTTACGGGAACTCTCGGGGTTCTGCAGGAGCTTGCGCCAGATGTCGTCGACCTCTTCGCGGTCATCGGGGGGCACGATGACGGTGCCGAGGCGACCGATGGCTTCGGCGGCCTTCCAGCCAAAGATGGCTTCGGCGGCGGCGTTCCAGCTGCGGATGTGGAAGGAGGCGTCGAAATCGACGACGCCCAAGGGGGTGTTTTCGAGGTGACGGCTGATGCGCTGTTGGCTGTCGCGCAGCGCGTTTTCGGCCCGACGGTGTTCGGTGAGATCGATTTTCACGCCGAGCGATCCCACGATTTGGGCGTCTTGGAGGATCGGCGCTTCGAGGATGTGGTAAAAGTGGCGTCCGGTGGGGGTCTGCTCGATGGTGTCGGAGCTGATGATTTCGCCCTGCAGCACGCGTTTGGAGCGGGCGACGCGGTCGGCGAGAAGGGATGGGGAGACATCGAGGTCGTCGATGCGCTGGCCAATGATGTTGCCGTGGAGGTTGCGGGAGTAGCGGTTCTGGTAGGTGTAGACGCCGTCGGCGTCGGTGGTCCACAGGTCGAACGGGGTGTTTTCGAAAATGGCGTTGAGCGTGGCTTCGTGGGACTGGCGTTGGCTGATCTGGCGCTGCAGGGCGGTGTTGATCTCGGCGAGTTCCTCCTGGCGCTCGATGAGTTTGCTGCCCTGTTCGTCTAGCACATCGCGCAAGTCCTGAATCTCGCGTGGGGCGGTGGTGGTGGGGATGTCGATTTTACCGGAGTCGGCGAGATCGGCCACCGAGGTGGTGAGGGCTTCGATGGGGTGAGCGAGGAGGCGGGCCATGATCCAGGCCATCAGGCTGCTCAGCACCACGATCACGAGGGCGGCTGTGAAGAAGACGGAAGAGGGGGAGAAGTCGGGGACCAACGTCTGGCTTTCGGCCAGAGCGCCGACGACGCCCCAGCGGGCGAAGGGCGCAGGCAGCCGGGTGCCTTGCACCAGCCAGGAGGATGCATCCGGCAGGTCGCGGGCGACGGCGGGTCCCGAGCCGGGGGGCGCGCCGGCGGGCGGCAGCAGCTCGGGACTGATGAGCGGGTCGAGTTCGTGGAGGCCGGACAGCTGGTCGGCGGCGGTCACGCCGGCGATCGTATCCGCTTCGTGGTGACCGACCCAGAGGGGCGGATCGGTGGCGAGATCAAAGAGGGCGACCCGCAGGCCGGTTTCCTCATTGAGCGTCTGCACAAAGCGGTGCAGTTGGTCCAAGTCGTATTCGGCCCACCAATACGATGAGTCCGGCGCATTGCCGGGGGTGAAGCAGGTGATGCCGAGGGTGGCGGGCAAGCCGACCAGCGGGTGCAGGGCGGACCAGTGGAAGGTGTCGGGCTCCAGCCCGGCGGCGGGCGGCAGGGGGACGGGCGTCGCTTCGGTGGTGGGCCCGTGCAAGTCGATGCGGCCGGAAGGGTGGCGCCAGAGATAGGCATACTCGCCGGCGACGCCGGTGCTGAAGCCAAGGCGGGTGAGTTCCGGACGCTGTTCGAAAACCGGGAGGGCGCGCTGCAAGAGTTCCGGCCAGCGTTGGGCCGGGGGCAGATCGGCGCGTGGGGTGAGCCGTGAGGTGGAATCGAGACTGAGCTCGGCGGCGCGCAACAGTTGTTGGGTGCGAAAGGCGGACTGGTCGAGACGGTCGTGCAGGTTGACCTGCATGACGGTGGCGACGGAGGTTTGGCTGGCCCGTTCGACCAGCAGGCCGGTGACGATGGCGAGAATGAGGGTCCACAAGCCCGTGCCGAGAATGAGCCACGTGCGGAAGGAGAGCGTGGAGAGCGGGGACCGGGGGAGGCTCACAGCTAAGGGTTCAGGGCGGCGCTGATGACGGCGAGGGCGTAGGTGGCGGCGGTATCGCAGCGGAGCACGAGTCGCCCGAGCGAAACGGGACGGGCGCCGAGGTTTACCAGTTGGTCCATCTCGGTGGAGGTGAAGTCACCCTCCGGTCCCACCCACCACATGAGAGAGGGGGGCGGTGGGGCGGTGCTCGCACCGGTCCATGCGCTCACCGTTTCGTGCAGACCGGCGGCACCGGGGTGAAGGCTGGCGACGAGGCTGGCGTCGTGCTGGGCGATGAGTGAGGCTGCCGCCTCGGCAAGGGGACGGGGTTCATCGATCTCGGGGAGCCACGGATTACCGCACTGCTTGGCAGCTTCGAGTGCGGTGGCGGTCCACTTCTCCTGTTTGCGCGATTGGCGTTTGTCGTCCCACTGCACCTGGGTGCGCGAGGTGAGCACGGGCACAATGCGATGCACGCCGATCTCGGTGGCGTGACGCACGATGGATTCCATTACTCCGCCCTTGGGCACCGCTTGAGCCAGCGTGATGCGGCAGGGCAGGTGCGCGGCTTCGCGAAAGGTTTGGATGGCAAGGGTGGCTGCGCGGCGATCGGCCTGTTGCACCGTGGTCTCCCACTCGCGGCCCTGACCGTCGAAAGCGATCACCGGATCGCCGCGGCGCGCGCGATTGACGGAGACCAAGTGATGCGATTCGGCCGCGCTCAAAGTGAGCTCCGCAGCGGCGGGCGGAGGGGAGGGGCAAAAAACGCGAAAGTCGGGCATCGCAGGTCGTCGAGTCGGTAAACGCGGAGCCTGCGGCGAGGCCGCGGAAGCGTCGAGATTTTGCTGGTTGGATTGCAGAAACAGTAAAGGCGCCGGAGCAGAACTCCGGCGCCTTTGCCGACTTATCAAACTACAAACTATGAACTAGCAAAAAGAACAAAGGACTTACAGGGGGAGAGACGCAGGCCCCCAGAGATTCGTTCAAAACTTTCGAAGAATTCTCGTATTCTTTTTGGGGGATTTTGGATGCGCGGATCGCCCGTTGGGACGCGTAAGTATGCAGGATAGGTGATGGCAGGGAGTTACGCGATAAGCCGCCTTGATGGTGAGGCGCGCGAGGGTCGTGCAAAGACACAGATTTTTTCTGTGAACGTTTGCGCGGTGGTGGAGCGCGATGGGGTCTGGGGCGCTATCGGGGGCTGTTTGTTGCCCGGCCCTCCTACGCTCTGCGAGCTTCGGCGGGCAGCCTTCGCTTTCACATCTGGCTGGCCTCGCCAGCCGTAGCTTCAAGCCGACGACCAGAGGCGCTTGCTGGCGAAAGCGCGGCCTGAGCCAGATTTGAGGTAAAGCTCGAACTCACGGGCGGCCGCGAGATCGGAGAAGGCAAGATAGGTCTCCAAACGCCAAGGTTTATGCCTAGTGGTGTGAGGCGACTGACCGCGGTTGTGGGCGTTGAGGCGGGTCTTGAGATTGTCGGGGAGACCGATGTAGCGCTGCTCGGGATGCACGACGGATTGGGTGAGGTAGACGTAGTGCATCGCGAGATGGTGACTGTCTGTTTGTTGCCCGGCCCTCCTACGCTCTGCGAGCTTCGGCGGGCAGCCTTCGCTTTCGCATCGGGCTGGCCTTGCCGGCCGTAGTCCCGCTTTAGCGGGACGAAGGCTGGTGGAGCTGAGGGGAATCAAACCCCTGACCTCTTCATTGCGAACGAAGCGCTCTATCAACTGAGCTACAGCCCCTTTTGCCAGAAGGAGGGGAGTTGTGAGAAACTCACCGGTCGGAGTAAACACCTTTTTGCAGGTGCGGAAGTTGGCATTGCGTCTTTCTGACGAACAGGGAGCAATGCGGTCACGATGGCGAAAAATGGGACGAACCGTGACGTTGGTCCCCAATTTGCTATTGCAGATGGGTGACACCGGGGGGCAAAGGTCCTCCTGAGTTCACATCAAGAACCCGATTCCTAACCATGAAGAAGAGCACCAAGTCCACCACGCCTGCCGCCCCACAGGCCAAGAAAACTGTAACCAAGAAGGCAGTGGGAACGAAGAAGGCCGCCACCAAGAAGGCTGCTCCCGTTTCGGCTGAACCCGTCGCGGCCGCTCCGGCTGCTGCGCCCAAGAAGGTCGCCGCCAAGAAGACGGCGGTGAAGAGAGCTGCTCCGGTAAAGCCGGCGCCCGCCAAGAAGGTTGTGACCAAAAAGGCCCCGGCTAAAAAGGCGGCGGCTGCCACCAAGGTCGAAGTCGCTGACACGGTCGTGACGGCCAAGATCAACATCGGTTTTGGCAACACCATGCACCTGCGTGGCAGCGGTCCGGGTCTGTCCTGGGACGGTGGCGTGCCGATGAATTGTGCGGGCGATGACGAGTGGACCATTACGCTCTCCGGCGCGACGGCGCCGATCGTCTTCAAGTTCCTGGTCAACGACCTGACCTGGAGCGTGGGTGACGACTTCGTCGTGGAACCGGGCAGCACCGTGGTGCTCGAGCCGAGCTTCTAAATTTGGTTCCCCGCAGATCCGCTTCGGAACTTGCTTCCTTTCTGGCGTCCCGGTTTTGGCCGGGACGTTTTTTTTTGGGCGTGTCGGCCGTAGCTCAGTGGCGAGTGCCGTTGAGCTCCGTCATTTGGCGCGTGAGTTCGTCGATCGCGGCTTGGCGATCCTTCGGCAACTCGCTGGGCAGAACTTGGCGGCAACGCAGCACCATGCGGCTGAACGGGCAGGGGATGATGAAGCGATCCCAGCTGCGCAGTTGCTTCACCGGACCGTCGAACTCCATGCCGACCAACAGCAGTGGCGTGTGGGCGCGACGGGCGATGATGAGGCCACCCGGCTTAAACTCATAGCAGGGGCCGCGCGGACCATCGGGCGTGATGCCGAGGTCGTTGCCCTGGCGCGATGCCTCGATCATGGCGTTGGCGGCCTCGCGGGCTCCCCAGCTGGAGGAGCCACGAATGGCCCGGATGCCCATCATCTGGAAAAAGCCCACCAACCAGGCGCCGTCTTTGCTGGCGCTGATGAGGCCATGAAAGGGTTTGCCGCCGCGATAGCGCCGCACGCATTCGGCCCCCATGAAGAGGCGGTTGTGCCAAATCACCAGCGAGATGGGGATGTCGCGGCGGCCGAGGGCGGCGCGGTCGGCATCCGCGATTTCGATGCGTAGGGTGCGGGCCCACACCTTGAGCAGGGAGCCGAGCAACCACAGCAGAATGCGTTGCCGACCTACAATGGCTTCGGCGGCGGGGCGGGGACTGGTGGATTCGTCGGCAGCGGACACGGCGCGCACACTGGAGAGTGGCGACGGCGGTGGGAAGAGCGAAGCGTGAGAGGCGGAAAGGATGGGCACCAGGGTTGACGGCTCACGTTGCGGTGATCACCGAAGGGTGATGCGATTGCCGCCTTGCCCGCATCTTCCCACCCCCCGGCCCGGAATGGACTATCGGGTGTATGCTCCTTTTGGGGCCGATCGGGGAAGCGGGTTCTATGGCACTGCCTTGGAGTATGGTCAGGAGCTGTGGCAGCGGCGTTTACCGGCGCGGGCTATCCTTTGTCTAGACCGGGCGATGGGGGCGGACTTGCGCGGGGACGAGCCGGTGTTGGGCTCCTGGCCCATGCCGTATGCAGCGATGGCGTGGGTGTTGTGCGAAGTGCCGCGCGATCTGTTTTGCGGCAATCCGCGGGTGCACTTTCAGCATTACGCGGATCGGATGAACGAACCGCGCAAGACGCTGCGCACGTGGCGCGCCTGGGCCTGCTGGGCGATCACGCGGCGCGTGCGACCGGAGTTGCCGGGAGACCCCAAACACGACGTGCGGGAGCCGAGCGAAGCGGAGATCGCGGACGGACTTGAGCGTTACGGTTTGCCGGGCGAGGCGGGCTGGTGGACGGATGTGCTGGAGGGGCGCACGCTCTGGCGGTGACTAGCTGAGACGGTAGAACCGCAGGGCGTTCCGATAAAAGACGGCATCGCGGTCGTCAGCGGTGAGTCCGGTGGTGAGATCTTGCGCGGTGTGCAACCAGCGGGGGTGATTGCTGGCGAGTTTTACGACCGGCCAATCGCTGCCGAAGAGGATACGATCGACCCCGAAGCACTCCAGCAGATGGTCAACGTAGGGTTGCAGGTCGGGGGCGGTCCACTGGGCCCAATCGGCTTCGGTGACGAGGCCGGAGAGTTTGGCCCAGACGTGGGGGTGCCCGGCCAGGGCCGCGATATCGAGCCGCCAGGCGTCGATGAGTTTGCGGCGGATGCCCGGCTTGCCGAGATGGTTGAGCACAAAGCGGGTGCCGGGGCATTGCTCGACCAGGGCGGTCAGGTCGCGCAGTTCCGGGTGGTAGCAGCAGAGGTCGACGGACAGACCTCGCTCTCCGGCGGCTTGGCAGCCGGCAACGTAGGCGGCGGATCGGGCAAAACCACGCGGCTCGTCCTGGGTGTTGTGACGCACGCCGCGCACCAGCGGATATTGGGTCAGATCATCGAGGATCCGCAGGGTGTCGGCCCCGGCATCCAGAGGGGCGGTCGCGACGATGCCGGCGATGCGCGGGTCATCGAGGGCGAGACGTTCCACCCACTGCACTTCTGCCCGCCAGCTGGCGATTTCCCCGACACATTGTAGAAAGACGATCTTCTCCGGCGGGACTGCGCGCGTCTCGATTTGGTAGTGCGCCGGCAGATGAGGTTCAGCGATGGCGGGCAGTTCGTTGAGCCAGGGGTAGGGCAACAAACCGCGATCCCAGAAGTGGACGTGCGAATCAATGTAGCGGAACGACATGGGGAAAAGTCGGGGAGGGCGTGGTGATCCCAAAGATGCCTATTAGGTGCAAGTCCATTGAAATAAAATAGGGTAAAATAAGCCTATTTTGATTGGGCCTGTCTGGTGGTGTAGTCGGTGCGTGGATACGACAGGCGGATCGTCGAGCAGTGTCGCGCGGGTGGGGGAAACGAGGGCCACCGATCATGCCGATAATGGGGGGCCAGGAGTCGCCGCACTCGAACCGGAGGCGAAAGCACTTCCGGAAGGCGATCACGTTGCGATCACGTTGTCGTTGCGCTCCAACGCGGCTACTCGAGGCAGCCGCGCAGCGGCATGGGCCGCGGCTCGAGATTCCGGGGGGCAAGTGATCGGGGCACAAAAAAACCTCCGAAGAATCGGAGGTTAAAAAGTGGCGGGATGGACGGGACTCGAACCCGCGGCCTTCTGCGTGACAGGCAGACGCTCTAACCAACTGAGCTACCACCCCGTGAGGGGAAAGGAGGCGAGACCGTAGAAGCGGGTTGAGGCAAGTCAAGCGCTCTTCGTGCACTTTTTTGGATTCCCTGCACTTTCTTCGCGGAGCCCTCGGCGCGCGTGCTGATCTGGGAGCGAGTCGCTGGAATCGGACGGTGGGCCTGTCGAATTTGGGCAATAGGGGGAATTGCCCTTGTCGTTGATAATGTGGGCTTTTATCGCTGGTTCAGTTTGGAGCTGTGCCCGTAGCTCAGCTGGATAGAGCACTTGCCTTCTAAGCTAGTGGTCGAGGGTTCGAATCCCTCCGGGCGCGCCAGCTGTCGTCTTCCCCTATGCCAACTTCTTTTTCGCCTTCACCCTCTGGGTCTCTTTGCCGCTCACGAGATATTTCGACGGGAGTCGGCTTTAAGCTCAAGGGGCGGGCATGGTCGATGGGGAGGGGCTGCGCATGAGTGGGTCGGGTTCTGTTTCCGATTCCACCGAAGAGGGCCACCAAATCCGGGAACCCGGCTCCACTCCGGTCTGCGAAAGCGTTTGGGAACTGAGTGCCGCGGGACTGTGTTTGGTGGACGAGGACGGCACGGTGTTGCGCGTCAACCGGGCCTTTGCCGATTCATTGGGTTACGAGGTCGCGGCGATGGCCGGCATGCCGATCGGGCGCATCCATCCACCGGATACGGCGCTGGCGATGAAGGCAATGCATGAGGCCTTGGTGCGAAATGAACCCGCGACGGCCTGGCTGGGGCGGGAGATGCGTTTTAAGCATCAGCGCGGTCGACCGGTGATGGGCTACGTGCGTAATGCCCGGTTGGTGACACCGACGGGGCGGGTGCAGCGACTGATCACGTTTGTGGATATGATCGATATGGTGCGCTCGGATCCGCGGATGAGGCAGCAGTTGCGGGTGGAGAACTTTTCGGCGTTGGCGTCGGCGATCAGTAACGATCTGAACAATCTGCTCTCGATCATCATGGGTTATACCGCGCTGCTACAGGAGGGGCAGGCGGATGCGCGCCGACTGCGGGTGGTGAGTGAGGGGGTGGAGAGTGCGGTGCAACGGGCTTCGACCTTGGTGCGGCAGACGCTTTATCTTGCCCGTCGGCCCGAAGCGGTGCTGCGGCCGGTGCCCCTGAATCCTTTTGTGGAGAGGCGCCTTGAGCAGGCCCGTTCCTCCATCGGTGATCGAGTGGTGAACCTGCGCCTTTCGGGGGACCGCAGTCTGTTGACCGTGCCCTTGGATGAGGCCCAGATCGGGGATGCGTTTGATGAGCTGATTCAGCGGGTGCATGCGGTGGACCCGGATGGTCTGCGGCCCTTGCAAATTGAGACACGGGCGGAGACGGGAGAGGAATTGCGTCGTCGTTTCGGCCACGCGACCGACGCCGCCTACGCGGTGGTGGAACTCAGTCACCCCGGTCGGCCGCGCACCAGCAGTCGTGGTCCGTTTCTGGCCGCAGACCTCACGGACGTGCGGGCGGGGCATGATCTCGGCATCACGATGGTGGAGCGCATCATCGACTCGCATCGCGGGTTCATGGCGCAACAGGTGCTTTCCGGCGGAGGTCTCGCGTATACTTTGGTGTTTCCGTTGGTGGAGCGAGACAGCGGGCTCGCTGAAGTCCTCGATGCCGAGGCTTCGTCCCCAGCTGCGGGGTCACCTAATATGGTGGAACCGGCTCCGGTGGTTCCTGCCGGCGACCAACGTCGAATCCTGGTGGTGGATGATGAAAGTGGCCTGCTGACGACGATCGTCGAGACGCTGCGGCGCGAGGGCTACTTTGCAATCGGGGCGGCCGACGGGTTGGAGGCGCTGAAGCTGTTCCGGCAATACCAAGGCCAGTTCGACCTAGTGATCTGTGACCTGGTGCTGCCCAAGATGAACGGCTGGGAGGTGTTTACCGGGATGCGGGAAATCAGAGCCGATGTGGCGGTCGTGATCATGAGCGGTCACCTGGAACCGAAATTGAAGGACGCAGTGCAGCGCTCAGGTGCTTCGGCGTTCCTGCAAAAGCCGTTTTCGATGGGCGCGTTCCTGCGGTTCGTGCGCAAGCTGGTCGAGCCCGTGGTCTGAGCCGGAAAGGAGCAGAGGCGATCAGCGGCGCCGCTCGGAGGCAGCTTGTTGCGTGATGAGGCGGGCGAAGGCTTGGTTCCAAGTCGATTCCGGGGCGGTGGCGACCGTAGCGGCGGACGTCGTCGCCGCGGTGGGGCCGGGCCGGTCCAAGCTCGTCGCCCAGGTGCGGAGTTGGCGGGCACAGCTGCTGGCGAGGGATTTGGTGTAGAGCAACAACGACTCGGGCAATTTCCCTCCGGAGTCGCCGTGTTCGATGGCGTTGACCAGGCGGGTTACGATCTGCGCGTGATGGCGCGCGCCCAGCAGGCACTCCACCAAGTGGCTGTGACTGGGCGACACGATGCCTTCGGCCAGGAGGTGGGGAATGCTGGAGGCCGAGTGTTGCAGGCGCTGAGCGGTGCGAGTGGAGAAGGCGGAGGCAGAGGCAGAAGCCGTGACGAGGTCGGCACAGGCAATGTCCAGCGCCACCGCGGATCGCCAAACCGGCAGCTCCGAGAGGGTCTGATCGAGAAAGGGAGGTGAAAGGCTCATGGTGATGCGCGACTGATCGAGGCAGCGGGGCGAAGAGATCGAAACCCGTCGTAGATGAAACGTCATGAAGGCGTCGGATCTTTCAGCGATTATGCGAAAAGTTGTGATTCGGGTGGGTCAGGGGAAAACCGAGGAGCGGGTTTCCTGTTGACGTCCAACAGAAGCCTTTGTGTTGATTGCCAACATGAGCACCTTGCCCGATCGCCTCGAAGTCCTGCAGGGGACCTTGGATCTACTGGTATTAAAAACCTTGTCCTCGCTGGGACCGCTGCACGGCTACGGCATCGCGCGGCGCATCGAGCAGGTGTCGGGCGATCTGCTCGCCCTCAACCAGGGCACCCTCTACCCGGCGCTGCTGCGGCTCGAGCAACAGGGTTGGATCGCCTCGGATTGGGGCGTGAGTGAAAACAACCGCCGGGCACGTTTCTACCGTTTGACGGAGAAGGGCACGCAACGCCTCGAGGTCGAGGTGAGCCGCTGGCGACGCATCAGCGCGGCGGTGAATGCGATCGTCGCCGAGCCGGCGCAATGACGTCCGCGCCCAACTGAACCCAAGAGAGGATACGATCATGGCATTCGAATGGCTCAACCGATTGGCGGATTGGAAACGGCGCAAAGCGCTGCGCGCGCGCCTCGACGAGGAACTGAACTTTCACCTCGACCGGCTGACGGAGGACTTCGAGCGCCGCGGTTTTGCGCCCGAAGAAGCGCGGCGGCGGGCCCGGCGGGAGTTGGGCAATACGACGCTCGTGCAAGAGGCCCATCGCGAACGCGCGGGGTTGCCGTGGATCGAAGAATGGGCGCGTGACGCGGTGTTGGCGGTGCGCAACCTGCGCCGTCGGCCCGGCTACGCGGCGTCGATGGTTGGCATGCTCGGCGTGGGCCTCGCCGCGACGCTCACGGTGTTTGTGCTCACGGATGCGATGCTGCGGCAGAGCCTGCCGGTGCCGCGTCCGGCGGAGTTGCATTTGGTGACGACGCCCGACGGCCAGCCGGCCTGGTTTTCGCGGGCCACGATCGAACGCCTGCAATCGGAATGGAGCGAGGGGACGGTGGTCGCCTACGCTGGCGATACCACGGTCACGGTGCAGCGTGGTGATGCGCCGGCGCGCAGTGCGCGGGGCCAGCTGGTGATGGGGTCGGCGCTCTCCGGTTTGGAGCTGCAGGCGGCGGCGGGTCGCCTGCTCACGCCGATGGACGATCGCATCGGCGCGGGGGCGCCGGTGGCGGTGGCCAACCACGCCTGGGCGGTGAACGAGTTTGGTAGCGCGGCGGGCGCGGTGGGGCAGGAGATTTCCGTCAATCGCCAGACCGTGCAAATCGTCGGGGTGTTGCCGGCGGCGTTCCGCGGTTTTGACGGCGTGAGCCGCACCGACCTGTTTATGCCGACGGCCTTGCAGCCGCTGCTGGGCATCGATGGCAACGCCAACGAATTTTCGTCCGACGATCGCCCCAACGATCCCGACCGCAATCGCGAGAACCGGGTGCGCTGGTTGGAAGTGTTGCTGCGAGTGCCGGCTGGCGTGCCGGCGGAGCGCGTGACCCCGGCGGTGGAGGCGGCCGCCGCGCCGGATATTCAGGATCTGATCTCCCAGATGAGCAGTCCGGCCGAACGCGAAACGCTCGAGCGCAGCACCTGGCGGGCGGTGGCCGCACCGGCTGGCTTTTCCTACTATCGTAGTGCCTTCACGAATACGGGGCGCATGCTCACGGCGCTGGTGGTGAGCCTGTTGGTGCTTACCTGTGCCAATCTCTCCGGCCTCATGTTGGTGCGCACGCTGGCACGGCACCGCGAGATGGGCGTGCGGCTCTCGCTGGGCGCCGGACGTTGGCGGACCTGCCGGCTGACGGTGGTGGAGGCCCTGGTCTGCGGTCTCGGGGGCGCGCTCCTGGCGCTGCTGCTGGTGCAATGGACCCTGCCGGGCGCGGCGCGCCTGCTGGCTCCGGGCACGGATCTGGCGCTCAGCCTGTGGGGCTCGGCTCCGATCGGGGTGCTGGTGGGCGTGGCCACGGCGTGCGGGGTGGCTTGTGCGCTGGTGCCGGCGTGGTGGTTGTCGCGGTTGCAGCCGCTGGTCGCGCTGCAGGGCGCGATGGGCACGGGGCGTCTGCCGCAGCGTTTGGGCCGGGTCTTGGTGGCGGTGCAACTGGCGGTGGCGGTCTTGCTGGTGGCGGTCGCCTTCAGCCTCGGACGCGAGATCGCCGACGTGCTGGCGCAGGATCCGGGCTACGACCGCGAGGTCACGCTCACCGCGCGATTTGATCCGCGCACGGCAGGTTATGAGTATGAGGATCTGGAGCCGTTGTATGCGCGGCTGAAACAGGCGGCGGAAGCCGTGCCCGGGGTGGAACGTATTGGGTTTTCGGCTACGGGCATCCTGTCGCACAGCCGCTCGGCCAGCACGATTTATCCGCGCGGCGAAGGCCTCGAAGCGTTGGCGGGAAATTATCAGAACGAAGTGATCGACGTGGACTTTGCTTCGGCGGTCGGGCTGCGCTTGGAGCGCGGGCGGTGGTTTGCCGAGACGGACTCGGCGGAGGCGCCGCCAGTCGCGTTGGTAAGCCAGTCCTTTGCCCGCAAGATGTGGGGCACGACGGAGGTGCTCGGGAAGCGCATGGGTTTTGGTTACGAGCCTGAAGACAGTGACCTCGAAGTGGTGGGCGTGGTTTCGGATGCTCGCATCAATCGGGTGAAGGAGGACGGGGTGGAGATCTTTTACGTGGCGCGAAGCCAGTTTCCGGCGGGCATGGGTTATGTGGCGGTGCGCACGCAACGTGATCCGGCGGCAGTGCGGGCGCGGCTGAAGGATGCCTTTGGCAGTGTGGAACCAGGTTTGGTTTTCGGCTCATGGCAGACACTGGGCGAGCGCATGGAAAGTGATCTGCGCAGTGACATCGCCTCGTCGCGACTGGCGGGCATCGTGGCCGGGTTGGCGCTGATACTGGCCATGTGCGGGGTGGGCGGTTCGTTGGCGCATCTGGTGACGCTGCGGCAAAAGGAGTTGGCCCTGCGCATGGCGTTGGGCGCGACGCCGCAGACCCTGTTGCGCGACGTGTTGTTTGACGGCCTGCGACTTGGCGTGCTCGGCGCGCTGGGCGGCGCGGCGCTGATCGGTGCGTTGGCGTGGGGGCTGTCGCTGATCACGTGGTGGAATGCGACGCCGAGCTTCAGCGTCGCCGTCGGCGCGGCGGTATGTGGCCTGCTGGCGGCGTTGCTGGGCGGCTGGCTCCCGGCGCGGCGCGCCTCGCGGGTCGACCCACAGCGCATGCTGAAAGCGGACTGAGTTTTGGGGCGGTAAACAAAACGGCGGCACCCGCTGATGGGCGCCGCCGTGAAAAGGGACAGACTGAGGCCGGACCGGTGATCAGTCGAGGTTGAGGAGGTAGGGGTTGACCTCGATGGAGCCGGTGGTGGTCGAGTTGCTGCGCAGCTCGTTGTTGGCGGAGAAGACCGTGAGCTTGGTCTTCAGGTCGTAGTTGAGGGCGCCGGTGCGCAGGGCGGCTTTGAGACGGGCGGCGTCGGCGGCGTTTTCGATCACAAAGGTCACGTCCTGCGTGTTGCTCTTCATCGCCTGGGTGGCGAGGGGCTTTTCACTGTGGTGGGTGCCAAGCGGGATGCCGTTGAGGCGCAGGGTGAGGTCCATCTCGCGGATGCCGATGGGACGGATGGTCTCGTTGTGCACGCGGGCGGTGACGGTGACGGAGGCCTGGCCGTTGGAGTCGTCGAAGGCCCGCACGCCGTCGATGTGAACGACGAGACCGGCGAGGTCTTTGGGACCCATGCAGCCGGCCAAAAGGACGGTGCCGGCGAGGGCGAGGAAGGTGAGGCAGGAGCGCAACGTGGAGGTCATGGTTTGGTGTTAAGAGGGTCCACTATGAACACGAATTGCTCAGAGGTAAAGCGGCGCGCTGGGTCCGAGGGGGAGCCCCGTGAGCATCCAAATGATCAGCAAAATGGTCCATGCGACCATGAAGGCGACGGAGTAGGGCAACATGGTTGCGATGATCGTGCCCATGCCCATCTGCGAATCGTATTTGCGCGCAAAGGTGATGATGAGGGGGAAGTAGGCCATGAGCGGAGTGATCACGTTGGTCACGGAATCACCGACACGGTAGGCGGCCTGCACGAGCTCGGGGGAGAAACCGAGCAACATAAACATGGGCACGAAGATCGGCGCGATGAGAGCCCACTTGGCCGAGGCGCTGCCGACCAACATGTTGATGATGGCGGCGAGGATGACCAAACCGATCATCATCGGGATGGGCCACTGATCGAGGCCGAGCGCTTGGAGGGCGCCGGCGCCTTTGACGGCGAAGATGAGGCCGAGGTTGGTCCAGTTGAAGTAGGCGATGAACTGGGCGGCGAAGAAGGCCAACACGAGGTAGGCGCCGAGGGTGCCCATGGCGTCGTTCATGGCGCCGACTACGTCCTTGTCGGATTTGATGGTTTTGGCGCCGAAGCCATAGGCCAGACCGCTGCCGAACCCGATGGCGAAGAGGAAGGGCACGAGGTAGCTGAAGGGCAGCGAGCGCATCATCAGCTCGGGGTAGGCCGGGTTGCGTAGGAAACCCTCCGCCGGCAGGACGCCGAGGAGGAAGAAGGCAACCGTCAGCACGGCGAACACGGCGGTGAAGAGCAGGCCGCGTTTCTCGGCGGCGGAAAGCGGGATGAGTTCCTCCGGTTTGACGTTGCCGGTGTAGGGACCGAGGCGCGGCTCGACGACCTTGTGGGTGACCCAGGTGCCGGCGCCGACGACGATGAAGGTGGAGATGAAGAGGAAGTAGTAGTTGGCGAGGCCGGTGACGCTGTATTCGGGATTGAGCAGGCGGGCGGCTTCGGTGGACAGGCCGGCGAGGATAACGTCGATGGCGCTGATGAGCAGGTTGGCGGAGAAACCGCCCGACACGCCGGCGAACCCGGCGGCCAGGCCGGCGAGCGGATGGCGACCGACGGCGTGGAAGATGGTGGCGGCGAGTGGGATGAGCAGCACGTAACCGACGTCGGCGCCGAGGTTGGACATGACGCCGGCGAAAACGACGATGGGCGTCACCCAGGTGCGCGGCGTGGTGAGCACGAGGGCACGCACGGCGGCACCGATGAGCCCGGCTTTTTCGGCGACCGCGATGCCGAGCAGGCAGACGATGACGACGCCGAGCGGGTGGAAGTTGACGAAGACGTGGACCGTTTCCTTCACGATCTTCTGGAAGCCCGCGAGGTTGAGCAGGCTCACGGCGGAAATCGTTTCGCCGGTGGCCGGATGGGCGACCGAGAGGTCGACGGCTTGGGCAATCGCCGACGCGATCAACGTGAAGAGCGCGAGGAGGGCGAAGAGGGTGGCGGGTTCGGGGAGGGCGTTGCCCACGCGTTCGACGGTGCCGAGGACGCGGGAGAGCAAGCGGGGCGGCTTGGATTCAGGCATGGGCCGACGAAAAGCGACTTTCATGCCGGGGCGAGCCTAAGTGGGCGGGAACGAACGGATCGTTGCAGAGGCTTGGCGGTGGTGGAGCGGTGCGGCGGTGGCGCCGAGGCTGGAAGCCTCGGCCACGGGGAGCACGGCGGCGAGGTAGAGCGACTGTCACGTAATACGTGACAAGTGCTCAAGTGCGCGGGGAGTTGGTGGTTTGGCGCGAAGCGTGCGGTGCCGAGACTGGAAGCCTCGGCCACGGGGGCTGCCCGGGCTCAGGCGAGGAGGGTGCGCCAGTGGCGGCCGGCGGTTTTGCCTTCGTTGACCTTCACCTCGGCCTGACCTTCGCCACCGACCCATTCGCGGAGGTCCTCGTTGTAGGCGCTGGGCCAGACGGTGTTTTGCGGTTTGATGAAAGCAAAGCGCAGCGGGCCGGTGCTGAAACCGAGATCGAGAATGGCGCCGCCGCCGAAGTAATACCACGGCATGCGAAAGCCGCGCAGTTCGGTGCGGGCGAGGTCGAAGAGCGTGGCCGGTAGGGGGGGCGGGGAGCCGGGTTCCGGGGCGTGGCCACAGGCGGTGAAGAGCTCGGTCAGGCGGGCGTTGGAAAAGGTGCCGGACTCCAGGACGCGGAAGCACAGGCGGTCGGTGGTGGCGTCGTAGGACAGGAGGCCGGGCAGGCTGTGGATCGGGCCGTCAAGCAGCCACGCTTTGCTGTGGTAGGAATCGGACATGCAGGAAAGAGGCGGAGAGCTATTGGACGACGAGTTCGCGGCCGCCGTAGAGGTTGAAGGGGGCCCAGAACTGCGGGTGGCGGTAGCCTTGGAGTTTGCCGGCGATCATGTCGCGTTTGACCTGGGCGATGGCGAGGTCGGAGGGCACCCCCTCGTTGAGGTGCAGCTCGTAGTAGCTGCGCATGAAGTAGACGGTGCTGTAGTCCGAGACGGGCCAGAGCGAGGCGAGCACGTTGTCGGCGCCGGCCTGGAGCAGGGAGCCGGTGAGGCCGACGACGCCTTCGCCGGCGATGATCGCGCCGAGGCCGGTTTCGCAGGCGGAGAAGGTGACCAACTCGGCGCGCAGCGGGAGCTCCACAAACTCGGTGACCTGCAGGCGACCGTCGCGCTCGGCGGGCATGTCGGGGGTGATTTCACCTTCCCAGGATAGCAGGATGCAGGAGAGGTCGGGCATGGTGGGCACGGCCGAGCCATGCACGGCGAAGTGGAGGACGCGGGAGGACTGGAGCTCGCCGCGGGCAGCCATGCCGCGTATGTAAGCTTCGGATACGTTGCGGCCGGTAACGATGCGGGAGTTGGGCAGCAGTTCGCTGAGCAGCTCCACTTCGGCCTTGGTGCCGGCAAGGTTGGTGGCGGGGCCGCGGGCCCAACCGGCGTAGGGGCTGCGGGCGCCTTCGATCTGGGCGGCGCGCACGGCGGTGACGGCTTCGAGCTCGGCTTTGATCTGCGGGGCGGAAGCCATCACCTGATTGTAGGAGGCGGGGTTGTAGACAGCGCCGCCGAAGCCGAGGAAGCTGTGAGCGTAGTCGACGTCGGCGCGCTGGGCGAGTTCGAGGGTGGTGAGCAGCGAGGGGGTGAGAGAAACGGCGTAGTCCTCGACCAGCAGTTTTCCCTGAATGCTGGCCAGCGCATCGAAGGGCACGTAGGCGAGCAGACCGCTGGGCGACACGAGGAGGCGTTGGCGTCCACCGAGAGCGGAAGTCAGCGGTTCGATGAGAGTGAAGTGGAGAATCTTGGCAGTCGTCAGGTAGTGAGGGAAGAGCGACGGGATTTCGGCGGGCTCGCAGTAGATGGTCTCACGGAAATAGGCGACGAGGCCGGCGAGGGTGATCTCGTCGCTGAGGTCGTAGCGGGTGGCGTCGACGTCGCGCTGCTGCGCGGCGAGCACATTGGGTTTGGGGAGAAGGCTGAGCAGCTCAGGCAACTCGGCGAGAGGCAGGCGGATGACCGAGAGGTTTTCGTGGGTGAGGACGAAGGCGACGGGATCGGTGCGGGACCAATCGGCGTTGGCGTAGGAGACGACGGCGATGTCGGCGGGCAGGCGGGACTGGAGGTCTCGCAGGGCGGCGACGCGGTGTTCGGCGGTTTCGATGCCAACCTGCTGGCCGGAGATGGCGTCGCGCAGGTTGCGGGCTTTGAGCGCTTCGCTGGTGGCGAGGGCTTCCCAAGTTTGGTTGTTGCGCAGGTAGGTTTCGAGCAGCCAGCGGTAGTGGTCGGACTGGAGGGCGAGCAGGCGCTGGCGGTCCTCCGGGGTGGCGGTGAGGCGCATTGTCTCCACCAATTGGATACCCATCTCGAGGTGGGAGACGGCTTGGGTGAAGTCGTCCTCCTTCATCGAAATTTCGCCAGCGAGGGCGAGGGTTTCGATATAGAGATCGGGGATCTGTCCGTCCTGGGTGCGGAGCATGGCGCCCATGATGGCGATGCGGGCGCTGAAGAGGTCGTTGCGGGCGAGGGCGAGGCGGCAGAGTCCGAAGAAGGCGAGGACCTGCTCGCGGGGCGCCTCGATCTTGCGCGCGAGTTCGAGGGCGGCGTCGAACTTTTCCTTGGCGTCGGCGGTCTCGCCGAGGCGGCGTTCGGCCTCGGCGTAGAGCAGCATGCTTTGCGCGACGGGCACGTCTCCTTTGCTGACCCAGTCGGCGGCGTCGCGGCGGCGGCTGGAGCGGACGCGACGGAGGTCGGCGGAGAAGGCGTCGCGGGCGAGCTTGCGGGCGTCGTCGAGGTCGTTGAGGCCGAGGCGGCAGGCGGCGCGTTCGCGGTGGAAGGCGGCGATCTCGGCGTAGTCGGTGACGAGTTCCGCCAAAATGGGTTCGGCTTGGTCGTAGCGTTGCAGGGCTCCGGCGAGATCGCCCCAGGCGCGACGGAGGCGGGCGTCGCGCAGATACATCTGCAGGTCCCAAGCGCGCTGGTCGGAGTTGGGGCGGGGGCCGAGGGCGCGAAGGGCGCGCAGGGTCTCGGACGCTTTTACCAAATCGGCGGCGCGCAGGTAGGTCGCGTGAAACACCCCGAGTTCACCCTGGCGGTCGCGGTCCTCGGGGGTGTTGGCTTGGGCGCGGGAGACGGCCTCGAGCGCTTCGGTATGGCGCCCGAGTTGCGACAGCACGGTGGCCTGGCGCAGGCTGGTGGAGTAGCGATCGCGATCGGTCTCGGCCAACTCGAGGGCGCGGGCGTAGTGCTCGGCGGCGCGGGCGAACTGGTTCTGCGACTCGAAGCGATAGCCCTCGGAGAAGGCCTCGGAATGGGGGCGAATCTGGATCTGGGCGGCGGCCGGTGTAAGTAAGCCGGCCACCAAGCAGGCGCCAATGGTGAGGGTGCGGACCAGCGCGAAGCGGGGGCGGGAAAATCGCATGGGGCGGCCCGGCTTACTTCGGCATTTGCGAGTAGGCGTAGCGGGCCCACTCCATGAATTGGGAGTCGTTCTTTTTGGCCGGGTCGACCTGCATCCACATGTTGGCGATGCCCACGGTGAGCTTCCAGTCCTTCAGTTGGTATGCGAGGGAGAAGGCGTTGGGCAGGATCTCGAGTTGTTGATCCTTGGTGCGGCAAATATCGAGGGCCTTGAGGTTAAGATCGAGCGCGGCGCGCTGTTGGCCCGCCTTGGTTTTTTGGTAGGCAATGATGGTGTGGGCATCGATGCGCAGACCGGTGTGCGGGCGGTTCTTGGGACGGATGAGATCGATCTCATCGATGGCGGCGAGGGTCTCGGTGAGGTTGCCGGCTTTGCGGGCGCGTTGCATGCGTTGCCACTGGTAGAGGTAGCGCAAGTCGCTGGAGGAGGGGTATACCTGGATGCCTTCGTCGAGGAGACGGTTGGCGTCGTCGAGGCGGTCGAGATTCAGGAGGGCGGTGACGGTGCCGTAGTAAACCGACATCGTGGTGAAGCCGTCTTCGATGGCCTCAAGGCCCAGCTCCGCGGCGGTCGCTTCTTCGTCGGCCTTGTTGTGGTTGCGAATGCGTTCGGCGATATTGCTGGCAACGGAGTTGACCAAGGTGCTGCGGCGGCCGAGTTGGTCGATCAAGTCGCCTTGTTCGGCGAGAGCCTGGCGGGCGAAGGTCTCGCGCTCGTCATCCTCGAAGTCGTAGAGCTGGCGGAGTGTGTCGATGGCGGGGCGCAGCGTGCGCTCGGTTTCGATGGCGGCGGCGAGCGCCTCGGAGTCGATGACCGGGTCGCGGCCCATGATGGTGGCAAGGTGTTCGCCGGTGGCGACATTCCAGCGGTGGAGGTCCTCCGCGCCGAGGGCGGCGGTGACCAGAACGTCGCCGGCGAGGCCGACGGCGACTCCGGCGGGGCCGGTGGGCACGACGAAGCGTTGTTGTAGTTCGAGCGTATCGTAATTCCAGATACGAATCACACCGTTGCGGGCGGCGGCGAGGACGCGCGGCTCGTCACCGGGCAGGAAGGTAACGAAGGTGTAGGGCTGGTTATCGATGGTGAGCTGACGGCGGTTTTCCTCGTCGCTGCCGCGCTCGTAGACGACCACCTCGCCGGTATCGAGGCAGAAGGCGAAGTGGCTGGCGTCGTCGTCGAAGGCGATGTCGGTGACGGGGCCGCGGAAGGCTTGGAAGTAGAACTTGGAAGTGAGTTTGGTGTCATCGCTCATGTCGGGCGGAAGGCCGATCATGACGACGCCATGGTAGGGCTTTTCGCCGTTGCCGAGGTTGTCGGTGCCGGAGAAGCCGTAAGCGGCGTGGAGGCCGTCGCGGGACATGGCGGCCGACGTGATGTTACTGGCGCCGCGCCCGGTGATCTTGGTGTCGAGGTTACCGCGGGTGAAGCCCGGGATGTGGGCCCAGCCCTGGACAAAGCGGTCGACGGTGGCGGCGGTATCGATGGCGCCGGTCAGGTTGGCGCTGGCGGTGTTGTCGCGCAGGTAGGGCTCACCTTCGTCGGCCACGTCCCAACGGAAGAGGCCCTTGGTGGTGAAGGCCATCAGCCGGCCTTCGAAGTCGAAGGCCATGCCGCGCACTTCACCCTCGAGGGTCTGTGTGCCGATGATCGCGTCGTCGGCAGCGGAGCGTATGACGACGGTTTGCAGGTCACTGCAATAGGCATAACGTTCGCCATCGTAACTCACGGCGAGATCGTTGCTGGCAAGGTCGAGTGAGTTGGCCGTGGCGTCGCCGAACCAGCGGGCGAAGCATGCCTGCCAGTCGATCAGGCGGAAGGCGGCGTCGGAGTCACGTTCGCGGCGGACGAGTTCCTGGTGGAGCACGAAGAGTAGACGCCCGCGGTTGTTTGGATCCAAGTCAGGCGAGAGCCCACTGAGTTCACCCTCGATTTGGACGTTGGACATGTTCGCGAGCGAATCACCGAACTCCTGCAGCAGTTCCAGGAGCTTGTCGCGCAGGGCGGCGATTTCGGAGGGGGAGCGACCGTCTTTGCGCAACGGAATGAAGTAGTGCTCGGCGATCAGGCCAAGGCCCTCGTCGATGCTGGCGGATTCGGCGATGAACCGCTCGTCGCGTTCGAGCGGAGTGAGGCCGCGACCGCTGACCCAGTTTTTATCGGTTAGATTGAGGCCTTGGAAAAAGAAGATGTTGGGGCCGCCGGCGGCGACGATGCGGGCGGTGATCGCTTCATGGAGATCGCGGAGGGTGGGTTTAAAGTCCTCTGCCTGCTCCATGAGGGTGACCGTCTTAGCCCCGGCCATCATGCGTGCCATGGGGTTGGCGCGGTTGGCTTGCTCCTGGTATTTGGCGCCTTCGGTGAGAGGAGCGATGGCGGCTTCGAAGAGGGCGATGAGGTTCTTATGATACTCTTGGATATCCGCGCCGAACTCCTCGACCTGATCGGCTTCGTCGTCGCGGTCATCGAGGAAGGCCTCGATGCGGTCCATCGCGTCGTTGAGCTGCGGGATGGACATCTCAATGATCATCGTCGGCAGGTCGGAGTTGGCCGCGCGGAAGGCGGCGATGTCGGCCTGCAGGTCGCGCCAATAGACGACTTCGGTGGCGGTGGCGGGTTCAACGTCCGCAGCGGCGAGGCGGGGGAGGGAGAGGGGCAACAGGAACAGCGCGGCGAGCGCGAGCAGGGGTAGGCGCAGGGGCAAGGGTAGGCGTGGGCGCGAGAAAGCGGTCGAGCGGATCATGCCGCCGAGAATAGCGGCGGGCGGGTTTTATGAGGATACGCCAACTTGCGTAGATGGCGGAGCGTGGCAGGGCGGGTGCGCGGTGGGGCGGGGCGCGGTTAGGTGCGTCGGTGGGGTGCCGAGGCTGGTAGCCTCGGCCACGGGGGCGGCGGCGGGGAAGGCGGACGAACAACTGTCACGTATTACGTGACAGTTGTGACGAGGAGGCGTCTGCGGAAGTGTCACGTATTACGTGACAGGTGTTCGGGGGCGGCGGGGTGTTGGGCGGAGGGGCAGGCGAGGCCACGTTGTCACTGCGCTCCAACGCAGCTACGAGGGGGCGGTGGAGTGGGTAGCTGCGCTTGAGCTGTAGGCGAAAGCGTGGCCGCAGGCGGAGGGGCAGGGGCGGCTCGACACGAGGTCGAGCCCTACAGGATCAGATCCTCAGTGGTGGGGGATTTCGATCATGAGGGGGATGACGGTGCCGGCGGTCTTATCCGTTAGACTAAAGGCGATGCGGTCGGGGGCCTTTTCGATGAACTCGTCGGCGACGATGCGGCGGCCGAGGGCTTGGTGAATTTTGAGCGAGAGCGTGCCGTTGTTGGCATTCATCGCGGTGACCAGCGCGTCGAGATCGAGTCGTTCCTCGGAGTAGAGCAGCAGCAGGTAGTCGGTGCCGGGTGTCGTGTCCATGCGCACGACTTTGCGCTCGGAGGGGAAGGCGATGGTGGAGTCGGGGCCGATGAGCGGCGACATGTTGTCGGCGAAGGGCAGGATCTGGGTGATCTCGCCGGTGAGGTCGGTGGCGAAGGCGTAGAGGTAGGCCTGGGTGGAGGTCTTGACGTAAAACCGGAAGCGCGTGCCGGAGGCGTAGGAGCGTTCGAGGCGGTAGCCGAGGTAGCGGGTCTGCGTTTCGCCTTCGGCCAGCGGCGGGGCGAGGCGGGCGCGCATGGGCGTGCCGTCGCGTTCCTCAAAACGCATTTCGCCGGCGAGCAGCGGCGGCAGGGTGCCGACGGGGTTGTCGGGCGTGACGTTGTAGGGCTGACGCTCGGGGCGTTTGCCGTAGGCCTGCATGGCCATGAAGACGTTGCGGTTGAAGTCGGCGTAGGGGATCCAAACAAAACCTTGGTCGCCCCACTTGGTGCCCCAACTGTTCATGACGCGCATGGCGCCGCCAAATTTGGTGTCGTCGTAACCCACCACGACCATGGCGTGGCGGCCGTGTTGGCCGGTGGCGCCGGCATCGGTGTCGAGTTCGTTCCAGGTGACCCCGGCGCGATAGAAACTCTGCTGCACGATGAAGCCGATGAGCACGGGGCTGCCTTCGGAGAGCGACTTCTTGATGGCGAGGAGTTTGAAGGGATCGTCCTGCGGCAGATCGGAGGCGAAGAGGATCTGGTAGTCGACGATGGGAAACTCGGTCGCCTTGCGCACGGCGTCGGTGTTGATGGTGGCGCCGCAGCTGTAGGGAACATATGAATACGGCGGCACGCCGCTGGTGCGCAGCAGCTCCAGCGCGTTGACGATGCTGGTGCCGGACTTGCAGTCGGGCGCGGCGTCGGGCGACTTGATTTTCTCGTAAACAAAACTGGGGGAGAAGACGAGGCGGTCGAGCTGGGGGCGGTTGGTGATGCCGCGCTCGATGCCGTGCAACATGGTGCGGGCGTGGTAGGCGACGGCCCAGGCGGTGCAGGTGGAGTAGGGGCCCTGGTTGCCGGGCGTGGGCGTGAACTGTTCGAGGGACGCGGCGCGCGGCAGGTTGGCGTAGGTGTCGGCGGTGACCGGGGCCTTGTAGGGCACGGCGCGGTAGGCGGCCTCGTCGAATTCCAGGCCGGTGCCGGGCAGCGTGTCGAGGGGCGGACCGTAGGCGTCGTCGTCGATGGGCGCGGGCTGCGCGAAGAGGCGCAGCGTGACGCTGATGGCGAGGAGCGAGAGCAGAAAGGAGCGACGGAACAACATAGGTAAATCAGTTGGTGGCGGCAGGCACGATGGTGAGCGGGAAGTCCTGGCCGTAGCCGTAGGTGACCGGGTATTGGGCCTCGCCCTTGGTGGCGGCGGTGACTTCGGGCACAGTGGCTTCGAGGTAGGCTTTGAGTTCGTTGACGGTGACGATGCCGTCGCCGGCGTCGGCGGCGCCGTTGAGCGCGTCGAGGAGGACCTTGGTGAAGGCGCCGTGGCCGAGCTCGGCAAACTCGGTGGCGAACTGTTCGCTGGCGGTGGCGGTGAGCCAGTGCGTGCCGGTGGAGCGGGCGAGTTGGGCGATGGCGCGCTCCTCCACAGCGCCGCGGGTGGCGAGGGCTTTGAGCGCGCCGGCGGACTGGCAGGCGTCGAGAATGAAGAGCTGTTTCTGGGCAGCGATGTCGCGGGAGTAGGCGAGGAGTTGGCTGCCGGGGATGCCGAGTTGGCGGAGCAGACGGCGTTCGCCGTAGAGCTGGGTGATCTCGTGGGGCGCGAGGTAAAACTCCGGATCGTCGTCCTGCGACATCACGCCGTGGCCGGCGTAGTAGAACACAAACACATCGCGCGGGCCGGCCTCGCGGCGGACGGTCTCGAGGGTGGCGAGGATGTTCTCGCGGGTGGCCTCGGCGTCGTAGAGCGCGTAGTGGTGGGCGCGGGTGAAGAGTTGGCCGAGGCGTTCCTCCAACACGGTGGCGACGGCGGTGGCGTCGGCGCGGGCGTAGTTCAGGTTGTAGGCAGGATTCTGATACGTGTTGATGCCGACGGTGACGACGTGCAGGGCGATGCCGGCGGTGTCGTCGACGGGCGCGGTGGCGCCGGAATACACGATCACCTCATCGGGCACGGACTCGGTGCCCTGCGCATTGATGGCGACGGCGCGGAAACGGTTTTTGCCCGGCGTGAGGGTGAAGGTGTGGGTGGCGGATTTGGTGAAGGTTTGAGCGTCCGCGGGCGGGGCGTCCTCGTCGTCCTCGACGAAGAGACCGCGGGTGGCGCCGGCACCGGCGACGAGTTTGCCGTTGTGGTAAACACGCAGGTCGGTGACGGCGGCGCCCTCACAGGAGGCGTCGAGCTGGAGCGTGACCTCGGGCGTGGGGATTTCGAAGGACTCAAATTCGTCCTCGACCGTGAGGCCGCGGGTGGAGGGGCCGGCGACGCGGAGAGTGAGTTTGGGCGCGTGGCGCAGGGCGTTGAGGGGGATGGCGGGGCGAGGGGCGAGGCCTTTGACGAGGGAGCCGAGGAGGCGGGGTCGGTAGAACTCGTCGAAGTAGGATTCGAGCGGCGTGATCTGGTTGCCGACGGCGAACTTGAGGTCGCGTTGCAGGGAGGTCTCGGAAGCGAAGAGCCCGGTGGCGGGATGGCGCACGAGCCATTTTTGCGGCGACTCGAAGAGGTGGATCTCGGCGATGTTTTCCGCCTGTGACAGGTCGTAGAGGCGCAGGGCTTCGTCGCGGGTGGAGGTGGTGAGCAGGAAGCGGTCGGAGCCGATGAAGGTGAGGTCGTCTACGGGGTGTTCGACCTGAATCGATTGCACGGTCTCGCCGGAGGGCAGGGCGACGGTGGTGAGGCGGCCGCGGGCGTAGGTGGCGAGGAGGGATCCGGCGGCGTTGTAGGTGAGGCGTGTATCGGGATCGTAACTACCGCGGTGGGGGTTGATGCCGGCGGAGTTCTCGCCGGTCTCCGCGTAGACCAACTGGAAACCGGCCGCGAGCAGGCTGTCGTCGGGCGGGAAGGCGTAAGGGCCGGAGAGCCCGCGACGGGTCCAACGGAGATCGCCGGTGGGGAGGTTGTAGAAGTGGGTGGTCGTCTCGACGATGCCGCTGGTGGTTTTGGTGGCGAAGCTGAACACGAGGCCAGTGCCGTCGGGCGCGAAGGTCAGGTGGGGCGTGGTGAACTGGTGCTGGGTGTGGGCGTGGCCGTCGTAGAAGGTGTGGCGTTGCTCGCCGCTGGTCAGGTCGACGACCTGCACGGCGTTGCCATGGTGCAGGGCGATCAAGGTGCCGCTGCGATCGATGGTGCTGGCGAGGACGGGGTTGAAGCGCCCGTAGTTGCCATCGTCGCGCCGGTAGTTGGCGTGACCGAGTCCGCGCGCGGCGTAGGGCGCGGTGGTGTCGGTGGGGTTGGCCGGCGCGGCGACGGCGGCAGGGCCGGTGAGCACGACGTTCCACGCGTCGGTGTTGCGGTGGTAGAACGGCACGAGACCGCCGACGTCGGCGCGGTCGTAGCGGATGGGGGTGGAGTGCACGCCGGCCTCGTTGAAGGTGACGCGACGCAGTTCGGAGCCGCGTTGCACGATGAAATCAAAGTCGTCGGGGCGGGCGGTGAGTTGGGTGGGTTTAAACACCTCGGGATTCCACGGACCGAAGGAAACGCCGCTGGTGAGGTTGAAGCGTTCGAGGTGGGTGGAGAGCACCTCGCGGTTGACGCCGACGGTGCGCGACAAGGTGGCAAAGGCGGAGTCGGGGCTGGCGGGGCGATCGAAAACAAAGGCATCGAAGCGGCGGCCGGGAGCGGTGAGCAGCGCGGAGGAACGGCCGGTGGCGAAATCGAAAAGGGTGGTGCCGTTGCTCTGGTGGATGCGCAGCGGGTCGCCGAGCTGGGCGGGGAAGCGGAGGTAGGGCTCGTGCGGGGTGGAGAGACGGAGGAGCTCGATGGAGACGTTGATCGACGTGGCGAGGGCGGCGAAGCGCGCGATGCCATTGGTGTAGTTGGCGGTGAGCACCTGGCCGGAAGGCATCAGGCCCTGCGGGTGTTTGTCGCTCGGCACGGTGGCGACGACCTTGGCGGAGGACGGGGCGACGATCGCGAACGGCACCTCGCCGAGGAAGTGGAAGCCGACGAGGGTGCCCTCGGCGTTGACGGTGAGGCCATTGGCGGGATGAAAACGCAGTGCGGTGTCGGCCGGGTGGGTGTTGTAGAGATTGATGGTCTCGCTGGTGAAACGCAGCGGATCGCCGACCTGCAGTCGGGCGAGATGGACCAGACGCGGATTGGCGGATTTGATCTCGGCGGCGAACAGCGTGTTGGTCGGGCGGTGGAAGCGTTTGGTGGAGCTGGTGCTGGCGTAGGTTGAGGTGAAGGACTCGTCGTCCGGCAGGTTGGGGTAGTGCCGGAGCTCGGAGCCCACCTGCACCAGCAGGCCGTGACCATCGGCGGTGAAGGCGGCGAAATGGATCTCCTTGTTACGGTCGGCTTCGAGGGTGAAGACGGTGACGCGCTCGGCACGGTTCCACAGGCGCAGGAACTGGCGGTCGGCGGTCAGCAGATAGTCTCCGTCGACCGAGCGGTCGAGGTGCTCGATCGGCAGGGCATGTAGCTCCGGGGAGATCAGGCGCGGCGGCGGAGGCGGCGGGGTTTCCGCGACGGCGGGAACGGTGGCCGGGTCCGGCTCCTGGAGGAGCTGCTCGTATTGGGCAAAGCATGACAGGCTCGTCGCGAGGCACAGGGCGGCGAGCGTGGATGGGAAAAACGGGCGGCGGCTCATGGGAGGAGGGCGATGGGGAAGTCTTGCCCGTAGCCGTAGCTGGACGGGTATTGCGGGGCGCCCTTGTGGCGCTGGCTGACGGCGGGGAGCTCTGATTCGAGGAAGGCCTTGAGCTCGTTGACGGTGACGCGTTTGTCGCCGGTATCGGCGCGGCCGTTGAGGGCTTCGAGCAAGGTGTGGGTGAAGGCGCCGTGACCGAGGTCGGCAAACTCGGTGGCGAACTGGTCGGCGGAGGCGGCGGTGATCCAGTGGGTGCCGGTGGCGCGGGCGAGTTGGGCGAGGGCCTTTTCCTGCGAAGCGCCGCGTTGGGCGAAGGTTTCGAGGGCGCCGCCGGAGTTGCAGGCGTCGAGGATGAAGAGCTGCTTGCGCGCGGCGATGGAGGCGGAGAGCTGGCGCAGGGTGTCGGCCGAGATGCCGTTGGCGGAAAGGCTTTGGCTGGCTCCGTAGATGCGGGTCACGTCGTGGGGCACGAGGTAGAACTGGCGGTCCTCCTTGGCCATCACGCCGTGGCCGGCGAAGTAGAAGATGAAGGCGTCCTGCGGGCGGGCGTCGGCTTGGATGCGGGAAAAGGCGGCGAGGATGCCGTCGTGGGTGGCCTCGGTGCTGACAAGGTGGGTGGACTTGATCTCGGCGAACAGGTCGCGGTTGGCGGCGGTGAGTTGACGCAGGATGCCGGCGGCGTCGGCCTCGGCGAAGTTGAGGTTGTATTCGGGATTACGATACTCGTTGACGCCGATCACCAGCAGATGGAGTTGGGCGGGGCGTTCGGCGGCGGCGGCGCGGCGGAGGGCGGCTTCGGGCGGATGCAGGGTGACCTCGGACGGCAGAGACTCGAGTCCGCTGGTGGTGACGGCGACGAGGCGGAAGGTGTTGGCGGGGACGAGATCGAGGTCGAGTTCGATGTCCTGGTTGGCGCCGCGGGCGTAGGAAGGCGGCACGGTGGCGACGAGTTTGTCGTTTTGGAAGAGGCGGAGCTCGGCGATGTCCTCGACCTTGCTGTCGGCACGCAGCTGGAGCTGGGCGCGCAGGGCGTTGGCGGCCGTGATACGACCGGAGAGCGTGACGGTGGGCGGGAGGATGACATCGGCGAGCGGCGTGTCGTCGACTGGCAGACCGGCGAAGAGGCGGGTGAAGAGGTCGGGGGTGTAGGCCTGGCCCATGATTTGGGTGAGGCGCACGGGCACGAAACCGCGGAGCATCACGCCGTCGGCTTGGAGGGCGGGGGTGGCGTCGAAGAGGCCGCCGGGAGTGCGGAAAAGGTAGTCGGCACCGTCGTTGTAGAATTCGAGGAAACCGGCGATGCGGGGGCTCGAAGCCGTGGCGGAAAGGTCGATGAAGGCGAGGGTGCCGTTGGCGAGTTTGGCCACGAGGTGACGGCCGTCGCCGAGTTGGTGGACGGTGTGCACGGGGTTGGGCGTGGCGACGATTTGGGCGTGGGCGTCGTCGGCGGTGAGGTGGAGGAGCGCGAGGCCATGGGGAATGAGGAGCGCCACGCGGTCGGGCGCGACGTCGGGAATGACGGCGAGGGATGGGCCGGTGAGGTCGGTCGGTTCGAGTCCGGAGAGGGGGAGGGGTTGTGGGGGCGCGGATAGGTCGGCGGCGGAATAGACCAGGAGGTCGGCGGAGGTCAGATCGAGGAGGAGGATGCGGCCGTCCGGTGACCATTGAAGGAAGCGCACCTGGCCGTGGGGGAGGTTGAGCGTCGCAGAATCGGGGTCGTAGCCGTCGGTCAGGTAACGCTCGAGCGAGAGCAGACTGAGGGACGCGGGGGAGAAGACCTCGCCGGTGTCGTAGTCGGTGTCCTCCTCGATCTCGAGGCGCAGGAGTTGGGATTCGTCGGGCGAGAAGGCGTAAGTGACGGGTTGGTCGCGGGGGGAGGACGGTAGGTCGGCGGCGATCTCGGCTGCGCCAAAACGGTAGAGCGTGGCGAGCGTGGAGGTCTGGCGGATGAGCCAGGTGTGCGACGGCGAGAGGGTGAGGTTTTTTTCGTATTCCGGGAGCGCGCTGCGGGAGTATTGCGGCTGGTAGGTGAAGGTGGGCTCGAAGGGGAAGGTCGAGGCCGGCGAGGTGGAGATGGGCGCCTCGTAGTCTTCGGTGGAGAGGAGCGATTCACCGTCGGGCGTGTAACGCATGCTGGTGGCGGAAGAGCCGCGGATCTGGCGTTGCAGGCCGGACGAGGTGAAGCGGAAGAAGTGCACGTCGCCGTCGCCGGTGTGGGCGAAGAACTCCGGCTTGGACGGGTGAAAAGCGAAGCCGCTGTAGTTGAAGACGCTCTTGCCGGCGCCGTCGAAGGTGGCGAGCACCTCGCCGGTGGCGGTGTCGATGCGTTGGAGCGTGTAGGGTTGGTCGTAGCTCGCGCGGGTTTTCACGAAGGTGATGGGCGCGTCCCACGGCGTGAGCAGTTCGCGCGGGGAAGGGAGGTTGGCGAGGTAGGGGAACTCGGGGTAATCGGATGCGTCGGCGATGGGCACGTTGCGAATCGTCTTGAGGGTGCCGGGTTCGAGGTAGTCGCGGAAATGTTGAGTCGAGCCGTTTTCCTCGACGCGGCGGGTGGCGACAACGTGGCGCGGGTCGGAAGTGTCCCAGGTGACGTTGGGCACGGCGAGGGAGCGGGTGATCTTGCCGGCGTAGGGATCGATGAGGTGGTAGGCCTCGTAGGGGTAAGACGCGGCGTGGAGGAGGGTGCGATCGGCGGAGGTCCAGTGCAGGATGTCGGCGGAGAGTTCGAAGCGGTCGTCCGGCGGCGTGAGCGAGGAGACGGGCGTGGTGTGGCCGGTGTTGAGATCGAGGTCGACGAAGTGGAAGTCGCCGAAGCGGCGCGGATCGTAAGGGTCGCCGGTTTCCGCGAGGTCGCGCAGGACGAGGAGGGCGTGGTCGGGTTGGCGGGCGGGTAGGGCGGCGATGAAGGCGATGGCGGTGAGGCCGATCGGTTTGATCTCGTCGAGCACGGTGACGGCGGCCGGCGCGTCGGCGGCGGCGGTGGCGAGATCGAGGCGGCGGATTTGGAGGGAAGTCGGCAACCAGAGGTTGGGGGCACCGACGATGGAGAGGAGTTGATCGCGCTGCGGCTGGTAGAAAAACTGCGCGTAGAAATCCTTGGGGCCGAGGGTGGTGGCGGCGCCCGTGGTGAGGTCGACGCGTTGCAGGCGGTTGCCTTGGGTGAGCAAGCTTTGGCCGTCGGGGGCGAACATGACGGGCGCGCTGCCGTCACGCAGGATGAAGCGCGGTTCGAGCGTTTGGCGGTCGTGCAGGATGAGGCTGTCCTGATCGGAGACCGGCAGCAGCTCGGCGGCGGGACCGGTGTCGACGGCGTGGGAGCCATCGGTCCAGTGGCCGAAGGGGAGTTCGGCGGCGGTCGCAGTCGCAGCGGCGGTCAGGCTGATGCAGCAGCCGACGAGAAAGGAGAGGCGAAGGCAGCGGGCAAAACGTGGTAAGCCGGCGGTCGTGGAGACAGCCGGCCGATCCTGGCGTGGATACGGAGTCATCGCCGTCAGTGTCGCACGAGCGTGGCGTATCGAGAATACGCCTACTTGCGTAGGCCGGGTCGGGCAAAATGCCTTAGAAGCTCGAGATGGCTTGGGCGCTCTCGATGACGAACCAGGTGCACATCACGGTGATGGCGAGGACGACGACCGTTTTGAAGAAGCGTTGACGCTTGAGGCGGTGGTCGTGGGCGTCGGTGTAGCGGCGGGAGACGCACTCGGAGCCGTTAAAAAAGCTCACAAAACCAGCGCTACGGACGGGGCTGCGGAAGGAACGCTTTTCGTCGATCAGTCCGAGGCGGACCGGGGGGCGACGAAAGAGTTGCTTGAGAATGCGCAGCACAACTAAGCGATTCGGTAATTTCTCGTAGTGCTCAAGGGGAAACTGGGGATTTGTCCTGATTGACGTGAATTTAGCGATCGGGTGCGCGCGAGTTGATGGTTGCGACTGGCCGGGGCTTGGGTTGGCTGCGCGATCATGGCCGACAAGAAACCCACTCCGCATACGCTGCGCCAGCGCAAGGGCGGCGAACCGATCGTCGCGATCACTGCTTACGATGCGGTGATGGCGCACTACGCGGGCGAGGCCGGGGTGGACATCATCCTGGTCGGCGATTCGGTGGGCAACACCGTGCTCGGACTGCCCGGCACAGTGCCGGTGACGCTCGACATGATGGTGCATCACAGTGCGGCGGTGGTGCGGGCGCAGCCGCCGGCGCTGGTGGTGGCTGACGTGCCGTTTGGTGAGGCGCACTTTGATTTCCGGCGCGTGTTGATGAGCTGTCAGCGACTCATGCAGGAAGCCGGCGTCGACGCGGTGAAGATCGAGGGGGGGCGCAAACTCGCGCCCAAGATCGCGCGGCTGGTGGAGGCGGGTGTGCCGGTGTGGGGCCACATCGGGCTGATGCCGCAGCAGGTGAAGCAGTTGGGGCGCTACAAGAAGTTTGGCGTCAACGATGCGGAGACGGCGGCGTTGGTGGCGGATGCGCAGGCCTTGGAGGCGGCGGGGTGTTTTGCGTTGTTGTTGGAAATGGTGAAGCCGGAGGCGGCCAAGATCGTGACCGAGGCGGTGAACATTCCGGTGGTCGGGATCGGGGCCGGGGCGGACTGCGACGGGCAGATCCTGGTGTTCACCGATGCGCTGGGGCTTACGCCGGGTTATGTGCCGGGCTTCGTGCAGCAGTTCGCCGATGCGGGGGCGGTTTTCCGGCAAGGGTTGAGCGACTACGCGTCGGCCGTGCGGGGACGGCGGTATCCGGCGTCGCGGTAGCGCCGGCGCTCGGCGCGCCGAGGGGCAGGGCTTTTTTGACACAGAGGGCACAGAGTTGGGGGGAGGTGCCTTCGTAGCTGCGTTTGAGTGGAGCGAAAACGTGGCTCGCGGGTCGTTCTCACAGAAGGGAACGAAGGTGAGGTGGACCTCGTGGTCTCAAGTGCTCCGCAGTGTTTTTACACCAAGGCAGCAAAGGGAGCAAAGGGGTAGGTGCCGAGGGGCAGGGCCTTTTTGGCACGGAGTGCACAGAGCTGGGGTGGGGAGAGGTGCCTTCGTAGCTGCGTTTGAGCGCAGCGAAAACGTGGCTCGGGTGGAGATCCGCGGACGGGCACTCAGGCTTTGGCGGCGCGGAGGGCGTGGATGAGGAAGTGGCGGCGGGCTTCGCTGAGGCCGCTGCCGAAATGGATGGGCTGCGGACCTTCCAGGACGATCTTGCGCGTCGTGTTGGTGCCGCCGCGGCGAGACCGGTGATGCGACACTTCTTCGGAGACGCCGGTGATGTCGGCGAGGTTGAAGTTCCGTTTCCAACCGATGCGACCGACGCCGACGAAGACACGGCCGAGCTTGCGGTTGATGGTCACCTCGACCTTGCCGCAGATCGCCATGAGCGTGAGGCCCCAAAAAAAGATGGAGCCGGCGAGGAAGGGCAGACCGAAGAGGGACATCATGAGGTTAAACTCTCCCTTCATGATTTGCGTGCCGTAGATCCCGCCGAGGGAGCCGCCCGACCAGACCAGCATGAAGGGCACGAGGAAGAAGGCGATGGGGGAGCGGGTCGTCGCGCCCATGGAGACGCCGTCCATCGTGGGTTGCAGCCAGGCGCCCTTGGGCGGGTCTTTGACGGCGGCGGGATCAAAGACGTCGTCGAGCAGATCCGAGGCGGGGGTGATGCGGCCACACTTGCGGCAGAGGGCGACGTCGGAGGCGACGTTGATGTCGGCGGTGGCGATCTCGGCGCGGCAGGATGGGCATTTGGGTTTCATGGAGCGGCGGCGAGAGCGGCGAGGTGGAGATGGCGAGCGGTCAGTTGAACCAGGAAAGCACGGTGTTGAAGACGAAGTCGCGCAGACGCCAGTCCAGGAGGAAGTCGATGGCTACGTAAAGGTGCGCAGCCACGATGAGCCAGTAGACGGTGCGGTAGCTGCGCTTCTGGGTTTTGTGGCGAAAGAGTTCGCGGCCGACGAAGGCACCGGGCCAGCCGCCGTGGAGTTCGGCGAGGTGGAGCAGGAGCTCGGGGATGCGGGAGGTGTTGCCACCTTTGCGGGCGCGGCGTTTGTCCTCGGCGTAGGCCAGCAAGGTGATTCCCGAAGCGACCGCGTAGATGATGAGCACGGGTTGGGCGATGCCGGCACGCACGGTGGCGAGCACGATGGGCAGGAGCAGCAGGCCAAGCGTGAGCGTAAGGCTCCAGGACCAGCGTCCGGTGACGACCGCGCCGGTATCGGAGCGGGGAGGAGGCGCTGATGGTTTGGGTGGCACGGGGCACTGTTTGAAGGCGACGGGGTGCGGTCAACTGCGGGGCCCAAAACGCTGGCCCCGATTGGCCTTGCTTTGGGGCGGGCGCTGCTGGCTCATGGGGTATGAATTTTGCGGTCATTGGTGCTGGGGCGTGGGGGACGGCGATGGCGATCCATCTGGCGAAGATGCAGCATACGGTGACGTTGGTGCCGCGGCGATTTGAGCAGGCGTTGGCCTTGTCGTCGGCGCGCGAGAATGCCGATTACCTGCCGGGCGTGCCCCTGCCGCCGAGCCTGCAAATCGGACACGAATTGGTGCCGGTATTGATGGAAGCCGAAGTGGTGCTGCTGGCTTGTCCGGCGCAGGCGCTGCGGGAGACCGCGACGCGCGTGAAGGACGCACTGACGCTGGCCACACAACTGAAGTTGGTGGTGAGTCTGGCCAAGGGGCTGGAGTTGGAGACGCACCTGCGTCCAGCCGAAGTGATTGCGCAGGTCCTGCCGGACGTGCCGGTGGGATCGTTGACGGGACCGACCAATGCGGCCGAGGTCGCGCAGGGGTTGCCGGCGGCGATGGTGCTGGCGGCGAATGCGCCGGCGGACTTGCTGGAGGCGGTGCAGGTGGAGATCAGCGGAGCGAGTCTGCGGGTCTACCTCAGTCACGATGTGGCGGGGGCAGAGTTTGGCGGGTGCCTGAAGAACATCTACGCGATCGCGGCGGGCATTTGTGACGGGTTGAAACTCGGCGACAACACCAGTGCGGCGATGCTCACGCGGGCACTGGCTGAGATGGTGCGGGTGGGCGAGGCGCTGGGCGCGCAGCGGGACACGTTTTATGGCCTGAGCGGGTTTGGCGATCTGATCGCGACCTGCCACGGCGAGTGGAGTCGCAACCGCCAGTTTGGTGAGCAAGTGGGCGCGGGGGCGTCGATCGAGGAGATCATGGCCAACCGCAAAACGGTGGTGGAAGGCTACAAAACGGCGGCGTCGTTTTATGGTCTGTGTCGCGACCGCGGCATCGAGGCACCGATCTTGGCCGAGGTGTATCAGACGCTCTACGAAGGCAAAGCCCCGGCGCAGGCGCTGCGCGACCTGATGCTGCGCGAGTTGAAACGCGAGTGAGTGGGGCGCCCGGCGTGCAGGAGAGCGATGGCCGGACGCGTCAGCGCTGAAGGGTCACCGCTTTCGCCAAGCGCCAAAATACTCGAAGTGGTTTTCGCTCCCCGGAGACTCCACTTCGCAGGAAGCTGTGATGCCGAGTCTGGCGGTGGCTTGGTCAAACATCGCGCGCCAGGAGCCTGAGTCCCAGACGTGGGCGTGTTCGCGACGACGGCGCACGGTGACGATGTGACCCGGCAGGTATTCGGCGGGTTCGTCGAAGACGTGAGGGCCCACGTGACGCAGGAAGTCGAGGTAGTGTTCGTCGTCGTTTTCGGTCACCCCGTTTTCATAGTCGGCCCAGAGGTGATCGAAGGTCGTAAGGGCGCGGTCGCGATCGTAGGTGTAGCGTTTGTCGGGCACCGCGATCAGCAGCAGGCCGTTGGGGCGGAGGATCCGGAAGCACTCTGCGAGCACGCGAATCGGGTTGGCGACGTGTTCGATGACATGACTGAGGATCACGAACTCGAAGGTTTGATCTTCGAACTGCGCCAAGCCGTCGTGATCGAGTTCGCCGAGGTGGTCGACGGAGACAAAGGCGTCATCGCCGATCTCGGGAAAAAGTTGGCGGGCGTCCTCCGCGGTCATGGCGTCGAAATACTCGACCTGCGCCGCCGGCGGCACCGGCGAGGGTTTGTTAAGCGCTCCAATTTCCAGGCCCCGTCCCGAGAGCATCGCGTAGGCACTTCGGCGATAGGGGGCGGTGAGGAAACTCATGGCCGGATTCACGTTCCGGTGCTTGCCTTCGGCAACCTCAATCCCCCGTCATAGCTGCATGAAGAATCTGATCCGCGGAGTTTGGGTAGGAGCTTTAACCATCCTGTCGGCGGCGGCCCATCCGGTGGATGATGCGATGGAGGCCTTTGCGGCAGATTGGGTTCGGGGGAATCCGGTGCTCGCGAGTCGCACCCAGTATTTCACGGGAGCGGAGCAGGCTGCGCTGGAAGGCCAACTCACTCCCGTGACGAGTGAATACAAAGCCGAGCGCGCCGCGCAGGCGGCGGCGGGACTGGCAATGATCCGCGCGCTCGACACGACCGGGGCCCCCGAGTCGACCCTGCGGGCCAAACGCACGCTGGAGTGGTTGCTGGAGGACTACGTGCGCGAGGCGCAGTTCGATGACTTTTATTTTCCGCTCAACCAGTTCACCGGCGTGCAGCGTTATCTGGTGAGTTACCTGGCGAGCTCAATGCCCATCCGTCACGCGGGTGACGCCCGCAACTATGCGGCGCGGATCGGACAGATGGGCGGCGTGATGACCGATGCGCGGGTGGAGATGGAGCGGCGCGAAGCGCAGGGCATGTTGCTGCCGGATTTCATTCTGCGGGCGACCATCCGGCAGATGGAGTTGTTCCTTGCGCCCGAACCCGCGGACAACCTGCTGGCCACCTCGTTTGAACGGCGGGCGGCTGAGCTGAGCGACCTGACCGCGGCGGAACGCGAGCGTTTGCTGGCGGCGGTGGTGAGCGACCTGACGGAATCGGTGTATCCAGCATATCGTGACGCGCTGGCGACCTTGGAACGGCAACTCAAGCAGGCGACGGCGGATGCGGGCATCTGGCGGCTGCCGCGCGGGGCGGAAGCTTACGCGTCGAAACTGCGCCACTACACCAACGGTGATATGACCCCGCAGGAGATTCATGAACTGGGTCTGGCCGAGGTGGCGCGCATCGAGGCGGAGATGGATGCGATTCTGCGCGACCAGGGATTGACGGAAGGTTCGGTCAACGCGCGCTACAAGGAGTTGGAGGCGCGTATCCAACCCACGGGCACGGATGATCCTCGCCCGATGCTGTTGTCGCAGTATGCGGAGATGGTGGACGACGCAGTGGCGCGGTCGCAGTCCTTGTTCGACATGATGCCGCGCGCGCCGGTGGTGGTGCGCCGCGAGCCGTTGTTTTCGGAGGCGAGTGCGGCGGCCCATTATTCGGTGCCGGCGGCGGATGGCTCGGTGCCGGGCATCTTCTGGGTGCCGCTGCCGGGGGAACCTTACCGGATGATCAGCCGGCGTTCGCTGGCTTACCATGAAGCGGTGCCGGGGCATCATTTCCAGTTGGCGCTGCAGCAGGAGATGGAGGAGCTACCCAAGTGGTGGTCGAACCGCATCTTTGGCAGCAACTCGGCGTATTCCGAAGGCTGGGCTTTGTATGCGGAATGGCTGGCCAACGACGAAGGCTGGTATGAAGGCGACCCGATCGGGAAGCTCGGTTATCTGAGCAGTGAGCTGCTGCGGGCGCGTAGGCTGGTGGTGGACACGGGCCTGCACGCGTTCAAGTGGACGCGGCAGCAGGTGATCGACTACGGCATCTCGGTGAGCGAAACGGAGCGTTACGTGGTGTATGCCGGGCAGGCGACGTCCTACAAAGTGGGGCAGCTCACCATCGTGAAGCTACGGCGTGAGGCCGAGGCACGGCTGGGCGATAAATTCGACCTACCGACCTTCCACAACATCGTGCTGCGCGGCGCGAGTGCGCCGCTGGAAATCGTGCGCGACGACGTCGAAGCCTGGATCGCCGCACAGGAATGAGCGCGGCGGGCGGGAGGGGCTTTCTATTTTACAGAAGGAAACGAAGGGGAAGCAGGTGCTGAGTGGCAGGGCTTGGTCGCCGAAGCTTTTTACACCAAGGCAGCAAAGGGAGCAAAGAGCCGGCAGGGGGAGTGCCTGCGCTATCCGATGGAGGCTCGGTTATCGGAGGGCGCGGAGAGTATCCTGCCTAAGGCGGAAGAATGGAACCGAGGGGGAGGTGGAGTCAGCCACGAAGAGGCACAAAAATGCACGAAAAGGATCCGGATGGTTTTTGTGCGTTTTCGTGCCTTTTTGTGGCTAGGTCTCGGTCGGACGGGGGCCGGTGGAGAGGCTTTGCTCTCTTTGCTGCCTTCTGTAAAAACAACCCCGGCTTACCGCGCGAGTTGGCGGGGGACGCGGATGTGTTCGACCTCTTCCTGGACTTCGGCGGGGGGCTCGGGGGTGAAGCGGGCGACGATTTGGGCCACGGCGAAGTTGATCAACATGCCGATGGTGCCGATGCCTTCGGGGGAGATGCCGAAGAGCCAGTGCTCAGGGTTGTTTTTCTCCGGGACGATGAACTTGAAGTAGCTGATGTAGACCGCGGTGAAGATGATACCGACGATCATGCCGGAGATGGCGCCTTCGCGGTTCATCTTCTTCTGGAAGATGCCCATGAGGATGGCGGGGAAGAAGGAGGCGGCGGCGAGACCGAAGGCGAAGGCCACGACCTGCGCGACGAAGCCAGGCGGGTTGATGCCGAAGTAGGCGGCGACCACGACGGCGGCACCGGCGGCGACACGGGCCCACATGAGTTCACCCTTTTCGCTGATGTCCGGCTTGATGCAGCGCTTCACCAGGTCGTGGGCGAAGGCGGTGGAGATGACCAGGAGCAGGCCGGCGGCGGTGGAGAGGGCGGCGGCCAGACAGCCGGCGGCGACGAGGCCGATGACCCAGTTGGGCAGCTGGGCGATCTCGGGATTGGCCAGGACGATGATGTCGCGGTCGATGGTGAGTTCGTTGCCGGCCCAACCCTTGGCGGCGACCTCGGTTTGGAAGGCAGGGTCGGTGTTCTTGTCGTTGTAATACTGAATTTTTCCGTCGCCGTTTTTGTCGTCGAAAGTGAGCAAGCCGGTCTCTTCCCACGTGGTGAACCAGGCCGGCATTTCGGAGTAGGTGGCGTTGTCGACGGTGTTGAGCAGGTTGGTGCGGGCAAAGGCCGCGACGGCCGGGGCGGTGGTGTAGAGGATGGCGATGAAGAGCAGCGCCCAGAAGGCCGACATGCGCGCGCCGGAGACGTTGGGCACGGTGTAGAAGCGCACGATCACGTGGGGCAGTCCGGCGGTGCCGACCATGAGCGCGCAGGTGATGGCGGCGACATCGACCACGGGTTTGACGCCCTGAGTGTAGGCGTGGAAGCCGAGGTCGGTGCTGAGCGTGTCGAGCAGATCGAGCACGTAGGTGCCGCCTTCCTTGGTGGCGGCGCCGAGCCCGAGCTGCGGGATCGGGTTACCCGTGAGCATGATGGCGATGAAGATCGCGGGCACCATGTAGGCGAAGATGAGGACGCAGTATTGGGCGACCTGCGTGTAGGTGATGCCCTTCATGCCGCCGAGCACGGCGTAGACGAAGACGATGCCGGTGCCGATGATGACGCCGGTGTTGATGTCGACCTCGAGGAAGCGGGAGAAGACGATGCCGACGCCGCGCATCTGACCGGCGACGTAGGTGAACGACACCATGATGGCGCAGAGCACGGCGACGATGCGGGCGGTCTGCGAGTAGTAGCGGTCACCGACAAAGTCCGGCACGGTGAACTTGCCAAATTTGCGCAGATAAGGGGCGAGCAGCAGCGCGAGCAGCACGTAACCTCCCGTCCAACCCATCAGGTAGACGCCGCCGTCGCGTCCCTGGAAGGAGATGATGCCGGCCATTCCCATGAAGGACGCTGCACTCATCCAGTCGGCGGCGGTGGCCATGCCGTTGTGGATCGGCTTCACGCCGCCGCCGGACACGTAGAACTCCTTGGTGGAGCCGGCGCGGGAGCGGTAGGCAATGTAGAGGTAGAGCGCGAACGAAAGGGCTACGATGAGGTAGGTCCAGGCTTGAGCGGACATGGGCGGGGTAAGGGAGGAGGTGGGTAAGAAGAGAGAGGGGAGGGGGCCGGGGAGCCGGCTCTTTATTCTTTCTCTTTATCTTTCTCTTTCTCCCCGAAGGCCGGGATCCGATCGCACCACGGGGAGAAAGAGAAAGATAAAGAGGAAAGAATAAAGAGCGCCTGACGGCGCGGGCGAAGGGGGGATCAGTCCTCGTGCACGTCGTATTGGCGGTCGAGTTTGTTCATGCGCCAGACGTAGTAGGCGATGATGCCGACGAACACGTAGATCGAGCCTTGTTGGCCCATCCAAAAGCCGAGTTTAAAACCACCGATCCGGATCTGGTCCAAGGCGTCGGCAAAGAAGATGCCGCAGCCGAAGGACACAAAGGCCCAGAGGATGAGGAGGGTAGAAAGCAAGCGAAGGTTGGCGCGCCAGTGAGCCCGGCGGTTTTCAGGGGTAGCCATGGGGGGAAAGCGATGGCGGGCCCGACCGCACCGGTCAATGGCGGAGTCGGGCCCGGCGGAGATTGGCCGCCATCAAAGCTCAGCGAGGCGCGGTCGGGAGGCGGCGTGACGGCGGTGCACGTCGACGTAGATCTCGTCGCAGAGTTGGTCGACCACGGGGCCTTGCGGGAAGTCGTCACTGAAACCGGGCGCCACCGGATCGAGCATGAGTTTGGCGGTGGCGAGGAAGTCGCGGATGAGTTCACGCGGTTCTTCGTCACCGACGGCGATGCGGATGGTGGTGGGCGCGATGCCGGCGGCGGCGAGGGCCGCGGGTGAGAGTTCGCTGTGGGAGGTGAGGGCCGGGCAGAGCACGACGGTGTTGCTTTGGCCGAGCGTGACCATGTGTCCAAACATGGGCGCGAGCGCGTCGAAGAAGCGTTGAAAGTGCAGGCGATTGAGTCCGGCGCGTTCGAAGTCGATGGTGAAGAGCGGCGCGGGCAAACCGAGGTAGCTGAGCTCGTCGACGAGGTGGTGGTGCGGATGACCCACGATGGCCGGGCACTGCACGGTGATGGCGGGATGGGTGCTGAGCCACTCGGCGAGAATGCGGGTGTTGATGCACTTTTTGAGCATGCGGCCCTCGAGGGTTTTCATGCCGCTGAGCACCTCGAAAGCTTTGTCGGCTTCGAGGAAGGCGCCCTTCACGTAATACACGTTCCAGAAGAGGGTCTGGTCCCAGCCGGGTTCCCCCTTGGGGGCAAACATGTCGGGTGCGCGGCCGATCACGACACCGGCGGTGGTATTGCCGGCGCCGGCGAGGTCCTTGGTGTAGCTGTGAATGAGGTAGTCGGGCCGCGCGGTCGGGTCGGGGTGACGGAGTGGCCGCGACAGGAAGGGCGTGGCGACCGTGCCGTCGAGCAACACGGTGAGACCGGCGGCGTGAGCGGCGCGGCAGATACCCGGCACATCGAGGAAGGTGCCGTGCGGATTGCAGGGACTTTCGATGAAGACGTAGATGCGACGGCCGTCGGCGAGGCGATCGGCGTGAGTCGTCTGGGCGCGGGTGAGGGCGGCAGAAAAATCGTCGGCGTCGCAACCGTCGAAAAATTCAATGGCGACATCGAGGTTGGAGGGTTTGGCGAACCAATCGTGCAGCAACTGGTAGGTGCCGCCGTAGACGTTGCGGGAGGCCAGCACGATGTCGCGGTATCCAATAAGATGTGACAGCGCGCCATCGATGGCGGACATGCCGCTGTTGAAATTCCAGGCGAGGTAGTCGGCGGCTTCGGGGCCGGCCTCCAAATCGACGATGTGATTGGCCAGCGCGATGGAGGTCGGATTGAGCAGACGCGAGTAAATCTCGTGCAGGAACTCGCGACCGTGGAAAGCGTCGTCGATCCACTCGGTGCAGGCGAAGATGTAGGTCGCGGTGCGGGTGATGACCGGGTTGGCAGAGAAGAGCGCGGCGACGTTGTCGAAGGTGGGATACGGGCCCTTGGCGAGGGTGGTTTCCAGTGAGTGACCGAGGGACTGATGGACGGCGCGCGACGGGTTCTGCAGCAGGTCGAGCAGCTTGGCCAATTGGAAGGCGACGAACTTTTTCGCGTTAAAGAGGGCGAGGCGGTCGGCGCGCGGAAGTTGGGCGAGGGTGCGAGTGGTTTCGGCCCAGAGGCCGAGGAGGTCATCGTGCGCGGCGTAGAGTTTTTCGGTGAGGGCAAGCAGCGGGGGCGCGACGGGGGAGTCGGCCGGAATGGCGAAGTGGTCGAGTTGTTCGCGGGCGAGTTCGGCGGGGCTGTGGGCGCCGGAGGTTTTGCGGCGCGGCGAGAGCAGCCGGGCCGGGGTAGGGGTAGCCTGATCTTGCATGAGCGGAGCCTGCCGCGCGGCGGCGCGCGGGCAAGCTCAGGCGGGTGGGTCGAGGCTTTACGGGGATGAACGGCGCGGGCAGGCTGCGCGGCCATGTCGATCACGCTGGATTCCCGCACTTTGGAACGCGCGCGCCGTCTGCTGTGCGCGCTGCAGGATGAAATTCGCAACACGCTGGTAGCGGCGCGGGCGCAGCAACGGCGGCACTTTGCGAAGGTCGCGGCGGTGACGGCGGCGGATACGATTTACCAGATCGACAAGTTGTCGGAGGACGCGCTGTTGGCGTGGCTGGAACGCAAGTGGCCGCGGCGCTGGCCGGTGGAGTTGGTGATGGAAGGGCTGGAGGAAGCCTGGACGTTTCCGCGCGGCACGGCGGTGGCCGACACGGTGTGGAAGCTGGTGATCGATCCGATCGATGGCACGCGCGGTATCATGCACGACAAACGCAGTGCGTGGGCCTTGAGCGGACTAGCGCCGCAGCGCGGGACGCGCAATCACCTCGGTGACATCGTGGTCGCGGCGATGACGGAGTTGCCGACGACGAAGCAGTGGTTGGCGGATCAGTTCAGCGCGGTGAAAGGTGGCGGCAAGGTGGTGGCGCGGTCGTATGATTTGCGGGCCGAGCGCTGGCAGAAACTGGCCGTGGCGCCGCAGACGGGAACGACGTTTGCGCATGGGTTTTCGACGGTCTCGCGGTTCTTTCCGGGCGGGAAGGTGTGGCTGAGCGAGTTTGAAGAACGGCTGTGGAAGGCGTTGGGGGAGTTGGAGGATGGCGCGGCGACGCCGGCGATTTTTGAAGACCAATACATCTCCTGTGGCGGGCAGTTGGCGGAGATCTTGTTGGGGCATGATTTGATGGTGCTCGATGTGCGGCCGCAGGCGTTTACGGCGATCGGAATGGGGCCGGACGGGTTGAGCAGCCATCCGTATGATTTGTGCGCGGAGTTGATCCTACGCGAAGCCGGCGGCGTGGTGGAGCGGCCGGAGGGAGGGCGCCTGCGTGACCCGCTGGATACGACGAGTCCGGTGGCGTGGGCGGCGTATGCGAATCCGCGTTTGGCGCGCAAGGTGCGGCCGGTCGTGAAGCGGGTGTTGGGCGAGATGGGGTGAGGCGCCGAGGCTGGAAGCCTCGGCCACGTTGGCGGCGAGGTGGGCGTTGCGCGGCGTTGTCTCTCAGCCGCCGTAGCCCCAGGTGCCGAGGGGGGCGTCGGATTCGAGGGCGGTCCAGGGTTGGTCGACGTCGGGGAGCCAGGTGTAACGCACGCGGTGCGCTTGGAGGAAGTCGACCACCTGTTGATAACCCTCGATGGCGTCGGCACAGACCCAGAGGGCGATGTAGGTGGTGTCGCGATCGAAGTCGGGAGCGGTGACCAACGCGTGCAACACGCCGCCGGGTTGGACGGCGGCGGTGATGGTGCCGGCGTCGCTGACGCGGGTGTAGCGCGGACGCTCCACGACGCGGCGATCCGGTAGGCGGACCTTGATGTATTCGGTCTGGAAATACGGCTCGCTGAAAGGCGCGAGGTTGTCACCGGTGAGCAGGAAGGGGCGCGGGGTGAGGCCCTCGAGCGAGACGGCGGATTCGAGGGGCGGTTCTTCTTCCTCGGGCGGCGGGGCGGCTTCGAGCTCTTCGATCTTGGTGAGGAGTTGATCGCGTTGGGCGAGGGCGGCTTCGACGGAGTTGAGGTCGAGGGTGAGCAGCTCCTGCAGGCGCGCGACGAGCGCTTCGAGTTCGGTGATGGAGAGGTGCAGCGCGTCGCGTTGGGTGGTGAGTTGGCTGATGAGTGCAGCGAGGTTCTCGTCGCTCAGGTCGTATCGTTCCAGGAGGGCTTCGACGCGCGTGACGCCGGCTTGGACTGAGGTCAGGGCCTCGGCGGCGGCGGCGTGGCGGTCGAGGAGATCGGCGTAGATTTGAGCGCGCGGACGGGCGGATGGTTCGGGCGCGGCGGCGAGGGTGAGGGCGGTGAGGAGGAACGCGGCGACGACGGTAACGGTGGCGGGGAGCGGCTGAGGGGCAGGGTTAGCGCGAGCGAGCTCGCGGCCTACGTTGTGGAAGGGACCTCTATTGCGCGTCATGGGGCGGTCTCCTCCGGTTTTAGGTCGAGGTCTTCGACGAGGGTTTCGAGGGCGCGGAGTTGGGCTTCGACGTGGTCGGTTTCGCGTTCGAGGGCGTTGACGGCTTCGGCGATGGCGGCGGGATCCGGGTCGCGGTCAACGATGGGCTGTTCGCCGTCGAGTGACTTCCCCTCCATGGCGGCGAGCAGGAACAAGCTCGCGCTCAGGGCGAAGAAGAGGTCCGCCATGCAGATGAGGTTACGAAACTTTTGCGGGACAGCCATCGAGGAAGTTCGAAGTGAGAAGTAAGAAGTAGGAAGTTAGAGGTGCGGGGGGAGGTAGGGGGTGATGGGGGCGTCGTTCTTCAGGGGAAAATCGGTGTGGGCGATCGTTTGGCCGGCGGCGCGGCGCGCGGCGAGGTGGGTTTGGACGAGGGGTTTGATTTCGGCGAAGGAGTCCTGGGTCCAGGCCTGCGGGCGCACGGCGATGGCGACGTAGCCGAGGCGGTCGATTTCGCCGAGGAGCCAGTCGCGGTGCGCGTAGAAGTCGCGCAGCGGTATGCGGCGTTGCTGGGGATGAACGATGATCTCACCGGCGAGGCATTCGATGAGCACGTATTGGCCGTTGTATCCACCAAACAAGGACGTGGTCGCGGCGCGTGACTGGTCGCGCTGGCGTTGCAGGTCGGTGAGTTGGATTTGGGCGGCCTCGATTTCGGCGAGGAGTTTTTCGAGGCGGTCGAGGTCCTGTTGTTGGGCTTCGAGGCGGGCGTGTTGTTCGAGCAGGGCGGTGACCTCGTCCTGGAGGGCGGCGAGGCGGGCGGCGTTTTGCAGGCGGCGGAGTTTTTCGGCGGCGGATTGTTCGCGCTCGTCGAGTTGGTAGGCGGTATAGGCGCTGGCGGCGACGGCTTCCTCGAGGGCGAGGAACTCGTTGGTGAGGGTGGGTTTGTTGCCGCCGAACTCGTAGACGAAGAGAGCGGCGCCGAGCAGGCAGCAGAGCAGCGGAATCGAGACCAGACCGATCTCGGGCTGGCTGGGCGCGGCGGGGCCCGGGTGGGCGGAGCGGTGTTTACGCCTTCGCGTCATGGTCGCGCGCCGGGCCTTCGGTGATGGTGAAGGACTTGGGGCGGGTGAGCAGATCGTGGGTGCGCTGGTCGGCGGCGTGGGTCGCTTCCTGCAAGGCGGCGAGGGCGGCGGCTTGGTCCTGGGCGGCGAGCTTGAGTTGGGCGGTGATGTCCTCGCTGGCGGCGGTCACGGTTTGGCTGAGCTGGCCGTGACCCTGCTCGAGGGCGGCGCGGAGATCGGCTTGGGCGGAGGTCGCCTGCTCGCGGGCGGCTTCGAGTTTGGCGGCGATGTCGGTGAGGGCGGCGAGGTGTTGCTCGCGGGCGGTGGCGTCGGCGGCCTGGGTTTGATCAAAGGAGGCCTGCAGGGCGCTGAGCCGGTCGAGTTGGGCGCGGGCGGCGGCGGTAGCGGCTTCGGTCGCGGTGACGAGGGCGGTGAGTTGGGGCGTGGGATCGGGCGGCGCGGGGCGGTCGGCGGTCGCGGCGGCGGCGCTGGCGGTGGTCGTATTGAGCTCGGCGATGGCGGCGGTGAGTTTCTCGTTGGTGGTGGAGAGGGCGGCGAGGTCGGTCGCCATGGTGCCGAGTTTTTGGCGGAAGTAGCTGATGAGTTCGGCGGGATCGATGCCGAGTTCGTCGAGCCAGACGCGCGGGTCGTTGGAGGCGGGCACGGGTGAGCTGCCGGTGGCGTCGACTTTGAGGAGGGCGGATTCGACGTGGCGGTCGAGTTTGCCGAGCAAGGTTTGTTCGGCGCGGCGCAGGAGGCTTTGCGCGATGGAGAGGGTGATGGTGAGAAAGAGCGCGAGCAGCGTGGTGTCGAAGGCGGTGCCGATGGCGTTGGCGAAGGAGTCGGTGCTGTCTTCCCCCTGGAGCACGAAGTTGTTGTAGAGACCGGCGGAGAGGCCCCAGACGGTGCCGAAGAAGCCCACGAGCGGGAGCAGGCCGATGACGTCGGCGGGGAGGGTGTAGCTGTCGTTGAGGGCCTGGGTGTCTTCGTCGGAGAGGTCGCGGGCGGCCTCGCGGCAGAAGGACGGCGAGTGTTGGGCGCTGAGTTTAAAGAGGGCGGCGATGCGGCGGCGGACCCAGGAACCGGTGGTCTCCGGGTAGTCCTGCCAAGCGGCGGCGGAGAGGTCGGCCTGTTCGCGGGAGAGGCGGCGGGCTTTGCGCACGAGGATGTCGGCCCCGAAGACAAACATGGCGATGCTGAGCCATTGGACGGGGCTGCGCTCGAAAAGGAAGGCGCGGAACCAAGCCTCGGCGGGCAGGGTGAAATGCAGGATGAGGAGCAGGACCGCCGTGGTGACGACCGCGACGAGGCCGGAGGAGAGCAAAGATCTCATGTGGGGGCAGAGCGAGAGCGAGGGGGGAGAAGCGGGGCGGAGTGTTTGGGGTAGGGGTAGGGTCAGCAAGCGATAAGCCGTCGTTGAAAGCTGCGGTTGCGCTCGGCGGTCGCAGCGGCGTAGGTAGGCGGTTTCACTTTTGTTGACTGTTTTGAACACCGCCAAACCCGACATCCCGCTGTTTCCCGAGTATGACAACCCGACGCCCCCGTTTTGGGAGCAGCACGGTGGTTGGCTGGCACCGGCGGCGGTGTTTGTGCTGACGGTGCTGTTCACGGTGGTGGCCTTCCCGCCGTTTCAGGTGCCGGAGGCGGCTTACGCGTGTCTGGCGCCGGCGATCCTGTGGGCCTATCGGCGGCCGAGTTTCAGGTTGTTTGCGTTGGTCACCATCGGGGCGCAGGTCACGGCTTGGTATATCCTGTTGTGGTGGCTGCACCATGCGACCTGGGCGGGGTGGGCGCTGTTGGCGCCGGTGGTCGGCGTGTGGGTCGGCGCGTGGTATCTGGCGGTGTGGTGGATGATGCCGCGGCTGCGCGGACAGGCGACGATCGTGCGGGTGTTGGGCGTGCTGGGCTTGGCGGGGTTGTGGGTGATCATCGAGTGGAGCCGGACCTGGTTGCTGACCGGGTTTCCGTGGCTGCCGCTGGCGGCGAGTCAGTGGGAACGCTCGTCGATTCTGCAGATCGCGGCGTATGCGGGCGCGGGTGGCGTGTCGTTTGTGCTGGTGCTGATGAACCTCGGGTTCGCGGCTTACGGGCATCGGTTGTTTTTTGAAAAACACCTGCGGGGGCTGAAGAAGCGCAGTCAGGAGTTTTTTGTGGCGGTGTTTGGCCTGCTGGTGTGCCTGAGCGTGCACGTGTCGGAGTCGGTGAATCGCCACTACTTCAATCAGGACGTCGGGCGGATTGGTTTTGTGCAGCCGGACGTGCCGCAGGAGTTGAAGTGGGACGCGAGCCAGGGGCCGGCGATCGTGAACACCTTGCAACAGGCGACGGCCACGGTGGCGCGCCGCAACGCCGACCTGATCCTGTGGCCCGAAGCGGTGACGCCGTGGGCGGTGCGCGGTGACGCGACGGTGAAGGCGTTTGTCGAGGAGGTGGCGCGTGAGTCGCATGCGCCCTTGTTGCTGGGCTCGATCGCGGTGGAAGGCCGCGAAGTGGGCGAAGGCGATCCGGAGGACGGCGTGTGGTATAACGGCGCCTTCATGGTCGATCCGCAGCGTGGGGTGGACTACGACTACTATCGCAAACGCCACCTGGTGCCGTTTGGCGAATACGTGCCGATGCGATCGGCGTTGGGCTGGCTGGACAAGGTGGTGCCGCTGCCGGGCGATTTTGAAGAAGGCTCCTCGCCGCAGCCGCTGTTGTTTAATGCCAACGGGGTGACGCTGTCGGTGGGTCCGCTGATCTGCTACGAGGACACCTATCCGCAGCTGGCGCGCGACAGCGTGAAGGCCAACGTGGACCTGCTGGTGGTGTTGACCAACAACGGCTGGTTCGGGCGGGGCGGCGCGGCGGAGCAGCACGCGGCGCACAGTGTGTTGCGGGCGGTGGAGACGCGGCGCCCGGTGCTGCGCATCGGCAACGCGGGCTGGAGCGGCTGGATCGATGAGTTTGGCGTGACCCGCGCCGTGCTGCGCAAAGTGATGCGGCGGCAGGCGGACGGCACGTATCGACCGATGGTCTCAACCAAGATTGACGAGGAGGTGGAAGGCTCGATCTACTTCCGCGGCTCGGCGGTCGTGGATGTGCAACGCGACGTGCGTTGGATCGGGAAGCAGAGTTTTTATGTGCAGCACGGCGACTGGTTTGTGCTGGTCGCGCTCGGGCTGTTCACGATGGCGGTGATGGTGGTGCGCAACAAGGTGCCGGACGAACCGGAGCCGGAGTCCGACACCAGTCTGCTGGACGACGTGCATTTGCTCGATGCGGAGAAGATCGCGCCGCGGTCGTCGGGCACGCCGCAGTCGCCCCGCGCGCCGGAGAAACCGGCGGAGGGCGACGAAGGCGAGATCGAGAAAGATAAAGATAAGGAATAAAGAGAAAGCGTTGGCCGGAGCTTACTCGGTGGATTTGGCCGCGATGCGTTCGAGCGCCTTGGTCGCTTCCGGGTAGCCGGGCTTGGCGGCGAGGGCGGCTTCGAAGTGGGTCTTGGCGGCGTCGAGGTCTCCGCGTTTTTCGGCGACGAGACCGAGTTCCACTTCGCCGAGCCACGCCACGCGCTGGTGGACCTCCTTGGCGTAAGTCTCGGCCTTGTCGGCGCTGCCGCCGGCGATGGCCGGAGCGTTGAGGTAGTAGCGGCAGAGGCCGATCCAACCCGTGAGGTGGTCGGGATCAATTTCGACGGAGCGCTCGTAGGCCTTGAGCATCTTGGAGGCGATGAAACCCTGGGCCATGAAGTTGACCTGGCCGATGCGCACGCCGAGGGCCTGGGCGTAGTCGGTTTGGAGTTGGGCGTCGTCGGGGGAGGCTTTGATCGCCTTCTCGTAGAGTTTGACGGCGTCCTTGGTCTCACCGGCCTCGAGGGCGGCGGCGGCCTGTTCGGGGAGCGGCAAGTCGGCGGCGGGAGCCGGGTCTTCGGCGAAGACGGTGGCGGCAAGAAGGAGGAAGGAGAGGATGTATTTGTGCATGGTAATCAGAGGGTTGCGAGGAAGTGTCACGTAATACGTGACAAGTGATATGGGTTGGAGGTGAGAGGGGGTTAGGCGGAGTGGAGGATGGTGGTGGGGTCGGTGCGGGCGGCGCGGTGGGCGAGGGGGAGGGCGGTGAGCAGGGCGGTGAGGCTCAGGGTGAGGAGGAGGGCGACGTAGCTGAGTGGATCGGCGGGACCGATGCCGTAGAGTTGGGCGCGCAGGGCGTGGCTGACGGGGAAGGCGACGAGCAGGCCGAGGGCGAAGCCGGTGCCGACGAGTTTGCCGACGCGGCCGAGGATGAGGGCGCGGATGCCGCCCGGGGTGGCACCGAGGGCGAGGCGGATGCCGATCTCGGGCAGGGTTTGGGCGAGGGTGAAACGCAGGCTGGCGTAGAGGCCAAAGGCGGAGAGCGAGAGGGCGAAGGCCGCGAATCCGCCGAGGAGGTAACTCTGCAACCGCTGCAAGGTCGTGCCCTGGGCGATGGCGTCTTCGAGGAGTTGCGGCTCGACCGGCAGGGTGGGGTCGGCGGCGCGTAGGGCGGAGCGCACGGCGGGGACGACGGAGGGACGTTCGATGCGGACGAGCAGGGTGGAGAAGAACCACGGCATCTGCGTGTGTGGCACGTAGACCTGTGGAGGCGGGGCGTCGGAGAGGTTGTTCTGTCGGGTGTCGGCGACGATGCCGACGATCTCGCGGTAGATCGGGCCCATGAAGGAAACGATCATGATGCGTTGGCCGAGGGCGTCGCGGCCGGGGAACATGCGGCGGGCGTAGGCCTCGTTGACGACGGCGACGGGAGCACCGTCGGCGTTGTCGAAGTCGTTGAGGAGGCGACCGCGCTGCAGGGGCAGTTGCACGGTGGTGAAGAAGTCGGGGCTGACCGGCGCGTAGACCGCGTCGAGCGCGTTGGTGGCGTCGGTGGTGGTGCCTTCGCGCCAGCTCGGGTAGGTGAGGGTGATGCCGGTGAGGGGCGTGGAGGCGTTGACGGCGGCGGAGCGCACGCCGGGGACGGCCTCGGCGGCATCGATCAAGTCTTCGTAGTAGCGGGCGAGATCTTCGTTGGTCTCGTAGCGGCTGGGCGGCGGGGCGAGGCGGACGAGGACGACGTTTTCCGGGCTGAAGCCGGTGGGGGTGGACTGCAACTGCACGAGGCTGCGCATGAGCAGGAGGGCGGCGGCGAGCACGGCGACGGTGAGGGTGATCTGGCCGACGACGAGCACGGCCTGCCAGCGGCGGGTGGCGGGGTTGGTGGAGCCGCGGGAGGAGCCCTCCTTCAGCCAGAGGTTCACGTTGGCGCGGGCGAGGCGCCAGGCGGGGAGGAGGGCGCAGAGGGCGGCGCAGAGCAGGGCGGCGGCGAGGCCCACGCCGATGGCGGCGGGTTGCAGGGCGACCTCGTGGGCGCGGGGCAGGAGGGCGGGCGGAATGTGTTGGGCGACGGCGGGCAGAGCGATGGCGGCGAAACCGGCGCCGAGGAGTCCGCCGATGAGGGCAAGGATGAGGCTCTCGGCCGCGACGACGCGGGCGAGGCGGGAGGCGGTGGCGCCGAGGGAGAGCCGGATGCCGAGCTCGGGCAGTTTGGCGAGGGCGCGGGCGAGCAGGAGGTTCGCGAGGTTGGCGCAGACGATGAGGAGGACGAGGGCGACGGTGCCGAGTAGTAGGAGCAAGCCGGAGCGCATGGCGGTGACACGTTGCTCGAGCAGGGAACGGGTGGTGGCGGACCAATCGCGATTGGAATCGGGGTATTCGCGAGCGAGGTCGTGGGAGAGGGATTCGATCTCGGTGGCGGCGACGGCGGGATTGGCGTCGGGGGCGAGGCGGCCGATGGCGGTCCAGTAGCGGGAGTCGCGGGCGAAGTATTCAGGGGATTCGGCGGGGAAGGGCAGCCAGGCATCGACGAAGGCGGGTTCGCGGAAGGTGGCGGGCATGATGCCGATGACCGTGTGGGGCTGGTCGTCGAGCAGGACGGTCGTATTCAGAATATCAGGACGGCGGTTGAAGTAACGTTCCCAGGCGGCGTCGCTGATGATGACGGTGCGTTCGGCGGCGAAGGAGAATTCGTCGGGCGAGAAGAGGCGACCGAGCTGCGGGGTGGGGCGGAGGGCGTCGAAGAGGCCGCCGGTGACAAGGCTGGTGACCCATTGGGCGGGATCGCCGTCGGTCGGGTTGTAAGCGGCGAAGTTGGGGCGGTAACCGCCGAGGGCGGCGAAGCTGGTGGTGCGGTCCTGAAAGTCGCGCAGATCGGTGGCGGAGACGCCCTCCTGGTCGATGGCCTTGCTGGTGTTGAGGGCGCGCAGGACGACGAGGCGCTCGGGCTCCGGGTAAGGGAGCGGTTGCAGCACGATGGAGTGGAACAGCGAGTAAGCCGTGATGGTGGCGCCGAGCCCGGTGGCGAGCATGAGGATGGCGAGGGTGGCAAAGCCCGGGGCGCGACGGAGTTGGCGCAGGGCGGTGTGGAGGTCGTGCAGGACGGCGTTCATTTCCCCTGCAGTCTAGACCATGACCAGAGCGGGCGCATGGGCCGGAGGTCATGGTCGGAAGTCATGGTGGGGCGGCGGAGCCGCCCCATCGAAACGCTGAAAGGCTAAAAAGCTGAAAAGCTGAAATTGGGGGGAGCCCCGAGGCTGGGGGGGGGCTGACGCACTGGAGTGACGCGGCCCGGAGGTCCGCGTCCACCTTTTGGTGATCTTTATTCTTTCCTCTTTATCTTTCTCTTTCTCCCGACGGGGCGAGATGCGGGCGGCTTCCGGGGCGCGGGGAGAAAGAGAAAGATAAAGAATAAAGGGAAAGATGAGCTCGGGCTTAGATCAGGCCGAGCTCTCGGGCGCGGAGGGCGGCTTGGGTGCGGTCGAGGACGCCGAGTTTGCCGAGGACGTTGCTCATGTGGTTTTTGACCGTGCCTTCGGCGATGCCGAGCTGGGCGGCGATCTCCTTGTTGCTGTGGCCGGTGGCGAGGTGTTTGAGCACGTCGAGTTCGCGCGAGGAGAGCGGCTCGGTGAGTGGCTGGGGCGCGGCGCGGCGGGTTTCCTGGCCGGCGAGGCGGGAAAAATGGTTGAGCAGTTTGGCCGTGACCGAGGGCTCGATGAACGACTGGCCCTGGGCGGTGAGCTCGATGGCTTCGATGACGCGCTCGCTGGGGGAGGCCTTGAGCAGGTAGCCGACGGCGCCGGCGCTGAGCGCTTCGTAAACCTCTTCGTCGTCCTCGAAGGTGGTGAGCACGATGACGCGGGAATCGGGCATCTCGGCGGTGATGCGGCGGGTGGCCTCGACGCCGTTGAGGCGAGGCATGCGCAAGTCCATGAGGATGATGTCCGGGCGGTGAAAGCGGGCGGCATCGATGGCCTGTTCGCCGTCGGCGGCTTCACCAACGATGGTGAGTTGCTCGTGTTGTTCGAGCAGGATGCGCAGGCCCTCGCGGAAGAGGGCTTGGTCATCAACGAGGAGGACGCGGATCGAGGCGGAGGACGGACTGCTCATACGGGCACTTCGACGGTGAGGGTAAAACCGCCGGCGGGTCGAGGCCCGGCTGTGACTTGGCCACCGAGGAGACCGATGCGTTCGCGCATGCCCTGCAGGCCGAAGCCATCGGAGGAGGGCGTGGAGGCGGCGCCCTGGCCGTCGTCCTCGACGGAGAGGCGGATGTGGGCGTCGTGGGAGAAGTCGAGGGCGAGGGCGGCGCGGGACGCGCGGGCGTGTTTGCGCACGTTGGTGAGGCCCTCCTGGGCGGCGCGGTAGAGGGCGTGTTCGGCGGCGGTGGGGAGGCGGCGGGGTTCGCCGGCGATGGTGAGTTCGACGGGCAGACCGGCGTCGGTCGTGAGGTTGCGAATGGCCTCGGCGAGGGGCGGGAGTTGGTTGTCGGTGCGCAGGGTGCCGACGGAGCGGCGCACATCGTCGAGGGCTTCGCGGCTGAGACGGGCGGCTTTTTCGACGGCGAGGGCGGCCTTGGCGGGGTCTTTGGTGCAGATGGAGCGGGCGGCCTCGAGTTGGATGTTGATGACGGTGAGGTAGTGGCCGACGCCGTCGTGGATCTCGCGGGCGAGGCGGTTGCGTTCGCGGGTGGTGGCGAGTTCCTCGGCCTGGGCGGCCTGGGCGCGGAGTTGGGCGTTGGCGGCCTCGAGTTGGTTGCTGAGAGCCATGGCGTGTTCGCGGGCGAGCAGGGCGTTTTGGGTAACGTAGGAAAACACCATGGTGAACAGGTAGGCCGGGCTGTAGGAAACGAGCACCTCACGATAGACATCGAAGCCGTAGAGCATCCAAAACACGCCGGTGGCGGCGAGGTAGATGCCAATGCCACAGGCGAGCGCGACGAGTCGCGGGAAGATGAAGACGGCTTGGCTGGCGAGGGGCAGGGCGATGATGCCGAAGAAGCCGCGGATCGGGCTCACGTAGACGATAATGAGCACGAGCGTAACCTGCAGGGCGAAGACGGCGGATTGTCGGCGGGTGTTCTCGTCATCGAAGCGGTAGGAGAACGTTCCAATCAGAATGTAGATCGTGCCGAGCAGGAAGGTGACGGCCAGACGCCAGGCTTCGCCGTGAATGTTGCTGATGAAGACGAAGGACGTGAACGCGCCCAAGCCGGTGCCGGCGAAAGCCAGCATGCTGTAGTAGTCACCTTTGGCGGGGGCACGTTGCGAAGTTCCCATGGCGGCGGAGTGTAGCAGATCGGTGGGACGGAAAGGAATAGGTCGATGGTCACGGTGAACGGGCGGGGCGTCGTGACGAGTTTGTTACGCGGAATAATTTTCTGTGGCTGGACTCTGAACGAGTAATGCAATCGCCTCGCTTCGTGCCCCCTCGTTCCGTCGTTACCGCGGCTGTCCAAGCCAACCTCGTCCTTGTGGCCCAAGGACAGGGCGTGATTCAGAGCCTCGGCCAGCAACGCTACACCCGGCCCTATGCGGGCTGTTTCAACTCATCGGCGGGCGGGCATTTCCGGCACGCGATCGAGCATTACCAAGCCTTCCTGCAGGCGGTGAAAACGGGCGAGCTGGACTACGAGAATCGGGCCCGGGACTTGCAGATCGAATCGTTGGCCGACTATGCGGCGGCGGCGTGGGAGCAGATCGCCGCGGGCCTCCAGGCGCTGGTGGGCGGGGCGCATGACGGTCAGCGCCTGACCATGGCGTCGGAGAGCGTGGAGGGCGGCACCATGCAGACCTCGGTGGAGCGCGAGCTGGAGTTTTTGATCAATCACACGGTGCATCATTTCGCGCTCATCGCGGTGATCGCGCAGGCCCATGGCGCGTCGGTGCCGCAGGATTTTGGCATGGCGCCCTCGACGCTCAAGTATCGCGAAGCGCAGGAGCCGGCATGTGCACGTTGAGTTGGCGACCGGCGGAAGCCGGCTACACCCTGTGGTTTAATCGCGATGAGCTGCACAGTCGGGCGGCGGAGGAGCCTCCGCGGGAGTTTCGCACCATCGGCGGCGTCGCCTGGCTGGCGCCGACTGACCCGGACAGCGGCGGCACGTGGCTGATGGTGAATCAGCAGGGCGTGACCGTGGCGCTGCTCAATGACTACGGCTCGACCTGGAGTGAACCGCTCGACGGGCCGCGCGAAAGCCGGGGACGTCTCGCACCGTTGGCGGCGGCGGCTGGCACCGCGACGGATGCCATCGGCCTGGCGCTGCGGGCGGGCGGACTGGACCGCACGCCGCCGTTTAATCTGGTGGCGATCGACGGCGACGGCGGCGCGGCGCACCTGCATTGGAATGGAGCAGAGATCCGGCTGCGCGAGGGCGACGACGTGGCGGCGCCGCTGACGTCATCCTCCTACGCCTCCGAACGGGTGGTGGCGGCGCGGCAGCGGGCGTATCCGCGCAACGCCGATGCGGCGGCGTTGGCGGCGTATCATCATTCTCATGACACGGAGCGCGGGGCGGAATCGGTCAACATGAGTCGGGCGGATGCGGCGACCCGCAGCATCACGCAGGTGCGGGTGGGGCCGGAGTGGGTGGTGTTGGATTACGAGCCGCAGAACTGGCCGGGCGCACCGCGGGTGGCCGGTGGGCCCCGCCAATGGCGGCTGCCGCGGCAGGATGTCTTTTCGTCCATCAATGCGGAATAGGGCGACGGAAGCCGATCTCCCACGCCGCGTATGAAGCAATCAATCCAACTCTCGAAGGGCCTTACGGTGGTGAGCTGGGTGACGCGAATCGTCGCCGCGGTGATCCTGTTGCAGACCCTGTTTTTTAAGTTTAGTGCGCATCCCGATTCGGTGGCGATTTTCACCGCGGTGGGCCAGGAGCCGATCGGCCGCATCGGTTCCGGTATCGTGGAACTGATCGCCAGCGTGATGCTGTTTGTGCCCGGTCTGGTGGCCGTGGGAGCGGCGCTGGCGGTGGGCACGATGAGCGGCGCGATCTTCTTTCATCTCACCTCGCTCGGGGTGGTGGTGAATGACGACGGCGGGACTTTGTTCTCGCTGGCCATCGTGGTGTGGGTCTGCAGCGCGGTGGGGCTGTGGCTGTATCGCGGCACCTTGCCGGTAATCGGACCCAAACTGGTCGGCCGGACGGGAGGTGTCTCGTGAATCCCGCGATCAAATGCAGCCGAACGCTGGGCCGTTTTATCAATCTCTTCCTCATCGCCGGACTGTTGGCCTTTGGCCTGCGTGCTGACGAAGTGAATACAAACTGGCGCGGGCTCGCGATCAAGGGTTACGACCCGGTGGCCTACTTCACGGAAGGCAAACCGGTGGAGGGCGACAGCGACTTCGAATTTGAATGGCGGGATGCGACCTGGCGTTTTGCCAGCGCGGCACACCGGGATCGTTTTGCGAAGGATCCGGAGGCGTATGCCCCGCAGTATGGCGGCTACTGCGCGTGGGCGGTGAGTCAGAACAAACTCGCGCCGATCGATCCGGAGGCGTGGCGCATCGTCGACGGGAAGCTGTATCTGAACTATTCACCCAAGGTGCAACGCGACTGGGAGCAGGATATTCCCGGTTTTATCGAACTTGCCGATGGCTACTGGCCCACATTGCGAAAGGAGTGACGTGGCCGGTGCGACGTCGTTAGCGGGGCCGGTCGACGGAGGCGTCGGCGGTCTCATGCGGTGGCAGCGGCTGGCGGTGTCGCGGTGGGTGCGGCTGACACAGTGGGAGTATTGGCCGATCTGGGCGATCTATCTGCCAGTGTTTTTCTACGGACTTTGGTTGGCGGTGTGGCATCGCGGGGCGACGGTGTTCTCGGCGGCAAATCCCGGCATGCCGGCGGCCGGTGGATTGGTGGGGTATTCCAAGTCCGCCATCCTCGAAGGGCTGGCCGGCGCCGGCGACGCGGTGGCGACGTGGGCGCTGATCGCCCCGGGGGCGTTTCCGGAGCGCAACGCGGCGGTGCGGCGGTTTATGGCGGAGCATCAGCTGGGTTATCCGGTGGTGCTGAAGCCGGACCTAGGAGAGCGTGGCTCGGGCGTCGTGATCGCCAAGAACGCGGCGGAGGTGGAGGTCGTGCTGCGGACGGAGCCGACGGCGTTGATCGCGCAGGCGTATGTGCCGGGCGTGGAGTGGGGCGTGTTTTATGTGCGGCGACCGGGGGCGGCGAAGGGCGAGATTTTTGCGATCACCGACAAACGTATGGTGCACGTGGTGGGCGACGGGCGAAGCAGTCTGGAACGGTTGATCCTAAACGACGCGCGCGCGGTGGGCATGGCGCGATTCTTCCGGCAGAAGTTCGCCGCGCGGTTGGGCGAAGTGCCGGCGGCAGGGGAACGCGTGATGCTGAGCGAACTCGGCACGCACTGCCGCGGGGCGATGTTTTTGGACGGTGCGGCGCTGGAGACGCCGGAACTGGTGCAGGCGGTCGAGGCGGTGAGTCGGCAGTTTGAAGGGTTTTATTTTGGCCGCTACGACCTGCGCGCGGAATCGACCGAGGCGATGCAGGCGGGGCGGTTTAAGGTCATCGAACTGAACGGTGTGTCTTCGGAAGCCACGGCGATGTATGACCCGAAACATTCGGTGTGGTTTGGCTGGCGCACCCTGTGCCGGCAGTGGCGGATCGCATTTGAAATTGGCGCGGCCAATCGCCGTGCCGGCGCACGGGTGTGGTCCGTGCGGGAACTGTGGACCCTATTACAGGAGCAACGAAAAGCATGAAGACGATAGCAGCACCGATCGAAGTGGAGACCGAACGTTATGTCCTGCGCATGGGGACCGGGGCGGAGGATTTGGCGGCGGCGCAGCGCCTGCGCTTTGAGGTATTCAATTTGGAACTACAGCGCGGGCTGGTGGAGTCGTATGCGTCGGGACGCGACGAAGATCGTTTTGATGCGGTGTGTGATTTGATGCTGGTGATGGAGCGCGACAGCGGCGCGGTGGTGGGCACGTATCGCATGCAGACCGGGCTGAGCGCGGCACAGCATTTGGGGTATTACAGCGGGGCGCAGTTTGACCTTTCGCCGATGGAGCCGGCGCGGCATCAAATCCTGGAGTTGGGGCGCGCCTGCGTGGCGGAGGCGCATCGCAACCAGACCGTCATCGGGCTGTTGTGGAAAGGCATCGCGCGCTACGCCCAGGCGCATGGGGCGCGGTATCTGGTCGGTTGCAGTTCCCTCATCTCGCAGGATGCCGGCGCCGGCATGGGCACGTATGAGCAGCTGGCCAAACGTTACCTGGTGGAGGAACCGTGGCGGACGCGGCCGTTGGCGGATCATCGTTGTGACGTGCCGGCGAGTGAGCCGGCGAAGGTGCCGAAGTTGATGGCGGCTTACCTCATGCTCGGGGCGCGGATTTGTGGGGAACCCTCGCTGCATCGCGAGTTTGGCACGATCGAGTTTTTGACGTGGCTCGACCTCGACGGGCTGGCGCCGCGGGTGGCGCGAAAGTTTCTGGGTTGAGGCGTGGCGCGGCGCCGACGTCACGGCCGTGTGGCGAACAGGCAAGGGCCGCGTGACGATGGTTACAATCCGCCGACGTGGGCGCGCCGCTCTTGCGAGCTGGTGCGGCGCAGCGCAGGGAGTTGAACTGCCGCGAAGGCCATGGGGGCCGGTGCGGCGGCTATTATCCCATGAGCGTGCAAGCGTCATTTCCGCCGGTCGGCACCGAGCGTTATCGAGTCCATTTTGCGGCGAACGAACAGGACCTGTGGGCCGCCCAGCGGCTGCGGTTTGAGGTGTTTAATCTGGAGCTCAACGAGGGGCTTGTGGCGTCGCACATGATCGGGCGCGATGAGGATGGGTTTGATCCGGTTTGTGAACATCTGTTGGTGACGGATCAGGCGGACGGGAAGGTGGTCGGCACCTATCGGATGCAGGCCGGACTCTCGGCGGCGGCGCACCTCGGTTATTACAGCGAGCAGGAGTTTGATTTTGGTCCGTTCGCCGCGCGGCGTGGCGAGATTTTGGAGCTTGGGCGCGCCTGTGTGGCGGCGGAGCATCGCAACCAGAGTGTGCTGTCGTTGCTATGGCGCGCCATCATGCAACATGCGCGCCGGCGGGGGCAGCGGTATTTGATCGGTTGCAGCTCGTTGTCGTCGTTGGACGAAGCCGGAGGGCTGGAAACGTATCGTAATCTCGCGGCGCATTACCTCGCGGCGCCGGAGTGGCGGACGCGGCCGGTGGCATCCTGTCGGTGTCGGTCGGGGACGGCCGATGCGTTGGCGGTGCCGCGATTGATGGTGGCGTATTTGGCGGCGGGGGCGCGGGTGTGTGGCGAGCCGGCGATCGACCGCGAGTTTGGCACGATCGACTTCCTGACGGTGCTCGACCTCGACGCGTTGTCGCCGCGCTTTGCGCGAAAATACCTCGCCTGACTGGCAGGTTTGGGCGTGATGGGCGGCTCGCATGGCCGTCTTTGGACCGAATACCCCATCTCCTCCCATCCCGTGGCGTTGGTCGCTGCGCGGGGTTGGTCGGGTGGCGGCGTTGCTGGGTGGAGCTGGAGGCAGCGCGTTGGAATACCTGCGGATGCCGCGCGAGGAACGGACCTCGGTGGCGGGCAAAGCACGCTGGTTGCAACGGACGTGTCGGCGAGCGTTGCGGGCGTTCAAAATCGAGGTGGTGGCTGAGGGGGAAGCGTTGCCGCATGGGGTGATGCTCGCGCCCAACCATGTGAGTTACATGGATATTTTGGTGCTGTCCGCGCTGGCGCCGACGGTGTTTGTGGCGAAGTCGGAGGTGAAGGGCTGGCCGCTGTTTGGGTGGTTTGCGCGGATGGCGGGAACCTTGTTTATCCGGCGGCAAGTGCGCGCGGATGTCGTGCGGGTGGGGGAGCAGTTGGCGCCGGTGATGGCGGCGGGGGTGAACCTGGTGGTGTTTCTCGAAGGCACGAGCACGGATGGGCAGGACGTGAACCCGTTTCGTCCGTCGATGCTGGAGCCGGCGGTGAAGGCGAGTTGGCCGCTGTGTCCGGTGGCTTTGCGCTACGAGGTGCCGGCGGGGCGGGATGCGACTTGGGAAGTGGCGTGGTGGGGATCGATGCCGCTGTTGCCGCATGTGATCGGGTTTGCGGGCCTGGAGTGGGTGCGGGTGCACGTTCGGCGGGCGGCGGTGCTGACGGCGGAGGGCGATCGGAAGGAGCTCGCGGCTCAGCTGGAGGCGCAGGTGCGGGCACTTTTGCACGGAGAATCGGGCGCGCGGCGTGAGTGAGCGTTGGCTTGTGCTGGGCGGGGGGATGGCCTTGAGTCCCGGCCTCGACTCCCAACCTCCAACCTGATCTTTCACCATGGCCTCAACTTCCCACGAATTGAACGGTGCCGGCAACTGGGCCAGCGTCGCTCGGAAACCCTTTGGTGAAACCAAGTCAGGCGAGGCGACCGAGCTGTTTACGCTGACCAATGCCAAAGGTATGCGCGTCGAGATCACCAACTATGGCGGCATCATCGTGCGTTGGACGGCGCCGGACCGGGAGGGCAAGCTGGCCGACGTGGTGTTGGGCTACGATGACCTCGCGGCCTACGAAGCGGGCGGCGCGTATTTCGGCGCGGTGGTGGGGCGTTTCGGCAACCGCATCGCCGGGGGGCAGTTCACCTTGGACGACGAAACTTACACGCTGCCGACCAACAATGCGCCGGGCGGCATCCCGTGTCACTTGCACGGCGGGCCGGAAGGGTTTGATCGCAAAGTCTGGGCGGCCGAGGTGGCGGCGGAAGGCGAGTCGGCACGGCTGACTTTGAAGTTGGAGAGTCCGGCGGGGGAGGCGGGTTTTCCGGGCACTTTGGCGGTCACGGTGGTGTATTTGCTGAAGCCGGAGAATACGCTGGAGATCACCTACACGGCCACGACCGATGCGGCGACGCCGGTGAACCTTACTCAGCACACTTACTTTAACCTCGCGGGTGAGGGCACGATCGACGGACACATCCTGCAGATGCAGGGCGCGTCGCGTTACCTGCCGGTGGATGCGGGACAGATCCCGACCGGCGAACTCGCGCCGGTGGCGGGCACGCCGTTTGATTTTCTGGCGCCGCGCCCGCTGGGCGCGCGCATTGCGGAGGATCATCCGCAGATCAAGATCGGCTGCGGCTACGACCACTGTTGGGTGTTTGACGATGCCGACGGCACGACGCACCTCGCGGCCAAAGTCATGGAGCCGATCTCGGGGCGGGTGCTCGAAGTGCTGACGACGGAGCCCGGCATGCAGGTTTACACCGGCGCGTTCATCAAGCCGGGCGACCAAGGCAAAGACGGCGCGATTTACGATGCGCGTTCGGGCTTTTGTCTTGAGACCCAGCACTTCCCGGACTCGCCCAATCAACCGACGTTTCCGTCGACGATTTTGCGGCCGGGCGAGACGTATCGGTCGGTGACGGCGTTTCGGTTTGGCACGATCTGACGGGGCGGCGCAATCTCGAGCCCGACCCACCGCAGGGGGGCTCAGAGTTCGAGCAGGCCGCGTTGCACGGCGGCGGTCACGGCTTCGGTGCGACCGGCGACCTGGAGTTTGCCGAGGATGTGTTTAAGGTGATCCTTCACCGTGTTCTCGGTGATGCCGAGGGTCGCGGCGATTTCCTTGTTGGCGAGGCCCTTGGCGGTCTCGCGCAGGACGTCGAGTTCGCGCGGGGTGAGGGCTTCAAAACGTTCGCGCACGGCGAGGCGACTGGCGACATCGCGCGGGATCCAACGACCGCCGCCACAGACCTGCCGAATGGCGGGGATCAAGTCGTCGCCAGTGGAGCTTTTGAGCAGATAACCGGAGGCACCGGCGGCGAGCGCGCCGTGGATATCCTCGTCGCCGTTGTAGGCGGTGAGCACGAGAATGCGGGCGGCGGGAAACTCGCGGCGAATCTGCTCGATCGCCTCACGTCCACCGAGCCCGGGCATGCGCAGGTCGAGCACGGCGAGGTCGGGCTGGTGTTCGCGAAAGAGTGCGACGGCCTGTTCGCCATCGCTGGCCTGCGCGATGACGGCGAGTTCCGGTTCACACTCGATGAGGGCAACCAAACCACTGCGCACGACGAAGTGATCGTCGGCGACGAGGATGCGCACGCGGGAGTGGGAAGAGGCAGGCGAAGTCATGACGTGGGACGGGGGACGACGAGTTGCAGGCGGGTGCCGCGGGACTGCGGGCCGGGCTCGAATGTAAGGATGGCATGGATACGGCGGGCGCGTTCCTGCATGCCGATGAGGCCGAAGTGACCCGATTGGCCAAGCTCGGCGGTGGGGGCGGGGGAGAAGCCGATGCCGTCGTCGGTGACGGTGAGGACAAGTTGGGTTGCGTCGGTGTGGAGGTGAAGTTGCACGGAGGCGGCGCGGGCGTGTTTGGCGATGTTGGTGAGGGCTTCCTGGCCGATGCGCAGGACGTTTTCCTCGACCACCTCGGGCCAGCGTGGCGGTGGGTAGGCGCAGTCGCAGTTGCAGGTGAGGCCGGCGGCCTCGGCGAGATGCTCGGCGCTGTGGCGCAGGGCGTCGGCGAGGTCGAATTGTTCGAGTTCGCGGGAGCGCAGGTCCCAGATCGAACGGCGCAGGTCCACCTGACTTTGTTGGAGGAGGAGACGGGCGGTCTGCAGGTGGTTGGCGGCGGCGCCGGCGTCGCGGGGCGCGAGTGTAGTGGCGGTTTGGAGACGCAGGGCGATGCCGGTGAGGGTTTGCTCGAGAGAGTCGTGGAGTTCGCGGGCGAGGCGGGTGCGTTCGGTGAGGGCACCTTTGAACTGCAGCTCGTCGGCTTTGCGTCCGGTGATCTCGACCTCGAGCTGGGCGGTGCGCTCGGCGACCTTGGTTTCGAGTAGCGCGTTGCGGCGGGCGTTGTGGAGGGACCAGGCCACGGCGAGAAAGAGGGCGAGTGCGGCGCCGCCGAGGGCGGTGAAAAGGCGGGCGGGCGTCCACCACGCGGGAGGTTCGAGCACGACGGCGTCGGCGTGCGTGGCGAGCAGCAGGTGAAGCGCGATCAGGCGGCCGGAGGCGTCGAGGGAGGATTGGCAGACGCCGTCGACCTGGACGGTGGCGCCGACGGGGAGGTTGGGTGCCTGGCCGGGAGCGTGGGCGAGGTTGACCGTGACGCTGAGATCGTCGGCTTGGAGCAACCAGGAGGATTCGATCAGATCGGTGGCGGGCAGCGGACGAAAGCTGGCGTCGAGGATATGGCCGACGAGGCGGATGCGTTCGCCGTGATGCAGGCCTTGGCGGAGTGCGGCGACCGGGGCGGGCAGTGGCGCGGGCTGAGGTGCGGAGTTGGTGGGGCGCAGGATGGCATCGCGCAGCACGGCGAGGTGGTTGTCGTATTCGATAAACCCGATGGCGGAGACCGCGGTGCCGACGGGCGGCAGGTCGGGTTGGATCGGATCGAGGCGTAGTCCGCCGGTTAAATCCTGCAGAAAGGCGAGGCCGTCGGGTCGTTGGAGGGTGAGCACGCCGGCGACGTGGACACGATTGGAGGACGTATTGCCCGGGCGGTATTGGGCGACGGCTTGAAGCGGGAGCGGTGCGGCGGACCACGGGGGAGCTGACTCGGTGGAAAGTAGTTCGACGTCGGCGGGGCGCGGCACGTGCAGGCGCACATCCAACAACTGGCGGACGGGGGTGTGGTAAGTCGTGGCGGCGGTGCCGCTGACTTGTAACCGGGCTCCGAGGAGGGAATCGGGCGTGGCGTCGGGTAGCGAAGGAATGAAGACGGTGAGGCGGTAGCCCTCGACGGCGAGGATGAGGCGCCATTGGTTGGCGTCGAGGTGAGCCTGACGCACGGTGCCCACAATACGGATACGTTGGCAGTCCTCGCTGCCACTCATCAGGCGGTCGGCGGAAACGGGTCGAGCCGGCGGGAGGGGCGCCGGGCCGAGCACGCGCCACTGCGGCTCACCGATGACGGGGGCGAAGTCGCCGGGATGGGAGGTGCCGTGGATCTCGACGCGGGTGCCGGGGGCGGGGGCGGGTTCAGTGCGGGCGTCGACGTAGATGCCAGCGGTTTCGTCCTGCACAAAAAACTGGCCGTGCCACGCTGGGTCGGCGGCGGTGACCACCCCGGTCACGGTGACAGGCAGCCCGGCGGCGGCACGTTCGGGCGAAAGGGCGAGCACGTCGGCCGCGTTGCGCAGCGTTTGCGCGGTGGTGACGGAACTGAGGGGCAGTGCAAGCAGGAGTCCGAGCCAAACCGCGCCGAGGCCGAGCCACCCCAGACGGGGGGCGAGGGGGGGAGCGGAGAGGAGGCGGGGCGGGATCACGTTGGAGTGCAGCTTGGGGTGGGGACGGGTGCGCGGGCAAATCCAAGCGCGACCGATCACCCGAAAGAGGGATGCGGGGGCGGGGGGCGAAACGCTACGATGAAAACCCTTCCGGTCGGCCCGCATGAGCGAGCGTCCGACGTCTCCCAACCCCTCGTTGTTTTCTCCCCATGACCTCCCCGATTGGCTCTCTTTCTCATTTGGTAACGGCGGTTTCCGCCGCGGCGGCGCTCGGCGCGACCACGGCCTCGGCGGCCTCCACTTGGACCGCGTATGAAACCGCCCGTGACAACGACCATCGCTTAACTCCGATTGCAGCCGAAGCGGTGGGGGGAGAGGCCGCGCGCGCGACGCTGAGTTTTGAGCCGGCGGAGCAGTTTCAGACGATGGTGGGGTTTGGCGGCGCGTTGACGGAATCGTCGGCCTGGGTGCTGGAGCAGTTGCCGGCGGAACGGCGCGCGGAAGTGATTCGCCGCTATTTCGATCCGGCGGAGGGCATCGGCTACACGTTGGCGCGGACGCACATCAACTCCTGTGATTTTTCGCTGAACATGTGGTCGCTCGACGACGTGGCGGGCGACTATGATTTGCATCACTTTAGCCTCGATCCGATGCGACGCTGGGTGCTGCCGCTGATCCATCAGGCGCGCACGGCGGCGGGCGGTGATTCCCTGCGGTTGGTGGCCTCGCCGTGGAGCCCGCCGTATTGGATGAAGACCAATTATCGCATGGATGACGGCGGGTCGTTGCGGGGCGAGTATGCGCCGGTGTGGGCGGAGTTTTTTGTGAAGTTCGTGCAGGCGATGCAGGACGAGGAAGGCATTCCGGTGTGGGGCCTCACGGTGCAAAACGAACCGCAGGCGCACCAGGTGTGGGAGTCCTGCCTCTACACGCCGGAGCAGGAACGCGACTTCGTAAAAAACCACCTCGGTCCGGCGTTGGTGCGGGCGGGCATGAGTGACGTGAAGCTCATGGCGCTGGACCATAACCGCGACATTCTGGAGGTGCATGCGGATGCCTCGTTGGGTGATCCGGAAGCGGCGCAATACCTGTGGGGCCTCGGGTTGCACTGGTATGTGAGCAACGACTTTGAGGCCTCCTCGCGGGTGCATGCAAAGTATCCGGACAAGCCGATTCTATTCACCGAAGGCTGCTGGGAAGGCGGCGACGCGATCGGCGCGTGGAAGCACGGTGAAGGCTACGCCCGGCAGATGATGGGCGACTTCCGCAATTGGGTGGTGGGCTTCATCGATTGGAACATCGTGCTCGATCAGCGCGGTGGTCCCAACCACGTGGGCAACTTCTGTGACGCGCCGGTGATCGTGAACACCGACACCCTGGAGGTGAGTTACGGCCCCTCGTTTTATTACATCGGGCACTTCAGCCGCTTTGTGAAACCGGGCGCGGTGCGCATCGCCTCGACCTGCGGAAATGAGAATCTGGATACGATCGCGTTTGCCAATCCGGATGGCGCGGTGGTTGTCGTGGTGATGAATGAGACCGACGCCCCGCAGCGCGTGGCGTTGGCGACGCTGGGCACGATCGAAGTGCCGGCGCGCGGCATTCGCACCTACGTCCAGAACCGCTGATGCCGCTGATTGGCGAAAGGCCAGTGCGCGGGTTTGAGCAAGATTTGGACAGACCCGCGGCTTGCGCTGCCGAGGTCGCGCTGGTCAGACTTCGCGTCGCGACCGCCCACCCACCGGGTGAGTGAGCCGCGTTCCATCCCACCCAAGCAAGCCCCCTCCTTCAACGTTCATGCACCTCCTCGAAGTCGTTTTGTTTGTCACCGCCGTTGTCGGCGTCATCTGGCTCGGAATCTGGAAAAGTAAGGATTCCGCCGCTGACTCGGGCGCGAGCGGCTACTTCCTGGCCGGCCGCGGTCTGACCTGGTGGTTGGTGGGCTTCTCGCTCATCGCGGCCAACATTTCCACGGAGCAGTTTGTGGGCATGTCGGGTTCGTCGGCCAACTGGCTCGGCATGGCGATCGCGTCCTACGAATGGATGGCGGCGATCACGCTGGTGGTGGTGGCATTCTGGTTCCTGCCGAAGTTCCTGAAGGCGGGCCTCTACACCATCCCGGAATTTCTGGAGTATCGCTTCGGCACGGTGTCGCGCATGGCGATGGCGATTCCGGCGATCGTGACGCTGGTGTTTGTGACGACCTCGTCGGTCATTTTCTCGGGCGCGAAGTTTGTGTCGGCCTACTACCATGACGTGCCGGTGCTCAACAGCCTCACCGCCTGTTGCTGGCTGATCGCGATCTTCGCGGCGGTGTATGTGTATATCGGCGGTCTGCGCGCCTGTGCCTGGACGGACCTCGTGTGGGGCTCGGCGCTGATCGTGGGTGGTCTGATCGTGGCGGTGCTCGCGTTCAACGTGCTCGCCAACAAGCCGGCCGAAGAACTCATCCTGACCAAGGTCGCCAACTCTTCGGCGACGGTCGAGGATCTCGAAGCGGCCGGTCCGTGGGAACGCTTTATGTTGCTCAACGACGGCAAGGATGGCGAAGCCGAGGTGCGCAACGGTGACAACCTTTCCGGCGGCAAGGTGCACATGGTGCGGCCGAAGGAAGACAGTGACATTCCGTGGACGGCGTTGCTGGTGGGCCTGTGGATCCCGAACTTTTTTTACTGGGGCCTCAATCAATACATCGTGCAGCGCACGCTGGGCGCGAAGTCCTTGGCCGAGGGCCAGAAGGGCATCGTGTTTGCGGCCTTCCTGAAGCTGCTGATCCCGTTCGTGGTGGTGATTCCGGGCATCATGGCCTTCAACCTCTTCAGTGCGGAAATGGCGTTGCCCGGTGGGGGCTATGATTACGACGCGGCGTTCCCGGTGTTGGTGCGCGAGTTGGTGAAACCGCTGCCGTTGATCTCGTGGTTCGTGTTGGCGGCGCTGGCCGGTGCGGTGATCAGCTCGCTGGCCTCGATGCTCAACTCGGCTTCGACGATCGCGACGATGGACCTTTATGCCCGCTTCACTGGCGAGAAGGACGAGATGAAGCTCGTGCGCATGGGCAAGGTATTCGTGACGGTGTTCGTCGTGCTGGCGGCCCTGCTCGCGCCGCAGCTCAACAAGCTCACTTCGATCTTCGCCTACATTCAGGAATTCCAGGGCTTCATTTCGCCCGGCATTCTGGCGGTGTTCATCTTCGGTTTCTTCTCGCCGCGCACCCCGCGCTTCTTCGGCTGGCTGGGCATCGTGATCAACGCGGTGGCTTATGCGGCCTTCAAGTGGGTCGTCGGTCCGATCCTGGTGAACCAAGGCTGGTGGTATTCGGAGGAGATGGCCTTCCTCGATCGCATGGCGTTGTGCTTCTTCCTCGTCATCGCCGTCGGTTTGGTGGTCACGAAGTTTGCCCCGCTGTCGCGTCCGGTGGAAATGCCAGTGAATAGCGCGATTGAGTTGAAGAGCTCCTCCGGCGCCAAGCTGGTGGGCATCGGCGTGTGTGTGCTCACGCTGATCTTCTACGTGATCTTCTGGTAACGAAGCGCGCGGAAGTCGCGCCGAGGGTTGCAAGTTGGCGGGATGCGACCCTTGGCTGGAGGGCTATGCAGATAGAATTTCCCGATCGCGGCTTCCGTGGCTACATCTTCGATCTCGATGGCACGCTCATCGATTCCATGCCGGTGCACTACCGGGCGTGGGATCTCGCCATGCAGGAGGCGGGCGTGCCGGGGACGCTCGATGAGGATCTGTTTTACAGCCTTGGTGGCGTGCCGACGCTGGGTGTGGCGGAGAAGATGGGGGAGCATTACGGCCTGACGATCGACGCCGCGGCGGTGTCGCACCGAAAGGAGAAGCTCTATCTGGACTGTCTGGCGGAGGTGAAGGTCATCGAGCCGGTGGCGGCGTTTGCGCGGGAGATGGCGAAGACGCATCCGGTGGCGATCGCGACGGGCGGCGAGCCGCTCATCGCGCATCCGGCGATCAAAGCGGCGGGGTTGGATGATGTGTTTGAGATCGTGGTGACCCCGGAGGACGTGGCGCCGGGTCGCGGCAAACCGGCTCCAGACATGTTCCTCGAAGCGGCGCGACGCATGGGCGTGCCGCCGGCGGAGTGTGTGGTTTTTGAGGATGCGGTGCCGGGCATCAAAGCCGCCGAAGCCGCCGGCATGGCGGTGGTGCGGGTGCCGAGCCGCGGTTGAATTCGAGCGAGGCTCGGCGGCGGGCTCAGTTCTTCTCCGCTGTATCGAAACGGCGGATATGCACGGTGTCGCCGAGCTGCAGGTTCGCAGTTTCGGCAGCATTGGCCCAGTTGCGCGACAGCCAGTAGAAGCCGTCGGCGTTGGGGAAGACGACCCATTGGCCACGCTCGACATCGGAGAAGTCGGTGCCGTGGCGCACGCGGTAGGTTTCGTCGCCGGCGGTGAGGCGAGCCCAGAGACCGGAGGTGAGGCCGATGGCGGCGAAGTCGGCGGGTTGGGCGTTGAGCCAGACGTTGCCGTAGATGGCGGAGACGTCGGTGACAGTGGCGGTGAAGCCGCGGCCATCGGCGTCGAAGGTGACCGCGGAGTCGCGGGCGACGGGTTGCACGGTGCCGTCGTGCGGCGACGCTGGCGTCTGGGCGTCGTCGGGGAGGGCGCGGGAGCCGTGTTCGAGCCAGAGCTCCATGGCGCGGATGGCGTAAAGGCGCTCGGCTTGGTTCACATTGACGTGGCCATCGCGATCGACGCGAAAGAGGGCGGGGGCGGTGAGCGCGACCGAGGTCGGGCGCTGCAGGACGGTTTCGGTGTAGGCGCTGGGGCCTTCAAACTCGGAGCGGTTGGCGATGAAGAGCAGGGGATGGCGGGGCTGGAGGTTGACCGCGCCGGCGCCGTTGTCCTCGCGCAGATCGAGCGCGGCGCCGATGGCGATGAGACCGTCGTAGGGCGGTGACTCGGACTCGGCGAGCAGGGTGGCGATGGTGCCGCCCATGGAGTCGCCCATGACGATGGAGCGGGACGGCGGACCAAACTGGGCGCGAATGTGGGCGTGGAGATTGGCGAGGTCGGTGATGGCATCCTGCACAATGATGCCGTTGCGACGGTAGCTGGTTTTGGCGACGATCCAGCCCTCGGCGAGCAAGGTGGCGTAGGCGGCCTGAGCAGGGTTGAGGTCGGCGACGAGCGGGGCGGTTTCGGGGCGGTAGCCGTGGGCGATGAGGAGCAGGTTGCCATTCCAATCGGCGCGGGCGGCTGGCGCGGCGATGGTATATTTGGCACCTTCGATCTCACCGGTGAGGACGGTCGTGGCGGGCGCGGCGATAAGGCGCGGGAGCACCAGCAGGCCGAGGAGCAGGGCGGTGAAAGAAAGAGCAGGGCGGCGCATGGGAGCAGACGTATTTGGCTTTTGTGGGCTTGTCGAATGGTGTTGGGATGGCGGCATGAATCTTCGTGAGCTCGTGAATCCCAGTGTATTGACGCAGCCGGTGTATGAACCGGGTCGTCCCATCGAGGACGTGGCGCGGGAGTTGGGGCTCGATCCGAACGGCATCATCAAACTGGCCTCGAACGAGAATCCGCTGGGCGCTTCCCCGAAGGCGATCGAGGCGATGAAGGCGGCGTTGGAAGATTGTGAGTTGTATCCGGATGGCGGATGCGTGGCGTTGCGGGACGCGTTGGCGGCCCATCATGGGGTGGACGCGGCGCAGCTGGTGGTCGGGAATGGCTCAAACGAATTGCTGGAGTTGCTGGGGCATGTGTTCCTGCGGCCCGGCGATGAGGCGGTGATGGGGGCGCCGGCCTTTATCGTCTACAAACTGGTCACGCTCTTGTTTGGGGCGACACCGGTGGAGGTGCCCTTGGTGGACCACGTGCATGATCTGGCGGCGATGGAGCGGGCGATCACGGAGCGGACGCGGATCGTGTTTTTGGCCTGTCCGAACAATCCGACGGGCACCTTAAATCCGGCCGAGGAGGTGCGGGCGTGGATCGAGCGGCTGCCGCAGCATGTGGTGGTGGTGCTCGATGAGGCTTACGCGGAGTATCTGGATCCGGTGCCGGACTGGACCGATCTGCTGACGGGCGACCGAGCGGTGGTGGTGTTGAGGACGTTTTCCAAGATCTACGGCTTGGCGGGGCTGCGAGTCGGCTACGCGCTGACTTCGCTGGAGATGGCGAGTATGCTGCAGCGGGTGCGGCAGCCCTTTAATGTGAACACGATCGGCCAAGTCGGTGCGATGGCGGCATTGGCGGATGAGGCTTGGGTGGCGCGTTGTCGGGAAGCGAACCGGGCGGGCGGCGAGCAACTGATGGCGGGCCTGGCGGCGGCGGGGCTGGAGTATGTGCCGAGTGCGGCGAACTTCCTCTTGGTGAAAGTCGGCGACGGTGCCCGGTGTTATACCGAGCTGCAGCGAGCCGGGGTGATCGTGCGACCGCTGGGACCGTATCAGCTCCCCGAGTGGGTGCGGGTCACGATCGGCACGGAGGAGCAGAATGCGCGGCTGTTGGAAGCGCTGAGGCAAACGGCCCGTTCGAGCTGAAACGGCGATCGGGTCTGAGCAGTAGTCTGAGTCAGCGACTTACGAACTCTGGGCGCGTTGGTAGCGTGACCGCGCCAACTCGTTGGAGATGCGGTCGAGCACCTCCTCCCGGCCTGGCACGAAAGCGAAACGATCGCGGCCGAGCGTTTGGTAAGCTTGGCGGAGCAGTTGGGGGGAGGGTCGCCGCATGGTCAGCAGTTGGGAGAGGTGTGCGGTCAGGTCGCTCTCGGTCGGACGCTGGAGTTCGAACTCGATGAGGGCCGTGAGCGCGAGCTGGTTAAGCGGGTCGGTGGCCACGGCCTGTTGCAGGACACGAACGGCCTGCTGGTCGGCTCCAACGTTGCGGAGACGTTGGGCGACCGCGACAAGGTTTTCGGCGCGGACATTTTTGAGATTCAGGAAGTCGGTTAAGTAGAGATTCGCGGCCTCGCGATCGCCCAAGGCGTAGTTGGCGATGGCAAGCAACCCATTAAAAATGGGGGCGAACTGGTCCTCCCACTCCGGATGAGCCTGCAGGAGTTCACGAGTGAGTTGCACCGCCTCGGCGTGGCGCTGGGCCACGATCAAGGACTCAACGCGCATGAGGGCGAGCGCGCTGGTAGAGTGCTGATGAGCGGCGGCGTGGGCAAACACGTGGTCGGCGATCTCAGGTCGACCTGAATTGGCCGCAAAATCGCCCAACATCAGCGCCGCTTGGGGGTTGGCTGCAAACTGGCGGAGCATCAGCTCGGTCTCTGCGCGAACGGCGTCATCGTCGTCAGTGGCGTCGAGGGCCGTGAGTAGATCGATGCGCGGCTGGAGTTCGTCGGGGTAGTCGATGCGGCGGAGAAGGCTAAGGTGACGGGCTCGATCGGGTGCGCCGGAATCGCGCAACCACGCGTTTTGCAGCGAGTAGATTTCCTGGTGGGTGGGGAATTCGTGCGCCAACTGGTCGATCAAGACCACGGCGAGCTCTTGAAATCCGCGTTCCCATTCGATTTTTGCGCTGAGGACTCGACCTTCAGGCGTGAGTTCGAGGTCGAATCTGCGCAGAGTATCTTCGGCTTGGTCAAAATTACCCCGAAAAAGCAGGGCGTTGGACTGAGCCAGAGCGAGGAATTGCGCCGCGGATACGGGTAATTCGGCGCTCTGCAGCAGATCCGTCGTCAGCGAGACGATCGTTTCGTCACGTTGTTCTCGGAAAAGAAAGCGAATCGACTCCTCGCAATAGGCCCAATCGAGATCCGTCACCGGAATTTCACGCAGCGGAGTCAGGGCGTTGGCGACGGCGAGGTCCTTGCGGCCGAGATAGAGGTAAATGTCGGTCAGCAGGCGGCGGCCGGTGAGATTTTGGGGAGAGCGGGCCAGACCAGAACGGAGCAAATGGAAGGCTTGGGGGAGATTGCCTTCCTCTAAGGCGGCTTCGGCCAAATGGATCATGCTTTCGCCCCGGCTGCGCGAGTAAGCGGGCCAATTCGGCGGGTAGAGCCGATCCCAGAGACTGATCTCCTGCAAACCTCGCCGGTAAAAGTCGTTGCAGTATAGTGCGATGCCGACCGAGAGGTAACCGCCGATAAGGCCGAGAGTTAACCACCCCACGAGCTTGGCGGGAAAGAGGCGGACGCGGAGGCCCCGGGCGTCGCGATAAATGTAACAGGGAAGGAGTGTGCGCCACCCTGAGAGCACGCGAATGGACGGCGCGGACTTTGCGGTCGAAAAGCTCTGGTTTTGGTTCATCGCAATGGCATGAAATTTGCAGCAACACTAACAATATCCAAGCGAGTTACATGCCCTTTCTCGCCCCGGGCCATAAATGCAAAAAAGTTACAAGAGAGGTCTTGATCAGCTCGAATGAATTCGTTTTCTGGATTGCGTCTACTCGGGTGGACGCCTTGGACTTCGCCTTTCGGTGAGCGTGATTGCGAACAATTTACTTTTCATTTCCTAATCCATCATTCCTAAATCGGGTTTCCTAATCACCAAACTCAGACTACATATGAACAAGACCATCATCTCCGCTGCTGTGGCGGCATCGCTCCTCGGGAGTAGTGCGTTGGCCGCGCCGTTTATGGCGATCGGCAGCAGCGCCGAACTTTTTGTCACGGCCAAAGCCGGTATCGAATTCAACGACAACGTCACCCTTGGTAACGACTACGTCGCCCCTGGGGCCGTGGGTGGTCCTTCCAACCCGGTGCGTGACGACACGGTTTTCCTCTTTGCGCCGGGTCTCTCCTATGAGTTCGGCAAGAACGCGTTGGTCAGCGGCAAGCTCGCTTACACGGAGAACATCACCCGTTACAGCGACAACTCCGACCTCGATTCCGAGCTGTCCGACGTGACCTTCACCATTCAGCACAAGGATGAGAAGTCGTCCACCAAGGGTAAGGCGTCCTACCGCCAGCTAAATCAAAACACGGTTGACCTCCGTTCTCCGACTCTCTCCCGCCGCGACGTTTTCAACGCTGGCGTTGAGCACGAAATGGAGATGACCGCCAAGTCATCGATCCTGTTTGGCGTGGACTACACCGACACGGATTACGAGCAGGCTTCCTTCACCGACCGCACTCGCACCGAGATCCCGCTTCGTTACTACTACGAGCTCACCCCCAAGGTGGACATGAGCTTTGGCGCACAATTCCGCCAGACGGACACCGACACCGTGACGGCTGATGCCGAGGACTGGTTCTACAGCGTGGGTGCTCGTGGTGAATTCACCCCGAAGCTCACCGGTTTCCTCCGTTTGGGTGTCACCGACCGTAACCTCAAGGCTGGTGGCGATCGCACGGCCTTTGGTCTCAAGTCGGACTTCTCTTACGCTTACTCCGAGAAGACCAGCCTGACCTTTGGCCTCGGTAACGACTTCGGCACCTCCGGCGTCGGTCTGAGCCAGGAGAACTTCGACGCCTTCGTTGGCTTCAACTCCAAGATCTCCCCCGACTTCACCCTCGGTTCCCGTCTGACCTACCGCAAGATCGACTACTTCACCCGCGCCGATGACACCTATTGGCAGGGCACGCTCAGCGGCGATTACATCTTCAACGAGTATTTCCAAGTTCGCGGCGAGTTTAACTACAAGAACAACGAGAGCGGTGTCGTTGGTGGTGACTTCGACAACACCGTCTTCAGCCTCTCGGCCCGCCTCCGTTACTGATCGTTGCGGGAACAACTGAAGTAGCTTTGAAATCGTAGGAAGAAGGCCCTTAGGGTCTTCTTCCTTTTTTTTCTAATGAGAACCACGCACCTTTTTCTGTTGATCGCCGCCTTTTTCGCCAGCGCCGTGACGCAGTCTTTGCGAGCCCAAGACTCCGGCGCATCCACGGCCATTTCTGACGACTACATCCTCCAGCCGCTCGATCTCCTGCAGGTCCGGGTCTTCCAAGAAGAGGACATGGATCGAGAGCTACGCATTTCCCGCGAGTCGGTTGTTTCCTTGCCGCTCATCGGACGGGTCAATCTGAAGGGACTCACCATTCGCGCCGCGGAGCAGAAGATCGAGGAGCTCTACGATCGGGATTACTTGGTCAATCCGCAGGTGAACATCGTCGTGATGGAATACGCACGGCGCACCGTCAATGTGCTCGGATCGGTGGGGTCTCCAGGTGAAATTGAATTTCCCCGCGAAGAAGGCCTGAACCTGCTCGATGCGATCTCGCGTGCGGGTGGCTTCACCCGTTTGGCAGATCGCCGAAAGATTCGTCTGACGCGGAAGAATGACGATGGTTCTCAAGAGAATTTCGTCATCAACGCCGATGATATGATCGAAGGTGATTCCAATGAAGTTTGGGTGCTCCAGACCGATGACCTTATTTATGTGCCCGAGCGACTGCTCTGACCGTTTGACGTGCAATGAATCTCTCTGACAAAGAAAACAGCCCGCAAGGTGGCGATTACGGTTACGGCGGTTATGCCGGCTATGGTTCGGGTGGCTACGGCGAGGGTGAAGGCACCGCGCATCGTTCCTTTCAGGACTACCTGCTGATTCTCCGCGAACGCATCTGGTATATCATCGTGGTGTTCCTCGTGGTGTTCTCGTCGGTGCTGGTTTACACGACCAGTGCGACGCGCATCTACGAGGCCACGGCAACGGTGCAGTTGCTGCGCGACGATCCCAAAGTGATGCAGGTTGAGGCGGTGGTTGATACTGAAATTCGTGGCGCGGAAGACCTCAACACGCAGGTCAAGCTCCTCGAGAGTATGAACCTGATCGAGAGTGTGGCGAATCGCCTCACCGGCGATGAGCTGACCAAGTTCCTAGCGCCCTACGTGGACGAAGACAGCGAAGAGCCTCTCTTGCCGCATGGCATTTTGGCCGAAAATCGGAAGATTGTGCCGCAGCGTCTCAGCCTCGTGATCGCGATCCAATACCGCCATCCGGACCGAGTGATTGCAGCCCGCGTGGCCAATTACTTCACCGAGGAGTTCATCAACTTCAACAATCGCCAACGCATCGAAGAGACGCTCAAGGCAGTGGACGACCTCAAGCTCCGGGCTGATGAGCAGGGACGAAAGGTCGATGAACTTGCCAACGAACTCCAAAGCTACCGCGAGAAAAACAACATGGTATCCTTGGACGAACGTCGGGATATCGTGACTGACCGTCTCAAGGCGCTGGGTATGAACGTGACCGAACTTTCGACCGAGTTGAAGCAGGTCGAGGTGCGCTACGACCAACTCGAAGAGCGCAAAGACAACCTCAACGAGTTGGCCGAGCTACCCTTTGTGGCCAGCGATCCGCATATCGCCGCGCTCAAGCAGCAAATCGCGGCGGAGAACATCGCGATCGCTGAGTTGCAGGAACGGTATCGGGCCAAACATCCGCGTATGATCGAAGCGCGTCGCAAGCTGGAGCAGACCAATGCCGAGCTCGAATCCGCGATCCGCGGTATGGTGCGACAGATCGAGTCCCAATACGACGCCGCCAAACGCAGCCTCGCCGAGGCCCGCAAGGACTTGGTGGAGCAGGAGACCGAGTCTCTGGCTCTGAGTCGCGCGGCGGTCGATTACGACAAGAAAGAGCGCGAATACCTGATCAACAAAGAGCTCCATAACAGCATCGTTTCGCGCATGCGGGAGACCAACCTCAACGCGGCGATGGACAACCAAAATGCCCGCGTGATCGATCGCGCCCAGCCGTCTAAAGAAGGCAATTTTGTATCTCCGAATATCGTGCTCAATCTCGGCCTCGGCCTGATCGGTGGCGCGGGTCTGGGTCTTGGCTTTGCCTTCTTCGTCGCGTTCATCGATGACCGTGTGAAGAGCTCCTTCGACATTGAGTCGGTGGTGGGCGTGCCGCTGGTCGGCATCATCCCGCAGATCAAGAAACTTGATCCGGTGGAGAAGGCCCAAGTGGTGATCAACAACTCTGATCGGCAGGTGGCCGAAGCGTTTCTGACACTTCACTCCGCGCTGCGGCTCAAGGAGGAGGCGAAGAACGCGAAGTGTCTGCTCACCACCAGCACGATTCCGGGTGAGGGTAAGTCCTTCACCACGACGAACCTGGCCCTCACCTTTGCAGCCCACGGCGAGAAAGTCTGCGTGGTCGATTGTGACCTTCGTAAGCCGAACATCCACAAGACTCTTCAGCTCGAAAACGTGAAGGGCGTCATTGATATCGTTGGCGGCACGGCCGACCTCGACGATGTGGCGGTGAAGGATGTCTTTCCGGGCTTGGACGTGATCACCACAGGTGGACGCGCCAAGAATCCGACTCATGTTCTCAACTCCCGTAACTTCGAGAAGATGATCGAAGACCTGCGCAAGCGCTATGACCGGGTCTTCATCGACACGCCGCCACTCGCCGCGGTGAGCGATGCGATGATCATTCTGCCGCTGGTGGATGGTTCGCTGTTCACGATCTTCTTCAACAAGGTGCGCCGCAAGGCCGCGCAGTTTGCCGCCAAGAAGCTCTTGGAGAGCAACGTGCCGCTGCTGGGAGCCGTGCTCAACGGCCTGAACTTGGCTGTCTCGGGTTACTACTACGCCCAGTATTACGACAAGTCCTACAAGGACTACTACGTGGTGATGTCGAAGAACGACGACACCCCGGAGCGCAGCTGAGCCTCATCGCGGAACTGAACGTCTGCCTAGCGGGCGTTCGATTTCACCGCAGCCCGGCTGAGCCGGTCGAAAATAGCTTCCCGCCACTTCAACTGAGGTGGCGGGTTTTCTATGTAGATCGTGGCCAGTTTCGCTTGGTCCAGCTCCCGTAGCGTGGCGAACAGCTTCTGGGCAGCTTCTTCACCGTTTCCGTCGAGGGAAAGCGCGCGGCAATTGTTTGCTGGGTAATCCAACGCCGCTAACGGAGTGAAATGCACGTAGGCTTCATCCTTCGCCAGAGCCGCGGGAGGGGACGCCACCATCACCAGCGGAGTGCGAGGACTGTAGTGCTTGTGTTGTAAGCCCGGCGCTAGTCGTCGATCGGCCGGACTCTGGTATCCGATGAGCGGAGGAGTGCCGAGCACTTCGGCGATGTCCTCGGCGGTGATAGCGCCCGGTCGGAGGAGTTTGGGGGCGGCCGGGTCACGAAGATCGAGGATCGTGGACTCGATACCGATGGGGCAGGGGCCACCGTCGAGGATGTAGGGGATGCGGCCGTCGAGTCCCTGCAGCACGTGAGCAGCCGTGGTGGGACTGATATAGCCGAATGGATTGGCGCTCGGGGCGGCCAACGGAAGACCAGACGTTTCCAGCAAGCTTCGAAAGACCGGGTGCTGCGGCGATCGGACGGCTACGCTGGGAAGGCCGGAGGTGGCGATGTCAGGCACAGCATGGTCCTTCGGTAGCACGAGGGTGAGGGGACCCGGCCAGAAGCGCTCGGCCAGTATTTCAGCAGCGTCATTCCAGCGCGTCAGAGACCGGGCCTGCGGTGTCGTTGCGACGTGCAGGATCAGCGGATCGTCGGCCGGGCGCTGTTTGGCCGCGAAGATTCTGCCGCAGGCGTCGGCATCGAGCCCGTGAGCGGCCAACCCGTAAACGGTTTCAGCCGGCACCGCCACGAGTCCACCCTCATGCAAGTGCTTGGCTAGCAGGGTGATGATTTCTGGCGTGGGCTCGACGATCCGGGTGTTCATGTCTTGGCACAAAAAAGCCGGAGCTGGAGAGCACCGGCTTGGAAAGGAGGGCTGTAACTTCGTCTTACTGAGCGAAGAGCAGGTTACGGGCGCGCTTGATCGTCTTGGTGATACGGCGCTGCTGCTTGGCCGAAAGACGGGTGTATTTGCGCGGGAGGATTTTGCCCGTGTCGGTGGTGTATTGGTTGAGCGCCTGCGGGGTGGAGAACGGAATCTCCTCCGGAGTGATGCTGCGCTGGGTTTCTTCGGACGTGCTCATAATTGGAAAAAGGCCGGGATCGAAGCGGTTTCTTGCCCAACCTGTCAATCGGTAACTTCAAGGGCTGTCCACCCGGTCTATAGTGAGTCGGACTCGCCGGGTGGGCCAGCCGGTGTCCAGCAAGATTCCGAACCAGCCCTCGGGTCCGGAGGACCAAGCGCGGAACCGGCGTGGAGCATCGATCGCGTTGAATTGATCCACGATTTGGACCCGACCGCCTTTATACCAGAGGATCCGCACCATCGGCAGGGGTTTGTCGGCGGGCCCAGTTGGCGTGATTACACCTTCGAGGCTGGGCAGGCTGGCCGCGGAACGCAGCCAGACTTGGTCGCCGGAGGCCATGGTCCAGTAGCCTTCCTCGTCAAATCCTCCGCCGCGCAGATAAACGTCGTCGGGTTTCCAGGGGGATTTGATGGCGGCGGCGGTGAAACTGGGAGGGGTGGCTCGCTCAGGGGAGGGCGTGCGATACAAGGCGGGAGGCGGCGTGGAGTCGGCCACCGAGTGCAGCATGAGCGGGAGGAACCAGCCGACCAGCACGTCGTTGGCGGAAACCTGCGCTCCATGGGCATGGAGGCGGATGCGACGCCGGCGGCTATCGACGCGAAACTCCGGCAGCATCTCCTCTTGGTTGGGTTCCAGCACGACTTCCTGCTCCCAGAGCGGATGCCAGACGCCATCGATGTCATACTCGATCCAGAACCGGATGGAGACCTTTTGCTCGATGGGAGCGTTCAGTCGTTTGATGACGGGGCGAATCAGGAGCTGATTGGAGATGCCGCTGAACTCCAGCTGGGCCTGCCCGGTGTTGGAGCCGTAGAAAATCTGCCCGCTTTCGACCGCAAAATAACTGCCTTCCTCTGGTGCCGTTAACAACTCGGGAGGGTAGTTGATCCCCAGGGTGTTCATGGCGAGCATGGCGTCGGCTTCCCAGTTGAGGCGTTTGACCGGGGCTCGATGCCGAATCACCGGCCCGACGAAATGGGTGTTGGTGAACAACTCCACCGCAGTTTGGGCGGGAGGGGGCCAGAAGCTCCAGTTGACGGAATCGTAGACGGCATCGAAGACCGACGGAGGGCTGAGTAGCTGATTGAGCAGCTGGCGCTGGGGCTCCTGGTAGGAGGTGTCGTTGTGCATCCACAGTGGCAGACCTGGCCGCGGGATCGCCGGCCACAGGCGCTCAAGAAATTCCAGCGAGGTAGAGTAGAAGACGGACCGCCGACCGGCCTCATCCGGGGCGGGAAGCCACTCGGGCATGGCTTGGAGGGACTCTACCAGTGCTGGAGGCATGTGCAGTCCGCGAAGGTAGGCAAAGGTCGGATCCGTCGCGTCGATGGTGAGGTATTCGCTGCGGTCGGCTTCTTCGTGGCCGAACTGCGATCGCTGTCCGCGCCAGGCCGATTCGAGCGCGAGGCAGCCCGTCACCACGGCCAGCGCGAGCAAAGTGAACTGTTGCCATCCGGGACGCAGGCGCACGCCGAAGGCCAGACCCAGCGTCAGCGCCAGGGCTACGGCCATGCCGAGGGCGATCCAGGCGATGTCTTGATTGGTGGCGAGGGCCGCCAGTGCCGCCACGGCACACGCAGGAGCTGCGATCAAGAGGGCGAAACGGTCGAGTCCACGGCGGTGCGGCCAACCGGCGACAGCGAGGCCGGCAAACAGAGCGACGATCGCGGCTCCGATGAAGGGCAGATGCAGATCCCCGTAATAGTTGTGCAGTGGGCGCAGGTAAAATTGCGGGTCGGCCAGCGCGTGGAGGTATTGGGCGCGGTCGCCTGCGGCGAGTTCGATGACGTTGTAACGCCATTGGGCGAAACTAGCCCCGGTCAGTCCCAATTCCGTAAGGAGAGGGAGAGCCCCGCCGGCGATCGCAGTGAGCAGGCCGAGTCCCGCGCTTCGTTTCCAGTGAGCGGGAGCCAACAGGATGCTGCGAAGCGCGAGCGCAAAACAGCCGGCGACGGCGACCAGATGGAAACTGATTTTGTTGACGCCACCGATCCAAAGGCAGGCCGCGAGCAGCAGAATCAGGCGACCGGGGCGCACTGGGTTTTCAGCGCGGGTCAGCAGGGCCATGCAAGCGGTGGCGAGCGCCATGGTGATGACGCCCAGCACATTGTGCCAGATGATGGTATGTTGCGCGGTGGTGAGCGCGGTGACGATCCATGCCCCGAGAATCGCGGCCGGGACGCCATAAGCGCGCCGGAGCAAACCGAAGAGCAGGCCACCACCGAGCAGCAGCAGCAGCAAGGCACCGTAGGTCATGCCCAGGTAGGTGCCGCCGAACAGCGTTTCGACTCCGCGGTTGATTTCCAAAAAGCCCACCTGAATCGGGGTCACAAAGTCGACGTAGGCGGCTTGGCCATCGGCCAAACGACCCGCGGCGGCCATGACCAGGCCGTAGTCCATGAAATCGCGCAGGTAATCGTGATTACGCAGCCAGGGAGCGATGGCGGTGAGCACCGCCAAGACGGAGGCACCGCAGAGCAGCCATTTGGACGAGGCGGAGGTTGAGGCGGTCGGCATGAGCGTTGAGCAACGTGCGACCTTGGGCGGTCGGCGCTCACCGGCAAGGGGTTTCCCGCCACGACAGATCGATGCACGCGGTGGAAATTTGGGAATAGGCACGCATGTTGGCGGTTCCCAACGACCATGATACGCCGCATTGCCCTTTTCCTCAGTTTTTTGGTTTCGCTCTCCTTTAGCCAAGCGGCGGAACCGCAAAAAGCCACGCTGGGCGCGGGTTGCTTCTGGTGCGTCGAGGCGATCTACGAGCAGTTACCGGGCGTGCTGGATGTCGTGTCAGGTTACGCCGGCGGTCCGGAAAAGAACCCCACCTACAAGCAGGTCAGTGCTGGCCGCACGGGACACGCCGAGGTGGTGCAGATCACCTTCGATCCGGACCAGACGAGCTACCGCGAACTCATCGACTACTTTTGGGGCACGCACGATGTCACCGATCCCACCGGGGTGTGGCCCGACTTCGGCAAACAGTATCGCAGCATCATTCTGCCCCACAACGAAGCCCAGTTGGCTGAAGCGCGAGCGTCGCGCAACGAGGCTCGCGCGCGTTTCGACAAACCGGTGGCGACCGAGATCGTGATGCTGGACACGTTCTATCCGGCCGAGGACTACCATCAGGACTTTGTGCGGCTGAATCCGCTCCATCCCTACGTGAAAAGCATCGCGTTTAAGAAGCTCGATAAGCTCGGGCTCAAACGCCCCTGACCCCTCCTAACGCAGCGGTTCCAGCCATCGCTGCCAGCGGGGCAGGTAGGTGTCGTTGATGTCCCATGACAGCAACACGCCCTTGGCTTGGCCCAGCACGTCGTTGCGGTCGGCAAAGCCAAAGCGACGCGAATCGGTGCTGTTGTCGCGGGAATCGCCCATGAGAAACAGTTTGCCGGGCGGCACGGTGACGGGACCCCAATCCTGACGGGCGACGCGTATCCGCAGACCCATGACGGCGTGTTCGGGCCTGTCGGGCAGGTGTTCTTCGGCAAAGTAGGCGTGAGGGCGCAATTCCTCGGCGATCATCGAGCCGTAGTCTGAGCCGGGTGCTTGATAGGTCACAGCTTCGCCGTTCAGGTAGAGTTGCTGTCCGTGCATCGCGAGGGTGTCGCCGGGGATGCCGATCACGCGTTTGACCAAGCGAGTGCGTTCCGCGGCGGGCGACAGCACGACGATGATGTCGCCGCGCTTCGGATCAGCTCGGTGTTGCAACGACCACGGGGTGAGCGGGACGCGGAGGTCGTAGGCGAGTTTATCCACCCAGACCACGTCGCCTTCCAGGATGGTCGGATTCATGGAGCCGGTCGGCACCGGACTGTAGTCGATCACCGAGGAGCGCAACGGCACCCAGACGAAACAGAAAAACAGCACGTAGCCGCGCCACGCGCGCCATTGGTGCTGCAGGTAGGGGCGGACGCGATCGCGCCAGAGCTGAGCGGCGGAGGAAGGGTGCATGGGACCAGAACACTGCTTTACGAACAATAGTTGCAGCCGACTTCGCGGGTTTTGCCCCTTGCTGGCCGGGAGCCGGGCTTCACCTTCGCGCCCATGGGAAACGTGCTCGTGCTTTACGCCTCCGCGACCGGTAACACCGCCAAGATGGCCGAACAGGTGGCGGCGGGGGCGCGTCGAATCGATGGGATCGAAGTGCGGGTGCGCGACGTTAGTGCTGCGACTCTGGAGGACGTGCAATGGTGCGACGGCCTCGCCCTCGGGGCGCCGACCAACATGGGCACGGTGCCCTGGGAGATGAAGAAGTTCTGGGATGTGACCATGCAGTCAGCCTGGGCCGACATCGACGGCCGCATCGGTTGTGCCTTCGCCACGCAGGGCGGTTGGGGTGGCGGCGCGGAACTGACCTGCCAGACGCTCAACACCATCATGATGAACTTCGGTTTCCTCGTCTTCGGCGTGACTGACTACGTGGCCCAAGGATTCACGCTGCACTACGGCGCCACGGTGGCGGGTGAACCGCGGGCGGACCGCGAAGTCGAAGCCTGTCAGCGGCTCGGCCAACGTCTGGCCGAGTGGGTGGCGGTGTATCGGGATGGTCGCCAGGACCAGCACCCGCTCACGTCGGGTCGGACTCGCTTTCCGTGGCCGCGGGATTAAGCGCGGGTTTCCACGTCTGGTAGTAGAGCGAAAAATCGACCGCGTGATCGAGCTCCTCGGCTCCGACCTTGGCGCCGTCATGGCCCTGGAGCACGCGGGTGTTGGCAAAGCCCAGCTTCTCCAAGACCCGCACCTGGTGGGCGGGACGGATGTAGATGTGGCGCACGTCTTCATCGTCGCCGTAGACGCCATCCCAGAACATCGCTTCGGGCTGAGTGGCGAGCTCGGCCCACGGCGGGTTGCGCGACTGGATGCCAGCCCAGCGGCTGGCGGTCAGCTCAGGCTGGTCGGCGTGGTAGGTCGTCGGGATCGCCTGCAGGTTGTGAGAGGAGAACATCAGCATGCCGCCGGGGCGCAGCACCCGTTGGATCTCGCGTAGACAGCGCTCACGATCGGCCAGCGACAGGCAGTCGAGACCGTTGAAACTGAAGAGCACAAAATCGAACGACTCGTCTGCCCACCGGCTGAGGTTGGCCCCGTCGCCGACCTCGATGCTCCATCCCTTGCCGTCGATCGCCGTGGCGAAGGTCTTGCGGCAATAGGTTACCATGCCCGGTGCGATGTCGATGCCGGTGTAGGTGCCGCACAGCGGGGCGAGGAAGCGTGTGGTGCGGCCGGCGCCGATGCCCAAGTCGAGCAGATCGGGGTCGCCCTCGTGGCGCATGAGGGCGCGGAGGAATTCTCCCTCGGCGAATTCGAGGCGGTCGAAGTCGAACTGACGCACGATGTGCGGACGACTGTAGATCTCGGCAAAGGACTCCATCGCCGAGCATGGAGGCGGCGGCGGCGGGGAAGGTCCACCGTGTTTATCGTGGACTAAGCGGAGCTAAACTTCGCCCTTGTTCGATTGGATGCCGCTCCTACGGTCGCGCCATGCCCCATACCCCCAGTTCGCCAGCGAAGGGCGATCGTCTGTCGTTTAAGGAAAACCTTGGCTTCGGCCTCGGCGACATGGCGTCGAACTTCTTCTTCCAGACCTTCGGCATCTTCCTGCTGTATTACTACACGGATGTGTTCGGGATCGAACCGGCGGCAGCGGCGGCCATGTTCTTCCTCACGCGGTTGGTCGATGCTTTCACGGATCCGGCGATGGGCGCGCTGGCTGATCGCACCCAGACACGTTGGGGGAAATACCGTCCCTACCTGCTGTGGATGGCTATCCCGTATGGAATATGTGGATACTTGATCTTTGCCAATCCGTCCCTCGAAGGCGCGAGCAAACTGGTTTATGCCTATATCACCTACTCGGCGATGATGCTCATCTACACGGCCATCAACGTGCCGTATTGCTCGCTCATGGGCGTATTGAGCCCGTCCTCGCGGGCCCGCACCGTCGCTTCAAACTTCCGTTTTGTCTGCGCGTTTGGCGGCGGGTTTCTCATCTCACTCTTTGTGCGTCCACTGGTGGAGGGTCTGGGCGGCGGCGATGAGATCCGTGGTTTTCAACTTACCATGGCGCTGTTTGCGGTGGTTTCCATCGTGCTGTTTTTGATCACTTTCGCCACGACGCGGGAGCGGGTGCAGCCGCCGGTTAACCAGCAACACAACCTTAAAGAGGAGTTGGTGGAGCTGTTCCGCAACAAGCCGTGGATCATGCTGTTTTACGGGGCGGTGGCTTCGACCACGTTTCTGGTCATGCGCGATTCCGTCACCATCCACTACTTCAAGTATGTGGTGGGCGTAAGCGACGAGAAGTATTGGTGGATCTTCGACCAAGCTTCGCTGTTTCTGGGCGCGGCCAAGCTTTCGAATGTGGCCGGGATCATCTGTATCGGATTCTTCCTGCGCAATTTTGATAAGAAGCCGCTCGCGGTGACGCTCTGTGTCGTCACGGCGCTGAGTGTGGCGGCCTTCTATTTCATTCCGGCCGATCAGTTCGCGCTGATGGTGGTGGTGAACACGATCGGCACCTTTGTCTACGGGCCTACGGCGGCGATCATTTGGTCGATGTATGGCGACGTGGCGGCGTATGGAGAATACAAGTTCGGCCGCCGGTCCACGGGGTTGATCCACTCGGCGTCACTCTTTTCGCTTAAGACCGGGAGCATGATTGCGGGCACCTTGGCCAGTGCGTTGCTCGCCTACTTTGGGTTCGTGGCCAACGAATTGCAGACCGAGCGCTCCATTCTCGGTATCACGCTCATGTTCTCGCTGATCCCGGCGGTATTCGCGCTGATCAAAGCGTGGGCGATTTGGGCGTATCCGCTCGATGCGGCGCGGATGGCGGAGATCGAGACGGCGCTGGCTGAGCGTAAGGCGGCGGAGACATCGTCGGCGTAACCACGATCCCGATACAACGAAGCCGAGGCAGGGATGCCTCGGCCACGGGGGGGGGGAATTCGCTCAGGTGCGGCGGTTTATTTGCCGCAGCACTTTTTGTATTTTTTGCCGGAGCCGCAGGGGCAGGGGTCGTTGCGCCCGACTTTCTGGGTGTTTACCACCGGAGCGGGACCTTCGCGCAGCGGGCGAGTGAAGATCCAGTGGCCGTCGGTCAGCTTAAACTCGGACTTTTCGTGCATCACGCCGGTCTGGCCGCGCTCTTCGAAGTGGGCGGAGAAATCGACATGGGAGATGCCGGGGCGCACGTCGGGTTCGTGGCTGTGGACCTCAAGCTTGGTCCACTTGATGTGATTGCCGTATTCCTCCTCGGTGTAGGGCGTGCCGGCGGTCTCGGCGTAGGTGCGGTGCAGGTAGGGGAAGTCGTGCACGACGTGGGCGGTGTAGCGGGAGCGCATCATCTCCTCGGCCGTGGCGGCTGGACGCAGCCCCTTGAGCAGAGGCTCGCAGCATTCGGCATAGGTCTTGCCCGAGCAGCAAGGGCACGGGTCGGCGGACGTGAGAGTGGGAGGTGTGACGACGGAGGAATCGCTCATGGGGCGGAAGATGGGCGGTTGAAGTGGAGTTTGGCGAGTCTGGGTTGGCGTTGATCTCGGCTTCCCGCAAGGTGGGCCCATGCTCATCAGCACCTCAGCCTTGGAAACGCGTCTCTCCGATAGCTCAGTCGTGATTTTCGACTGTCGCCATGATCTCGGCGATCCGGCCGCGGGTCGGGCGATGTTTGATGCGGGCCACATTCCCGGGGCGCAGTTTGCCGGGGTCGACACCGTGCTGGCCGGAGCGCTTACGGGGTCCAATGGCCGGCATCCGTTGCCGTCGGCGGAGGCGTTTGTGGCGTTTTTGGAGCAGGCGGGGGTGACGGCCGATACGCTGGTGGTCGGTTACGACCAGGTAGGGGGGCAATACGCTGCCCGACTGTGGTGGATGCTGCGGTGGATCGGGCATCCGCAGGCGGCGGTGCTGGACGGCGGTTGGAACCGCTGGACGGCCGAGGGTCGTGCCACGTCGACGGACGATCGGGCTGCGACGCCCGGGCGGGTCGCCGCGGCCGTAGACGATGCTCTGTGGGTCGACGCCGACATGGTCGCGGGGGGCGGCGGGCTGGTAGTCGATGCGCGGGCGCCGGAGCGCTACCGCGGAGAGGTGGAGCCCATCGATCCGGTGGCGGGGCACATTCCCGGGGCGGTGAATCGTTTTTTTAAGACCAACCTGCGCGACGATCTGACCTTCCGTGATCCGGCGGAGCTGCGAGCGGAGTGGTTGGCGCTGCTCGACGGTCGCGAGCCGAGCGAGGTGATTCACCAATGCGGTTCGGGCATCTCGGCCTGCGCGAATCTGTTGGCCATGGAGGTGGCGGGGCTGACCGGCTCCCGGCTTTACGTGGGCTCGTGGAGCGAGTGGGTGGCGGATCCTTTGCGGCCCGTGGGCACGATCAAAGGTTGATCTGCTGTTCGCCGGGACGGAGGTCGACGGTCTGGCCGCGCCATTCGAAGCGGCCGTGCAGTCCGGCCGGCAGGATGATGCGGGCGCGCAGGCCGTGGGCACCGACGCGTTCGTAGGCGACCTCGATGTCGCCGCGTGGGTGCGGCACCTTGCCGGCGGCGTGCGGGAGAGCGCCGAGGTGAGGCGCGATGCGCACCGAGGCAAAGCCGGGTTCGGCAGGCGTGATGCCGAGCACGGTGTTGAGCAGGCCGAGCATGGGATGGGCGCCCCAGGCATGGGAGTCGGAACGCGAGTCAGGCCCGGGGCGCTCGGGCACGGTGGTGAGGCCCTGCGCGAGGACGTCGTGCCACGGTTCGAGTTGATCGAGGTAGCGGTCGCCAAGCCCGACGCGGGCGAGGGCGGCGTGGGAGTAGAAGCTGAAGTAGAAGGTCGCCTGAGCGAGGTCGTCTTCGGCCAGCATGCGCTCGGCAACGGCTTTGAGGCGCGGATCGGAAGCGTCGCCGGTGAGGATGTAGTAGCTGTTGGCGTGTTGGCTGAAGGTCTGGTGCTCGGGGGTGTCGGCGATGAGTCCGCGGGCCTCGTTCCAGCAAGTGGTTTCAACCCAGGCCCGAAGGGCGGCGGCGCGCTCGCGGCAGCTAGCGGCGTCGTGCTCGAAGCCAAACGCCGCGAAGAGCTCGGCGGCCTGTTGCAGGGTGTAGACGTGTTGGAGATCGATGATGGCGGAGGTGCCGCGGCCATCGCGCGGCGGCACGCCACCGAGGCCGGTGACGGCGTCGCGACCCCAGGCCGGAATCCAATCGATGTAGTTCCACCATTGGCGGCCGGTGTAGCTGCCGGTGGCCGGGTCGCTGTGTTCGGCGAAGTAGCGCAGCACCTCGCGCACGCCGCCGAGACGAGCGCGGACAAAGGCGTCGTCCTGTCGCAGCATCCAATAGTCATGAACCATGCTGACCCAGACGAGGGAGTAGGGCGGGATGATTTGGATGCCGGAGTCGGGCCACCGCGAGGCGGTGAGACCGTTGGGATCGCGGCTGTTGTCGAAGGCTTCGATGGCCTTGCGCATGAGGCGGTCGTCGCCATCGATCCAGAGGCTGACCAAAGCTTCGATGCGGGTGTCGCCAACGTAACTGAGTTGTTCGTAGTAGGCGCTGTCGGTGAAAATCTCGTGGGTGCCGGTGCGCATGGTGCGCCAGGCGATGTCCCAGATCTGTGCGAGTTCGTCGTCCGGGCTGAGGAAGGCGGCGTGCTCACGCAGTGGATACGCGGTGAACTCGGCAGTGAGGTCGTTCAGCGTCAGAGCGTCGTCGCCGGTCTCGATGTCGAGCTGCAGGTAACGCCAGGTGCGCCATCGCAGCGGGCGGAAGGTGCGGTCGGCCGCGCCGTCGGGATGGTAGATGTCGAAGAAGCCGCGCAGGTGTTTGCCCTCGATCGCGTTGCGGTCGCCTTTGACGGTGGAGCTGGGGTGGTCCTCGCCCTCGTAAAGCGACTCGGCGTAGGTGAGTCGCACCTGGCTGTCGGCGCCGCCGCTTACGTTCAGTTGCGGGTAGCCGGTGGTGTGCTCCCCTTGATCGAGCAGCACGGTCGCCGTGGTGTGAGGTGGCACGGTGAGCGGGGCGTCGCCACGCAGGAAGGCGTCGGAGGTGTCCACGCCGGTAGTGCGGCGCACGGTCTGCAGCCGTAGGGGGCGGGATTCCATGAGCGGAATCTGGCGGGGGACAAGCAGCCAGACGCCGTGCGTGCTGATGCCGCGGGGCTTGCCGTGGTGCAGCGTTTGAGCCGGTGTCCATGCGGAGTCGTCGAAGGTGGGATCGGCCCAACCCCAGGGGTAGCGGGAGGCGTCCACTTCGTCGCCGGGGCCCACCACGATGTAAGTCCAGAGATGAGCGCCCATGTCACCAAGCGGTGAATACGCGGGGTTGGTGAAGGTCGTCCAACTGGCGTCGGTATTGGCGATGGCCTCCGTTTCGCCGTCGCCCTGGAGAATAAAAGCGGTGCGGCCGCTCTGCTGGGCGATCGGGGCGTGTTCGCCGAAGTTCCAAACCTGCGCGGCGAGCACGTTGGGACCGGCCTGCAGGAAGGGGGCGAGGTCGAGTGAATCAAAGCGCCAGTGTCGCAGTTCGCCGCGGGCAGGACCGATGTGCACGGGAGTGCCGTTGACGAAGATACGGTAACGGTTGTCGGCCGAAATATGGACGACAAAGCGCTCGGGCGCTGCGGGCAGGTCGATGTGCTTGCGAAAATGATACACGCCGTAGGCGCGGGCGGGGGCATCGGCGGGGGCAATCCACTGGGCAGACCAGGTTTGCTCCAACAGCTCCGGGGGAACGGGGGCCGTGCTGACGCGGGGAGCGGGTTGGCCGGTCAGGAGGGTGGGGCTGATGGCCAGAAGCAGGGCAGCGGCGAGTCGGGGCAGGAGGGGCATAAGCGCCACGATGCGAGATCGTGACGGCGGCTCAACCCCGCGCTTACCACGCTTCGCGCACGGCGCGCTGCGCGCGGTCGGCGGAGATCCGCAGGCGCAGCCAATGGCGCCAGCGACGCTCGCGGCGGCTTTGCTTGTAAAAGTCGTTGGCTTCGTGGGTGATGCCACGGCGGGAGCGAAGAGGAGCGAGCCCGCGCACGAAGCGGCGATCGAGTTCGAAACAGCCCGGCAGGAGCAGCCGCAGCAATGGGGCCAGGAGGCGGGCGTGCGGGTAGAGGGACCGCGAAAGCAGGTGGGAGGTAAACTCGTCCTCGGTCAGGTGGTGCGTCAGGCAGTAGCGCTCCTGCAGGTTCTCGGGGAGACCGGGCGAAACGGGGACACTCAAAATACGGGCGGAACGCTGCACGCGGGGAGGCGATTCAGAACGGACAGAGGCTGGGATATTAGCGGTGGCAGAAATGGGCATAAGGTGATCAGCGAGAGGCCGGGATCGCCCCTGCAAAATTCGTGCCGAGGTAAGTTACAGCTCGGTGACTTGAGCGTGCGGGCTGCGGTGGTCTCGGCGGCCGGAATGGCGCGCGGCTTCGCGGGCGCGCGGGTCAGCGGGTTAGCTTGGCTTCCGCGGCGGCGATCATCCGGGGGTAGGCGGAGGTCAGGTCGACGCCATATTCGTCGGCGAGGACCAGAACGCTCCAGAGGCAGTCGGCCAACTCGTGAGCCAGCGGGGAGTCGTCGGCGGTGGTGGACGGTGAGCCAGCCGCGCCCTGCCGGCGGCCGTCGACGATCATGCAGAGTTTTTGGAGTTCACCGACATCGGCGGCGAACCCTTGGGCGAGTTCGAGCCGGGACCAGGGGGCGCGGTCCTCGCGACGGGCGGATTCATCAAATTGGCGGCGCAGGCGGCGGGCGTGGTCGATGAAAGGGGATAAGCTCATGGTGCTGACAATGGCGGTTCTCAGCGCGAAGGGAATCCCTGGTCGGCCATGACCCTACCGCTCTTGGCGAAAAATGTGCGTCGGCGGGTGACCCTTTGGCGGAGAAATTTCGCATCTAGAGGCGATGCACCTCACCTCCAGCCCCTTCACCACCCGTCCCGCCGCCCAGACGCCCGATTCCACCAGCATCGACGACCAGATTTTTCGCACCCTCATGGAGGTGGATGCCGCGGTGCGGGACTTGTTGCTTGCCCATCTGTGTGATGGCGACGAGCAGCGGCGCGAGCGCCTGCAGGCGACCGTCGAGGCGGCGTTGGCGTGGCGCGAACAGGATGAAGCGCCGCGGCGGGTTGACCTCTCCATGGCCTGAGCAACGCCCCTCGTTGCTCGATCAACCGTGGCCGTCGGCTGCTAGGTAAGGGCTGAGGAGTTTTCCCTGTGATGCTCTAAGGGGATACCCGTGGACGAGATTTGCTCTGCGGAGGGGCAAGATCTGCATTAGGTAGAAATACCTGATCCGAAAGTGCTTAGGTGGATCCATCGGGTGTCGAAAGCGGAGTTAATATTCCCGTCATTACCCGATGAAAAAGAACCTCACCCTCGCGCAGCGCATCACCGCCGGATATGTCCTGCTTCTTACCGTTTGCGGCATCTTTGGTGGTGTCGCCGTTTGGCGAATGCAAAAGTCGGCCGATGGGGCCGCTTTTCTGAACGAGGCGGTGACGCCGCAGCTGCAGATCTCCAACGACCTCAACCACCATGCCGCCTTGATGAACCGGGCGGCGCGGACCTACGGACTGACGGGGCAGGCGGATCAGCTGGAGATCGCCCGCGAGCACATGGGGGAACTCAAGCAGGATCTGCAGACCGCCCTGAAACTGTCGCAAAGTCATCCGGAGCTTCAAGCCATGGTGGTCGCGGTGCAAAAAGCCCAGGCGGCGATGGCTGAATACCAGAAGGACTTTAATGCGACCGAAGCGGAGCAGCAGAAGTTGACGCAAGTGAGTGCGGTGATGGACGGAGCCGCTGCACGTTTCTCGAGTGCCTTTGAGGCCTATATCGCCAGCCAATCCAACACGCTCGAAGTTGAAATCCTAGGCGAGGTCGACGATACCAAGATCCTCGAGACGCGCACGAAACTGGTGAAGGCGGGGGAAGCGTTCCGTTTGGGTAATCAGGCCCGCATTGAGAATTTTAAAAGTCAGGCCACCCGTGATCCCGCCGCGCTGGAAGCAGCTCTGCCGCTGTTTGACCAGATTCTGACCCTCGGGAATGAGGTGGGCGAAATCACGGTGCTGGACGCCGATATCAAGGAACTGACGGTGGTGCGCAATGCCGTCACCGACTACCGTGAGGGGGTCCTCAATGTGATCACGTCGCTCAAGGCGATGAAGGCCTTGCAAGTGAAACGAACGGCCGCCGCCGACGCCTTCGATGCTGCCGTCGAAAACTTTGTGGACGCCGCGATGGAGCAGACGGTGGACTACGCCGAGAACAGTTCCACCGGTCTGGCGGTGGTGGTCGGCACGACCATTTCCGGCGGCATATTTGTCGGTATCATCGGGCTCGTCATGGCGTGGTGGACGGTGCGCAGTATCAACCGATTGGTTACGGATATCGCGAATACTATCAACCAGGGAGCACTGCAGGTCGCGACTGCCGCGTCGCAGGTGTCCGGCTCCAGTCAGACCCTCGCCGAAGGCGCCAGTGAACAGGCCGCTTCGCTCGAAGAGATCAGTTCCTCGGTCGAGGAGCTGGTGAGCATGACCCATCGCAACCGTGATCACGCCGCCGCCTCGAAGACCGCGGCGAATCAGGCGCGCGGATCCGCCGAAACTGGCGTCGGGGAGATGGAGCGCCTCGAGACCGCGATGCAGGCGATCAAAGAGTCTTCTGAGGAAATCGGGCGCATCATCAAGACGATCGACGAGATTGCCTTCCAAACCAATATTCTGGCCCTCAACGCGGCGGTGGAAGCCGCCCGGGCGGGTGAGGCCGGAGCTGGGTTTGCCGTGGTGGCCGATGAAGTGCGGGCGCTCGCGCAACGTTCGGCCAAAGCGGCTCGCGAAACCGCGACGAAGATCGATGACGCCATGAGCCGCAGCAATCAGGGCGTCGAGCTTTCCGGTCGAGTGGTGAAGGCCCTCGAGGACATTGTGGAGCGGGTGCGCGAAGTCGACTCGCTGGTTATCGAGGTTTCCAGCGGCTCCGAAGAGCAGAGCACCGGCCTGAATCAGGTCAGCACCGCGATCACGCAGATGGACAGCGTCACACAGACGGGCGCTGCCAATGCGGAAGAAACCGCCGGTGCCGCCGAAGAACTCAACGCCCAATCGACCGAACTGCGCTCTGCGGCCGAGCAGCTGGCCGCCTTGGTGGGACTCAAAATGGAGTCCGAGGTCGAGAGCGGTCGTGGTCTGGGATCGATGATGGGAAGCGCGGTGTCCGTGTTGACCTCAGGTCGATCAAAATCCACGTCGCGAGCCCCGTCGAAGCCGGTCGCCACGGTCATGAGCAGCGGCGGGGATGACTCGATGGAATTCTTTCGCTGAACCGACGGAATGACTCAGCGTGAATGAACCAAAGCGCGGTCCGTGAGGACCGCGCTTTGCCTATTCGGAGGAGGGAGATCAGGTCGCTCAGGAGATCGAACGCGACAGGTCGTAGATCAACTGGCGGGCGAGTTCGGTCTCATAGAAGAGCGTTTCGTCGTCGCGGAAGTTGATGATGTATTGGAAGTCCAGATCGGCGATGCGGCGCTGGCCCTTGGTGACGACTTCGCCGGTGGGCGTGGTCACGCTGTATTCGACCAGGAAGCGCGGCGCGTAGATGCTGCGCACGATGCGCACGTCGTCATTCGGCGGCGTGAGGTTGGGCTCAAAGTCGCCGGCCATATCGATGTCGAGGAAGGTGAGGTGGAGATGGCGATCCTTCGGCAGGTAGCGCGGTGCGATGCGCTTGATCTCTTCACGCAACTGCTTCGCGAGCGCCTTTTGATTATCGGCGCGGGGGTTCATGCTGTAGCCGAAGTCGGTGTAGGACTCCATATCCTCGAATTCGACGCTGATCACGCCGTCGGGGTGCTGATGATCCTTGGACTTTTTATGATCGTCGGCCTGGAGCACCGTGCCGGTGCCGAGCGCCAGTGCGATGAACGGAACGAGGGTTTTACGTAGTGCTTTCATGGTTACGTTGGATTTGAGGTGTTTGCTTTTGATAACCATGCGAGAATAGGCGCAACCCGTGTGCCAGTTACGTAAGTGCCCATGGCCCAGGGGGCGGTGCCTGTCCTGTATTGCAGGCTGCAATACAGCAGGCGGGACAAGCCTTCAGGTTGCAACGCTCAGAGCCGGCCGGCGTAGGCGTCGCGGAGGATCTGCACCGTGTGGCGGATGGGGAGCGGCGGGCCACCGTCCTTGGCGAGATGACTCTTGATCTGAGTGAGGCAGCCGATGTTGCCGGTGGCGATCAGGTCGGCGTCGGTGGAGCGCAGGTGCCGGGCTTTTTGGCGGCCGAGGGAGGCGGCGATTTCCGGTTGATCGATGTTGTAGGAGCCGGCGGAGCCGCAGCAGGTGGCGCCGTCGGGAACCTCGATCACCTCGACGTTGGGGATGGCCCGCAGCAGGTCGCGCGGTGGGATGGTCACGCCCTGGGCGTTGGCGAGGTGACAGGCGTCGTGGTAGGCGATGCGCAGCGCGCGCGACGGCGCGGGGATGGGCTCGAGATCGGCGGCCAGTTTGGCGAGGTAAACCGAGATGTCGCAGCTGCGCTCGGCAAAGGCGGTGGCGGCAGCTTCGGCGCGGGTGCCTTTGAGGATGAGGGGATATTCGTGCAAACCGGAGCCGCAACCGGCGGCGTTGGTGATGACGGCGTCGACGTCGGCCGGGAAGGCGGCGAGATTTTTAACCGCAAATTTTTGGGCAGAGGGCAGGTCGCCGACGTGCCAACTGAGCGCGCCGCAACAGCCTTGGGTTTCCGGGATGACAATCTCGATGCCGTTGCGGTTGAGCACCTCGATGGTGGCGTCGTTGATGTCGGGATCGAGCACCTGTTGGGCGCAACCGAGCAGGAGGGCGACGCGAGCGCGGACGGGCACTCCATCGGGCGGCGGCACCGTGGGCGGATAGACCACGAGGGGGGGCAGGGGCTCGTCGGGAATGAGCTCCAGCATGGGGCGCAGCGCGCGGGGCAGAAGAGGGGCGAGGGGTTGGGCGAGTCGGCCGGTGCGGGCGGCGAATTGGAAGCGGCTCGGATGCGGAATGGTGGTCGAGACGAGTTTGCGCCGCAGCTTCTCCATTAACGGGCGCTGGGGCTCACGCTCGGCGGCGGTGGACGCGCGATAGGCGCTGACAAGGTCGCGGTAAGGCACGCCGGACGGGCAGGCCGGTTCGCAGGCGAGACAGCCGAGGCAAGCGTCGAGGTGAGGCGCGGCGTCGGCGACGGCGAGGGAGCCCTCAAGGACCTCCTTCATCAGCACAATGCGCCCGCGCGGGGAATCCATCTCGGTGCCGAGCTCGCGGTAGGTGGGGCAAGCCGGCAGGCAGAACCCGCAGTGCACACATTTCTCCACGGCGCGGGCCATGGGAGCGGTCAGGGGGCCGTGGGTATCAGGAGGAATGGCGTGCTGCATGGGGGGTAGTCAGATAGGGCAGACTCAGCCCGAAAGGCACGCAAGAACGGCACACGCCGCGCTAGCGGGAGGTGACGAACTCGTCTCGTCGTTGATAGGCTCGCAGGACTCGGGCATTATCGGCGGAAGCGGGCAAGGTGGCATCGATCATGACCTCGTAGCCCCAGTGCGGGATACCGTTGGTGTCGGGTGCGCCATGGACCCAGAGGACGAGGACCGACGGTGTGAGCCATCCTTGCACTTCCGAGGAACAAGCGCGGTCGAGTTGGCGGGTGGTAAAAAACGGCGTGAGGTCGGTGCTGCGCACGGAGATGGAGGCTTGATCCAAGTCGTGAGTGTCGACGAGGAAGGCGTGGCGCCAGTGGTTTGGGCGGAGTTCGTTGAGCCCGATCCAGCGGCCTTGGGGCGACCAGTGGAGTGATTCAAACTGGCCGGTGGACCAGAAGTAGCGTTGGTCCTGATCGGCCTGGCGGGTCATCTCGATGACGTTGGGCAAACCTTCGGTGCGCTTGAGCTGCGTGAACCACAGCCCGTCGGGAGAGGCGCCGCTGAGCGGGGCATGCGGACGTTGGCGCGGGTTGAAGAGACCGGCGGACAAGGCTTCCGCGGAGACCAAGGCGCGGTGCGTGTCGGGTGGGAAAAAGTGATCGTGGTTGGCGGGGGCCAGGGCGTCGAAACCGAGTTCGGCCACGTTCAGTTCCGCGAGCGGGATCCCCTGCCAGTTGATGGGAATGATGAGAAAGATGCCCCATTCCATGATGGGGAGAGCGGCGGGGCGCCGAGAGTTGAGGCAGCCCGGTAGGGATACGAGCACGGCCAACGTGACGGCGAGCGGACGCAGATGACGGGCAAGCGTGGACATGAACAGGGGGGCAGATTCGTGGCCAGCGAAGGGCGTCAGCGTGGCAGCGCGCGTGGGTTGGGAAAAGCGGGAAGTGAGTAAAAGAAAAGCGCGACCGGGGAGGGTCGCGCTTGATTGGTGCGAGGGTTTGCGCGAGCGCTTACTCGACGGTTACCGGGACGTTCCGGAACTGAACGGGGAACCTTACGTTGCCGCTTTCACAAGATACTTCCAGCACCTGCAGATACTCCGACGGTTGCTCCGTCGCCGGAAAAACCAAGGAGGCGGCAGTGGAGATTTCGCGGATAAGATCCGAGGTGGCGTAAGTAGAGGCATCTTTGCTTCCGAGTTGGGACTGTTTAGCGCGGGCGACATTGCCAAAGGGATCAATGATACGGGAGAAACTGGAGTTGTAGGTTCCGTAGATCTTGAGTCGTAGATCTTCCTTCAAGGCAGTGATCCGCAGTTGGGCTTTGATGGAATCGCCGGACTTGGTGACGGAGAGCAGCTCAAAGCGGATATCCCGCGTGGTGATGGCGCCGGTTGGAGCGGGCGGAGGTTTAAGCTTCTGTTGGCGTTCTTGGAGCAGAGGAGGATCTCCCACGGTGGTCTGCCCGGCGGACTTGGCGAGGAGGTCGGCGACGGTGCCGACCTTGGGAATGCGGACCTGGGAGACGGAGAAGATCTTGGCGGTTTCGACGGAGATCAGGCGGGCGTTGATTTTAATGTCGTTGCCCAGGTCGACGATCGAGCCAGTGACCACGGCGTCGACGGCGAGGAACTGGCCCAATTGTTTGATGGTGTCGGGATTGAGCAGGCCGGTGGCCCCCAGCTTATGCTCCGCCATGACTTGGGTGAGTTGGCGTCGCTCAACCACGTCGAACTTTCCCGGGCTCACAACGAAGAGTTGGGTGATCAATTCTTCGGCGAGGAACTGGCCGAAGTGACTGACGTCACCATTCAGATCCGCGAACTCCAGCACGGCGACGCGTTGTTTGCCTTCGGCCTCAAGGTTGGTCGTGATTTGCGTCGCGAGATCGGCGATCCCGGACTCGAAGTCGGCGTGAAGGGATTGAGTCAGTATCACGCAGGCCCAGGCGGCGGCCATGGTGCGGCCTAGATATGAGGTCAGTTTCATTGCGGGGGTGGATTTGGTTTTTGGAGGACAACGACCGTCGCTTGGCCAGTAGCGGGGTCGAAAGCGTTCAGATTGATGAGGTAGGTGAAAGCGGAGCTTTTCCAGGAGAGGAGGGGACCGGCGGTGATCACCGTTTTACGAATCGGTGGTGAACCGTCTGCGGGGATTAAAGTGGCGGCGGCGATTTTGGAATCGGCGACAACCGACAGCGTCACACTGAACGAGAATTCGCCGTTTTCCGGAGACCAGGCTTCGCCTGAAGATAGGTGAAGCTCAGTCGATCGTGGAGCGGACAGGGTGGCTGGCGGGGTAACGGCGACCGGTGGCGGGGAACTTGACGAAGTGGCCGCTTGAGCTGCGGGCGGCGGCTCGTCTCGAAACCGCCTTTCGATGAAATCCACGACGTTAGTCAGGTTGGCCAAAAAGGTCACGGTGGCGACGACTCCGGTTCCGGCTGCCGAGGCTTTCACCCACGGCGAGGAGGTCTTCAACTTCAGCAAGGCGGATTTCATGACGATGGGGCACCTGGTTGCTGCCAGTTGAGTGCCAATCGACCGGTGGAATCCGCGCTCATTTTAGCCGAGTGGGCTGGGGCGCGAAGTCGAGCGGCTGCTTGTCCGGGGCGCGGTCTGGACATGGGAAGTTCAAGGCCGGGGCGAGCGGCTTCTTTTGGAATGGGGGTAGGCATCGGGTGGCGGACCGTCGAGTCGGAGCCAGCGAAGGCCGTATTGGGAACACCGCCGTCACGGGAGGAAAGCCCGAAACGTCTGGAGCAAAAGAAAAGCGCGACCGGGGAAGGTCGCGCTTGGGATAGAATTTGAGGAGACTCTGGAGGTGCTCAGAAGCCTTTGAAGTGCTTGGGGTCTTCGGGGTCCTGGTAGCGGGTGGTGTAGGTCTTGTTGCTGGCGGCGAGTTTGAGGAACACGTCCAGCGGCACGATCTCGACCGGGCCCTCGAGGTTCTGCGTCACTTCGACGAGGCTGTTCACGTCGTTGGATTCACGCACGTGCACGAGCAGGAAGTAGGGGCGCTTGGCGTTGAGGTAGATGAGCTCGTTGAGATCCGCGGTCACTTCCTCGCGGGGACGTTTCGGATCGATGTAATAATCGTAGGAGATGAGCGGTTGGCCGTTGCGCAGATCGCGGGTGCGGGCGGGGCCGTAGCCGTTGATGAAGCCGATGACATCGGGGAAGGCTTCGTAGTAGCGGTCGACCGTTTCCTTGGTGAGGTCGGTGTTGCCCACGTTGCCGTCGGCGGCGGAGTTGTCCATGATCTCCATGACGTGCTCGTCGAGCATGGCCATCATCTCCTTGGCTTCATCCATGAGGCCGAAGAAGCGGTCCTCGGGGATGTGGTTCGGATACATGTAACCCGGGCCGGAGAGGCCGCCGATGAAGTAGTCATTGGGGGTGGCGGACTCGTGGAAGTATTCGAGGGCGGGGGCGGAGAACTTGGTCCAGTTCATCGTGACCTGCCAGCCGAAGGGCAGTTTGCCGCGGCCGGGTTTGGTCCACACGCCGATGCCGATGGAGTCGGACTGCACGAAGGACATGTAGACCTTCTCCTCGGCGACGAGATCGGCATCGAGAGCGACGTTATTGTTGTTGGTGAACTTGAAGCCCTCGGTGAAGCCGAACTGGCAGTTGAAGCTGAGGTTGGGCAGGTTGTGCAGGCCTTCCATCTTGAGGCCGTAGGTGGAGAGCAGGGTGGTGGCCTGTTCCTCGGTGTCTTTGCCGTAGGGGTGCCAGCCGAAGACGATGGAGCCCGGGTTGAGCTCGGAGAAGATGCGCTTCATGAGCGCGAGTTCCTCGGGGTGGCGCAACGGGTTGGCCGAGAGGTCGTGGAAGAACATCTTTTGGCGGATGCCCCAGTCGGCCATGGCGGGTTGCATGACCCGGCCGCGGTGGCCGCCCATGAGCATGACCGAGTCGTGGGTGCAGCGCTCCCAGTAGCGATCGTAGGCGTCCTGGTAGATCGCGGCGTCGCTCATGCCGTTGTAGCGGCCGCGCAGGTCGTCGATGGGCTGGAGGCCATGACGCTCGACCAGCGGTATGAGTTCTTCGGATACAACGACGGCGTCTTCGAGGCCGGCGATGGTGAAGGCGACGTTGAGGGACGGGCCGACGGTTTTGTCCCAGACCACGTAACCCTTGGCGGCGGATTTGAATTTCGTCAGCGCGGCGTCGGCGTCGCGCAGGGTGGTGAAGTCGACGTGGTGTTTGCGCTCATAGAAATCGAGCAGGGGCGCGGTGATTTCCCATTGGAAATCCGGCGGGTGCACGACGTAGAGCTGGGGCTGATCGCGATTGGCGAGACCTTGCAGGCTGACGATGAGTGCCTTGTCGGACAGGCCGGAGTCGACGCGCCAATCGAGGTCGAAACACATCACCGAAGCGTCACGGCCGTTGTCGGCGGCGACAGCGGACGAGGCGGTGGGGCCTAGGGCGATCGCAGTGGCGGTGAGGGCGAGGGAGCAAAGGGAACGCAGGGATTTCATTTGGCGGCCTCCTCAGCGGAGAGTTTGTCGAAAACGTAGACGAGCGGGCGGGTGCGGCTGGAGTGCAGCTCGATGAGGGTGAGGCGGTCGCCCATCTCACCGACGCGGAACTCCTGGTAGAGACGCATGGGCACGTCGCCCTGGGAGACCTCGACGGAGGTGTTGGCTTCGATGCGCAGGGTGCGGCCATCGTCGAGCCAAGTGGCCGTCGCGGTGGTGGTGCCGTGTTTGGTCGGGTAGACGGCCATGTGGCGTTGCTCGACGCGGAAGTAGTCGTCGCTGGTGACCGACTGAGTCGTGTCGTAGTGATTGGTGGCGGACACTTTGGTGGAGCGCCACTGCATGTGGTAGGTGACGCTCACGGCGGAGCCGTCCGTGGCGATTTCGAGGTCCATTTTCTGCCAACCATCGAGGGCGGTGCTCTTGGCGGGATCCATACGCCAACGGCCGTCGATGTTGGGGGCGGCGGACAGGAAGCTGGCGGCGAGCAGCGTCAGCCCCAATCCGAGGAGGAGTTTGAGTGGGTGAACTTTCATGAAGGGTGCGGGTAGTGTCACCCGACCGGCGCGTGAGTTCCAAGTGTTAAGTGTTGATGAGTAGTGATTTGTGAAACGGAAATGAATGAAATTTCATTTCATCAACCAGGGGTTGGCGAACCTTGTGAGGGAGAGCTGGTTACGCCGACGGACGCAAAAACGGCGCACCGTTGTGGGTGCGCCGAAATAGGAGAGCGGACGGGCCTGACAGGCGGGTCGCTGCCGAGTTTTAGGAGAAACTGGCGAAGCTTGCCTCGCGCGGAGCCGACGCGGTGGCGCGCGGGGCATTGTAAGTGGAGGCGCCGAATGACGGGGCCGGAGCGGCGTTTTCCGCGTCATCGATGGTGCCGCCGTTGACGAGGGTGCGCAGGCCGTGGACGAGTTGCCGCATGCGCAGAGCGTGGGCATTGAGGTCTTCGACGGCGTGAGCGGTGCTGGTGGCGGCTGCGGCGTTTTGCTGGGTGATTTGGTCGGAGGCCTCGGCGGTCTGATTGATGCGCTGGATGGCCTGTTGCTGCTCCAAACTGGCCTGGGCAATCTGGCTGACGAGGGTATCCACTTGCTCGATACTGCCGACGATTTGTTCGAGGCAGCCGGCGAGGCGTTCGCTGCTGGTGACACCGTCCTGGGTGCTGCGCGCGCTGATTTCGAGTTTCTCGGCGGTTTCGCGCGCGGCTTCGGCGCTGCGTTGGGCGAGGGCGCGCACCTCTTCGGCGACGATGGCAAAACCGGCGCCGGCCTGGCCAGCGCGGGCGGCTTCGACGGCGGCGTTGAGCGCGAGCAGGTTGGTCTGGAAGGCGATTTCGTTGATGGTGCCGATGATGTGGCCGGTTTCCTGGCCCGATTTGCGGATGCGCTGCATCGCCTCGTCCATCTGGGTCATGGCGTGCTGGCTTTCCTGCACGGCGGTGCTGGCCCGGTGGCTCAGCTCGGTGGCGCTTTGGGAGTGGTCGGTGTTGTTCTTGGCCTGTTGGCGGATCTCCAGCAGGGATTGGTGGATGTCCTGACTGGCCTCGGCCTGGCGGGTGGCACCGGCGGCGAGGTCGTTGATCTCGGCCGAGATCCGATCGAAGGTGTGAGTGGAGTGTTCGGCGCTGTTGAGCAACTGCGTGGAGGTGCGGTTGAAGTGTCCGCTGAGCGAGCGGGCGACAAAGAAGAACACCGCGCCGGCGAGGGCGGCGGCAAAGATCATGGCACCGATGCGCAGCCAGGTGGCGCGGCGTTGGCTGGAGCGCACCTCGGTGGCGATGGCATCGAGTTCGTCTTGGGCGATGCTGACGCCGAGCACCCAGTCCCAGGGGGCGTAGTAGGTGGCGAAGATGGCGGTTTCGCCGGAGGCTGCGGCGGAGTCGCCAAAGGCGAGGCGCGCCATGTCGCCGGCGGCCAGTTGGGTGGCTTGTGCGGCGAGGTCGTTGCGGAAGTCGTCGGAGGCTTGGGAGAGGTAGGCGCCGCGATCGCCGGTGGCGTCGGCGGTGACGATTTTGCCGCGGTTGGCGCCTTGGGAGTGCATGACGAAGAGGCGGCCGGTGTTGCCGATGCGGGAATCGTTGAGGCGGGACAGCAGGGGCTGGGTGGCGATGGCGTCGGGGGTGCCGACGTAGAGGATGCCGATGACTCGGCCGGCTTCGTCGCGCAGCGGTTTGTAGGCGGTGATGTAGTGCTGGTTCACGACATAGGCGCGGCCGACGAAGGTCTCGCCGCGCAGCACGGTCTGCACGACCGGGCTGGTGTGGGGAATGAAGGTGCCGATCGCCCGTTCGCCGTTGAGGAGTTTCACGTTGGTGGCGACGCGGAGCATGTCGCCGCGATCGTTCATGCGTTGGAAAATGGTGGCGGTGTCGCCGGTGCGGGCTTGGAGGGCGTCGACGACGGGAACCTCGACGGCGTCGTCAAAGGTGCGGGTTTGGCCGAGCCATTCGCCGCCGACTTGGAGCTGGGGCAGGGTGATGGGGGTGGCCTCCTTGGTGATCTGATTGATCGCCTTCCACTCGGTCGATTCGGTGGAGGACTGGGTGACGGTGCCGCGCTGGAGGAGCAGTTCGTCGGCGACGGCGAGGGTGGTGCGGACCTTGGCGCGCAGGAGATCGTCGGCGAGGCCGGCCTGTTGAGCGAGGTCGGCGATGAGGTGCTGGTAGCGGCCGTTGCTGTCGCGTTCGAGGGCGGTGTCGAGGTTCTCGCTGAGTCGGCGGGAGTCGAACTCAGCCCAAACGGCAATGATGAGCAGCGGCAACAGCGTGCAGCTGAGGCCGACGATCAAGAGGCGTTGGAGGAAGCTTTTGCGTCGCATGGAAAGGGAGTGATGAAAAAGGAAAGGTCCGCGGGTCTTGGAAGGAGTATGCGGCTTTATGGTCATCGTCCGGTTTGGTGCTTATCTTGATAAAGGATGCTGCTTAGTTGGGTGAGTAATATTGCCCAGAAGGAGCAGTGGGATTGCCGGAGGGCCCAAAAAAAGCGCGCCCGGGAGGGGGGCGCGCTTCGCGAAAGGGAGTGGAGGGCGGGCTGGGCTCAGACCTGCTCCAGCAGCTTATACAAACGCTGGATCATGGTGCTTGGGTCCTCGAGGAGGCCGGCGGCGAGCATGGCGTTGTCGAAGAGCTGCTCGGCGACGAGGCCGGCCTTCTCGGACTCGGTGTCCTTGGAGGCGGCGAGCTTCTTGATGACGACGTGGCGCGGGTTGAGCTCGAGGTTGACCTTGAGCGGGGGCGGACCGCCGGCGGTGTCGCCGTCCTTCTGCAAGGCCTTCATCATGGCGCGCATTTGCGGGGTCATGAAGCTGTCGGCGTTGAGCACGGCGGCGGGGGATTCGACAAGGCGGTCGGAGCTCTTCACCTCGTTGACGCGTTCGCCGAGGGTTTCCTTCAGCCATTTGGCGAGGGCGTCCATCTCGTCCTTGGAGAGGGCTTCACCTTCCTGCTCCTTCTCGTCGAGTTTCACGTCGGCGGAGTCGGCGGCGACGAGCTTCTTGCCGTCGAATTCGCCGAGGTTGCGCATGACGTAGTCGTCGACGGCTTCGTAGCAGAAGAGCACCTCGAGGTTGCGGCTCTTGAAGCCTTCGAGGTAGGGACCGCGCTCGATGGCGGCGCGGCTCGGGCCGATGAGGAAGTAGATCTCCTTTTGCTCTTCGCCCATGCGGGACACGTAGTCGGCGAAGGAGGTGGTTTTGCCGGCGTCGGTGAGAGAGGACTCGAAGCGGAGCAGTTTGGAGAGCTGTTCCTTGTGGGTGAAGTCGGTGGCGGCGCCTTCCTTGAGGAAGTAGCCGAACTCGGTGTAGAACTTGGCGTAGTCCTCGGGGCGGTTCTTGGCTTCGTCGGCGAGGAACTTGAGGAAACGTTTGGTGACGACCTTGCCCAGTTTGTCGATGAGGGCGCGGTCCTGCATGGTTTCGCGCGAGATGTTGAGGGGGAGGTCCTCGCTATCGATGACGCCCTTGAGGAAGCGGCCCCATTCGGGGAGCAGGTCCTTGGGGGAGGGGTCGATGAGGACCTTGCGACAGTAGAGGGACACGGCCGGCTCGGCGCGGGTCATGCCGAACTTCTCCGGGTTGTTCTGGGGAACGAAGAGGATGGAGTTGATGGCGAGGGGCGCGTCGGCCGAGAAGTGCAGCTTGAGGCGCGGCTCATCGTAGGCGTGGGCCTGGAACTTGTAGAACTCGGTGTATTCCTCGTCGGTGATCTCGGACTTGGAGCGGAGCCAGAGGGCGGAGACCTTGTTGACGCGATCGCCGTTGAGCTGGATCGGGAAGGAGACGAAGGCGCTGTAGCGCTCGAGCACGGACTTCACGCGATCGGCGGTGGCGTAGTCGTGGGAGTCGTCGTTGAGCTCGATGACGATCTTGGTGCCGCGGGTGAGGTCGGCGGCTTCCTCCACGGAGTAGGAGCCGGAGCCGTCGCTGGTCCAGACGTGGCCGGACTCGGCGGACTGCCAAGAGCGGGAGTAGACCTTGACGGACTTGGCGACCATGAAGGCGGAGTAGAAGCCGACGCCGAACTGGCCGATGAGGTTATCGTTCTTGGCGCCGCCTTCCTTGATGGCTTGGAGGAAGGCCTTGGAGCCGGAGTGGGCGATGGTGCCGAGGTTTTTGACCAACTCGTCGTGGGTCATGCCGATGCCGGTGTCCTCGATGGTGAGGGTGTGGGCCTGGTCGTCGGTGGTGAGCTTGATTTCCAGTTCCTGGTCGGCGTCGGCGATGTCCTTCTCGGTGAGCTGGGTGTGACGCAGCTTCTCGAGGGCGTCGGAGGCGTTGGAGACCAACTCACGGATGAAGATCTCTTTTTCGGTGTAGAGGGAGTGGATGACGATATCGAGCAGTTGCTTGATCTCGGCTTGGAACTCGTGGGTTTCGGGCATGATGGGATTTTCGATTTTGGATTCTCGATTTTTTGATTTTGGAAGGGAGGTCGCGCCGACGGGGGGCGCGGAAATTGAAGGGCCGGAAGTTTTAAACGAATTTCCGGAAAATCAAGAGCCCGGCTGCATGGGGGGCGTCAGCTTTGGTCGGGGGCGCGAGTGACGAGCACATCGAAGGGCAGGGGAAGTCCTTGGGGCGAAAGCAAGACATTGGCCGGGTGCACATCCCAAAGATCAAAACCGTCCAAGCGGAAGGAGAGGGAATCCTGATAACCGAGTCCTCGCCAAGGGAGCTGGGTGAACCCGAACTCCTGAAAGGCGGCGGAGAGTTCTGCGAGCGTCACGCGGGAACCGACGAGGCCGGGTTGCGTGGTGACGATCGACCATCGGTGCGGTTCGGCGGCAAGCAGTCCGACGAAGAGAATGTCGTCACCGAGGAGCTCGTTCTGCCAGATGAGACCATGGAGTTAGTCGAGCGGAAGGGCATTGTGGAGGTAAGGGGTGCCGTTTTCGGCCCAACTCACCGTATAGCCGCAGCTGGCGGGTTTGGTGTATTTGATCCAACGCCCACTGGATTCGTCGACGGAAACGTCGTGCTCCCGACCGCCCTCTCGTTCGGGACCGGGGAAGCTTAGCGGGAGGAGTTTTCCGGAAGTTTTTGCCCAAGCGATGAGCGCTGCCCACTGGGCTTCGAGGAGACGGAATTCGTCTTCTTCCCCATCAGACGCTCCATTTGCGCATACGCCGAGTCGGAGGTGAGCGGCCGCATCTGCGAGCGCGCTTGCCGAGCCTGCTTGGAGTAATTGCTGAGTGTCATGATCCGGAAACATTGGGGCTCGGGGCCGAGTTGCAAGTATGGTTCGTGTTGGCAGGACGTCCCAAGAGGTCTCCCGCTAGCCACGGATTTCTCCGCTGTGATCGGCGTGATCCGTGGCCGGCTGAGTCTCCTCAGCGCTTCGCGGACTCGTCTTCGTCGAGGGGTTCGACGTGGGCGAGTTCGTGCTCGTGCTTGGCGCCGGGACCTTTGAGGACGCGGGTCACGCAGTAGATGAAGAGGCTGGTGACGAAACCGACGGAGAGGAGCATGTTGATCCAACCTCCGATCGTCAGGGTGGCCAGGGTGATGAGTGTCATGGCGAGAAGGGGGTGGAGGTTATCAGTCGTCCTGCGCGGTGGGCGGATTGGTGGTCCAACGCCGGCCGGCAATGTTTACGAAGACGAGGGCGAAGGTGGTGATGATGGCGATGAAGCACACCGTGATGCGAGCGACGTGGCTGGGGTTGTCGCCGATGATGTCTTCGACGTAACCGGTGGGTTGGAACACCGGATCGGAGAAGGAGTAGTTCCAGCCAAAGACGTTTTGGAGGAGGAACATCACGAAGATGGTGACCAGGTAGGTGGGCGTGATGTATTTGATGATGATCCCAAAGATATTGGGGATGCGCATCTCGGCGCCTTCGTGGGCGATTTCGAAACCGCGTTTGATGCCCAAGCCCCAGCCGAAGATGATCACGAGGATGGTGGCCTGCACAAAGAGCATCACGGTGCCGACCCAGAAATCCATCGTGTCGAGCGCCTTCAGGTCCTTGGAGAAATACCAGACAAACATGGTGCCCACGGCGGTCATGAGACCGAGCAGGGCGACCGAGGCTTTACGCTCGATGCCGAGGCCTTCTTCGAGGAAGGCGATGCCGGGCTGCAACATGGAGAGCGAGCTGGTGACCGCCGCGATGAAGAGCAGCACGAAGAAAATCGACGCGAAGAGGTGACCGGCAGGCATGGAGGCGAAGACCTGCGGCAGGACATTGAAGCCCAGGCCGAAGGTGCCTTGGCCGACGATGCCGGCGGCGCCGAGGAAGACGAAGGCAGCCGGCACGGTGATGAGACCGCCGAGGCCGACCTCGCAAAACTCGTTGGCGGCGGTGGCGGTGAGGCCGGAGAGGACGACATCGTCCTGTTTGCGCAGGTAGGAGGCGTAGGTGATGATCACGCCGAAGCCGACGGAGAGGGAGAAGAAGATCTGGCCGGCGGCCGCGAGCCAGAGTTGCGGGTTCTTCAGGCCGGCGGCGACGTCACCGGGGTTCCACATGTAGGCGAGGCCGTTGAGCACGTTTTGGTCGGGCTTGGCCGGGTCGGGCGTGCCGAGGGTCAACACGCGCACCAGGATCACGATGGCAATGAAGATGAGCGCCGGCATGGCCACCTTGCAGACCATCTCGATGCCCTTGGAGATGCCGCGGTAGATGAAGAAGAAGTTAACGACGTAGACGATGACGACGAAGATGCCCACGTCGCGCAGGCCGAACTTGAAGGCCACGCCATCGGAGCCCGCCCCGGTGAAGTTGGCGAAGAAGGTCGTGTAGTCCTTCCCGTCAATGGAGAGGTTACCCATGAGCGCGTTGAGCGCGTAGCCGAGCGCCCAAGCCTCGATATACACGTAATACATGTAGATGATGACCGGGACGACGAAGCCGATCACGCCGAGGTATTTGGCGGCGGGGTGCTTGAGCAGCGCGTTGAAGATGCCCGAGGTGGAGTGGTAACCCTTGCGACCGCCGAAACGGCCCAGCGTCCACTCGGTCCAGCAGATCGGAATACCGATCAGCAGCAGCGAAATGAAATACGCCACCATGAAGGCGCCACCGCCGTATTGAGCGGCGAGGCCGGGGAAGCGCAGGAAGTTGCCAAGGCCCACGGCGCTACCGGCAACCGCGAGAATGACACCAAGTCGGGAGGACCAAGCCTCTTTGGGAGCGGACATGGGCCCAACGGGCTAAGGGAGCGCGCGTTAACTGCAATGGTGTTTTTACGTAGTGGCGTTCCCCACCGTCCGACCGGCGTCTGCAGGCTGCGGGGAACATTGCCGGATTGGCCTCGTCAATGAAGCCGTGCCGAAGTCACTGTGCCCCCGTATGCGAAACCCCTTTCGATGCCCCCAACGAATCCGCCGAGCCGTGGCCGGCCTGAGTTTCGGGATACTTTTCTGGTGGGGCGCGGGGTGTGAGAGCACCGCCGGCAGTTTGGCGACGAACGAAACCTCGTCGGACGTCACCGCCATCGATGGCGGCGATCAGTCTGCGTCCGAAACGGCCGACGTCGCGGCGGAGTTGACTGCCGCCCAACAACAGGCGGCCGAAGCTGAGCGGCAGTTGGAGCGGGATCGGCAGGCGCTGCAGTTCTCCGCCTGGCAGCACGTGAAGGCCATCGTGGAGATGTGGCGGCAGATGCCGCCGGAGTATTTTCCGGGCATCGCGACGCTGGTGGAGCAAATCGACACGCTCGCGGCCGAGATCGAGCGCGAGGATTCGTTGCAAGTGGGGCGCATCGACCCACTCCAGCTCACCACGCACAACCCGGCGTTCTGGCGGGCGATGTTGGAGACCACTCCGGAGGATCCGGTGGTGGGACTCTTCGAGCAGATGTTGTGGACGGCACGGGGGTATTTTGACCGGGCGGGCTGGTTGATTGATCTGCAGATTTCGGGACCAGCGCTGCCCATGCCAGTGCATCGGCTGACCTATCGGGTGGACGACGAGATTGAAAAGCTGCGGGCGCGCAAAGACGCGCGCTTGCGGGCGCTGAGTCAGAGTCTGAGCGGGGAGGAGTTGTTGCGTTTCATCACCAGTGCCCGGGGCTTCCGCGGACAGGATCCGGATCTGGTGCTGGCCTCGATCGTGGTGCGGTTGCGCATGGCCGGTATCGATCCAGCCGATACGGAGGCCACGTCGGTTCAGGTTTCCGAGCTGATGGAGACGATGCGGGACGACTGGCTGATCGTGGCCGAGCACAATCCGTGGCTCGCGGCGCGCTTCAATCCGGATCCGGCGGCGCGCAAGGCGGCCCTCGAAGCCGAGGGTTTTTTCGCCCAGTTGGCCGAAAGCCGGGGCGCTTACGGGGAACGCGATCTGCAACGTCTGGCGGAGGCGATGGCGGCGGGCGGCTTTTATGCCGAGGCTGTGCAAACCTCGCGCCGCGCGGTCGGCATGCGCGGCTTCACGATGCCCGGCGATACCATGGTTTGGTGGGACTGGCTGGAACCTCTGATCGGGGCGGAGGAAACGGCCGCGCTGCGCGACGCGATGGATTCCGGTGAGATTCGCCCGGTGGCCTTTTTTGAAGTCGGACGCGCGCTCGACGGCACGCCTCAGTTGCCCTTGCACCCGATCCTGGGCGAGCGGGCGCTGCGGCGTCTCCAGGAAGTGGAGCGGCGCTTGAGCAGCGCGGAACCCGACTCCCGGGAAGCGGCGATTGCGCGACTCACGCAGGCAGAAACCCTGGGCCACCTCGGCCGGTGGGACGAAGCCGAAGCGGCGTTGGACGCGGTGCCGGCGACGCTGGCGCAGGCAGCCATCCCGATGCGGATGTGGGTGGCGCTATGGAGCGGTCGGGTCGACGACATCGAGACGCTCAAACGTGAGCTCGACCCGGACTCCGTGCTGGAGGCGCCGGCCTTGCCCGCCCTCGCCGATGCGGCGCAGGGCAACTGGGCGGCCGGAGCCGAGGTGTTTGCCATGGCGGCGGAGTCGCTGGCCAACGACAACGAATACCGCGCCTACTACGCGCTCATGGGCGCGGCCTTCCATCGGGTGGCCGGGGATGAGGCGAAGGCGGTCGCGTTGATCAAACGGGCACGCGAACTCGGCGCGGGCCATGACTGGGTCAGCGTGTTGGTGCGCAGCATGGCCGGCGAAGACGAGCGCGAGCCGGTGGGCGACAACATCACCGAAATCGCCGAAGCCGGGCGGGTGTGCGAACAGCGTTTTTATCGCGCTTTCCAAACCGACCTGTCCCCCGCGCGGCGTCAGGCGCTGTTGGAGAGCTGCGTATCCACGGGCGTGGTCGACTTCGTGGAATACACGGCGTCACTGCTGCGGCTGCGCGAGTTGGAACCCGAGCGTTGGGATCCGAGTTTTGCCGCGCCGGATGTTGCGGATCCGGCGGAAGACGAGGAAACCAAAGACGCGGATCGCGAGTGGACCAGGGACGCCTCGCCGACGTGGTCCGTGCCTTCCTGAATCCTGGTCGTGTCGTTTTCGTCCGTCATCTGTTTACCTGTTTTGCCATGTCCGTAATCTCTTCGTTCCGTTCCCGTCTGCGTTGCGTATCCACCTTCTGGGCACTCGTTGGCGCGCTGGCGGTGGCCTGGGTGTTGCCCGGCTGTCAGGTGGTGCCGCAATCGAGCACGATCGTGGCGGCTTCTGCGGGTGACGTGCAGGAAGAGGCTTGGGCGAACGTGCAGGAACTCACCGCTGAACTGGGCCAGGTGGACGGGCGGCGGTATCCCGGCGTGGCGGCGTTGGTGAGCGACCTGCGGGCGGCGGCGGCGCGGGTCGATGCGGGCACGGGCGGTAGTTACGAGATGCTCGATCCGGCGAAGCTCATCGCGGAGAATCCGAACTTTTGGCAGGCGATGGCGGAGATGGACCCGGGCGACAGCACGTTGGCGGTGTTGGAGGGCATGGTGCTGGCGGCGGCGGGCCACATCGAAGCGGCGCAGGATGCATTGGAGTTGGCAGAGGCCGGACCGTTGATGGAGGACGAACTTGGCCGGCGGGTGGCGGCGCAGTTACGCACCATCGATGCGTGGTCGCTTTCCCCGCCGGGGGTGCAGCTTTTGCAGGCGCGCAGTCTGCCGCCGGAGGAGCAGTGGTCGCCGGTGAAGAAGGTGGAGGCGAGTTTTCCGGAATCGGCCACGGCGGCGATGGCGGTGCTGCGGATGCGCGCGGAGCTGGCCGACATCGAGCTCACCGAAGCGGAGGGCGACGACGAGCGCATGCGCACCAAGATCCTCGCGGCCGAACCGCGGGCGGTGAAGGTGCTGGAGGAGAAGCAACCGCTGTGGGCGGCGATTTTGAAGGCGGACGGCGAAGCGGGCGACGCGGGGCGACGCATCGCCAAGATGCTGGAACCGGATCTGACCGGCGTGCTGAACCTGTCTGCGGAAGACTGGGAGCAGTTGATCGCGGATTTTGATCGGATCGGGCTGCCGGATTGGGCGCTGCGGGCGTTGCGCATGCGAGCGGCGGAGAGCGGTGGTCTGAGTGATCGTGATCTGACCGCGATGCGTCAGCTATTGCCGAAGGTGCTGCCGGCGGCGACGGCCGAACGCTTGGTGGATGCCTTGGAAAGTGGCAGTCTCGAGCCGGTGGCGCTGCGGGTGCCGCAGGCGGAGCCGACCGGGACAGAGGACTGGCCGATCGATCCGGTGGTGGGGGGATCGTTGGTTTCCCTGACCCGGCAGGCCGAAGCGGTGCTGGAGGATGTCGAAGGTGAGCCGGAGACCTTGATCGAGCGCAGTGCGGTCGTGAGTCTGGCGCAAAACGCGCTGTTGTTGGGCGATCTGGAGCGGGCCGAGCGGGAGTTGCTCAATGCGGCGACGGTGGCGGACGCCGATGAGCGGCTGCAGGTGGCGCGGTTGAAACTGGCGATGATGCGGGGCGAGCGCGGCGCGGTGGTCGCGGCCCAGGAGGAGCTGCGCAAGGTCGATCGCGGGTTTAAACAGAGCTATTTTACGGCGGGCAATTCGTTCATCCAGACCGGCGATTGGGAGCAGGCTATGGACGTCTTTGCGGTCGGTTTTAAACACCGCAATCTCGAGCCGGAGCGCCGGGCTTATGCGGCCTTGTATTCCCATGCGGCGGCGCGACTGGCCGGGCGCAGTCAGGAAAAAATGCTCCGCGAGGCGCTGGAGTTGGTGGAGGAAGACGAGTGGGTGGCGCGGCTGATTTTGACGGTGCTGGGCGAGGTGGAGCCCGCGCAACTCATGGTCGAGGCCGACGAAGGCCGCCACTACGTCGCGCTGGGGCAGCGTTGTGAGGCGCACTTTGTGTTGGCCTTCACCCCGGGGCAGACTACGACCGGGCGCAACGCGGAACTCGAAGCCTGCATCGCGACGGGTGTATCGACCTTCATCGAATACGAGTTCGCGCAAAGCTGGTTGCGGGCGCAAGGGGGGCGGTAGGCGGTAGGCTCGCTTTGGGGCAATTGAGTGAACTTCGTTCTTCTGCCCGGGGGCTTGATCCGTAGTGTGCGGCGCGACGCATGAAGCACGCACCGACTTCTCTTCGCGCCCCGACGCTGGGCGAATCGCTGATTCCGGTCGTATGCCTGGTGGTGTTCCTGGCTGGATCGGTGCTCAATCTCAATGACCTCCCGGAGCTGGCGGTGATCACGCCGCTGCTGCGGGCCCTGGCGTCGATTCCGTATTTCGGCGACGTGTTGCACGCCTCGATTCCGGTGCAGTTGCCGCTCGTGGCGGCGACGGTGGTGGCCTCCATTATGGCGAAGCGGGTCGGGCTGCGTTGGCGGGACATTCACGAGAGTTATTTGCGTGGCATCAAACTGTCGCTGGGCGCGGTGCTCATTCTGCTGGTGGTGGGCATGTTGATCGGGGTGTGGATCGCCAGCGGGGTGGTGCCCTTGATGATCGTGTGGGGGCTCAAGCTGCTGTCGCCGGGGGCGTTTCTTTTTGTGACCTGCCTGATCTGCGCGATCGTATCGGTGGTGACGGGCAGCTCGTGGACGACGGCGGGCACGGTGGGGGTGGCGCTTATCGGCGTGGGGCAGGGGCTGGGCGTGCCCATGCCGATGGTGGCGGGGGCCATCATCTCGGGGGCGTATTTTGGCGATAAGATGTCACCGTTGTCGGATACCACTAACCTGGCGCCGGGCGTGGCGGGAGCGGAGTTGTTCGAGCACGTGAAGCACATGCTTTTCACCACCGGGCCGAGTTTGGTGATCGCGCTGGGGCTGTATTGGCTGCTCGGGCTGCGCTTCGGCGAGGGCACGATCGAGGCGGGCTCGATTGACGAAATGATCCGTGGCATGAGCGCCGGTTACACGCTCTCGGGCTGGCTGGTGGTGCCACCGCTGGTGGTGTTGGTGCTGGTGATCGCGCGGGTGCCGGCCTTGCCGTCGCTGGTGGCGGGCGTGGTGGTGGGCGGGGTGATGGCCAGTGTGCTGCAAGGGAGCACGCTCTCGGATCTGTTGATCACCTCCTACGACGGTTTCGTGAGTGAGACCGGGGTTGCGGCGGTCGATGACCTGCTGACGCGCGGCGGGATGAGCAGCATGTATGGCACGGTGGGGATCATTTTGTGCGCGATGTGTTACGGCGGCGTGATGGAGCGGTCGGGCATGTTGGAACGCATCGCGGGGGCGATTCTGGGTCTGGCCAAATCGCGGGGCGGACTCGTGGGCGCGACGCTGGCGACCAGCATGGGCATCAATCTGGTGGCCTCGGACCAATACCTGTCGATTGTCGTGCCGGGCCGCATGTATCGCGGCGCTTACGCCAAGCGCGGGCTGCATCCGAAGAACCTGTCGCGGTGCCTCGAGGACGGCGGCACCATCACCTCGCCGCTCATTCCGTGGAATTCCTGCGGCGCCTACATGTTTGCGACGCTGGGGGTGTTCCCGCTGGCCTACCTGCCGTTTGCGTTTCTGAACCTGCTCAACCCGCTCATTTCGCTACTGTATGGCTTCACTGGCTGGACGATGGCCCCGGCAGATCCCGTGGACGACGAGGAGGAGGAATAGGTTTTACAGAAGGAAACGAAGGCAACCAAGTCGGGCTCGGCGGCTCGCGCCATTATTCATGTCATTGATTGATCGATACGTTTTGCGGGAGTGGGTGGGCGCACTGGCTTTGGTGCTCGGAGCCACCATGGGCCTGCTGCTCATGGCCTCGATGGTCGATGATCTGACTGACCTGCAGGCGGTGGGCGCAGGGCTGGTCGACATCTGTTTTTATTTCCTGATCAAGCTGCCGAGCTTTCTCTCGGTGGTGCTGAACCTGTCGGTGTTGCTTTCGCTGCTCTTCACGCTGGGGCGCCTCCACCGGAATCTGGAAATCACGGCGATGCGGGCGGCGGGCATGGGCTTCTTCCGCATCACGCGGATGATCTGGGGGGCGGGTTTGGTGCTGTGCGCCGCCACCTGGTATCTCAACGGCACGGTGATACCGTGGTCGGTCGAGACGTCGCGGGCGATCCTGCAGGACCTGCGGGTGCAGGGGCAGGGAAAGGTCGAGAGCGCCGACAAAGTGGAGGCGGTGTATTCGGTGGCCTTCGACAATCGGCGGGAAAACCGCATGTGGTTCATGAACCGTTTCAGCCGCTACACCGATCGCGGTTACGGCGTGATGGTGACGGAACTCGACCGGCAGCGACGGGAGAAAACTCGCCTGCAATCGCGCGAAGCGTGGTTTGACGAGGAGACCGGGAGTTGGGTGTTTGTGGACGGCCGCGAGACGTGGATCGATCCGGAGACGGGCGAGGTGCAGCGCACGCTGCCCTTTGCGGAAAAGGCGGTGCGGCACTATCGCGAGGATCCGAAGCTGATGCTCGTCTTCGACCAGAAGCCGCAGGACCTGTCGTTTTTCGAATTGGAGCGGGTGATGGCGTTTCACCGCGCGGCGGATGACCCCAAGGTGCAGCGGTATGCCGTGCGGTATTACGGCCTGCTGGCCGAGACCCTGGGGCCGCTCATCATCATCGCATTGGCGGTGCCGTTTGCGGTGGCGGGCGTGCGAGTGAATCCGGCCGTGGGGGTGTCGAAATCGATCGGCCTATTCCTGGTGTATTTTGTCCTCTTCAAAGCCAGCACCGGGTTGGGCGGACGTGCGCTGATTGACCCCGTCTGGGCGGCGCTGGCGCCCAACCTGATCATGCTCGCGCTCGGTATCGTGCTGATGTTCCGTGTGCGGTAGGACGGGCGCAAATGTAGCTGCGCCGTAAAGTAGCTGCGCTTGAGCCGGAGGCGAAAGCGTGGCCGCGGGTGGAGTGGCCATCCCACGGGGCCGCGTTGTCGCTTCGCTCCAACGCAGCTACGGTTGTGCAGGTGGGGGTGGTGGGTAGCTGCGCTTGAGCCGGAGGCGAAAGCGTGGCCGCGGGTGGAGTGGCCATCCCACGGGGCCACGTTGTCGCTTCGCTCCAACGCAGCTACGGTTGTGCGGGTGGATGGTGGTGGGTAGTTGCGCTTGAGCCGAAGGCGAAAGCGTGGCCTCCAGTGGAGAGGCTACGGTTGCGTGGTCGCGGCGTCGAGGCGGGCGCGGAGGTCGTCGTAGAAGTGGGCGGTGCGGGCGTCGCGAGTGCGGGCGCGGGCGTAGTTGAGAATCTGCCGGGCGAAGGCGAGTTGGCCGCGCTCGGCCTGCAGGGCCACCATGGTCGCAATGACGTTGGGTTCGTGGGGGAAGAGGCGCACGCCGCGGGCGAGGGGGGCGAGGTCCGTGCGCGTGAGTGGCGCATCGATCTGCCGCCAGAGTTCGGCGAGTTGCACGTAGACTTCGGGCAGGGCGGGCGATTGCTCGAGTGCGCCGTTGAGCATGACACGGACGGCGCCGACTTCCTCGCCGGGGATAAACTCGGTGTCGGCATGGCGGGCGCGCAGCTCGTCGAAACGCAGGTCGGCCAGCGCCTGCAACACGCGCGGACGGCGCTCGCCGCTGACGACGGCGTATTCGAGCTCAGCACGGGCGGCGTCGGCGGCACCGGCTTCGTATTCAATCAATCCTGACAGGGCGGCGAGTGCAGGGGAGTTGCCGGCTTCGCGTGCGCGTTGCACGGTGGCGCGGGCGCGGTTGAGGTAGAGCTCGGTGAGGGCGGGGGCGTGTTGGCGCACGTAGCCGGTTTCGAGGCGTTCCCATTCGCCCATGATGAGGCCAACATCGGCAGGACGGGTGCGGCGGGTGGCGACGGAGGGGGGATAGAAGTCACGCGGCAGGGTGAGGGCGAAGGTTTCGGAAACGGCGCTGTTGAGGTATTCGCTGAGCCGGTCGCGGGCCTCGGCGAGGCCGAAGCCGAAGCTGGCGCGGAAGGTGTCGTCGGTGGGGCGAGACAGTTCGAGCTGATCAACAAAGTCCCACAAGGCATCGCGGTGCGCGGCGTCGTCGGCGAAGAGCGCCCAGCGCACGAAGAGCGCGGCTTGTTGTTCCCAGCGCGCACGGGTGGCGGGATCGCTGGGCGGCGGATTGCTGAAGAGGGTCGGTAGCACGAGCAACTCGCGCGGTTGGTCCGGATCGCGGCGGAAGAGGTCGGACTGGGCCGGCGAATACCAGACGTAGGTGGCGGCTTCGAAGGTCTTGGAGCCGAAGACGCCGTTGCGGTAAACGCCGGTGAGTCCGGCGATGAGCCAGGCGGGCAGGGCGGGTGTGCGGCGACTGAGTTTTTCTTCGAGGCGGGCGACCGAGAGGTAGAAGCCGGCGTTGTCGCGGCGGCGCAGGTGTTCGCCTTGCATGAGTTCCCAGGCGGAGCGGATGCCCCGGGAATTGGGTTCCTCGGGGTCGTCGTGAAAGGCGAAGACCACGCTGCTGTCGTGGCCGGCGAGGCGCATGTTGGGCAGGAAGCGGGAATCGGGAGCTTCCTGGCCGTCGCGGCGGTCGTCGCGCAGGGCCGCCATGGCCTGCTGCATGGCGGTATCCGTTTCCTGGCGACGGCTTTCGCTGGCGACGACGATGTGGCGCACGGGCAGGGCGGGTTCCCAGAGGTAGCGGTCGGGCACGAGTTCGCGCACGAGGGCGAGTTGGCGAAAGTAGTGTTTGGTGTAGGTGCGGGCGAAGTCGGCGTCGTGGGTCGTGAGCAGCTCAAAGCCCGGGGTGGTGGCGAGCATCCAGCGGTCGGGACGCGAGGGAGGCTCCACGAGGAAAGGCGGCAGGAGGATGCTCTCGTCGACCTCGGCGGGGCGGTCGGGCGTTTGGGCGCGCAGTCCGGGCGCGGTGAACGTGGCCGCGAGCAGGACAACGGCGACGGTGGCGGGGAGGAGGCGCAGCGGGGTCATGGCGCGTCGGGCACCTCGCGCGAGGGACCAATCTCGACGTCGAAGTTAAGCAGGGTTTCGTTGAGGAACTCGGCCACGCGCAGCCAGACTTCGGGGCGTTCGGCGATGCTGCGATTCCACGGCGAGGCCGGCAGTTCCCAGACCTCGGCGGGATGGCGGGCGTCGGCGAGGGCGGCGGCGATCTTGCGGGTGGCGGAGAAGGAGTGGCCGGCTTCGTCGGGCGTGGCGCAGAGCAGCACGGCGGCGTCGATTAGGTCGGCGTGTTCAGATACTGAATACGCTTCGTTGCGGTGGGTGTCCTCGCCGAAGAACCACTGGGCGAAACGCACCCGGAACGGCACGGGGGTGGGTTCCTGGTGACGGACCATGCGGTCGAGGGCGCGGAAGCGGGACGTGGTGTTGTAGCGGTTCCACTGGTTTTCTTCGGAGTAGGTGACGTTCTCGTCGACCTCCTCTCCTTCGCCGTCGGAGTAGGTGGAGGGATCGATGGTGCTGCCGGAGGAGAAACTGGTGTCGCTCGTGCCGCCGCTCACCAGGTTGATCGTGGCGTCGAGGTCCCGGCGGGTGGCTTCGAGGTATCCCTGCATGTCTTGGGCGAGGCGCAGGGCGGAGACGGTGCCGTCCGGACGTTCGCGTTCCGGGGGCGGGGTGAAGAGATGATCGAGGTCGTCGAAGGCATTGAGCGCGGCCACGGAGCTGAAGGCGGAGGGGGAGAGTTGGGCGGCACGCAGAGCCAGCCAACCGCCGTAGCCCACGCCGATGAGGGCGACGCGGCGGGGGTTGTAGGTCTGCTTTTCCGCGAGCCACGCCATGGCGCGGGTGAGGTCGGCGTGGGCAACGTGGTCGGGGGCGTCGCGGCCGGCGAGCAGGGTGGCGTTGCCGTGGCCGGCGCTGCCGCGGTAGTCGACCTCGAGGACGAGGCAGCCGTATTCGGCGAGCATCTGGGCGGGGGCGGAGTGGGTGTGGTCGGACACCTGCCACGGGCCGTCGGGGAGGAAGCAGACGAGGGGAGGCGTCTTGCCCAGCGGCTGACGCGGGTAGGTGACCCGGCCGTGGAGGGGCGAACCGTCGTCGGCGGTGAGGGTAAAGGACTCGACGCGGTGGTGGTCGGCGGCGCGGTCGATTTCGTCGCGGCGGAGGATTTCCACCCAGGCGGCGTCGGCGGTGCGGTAGAGGTAGTAGCGGCCGGTGGAGGCAGCGGAGGCGACGTTGACGAGGAGGAACTGGCGGGCGTCGTCCCAATCGAGGATATGCACGAGGCGGCCGGGATGGTCGCGTTCGAGCAGGGGTTGCAGGGCGGCGAGCTGTGGGTCGATCCAATGCGCGCCGGCGGGCAGGGCGGCGACGCGCACGCCGGCGAGTTCGCCGGAGGCGCGATCGAAGACGAGCGGGTTGGGCGGCGGCACGGGGGCGAAGTCGGTGTAGAACAGGGCGGCGTTTACGCGGCGCTGTTGACGTTCGTAGGAGCCGATGAAGCGGGTGGTGACATCGGCGACGGGGGGCGCGAGGTCGATGCCCGGCAGGTCGACCTGCAGGTCGGTGAGGGAATCGCGGGCGAAGTCCCAGGCGCGCAGGGCGTAGCTGTCGCGGTCGACGTTGGTGGCGAAGTAGAGCGTGGTGCCGTCGCGGTTGAAACCGAGCGGGAGGGCGCGGTCGAGCCAGAGGCGGTCGGCGTCGGCCTCGAAGGCGGTGGCGAGGGTGGAGGCGATCACGTCCTCGAGGGGCCGCCAGCGACCGAGGCGACCGTTGGCGCGCAGGTCACGGGCGCGCCATTGCAGGGGGAAGTAGGTGCGGTCCTCGAGCAGGCGGTAGCGGCCCTGCGGGTCGGCCCAGGTCCGCATGGCGGGCGCGATAAGGCGGACCTGCTCCAGCTCTTTGAGCGAGCCGTCGGTGAGGTCGAGGCGGGCGGTGGTGGCGATGGCGTCTTCCAGATCGCGGCCGGCGACGCCTTCGACGATCACGGTGTCGGGTGCATCGGGAGCGAGGGCGAGCAAGCGCGGCGGGCGGGCGAGGCGTTCAAACTGCAGCGGGTTGTCGCGGGCGGCGAAGGTGGTGTCGAGCTGGCCCGAGACACCGATGGTGAAGCGACTGGGATCGAGCACGATGCGAGCGGAGCCGTCGCTGAGGGTGGCGGTGGCGATGGCCCAATCCTCGGTGGCGAGCACGAGGCGATCTGGGGAGGTCCATTGCAGGGAGAGCAGCCGGGCGCCTCGTGTATCGCCGAGTTGGATACTTTGTTTGGCGTAAGGCGGCGTGGTGGCGACGATGTCGATGCGGGTGCGGCCCCCGGCGTGCACGGCGTAGGCGAGGTGCCGGCCATCGCGTGAGAGGGTGGCGAGGGAAGCACGGGGGGGCGCGAGTTGGCGTTCAATGCCGTCCTGGCGGGCGACGGGGCGGGAGGCACCACCGAAGAGTTGGGCGGAGGCGGTGGGGGGCGCGGTCAGGGCGATGAGCAGCGCCAACGCGCAGGTGATGAAGCGGCGGGAGCAGTGGGGGCGGGGCAGGGGCACGGACGGGGGGCAGACGAAGGCGCTCAGGATACAAACCAATCGGCGAGGCGGTTCCAGACGGTGTTGGAGGGCCAGAGGAGCACGACCCAGACGACGATGGCGTTGATGTAGCTGAGAAACACCGCGGCGCTGCCCATATCCTTCACGCGTTTGGCGAGCGGATGAATCTCCGGGCGCAGGTAGTCGATGGTCCACTCAATGGCGGAGTTGAGCAGCTCGACGATCATGATGAGCAACAGCACCGCGATCATGAGAGCGGTGGAGACGGCGTTGACCGGCAGGATGATGGCAAAGGGCACGAGACAGGCCACGAAGATGAGGTCTTCGCGGAAGGAGGGCTCGTGCTTCACCGCGGCAAAGAAGCCGTCGACCGAGTAGCGGATGGACGCGATGAAGTTGCGCAGGTCGCGGCGTTTGTTTTCGGCGTCGCCACCGGTGGCCATGGTGGTGGCGGGCGGCGGGCTGACCGGCTCGGACGAGGGTGGCGTCGAAGACTCGGGACGCGCCGAAGCACGGTCGGACTGGGGCGGAGAATCGCTCACTAAGCGGGCATGGTGAGCAGTTCGGGAGGGAGCGAAAGCCTTATCGGAACACGCGGCGGCGGCGGGGCACAAAAAAGCCCAATGTTCGTATTACGAACATTGGGCGAAAGGGGATCGATGAAGGGGAAAGCAGGGGGGAGGGCGCCGCGGGACGTTGGCGCGGCGGGGGGCGGATTGGCCGATCAGGCGGCGAACGAGATACGGCGAGCCGGGCGGCGCATGCCGATCACGTTGCAGGTGAAGTCGATCAACTCTTCGCGATAGCCGCAGAAGGTGAGCACGCGGGAGAGGAAGCGGCGCTTGGTGGGCGTATCGATGTTCATGATCGCCCAGTAGTGGGTGCCGGGGATCTGGCGGGCCTGGTTGTGGCGGCACTGCGAAAGGATGTCCTCGCGGCTCATGCTGAGGAAACGACGGCCGCGGTTGAGGGACTCAATGTATTCGCGGAAGTCGGCTTCGTGCTGCTTCGAGATCCAGCCGAGGATGGCGAGGTATTTGTCGGCATCGGTGAACTTGCTGCGGAACTCGGGGCCTTGGAGATAGGTGATGAGCGGATCCTGCTGGGCCACGGTGGAAACGGGCAGGTGCAGGATGGAGGCGAGCACGTCGTTCGGGCTCTGGTTGAAGTCGGTGGTGAGCCGCTTCAGGGCGTTATAAACGTCTTCGGTTACATCGATCTGCTTCATGGTGGTCACAGGTTGGACCGGTGCGGGCCGGCCGCGACCACTCTGCGATGAACCGGTTTAATTTTGCGGTGAACGGGGGCTCCGCTGCGACGACCCGGGGCGGGGCCTGCGACGAATGGGGCGGATTCTGCGACGAATGGCAGGATTCAGCGTTCGGTCGCAGGCGGGGAAACCGGCCGCTGGAGGTCAAAATCGGTGAAATCGTTCAGGACATCGGGGTAGCGTTTGTCCTGTTTGTAGATCTGGAGGATGCGGGCGTGCTGCACGTCGTCGGTCGGAAAAATTCGCGGCGGCTCACCCGGCAGGAAGATCCCGGTGTAAGCGCGGCGGCGGTCGACGATGCGGCGAATGACGAGCATGGCACGCAGCGAAGCTGCGAAATCCTAAAACACAAAATCCTAAATCCTAAATGGGAGTGGCCTACGCCAACCGCGAAGGCTGACGGTTTTTAGGATTTAGGGGTTAGGGATTAGGATTTTTGGAACGTCAGTTCCACGCGTAGTTGAAGGAGATCGAGATGCGCTCCTCCTGGACCTGGTTGGCGGGGACTTCGTGGCGGAGCCAGCTCTCGAAGAGCACGACGTTGCCGGCTTGGGCGGGGTAGGTGACGAAGGCCTCATTCTCGGGCTTGCACTTGGCCTTGCGGGGCGGGGCGGCCATGAAGCGGTCGAGGCGCGGGTCCTCGAACTTGATGCCAGGGCAACCTTCCGGGGTTTGCACGTAGTAGGTGCCGCTGATGAAGGAAAGCGGGTGGATGTGAAGGGCGTGGGTGGTGCCGGGGGGCATCATGTTGACCCAGCAGTCGGTCATGCGCACGTCGGCGCCGCGCAGGTCGAAGTCGAGGGCCTTGGCGTAGGCTTTGACGTGTTTGTCGATCTTGCGCTGCAGCGCCTCGAAGGTGCTGGAGAAGCGGTGCAGCTCGTTCATCGACGCGTAGCTGGTGTAGCCGCCGGGGTAGTTTTTCTCCGACCACTTGCGGCCGGCGACATCGAAGGCGCGCAGCTGGTCGCACTCGGTGACCAACTCGGCGTTGAGCTTGTCGAGGCTCTTGGGTTGAAGCGGCTCGCAGTAAACGTAGGTGGGGAAGTGCAGGTGGACGGGCATGACGTTTAAAAAGCTGAAATGCTGAAAAGCTGAAACGCTGAAATGAGCGCGCGGCCTACTTGGCGAAAAGTTTGAGGCCGACGATGCCGGCGACGATGAGCAGGATGCAGACGATGCGGGCGACCGTGGCGGGTTCACCGAGTTTCGCCATGCCGATGATGGCGGTGCCGACGGCGCCGATGCCGGTCCACACGGCGTAGGCCGTGCCGATGGGCAGGTGGCGGGCGGCGAGCGCGAGCAGCCACATGCTGCCGATCATGGCGGCCCCGACCAGGAGGCTGGGGCCGAGCTTGGTGAAACCTTGGGTGCTTTTGAGGCCCACGGCCCAGACTACCTCCAAGCCGGCGGCGATCAGGAGCAGCACCCAAGGCATCGGTTTAAAACGCTGAAAGGCGGAAAAGCTGAAAGGGCTTCTGAGGCGACTCAGTGCACGCCGCCCATGAGGCGCTTCACCCACGGGACGAGGGCGAGCAGGATGGCGGTGGCGATGCCCACCCACATGGCTTGGGTGAGGAAGAAGTCGACCAGCGAGGAGGGATCGGACTCGTCGAAGCTGCCCGCGAGCAGACCGGCGAGTTTGTTGCCCAGCGCGGCGGCGAGGAACCAGATGCCCATCACCAGACCGGTGAGGCGAGCGGGCGCGAGTTTGGTCATGGTGCTCAGTCCGACGGGGCTCAGGCACATCTCACCGGCGGTTTGCAGGAAGAACAGACCGAGCAGCCAGATCGGGCTCACGAGGCCCTCGGCGGTGAGTTTGGCCGCCGGGATCATCCAGATGAAGGACACGCCGACGAGCAGCAGGCCGAAGACAAACTTCATCGGCGAGCTCGGGCCGCCTTTGCCGAGTTTGATCCACAGCCAGGCGAAACAGGGGGCCATGAGGATGACCCAGAGCGAGTTGACCGACTGCCACCAGGTGGAGGGGAATTCCGCGCCGAAGACCTCGTTGCGGGTGAGGCGGTCGGCGAAGAGCTGCACGGAGGAACCGGCCTGCTCGAAGATGGCCCAGAAGACCTGGGCGGCCATGAAGAGCACCAGGATGGCGGCCATGCGGCGGCTTTCCTCGGACGGGCGGAAGGCGAAGAAGAGGATGGCGCCGATCTGCACGGCGAAGAGGGCGAAGACGATGGCCTTGTATTCTTCGGCCGCGACCATGAGGCCGATGAGGGCGGCGGAGCCGAGAGCGACGAGGCCGAGTTTGCCCCAGGGGCGGGAGCCGTCGGCTTCCGGAGCCGGCACGTGACCCACGTGGGCGAGGGTGCCGGCGCGGCGCAGGTAGGAGATGAGGCCGAAGGTCATGCCGACGCCGGCGGCACCGAAGGCCCAGTGCCAGCTGCCGTGCGGGTTCATGCCCCAGGATTCGAGCATGCCGCGGAAGGTTTCGGATTGGGCGAGCCAGCCGCAGACCAGCGCGGAGGAGAGGGCACCGATGTTGATGCCCATGTAGAAAATGGAGAAACCGGCATCGCGACGGGCGTCCTCGGGGGAGTAGAGGCTGCCGACCATGGTGGAGATGTTGGGTTTGAGCAGACCCGTGCCGACGGCGACGAGGAAGAGACCGATGAAGAAGGTGGTCTCGGACGGCAGGGCCATGGAGTAGTGGCCGGCGGCGATGACCATACCGCCGATGAGCACGGCGCGGCGGGCGCCGATGAAGTTATCGGCAATAAACCCACCGAGGATGCCGAGCAGATACACGCTCATGGTGTAGGTGCCGTAGATGTTGGCGGCCTTCTCGGTGGAGAAGCCCAGGCCGCCCTCGGCGATCGCGAGGGTCATGAACAGCACCAGCAGGGCGCGCATTCCGTAATACGAAAAACGCTCCCACATCTCGGTGAAGAACAGGGTGGACAGGCCACGCGGGTGGCCCCCGATGCCACCCCGGTCATTCAGCGAATCGACGGGGGCGGAGGAAGTGGATTGGTCGCTCATGCAGTCGTGGTGTGTGTGCCGCGAGCGAAACAAACCGTCGCAGTGATGCGACGATGAAATGGCCGAAGGGACGGAGCGCAGCGGGTTTAGGCGCGATCCATACGGGTTATTGCAACTGCGGTGCAGCCTTGCGGGCGGCGGCGAGCAAGTCGTCGAGGTTTACGCGCTGGCGGATGTCGGTGTGGGTGAAGGCGAAGGTGATGACGCCCTCGGCATTCACGACGTAGGCGGCGGGCACGGGCAGCCAGTGTTCGCCGGGTTGGTCGGCGATGGGGGCGAGATCGAGCCCATGTTCCAAGTAGCGACTATGGGTGGCGGGCTTCATTTGGTAGGCCAGGCCGAGGGCGCGGCTGGCGTGGCCGGCGCGATCGGAGAGGGTGAGTCGACCGTTTTCGGCGGGATGCTCGGCCAGCGCGGCGGCGAGGGTGGCGGGTTGCTCGGGGCTGAAGGCGATGACGCGGAAACCGAGGGCGGTGAGCTGGGGCTCGATGGTGGCGAGCTCACCGAGGTGGGTGTTGCAATAAGGGCACCAGCCGCCGCGGTAGGTGATGAGGATGCTCGGTTGGGCGAGCGCGAGTTCGCGCAGGTCGACGGAAGCACCGTCGGGTTGCTGCAAGGCGGCGGAGGGCACGGGCTCGCCGACTCCGATGGGTTTCGCGGCCTCCGGACCGAGCGGCAGGGCGGCGAGGCCGCTGGTGGACAAAACGAGAGAGCTAAGAGCAGCAGCAAATAAAAGGCGCATGCCGCTGAGAGCGGGCATGCGCCGGAAAATTCCCGAGAAAAAGCGACTGTTTCTCAGTGCTTGGTCTCGACGGTCGCGCCGCGCGGCTGACCGATGGCGCCGAGCAGATCGGTGAACCACGGGGTGGCCGGGTCGAAGGGCTTGCCGCCCTTGATGCGCGGGAACTCGATGGCGCGCAGGGTGCCGCCTTGGTCCTCGTCGTGACCGATGACGCCGCCTTCGAAGCGCATGGCGCAATCGACGGCTTCGTGCACGCAGTCGCGGATGAGGTCGAGGTCGGCCTGATTGGCCGGGGCGGCGCGGGCGAAGTAACCGCTCTTTTGGACGAGCACTTTCTCGGCGCCGATCATCTTGGCGAACTGTTCACCGAACCACTTGCCGGGATTTACGGCGTCGAGCTTCACGTGGCCGAAGGCGTCGCGGGGGACGTCCTGACCCTTGGCTTCCATCTCGGCGACGATGCTTTCCACGCCGGCACCTTCGGAGATGAAGATGTTCACGTTGTCGGTTTCGTCCATGACAGCGCGCAGACGGGTGGCTTCGGCTTCGAGGTCGATGGCCATTTCGGGAATGAAGACGCCGTGAACCTCGAGGTTGGCGCGGGAGAGGCCGAGGCCGGGCACGTAGTCGGACGCGTCGAGAAGCTGGCGGTAGGACTCGGCGGTGGCGGCGGTGAGCCAGCCGCAGTTGCGGCCCATGACCTCGTGCACGATGAGCATGCGCGGGTTGGCGTTGTGCTCGGCCACGACGTTGCGGAAGTAGCGGGCGCCTTGTTCGGCGGCGGTCCAGGCGCCGAGGGATTGGCGGATGGGATAGACGTCGTTGTCGATCGTCTTGGGCAGGCCGATGACGGTGAGGCCGTAGTCGTGCTTGGCGAGGTAGGCGGCCAGATCGGCGGCGGCGGTATTGGTGTCGTCACCACCGATGGTGTGGAGGATGTCGACGCCGTCCTTGATGAGCTGGTCGGCGGCGACCTTTTGCGGGTCCTGGCCTTCCTCAACGAGGCCGCGCTTCACGCAGTCCTTGATGTTGGTGAGCTTCACGCGGCTGTTGCCGATGGGGCTGCCGCCGTGGGCGTGCAGGATGCCGGCGGCTGCGCGCTCGGCCGGGCCCACCTTGTAGCTATCGCCGAGGAGGAGGCCCTTGTAGCCGCCGCGGTAGGCGATGATTTCGATTTCCGGCGCGAGCTCGGTGTAGCGTTCGATCAGGCCGCCGACAGCGGAACTGAGGCAGGGAGCGAGCCCACCGGCGGTGAGCAGAGCAACTTTCTTGGGCTTGGCGTTGTTGGTCATGGCGAAAGAGTCCGCCCATCCAAGGGGTGGAAGCGGCGGCGTCAAACCGGCAGCGGTGGGCGGGCATTGTTCGGCAATTTGTGCGGGTCTGTGCCAAGTCGGTGACATGGCCCGCGTGGAGCGTTTAGGGACGGGCTGGCCGGATGCTGGCATCCAACCTGCTAAAATGGAGATATGCATCTTTCTCATGAATTAAACTACACCACGCGTGCCGCAGCGGTCGTGGTGGAGGTCGCCAACCCGGAGGTCGCGCATGCGTATTGAGTCGCCGCGTGAGTTTGAACGCTTGGGGGCCGTGCGCATTTATGGCCTGCAGAAAGTGTATGAGTTGGATGCCGGTCCGGAGAGCGGCTCCCCCGAAGGCGGAGAGGACTCGGTGGTGCGCCGCGTTTCGTCGGAGGCGCTGCACGAGATCGAGAGCCAGATGGCGATCGTGGTGCCGGTGCGCAACGAGCGTTTGAAGCTCATCGAAGGCGTGCTGGTGGGTATCCCGCACGACTGTCTGGTGATTGTGGTCTCCAACAGCCCGCGAGCGCCGGTGGACAAATTTTTCCTCGAGCAGGAGGCGATCAACAACTTCTGCCGCTTCACCCGCAAGCAGGTGATGGTGGTGCACCAGAAGGATCCGGCGATCGCGGCGGCCTTCTCGGCGGCGGGTTATCACGACATCCTCGACGACAAGGAGCTGGTGCGCAACGGCAAGGCCGAGGGCATGATCATGGGGTCGCTCCTGGCCAAGATGGCGGGCCGCAAATACGTGGGATTTGTCGACAGCGACAACTACTTCCCGGGCGCGGTGAACGAGTATGTGAAGGAGTATGCGGCGGGCTTCTGTCTGAACCCGAGCGATTACGCCATGGTGCGCATCTCCTGGCACTCCAAACCCAAGGTGGTGGAGAACTCCCTCTACTTCGCGAAGTGGGGTCGCAGTTCCCGTCACTCCAACATGTTCCTTAACAAGTTGGTGGGCCATCACACCGGCTTCGAGACCGAGATCGTGAAGACCGGCAACGCCGGCGAGCACGCGCTCACGACCGATCTCGCGATGAGCATCGATTACGCGACCGGTTACGCGGTCGAGACCTTCCACTACGTCCACCTGCTCGAAAAATATGCCGGCATCCTCACCGAGGGTGAAGGCGTGGGCGAAGACATGCATCGCATGGTCAAGATCAGTCAGATCGAGTCGCGCAACCCGCACTTGCATGAAGTGAAGGGGGACGAACACGTCGAAGACATGATCGCGGCCTCGCTGAGCACGATCTACCACTCCAAGCTCTGCCCGGAATCACTCCGCGAGGAAATCGAGCAGGACCTGCAGCGGCGCAACTACCTCAAGGAAGGGGAGCAACTCGCACCGATGCGGATCTACAAGAGTCTGGATCGGATGAATTATGACCAGTTCTTCGCGACGTCGGAGGCCGCGATTCGTGCCGCTGGCGGCACCTCGCTGACGGTCCCGGTGGCGTCGTCGAAGCCGAGCCCCGTCGAGCCGACTCCCGCGGAGACCGCCGAAGACTGACCTGCCAAACGGCTGACTGCATCTGCCCTCATGCCCCTAAGTTCCTTGTTGGATCCCGCCAGCCCCTGGCTGGTGTTCACCGATCTCGATGGCACCCTCTTGGAGTGGTCGTCCTATTCTCCGAAAATCGCGCGACCGGGTTTACTGCGGTTGCGCGAGCGGGGCGTGCCGGTCGTGTTTTGCTCTTCCAAAACCGCCACTGAGCAGCGCGCGCTCCGTCAGGAGCTCGGCATCCGTGCGATCCCGGCGATCGTGGAAAACGGTGCGGCCATCATCGTGCCGGAGTCGACCGGTCTGCCGACGGCGGGCTGGGAGCCGGCACCGGGCGAACCCGGTCGTCGCGCCTTGGCGCTCGGTTTGCCGGTCGCAGAAATCCAAACGCGGCTGGACCGGGTGCGGGCGCGCACGGGGCAGGCCTTGCGTGGATATCGCGACATCAGCGACGCCGATCTGGCGGAGCTCACGGGGCTTTCGGTGGAGTCGGCGGCGCGCGCGCGGCAGCGTGATTTCAGTGAGACGCTGGTGGAGGTGCTCGATGATGAGACGTGGGCGCAGCTCGATGCCGAGTTTGCCCGCGAAGGTCTGGAGTGTCGTCATGGCGGGCGCTTTCACACCGTGACCGGCGCGGGCACGGACAAAGGTCGGGCGGTGCGTCAGGTCATCGAGCTGTATGAGAGTGCCTACGGGCGTTCGGTGCAGTCGGTGGGACTGGGCGACAGTGCCAACGACAAGCCGCTGCTTGAGGCGGTGGACCATGCCTTTTTATTGGCTTTGGAAAACGGGTCCTGGGCGGATCTGGCCACCGATGGTCTGCATCGAGTGGGAGGCCGCGGACCCTATGGCTGGGTGGAGGTGGTTGACGGTCTGCTCGACGATGGCACCGACGACACGGTGAAGCAGAAAAGCGAAACGGCCGAGACAGGTTCGGCGGACGTGTGATCGAGGGCATCGCAGCATTGCCAGCGGTTTGAAGAAACTCATGCTGCGCCGACATGGAGTCCCACGAACTACTCAAGGAACTACTCAAAAAAACGAGTGCGAAGCAGGTCTGCTCCGACTTGGGGCTGTCGCTTTCCTTGATCTACAAGTGGGCCGAGCCGCCGTCCGAGAACGCCGGCAGTGGCGCGGTCAATCCGCTCGACCGGGTGGAGAAACTGATGCGAACCACCGGCGATGTGCGCATCGCCCAATGGGTGGCCGAGCGCGCCGGGGGCTTCTTCATTCACAACCCGAAGGGCGTCAGCCAGACGTCCGAACTCATCCCCTCGACCAACGCGATCGTGCAGCAGTTTGCCGACATGTTGGGGGTGATTGCGACGGCGGCGGCCGATCAAAAAATCACCGACGATGAGGCCCGCAAAATTCGCGCACAGTGGGAGAGCCTGAAGTCGGTGACCGAAGGATTTGTGCAGGCGGCCGAGCAGGGGAATTTCTCCGGCATTCGCGCCGAGTTGGTCGAGCAGCCGCATTGAGCGGTGTGTGGTGAGTGGAGGCGCGGCTCCGACGCCGGGACCTTCGCCGCCCCTAGCGCTGGGCGTGTTTGAGCGCCTTCTGCATGAAGCTGGCGAGGCCTTGGAAGGAGAAGGGCTTTTCGAGGAACCATTTCACGCCGAGGGCGCGGGCGGTATCGATGTCGCGCGCGTTCATGAAGCCGGTGGCGATGATGAGCGGCAGACCCGGGCGCAGCTCAAAGACGCGGCGAGCGATGTCGACGCCGGTGATACCGCCCATGGTGAGGTCGGTGACGACGATATCAAACTGGCGGGGCGCGGCGGTGAAACGTTCGAGGGCTTTGCTGGAAAGGGTGAAGGCTTCGACCTCGTAGCCGAGGCGCTTGATCATGCGGCTGCCGATGTTGACGACCGACTCTTCGTCGTCGACCAGCAGGACGCGTTCACCGTTGCCCTTGGGCAGATCGGTGGGCGTGACTGCCACGTCGAGGGAGGCCGGATCGACGGTGGGGAAATAGACGCGGAAGGAGGTGCCGATGCCCGGTTCACTTTCGCAGACGATGGCACCGTCGTGATCCTGCACGATGCCGTGCACGACGGCGAGGCCCAGGCCGGTGCCCTCGTTGGACGGTTTGGTGGTGAAAAACGGTTCGAAGATGCGTTCGCGGGTGGCGGCATCCATGCCGGTGCCTGTATCCGAAACGCTGAGACAGAGGGTCTGGCGGTTGGCGAGCTGCGGGTAGCTGGCGTAGAGGGAGGGCTCGGCCTCGCCCTTGGTGAGGCGCAGGGTGAGCAGACCGCCGTGGGCGTTCATGGCGTGGCCGGCGTTGGTGCCCAGGTTCATGATGACCTGGTGCAGTTGGGTGCCATCGCAGAGAATGGGCGGCGCGGTCTCGTCGATCTCGATCTTAAAATCGATGGTGGCCGGCAGGGAGGCGCGCAGCAGGCGCACGGCATCATTGATGATGGGCGATACCTGGCCGAGCGCGCGTTGTTGTTCGCGGCGGCGGCTGAAGGTGAGGATCTGGCTGACGAGGTCGCGGGCGCGTTCGCTGGCCTCGAGGGCTCCGGCCAATTCTTCGCGGATGGGGGAGTCGTCGGGGGTCTCCAACTGCACCAACTGGAGGTAGCCGAAGATGGCGGTGAGGATGTTGTTAAAATCGTGAGCGATGCCGCCGGCGAGGGTGCCGATAGCTTCCATCTTCTGCGCTTGGCGGAGTTGTTGCTCGAGTTGGGCGCGATCAGCATCGGCCTTGAGGGAGGCGGTGATGTCACGGGAGATCACCACGGCGCGGCGGGAGCCGTCCGGCGCGCGGTGCACCTGCACGGCGGAGTCGAGGGTGAGCCAGTGCTCCTTGCGATGGCGGATGCGGAGGCGGAGCTGCGCGCGGTGATCGAGCTGCGAAAGCAGCGCATCAATGTCGTCGATGTCGTCGGGGTGGGCGAGGTCGTGGATACGTTTGCCCTCCATTTCGTCGGGCAGGTAGCCGGTGACCGCCTGGTGATTGGGGCTCACGTAGCACAATACGCCTTGGTCATCCAATTCGCAGATGAGGTCGTGGGAGTTCTCCACCAACAGGCGGTAGCGGGCCTCGCTCTCGCGCACACTTTCTTCGGCGGCTTTGCGATGTGAGATGTCCTGCATCATGACGAGCAGGCGGTTTTTACCTTCAAATTCGAAGGCGGAGAAGGAAACCAGCAGGGTGCAGTTGGGGGCGCCGGGTAAGTCGACCTCTCGCTCGATGGTGTGGCGCGAGCCGCTGAACAGCGCGTCACCGACGAGACGGCGGCGCTGGGGCAGGTCGGACCACGCACCGAAGTCGATGGTGCGTTGGCCGATGATCTCGTCGCGGGTTTTGTTGGCTAGACGCTCGGCGGCGGGGTTGGCGTCGACGATGGCACCGTCCTCGATCTCGGTCACGATGGTGGCGATCGGGCTGGCGTTGAAGAGGGTGGCGAAGCGGCGCTTGCTGGCGGCGACCTGGCGCAGGTCGGCATCGTGCTGTTGGCGATAGCACTCGTAACGAATCGCGCGAAGAATGGCGGAACCCACCTCTTCCGGATCCTCCCCCCGCACCATGACGGCAATGCCAGTGTCGAGAACCTGCTTGGTGGCGGTCGTGGTTACGCGTTCGGCGAGCACAATGATGGGCGGATTACCTTGGCAGGCGGTGCGCAATTGGTCGATGGCCGTGGCGTCCAGTTCGATCAGATCCTGCTCGATCAGGACGGCGCGCCAGATGCCGCGACGGGGCAGGGTTTCGAGCTGCTGCGGGTCTGTCAGATGGTCGAATTCGACCTCACAACCCGCCGCCGACAGCGTCTCCGCGTAGGCGGGAACGTGGGAGGCTTGCGGCGCAAAAATGAGAACACGAAATGGAGTCCAGGCAGACATAAACGAAGCTGATCCGACACCACTGACTAAGGGGTGCCAGAGAGCCTCCAAAGTCTTCCCCCTACGGCAACCGATTTTAACTAAGTAATATTTGTCAGTCCGATTTCTCGCGGTGCGTCGGAATGAACTCCTGTTCGACGGCGCGAGCCAGGTGCGGGTGAGCAGGGCCGTGACGCGGTGCAGGCTCGGGGCTCTGCGTCAGAAACGCCACTGGGCGGATGCGGCAAGTCCGAGATCCCACTTCTGGAAATCCGGCACCAAGGGGTCGCTGCTCTCCCGATGATCGAAGCCGACTATGAGGCGCATTTCGGCGTGTCGGCCGAGGGGGCAGGTGGCCGCGAGGCGCGCGCCGACCTGCTGATCGAAACGGTCGCGTTCGGCGGCAGTGTAGTGGCTCGCGAGGTAGCGGAGGGAAGGGCGCAGGTGCCAGCGGGTGCCGATCGTCTGATCGAGGAGAACGGAGATGCTTTGTTCGATACGGTTGTTCCAGTCGTGCGGTAACAAACCGAAGGAGTCAGTGGCGGAAAACCGCATGGCACCATCGCCGCCCAGCACGAGGGTGCGTCCGGCCCCGAGGGGTTTTTGCCAGAACAGCGCCCACTCGGTGGCGAGCTCCTCGTAGAAGGTGTGATCGGTGGCGTTGGCGCGCAGCGTGGAGGCGCGGGCCGTCACCGCTGCATACCAGGGGCCGCTTTGCCAATCGAGGCGGGCGTGCAGGCCGCCAAGGGCGAAGTTGTTGCGATCGATTTCGACCAGATTGACCTTTTCATTTTCGCCCGCGAGGAAGCCGTAGCGGTAGGCCTGCGCCTGCGCGCCGACCTGCCAGCCGAGCGTGCCGCCCCAATGGGCATGGCGGGCCGAGTCTCGGTTCAGGCCGACCTGGGCCACGGTGAGGGTCGATGTCGCGGGATCGGTCTCGACGAGGGTGACATTGGACGTGGCGGTGATTTCGAGATCAGCCCAGAGCTGCCACCGATGCGGTTTGGGTTGGGCGATCAAAAGGTATTGAGGGCCGACGTCGTCGAGCTCGCCGACGAAGAGCGACGGGACCGTTGCTTGGCCGGATGCGGTCGCGGATTGCGCCCGGGAGGCGGGGACGAGGAGGACCGGAAGAAAGATGGCGACAATGAGACGCCAATTGAGAGGGCTGCGGTGCTTCATCCGTTGCCGGGATTTGGAGTGGTGATCGTGATGGTCGGGGCGGCGCGGCCGGTGCCGCCGGCGGCGGTCGAAACGTGGTCCTGAGCGGGCGCGCCGTCATAGGTGACGTCGCGCACGAAGTTGACGAAGCCCGGCTGCACGGTGGCGTTGGTATTGGGATTGGGAGCGAGCTGGCCGGTCTCGCTGACGAGGCGCACCACGGAGTCGGCGGGGAACGCGACATTCGTCAGGGCGATGGTGCGGGCGCCGAGGTTGATGGTGGCAAAGCCGGCGAAATCGAGCAGGCGCGCCTCGATGAGGTTGACCGCGGTGGTTTGAAACACGGCTTCGGGGGCCACGACCTGCCAAGTCAGCCCGTCGAGCCGGGCGGTGTCGCCGGAGTCGGCCCAGAAATCGCCCTCCAGCAGGAAGTGGGTGTCGCGCAATGCCAGGTCGGCGGCGAGCGCGGCGAAGGTGCCACCCTGCGAGCGTATTTCGCTTCCGGATACATCGAGCAGCCCGTGCGGAGCATCGATGTTGACGGCGCTGGGCACCACGGAGTCGGCGCCGATGAGATCGCCGGCGTGCAGCAACTCGTCGGAGATGATGAGATCACCGCCGTGAGACTGGAGGAGCAGACCGCCGCGGGTGTTGCTCACGGAGCCACCGGCGAGGAGCAGCGTGAGGTCGGTGTCGACGTAGAAGGTAGTGGGGGTGGCTTCGACCGGAAAGTCGGCGATGATGGCGGCCCCGGCCGGCACGATGACCTGCGGCGAAAACAGCCGCAGGTAGTTCACGTCGGCGAGGTCGGTGAAGGTAGTGGATCCGGCGAAGGCGATATACTCCTTGCCGACAAAGTTGAAGGCCGACACTCCGGCGGCGGCGAGGCTGAGCTCCGGCGTGGTGATGTCGACCCGCAGACCGAGCAGGCCGGTAAGCAGGGTGTCGGACTCGAGGTTGAGGAACTCACTTTCGCTCGCGGGAATGAGAAACTCGGAGCGAAAGACGCGGTTGTTGGGCAATGTCGGCGAGTCGAGCACGACGGCGGAATTGAGCGCGAGTCGCTGGTGTTGATTGAAGTCGCCCACGAGGTTGTCGTCGGCGTCGGGTCCGGCGGCTTCGATGCCGTTGACCTGCGTGTCGCTGGTGGCGCTGTAAACGAGGAAGCCGGTGGCGAGGTAGTGGCCCTGACCGACGGCGCGTTGTTGGTCGGCGATGGCGCGATCGATCTTCGGTTGGGACGCGAGTGGACGTTTGAAGCCTTTGACCAACTTTGAGTCCTTTACTTGGCGTTCGAGGTCGAAGTGCAAGGTGGGGCCGGGGGTGCCGGTGCCGAGTCCGCCGGGGCGCACAAAGAGCATTTGGCCGGCGTCGAGTTCGCGCCGGGCGCCGGAGTTGAAATCCACTTGGGCGCGTCCTTCGAGCACCAGCAGTTTGAAACCGCCGTCGGTGGTGGCCGCGGCGATGATGGTGGTGCCGAGAACCGAGGCCGAAGCGGAGGGCGATTTGATGGTGCCTCCGCCGCGGCCGCTAGGGGAGTGGAACAGCACGCTGCCGCGATCGAGCTGCATGGCGCGGGTGGCGCGGTCGAAGGCGAACAAGGTGTTGGAGCCGAGGCGTGTGATGGTGCCGTCGGGGGCCTGCAACTCAGCGCGGGAGGCCCGGCCGGTGCGCAGGCGGTCGGGGGCGTGCAAGTGATCCTGCAAGCGGGCGGGCGCGGCGTGGCCGTCGGGCATCGTGATGAGGGTGACGTCGTTGACGACTTCGATGACTTCGGACTCCTCCAAGGCGCGGGGGGCGGCGATGGTTTGGGTGGCGGCCAGCACCAGGAGGCCGGTAAGGCGGGGCAGCACAGTTTTCATGAGGCGGATCATTTGGCGGTCAGATCGAGCGGGGCGGTCGGTGCGGCGTCGGCGCACAGCTGTTGGCGACGGGTGAAATAAGGGCGGAGGTCATGGGCTCCGGCGGCTGCGGTTGCGGCCTCGGCCCAAGCCACGCCAGCCTCCGCGGTGCGGCCCTCCTGCCAGGCTTGGTGAGCGCGCAGCGCGGCCGGCCACCAGGGCGGCGACGGAGCGGCCAGAGGACCGATTGGAATGAAGAGTTCCAGGGCGGCTCGCTTGCCTTTGAGCCGGGCGGGACCGACGGGCAGAAAGCGGTGGCGGTCGGCGAGGAGTTCAACGATGCGCGGACTCACCAACACATCTGTGTCGAGCGGGCGGTTGGCGGTCTCGAGGCGCGAGGCGGTGTTCACTGCGTCACCCATGACGGTGAACTCCATGCGGCGCGGGTGGCCCACGTTGCCAAGCATGACTGCGCCGTGGTGCAGGCCGATGGCCATGCGCAGTCGCGGGTGGTCGGGTATGGTGGCCCACTCCGCGTTGAGGCGAGCCAACGCCGCCTGCATGGCCAGCGCAGCGGCGACGGCACGGGCACTGTCCTCAACGGGACCTTCGCTGCGCGTGTCACCCCAAACCGCGAGCACGGCATCACCGATGTATTTCTGCAGTGTGCCGCCGTGAGTCAGCACGCAGTCGACGATGGCGGCGAAGTAGGCATTGAGCTGGGCGACGAAGGCTGCGGGTTCGGCGTCTTCGACCCAGGCGGTGAAACCGCGAAGGTCGGCGAAGAGCACAGTCACGTCACGCCGCTCGCCGCGCAAGGAAGCGGAAAAGGCGTCGGGTTGATCGGCGATGAGGGAGGCGATCTCTTCGGAGACGTAGCGTCCCAGCATGCGGCGCAGTCGGCGGCGTTCGCGTTGTTCGCTCACGAGCTGGGCACCGATGCCGAGCGCGGCGCCACCGGTCCAGGCTCCGGCGGGAGCGACGCAGGGCAGGACTAGATTGGTGGCGGCAAAAGCGACGAAGCAGAGCAGCACCCAAAGCAGCAGACCGGCGATTGCCCAGGTGACTTGCAGGCTGGCGCGGCGGGGTCGCAGCGTAACCAGCAGGGCGATGAGGGCGAGGCTGCTCACCAGCGCCACGGTGGTCCAGCGGGGCGGCTCGACGGGGTGGCGGCGATCGAGGAAGGTGGCAAACGCGGCGGCCTGAGCCTGCACGCCGGGCATGCGGCCAAGCGGAGTGAGGTGCACGTCTTTGAAGCGGACTTCGGAAAGCGGGCCGATCCACACGACGCGATCGCGAAATCGATTGTCGTGATCGAGCCACGCGCTGTTCCACCGATCCGGCAGGAAGAGGTCTTCGATGGGCACCACCGGAACGTCGGCTGCGGGATGACGGAAGTCGATTCGGCCGTGGGGCATGGCGGGGGTGCTCGGGTCGAGGGCGCGAGCGGCGGCGAGGGCGAGTGACGGTGCGATGCCGGCGGGATCGGACGGCAGACCGAGCAGGGCGGCGGCGTCCAGGGTGCTTTCGCTGTGGCGCAATACGCCGTCGGGATCGGGCCAGACGTTGGCGAAGCCGTTGAAGGCACCGGCGTCGAGGAGCGGCAATGAAGGTTCGAGGAGCACGGCGGTGCCTTCGCCAGCGAGGGAGTGATCAACCTGCCACAGCGAGGCCAGCACCACCGGGGCACCGGGTTCGGCAAGGGCTTCGGCGAAGTCGGCGTCACCGGGATTGGGGCCGGCGAAAACGATATCGAAAACGATCAGACGCGCACCGGCGGCCCGCAGGCGTCGCACCACGGCGGCGTAAACGCGGCGATTCCATGGCCAGTTTCCTGCCATTTCCCCGAGGATCGGATCCTCCGCCACCGACTCGGGCGCGCGCTCGGCGAGCGTGAAGCTACTGTCGGAGAGGCCGACGACCACCGGGGGTGGGGCCGGTTCGGGCAGCAGTTTTTGGCGCAGGCTGAAACGCTGGTCGATGGCGATGCCTTCGAGCGCTTCGATCCAACTCCAGGTCCCCAGCCAGACACTCGCAAGAATCAGCAGGCCCACGCCCAGTGCGAGGCGGCGCGGGGTGAAGGAACGAGAGCGTGGGGAGCTGGAAGAGACGCCGAACATGACGGCCGGGGAGAACCGGCCGACGATTCAACTCCGCTTACATGAACGTCGCATGAGCGTGGCATGAGAAGTTTTTCATAAAACCCCGCGGGAGAACGGAGTGGGGAGGCTGCCCCTAGGGCTCGCGGTGCGTCGGAATGAACTCCTGTTCGACGGCGCGAGCGAGCAGCGCGGGCGGGATGAGGCCCTGCTGAATGAGGAAGTCATTGAAGGCGAGCCGGTCAAAACGGTCGCCAAGGGCCAGCTCGGTGCGGGTGCGCAGGGCCATGACGCGCAGGTAGCCGTAGAAGTAGGCGGTGGCCTGGCCGGGGCTGCGGAAGGTGTAGCGGTCGAGCTCCTGTTCGGTCATGGCGTCGGACAGGACGACCTCTTCGCGCAGGATGCGGCCGGCCTCCTCGCGGGTGATTTGGCCGAGGTTGAGCATGGGATCGAGGAAAGCACGGCTGGCGCGCAGCAGGCGGAACTGCAGGGCGATCATCTGGCCCTCGAGCGGCTCGTAGGGTTTGAGTTCGGCTTCGGCGTAGAGGGCCCAGCCTTCGACGTTGACGCTGTTGAAGGCGAAGAAGCTGCGAGCGACGGAGACCCCGCGCTCGACCATGGCGGCAAACTGTAGCTCGTGGCCGGGACGGCCTTCGTGGGCGGTGAGCGTCCAGGTGGCGGCGTTGAAGGTGAAATCGTCGAAGGTCACCGCTTCCTCGCCGTCGAGGGGCGGGGTGCCGGTGGTGAGCACAAAGGTGCCGCGCTCTTCGCCGGTGCCGCCGGTGAGGGGCGGGGGCTGCATGTGGGGCGCGGGTTGGGCGGCGTTTTCGGCTTCGGTGGCGAGGCGAATAGCCATGGGACGATCGGGCAGGGTGACGATGCGCTCGCGGCGGATGATGTCCTCGATTTCGGCGATGACGGCTTCATAGGTCGGGATGACATTGTCGGCCGGAATCTGCTCGGCCTTCAGGCGGCGAATGACCTCGGTGTAGTCGGTGGTGTCCCAACCGCGTTCGGCGGCGATGAGGCCGGCGAGGGTGCGCATCTCGTTGCGGATCTCGGCGTAGGCGGTCTGGGCGCGCTCGATGAGTTCGGCGGGCGGGATGTCGAGACCGACGCCGCGGAGGTTTTGAGCGTAAACCGGGGCGGGCAGGCGGGAGTCGGTGCGGGCGGCGGGCAACACGGTTTCGCGCACCCACGCGTCGTGGGCGGTGAGCTCGGTCTCGAGTTGGTCGAGCAGCGGGTTGACGGCCTCGGCGTCGAAGTCGGGCGCGGCAAAGAGGGCGCGGATGCCAGCGATGAAGCGCGGCGTGTTGGCAAGACCCTGTTCCAACTGGGAGCGGAAGGGGTGGGTGAGCTCGGGGTCGCTGGCGGCCTCGGCGTAGCGCGCGCGGACCTGCGCGGGGAGGCTCAGGTAGCGTTCGAGGCGACTGAGGGCGGCGGGGCGATGCTCGGGGGCGGCGTCGGGTTTGAGCAGACCGAAGAGTCCTTGGTAGATCAGTTGGCTCGCGTTGACGTAGGGCACCATGTGCTGCTCTTGGATGAGGCTCGTCTCCACGTTTTCGTCGGCGGCGTCGATGAGGATGGCGAGGTCTTCGCGGACGAAGGGGTTTTCCTCGGCTTCGAGGCGGCGGCGGTAGTGTTCCCGCACGGTCATCACGGCGGAGCGCAGGCGGGCACCGCGGTCGGGGCCGAGATCGATGATCTGATCGTGGTAATCGCCGAGACCGAGAAAGGTGAGCATCTCGGGCTGGAACTGGCCCAGCACCTCGACGAGGGCTTGGGATTCTTCGTTGCTGCGTTCAACCCACGACGGGGTTTGGGCGGAGAGCCAACACGTGGTGGCGACGAGGAGGAGCGAGAGACGGCGGATCATGAGGCAGCGTGGCTCGGACGCCGGAGTCGGGTGGCGGCGACCGGAGGCGGGTTTAGGATTTGGCCAAGAGGTGTTGGGTCAAAAAGGCGTTTTGAGCGGCGGCGAGTTGCTTGAGACCGCTTTGGGCGAGGCCCAGCAGTTCGCTGAACTGGGCGGGGGAGAAGGTGGCTTCCTCGCCGCTGCCCTGGACTTCGACAAATTGGCCGGCGCCGGTCATGACGATGTTGGCGTCGACCTCGGCGTCCCGGTCTTCGATGTAGGGCAGGTCGAGCAGGGCGGTGCCTTTGACGATGCCGACGGAAACGGCGGCGATCGAGTCCTTGAGCGGGTTTTCCTTGAGGCGGCCGGAGTCGAGGAGCTTTTGCACGGCGAGGCGCGCGGCGACGTAGGCCCCGGTGATGGAGGCGGTGCGAGTGCCGCCGTCGGCCTGGAGCACGTCACAATCGATCCACAGCGTGTTGGGTCCAAGTTTCTCCAAATCGACGATGGCGCGCAGGGAGCGACCGATGAGGCGTTGGATCTCGATCGAGCGACCGTCGGCTTTGCCGCGGGAGATGTCGCGGGCTTTGCGATCGTGTGTGCTGTAGGGAAGCATTGAATACTCCGCGGTGATCCAGCCGCCGGAGACATTTTGGGCCCGCATCCAACCGGGCACTTTGGCTTCGATGGTGGCGCCGCAGATCACGCGGGTGTCGCCGAAGGAAACGAGGACGGAGCCGGTGGCGTGGGGGGCGATGTCGGGTTGGAAAGAAATGGAGCGCAACTGGTCGGCGGCGCGGCCGTCGGCGCGGGTGAAATTGGACATGCCGTCACCCCATGGTCCGCGCTGGGGAGTGGCAAGGCGCATTGAGCGGGATTGGCCAGTTGCGGTGCGCAGGGGCGAATAGGGGGCAACGATACGAAAATCAGATTTGGGGGCGATTTTTGCTGATAGGGTTTGGGGCCCATCCTTAGTTTGGTGAAAAATAGTGCGGCAGATCTGGTGGCAGGTTTACTCAAGTCCACCAACATCAAGCCGATAGGTAAACGTTGGCGATGATCCCCAGTCAGTCTGCTTTTTCCCTTTATCCCGGCCGCCGACGTCGGTCTCTGATGCGTTGGGGAGTGCTCCTCCTCTTGGCTTGGGCTGCGGCACGGGGCGTTGGGGCCGAGCCGATCACGCGATTGGACGATATTTGGGCGATGAGTCCGGCGGAGCGGGCGGAGGAGCATCCGCTGCGTATCGAGGGGCGGGTGGGCTACGTGGACCGGCTGTGGGGCAACCTGTGGTTTGAGCAAAATGGGGAGGCGCAATACGGGCGGTTGGCGGGAGATCCGCCGGCGTTTGAGAACGGCATGCTGTTTAGGTTGGAGGGCATGTATGTGCCGGATGAAGGCCTGAGCGCCGCGCGCACGACTTTGACGGTTTTGGGCAAAGCACCGCCGAAGGAAGTGCTGGACGTGAACGGGCGGGTGAACGAGATCGCGCGCTTTGATCGTCGCACGGTGCGTTTGCGAGGCGTGGCGGACACGCAGCAACTGATCGATGATGAACACCTGCGCATCGTGCTCATCGTGGATCAGCGGCCGGTGGTGTGTTGGGTGCCGCCGGATGATCCCACGGATTTGCCGGACTTCAGAGGTCGGGTGCTCGAGGTGACCGGGGTCTATTCGGGACGGGTTGATCCCTCGGGCAACCAGTCGACGATTGAGATTTGGGTGGCGGAGGAATCGCAGTTGGAGGATCGGGGGGCGGTGGCGGAGTCGGCGTGGTTTGACGGCGAGACCCTCACGGTGGGCGAGTTGGCGCAGCGCCCGATCGGCACGCGGGCCGTGGTCACCGGAGTCGCCACGCGACGCGCGGTGGGCGAGGGGCTGTTGTTGCGAGGGGCCGATGGCGACGTGTGGGTGCGCACGATCCAGGAACAGGTTTTTGGGCGGCAGGAACCGGTGGTGGTGGCGGGCACGATTGCCATGGATCAGACCCGGCGGATATTGGACCGGGCGTTGGTGCAGGCCTTGCCGGAGTCGGAGGCGAAGCAGGTGCGGCAGGCGCTGGCGACGGTGCCGGGGCGGGTTGAAAAGATTCGGGAAATGAGCCGGGCACAGGCGGAGGAGGAGCAGCAAGTCGAGTTGCTGGGGACGGTGACGTGGAGCGTGCCGGGTTTTGATTTTTTCTACCTCTCGGATCTGACTGGCGGCACGCGGGTGCGGTTTGATCCGCAGACCTCTCAACCGCCGGCCCTCTACAAATATCTGCGCCTGCGCGGCCATACCATCGCCGGGCCGGCGGGGCCCGAGGTGATGATGCATGCGATGGAGGATCTGGGCGCGCGCGGGCACCCGGTGCCGCTGCCGGTCACGGTGCGTGATGCGTTGGCGGGCGGGGTGGAAGCGCAATGGGTGGAGATGCGAGGCTTCATCCTGGGCACGGAGTCGGAAGGGGATTGGCGACGGCTGCGCATGACCTCGCCGGCCGGCGACTTCACGGTATTGCTCAATTCGCCGGTGGATTTTGTGGCCACGCCCGGATCGTTGCTGCGGGTGCGCGGCGTGCTCGAAACCACGCGGGATGAGCGTGGTTTGATCGAGCAGGTGAAACTGCGGACGCCCTTCTTACACGACATCCGTCTGGAGGAGGAGGCGCCGGCGGATCCGTTCTCACTGCCGCTGGTGCCGCTCACCCATCTCGAGCGTCGCTCTGTATTGGAAGAAATGATACGATTGCGGGTGGCCGGTCGGGTGGTGCACGCACGCCCGAACGGTTCGTTGGTGATCGAAGACCGTCTGGGTGGGGTGCAGGTGTTTTTGCGCGCGCCCGGTGAGCCGGTGGTCGCGCGGGGCGAGGTGGTGGAAGTGGTGGGCATTCTCGGGCGGGACGGCGCCCGTGCCGTATTGCGTGATGGTTTGGTGCGGGCGGCGGACGAGACGTTGGTGCCGGCACCGGTGTCCGCGCACGCGCTCGGGGTCTCTCACCTGTTGGATTCGCGGCATGATGCGCGTTTGGTGCAGCTGGAGGGACGGGTGGTGAGCCGGTCGGAAACCCCGCGGGAGGTGAGGTGGAGGATGGTGACCGATGGGGTCGACTGGGATGCGTGGTGGCCGCGGTCGGCCGGGAAAGCGCCGGAGGGCTTGCGGGTGGGCAGTGTGGTGCGGCTGACCGGCGTGGGGGGGCTCGTTTTTGGCAATACCCTGCGACCGGAGAGCTTCGAGCTGGAGTTGCGTGATGCGGGGGATGTGGAGGTGTTGCGGCGACCCAATTGGCTGACGGTTGAGGGCGCGCTGTATTTGATGGGCGGGTTGGCGGTGCTGGCGTTGCTGGCGGCCGGGGCGGTGCTGGTCCTGCGCCGTCAGGTGCAGCGCCAAACCACGTTGTTGCGCGAACAGTTGGAGCGGCAACGAGAGTTGGAAGGGCAGTTGGAGCGAGATCGTCGCTACCGCGCGGTGGGGGCTTTGGCGGGCGGGCTGGCCCACGATTTTAACAACCATCTCACGACCATCATCGGGAATCTCTCGCTGCTGCAGATGGATCCCGACTTGGGGGAAGAGCAGAATGAAACACTGCAGGATGCGGCGAAGAGCGCGCGCTTGGCCCGCGATCTGACCTCCCAATTAACGACCTTGGCCAAGGGCGGGGCGCCGGTGACCCGACCGATGGTGGTGGCTTACTGGGTGGAGCGGGCGGTGCGTAAAGCGTTGCCAGCGGAATGGCGTTTGGAGGTGTCGCCGAGCGAACCGGAATGGGTGGCGCAATTGGACGAAAATCAGATGGCGCGCACCCTGCAGATTCTGGTGAGTCATCAGGTGCGGCGAGTCGGCGGAGTCGGGACCCTGACGCTGAAAGTCGAACGTGTGCCGGATCGACGTCAGCTGCGCATATGCCTGAGCGATGGGGGGGCGGCGCCGTTGGCCGGGGTGCTGGAAAGTCTGTTCGATCCTTACGGCAAGTCGCTGTATGGCGATGAGCGATTTGACATGGCGTTGGCCTTCTCAGTGGTGCGACGCCACAACGGCGAACTGGTGGCGCGAGCGCATAACGGGTTGGAGTTTGAGATGCGGTTGCCTTTGTGGGAACCGGCTCCGGAAGAGCCCGCTCCGGCAATATTACCGACAGCAGAACCAGCGAAGGCTCCGGTGCAGGAGCCGAAAGCGGCGTTGAATGTGCTGGTGCTCGAAGATGAACCCACCGTGGCCACGGTGGTGGACCGGATGCTGCATCGGCTGGGGCATCAGGTGCGAGTGCTGCCGGAAGGCAGCGCCCTCGTGGAGCTTTATGCGGCAGAGCAGGCGGCCGGTCGTAAGGTGGATGTGGTGATTTTGGATCTCACCGTGCCGGAGGGCATGGGCGGGCTGGAAACCTTGGCGCGCTTGCGCCAATTGGACCCAGCCGTCTGGGCCGTGGCTTCGAGCGGATACTCCCACGACCCGGCGATGTCGCAGCCGCGGGAGCACGGGTTCAGCGATGTGTTGCGCAAACCGTATCAGTTTGCCGACCTGCTGGCGGTGTTGCAGCGGGTGCGTGACGCCTGACCGCGGTCACTGAACCGTCCCAAAAAAAAGACCGCCGGGGTGGCCGGCGGTCGAAGGGTGTAGGGAGATTTAGGATACTCGGACCTCAGCGCATGCGGGCGAAGGTCTGCTTCAGCAGGGTGGCGTCGTCGGAGTTGTCGTGCTTGGCGCGGGCCTTGGTGATGAGGCCGGCTTCGAGCGCGTTTTTGGTGGGACGCTGCACCTCGTAATACACGCCGAACTTGCCCGGCCAAGGTTCGCTGGCGAGGGCCATGGCGGCGGTGACGTCGGTCTTGTCGTGCGCCTCTTCGTCGATGATCTCGAAGCCGCCGCCTTTGCGCGGGTTGGCGGCATCGAAGGCGCCGGGGTGAAACTCGACGCATTCGGAGAGGATTTCGACGACGGCAAAGCCGGGGTGCTCGGCGGCGCGTTTGATCATCTCGACCATGTGCTTCACCTGGGTGGCGTGGGAGCGGGCGACGAAGGTGGCGCCGGAGTTGACCAGCTTGCGCATCGGGTTGATGGGCTGATCGATCGCGCCCCACGGGTCGGTCTTGGAGCGGAAACCCTCGGGGGAGGTGGGCGAGGTCTGCTTCTTGGTGAGACCGTAAACCTGGTTGTCCATGATGACGTAGGTGAGGTTCACGTTCTTGCGGGCCACGTGGTCGAGGTGGTTTCCGCCGATGGAGAAGCCGTCGCCGTCGCCGCCGAAGACGAAGACCTTGAGGTCATCGCGGGACAGGCTGATGCCGGCGGAGAAGGGCACCGAGCGGCCATGGATGAAGTGGCCGCCGTGGGAGTTGACGAAGTAGGGGAAGCGCGAGGAGCAACCGATGCCGGCCATCGTGACGATGGATTCGTGCGGGTAGTTGAGTTGCTCGAGGGCGCGGTAGAAGGAGGCCAGCACGGCGAAGTCGCCGCAGCCGGGGCACCACGTGGGGTGATCGGCGGTGAGGGCCTTCTTGGTCAGCTGGGGTTGCTCGGGGGTGGGAGCTTCAGCGGTAGCGGACATGGTGGTGAATGGAGAATAGTGAATGAAGAAGGGTGAAGGTGCGCCGTGTGCTCACACGTCCGGGTAACCGGAGACGCTGGCGTAGCGGGAGCCGGAGAGCTCGGCGACGCCGTTGAGAATTTCGCGCACCTTGAAGGCGAGGCCGTCGGTCTTGGTGATGGAGCGGATGGCGGGGTTGGCGTAGCGGGCGCGCAGGAGCGTCGCGAGCTGGCCGTAACCGTAGAGGCCCTGGTCGTTCATCTCGACGACGAAGACCTGGCGGAAGCGCGAGAAGATGCGCTCGAGCTCCGGCGGCAGCGGGTTGAGGTGGCGCAGGTGGATGTGGCCGACTTTCTGGCCGTCCTTGCGGGCGCGGTTTACGGCCTCGCGGAGCGGGCCGAAGGTGGAGCCCCAACCGACGAGGAGGACGTCGCCGTCCTGGTCGCCGTGGATTTCCGGGCGGGGCAGGGATTTGCCGAGCTGCTTGATCTTGTTGCGGCGCTTGGCGGTCATCTTCTGGTGCTGCGCCGGGTTGCCGGAGGGGTGGCCGTGCTCGTCGTGTTCGAGACCGGTGACGGTCGGGTAGGGCGCACCCTCGATCTTGGTGCCGGGAGGCGCGTGCCGGGTGAGGGCATCGATCGGGTAGGGTTTGAAGTCGGCGCCCTTGGCGGTGAGGTCGATGTCGGGCGTCACCATGAGGGCGTCCACATCGGGTTCGTCGAAGGCCTCGATGCGCGAGGAGAGCGCCTGGTCGGTGAGGATGATGACCGGGGTGGAATATTCGCCGGCGATGCGGCCGGCTTCGAGGGCGATGTAGAAACAGTCCTCGACGTTTTGCGGCGCGAGCACCACGCGGGGCGAATCACCGTGCGAGCCGTAGATGGCCTGCATGAGGTCGGACTGCTCGACGTTGGTCGGCAGACCGGTGGAGGGGCCGCCGCGTTGCACGTTGATGATGATGAGCGGGAGCTCGGCCATGGTGGCCCAGCCGAGGGCTTCCATCTTGAGGGAGAGGCCGGGGCCGGACGAGCCGGTGATGGAGAGGTGGCCGGCGTAGGCAAATCCGAGCGCGTAGGCGATGGCGCCGAGTTCGTCCTCGGCCTGCACGAAGAGGCCGCCGTATTTCTGCAGCTCGGTGCGCAGGGTCTCCATGATGGTGGACCACGGTGTGATCGGGTAACCGGCGCCGTAGCGCACACCCGCGGTGATGAGGCCGAGGGTCATGGCGGTGTTGCCATCGGTGGTGATCTGCGGGTGGCCGGAGTCGTTATCGTTGGTGGCGAGCTTGTGGTAGATCTCGCGGATGTTTTGGGCGGGCCACGCGTAGCCGGCGTCGAAGGCCAGCATGGTGTTGCGCACGACGTCTTCGCCGAACTTGGCGAAGCGCTCGCGGATGAGGCCGGTGAGCTTGGCGACATCGAGGTCGAAGAGGCGGCAGAGCAGGCCGAGCACGAAGATGTTTTTGCCCTTCTCCTTGGCGGAGCCGCCGACCGCTTCGATGGTGGCGGAGGTGAAGGGCACGCCGACGGCGAGGTAGTCGGGGCTCAGCTCGGGCTCCACGTGGTCGGTATCGTAGATGAGGATACCGCCTTTGCGCAGGTGATCGATGTGGTTCTTGTAGCTGTGGTCGTAGAACGCGACGAGGAAGTCGGCTTCGTCACCGGAGCTGAGGATATCGCCGGTGCCCATGCGCACCTGGAAAATGGAGGGGCCACCGGAGATGGTGGACGGGATGGTCATGTAGGTCATGACCTCCTGGGCGCTGCGGCCAGCGAGGCGGGCGAGGAAGCCGCCGATCGTCTGGATGCCGTCCTGGGAATTGCCAGCGAGGCGAACGACGACGTCGTTAATGGATTTGGGTGCGCCGGAGGCCGAGCCTTCGGGCGTCGCGGGGGAATTGGGACTGACCATGAACTGGTAGGGGTTAGGGTAGGGCATGAAGCGAGCTCGCCCCCCGGTAAGTCAACGCGCGGTTTGCCGAATTGTGACTGTCTGGTTGCCCAATTGTGACGCGAGAAACGGGCCGCCGCGGGCCTATTTGGGGCCAAACGCCCGACATTGGCAGCAGCCAAGATCTGCATGGTCGGGTGCGGACTGTTGATTTGTTGCGGAGGGGCGGGGCAGCTCGATGGGCAGAATATGCACACTGCCGTGGGGCCTGAGAAGGCGGGAAAGGGCAAAAAAAGGGTCAGCCGGTCAAGATGCGCATCGGGTGTGGCAAGGCGTGCGGAGTAGGCAGCGAGGTTATTTGCCAGACTGGCTTTGGCCTCCGGTTGAGCCGGGGCCGACTTTTTCATCATGAACTATCCGTTTCCCACGCTCTCTCCCGAAGAGGCCGCTGCGATGGTCCAGGACAAGCAGACGGTGGGCTTTGGTGGCTTCACGGCCGCCGGCGCCTGCAAAGTTGTCCCGCTCGCCATCGCGGCCAAAGCCAAGGCCGAACATGCCGCCGGCCGGCCGTTCAAGCTCGGTGTCATCACCGGTGCTTCGACCGGCAAATCGCTCGACGGCGCGCTCGCTGAAGCTGAAGCCATCGCCTGGCGCACCCCGTATCAATCGGATCCGACGCTGCGCAAGTCGATCAACGAGGGCCGGACGCAGTTCTTCGATCTGCACCTTTCCGCGGTGCAACCGACCGTGCGCAGCGGCGTGTTTGGCAAGATGGACTTCGCCATCATCGAAGCCAGCCACGTGACCGCGCAGGGTGAGATCGTGCTCACCACCGGTGTGGGCGGCGCCAACACCTTCGCCCGTCTCGCCGACAAGATCATCATCGAGCTCAACGCCCACCACCCGGGCGACCTGATGGGCTTCCACGACCTTTACGAGCCGGCCGATCCGCCCCTGCGCCGCGCCATCCCGATCTACTCGCCGACCGATCGCATCGGCACAACCTTCATCAAGGTCAACCCGAAGAAGATCGCCGGTGTGGTCATGACGAACCTGGCCGATGAGTCCGGTGGCTTCGACGCGCCGGACCCGATCACCACCCAAATCGGTCAAAACGTGGCGGGCTTCCTCGCCAATGAGATCAAGACCGGCCGCATTCCGCCGTCCTTCCTGCCGCTGCAGTCCGGCGTGGGCAACATCGCCAACGCCGTGATCGGCGCGCTCGGTTCCCACCCCGACATCCCGCCCTTCATGATGTATACGGAGGTGCTGCAGGACTCGGTCGTCGATCTGCTCGAGTCCGGCAAGTGCGCTTTCGCCAGCAGCTGCTCGCTCACCCTGAGCCCCGATCGCCTGAAGGCATTCTACGCCAACCTCGAATACTACCGCTCCCGCGTCGTCCTGCGCCCGCAGGAGATTTCCAACAGCCCGGAAATCGTGCGCCGTCTCGGCCTCATCACCATCAACACCGCCATCGAGGTCGACCTCTTCGGCAACGTGAACAGCACGCACGTGATGGGCCGCGATCTCATGAACGGTATCGGTGGTTCCGGTGACTTCACCCGCAACGCCCACGTTTCGATCTACACCTGCCCGTCGGTGGCCAAGAAGGGCGCGATCAGCACGATCGTGCCGTTCGTGACTCACCTTGATCACAGCGAGCACTCGGTGCAGGTGGTCGTGACCGAACACGGTGTGGCCGACCTGCGTGGCAAGTCCCCGCACGAGCGCGCCGAGGTCATGATCAACAACTGCGTGCACCCCGATTATCGCGAATCGCTGCGCGGCTACCTCGCCGCCTCCAACCGCGGTCACGTGCAGCAGACCCTGCACAACGCGTTCGGCATGCACCTCGCGTTCCTCGAAGGCGGCGACATGCGCAACGTGAAGTGGAAGGTCTGACGCCTACCCATTCTTGTTCCTGTTGGTTCGAGGCCGGTCCAAGTGGACCGGCCTCTCTTTTTGGGCCGGACGGCCGAGAGGCATGGCAGTTTTTTTAACCACAGATGAACACGGATGGCTCCGCCTACCGGCTACGCACTGAAGTTGTTATTCCGACTAGACGATGAACCGGTAGGTGAATCGCCATCCGTGTTTATCCGTGTTCATCCGTGGTTAAAAAACAGCCCCCCCAGTCCGCCTTAACTCGCAGAGCGACAGAGGATGTCGCCTTGGTTTCAATCGGCCCACCCACCGGTAGCTGCGTGCCGGCTGCCTCAGTTGGTCAACGCTTCGTGGTAGTGGCGGCGGCACATGGAGACGTAGCGTTCGTTGCCGCCGATCTCGATCTGGTCGCCGTCGCGCAGGCCTTTGCCGTCGGGACCGACGCGCAGGTTCATCGTCGCTTTGCGGCCGCAGTGACAGATGGTCTTCAGCTCGATCATGTCGTCGGCCAGCGCGAGCAGGGCCGCACTGCCTTCAAACAACTGCGCCTGGAAGTCGGTGCGCAGGCCGTAGCAGAGCACCGGGATGTCGAGTTCGTCGGCGACGCGGCAGAGTTGTTCGACCTGTTTGCGCGTGAGGAACTGCGCCTCATCCACCAGCACGCAGGCCAGACCCTTGTCCTCTTCGGCGTGTTTCGATTGCACGCGGCGCAGCAGGTCGTCGGTATTGGTGAACGCGTTGGCCTCGGCGCTCAATCCGATGCGTGAAGCGATCCGCCCGATCCCGGCCCGCTGGTCGATGACCGGGGCAAACAACATCGTGCGCATGCCGCGCTCCTGATAGTTGTAGCTGGACTGAAGAAGCACCGTGCTTTTGCCGGCGTTCATGGCGGAGTAATAAAAGTAGAGCTTGGCCACCGGATGCTATGTCTGAGGTAGGATGTATGAAGTCAGATGTAAAAGAGTGTGAGTGTGGGGGGCCTGCCAATCCACATCTTACTTCTCACATCTTACATCAAACATGGTCAGTCCTTCGTGAACAGGATCTCGGCGCGGAGGATGTCGTGCAGGGTCATGATGCCGATAACGACTTCGTCTTCGCCACCCACGATCACGATCATGTTGGCGGGCGATTCGATGACCTTGCTCTGCACATCACGGATGGTGGCATCGCGGCGGCAGGTCGCCACCGGATCGATGATGGGCGCTTCGTCAAAATCGACGATGCGCTGCAAATGCTCCCGCGTGATCGCGCCCTGGAGCTTGCGATCGATCACCACCGGGAAGCAGTCGTGGTGATGCTCCTCCAATAACTTGACCACCGCGTCGCGCGACAAATCCCGCACCATGACCGGCCTGAAATTGGCCGCCCGACTCACCGCGGTTTCCTGCCACGATCGCAGGTCGCGCGGCGGCATCACGCGCTCCACGCCCTGACCATCCTGCTCGAGGATGACGTCGTAGAAGTTGTGCTTCGTGAAACGTTTCGCGATGGCGAGACTCACCAGTCCGCCGACCATCAGCGCCGGCACCATGGCAAATTCGTGAGTCATCTCGAACACGATGAGCAGACCGGTGACCGGCGCGCGCACCACCGCACCGAGGCAGGCGCACATGCCCACCACCGCGAGCGTCACGTGACCGGCGGTGCTCAGCGGGAAGACGAGGCCGATGAGCCCGGCCAGCGCCGCGCCCGCCATGCCGCCGAAGAAGAGCGTCGGCGCGAAGATGCCACCGGCCGCCCCGAGACCGTAACAGACCGCGGTGGCGACGAGTTTGGCGACGAGCAGAAGGGCGGCGCTTTGCCAATCCATCTGGTCGTTCAGCGCCATGGAAAGATCTTCGTAACCGAGGCCGAACACGCCGGTGTGGTTGGTCCAGAGAAAGACAGTGCTGCCGATGAGCCACACGGCGAGGCCACCGAGCGTGCAACGCAGCCACGGCGGCACGCGGTGTTTCTTTTTGTTCCAGGCGCGCAGTCCCAGCGCGAACTTTTGGAACCACACGCCGGCCAGCGCGGCGATGGCGGCCACGATCGGCGTGGCGAGATACACCTGCCATTCCGGCGACCCGGCACCGCGCAGCGTGAAGGCCGGTTGCTCACCCAAGAGACCGTGAGCCACCAACGCGCCCACCACGGCCGCGAGCAGGATGGAACCGAGCATGCGGCTGTTCAGGTCACCGATGATTTCCTCCAGCACAAAGGTCACCGCGGCGATCGGCGTATTAAAGGCGGCGGCCAGACCGGCAGCGGCACCCGCGGCATTGGCGAGGCGACGTTTGTGTTTGGGGGTGCCCATCACGCCGCTCAGCTGGGAGGACAGGCCGGCGGCGAGCTGCACCGACGGACCTTCGCGACCGAGACTGTTGCCCGCGCCCACCGTGAGCGCACCGGCGATAAACTTCACCCAGACGACGCGAAAGGGGATGTGCCCCATGTCCTTCCAAAAGGCCAACTTGACCTGCGGAATGCCCGAGCCGGCGGCATCCGGACAGAAGGCCGAGAGCAACCAGCCCGAGATCGCGGAAAACACCGCGATGATGATGAAACTCCCCACCAGAAACACCTCCGTGCTCTCGTGGGTCAGGCGCTCGATGCCGTGCGTGTAGATCGAGTGGATGGCGATGTGGAAGGCCACCGCGGCGCCACCCGCGGCGAGACCAAAACAAATGGTCTGCACGATGCCGCGGGTTTTCACGGGCAATCGCGCCATGGCACGGGCGGGTAAATCGAGGATCACAACAAAACGTTCTGCGCGCGACGAGGCGGCGGGTTCAATGGATTTCTTCCGTCCGACGCCAGTGGTCGGCCTGGAGAAGCCCATGGTTGAAGGTGCGGCGCGCGGCGAGGGAGAAGCCGGCGCGCTGCAGGTTGGAGTCTGGAGGAGTGAGCTGGCGCGCCTCCAACCCGGTCACGAGTCGGAAGGTGCCATACATGAGCGCGTGGGCCCCGCGGGCGCGCAGGCGACGCCAGCCGCGCTGCGGCGGCACGGTGAAATCAGTCACCAGCCAATCGGCACGCGGCGCGGCGGCAGCGGCGAGGGTGTTGACCACCCGGTGCAGCGATTCGGGGGCAAAACAATCGAGCACGCAGTGTGTCACCACCGCATCCCAACGCGGCGCGTCGGCGCGGGGCGTCCAGGTGCGCAGGTCGGCCTGCACCAGCGTGGTGCGCGGCGACGGATCGGCGCGGCGCGCCTGCCGCAACATGGCGGCGCTGGCATCGAGCACGGTGAGCTGCGCGTCGGGTCGGCGAGCGCGCAGAGCGCGGAGAAAACGGCCCGGGCCTTCGCCGACCAGCAGGATGTGTTGGGCCTGGTCGAGGACGGCGAGATGGGCCAGTCGCGCGCGCTGCAGGATGGGGCCGGCGATGGCGGCCTCCAGCCAACGGTAGTGCGGCGCGAGCGTGTCGAAGGACATGGGGAACGGCAATCAGCGGTCAGCTATCAGCTATCAGCCTTCAGCTCCGACGGGACGCGGGCGCGGCGCGGTAACGAGCGTCTTTGCCACCAGAGGCCGGCGACGGCGGCGCCGACGGTGTAGGCGACCAGATCGCGCCAATCGCCGGTGGCGTGGGCGGCGATGGAGGGACCGGCGATCTCGCAAATCACCCCCCAGATGGCGAGGTGCAGACCGATCTCGCTCCAGCGCGGGGCCTGGTCATGATCGCGCCAACCCAGTTTGCGTTGCACCCAGAGGATGAGGGGGAGGGCGGCCGGGATGAGCAGCAGATCGTTGAAGTGATCGTGCATAAATCCACCGCCAGTGAGTTGCGGTTTAAGGGCCCAGCGGTTGAGCGCGTAGAGCGCCATCGTGAGCAGGCAGAGAGGGTCGCGGACGTAGCCGAACGACTTCACAACAACGCCAGAATCACGAGGCCCGAGAGGGTCGCGAGGCCGATTTTGCCAATAAGAACGAGCATGGCGCCAACAGCGCCACGTTTGGTCGCCCAGTGCAAGAACTCAGCGCACGGGGCAGGGAATCGCGTTCAACCTGCGAAAAGCCCAGCCCTGCCTCTCAGCTTTGCGTTCTTCGCGCCCTTTGCGTCTTTGCGTTAAAAAAGACCTGCCTCTCGGCTCCGTTCTCCGTGGTTCACCCAACGTTGAACGGGGTGGGGGTTGACTCGCGGGGATGGGCGATTCGCTTTCGGGGCTATGGTGAATCGTCTCTCTCTTCGACGTGGGTTGGGTCTGCTGAGCGCGCTTTGGGCGGTCGGCGCGTTGGCGTCGGCGTGGGCCGCGCCCGAGCCGGTCGACCGCGACGCTACGCCCGAGACGCGGGCGCTGTTGGCCAAGCTGCACTGGATCGGCTGGGAGAGCGGCCAGGTGATGTTTGGGCAGGAGTTCCCCCTCAGCTACGATCGCCGCGAGGTGGGTTACCTCGATGTGGAGCAGTCGGACATCAAGGACGTCGTGGGCGATCATCCGGCGGTGCACGGGTCGGACTTCCACTTCCTCATCGATAAGGATCGCCACGAACGTTTCGCCCACCTGCGGGCCGCGCGCCGCGCCTACGCCGATGGCGCCATGGTCACGCTCGATTACCATTGGCTCGGCCGTTACGGCGCTTCGCACAACTGGGACGAGCGCGACGCCCAGATCCTCCATCACGTCGTGACCGGCGATGACTCCACCGGCGACGTGACCTGGTTCTACGAGCAACTCGATGAGGTCGTGCGTGTCATCAACGAGGAGCTGGGGTTTCCCATCGTGTTTCGCCCGCTGCACGAGATGAACGGCAATTGGTTCTGGTGGGGCAGCCGATTGGAGGGCGGGCCGACCACCTACGCGCAGGCCTACCGAATCCTCGTCGACTACATCCGTGCGCGCACCGACCTCGTGCTCTTCGCCTGGTCGCCCGACAAGTCACTCGCGACCGAATATTATCCGGGCGACGACTACGTGGATGTCATCGGGATCGACGGCTACGGTCCGGGTCGCGAGGGCAATGACCACTTCACCGTCGAAGCCATGGTAGCGGTGCTCGAAGCTGCGACGGACTTCGCCGCCGAGCACGGCAAGGTCGCCGCCTTCACCGAGACGGGTTACCACACCCACGGCGAAATCGCCTACCACACCGAGCAACCCGACTGGTGGACGCGCAGCGTGCTTGAGCCGATTTATGCGTCCGAGAAAGCCCGGCGTATCGCGTGGATCCTTACCTGGATCAACGCCCACTGGTCCGGTCCCTACACCCCGCACGCCGAATCGCCCGCCGCTTCGCAGGACGCCTTCCGCGCCTTCCACGCCGACCCCCGCACCCTCTTCCAACGCGACGTCGCGAAGCTCAAGCTCTACGAACCGCCCGCCGAGCAGTGAGTTTTTTAACCACAGATCCTCCGTCGCTCTTCGAGCTATGGCGGACAAGTGAACACGGATCGGCTCCACTACCGTTCCGCCCAACAGAATTTTTATTTTCGTGATTCACGGTTCAGTGCGTAGCCGGTAGGCGAAGCTATCCGTGTCCATCCGTGGTTAAAAAAGAACCCGTCCTGCATGCCTTTGATTGAATCGAGTTATCGGCCGCCGTGGTGGTTGCGGAGTGGGCATGGGTTGTCGATCGTGCCGGCGGTGTGGCGTCGGGTGCCGGAGCTGAACGCGGTGCGGGAACGCATCGCGACGCCGGATGCGGATTTTCTCGATCTGGATATCGTCCGCCAAGGTGCGCCGCGGGTCGCGATCCTGTCGCATGGCCTGGAGGGCAGTTCGCAGTCGGTCTACATCCGGGGTATGGCGCGGGCGCTGGGACGCGCGGGCTGGGATGTGATCGCGTGGAACTGCCGCGGCTGCAGCGGTGAACTCAATCGCCAACTCCGTTTTTATCACAGCGGCGCGAGTGAGGATCTGGCGGTGGTGGTGGACCACGCGCTGGCTCAGTCGACCTGGCAGGAGGTGGCGCTGGTGGGGTTCAGTCTCGGCGGCAACATGACGCTCAAATACCTCGGCGAGCGCGGCGCGGCGGTCGACCCGCGTATCCGCACGGCGGTGACGTTTTCGGTGCCTTGTGATCTGACGGCGAGCTCGGAGCGATTGGCCCACTGGAGCAACCGGCTCTACATGGAGCGGTTCATGCGCACGCTGCGGGCCAAGGTGCGGGAAAAGGCGCCGCGCTTTCCGGGGCAGCTGGCGACGGCCGGCTTGGAGGCGATGCGCACCTTTGCCGACTTCGACGAGCACTACACCGCGCCGCTGCACGGTTTCGCCGGAGCCCGCGATTATTGGGCGCGGTGCGGCAGTATCCGTTTTCTGGATGCGATCCGCGTGCGCACGCTGCTGGTCAATGCGCGCGATGATCCGTTCCTGGCCGGCCGCTGCTGGCCGGAGGACGTAGCCCGCGACCACGCCTGGCTGCACCTGGAGACCCCAAAGCACGGCGGCCACGTCGGCTTCGTCGGCCGCGGCGGAGGAAGCGACGATGAATACTGGTCCGAAACCCGCGCCGTGACCTTCCTGAATCGGTGAGGCAGAGCGTTTTAACGCAAAGGCAGCAAAGGGCGCAGAGATCGCAAAGCCACTCCACCGCAGTTTTTTTTACCACAGATGGCTCCGTCCCGCAGGCGCGGGACTACGCACTGAAGAGGTTATTCATCCGAGACGATGAACCGGTAGGTGAATCGCCATCTGTGTTTATCCGTGTTCATCCGTGGTTAAAAAACAGCGCCCTACCGGCCTCTGGAGGGTCTGTGGTTAAGGATCTCGATGCCTCTCGGCATCTGCGCTGATCTGCGTGATCTGCGGTTGAGATCCGGTCAGCCCCACGGGGTGCGGGAGAATTCCATTTCCTGGCGGCCGGAGAGAACGTGGCGCAGGACGCGCACGAGGTCGCGTTGGGCGAAGGGTTTTTGCAGCACGGCGGCGACGCCGAGCTCCCGCAACTCCTCCACCTCCTCCTTGTTCATGTAACCACTGGCGATGATGAACTGCGCGCGCTGCGCGAGGTCGCGGGCGTGGCTGATCAACGTCGCGCCCCCCATTTCCGGCATGTCGCGATCGGTGATGATGAGGTCGATCGCATTGCCTTGGTCCTGCAGGATTTTGAGCGCTTCGTTACCGTTGGCGGCGGCGATGACCCGGAAGCCGAGACCGCTGATCACGTTGCGGCCGACTTCGCGGATCGAAGCCTGATCGTCGACCAGCAGGACGAGGCGGCCGTCGCCCTTCATCAACGGTTCGGCAAAGGGCGAGCGGGTTTCGTCGGTCGCGAGCGATTCGAGCGTGGGCACGAAGAGCGTGAAGGTGGTGCCTTCGCCGACGGTGGAATCGAGCAACAACTCGCCGTTGTGGTCGCGCACGATACTCATGGCGGTGGCGAGACCGAGGCCCGTGCCCTTGCCCGTCTCCTTGGTGCTGAAAAACGGTTCGAAAACGTAGGGCAGGATGTCCGGCGAAATGCCGGTGCCGGTGTCGCGCACCTCGACGCGCACGTAGTCGCCGGGATCGAGTCGGGCGCCGACCGGCACGGTCTCGGCGGTGAGGCTCACGTTGCGCATCTTCAGCACGAGTTCGCCGCCGTCGGGCATGGCGTCGCGCGCATTCACGCAGAGATTGAGCAGCACCTGATGCAACTGGGTGGGATCGCCGTGCACGGGCGCGAGGTCGGGCGGGTAGTCGAAGGTGACGGCGATGTTTTTGGGGAAGGTATTGCCGACCAGTTTGTGGATCTCGTTGGCAAGGTGGCGCAGCTTGACGGTGACGTGCTTGGCGCTGGCGCCCTTGGCGAAGCTGAGGAGCTGTTTGACCATGTCGGCGCCGCGGTTGCTGCTCACTTCCATGGCTTCGATGATGGAGCTCGATTCCGGGTAGCGGGACTTGAGCAACTCGATCGCCATGAGCACGGGCGCGAGGGCGTTGTTGAGGTCGTGGGCGATGCCGCCGGCGAGCATGCCGATGCTCTCCATACGTTGCGCGCGCAGGGAAGTGGCTTCGGCCTGTTTGCGCTCGGTGATATCGTGCAACACCACGACGGCGCCGAGCTTGTTGCCGTCGGCATCCAACAACGGATCACCCGCGGCGAGCAGGAAACGGGGGGCGCGGCCCGGCACGACGATGGTCATCTCGGCGGCGCGCACGCGCTCACCGCGTAGGGCGCGCAGCAAGGGCACACGGTCGGCGGGCAGGCGGGTGCTGCCGTCGCTCTCGTAGAGATCGTAGGTGGAGCCCCACTCCGTTGGTTCGGTCGGGGCGATATCCTGGCCGTGCCACTCGCGGGCCACCTTGTTGAAGAAGGTCAACCGTCCCTCGGCGTCGCAGGCGACCACGCCCTCGGCGAGGTTTTCGAGGATGGTTTCGAGCAGGCCCTGTTGATGGTCGAGCGCCTGCTTCGCCTCCTGCTCCTGACTCAGGTCGCGGATGACCATGACGAAGCCCTGCAACTGGCCCTGCTCGTCGTGCAGCGGGTTGAGGACGACGTGGGCAGGGTAAATGGTGCCGTCGCCGCGGCGGCGCGGGGAACGCGTCTCGAGGCGACCGGTGCGCACGGCCTCGCGCAGGTCGATCGCGGGGCAGCCGTTGGCGGCGTCGGCGGGCGGGTAAAAACAGTCGAGCGATTTGCCGACAACCTCCTGCGCGCTGAAGCGTTTGGCGCGGGCCGCGACGTCGTTCCAGCTCATCACGCGACCCTCGGGATCGAGCATGATGAGGCAGTAATCGCGCAGGCCGTCGACCAGCATGCGGAATTGGGATTCGCTCTCGTGCTGGGCGCGGGCGCCCTCGCCAAGGCGGCGTTCGAGGTCGGTGTTGAGTTGCTCCAGTTCGGCCACGCGGCGCGTGAGGGTGGCGGCGGCGGCGGACTGGGCGTCGAGGTCGGTCTGGAGGCGTTGCTCGTGCTGGCGTGAGCGGCGGGCGCGGGTCCACATCAGCGCACAGCCTGCGAGACCGGCCACCGCGACGCCGCCCAACAGCAGCGCGGGCATCGCGTCGGCGGACAGCAGGGCCAGCCCTGGTGTGGTCACACCAAGGTCGCCAAAGCTCGCGAGAGGATGGAAAGGGGAGGACATGCCGAAACGAACCGAAGGAACCCAGAGGGCAGGGAATACTCCCCGGTGATCACCCCATCGATCCTCAAATCATGCAAACGGTTCGTTTCGGTCCGGCTTTAGGAATTGGTCCTAGGATAAATGCGCTCGGCAGGAGCGCTGCCATGAAGGAAGACCTGCCTCACAGCTTTGGTATCTCCTCTGTCCGCCATAGCTCGTAGAGCGAAGGAGGATGCGGTCTCGGTGTAAAAAAAATTTCGCCCTGTCCGCCATAGCTCGCAGCGCGACGGCGGATGCCTCGCGGCATCTTCGACCCGCCCGCAAACAAAACGGCTCCCCGGTGGTGGACCGGGGAGCCGCGGCAAACGGAGGACGTCGTCGCGACGTCGCTCATGCTAAATCGCTTCGCCGTTATTACGGCATCAGCACGGAGTCGATGCTGTGGATGACGCCGTTGGAGGTCTGGATGTCGACCTCGGTGATCGCGGCGGCATTCACCATCGGACCGCTGGCCGGCAGCGTGATGGTCACGTCGCTGCCCTGCAGGGTCGAGACAGAGAGGTTGTCGCTCAGGTCACCCGCCATCACCGAGCCCGAGAGCACGTGGTAGAGCAGGAGGGACTGCAGGTCGGCCACGTTGGCCGGGAGGAGCAGGTTGTCGAGGGTGCCCGCCGGCAACGCGGCAAAGGCAGCGTCGGTCGGCGCGAAGACCGTGAACGGACCCGGGCCCATGAGCACGCCGTCGAGACCGGCGGCTTCGATCGCGGCGACCAGCGTGTCGTGTTGGCCGGTGGCGGAGAGCACGGCGACGAGGTCGTCCATGCCGAGCACATACACCTCGAGCACGGCGACACCGGCGCCCTTGGAGGAGTCCACCTGAGTGGTGTAGGAGCCGGCCGGGAGGGTGGCCACGATGGCGGCATCACTGTCGACGAGCGGCGCAAAGCCGGTGCTCTGCACGTTGGCCGACTGGGTCAGCTTCCAATCATCGTTGCTGGCGATCAAAACTTCGCCGCTGTTGTAGAGCTCGATGGCGGCGTCGGGCAGGGCATTGTTGATGCCGAAGTCCTGCAGGCTCTCGCCCATGGCGCGGATGAGGACCTTGGTTTCGGTGCCGAGCACAAAACCACCGATGATGGTGCCCACGCGGCCATTGCCGGGATTGATGAGGCCGCGGGCGGAGTAATTGAGCGCGGTGATGCGACCGTCGATCTGGCGGTTGAGCTGACCGCGAAGTTCACCACCGGGATTTATCGCGGTGTGGATGTTCACGTAGGCCTCACCGGCGAGCAGGGCCTCCAGGTCGCCATCGTAGTCACCGCTGAAGGTGCCGGCGTAGAAACCACCGGCGGCGGCGGTATAGGACGAGAAGTCACCGAGACCGATGGCCACGGCGCCGTTGGAGCCGGCGGCGGCCTCATGAATGTGGGAACCGGTGATGGCTCCGCTGAGGCCCGTCGTGGTGACGGACAAGGTGTAGGTGTTGGTCTCCGGGTAGAGCCACAGCTCGGCCGTGCCGGTAGCGTCGGTCGAGACGGCTGGCACCTCGTTGTCGCCGCTCAGTTCCGCGACGAAGCGGATGGGCGTATAGTGGGCGGCAAAGGCGGTGCTTGCGGCAAGTAGGCAGCCAAGTCCCAGGCCAAGGATCAGTTTGTTCAGTTTCATAAGGGTGTCTTTGCAGGGGTTGAGCAGCCTGTCGTGAAGGGCGCGGAACGTCCGCTCGTGCCTCGGCAGGCTGAGGGCGTCACCGTCGTCGCGGCGGCCCAAGGTTGGTGTTTACTCCCTGTTCCAACATGACCGCGGCGGGATGGTTCATGAATAAAACCACAATTTGTGCAATTGCCCCCATACGGGCCTAGTGCGAGGTAGGGTCAGGTGTCCGTGGTGGTGCAATCTGCACCAAATCAGCAGGTTAAATCAGAAAAATGCACGATGCGTGGAGCCGAGAAGCCGGCGCGGCGTGGGCCCACGAAACGGACCAAAGGCACGAAAGAGGAATACCCGTCCAACGTGGGTTTTGCACGGAGGCAACGGAGGAGGGGAGGGAAAGAACGGAGACCGAGAGGCAGGTGGGGGATGGGACCACGAAACACACGAAAGACACGAAAATGGAATACCCGTCCGAAGTGGTATTTTAACGCACGGATCCTCCTTCGCTCTTCGAGCTATGGCGGACAAGTGGACACAGATCCTCCGTCGCTCTACGAGCTATGGCGGACAGGTGGCGATTCACCTACCGGCTCATCGTTTTGTCGGATTGGCTGGTCTCTATGAGTAGACAGGAAACGACCTGTGCGCCGAGATCAGGCGAAGGAGTAATCCATCCGTAGTTTACAAGCAGCCCCTTCGTCCGCTCGCCATCGCCCGACGCGCTAGCGCGGACTGGAGGGGCCCCAAACCCAGGTAGCTACGAGCGTGAGCGAGTGGATGGGATGCAGTGTTGTTGAGTGGCAACCCCACGTGGGCGGAGCGGACTGGCTGAAATTCAAGAATATAAGATTGACCCCTTCGGATTGTAGGAACGGGCAGAATTTGGAACCGCAGCGGACGCAGATCATCGCGGAGCCTCGCCAGTGGGTCCGTTTTTACGCATGCCTCGTTGATCGAGGAGCCATGGTGCACTGCGAGGGGAGCAACGCCACGTGGCTACGAGCGTGAGTGAGTGGATGGGGCGGTGGCTCGGAAGCGGTGTGGCACGGTGGTCACCACAGGTCGAGCGGAGAGGTCTGGCCGATATTCAAGAATATAAGATTGACCCCTTAGGCTAGAGCTTGCGGATGACGATGCGGTCGCTGGTGTTCTGACCGTCTTTGTATTCGGACTTGAGCGTGAGGACTTTGCCGTCCTCCAGTAGGGCGAATTTTTCCATGGCGGGGAGGGTGTTTTTATCGTCCTTCGCGGCGGGCAGGGTGCAGCGACCTTCGGACTCCATCACGCCCAGGATCGTCTCGCCATAGTCGATTTGGACTGCGAGGCGTTGGTCGCCCTGACAAAACCGGAGCTTCTTGATGCTGCGGCAAGCAAAGGTTTCCCGCAGGTCGAGCTCCTGAATGATCGTCGGATCGGGCAGGGAGATCAGGTAGAGCATACCGATGGCTGTGCCGACCGCCGCGATGTCACCACTATCCGCGATGGCGACCGATTCGATCTGATTGGTGGGGGCCGGCCGATTGTAATTATCCTGGTGAACGCGGGGCAGTTGCAGGGCACCCACTTGCGTCATGGCCGCGATGTCGTAGACCAGCAAGCAGCCGTTGCGGGAGCCGCAGACGAAGCGGTTGCGCCGGGAATTCATGGCGCTGGCGTGCTCCAGATATTCGTCGAAACCATCGCGTCCGCCCCCCCGCTGCTGGGCCACGGCTTGATCCAGTTTGATGCCGACCGGACCGGAGATGATTTGGTTGTCGCAGAGCCAGCGGTCGAGCTGCGATCCGGTGTAGGCGCGGGCGTCCCACTGGTCGAACAGTGCGATGTTGTTGCCCCCTCCGGCCACATGAACCGTGCCCCCGTGGCAGTGTTCACCGTGCATGAAAAAGAGCCGCGACGGGGACCCGAAATCCAGCAGGTAGATTTTGCTGCCCCAAGCGAGCGAGATCAGGGTGCGGTGACCCACCCGGTGGGCGCGAAAGTAACTGGAGACCCCGTCGAACAGCTTGCCGTCACGCGGCGAGAGGTGGCGCAGCGGAGTCAGATTACTCTGCTCGTAGAACCGGATGGCCGCGCCGGTCATGGTGAAACTCCGGGACTCGGCATCGCGGGTCATCTTGTATTCCCGGGTGATGATCAGTCCGTCGGCGGTCTGCGCCAGAATGTCGATACTGTGGGCACCGGGGGCGCGCTCAAATTCGCGCTGAGCCCAGTCCGATTCATCAAAGTGCTCCTGCCACTGTTTGATCGGGTCGTGGGTGAGGGTGATGGTTTTATTACCACCACCGATCAGATTCAGGAGCGATTTGAGCATCGCCGCACCTCACGGTGATGCGACGGAGGCGGCAATTTCAAAAGCCTGGCAACTGCCGACGGCCGACGTGGTATTACCGAAGGATAACCTAGGCCGGAATCGAACAAACGAAACTACTCCTCCGCGGCCCTTCCGACTGGGCTTAAGCACCCGGAAAACAAAGAAGGCCCAGCCGGATGGTTTCGAGCGTGAGCAAGTGGATGGGGCAACGCGTCCGCCGTGATGTGGCGCGGTGGCAACCACACGTCCACCAAGCGGGCTGGCGGATTCAAGAATATAAGATTGACCCCTTTGGCTTGGGAATTCGGGCTGAAAGCATCTGCCCTTATTGGCCTGATCTGCGGACTGAAATCCCTTCGCCTGTTTCGTGTCGTTGGTGTGTTTAGTGGGCGTTCCAACGCTGCCCCATAGCATCTGTGTTTTTCTGTGTCCATCTGTGGTTAAATACGCCGTGCCTGTCGGCTTGGCGGCCTTTGCTGCCTTGGTGTTTAAACTCGCCGCGGTGGTTTTGGCTGGCATTGGACGGGGGGATATAGATGGTTTCCCCCATTCGCCGCGCTGGCCTGGCCTCTGGTGTCGTCGGATTTTACCCCCCTGTCTTCGCTACGCTTCCTCCCGGTATGATTACCCTTTCGGCCAGATCCGTCTATCAGCCTGCCTGCGCGCGGGCAGGGCACGGGCAGTGGCGTGATTTCATGAGGACGCACCAGACCCGACTTGGCGCGGTGTGCTTCTAGCCCCACGAAACGATTACCCCCGATCCCCCCCCCATCCCTATGAGCCAAACGACCCTCGCCGAATTTGTAGACCGCACCAAGAACCGCGACCGGGGCCAGGGGCTCTTCGAATTGGAGAGCGATCGATTCCTCGAGGTGAACCTGAACGGGGAGATCTGGATGAAGATGGGGGCGATGGTCGCCTATAATGGTCAGGTGAAGTTTACCCGGGAGAACCTGCTGTCGCAGGGGTTCGGGAACCTCCTCAAAAAGGCGGTGAGTGGGGAAGGGGCGAAGCTGACGAAGGCGGAAGGGCAGGGGGCCGTGTATCTGGCCGATGCGGGCAAGAAGATCACGGTGCTGAAGCTGGAGAACGAAGCCATCGTGGTGAACGGCAACGACGTGCTGGCCTTTGAGCCGCAGATCAAATGCGACATCAAGATGATGAAAAAGGTGGCGGCGATGTTGTCGGGCGGCCTCTTCAACGTGCGTTTGGAAGGCACGGGTTTGGTGGCGATCACCACGACTACGACCCGATCACCTTGCCGGTGGATCCGGGATTCCCGGTGACGACGGACCCCAATGCCACGGTGGCGTGGTCAGGTAACCTGGAGCCCGCCTTTAAGAAGGACGTCTCCTTCAAAACCTTCCTCGGTCGCGGCAGCGGCGAAAGCATCCAAATGGAGTTCAGCGGCACCGGCTTCGTCGTCGTCCAACCTTATGAGGAAGTCTATATGCAATCGGGGGGATGACTTTACCTAGAATTGAGGTGTTTGGCGCGTGTGTATAGAGATGTTGAGGGAATCGGTTGATGAAAGGATGAAGTTTTATGATTGGAGATGAGCAAAAAGATCAACGGATGAGTAAGATTCGCGATGAGGTTCGGGAACTGCATCCGCTCTTGAATAAGTTATTCTCTAAAATGCAGACTCTTTTGCGTTTTGAGTATACGCATGGGGCAGATGAAAAGGGGGCGGATTTTATCATTGAGAAGGAAGATGTTACGCTAAGGCAGAGCACGTATGTTGGAGTTATTGCTAAAGTCGGCAATATTGGGATTCCTGAGCTTGCTAAAATCTACATGCAGCTTGATCAGTGTATGGTTGAAAGGCCATTTAGGAATGGAAAGGTTAATATTGTTATCAATGAGCATTGGGTGGTTACGAATGGTAAGATTAGCGAAAAGGCAAAGGAGTCGATCGAGGCGAAATACCGGGGGAAAAGTGTATTCTTTTTATCGCGTCAGAACTTGGTTCGCTTGATTGATGATAACCTTCCTTCCTATTGGACCGATTTGGATTTAGACGTAGGGGATTATCTTGAATCGGAGTTGCGATATGTTGAGGAGTTGGATAGGTCCCTGGCGATTGTTCCGGATATAGATTGTAGGTTCTATGTAGAGCAGAACGTTCATAGGTTGAAGGAGATATCAGATTTTCAAGCGGGTATCCGGAAAAGGTATCCTGATCGAGTTGATTGCCGAGATGAAATTCTTGAAAACAGGTTAGTCTATTTGGAAGGGGATGCAGGTTCAGGTAAATCTAAACTGGTGAGGCAAATTGTTAGGGATTGTTCCGATCCCAAACGCTACCAAGATTCTCCGTGTGTTCCTGTCGTGGTTTCTGCCAAGGATTTACTTAAGCGATGGAGCGTAGACCTGGAGACGTTGCTTCACGAGCGCCTAAAGAAGCAAGGTGCGATTCTGTTGGATAGTAATATCAACTTTATTTTTTTGGTAGATGGGCTTGATGAGGTTCGTTTAAGTCAAGAGGCGGTTAAGGATTTCATGGAGGGCTTGCGAAAGCAGGTTATAGGAAATGAGCGCTACAGGATTCTCGTTACATCGCGATCAAACCGTTCGAATATGACGGAAAACTATGGTTTGCATAGTTGGCGGCAGCTTGAGTTGTATCCTCTTACGACTGCGCAAATTTTTAAGTTCATTCAGCATTTGTGTAAAAATGTTACAAAGGATGGTCGGCTTTTTGAAGACATTAAAGATTCAAAAATCTTTCGTGAGATGCCGAAGAATCCTATCGCGGCTATTCTCTTGGCGGAGGTTTTGCGGCAGAAGGTTGATGAGCTACCTTCTTCATTGCCCGAGCTCTATTCCAAATATTTCGAAGTCGTGCTCGGCCGTTGGGAGGTCTCGAAAGGGCTGCAGTCGGTAAAGGAGTATGAGGCATTGGATTCAATTCTGATGCGAATTGCGACCTATATGCTCAATAATCAGCTAGATGAAATGAGCCTAGATGAAGCTGAGGGATATTTTAAAGAATATCTGGAGGAGAGGAATCTCGGTGTTAGTGCCCAGAGATTGTTGGATAATTTGTCGGAAAGGTTTGAAATTGCTCATGTTGATCGGGACTCTAACCGATTTCTTTTTAAGCATAAAACATTTACGGAGTTTTTGCACGCAAAGGGGTTGGTTGTTAATGGTGGTTTTGCGGTGGATGTGAGGGCATTTGATATATACTGGGTGAACTCCTATTATTTTTACATTGGTCTGCGTAGGGATTGCCCGAGGGTTTTGGAGGAAATAAGTGCCTTGGCTCCTGAAAGTGAGATGGCCAGGTGGGTAAAGATTGATGCATTGGCAACCTATATGCTCGCTGGTTATGCTACGCCATATAGCACGATAAAGAAGGCATTGCGATCAGCGCTCTCTGAGGCTGCTGACGTTTTGTATGATGCGATAGTTTTGCGTAAGGGACGGATGCTCATGTCTTGGTCGGAAATGCATTTGCTTTGGCTTTTTCAATATATCTTTAAAAATAATTATGGTTATCATTTTTTTAAGGATGCGATTGAGGACATCGCATTGGATATATCCAGTGAAATAATGGAGGATGAAAAGAAGGCCTTTTCGCTTTTTCTTCTGAATGTGACATATTTTAGAATAACGGGTGTTGAAAATTTAGATTACATTATGAATTCAGAGCTTGATAGTATTCCGCTCTGTATCCAGTTCGGAATTCGTCATGAGAGTGGAGTGTTTAAAACTAAAAATGTTCAAATTAAGAAGCTGGATAAGCGCATAAAGAAAATGCTCGTTAGTGGGGATAGACTAATACGCAAGGACGGTGGGAGACTAAAAGGGCCGTCCAAAATGCAGCGATTATTGAATTTGATGTATGAAACCCCGTTGTCGGAGAGAAAAGATCAATTCAAGAAGGGGGCCGACTGAAGGCGTTAGGTCTTGCGGGCCAAACGGAGCCAAACGGGCAGGCGTAAGGGCAGGCGTAAGGGGTGGCAGGCGTAAGGGGTCAGGCTTTGTAGTTTGTAGTCGACCCGTAGGACGTGAGGTCGCTGCTCTCGAGTGGGGCACGCTGAAGACGTCAGGTCTTGAGGGGCTGTTGCCCAAATCCAACTAATTGGTGCTCAATGCGATAGAGGCATCGAACCTGCTGCGTAGAGCGCCCATATGATGGGCCATCACGAAGGACAGAAGGAGTTGTTCGCGTATCAGGTCGACATGGACAAGCGGGTGCATTGCGACCATCCACTCCGGCGGGTGCTCGCGCACGTGGATTTTGGTTTTGTGCGCACGGCGGTTGCACACACCTACGGTTCGAACGGGCACGTCTCGGCCGATCCGGTGGTGCTGGTAAAGCTGATGTTTTTGCTCTTCTGCGAGAACGTGCGCAGTGAGCGTGAACTGATGCGGCGGGTGCCCGAGCGGCTCGATTGGTTGTGGTTCCTGGGGTTTGGTTTGGAGGACTCGGTGCCCAATCATAGCGTGTTGTCCAAGGCGCGTGCACGCTGGGGCGCAGAGTTGTTCGAGATGCTTTTCGTGCAGACCGTGCGTCAGTGCGTGGAAGCCGGGTTGGTGGACGGAGCCAAGGTGCACATGGACGGCAGTCTGATCGACGCCGACGCTTCGCGCGACAGTGTCATCAAAGCGGATACCCAGACCATCGCTCGTATCCGCGAAGCCTACGGCGCGCAGGAACGAAAGCTCGACGAAGGCAAACCACCCTCGGCGCGCTGCACCACCAACCTGACTATGCTGAGCCGCACTGACCCGGATGCGCCCTGCGTCTCAAAAGGACCACGTAGCGGCACCGCGCGCCCGCGATACAAGCATCACCGAGTGGTGGACGATCGTCACGGCGTGATCACCGCAGTGGAAACCACCGCTGGTGACGTAGCCGAGAACGAACAGGTGCTACCGTTGGTCGAGCAACACGAGCGCAACACCGGGAAGCAAACCACCGCCGTAGTCGCAGACCGGGGCTACGGCACCGTAGGAACCTACTGCGCTTTGGTAGAACAAGGCGTGCGTCCGCACATCAGTGCGATGCACGACACCGCCAAGAAAGACACCGGCAAGTTTACCAAGGAACAGTTCCGCTACGATAGCTCCGAAGACGCCTACGTTTGCCCGGTCGGACACCGCCTTAAACCGAAACGAAAACACGCTCGACGACAGATGACCGACTATGTCGCGGACAAAAGGGTCTGAGTCGGTCGGGGTCATGTCGTCACATTGTCAGCATTTGGGGTCCAGTCGGGCGGGGTCATGTCGTTACATTGTCAGCATTTGGGGGTAAGTGGGCTGATGGGGGCGTGTCGTCATATTGTTGGGCAGGCGATGGAGTGGCTTCCTTGCCGTCGGGGGAGAGCCTGTCGGATGGGTCTTCGCGGTCGCGGCGCGGTTCGGTCATCGCGGAACGATCCCGTGGCCGCGGGATCGAGTCCTACAAAATGGGTTGGTTGGCCGGGAGGGGATCGAGGATGCAGGTTGCGGTCGGACTGACGCGGCTGCGATTACGCCGTCCGGGGGCAGTCGGAAGGGGTCGTGTCGTTACGTGTCTACAATTTCACCGGGCATTGAGATTGAGAGCGCGGAGTTGGGTTGGTTGGGGGGGGGGCTGGATTGGGTCTTTGCGTTGGAAGAGGCCCGGGAGTCGGCAGGTCCGGTCTTAGGCTGGCTAGGGCGGAAAATCGAAAATTGGCAGAAAGTTGTCACCTGGGTCCGGCGGAGTGGCACCTATAGGTGTAACGCAGGCCGAACCGGTGATCTTGCCGGGTCGGATCTGCTCCAGACCCAAACCCACCGCAGACCACCAACCCATTTCCAGAATGACTTCCTCCTCCGATCTTCCCGTTTCCGCTTCCATCGCCGCCTCTGACAAGCCCCGCGACGCTGAGGCGAGTGCCAATGCCGGTGCTGCGGCTGCGTCCCATCGGGGCGTGCAGAATCCTTTTCAGGCGCTGGTGGCGATCACCGCGCTGTGTGCGGTGGCCTCGGTGAGCATCGTGGCGCTGGCCTTTTGCCTGACCCAAACGATCTCTGCGACCGGCCTCTGGGCGGTCGCCGCCATGTCCGCCGCTCCCGCCGCGATGGGCTTTGGCATCGCCTACCTGCTGATGAAGCGATGAGCGGAATCCGCCGTCGCTCTTCGAGCTATGGCGAGACCGGGGGAATTTAACGCAAAGACGCGAAGGGCGCAGAGCGGTGAGGCAGTGCTTTTTTTTGCACCAAGGCAGCGTCCTCCGTCGCTCTACGAGCTTTGGCGGACAAGAAGAGAGCAAAGCCGAGAGGCATCGCGTGTTGGCCAGCGGAATACGCGGAAGCGGGGAGGCACCCGCGCTATGGCGAGATCGGGGAGTTTTACCCGCAGCCCCTCCAGCGGCGTGCAGGTGACACATCGCGCGGCTGCGGAACAGGGATAGGCACAGATGTCTTCAGTCTGGAGGGCGGTTGGAAGGCTTTGCGTTCTCTGCGTGCTTTGCGTTCTTTACGTTAAAATTTCGCGGGGAAGGGGGCGTTCCCTGTCCGCCATAGCTCGTCAGCGACGGCGGATGCGGTCTTGGTGTTGAATCTGCCTCGCACGCGCGGCGGTGGGCGGGTCAGGGGGAGCTGGGGAGTTCGAACCAGAACTCGGCGCCTTCGCCGGGGGCGCTTTCGACGCCGACCTGGCCGTGATGCTTGGCGATGATGCGGCGCACGATGCTCAGGCCGAGGCCGTGGCCTTTGGCGTGACGCATGGCGACATCGGTGAAGGCCGAGAACGCGGTGGCCTGCGCGACGGCGTCCATGCCCGGGCCGTGGTCGCGGACGGCGAAGCGGGTGTGGGTGCCGTTGGGCAGGGCGGCGGCTTTGATTTCGATGCGCGGGTCGGGTCCGCCGTATTTGGCGGCGTTGCTCAGGAGGTTGGTCCAGACGTGCACCAGCCAGGGGGCGAAACCGACGACCGCGGGCCAGCGGTCGGGCAGGGAGACGGTGGCATTGGCTGGGCGCAGGACGTGTTCGACGCGCAGGAGGGCTTCGTTGACGAGCTCGGCGGAATCGATGGCTTCCGTGGTGATGCTTTCGCGGCGCAGGCCGGCGAGGAGCAGCATCTCATCGACGATGTTGACGAGGCGTTTGGCGGAGTCCTGCAGGGAGTTGAGGTTGTGGGCGACCTTCTCGTAATCCTGCTTCTGCATCATCATCTGCGCGAGTTCGATGCGGCCGGTGATCATGCCGAGGGGCGAGCGCAGGTCGTGCGCGACGGTGTGGGCAAAGGCGTCGAGTTCATCCAGCAGCGCCTTTCGTTCGAGGCGGGCGTGGATGGAGTGCAGCAGCTCTTCGTTGGTGAAGGGTTTGGTGATGAAGTCATCGGCGCCGAGGTCCATGCCGTGGCGCATGTTTTCACGTTCGGCGCGGGCGGTGACGACGATGACCGGGACGAGCTTCAATTCGTCGTGGGCGCGCAACCGCTCGATGACGTCGAACCCGCTCATGCCGGGCATGGCGAGGTCGGTGATGATGAGGTCGGGCCTGAGGGTTTCCAGTCGCGCAAACGCATCTTCACCGGACGTGGCGGTGATCACGACGTAGCCGTGTCTCTCGAGGATGGTGGCGGTGGAGCGTAGCACCGTGGTCTCGTCGTCGATGAGCAGAATTTGGGGGCGCTCGATTACATTCATAGGGCGTGGGTCTGCCGGGTCGGCAGGCGATGGGCTGCATGCGGCCAGCTGCAGGCAAGGCGAAGGGCAAGGCGAAGGGCAAGGCGGCGAGTCGAGGTCCGGGGACCTTACAGCAGGTGGCCGTGCAATACAACCGGGGGATATTGCTAGACCCGGTGTAGGGGGATGGCCGGGGTGGGGGAGGAAGATCGGTTCCGAAATGCCTACGCCGTCGCTCGATGAGCTATGGGGAGACCGGGGGAATTTAACGCAAAGACGCGAAGGACGCAGAGCGGTGGGGCAGTGCTTTTTTAACACCAAGGCAGCGTCCTCCGTCGCTCTACGAGCTTTGGCGGACAAGAAGACAGGAAAGCCGAGAGGCATCGTGTGTTGGCCCGCGGAACACGCGGAATGACACGGAAGTGGAGTGGCACCCGCCGTCGCTCTACGAGCTTTGGCGAGACCGGGGAGTTTTACCCGCAGACCCTCCAGCGGCGTGCAGGTGACACATCGCGCGGTTCCGGGACAGGGATGGGCGCTGATGCGGAGAGGCAGGTCTTTTTTTTACCACAGAATCCACAGGGATCCCCAGAAGACGTCAGGTCTTGACTCTTGACGGGCGGTGCGGAGGCACCCTGAAGACGTCAGGTCTTGACTCTTGACAGAGGGGGAGACGAGGCGGGTTCGGAAAGTGCTTTCCTGAGGTCCGGGCCCGCAGCTACTGAGTAGGTAACAGGTCCGCTGGGTGAGTGAACGAACTTGGGGTTCTTCGTGGTTGAAGCGTCTGTTCAAAAACCTGCTCGGTAATTCACCACCACCAACTGGTCTATGCCGAGGTCGGTGTCCCAACGCCATGTCACTTTGAGGATAAGGGGATACGGTTGGTCCTTCAGTGACACCTCATAAACGAAATCCCCATTCCGCTGCCCTTGGAATTCCCCTGAAAGATACCGGCCACGTTCGCTTCTTTCCGGGATCAGCCGAGTTGCAACTACGGTCCAAGATTCGGTAGGGGCGATGTGGGCGGTGATGATTTCGGTGATCGCGCGATTCTCGTCAGACTCCTCCATGCGATCGCGGAAGAACACGCCTCCCACAAGAGCCGACAAAATCCCGATGCCTAGCCCGAGGGAGATCACCTTAACGAGCAGGGGAGATGCTTTCTTTTTCGATTTTAGTTCGAACACAGCGATTAAATCTAGGCCCGGTCGGAGGCTTCATTGATTCTCATCGTAAGCTGAAGAGAGAGGCAAGGGCTCCGGCCGACGTTGGGTCGTGATCCCGAAGTCGGGTGGTGGGCTCGCGCGGTCGATTAAGAAAAGCGGCAGAAAGTTGTCACCTGGGTCCTGCGGAGTGGCACCTATAGGTGTAACGCAGGCCGCACCGGTGATCTTGCCGGGGTGGATCTGCCTCAACCGAACCCACCGCTGACAACCCACCCATTCCCAAAATGACTTCCTCTTCCGATCTTTCCGCTTCCGCCTCTCATGCTGCCACCGACACGGACACGCGTGCCGATACGGGCGCAGTTGCCCGCCAAGGCGTGCAGAATCCTTTCCAGGCAATGGTGGCGATCACCGCGCTGTGCGCCGTGGCTTCCGTGAGCATCGTGGCCCTGGCCTTTTGCCTGACCCAAACGATCTCCGCCTCCGGCCTCTGGGCCGTCGCCGCCATGGCCGCCGCCCCCATCGCCATGGGACTCGGCATGGCCTTTCTGCTGCAGCGATGAGCGGAATCCGCCGTCGCTCTACGAGCTATGGCGAGACCGGGGGAATTTAACGCAAAGACGCGAAGGGCGCAGAGCAGTGAGGCAGTGCTTTTTTAAACACCAAGGCAGCGTCCTCCGTCGCTCTACGAGCTTTGGCGGACAAGAAGACAGCAAAGCCGGGAGGCATCCGCCGTCGCTCTTTGAGCTATGGCGAGACAATGAGCCGGTAGGCGAATCGCTATCCGTGTTTATCTGTGTGCATCCGTGGTTAAAAACTACGGTGGAGTGGCTTCCCTGTCCGCCATAGCTCGTAGAGCGACGGAGGATGTGGCCTTGGTGTTTAACCTACGTCGGACCGCTGTGGGATAGGGTCAGGGGGAGCAGGGGAGTTCGAACCAGAACTCGGCGCCTTTGCCGGGGGCACTTTCGACGCCGACCTGTCCGTGGTGCTTGGCGATGATGCGGCGCACGATGCTCAGGCCGAGGCCGTGGCCTTTGGCGTGACGCATGGCGACATCGGTGAAGGCCGAGAACGCGGTGGCCTGCGCGGCGGCATCCATGCCCGGGCCGTGGTCGTGGACGGCGAAGCGGGCGTGGGTGCCGTTGGGCAGGGCGGCGGCTTTGATTTCGATGCGCGGGTCGGGCCCGCCGTATTTGGCGGCGTTGCTCAGGAGGTTGGTCCAGACGTGCACCAGCCAGGGAGCGAAACCGACGACCGCGGGCCAGCGGTCGGGCAGGGAGACGGTGGCGTTGGCCGGGCGCAGGACGTGTTCGACGCGCAGGAGGGCTTCGTTGACGAGTTCGGCGGAATCGATGGCTTCCGTGGTGATGCTTTCGCGGCGCAGGCCGGCGAGGAGCAGCATCTCATCGACGATGTTGACGAGGCGTTTGGCGGAGTCCTGCAGGGAGGTGAGGTTGTGGGCGACCTTCTCGTAATCCTGCTTCTGCATCATCATCTGCGCGAGTTCGATGCGGCCGGTGATCATGCCGAGAGGCGAACGCAGGTCGTGAGCGACGGTGTGGGCAAAGGCGTCGAGTTCATCCAGCAGCGCTTTTCTTTCGAGGCGGGCGTGGATGGAGTGCAGCAGTTCTTCGTTGGTGAAGGGTTTGGTGATGAAGTCGTCGGCGCCGAGGTCCATGCCGTGGCGCATGTTTTCACGCTCGGCGCGGGCGGTGACGACGATGACCGGGACGAGCTTCAACTCGTCGTGGGCGCGCAACCGCTCGATGACGTCGAACCCGCTCATGCCGGGCATGGCGAGGTCGGTGATGATGAGGTCCGGCTTGAGGGTTTCCAGACGTGCAAAGCCGTCTTCACCGGACGTGGCGGTGATCACGACGTAGCCGTGTCTTTCGAGGATGGCGGCGGTGGAGCGTAGCACCGTGGTCTCGTCGTCGATGAGCAGAATTTGGGGGCGCTCGATTACATTCATAGGGCGTGGGTCTGCCGGGTCGGCAGGCGATGGGCTGCATGCGGCCAGCTGCAGGCAAGGCGGAGGGCAAGGCGGCGAGTCGAGGTCCGGAGACCTTACGGCAGATGGCCGTTCAATACAACCGGGGGATATTGCTAGACCCGGTATAGGGAGATGGCCGGGGTGGATGGAGATTGGTTCCGAGATGCCTACTCCGTCGCTCGATGAGCTATGGCGGACAGGGAAGCCACTCCACCGCAGTTTTTAACCACGGATGGACACGGATGGCTCCGCCTACCGGCTACGCACTGAAGTATTTATTCACCCAAGACGATGAGCCGGTAGGCGATTCGCCATCCGTGTTTATCCGTGTCCATCCGTGGTTAAAAACAGTTCTGCCACTCGCTCACGCTCGTAGCTACGGGTGGGGTTGCGGAGTGGGGGGCGGTGCGCTAGGGCTGTGAGCTCACCCCGCTTTGTCGCCTCCTCAACCCCGTCTGCTGCCATGTCGTTTGCTTTCCTGTCTCCCGTTTTTTGTCGGCCCGTTGTGCTGGGCTTGTCTCTGCTGAACCTGGCCGGCGGCTCGCGGGCGGCGGAGGTCGACGTCGTGACTTACGAGCAGTTTGGGGCGGTGGGGGATGGGCTGACGGATGACCTGCCGGCGATCGTGGCGGCGCATGCCGAAGCCAACGCGACCGGGTTGCCGGTGCGGTCGGATCCGGAGGCGACTTACCATCTGGGGCGGCAGGCTCTGACGGCGGTCATCGAAACCGATACCGACTGGAGCACGTCGCGGTTCATCATCGACGACAGCCAGGGCGTCGAGGACCACAAGCGGCCGCTCTTCGAAGTGCGGTCGTCGCTCGCGCCGGTGCCGTTGGCGATCGAGCGGTTGCGCGCGGGGCAGGAACGATTGGAGACGCCGGTGCCGCCGGAGTTCGATCTGTTGGTGTTTGTGGAGAATGCGGAGCAACGCCGCTATCTGCGCAAAGGCCTCAACGTCAATGCCGGCACCCCGCAGAACGAGGTCTTCATTCTGCGACGGGACGGCTCCATCGAGGGCGCGATCGAATGGGACTACGATGTCATCACCCAAGTGGAGGCGCGGCCGATGGATCCGGAAACCCTGACGCTAAAGGGCGGCTATTTTGTCCATGTGGCCAATCGGATGAAGCAACCCGAAGGCTACAATTATTGGGCGCGTGGCATTCGTATTCAGCGTTCCAATACGGTGGTGGAGGGCGTTTCCTATGAGGTCGTGGGGGAGACGGACTTCGGGCATCCCTACATGGGTTTTCTGGAAGCCCAGAAGGTGGCGAACATCACCTTGCGCGACTGCCGCATCGAACCGCACAAGTTTTACTGGACCATCGGTTCGGCCGGGAAGCCGGTGCCGATGGGCACCTACGGTTACCGGGCGGACCGGGTGGTGAACTACGCCCTGAGTGGCTGCCGCATGGGCGACATCCATGACCGTTCACGCTGGGGCGTGGCGGCGACGAACTTCATGAAGAATGTGTTGGTGGAGGACTGCGTGCTCTCGCGCATGGATGTGCACATGGGCGTCTCGGGGTATTACATCATCCGCAACTCCACGCTGGGTCACATGGGCATCAACGCGATCGGCCGTGGTCGCTTGGTGGTGGAGGGATCCACGGTGCACAGTGAGCGGCTGCTCAACTTTCGCCCGGATTACGGTGCGACGTGGGATGGTGATGTGGTGGTGCGCAACTCCCGCTGGGTGCCGCCGGCGTCGGAGCAGGGCGGTGGGGCGGTGGCCGTCTTCGGCGTGCGCAACGACGGCACGCACGATTTCGGTTATCAGAGCAGTATGCCGAGTGAGATCGTGATCGATGGGCTGACCATCGAGGACGCCGCGCTGCGGGAGCAGGGCACGGCGGTCTATCTCTTCGACGACCCGAGTGGTGCGCTCGACCCGTCGCTGCCGCATCCGTATCGGCCGACGGAGCGGGTGGAGATCCACAAACTGGATACGACGAGCGGCCAGCCGGTGGAGGTGAGTGCTGACCCGCGAGTGGAAACAGCGGTTGGAATTGAGAATGGTGAATCCGCCGTCGCTCAATGAGCTATGGCGGACAGGGGAGTTTTTTAACCACAGATGAACACGGATAGACACAGATGGCGATTCACCTACCGGTTCTTCGTCTTGGCCAAATAACCCCTTCAGTGCGTAGCCGGTAGGCGAAGCTATCCGTGTTCATCCGTGGTTAAAAACAGTCCTGCCTCTCGGTCTCGGTTACCTTCGTGGCCTCTGTGTGAACCTACGTCGGAGGGAGAGGTCGGCCCGGCGGTCCGACCCTACCTTGTTACCTGGCTTTGCGCTCTTTGCTGACTTGGTGTTTGAACTCCGTTGGCCGGGGATCTGGCGCGGGTTAGGGCAGGGGGCGGAATTCGTTTTCGCTGGGGACGAGGCGGCTCACGATCATGATCGCGGCCCAGGCGAGGATGAAGCCGGGGACGATTTCGTAGATGCCCGGTCCGCCGAGGAAGGAGCTGTTCCAGTCCATCGCGATCCACACAATCACAGTCGCCGCACCGGTGAGCATACCCGCGACGGCACCGGAGCCGGACATCTTATCCCACGTGAGCGAGAGGATGATGAGCGGACCAAAGGCGGCACCGAAGCCGGCCCAGGCGTTGGAGACGAGGCCGAGCACTTTGGCGTTGGGGTCACCGGCCATGAGGGCGGCGGTGATACCGACGGCGAGCACGGCTACGCGACCCACAGTGACGAGCTGTTTCTCGCTGGCGTTTTTGTTCAGGAAGAGCCGGTAAAAATCTTCGGTGAGCGAGGAGGACGACACCAACAATTGACTGGAGATGGTCGACATGATCGCGGCCAGCAGCGCCGCGTAGAGGAAGCCAGTGACGAGCGGATGGAAGAGCAGGTCGGCCAGGATGATGAAGATGGTTTCGGCGTCCTCGACGACGAGGCCGTTGCGGGCGGCGTAGGCGCGGCCGAAGATGCCGAGGCCGACGGCGCCGAGCAGCGAGACGACCATCCAGCTCATGCCGACGTTGCGGGCTTTGCTGACCTCGCCGACGGTGCGAATGGCCATGAAGCGCACGATGATGTGCGGTTGACCGAAGTAGCCGAGGCCCCAGGTGACGGCGGAGAGGAAACCGAAAAAGGTGAGGCCGTGGAAGAGACTGAGGAAGGTGGGATCGAGGTTGGTGAGACGCTCGTTGGCGGCGCCGACGCCGTCGCCTTGGCCAGTGGTGAGCACCACGATGGGCATGATGATGAGGGCGAGCATCATGATGCAGCCCTGCACGAAGTCGGTGAGGCTCACCGCGAGGAAGCCACCCACAACGGTGTAGGTGAGCACGATGATGAGGGTGAACCAGACGCCGAAAGCGTAGTCGCTCATGCTGTCGAGGTTGATGAGGTCACCGAAGGCGCTGGCGAAGAGTTTGCCGCCGGCGACGAGGCCGGACGCGGTGTAAACCACGAAGAAGATGACCACGATGAGCGCGGAGACCATGCGCAGCGACAGGGCGCGCGAAGGGAAACGTTTGGCCAGAAAGTCAGGCACGGTGAGCGCGTTGTCGTAGCGCTCGGTTTGCTCGCGCAGGCGCGGCGCGACCACCACCCAATTGACCCAGGCACCGACCAGCAGGCCGATGCCGATCCAGGCTTCCACGAGGCCGGATAGGAAGAGCGCGCCCGGCAAACCGAGCAGCAGCCAACCCGACATGTCGGAGGCGCCGGCGGAGAGCGCGGCGACGGCGGGCGACAGCTTGCGGCCGCCCAACATATATTCCTCGGAGGTCGCGGTGGACTTCTTCGCGGCGTAGAAGCCGATCGCGATCATGAGGCCAAAATAGAGAAAGAGACTGATCCAAATACCAATGGGCATGCTTAAATAATACGGGTCGGGAATTGCGTGAAAGGGGCCACCCTACACGAAGCGCACGCCGAGGGCAAAGGTTCAGGGGAAGCGGCGCCGAGAGGCATCCGCCGTCGCTCTTCGAGCTATGGCGAGACTGGGGGGGTAAACACCAAGGCAGCGAAGATCGCAAAGCTGTGAGGCAGGGCTGTTTTTTAACCACAGATGAACACGGATGGCTCCGCCTACCGGCTACGCACCGAAGTGGTTCCCTGGCCGGGACGATGAGCCGGAAGGTGAATCGCCATCTGTGTCTATCTATGTTCATCTGTGGTTAATAAAACTGCCGCGGGCGGGTCGTCTCATTCACCCGCTCGCGCTCGTGGTTGCGGGGCTTGGGGGAACTCCTGGGCGGGGGCTAAGTAACTTTACGAAATTGACAAAAACGTAAAGTGTGTAAAGGTATGAGGCATGAAACCAAACCCGCCAACTACTCCGCTGATCGTCCGCGGTTCCTGCTTTGAGGGAGTGGCGACGCGTGCGGCAGTTGAGGTCCTGTCCGAGGAGGTGGGCGCATGAAATCCGAGTCGTCCGCTCCTGTGAATGCCCGCCGCCTCGAGATCATCGATGGCTGCATCCAGACCTTCATGCGCTATGGCTACAAAAAGACGTCGATGGATGATCTGGCCCGTTCCATCGGACTGTCGCGTCAGGCGCTGTATTTAAATTTCTCCGACAAGGCCACGCTGTTCAAAGCCACCGTCGGCCGCGTGATCGAACGGTTGCGCGAGGCCGGTCAGGAGGCATTGGGCAACGAAGCCGAGCCGATCGAAGCACGGCTGGGCCGGGCCTTCGACGAAGTGCATGGCCACTCGGTTGGATACGATACACTCGACGAAATCCTCGAAACCTCGGTGCAGATGGTAGGCCCGGTTTTCGATGAGTTCGAAGTGACGTTCCAAGCCGACCTGGCCAAAGCACTGCAGGTGGCGGGCGTAGCCCGACGTTGGAAATCTCCCCGCGTCACCGCGGAGCTGTTGGCCGCGCAACTCTACGCCGCGTCCAAGGGCCACAAGCACCTCTCGTCCTCGGCGGAGGTTTATCGCGAGCGCATGCGCGGTGCCATCCACCTCGTTTGCCGCAGTCCCGAGCAATTACCGTCGACGGCCTGAACCGTTCACGGTGCCAGCCGGTCGTTCTCTTTTCTCACCCGAACCCAATCACCCATCGGCGCCGCCCAACCAGTGGCCTGATCGCTCAATCAGCCTCGGGCCGCCCGATGGAAAATTTACGAAAGCACACCACCATGATTCGCAACGAAACCTACACGCTCCCCAACGGAGTTGAAATTCCCAAACTCGGCCTCGGCACCTGGTTCATCAAGGACGAGGACGCCGCCCAATCCGTGCGCGACGCGGTGGGTCTCGGCTACCGCCACATCGACACCGCTCAGGCCTACGGCAACGAGCGGGGCGTCGGCGAAGGCATCCGCACCAGCGGCGTGCGTCGCGATGAGCTCTTCGTCACCACCAAGCTCGCCGCCGAGATCAAGTCCTACGAGGAAGCCAAGCAGTCCATCGAGCAGTCGCTGCAGACGCTCGGCCTCGACCACATCGATCTCATGATCATCCACAGCCCGCAGCCGTGGATGGAGTTTGGCGAAGCCGACCGCTACGCCGAGGGCAACCTCGCCGCCTGGAAGGCGCTCGAGGAGGCCTACACCGCGGGCAAACTCCGCGCGATCGGCGTGTCCAACTTCGAGATCGGTGACCTGCAGAACCTCATCGATAACGGTTCCATCCGCCCGATGGTGAATCAGATCCTCACCCACATCGGCAAAACGCCGATGGAGCTCATCACGTTTGCGCAGGAGCAAAACATCCTCGTCGAGGCCTATTCGCCCGTCGCCCACGGTGAGTTGTTGAAACATGAAACCGTGAAGGAAATGGCGGTGAAATATGGGGTGAGTGTGCCCCAGCTTTCCATCCGCTACGTCCTCCAGCTCGGCCTGCTGCCGCTGCCCAAGACGGCCAACCCGGACCACATGGCCAACAACGCCGACGTGGACTTCGAGATCTCGGCCGAAGACATGGCCGCGCTGCAAAACATCGAGCCGCTCAAGGACTACGGCCAGGCCAGCGTCTTCCCGGTCTACGGCGGCAAGATGCGCTGAGCGCGTCGCCACGCCAATCGCAGGGCCGGATCATCCTCCGGCCCTGCCGTTTCCCGACCCTCGTTTCCCATGTAGGGAGACACCGGATACAGTCCGGTCGTCTCCCGCCCACCCGTAGTGGCCAGTTCCCATGAAAACCCATCTCTGTTCCCGGATTGCATCCAAACTCGCGCCCCTGACGCTCGCCCTGACGACGACGCTCGCTTCGGCCGCCATTCCCGTCACCGGCGGGTTGGTCGAGGGCGTGTCACAGGACCACCTCACCGTCTACAAAGGCATCCCTTACGCCGCGCCGCCCGTGGGTGAGCTGCGCTGGAAAGCCCCGCAACCCGTCGTGCCCTGGGAGGGCGTGCTGGAGGCCGACGACTTCGGCCCGTCCGCTCCGCAGATCCCGTTTCCCAGCACCTCCAGCATGAACAACGACGTCGGTCGCATGGCCGAGGACTGCCTCTACCTCAACGTCTGGACGCCGGCTGAAACCGCCGACGCCAAGCTGCCGGTGATGGTCTGGATTCACGGCGGCGGTTTCGCCATCGGCGCGCCCAACCTGCCGAGCTATGATGGCACCCGCCTCGCCAACAAAGGTGTCGTCGTGGTGAGCATGGCTTACCGCATCGGTCCCCTCGGTTTCCTGGCGCTGCCGGAACTGAGCGCGGAAAACCCCGACGGCGTGTCGGGCAACTACGGTCTGCTCGATCAGATTGCGGCCCTGCGATGGGTGCAGGACAACATCGCGGCCTTTGGCGGTGACCCCGACAACGTCACCATCTTCGGCGAGTCCGCCGGCGGCATCTCCGTGAGCATGCTGTGCGCTTCACCACTGACGAAGGGCCTCTTCCAGCGCGCCATCAGCGAGAGCGGCGGTTCCTTTTCGCCGGTGACTGACCAGCACGCCATGGGTGGTGTGCAGACCCTGCGCGGAGCCGAAGCTTTCGGTGTCGCCTACGGCGAGCGCCTCGGCGCGACCTCCTTGGCCGAGCTGCGGGCGCTCTCGCCGGAAGCGTTGCTCAAGGACAACCAAACCATGGCGATGGGCGGCTTCTGGCCCATCTGCGACGGCCAGGTCATCGTGGGCGATCAGTATGAGTTGTATCAGAATGGTGACTACAATGACGTCGACGTGCTCATCGGCACCAACTCCGACGAAGGCGCGCTCTTCGTGCGCGGCGTCGGCGTGAAGGAACACGTGGGCATGGTCCGCGCCCGCTGGGGCGACCTCGCCGACGAGGCCCTCGAGGTGTATCCGGCGACGGATGACGCCACCGCGCTGCAGTCCGTCCGCAACGTGTTTCGCGACACCGCCTTTGCCTGGCCGACCTGGGCCTGGGCCCGCCTCCAGCAGCAGACCGGCCTGTCCAACGTCTACGTCTACTTCTTCGACCAACCGCAACCCGCACGCAAAGTGGGTAAGTCCCTGCCGGGCGCGGCGCACGCCGACGAGATCAACTACGTCTTCGGCTGGGTCGATGAGAACTTCAACTTCGACTACACCGACTCCGATCGGGCGCTGTCCGACCTCATGATGGACTACTGGGTGAACTTCGCCCGCACCGGCAATCCCAACGCCGAGGGCCTGCCGCAGTGGGACACCTTCACGCCCGACAGCGCGACGTCCGTCATGCACCTGCGCGGCACCGAATCGGCCCGCGGCCCGGTCATGAACCTGCCGCAGCTGCAATTCGTTGAGCGCGCCAACGCCGTGCTGCGCGACGCGCAGTAACGCCACCGCATTCGCCACCACCACCGTCTCTGTCTCCTCATCTGATTCCCATGGCCCGCTCACGTTCTCCTCGCCGCCGTTTCTTCTATCGTCTGTTGCGCGTGAGCGGAGCCGTGGGGCTCCTCGGCATCGTTGTCCTCCTTGTGCTTATGTTCTTCAGTGGATTTCCCCGCAATCTGGGCAAGGGGGCCCAAGGTGAACGGCTGGCCCGCATCCAGCAGTCACCGCAGTATCAGGACGGCGTGTTTCGGAACGAGGAGCCCACGAGTCTGTTCACCGGCGACAAAGGTCGGATGGCCGTGATGTGGGAGTTCATGTTTGGCCCCAAGACGCAGCGCAAACCCGGCACGCCGCTGCCGGTGGTGGCGACCGACCTGCAGGGCTTGCCCGCCGATCGCGACACCTTGGTGTGGCTGGGCCACTCGTCCTTTTATTTTCAATTCCAGGGGCACCGCATCCTGATCGATCCGGTGCTGGGCGACTACGCCGCGCCGCTGTCGCCATTTAACCGCGCGTTTAAAGGGCCGTATCCGTTTCCGCCCGAATCGATTCCGGCGGTGGATTTCCTGCTCATCACGCACGACCACTACGATCACCTCGATTACCAGACCCTGCGCGCGATTCGCGAGCGGGTGGGGCGGGTGATTGTGCCGCTGGGCGTAGGCGCGCACCTGGAGCATTGGGGCTTCGACCCCGCGCAGATTCGGGAGGTGGACTGGCACGACACGGTATCGCTCGCGGCCGATCTCACGCTGCACGCGTTGCCGGCGCGCCACTTCTCGGGACGCGGACTGGGCAGCAACAAAACGCTCTGGGTGTCCTACCTCTTCGAAGGCGCGGCGCGGAAGGTCTACTTCAGCGGCGACAGCGGTTACGACGGACACTTCAAGAAGATCGGCGAACGTTTTGGAGGGGTCGATCTGGCCATCATGGAAGACGGCCAATACGACCCGAGTTGGGCGCAGATTCACATGCTGCCGCGCGAAGTCGCGCAGGCGTCTGTCGATCTGCAGGCGGCGGCGGTGATCCCGTGCCATGCCGGCCGCTTCACGCTGTCCAACCACAGTTGGGACGCGCCGTATCGCGACCTCGCGAAAGCGAGCGAAGCACTCGGCGTGAACCTGCTCACTCCGCGTATGGGTGAGGTCTATCACCTCGACGATCCCACGCCCGGCTTCGAGCCCTGGTGGGAATACGTTGGCGAAGGCGCGCGGTAAGGTTTTTTTACACCAAGGCAGCATCCGCCGTCGCTCGGTGAGCTCTGGCGGACCGGGGAGCTTTTTTTAACACCAAGGCAGCGAAGAGAGCAAAGCCCGTAGGTTACCGACACTTCGTCGGGCTGTAGCCGGGCTCGTTGAGCCCGGTCGATTGCCTCTCCGCCGCCCTCCCGGGGTCACCGACCCCGGCTACAGCAACTGCTCTGTGTAGAAGCATATTGGACGGGCTATCCCTCCACTCGCTCACGCTCGTAGCTACAGGCTTCGTGCTCTTTGCGTCTCTGCGTTTAGATCTCGTCGGACCGGGGGGGGGCGGTCGGCGTGGACGCTTGCGATCCTTGGGCTGGGTCCGCCCCTGTCTGGTTTCCAACTTTGCTACCTTTGTTGCCTTGGTGTTTAAAGACGGCTGGACGGAGCGGTGGAGAGGCTTCGTTTCCTTCGGGTAAAACCACGTCGGGCGGGGGGCTCGTGGTTTATCGGCTTGGTGGTCAGGATCCTGCTCGGACACTCCCTAGCTCGATATTGCCAAATTCTCATCACTTTTCATCGCTGCCTTGAGCTGCTTGAACGGGTTCGCTGTTTTGAGGCAATTCGTCGTTTTACGGCCTGGTGACTCGACCCTCCTTGGCCTCCTAAACGGTGTCTGCTCTTTCCCTCGAACTCGCGCCTTCGGGCCGGGTTTTTCCTTCCGTTTCTTTCGGTCGCGCGGCCCGACGCCGCGCTCCCGGAATCCCTGAGTTCCACCCTCAAACTCATTCCCTGATGCCCGAGAACCCCCCCTCCCGCCAGCCGGTCCAACCCCCCAAGCAAGGTCTTTACGATCCGGCTCTTGAGCACGATTCGTGCGGTGTCGGATTTTTGGTGAATATGAAGGGCATCCCGTCACGCGAGATCGTGCAGGGCGCCCTTGAGATCTGCACCAAGCTCGATCACCGCGGTGGCTGCGGCTGCGACCTCAACACCGGTGACGGCGCCGGTATGCTCATGCAGATCCCGCATAAGTTCTTCGGCACGGTCGCCCAGGAACTCGGTTTTGAGCTGCCCCAACCCGGACACTACGCGGTGGGTGTCGTGTTCCTCTCGCCCGATGCCGAATCGGCCGCCGAAGAGCAACGCGTGCTCAATGAGGCGATTGTTGAAAACGGCCAGACCCTCCTCGGGTGGCGCGACCTGCCGGTCGACAACCACGATCTGGGGCAGGCCTCAGCCGACAGCGAACCGGCCATGAAGCAGGTCTTTATTGGTCGCTCCGCCGACCTCGAGGACGACGCCGCCTTTGAGCGCAAACTCTACCTCATCCGCCGCGTGTCGACCTACCGGCTCGGTTACCTGCAGGGCGAGGCGCCGCACTACTTCTACATCCTCACGCTCTCCAGCCGCGTGATCGGCTACAAGGGTATGCTGACCACCGACCAGCTGCTGCACTATTTCCCCGATTTCCATCACCCGGATTTCGAGACCTCGATGGCGCTGGTGCACTCGCGCTTCAGCACCAACACCTTCCCCAGCTGGCCGCGCGCGCAGCCGTTCCGCTTCATGTGCCACAACGGTGAAATCAACACCGTGCTCGGCAACGAGAACTGGATGCGGTCCCGCCAGGAGCAGTTTGAGAGCGCGCTCTTCGGCAAGGACCTGAAAAAGCTCAAACCCGTCATCGCCGGCGGTGGCTCCGACTCTCAGCACTTCGACAACTGCCTCGAGTTTCTGATGATGGCCGGCCGCTCGCTGCCGCACGCCGTCATGATGATGATCCCCGAGCCGTGGGAGAAACATCAGTCGATGTCGGAGGCCAAACGCGCCTTCTACGAATACCACGCCTGCATGATGGAGCCGTGGGACGGTCCGGCTTCGATCGCGTTCATGGACGGCACCCAGATCGGCGCCATCCTCGACCGCAACGGCCTGCGCCCGTCGCGCTTCTACGTGACCAGCGACGACCTCGTGATCATGGCCTCGGAGGTGGGCGTTTTGCCCGACATCGATCCGGCCACCGTGGTCAAGAAGGGCCGCCTCGAACCCGGTCGTATGTTCCTGGTGGATACACGCGAGGGGCGCATCGTCGACGACAGCGAGCTGAAGGAAAAGATCGCGGCCGAGAATCCCTACGCGGAGTGGCTGGCGCAGAACCTCATCAACGAGGATTCCCTGCCGGCGCCGACCAACCCGGTGAAGATGCTCAATGTCGAGCGCCTCAAGTTGCGCCAGAAGGCCTTTGGTTACACCCACGAGGACCTGCGTTTCCTCATCAAGCCGAGCGTCGAAACCGGCAACCAACCCCTCGGCGCGATGGGCAACGACGCGCCGCTGGCGGTGCTGTCGGATCGCCCGCAGCCGCTCTACAACTACTTCAAGCAGCTCTTCGCCCAGGTGACCAATCCGGCCATCGATCCGATCCGCGAGGAGTTGATCACCTCCAGCGTCACCTTCCTCGGTTCCGAGGGCAACATGCTGCATCCGGGTCCGGAAAACTGCCGCATGATCAAGCTCGAGTGCCCGATCATCGACAACGAGAAGCTGGCTCGCATCCGCGACTTCCGCGCGCCCGGCTTCAAGTCCGCCACGCTGCCCATCCTCTTCGATCCGACGACCGACCGCGAGGGGCTCAGCACGAGTCACCAACCGATCGACGAACCGCGCGCGGTGCGTCGCGGTAAGGGGCTCGACGAGGCGATGGAGCAACTCTTCGAGATGGCCGACAACGCCATCCGCGATGACGTGAACCTCATCATCCTTTCCGACCGCGGCATCGCGCCGCACCGGGCCGGCATCCCGGCGCTGCTGGCGGTGTCGGGGCTACATCACCACCTCATTCGTGAGGGCGTGCGCGGCAAGGTCTCGCTCATCCTCGAGTCGGGCGAGCCGCGTGAGGTGCAGCACTTCGCGCTGTTGCTCGGTTACGGTTGCGACGCGATCAACCCCTTCCTCGCGCTCGAGACGGTGGAGCAGCTCGTGCTCGCCGGGGAGATCGACATCGATCCGGCCAAGGCTCGGGCCAACTTCATCAAGGCCAACATCAAGGGCGTGATCAAAACCATGGCCAAGATGGGCATCTCGACCGTGGCGAGTTATCGCGGCGCGCAGATCTTTGAGTCGATCGGTCTCAACGAGTCGGTCATCGACCACTACTTCACCAACACGCCGTCACGCGTCGACGGCATCGGCATCGATGCGATTTCGGCCGAGGTTTACCAGCGGCACGTGAGCGCGTTCGGCCAGTGGGCCGACAAGCAGGACGATGCGCTCGATTCCGGCGGCGTGTATCAATGGCGCGCCGACGGCGAGAAGCACCTGTTCAGCCCGCTCGCCATCCACCAGTTGCAGCGCGCGACGTGGAATTCGAACTACGACTTCTTCAAAGAGTATTCGCAGACGATCAACGACCAGAGCCGCGACATGTTCACGTTGCGCGGGTTGATGAAGTTTAAGATCGATCCGGCGCGCTCGATCCCGCTCGACGAAGTGGAGCCGGTTGAGGCCATCGTGAAGCGTTTCAAAACCGGCGCGATGTCGTATGGCTCGATCAGCAAGGAGGCGCACGAAGCGCTCGCCATCGCCATGAACCGCCTGGGCGGCAAGTCCAACACCGGTGAAGGCGGCGAAGATCCGGATCGCTTCACGCGCGATGCCAACGGCGACCTGCGTCGCTCCGCCATCAAGCAGGTGGCGTCGGGCCGCTTCGGCGTCACCAGCCATTACCTGGTCAACGCCGACGAGCTGCAGATCAAGATCGTGCAGGGCGCCAAGCCGGGCGAGGGTGGTGAGTTGCCCGGCCACAAGGTGTTGCCCGCCATCGCCAAGACGCGCGGCACGACCCCTGGCGTGGGCCTCATCTCTCCGCCGCCGCACCACGACATCTACTCCATCGAGGATCTGCAGCAACTGATCCACGACTTGAAGAACGCCAACGTGCACGCGCGCATCAACGTGAAGTTGGTGTCCGAAGTGGGCGTGGGCACGATCGCGGCCGGCGTGGCCAAAGCCAAAGCCGATGTGATTCTGATCTCCGGTTATGACGGCGGCACCGGCGCCTCACCGCGCTCGAGTATTCAGCACGCGGGCGCGCCGTGGGAACTCGGTATCGCCGAGACCAATCAGACGCTCCTGCTCAATGATCTGCGCAGTCGCGTGGTGCTCGAAGTCGACGGTCAGTTGAAGACCGGCCGCGACGTCGCCATCGCCTGTCTGCTCGGTGGTGAGGAGTTTGGTTTTGCGACCGCGCCGCTGGTCACGCTCGGCTGTCTCATGATGCGGGTGTGCCACAAAAACACCTGTCCGGTCGGCATCGCCACGCAGGACCCGCGCCTGCGCGAGAAGTTTGCCGGTGGCGCGCAGGCGGTGGTCAACTTCATGACCTACGTCGCCCAGGAGCTGCGCGAGATCATGGCCCAGCTAGGTTATCGCACCATCAACGACATGGTGGGCAAAGCGCACCGTCTGGAGATGCGCGAAGCAATCGATCACTGGAAGGCGCGCGGACTCAACTACGCCAAGATTCTGCACCGTCCGGCGGTCGGTCCCGAGGTCGGCACCTATTGCTCGCAAAAGCAGGATCACCGCCTCGAGCGCGCGCTCGACAACACCCACCTGCTCGAAGCCTGCCGCCCGGCGATCGAACGCGGCGAGCCGGTCAAGGCGGAGTTCCCCATTATCAACACCGATCGCGTGGCTGGCACCATCGTGGGCTCGGAGATCTCGCGCCGTTACGGTGGCGAAGGTCTGCCGCCCGGGACCGTGCAACTGAAGTTCACCGGCTCGGCCGGGCAGAGCCTCGGCGCGTTCTGCCCGCGCGGCATGATGCTCACGGTCGAAGGTGACACCAACGACTACTGCGGCAAGGGCCTCTCCGGCGGCACCATTGTGGTGTATCCGCCGAAAACGGCGCCGTTCGTCGCTCACGAAAACATCATCACCGGCAACACCGCGTTTTATGGCGCGACCGCCGGTGAAGCCTTCCTCGCCGGCATGGCGGGGGAACGCTTCTGTGTGCGCAACAGCGGCGTGAAGGCCGTCATCGAAGGCGTGGGTGACCACGGCTGCGAATACATGACGGGCGGCGAGGTGATCTGCATCGGCAAGACCGGCCGCAACTTCGCCGCCGGTATGTCGGGCGGCACCGCCTACGTGTTGGATGAAATCGGCGACTTCGTGAGCAAGCGGCTCAATACTGCGATGGTCCGCGTCTACCAACTCATCGAGTGTGGCGACGAAGAGATCGCCGCGGTGAAGGCCCGCCTCGAGCGCCACGCCGAACTCACCGGCAGCGTGCGCGCGAAGACGATCCTCGACGCGTGGGACGACTGGTTGCCGCGCTTCGTGAAGGTGTTGCCCGCCGACTACGAACGCGTGTTGCACGCCATCGCCCGCGCCGAAAGCAAGGGCTTGGAAGGCGACGCCGCCATTCAAGCCGCCTTCGAAGAAAACGTGAAAGCCGGCCACTGAGCCGACCGCCGCCGACACGAGTTTTTTGGAAACCACGAAACACACGAAATACACGAAAATGACTTTAACCTCGAATGCCTCCCGATCCTCGCGCGGTGCCTTGGGTTTCAGTGCCTCGGCGTCAGTCCCGGCTTTCGTGTCGTTCGTGTGTTTCGTGGTTAACTCCCTCTGAACCCTCTCTCCTGCGCCCTTCCAACCCACCCCTAACTTCTTCTTATCATGGGCAAGCCCACCGGATTTCTTGAATACCAACGCCAACCGATCCCGAACCGTCCGCCGCTCGAACGGCTGCAGGACTGGCTGGAGGTGCACGCCGATCGCGTCGATGCCGATGTATCCACGCAGGCAGCACGCTGCATGGATTGCGGCACGCCGTATTGCCACACCGGCATGATGCTGGCGGGCGTGGCGAGTGGTTGTCCGATCAACAACCTCATCCCCGAGTTCAACGACCTGGTTTACAAGGGCCGTTGGCAGGAGGCGCTGGCGCGCCTGCGCAAGACGAACAACTTCCCGGAGTTCACCGGCCGCGTGTGCCCGGCGCCCTGCGAGGGCTCGTGTGTGCTCGGCGTGATCGAGCCGCAGGTGACGATCAAAAACATCGAGTGCTCCATCATCGATCGTGGCTGGGAGGAGGGCTGGATGCGTCCGTCGCCGCCCGCGATGCGCACCGGCAAAACCGTCGCGGTGATCGGCTCCGGTCCGGCGGGTTTGTCCTGTGCGGATCAGCTCAATCAGGCCGGCCACAACGTGACCGTGTTTGAGCGCGATGACCGCATCGGCGGCCTGCTCATGTATGGCATTCCCAACATGAAGTTGGACAAGCGCGAGGTGGTGGAGCGGCGCGTGAACCTCATGCGCATGGAAGGGGTGAGTTTTGAGACCAACGCCCACATCGGCGTGACCCACGACATCGCGGAGATTCGCAAAAAGTTTGATGCGGTGGTCTTGTGCTGCGGTGCGACCAAACCGCGCGACCTGCCCATCGAGGGCCGCGACCTGAGCGGGGTGCACTTCGCCATGGAGTATCTCACCGCGAATACGCGCGCCTTGCTCGATCACGATTACGACGCCGGGCAATCGACGATTCACGCCAAGGACAAACACGTCGTGGTGATCGGCGGCGGCGACACCGGCACCGACTGTGTGGGCACGGCGCTGCGCCAGGGCTGCGCCAATGTGGTGCAGCTCGAGATCATGCCGCAGCCGCCGATGGAGCGCACCGCCAGCAACCCGTGGCCGGAATGGCCGCGCACCTTCAAGGTCGATTATGGCCAGGAAGAAGCGGCGGCGCGTCAGGGTGAAGATCCGCGCGAGTATTTGGTCTCGGCCAAGAAGTTGATCGGCAACAGCAACGGCGACGTGTGTGAGCTGGAGTTGGTGCGCATCGAATGGGTGCAGGACGAAGCCACGCAGCGCATGATGCCGCGGGAGGTGGAAGGATCGCGCCGCACGATCAAAGCCGACCTCGTGTTGCTCGCCATGGGCTTCCTCGGACCGGAGCAGACGCTGGTGGAAAAGCTCGGTTTGAAGACGGACGCGCGTTCCAACGTGGCCGCCGCGCACGGTGAGTATACGACGAATGTCGACGGCGTCTTCGCCGCCGGCGACATGCGACGTGGTCAGAGTCTCGTGGTGTGGGCGATCAACGAAGGCCGCGGCGCCGCCAAAGCCTGCGACCGCTACCTCCGCTTACTCGGCCGCGGCCAGGATTGGTAAGCCGTGCAGAGAGGCATCCGCCGTCGCTCTACGAGCTATGGCGGACAGGTGGCGATTCACCTACCGGTTCATCGTCTAGTCTGAATTTCCGTTTCAGTGCGTAGCCGGTAGGCGTAGCCATCCGTGTCCATCCGTGGTTAAAAAACAGCGGTGGAGTGGGGCGGCGGGTTTGCTGGTCTAACCTTTGTCGACGCGAAACACGTTGACGGTGCTGGGGTCTCAAGGGGGCGCTGGCCGCTCACGTTTAATACCCCTGTCTTATGAAAACGGTTGTTGTTGGTGTGTTGTTCGCCGCCGCGCTCGCGGCGGGTAGCGGGTGTGCCCATTCGGTCGCCCCGGCGTTCTCTCCGGCCACGCGCGATCAGGCGCTGCAGCCGATTCCGGAGGTCTCCATCGATATCGCCTTTGCCGGATTGACAGTCGAGGCCCAGCAGGAAGGCCCTCCGCAACGGCCGTATCGGCTGCGCGCGGGCGAAGAGTTTGCGGCGGTGTTCGTCGGGCGTCCCGGCACCGACTATGCGCTGGAGTTGGTCGAGTGTGAGGTGTTCCGGCGACCGGGCCACGCGGATGCGCCGAGCAGTCCTTCGCGTTACGAATGTCGCGTCACCACGCGGTTAAAAACGATCGAAGGGCTGGAGCGGGTCTTGTCGGCGCGGGGCATCTCGCGGTCCGATCCTCAACTGTCTCCGGAAGCCAGCATGCGCGACGCCGTGCGCACCGCGGTCGCCGAACTGGCGGAAAAGGTGCGCTACCACATCGCCCCCGTGGACGTCGCGGCGAAGGCGACGTGACGCAGTATTGTAACCACGGATACTCCGTCGTTCTGCGAGCTTAGGCGGGCAAGGAATCTTTTTACCGCAGAGAACGCAGAGGCCAAGAGGCACGGAGTTTTTTAACCACAGACCCTCCAGAGGCGGGCAAGTGGACACAGATAAACACGGATGGCGATTCACCTTCCGGTTCATCGTCTCGGAAAAATAACTACTTCAGTGCGTAGGCGGTAGCAGGCCTGTGCGCCGAAGCCTTGGCGAAGGTGTAAGCTATCCGTGTCCACTTGTCCGCCATAGCTCGAAGAGCGACGGAGGATCCGTGGTTAAAAAAAAAACGTTAGCTCGGCGGTGGAGGGGCGTCGTTGCCTGCCGGGGAGGTGCCTTTGGATATCGGGCCGTCGCGGTCGCGGCGGAGGGCGTTGAGCTCGGTTTGCATCGCTTCGAGGCGGGCGAGGATTTGTTGCTGGGCTTCGCCGGAGGCGGGTTCGTTTTTGTCGCCGCCGAGGAAGATGCCGGCCGCCACACCGCTGAGCGTGCCGAACATGCCGATGCCCGCGACCATGAGGAAGGTGGCGATGATGCGACCGGCGGCAGTGACCGGATACTTGTCGCCGTAACCGACGGTGGTGGTCGTGGTGACGCTCCACCACAGGGCGTCGTTGGCGGTGAGGATGTTGGCGTTGGGCGCGTCGTGCTCCGCAAACAAGACGCCGATGGAGCCGAAGGAAATGACGAGGAAGGTGAGCACGAGCACACCGGTCAGACCGGCGCTGGTTTTGCTTTCGAGGAGGATGCGGTAGAGGCGGCGGAAGGAGCGGATGACGATGAGCAGGCGCACCACCCGCACGACGCGGAGAATACGAAAGGCTTCGATCGCCGGCACGGCCGCGAGCAGGTCGAACCAACCCCATTTCATGAAGCGCAGCTTCGACTCGGCGTGGGCAAAGCGGATGGCAAAATCGATGAACAGCAGGCCGCAGATGATGGTATCGATGTAGAAGATCAGGCGCTGGATCTCTTCGGGAACCGGCAGCACGAGTTCGGCGCCGAGTCCGGCCAGCAGGACGAGCGACAAGACCAGCACGCCAAATTGGAAGGGACCCAGATCCTCGGGATTTTCAGTGGGCGGAAGCACCTGCATGGCGTCCGTTATGAGCAAATCCGATGCCGCTAGGCGAGCGTCGGCGGACAAGGTTTTTTTAACCACGGATGGACACGGATAAACACGGATCCTCCGTCGCTCTACGAGCTATGGCGGACAGGTGGCGATTCACCTACCGGTTCATCGTCTCGGATGAATAACGCACTTCAGTGCGTAGCCGGTAGGCGAAGCCATCCGTGTCCATCCGTGGTTAAAAAACAGCGGTGGAGCGACGGAGGATGCGCCTAAACCATGCCGGGACTCGGGAGGCCTAGGCGACTTTGTGGACGACGAGCCAGGCAGAGTAGGCGGCGTAGGACAGGAGGAGGAAGGCGCCTTCGGCGCGGTTGATGCGGCCGCCGGTTTTGACGAGCGGGAAGATGGCGGCGGTGATGAGCACGAGGGCGCCTAAGTCAACGTAGTCGAGGTGGGCCATGGTGCCGCCGGAGGCGAGTCCGGTCGCACCGAGAATGCCGAGCAGGTTGAAGAGCGAGGAGCCCACGAGGTTGCCGATGGCGACGTCGTTTTCGCCTTTCAGCACCGCAACGAGCGAGATGGCGAGTTCGGGCAAGCTGGTGCCGATGGCGACGATGGTGAGGCCGATGAGCGTCTCACTCCAACCCCACTGGCGGGCGAGCGTGACAGCGCCGTCGACGAAGAGATCGGAGCCCCAGAGCAGGAGGCCGAGTCCGCCGAGGGAGAGCACGGTGGCGAGCGGGAGGTTCACCGGCGCCGGCACCTCTTCGCCCAGCGATTGATCGGGATCCTGTTTGGCCTGGCGCAAGGTGAGCCACGTGTAGGCGATGAGGCAGAGGAAGAGGATGCCGGATTCCCACGCGGCGAGGTGGTCATTGAGCAGCAGCAGCGCGCTGACCACGGTGGCGATGATGAGCAGCGGGACCTCACGGCGGATGACGGCGTGGTTGGCCGTGAGCGGGCGGCAGAGGGCGCACAGGCCCATGATCAGGGCGAGGTTGCAGAGATTGGACCCGATCACGTTGCCCACGGCGATGGCGGCGGCGTCGCGCTGGGCGGCTTGCAGGGAAACGACCAACTCGGGGGCGCTGGTGCCAAAGGCGACGACGGTGAGACCCACCACCAAGGGAGTGAGACCGAGCCGCAAGGCGAGGGCGGACGCCCCGCGGACGAGGAGTTCGGCGCCGAAGGTCAGGATGGCGAGGCCGATGATGAGGAGCAGAAAAGGCGGCATGGGGTCAGTTGATTGCCACACGGGTGCCAAGAAGAGGTCGAGCGTCAACCGGTTCCAAAGGTGAACCCGTTTTCTTGTCGCTCACGGAGTTGCGCGGTCGGAAAGCTGCTGCAGCGTGTGCGCGATGATGAAGAAATTCCTCTTTCTCGATTTTGCGCCGACCTCGCGGGACGCGGCGCTGTTGCTGTGGCGGGTGGCGATCGGCGGGATGATGTTCGCTCTGCATGGGCTGCCCAAGCTGCTCAAGGTGGGCTCCATGCCCGGCGGTTTTCCGGATCCGCTGGGGATCGGAAATGCGCTGAGTTATTGGGCGACGATCGGCAACGAAGTGGTGGCGGCGCTGTTTCTGGTGGCGGGCCTGTGCACGCGTTGGGCGGCACTGTGGCTGACCTTCACGATGGCGATCGCGTTCTTCGTCGTGCACGAGGCCAAGGTCGACGAAGCCGAGATGGCGCTGCTCTACATGGTGATCACGCTGCCGCTCATCGTCGCGGGTGGCGGCCGCTACTCGCTGGACGCCAAGTGGGGCGCGAATCGGGTCTGAGGATTTTCGATTTTTGATTCTCGATTTTGGATCGGCCCCGGCGGAATGCGGGGGCCGAGGGACATCCGCCGTCGCTCGGTGTGCTATGGCGGACAGTTTTTTTAACCACGGATCCGCTGGATACCGAGAGGCAGAATTTTTTTAACCACGGATGGACACAGATAAACACAGATGGCGATTCACCTACCGGTTCATCGTCTGGTCGAAATAACGACTTCAGTGCGTAGCCGGTAGGCGGAGCCATCCGTGTCCATCCGTGGTTAAAAAAACCGGCGGTGGAGGGGGCGTGGGTAATTTTACTGCGGATGAGTGGCTTTAATGGATGGGCGGGTGAGCCGATAGAGTAGGCGTCCCCTGTTCCCCATGTGTGCTGAGCAAATCATCGTTCTCCATGAACTCCCCGCGATTGAGAAAATCGTGCGCGATGAGACGTGGTTGGAGGGCGAGCGCCGCGGCTGCTGGGTGGATCCACACGATCCCGTGGTCAGCGAAAACGTCTGCGCCATCATCATGCGCCTGGGCGCGATGATGCGCGAACAGGTGCAACGCGAACACCCGGAACTGGCGGCGTAGGCTAACCCGTCGACCGGGCTGAGAGGCACCGAGTTTTGAACCACGGATGGACACGGATAAACACGGATGGCGATTCACCTACCGGTTCATCGTCGTATTTCTAAAATAAACCGTTCCAGTGCGTAGACCCGCGCCTGCGGGACGAAGCCATCCGTGTCTCCCGCGGCCGCGGGATGGTTAAAAAACCGACCTGCCTCCCAGCTTTGCGATCTCTGCGTCCTTTGCGTTCTTTGCGTTAAAACCACGCTTGGACGGGCGCGGTCAGCCCGGCGGTCTGACCCTACCTTTCTACGCTTCGAATTCGCTGCTGGGCAGCTCGGTGGGGAGCGCAGCGGGGCGGGGGCAGGTGGATTCGATGACGATGTGTTTGCCTTCGGTGCCGGAGCGGGTGGCGGCTTCCATGAGCTCCACAACATGGTGGGCGAGTTGGCCGTTGGCGCGGTGAGGGCGGCCACTGCGGAGCGCGGTGGCGAGGTCGGCGACACCGCTGCCGCGGGCGCGGCCGGTGGCGTGGGTCATGGTGACCGGGGCAAAGTCGGTGCTGCCAGCCGGTGCGAGGAAACAGGGATCGTCGAAGCGGTTGGGGTCGCAGACGCGCAGGGTGCCGGCGGTGCCATGAATGATGATGTGGGGCAGGTCGGTTTTGGGCACGTCGAAGCTCATCACCAGCGTGCCGATAGGACCGTTGGCGAACTCAAGCGTGGAGGAGAAGTGGGTGGGCACCTCAACGGCCACCTTCTCGCCGGCGCGGGGCTGGCTGGTGATGGTGCGCTCGGCGAAGGTTTGGCGGGCGGTGCCGCTCACGCGGGCGACGGGACCGAGGAGGTGTACGAGGGCGGTCAGGTAGTAGGGACCCATGTCAAACATGGGGCCGCCGCCAAACTTGTAGTAGAAATCTGGTGACGGATGCCAGGACTCGTGGCCGGGGCACAGCATGAACCCGGTGGCAGCGACGGGCGTGCCGATGGCGCCGGCGTCGATTAGTTGGCGGGCGGTCTGCAGGCCGGCGCCGAGAAAGGTGTCGGGGGCACTGCCGACGCGCAGGCCGGCGGCGGCGGCTTCGGCGACGACGGCGGCGGTATCGGCGGCGGTGAGGGCGAAGGGCTTCTCGCAATAGACGTGTTTGCCGGCGGCGAGGGCGCGGCGGTTCACCTCGGCGTGGGCGGCGGGGATGGTGAGGTTGACGACGATCTCGATGTCGTCGCGGGCGAGCAGCTCGTCGACGGAGCCGCCGAAGGTGAGTCCGCGTTCGGCGGCGACCTTTTGCGCGTGGGCGACGTTGAGGTCGGCGACGGCACAGAGGTCGAGAATGGGGTAGTGGGCGCAGCCCTCGAAGTAGGCCTTGGAGATGTTACCGCAGCCGATGAGCGCAATCTTGGTGGGGGGCATTTTTTTAGTAGCGGGTAGCGAGTAGTGAGTAGCGAGTAGGGGGAGCGAGTAGCGGAGGTAAGTAGCGAGTGAGTCGGAGATGCGAGTAGTGGGGCAGTGCGGTGGAACTGTGTAGTTGAATGCGTTGGATCGGATGCTCGCTACCCGCTACTCACTACTCGCTACTTCCGGGATCAAAGATCCCGCGCGGCCCAGCGGAGGCCGCGGACGTTGAGGTCGAAGGCGTGGGGGGAGGTTTCAAACTCTTTGGGTTCGTGGCCGAGGGCGCCGTAGAAGACGCGGCCCTGGCCCCAGTGTTTGATCCAGGCGATGGGCATGGGGACAGACTGGCCTTCCCAGACGTAGGTGGTCTCGGCCAGCACGTGCACGCCCGGGTCGATGAGCATGTAGTATTGCTCGGATGAATACGTGAAGTCAGGAGGGATGCCCTGGGTGATGACGTGTTCGGGGTCGGTGACATGCACGTCGTAGTCGCCGATGTGCGGGTGGGCGACGAACGTGCCGCCGACCATCCACTTGAATTCCACATCGGCGCGGAAGGCGTCACCGAGGCCGCCATGGAAACCGCCGAGGTTGACGCCGCCGTGGATGGCATCGCGCAGGGCCTTGGATTCGTCGGCGGTCCATTCGCCCATCGTCCAGTTGGGCACGATGAGGTCGAAGGTGGTGAGATCGAGGCGAGTGAGGCAGGCGGTCTCGTTCTCGAGTTGGCATTCGAAGCCGTGCGCAGTGAGCGCGTCGGCGTAGAGTTGGGTAAAGGTCTCGGGGACGTGGCCGGGCCAGCCACCGCTGAAAAAGAGGGCGCGTTTCATGGGGGATTTTTGTGGGGAGTAGGACAGCACGGTGGGGGGGGAGCGGGCAAGGGCGCGGCGGCGGTGCCGTGGTGTTCGTTCAGTGACCGGTGGAGAGGCCGCAACGGGGAGGGGAACCGCTAAGGGCGCGAAGAGACGCGAAGCGGAGAGGCATCCGCCGTCGCTCTGTGAGCTATGGCGGACAGGGCGGGTTTTTAACGCAAAGGCGCAAAGGTCGCAAAGGTCGCGAAGCCGAGAGGCATCCTCCGTTGCTCTGCGATACATGGAGGACTGGGAAGGTATTTCACCACAGATTGGCGAAGAAGGCTTCAGGCTGATTTCTGATGTGGCGGTTGGATGGCTTCCTCGTCCGCCATAGCCCGTAGAGCGACGGAGGATGCGATCTCTGCGACCTTTGCGGTCTTTGCGTTGAAACTCGTTGGGACGGGGGGCGGTCGGCCCGGCGGTCCGACCCTACCTTTCAAGGAGAGTCAGGGACTCACTACGTGGAATAGACCGTTTCATTCACTCGCTCACGCTCGTCTCTACAGGGCTTTGCGACCTTTGCTGTCTTCGTGTTTAATCTGGTCGGATGGGGCTGGCGTTGACGGGGGCGGTGGGGGTGGCAACGTCGCGGCGATGGTGTTGCCTGATTCCTGGCTGCGTGGTTTGGCACGGGGGCTGCCGCTGCTGGCGGTGGCGGTGTTGGCGTGGGCGGGGTGGTTGGCGCGCTTGGATCGGATCGATGCCCGCAGTCCCAATTTTCTGATGGTGCCGTTGCAGGTGGAACAGGTGTCGCTGGCGGAGGTGTATTTTGACGTGGGTCAGGGGCTGTGGGCGGGGGACGTTTCCCAACAAAACGTGGTGCCGCGGCAGGAGCCGATGGTGCGGTTTGCGCTGCCGCGGGAGCCGATCGCGGCGCTGCGACTGGATCCGATGATGGGGCCGGGAGGGTTTGCGGTCGGGGCGCCGTGGTTGGAGTCGGCGACCGGGCGGGTGATTGCGCGGTTTCCGTCGTCGGCCGTGACGCCGCGGCTGGAGTTGGCGACGTGGGAAGCACGTGGCGACTGGTATGAAGCAACGGCGGTGGTTGGCGCGACGGATCCGCAGGTGTGGTTTGGGCTGGGCACGCCGTTGCGGCATGCGCGAGGGCGACCTTGGGGTTGGTGGTTGTTGGGCGCGCTGGCGCTGATCGGGCTGCGGACAGCGCTGGGCCGGACGGAGGCCGTGCGCACGCGGGTGCGTTGGCATCGGGTGGTGCCGCGTTGGCTGGGCGGGACCGTGCGGACGGGGGCGCGTTGGGTGTGGCGAGCGCTGGTGGGCTTCTCGGTGGGCGCGACGCGCGTGACCACGGGGCGGGTGCTGGTGGGCGCGGTGGTTGTGGTGGCGGCGCAGGCTTGGCAGTTGCGGGGGATCGGTGAGGGCATCGATTGGCCGATGTGGGACGAGGCGAATTTTGCGGGGCGGGGGGCGGATTGGGCGGCGGGACGCGGGGTGTTGGGCGAGTTACACACCGGGCCGGGTTTTGCGCTGCAATACGGCGTGTTGTCGTGGTGGGGCGAGGCCGGTCAAACGGTGATCTGGCAACACGGGGTGGTGAAGCTGGCGGTGGCGCTGATGCTGTATCTGGCGCTGGTGCGGCTGTGGCGGAATCCCGGGGCGGCGGCGGCGGCGACGGTGGCGTGGGCGGCGACGTGGTTTCAGCTGCAGTATCCGACCTTGTTGTATCAGGCGGCGTGGGTGTGGTTTTTGGCGGCGGTAGCGGTGATCGATCGTTGGCCGCTGGTGGGCACGCTGCTGCTGGCGTGGGCGGTGGCGTATCGGCAGGATTACCAGTTCGCGCTGGTGGCGGTGGTCGGCTGGCTGGGCTGGATGTGGTGGCGCGATCGGAAGGCGGGCGGACGTGGTGTGGCGGATTTCTGGATACGGGGTCAGGCGCGACGGGGAGAGTCGGTGGTGGTGGCGCTGGCGGTGCTCACGCTGTTGCTCGGGTTGGGCGCGCTGCTAAAAGGCGGCGTCACGTGGGGTGGGGTGGGGCATCGCGGGTGGTTTGCCTTTCAACAACACTACGCGGTGCAGACGGCGATGGTGCGGGGGCTGAGCGACTTTAACCCCTACGCGCAGTATCCGGAATTGATCGCCCAAGATTTTCCGGGCGCGACCTCGTTGCGCGAGGCATGGGCGGTGAATCCGGGCGCGATGCTGCGGCATGTGCAGTGGAATCTGGCGAATGCGGCGGGCGAGGTGGTGGAGTATTGGCGGCCCGCCTGGGGCTTGGCGTGGGTGGTCGGTTTGGGTGGAGCGTTGGCGGTGTTGTGGTTGGTGGCGGGCGGAGCGCAGACGCGGAGGGGCGCGGGCGGCTCGACCAAGGTCGAGCCCTACATCAAGGCATCGAGCGGGGCCGTGGTGCTCTTGCTGGGCGGGTTGCTGGTGGTGGGGCCGGGGTTGGTGGTGTTGGCCAAGGAATCGTATCTGTTGCCGGCGCTGGCGCTCACGTTGGGCGGAGCGGGATTGGCCCTGACCGCGTTGGCGCGGTGGTGGCCGGAGCGGGGGCGGCTGGTGCTGGCCGGCTTGGGTGGGGTGGTGGCGTTGAGCGTGGTTGGCGTGGTGGTGGCGACGCCGGCGGTCTTTGTGGCGCATGCGCAGTCGCAGCCGGTGGCGACGACGGCCAAAGCCTTGGCGGCGGTATGGCCGGCGGAGGGACGTTATGTGTTGGTGGGCTACGGCGCATCGACCTACGAAACGTATTTGGGGCGGGATCGGGCGCGCGGGGTGGAGCCAGTCAACGCGGTGTCGGGCAACTCCGGACCCAATCGGACGATGGCCCAGTTGTTGGAAGAGGAGCGCCCGTGGGCCGTGTTGGTCACCGACGCGTGGCGGCAGGCCGCGGATGTCGATGACAACCTGCTGCGCGAGCGCGTGGCGACGGGCCGCTGGGCCGTGCGCCCCGTGCCGGGAGGCGAGCTGTATTACCGGCTGGCGAGGTAGGCCTGCGGCCGAGAGGCAGACCAGTTTTTAACCACGGATGGACACGGATGGCTTCGCCTACCGGCTACGCACTGAAGTGGTTATTCATCCGAGACGATGAGCCGGTAGGTGAATCGCTATCCGTGTTTATCCGTGTCCATCAGTGGTTAAAAAACTGCGGCAGGAGGGGCTTTCTGGTCCGCCATAGCTTGTAGAGAGACGGAGGATCCGTGGTTAAAAAATCTGCGATGAAGGATGTTTTCTTTGGGATAAATCGGTCTGGCGTCGGGGTGGGGGGCGCTGGCAACGTGGGCGGCCTGTTTTTCCATTTATGCCACTGCTGACGATCAATGACCTGACCCATGCCTTTGGTGGACCGCCTGTGCTCGAGGAGGTGAACCTCCAAGTGGATGCCGGCGAGCGGGTGTGTCTGGTGGGGCGCAACGGCAGCGGTAAGTCGACCTTCATGAAGCTGCTGGCGGGCGACATGGCGCCGGACCGGGGCACGATCGTAAAAGCCCCCGGCGTGCGGGTGGCGCGACTGCCGCAGGACATTCCGGCGGGGCTGACCGGCACGGTGCACGATGTGGTCGCCGCCGGGCTGGTGCCGCTCAACGACCACGAGGAGGATTGGGAGCAGGAGGTGCGGCTGGAGAACCTGCTCGAGCGCATGTCGCTGACCCCCACGGCGGACTTCCCGTCGCTGTCCGGCGGATTGAAGCGCCGGGTGTTGCTGGCGCAGGCTCTGGCCAGTGGGCCGGACCTGCTGCTGTTGGACGAGCCGACCAACCATCTCGATATCGAGAGTATCCAGTGGATGGAGACGTTTTTGCTGGAGAGCGGTTTGTCGCTCTTCTTCGTGAGCCACGACCGGGCGTTTTTGAAGAAGCTGGCGACGCGCATCGTAGAACTCGATCGCGGCGTGCTGACCAACTGGGACTGCCCGTATGAAACCTTCCTCGTGCGTCGGGCGGAGCGCCTGGAAGTGCAGGAGCGGGAGTGGGCGCAGAAGGACAAGTTTCTGGCGCAGGAGGAGGCGTGGATCCGCCGTGGTATCAAGGCGCGGCGCACGCGTGACCAGGGTCGGGTGACGCGGCTGAAACAGTTGCGCGCCGAGCGACGTTCGCGGCGGGAGTTGCAGGGCAACGCCACCATGCGCGTGAGTGAGGCCGACCGCAGTGGTCAGCGCGTGGTCGAGGCCATCGGAGTGGACTTCGCGTATCCGGGAGCTGGTGACACGCCGCTGGTCAAAGGTCTCGAACTCATGGTGGGGCGCGGCGACAAGATCGGTCTGCTGGGGCCGAATGGCGCGGGCAAGACGACTTTGGTGAAGCTGTTGTTGGGGGAGCTGCAACCCACGGCCGGTGAGCTGAAGTTCGGCACGCGGTTGGAGGTGGTGTATCTCGACCAGTTGCGCGCCCAAATCGATGGCGACAAGACCATGATGGAGAATGTCGCCGAGGGGAACGACCACGTGACGGTCGACGGCAAGCGCAAGCACGTCATCAGCTACCTGGAGGATTTCCTGTTCGAGCCCGACCGCGCGCGCACGCCGGCCCGGGTGTTGAGTGGTGGGGAGCGCAACCGGCTGCTGTTGGCGCGACTCTTTACGAAGCCGGCCAATGTGCTGGTGCTCGACGAGCCGACGAACGACTTGGATTCCGAGACCCTCGAGTTGTTGGAAAGCCTGCTGGTGGACTTCGGCGGCACGCTGCTGGTGGTGAGCCATGACCGTGACTTTTTGGACAATGTGGTGACGTCGACGCTGGTGGCGGAGGGCGACGGAGTCTGGCGCGAGTATGTCGGCGGCTACAGTGACTACGCGGCGGAGCGAGCGCGGAACCAGCCGGCAAAGGCACCGGGGTCAACGACCCCGGCTACAGGGGAGCCGGAGAAGGCGAAGCCGGTATGGAAGAAGCAGCCGAAGCCGCGGAAGTTGAACGGCAAGGAGAAGGCCGAGTTGGAGGCTTTGCCGGCGAAGATCGAAGCCTTGGAAGCCGAGCAGGCAGAGCTCACCGGCAAGCTGGCCGATCCGGCCTTTTACGCCGAGAAAGCGGCCGAAGTGCCGGCAATCAAAGCGCGGCTCGATGCGATCGAAGAGGAGACGCTGGAGGTCTTCGCCCGCTGGGAAGAACTCGAGGCGATCAAAACCGCCAGCGAGCAGGCGTAGGTTTTTTCAACCACGGATGCGTCGGCCGAGAGGCATCCTCCGTCGCTCTGCGAGCTATGGCGGACAGGGGGATGTTTTTTAACCACGGATGGACACCGATGGCTTCGCCTACCGGCTACGCACCGCAGGCTTTTAGAGAGGCGAAACGTTAGTGGAGCCATCCGTGTTAATCCGTGGTTAAGAACCTGCGGTGGAGTGGCGTTTGCGGCGGCGGCGGAGGGTGGCGTAGCCCAGGGTGACGAGGGCGAGGAGGGCGGTGGTGGTGGCGGGTTCGGGGACGGCGCTGAGGGTGTAGCCGATGTCGGCGAGGGCGGCGACGTCGAGGTCGGTGAGGTATTTGCGTTCGCCTTCGTAGATGGTGGGATCCATGGCAGTTTCGTGACTCACGGTGGTGCCCGCGACGTAGTCCATGGTGCCTTCGGCCCAGTGCTGTTGCAGGTCGTCAAGCGGCACGGCGCCGCCGAATTCGGCCATCGCGTTGGCACCGAGGAAGAGACCGTTGGCGCTGTCGACCAGACCGGTCCAAGTCTCGGTGGTGCCGAAGCCGATCAAGTGGCTGAGCTCGTGGATGGCTTCGGAGAAGAAGTCGAGCGAGGTGCCCATGTCTTCCACGGTGCTGATATCGTCATCGAAATACCACGCCCAGTCGGTGGTGAAGGTGATCGATCCGATGGGGGGCATGCGGTAGCCGACGTGGCCGCGATAGAGCAGGGTGGAGATCCATTCCATGCTGGATCCGTCGGGCACGCTGCCGGCGCCGGGACCGCCGTAAGCGACGGTGGTGGGAGACTCAAAACTCGTCCCGCCCGCGTAGACCACGATGGTGTCGGCGGCGACCGAGATGTTGCCCAGCGCAATGGTCTGCGTGTAGTCGGCCGGGTCGAAGATGACGGGGGCCCAGGAGTTGGTGGCGTCGGGCGTGATCGCCGTCACGGACGTGGCGTCGACGAAGCTGGTCAGGTAGGCGCCGGCGGCTTCGAGGTAGGCGCGGCGGTAGCTGTTTTCGCCGGAGAAAAAGCCGGCGCTGTCGTAGCTGTAGTCGAAGGCGAAACTGAGTTGAGCGCGGGCGGGCAGGGCGGCGCAGCCCAGCGCGAAAAGGAGGCGAAGGAGGTAACGCATGACGTGGGACGCAGACTGTGCCGTAAGGCCGAGTTGCGGGCTGAGCGTCACTTGCGAAGGAGTGGGCGAAAACTGGTTTAGGGCCGAGCCGCGTGATGGCACGTAACGGCCGAGAGGCAGGTTTTTCTTTAACCACGGATGAACACGGATAGCTCCGGCTACCGCCTACGCACTGCAGGCTCTTAGAAAGGCGAAACGTTAGTGGAGCCATCCGTGTTCATCTGTGGTTAAAAAACTGCGGTGGAGTGGGGAGCACTGTCTCAGTTCATCCGTGGTTGAAAATTGGGTTGGAGTGGAGCGGGGCGATGCGGTGAGAGTTCGTCCCGATGTTCGCCAATATTTCCTGTTACAAGTTTGCCCGGCTCGACGGCCTCAAGGCGCTGCGTGAGCGCTTGCTGGCTTTTGCCAAGGCGCGGGGGCTCAAGGGCACGATCCTATTGGCGACGGAGGGCATCAACCTGTTCATCGCCGGGCCGCGCGCCGACGTGGATGCCTTGGTGGCGGAGATCCGGGCGGTGCCGGGTCTGGAAGACCTCGCGCCGAAATACAGCGATAGTGAACACCAGCCTTTCAACCGCATGCTGGTGCGCATCAAAAAGGAGATCATCGCGTTTGGCGTGGAGGGCATCGACCCGGCGGCGCGCACGTCCCCGAAACTCAAGGCGGCCGAACTCAAACGCTGGCTCGATGAAGGGCGGCCGGTGACGCTGCTCGACACGCGCAACGACTACGAGGTGAAGCAGGGCACCTTTAAAGGCGCGGTGCCGGCGGGCATCGATCACTTTCGCGATTTTCCGGACGCGGTGGCGAAGCTGCCGGAGGACCTGAAGGCGCAGCCGGTGGTGATGTTCTGCACCGGCGGCATTCGCTGCGAAAAGGCGGGGCCGTTCATGGAGCGCGAGGGGTTTCGCGAGATCTACCAACTCGATGGCGGCATCCTGAAGTATTTTGAGGAAGTCGGCGGCGATCATTACGACGGCGAGTGCTTTGTTTTCGATCAACGCGTGGGCGTGGACCCGGCGCTGGCGGAGACCGACTCGAGTCAGTGTTTCCATTGTCAGAGTCCGCTCACCGCGGCGGAGCAGGCGCATCCGCATTACCAGCCGCCGTATAGTTGTCCGCATTGTTACGTGCCGCCGGCGGCGCGGGCGGCGGAGCGTCTGGCCGAGCGGCAGGCGGCGCTCGCGGCGGTGGCCGATCCGCTGCCGGGCAGCGTGCCGTATGACAATCAGCGGCCCTTCAACGTGCCGGGGGATTTTGATCGCGCGACCTTGGGTGAAGCGCTGGCGGCGGCGTTTCCGCATCTGCCATCCGAGCATTGGGCGACGATCGTGGCGGAAGGTCGGCTGGTGGATGGCAACGGGGCGCCGGTGGGCTTGGATCGCGCGGTGCGCGCCGGGGAGTTTTTTGCTCAACTGCAGCCCGCGACGGTGGAGCCGCCGGTGAATGCGAACATCCGGCTGTTGTTTGAGGATGAGGCTATCGTGGTGCTGCACAAACCGGCACCGTTGCCGATGCATCCGGCGGGGCGTTTTAACCGCAACACGCTCGACTACATCTTGGCGCAGGCCTTCCGGCCATATCGCTTGCGCGCGGCGCATCGCCTGGATGCGAACACCAGCGGCTTGGTGGTGCTGGCGCGCACGCGGAAACACGCGGGCCAGTTGCAGCCGCAGTTCGCGCGGGGCGAGGTCGAGAAAGTCTACCTGGCGCGAGTGCACGGCAAACCGGAGTGGGAGACGCAGCTGTGCAAACTGCCGATTGGCGACGCGGTCGGTCCGGCGGGCAATCGCAGCGTAAGCGAGGGCGACGGTGCCAGCCGCGACGCGCGCACGCTCTTCTCAGTCGTGGCGTATCGAGAAAGTGATGACACGACCTTGATCGAAGCGCGGCCGATCTCGGGGCGCACGAATCAGATTCGTCTGCATCTGCAAAGTCTGGGGCACCCGATTGTCGGTGACCCGACCTATGGCCGGGAGGCGATCACGACCGAGACCGCCCAGACCCTCGCGCCGGATGCGGCGCCGATGTGTCTGCACTGCCAGTGGCTGGAGTTCACGCATCCGACGACGGGCGAACGCGTGAGCTTTGAAGACCACGCGCCGGCGTGGGCGGCGGAGTAGGGCCGTCAGCATGCCGTGTTTTAACCACGAAACACACGAAACACACGAAAAGGCCGGTCAGCATGCAGTAATAACGTAAGCCTCCGCGGGTCGGTGAGCTTTGGCGGACAGGGAGGGCGCGAAGGTGGAGGCCGACGTCAGTCGCTGATTCGTTTAGTCCACGGGGAGTCGGCGCGAGCGGCGTGCATTACGGCCAGAATGACCACTTCCATCCGGCGCTCATCGATCTCGTAGGCGACGCGAAAGGGAAAGTGAGTAGGGAACAGCCAGCGAATATTCCGCAGAGGATGTCGACGCGCGCTGACGTGGGGATTTTCGGCCAAGCGATCCCAGACCTGAAACACCTCTTCACAGAAGCGGAGCCCCAAACCGGGTTGCCGCTCATTATACCAATCGGCCGCCTTTCCCATGTCGTGTTCGACCTCGGGTCGAATGACGACCTGTCAGTTCATTGCTCCAGTCGCTGACGGAGGCGGTTCTTCATTTCCGCTGCCGGGATGGCGGACTCGGGGGCGGCGGCGTGCACGTTGCGGCGCCGTTCGATTTCCTGCTCCTGAACAGGGGAAAAAGGAAGCTCATCGAGTTCGATCGCGTGGCGAATCAAGGTCTGGCGTTCCTCGAATGAAAGCGAAGGAAGTTCGGCCATGACCTCGTTGAAACTCATGGGGGGAACCCTAAGCGGGAATCGATTCCGATCAAGAGTCCAATCTGGGATGCGCGACAGAGCTGTCCGGCGGAGGCATTAACGCAATTCATCGCGGCTCGGTGAGCTTTGGCGGACAGGGAAGGCGTGAAGAGGTTGACGGGCTGAGAGGCCGGCGCGGGTTTCGTCACAGAGGTCTCTGAGGGGGCACGGAGAGCATGGAGGGGGTGGGAGTTTGTGACGGAGATGGGGTAGCGGGGTGGACCGTGGCCTCCGGACGCGGTCGGCGGTGGACGGGTGGCTATTGTTCAGGACGCTGCAGGAGGACCCCATTCCGAAACCAAACCGATTGGCCCACGAAACACACGAACGACACGAAAAGCTTCGCGTTCGGAGCCGAGGATTTAGTCTGCGCCCGGCAGCTGTCCGATGCGGCGGAAGCGGTAGAGCAGGCGCTTCCGGTTTTTGAGCTTCAGCTCGTGTGGTGATCGCGGTCGCCCGTTGGGCACCCGTGCCCGAAATGCCGATGGCAAATAATCAAATGGCTTTGGCTTCTTCGAATAGAGCGGCGGGCATGGGGTGTTCGAGTTCCCACACCATTGAAATGGGACGGTCACCTTCGGCGGAGACAAGGGACTTGGCTGGTCCGAGGAAGACAAAGGGCGCAGTCTCGGTTTCGATCCGCTTCTCGAGGCGAGCGAAAAAGAGAATGGTGTAGTCGCGCTCCTGAGAGTGTCGGGCGAAAGCGAAATAGGTTTCCGAAATAAGATGTTGGGTCTGAATAATATGGGATTGGCATTCTGTTGAATGCTATTCAGCTCAGAGAGCTATCCTTTTCTCATTACACGCATGCACGAATCGAATCCTCCAAGCCTCCAACATGAAACGTCGGGTGATTCCAAGGTGGATCTCTTGAACATGCCGGATCCCTCAAGGTTGATCCATGGTCTTCGAGACACCGGTTATGATCTATACACTGCGTGTGCGGACGTTATCGACAATTCGATCGCTGCAAACGCGAAAGAGGTGAACATCCGAATCGAGTTGGCCCCTGACGGCCGCAAGTTCGTCTTTTTTGGGGATAATGGGGATGGGATGGATAAGGATGGATTGCAGAACGCTCTTCGATATGGGGCCGATCAAAGACAAATACTCAAGTCCCTCGGAAAGTTCGGCTTGGGGCTGAAGACCGCTTCGAGTTCCGTCTGTCTCAAGTTTGGCATTATCTCACGGATGACGCCCGATGCTCCGCTTGCCAAATTGGCGTGGGACTTGGAGCACGTTGAGGCGGTCAATCGTTGGGAGATGGTCAAGGAGCCCATTACCGCAGACGAAGAAGAGCTGTTTGAGGAGCTGTGTGGAGAGAAGGGGACGTTGGTGGTTTGGGAAAAATGCGATCGCCTCCTCAGCAAGGGTTACGAAGTTCCCGGGGGGACCAAAGAACAGCAGGCGGTCAACTATCGCATCAAGAAGTTGAAGGAGCATTGCGCTTTAATCTTTCACAAATACCTCAATCCTTCCGAAACAGCATTCTCTGACGTGCGGATCACGGTAAACGGAGAGGAGGTCGAGTATTGGAATCCATTTTATCCCGAGAAGTCAGAGCAGGTTTTGCCCGAAGCTCAGACGAATGTGCCGATACAGCTCGAGGACGGAACGGTTCAGACTGCAAAAGTGAAGGCTTGGATTCTGCCTCACTCCAAGGACATGACGGAGGAGGAGAACCGGAAGTATGCCAAGATCTCAAACCGAGGGCAGGGGTTCTATATCCATCGTGAAGGGCGTGTAATCCACTATGGAGGGTATTTGGGGTTGTGGCGGTCTGACGATCCGCACTGGTCGCTTTTTCGCATTGAGTTCGATTTTGGAGCCGAACTTGACGAGGCGTTTGCTGTCGACGTTAAGAAGTCGAGGATCCTGCTCGATCCAGGCCTTGAGGATGGGCTCAAGAAACTCCTCGCCGGAGCCTACCGAGAGGCGGATCTTCGATACAGGCGAAAACAGAAGGTAGCTGTGACCGGAGGTGTCAGCCACAAGGATGCGAATAAGACGATTGGCGAAACTGGGAACAAAAAGACCAGCAGTGTTGAGGGTGTCGATTCGGACGCCGGCGAGGCCACTGTCACCAACAATCGAGGTCATTCTGTCAAAATCGTTACGCCGGTTCAGAGCAACGTGGATCCAGCCCAACTCTACGTCCAGGCTGTCGAAGATATTACGACAGGATACCTTTGGGAGCCTCACCTGACGAGTGCTACAAGTGTCAATCACGCGACTGGTGTCCGCCTGAACAAGAACCATGATTTCTACACTAAGATCTATTCGCAGGCTCGGTCTGGGGTCTCTGTTGAGGGAATGGATCTCTTGCTGTGGGCGCTCGCTGCGGCGGAGCAGAACAATACTGATTCTGAGCTTCAACCGATCTGGGAAGATATTCGCGAGGAGGTTTCCAGTAACCTGAGAAAGCTGCTTCGCCTGACTCCTCTCCCGCAGTCTGGAGCAGATGCCGATGACTCAGAAGACTCAGAGTAGTCTTACTTGGCCATGCTAGGGAGCAAATCCGAGCTTCTCAAATTTGTAATCCGGCAGGAGACTGGAGCAGATGTGAATGTCGAGTTGGATGAGTCCGGCCTCCGCAGCGGTTTGAGGGTTCATTTTTCGGGGTGGACGCGTCAGGAAGGGCCCGTTTTTGGACTTCGGCCGAGCGGCCTGAACCGCCACATTGTTGACTTCCATTTCGGAAACTACGCGAAACCCTGCGTCCGACACATCACAGAGTCGCTAACTGAGGAGCGATGTGCCGTAGCATGGGCTTTGATTCAGCAGCTCGCTCAAAGGTTTGATGTTGAGGTATCCCCGCTTGACGAAAATGGGAGGTGGCAGATTTCCTCCGATCTGCGGATACGAGTAACAATAAAGGGCGTTGAATCGCTGCACAGTGACGGGGCGGTTGAGCGGAGTGCGTCGATTGCGATGGTCCCGCTTGTTGGGGCTGTTGCGGAACTCCTCGGGGTGGATGACGCCATTCCAGAATCCACTGCCGAGTGGGAAGGCGGAATCAAGGAATCAGTTGTTCGGAAAAGGGAGCGCAGTCGTCGAAATCGGCTCCTCTGCATTTCCATTCATGGCCGCATCTGCAAAGTCTGTGGGTTCGATCCCGTCACAGTTTACGGTCCAGATGGCTCGCAGATTATCGAAGTTCATCACATCGAGCCGCTTTCCGAATCATCGGCTCCGAGGCCCTATGATCCTGCCTCAGATCTGATTCCACTTTGCCCGAATTGTCACCGCGCGATCCACTGCCGGGTCCCTGCGTTCTCTCCCGATGAATTGCGGTCTCTGATGGGGATCTCCTGACTTCAAGCGATATGGATTTGGATCCGGACTTTCGAAAAATCAGGGATGTGCCGGAGGGCTTGCGATTGTCGGCGCGCATTCAAGATCCGTTGCTCGTGATTGATCGAGTCTCTTCCCGAATCACGTTGAGGCTTTGTGCCAAACTGATGTCTGGTGGGCAGTCTCGAATTGTCGAGGCTCCTTCGCTTGGCCACAACTGGGTATTGGACCGGTCTATAATAAGGCCCCTTCCCGTTGATATTTCGGAGGTCATTGAACCTGTTGTATGTGGCTTGGACGTGGACGGACTTACGCTTCCCCAGGTTTTGCGGGTTCAGAGAGCGAGCATGGGCATCATCTCGATTGAAATCCGTGATCCGGTGTTTCAAACCGCGAACGAAGGCGCGAAGCAGTCTGGAGAAATCGCCGAGATCCCAAATCTCAAAGCAACGCTTTATTCGTATCAGAAAGAAGGCGTCTCGTGGATGAGGAAGACCCTCCTCCACACTTCCGGAGTGATCTTGGCGGACGAGATGGGATTGGGGAAGACGATACAGGTTATTTCGCTGTTCCTCTTGGATCCGCCCCGGAACGATTTTCCGGCTCTCATTGTTTGTCCTACGACTTTGATCGCGAACTGGCATCGCGAACTCGGAAAATTCGCGCCATCGCTTTCAATATTGATCCACCGCGGTTCGGATAGAACCGGAGTCTATCGAGGGTTGATGAGAGCCCAAGTTGTTATCGCAACATACGATACCGTCGTTAACGACATCGCGATTTTCTCTGCTTTTCAATGGTCGTTCGTTGTTTGTGATGAGGCTCAGGCGATCAAGAACCCGTCATCGAAGAGGCGTCAGGCACTGGCAGCTATTCCTCGTGCGAGATCCATTCCTGTCACCGGGACTCCGGTGGAAAATAGCCTTACGGATCTTTGGTCACTTTGTGATTTTGCGATCCCCGGATTGTTGGGAACTCAGGTCGAGTTTGAGTCGGCCTATTCTGATCAGATCAGCGATGCGCAGGCAGTCTCTCGCATTACCAATCCCATTGTATTGAAGCGGCGCGTTGCTGACGTTGCAGGTGACCTCCCCAGTCGAATCGATGTCGATATGCCTTTGGAGCTTTCCCCGCATCTTGCTCAGCAATACGAGAAGATTCGGACCGAAACCATCGCAAAATACCCCACCGCGGGTGCGTTGGTAGCGACGGGGCAGCTGGCTCTCTTTTGTGCCCACCCGTTGTTGCAATCTGAGGATTTCGAGAGTCCTGATTGGGAGGAACGGGTGTCGCTCATCGGTGGGTGTAGCGACGATCTTGTTACGCCGAAGATTGAACAGGCGGTAAGCCTGGTTCGCGAAGCCTTCTCTCTGGGGCGAAAGGTCTTGGTGTTTTCCAACTACAACGCCTGCGGTCCAATTCTCCGTGAGGCAATTGACTATCCTGCGCAGTTTTATTGGGATGCGATCAACGGTTCTACGCCGCAGCGCGACAGGCAGGCTATTGTCGACGAGTTTTCGAACTATGAGGGGCCGGGGGCTCTTGTTCTCAATCCGAAGGCGGCTGGTGCTGGACTGAATATCACCGCCGCGACCGTCGTGATTCATTTCACGCAATGCTGGAATCCCGCGTTGGAGATGCAGGCCAGTGCCCGTGCGCATCGGCGAGGGCAAACGGAACCTGTGACAATCTACCGGCTCTTCTACGAAAACACCGTTGAAGAAGTTATGGTAGCGCGGTCCCAATGGAAGAGAGCGCTGTCTGACAACTCCGTTCCCATTAGCTCGAGGGATGGCGAGGACTTCGCACATGCTCTTTCCTTTTCTCCAATAGGTAAATTATGACAACGAGTTACAGAAAACGGCTCACTGCGAATGACACGGGCGAGACTGGTGGCCACCAAGCAGGAATTTGTGTTCCTCGAGACGACGATGCTCTGCTGTCATTCTTTCCGACGCTGGATCCTGCAGTTTTCAATCCAGATGCTTGGCTTCTTTGTGAGGATGATTCCGGGGTGGAATGGAGGATGAGATACATTTATTATAATGGGAGGTTGCACGGCAGGAATACTCGAAATGAGTATAGGATTACCCATATGACTAAGTATTTAAGAAGGTGGGGTGCTAAAGTTGGCGACTCGATCGTATTTACAAATAAGTCAACCCCATTTCACTATGGCATTCGGTTGGAGCGTGAAGCCGACAGCATGAGTGCCGAAGAGGATCCACTTCCGGGATTGATTATTTTACGAGGCTGGAAGCGGGTGTTTTAGAGGCTTCAATTTGAGCGCGAAGTTCGCGCAGCTTCCTATTTACTCTTTTAACCTCAGAAAGTGGATAATCTCTTAATTTACATTCCCAGATGCGTATGACAGCCCATCCGTCGGCGCGCAGCGTTCGAGAGACTATTCTGTCTCTTTGAATATTCCGACCGATTTTTGTTTCCCAAAATTCTGCCCGAGTCGTGGGTTTCTTGTGGTGACTTGGGCATCCGTGCCAGAAGCATCCATCTACGAATATGGCTAGTTTCTCTTTTTTAAAGATGAAATCAGGTTTGCCATAGATCTTTGGGTCGCGTCGCCAGCCTGTTATTCTGTGTTATTCGGAATAAACCCAAAAGCGCGATTTCTGTGCTCAGATTTCCTTGGCTTCGTATCTTTGACATGACCTCTGAGCGCTTCTTTGGCGTGAAAACGTCAGGCATGGCTAGAAAAGTTGATTCGTATCATGTAGCCGGTTGAGCGAGTTTGTTTGAGGTGTCCAAAATCTGGGCTAGGTCGCTTTAGTCCCGAGGACTTGAATAAGAGGGAGATATCTTTCCATTAAGGCACTTCGCCATCGCGTTTGCGATTCGCTCGATGACTGGGACCACTACACTATTACCGAACTGGCGATACGCCTGTGTGTCACTAACAGGAATTGAAAATGAATCGGGAAAGCCCATGAGCCTTGCGCATTCTCTAGGTGTCAGTCTCCGTGGATTGCGATCGTGGTTTTTGATCAGAATTTCACTTCCGTCCTTATGATAGCGTGCCGATAGGGTTCGTGAGACGTCAGTGGATCCTACTACGCTGCAGCCAAAACCGTTGCCTGCTTTTCGATGCTTCTCTGCGTATTTTTGTAGGTAGTCCCAAAGGTGGTCGGACAAAGTGTATTTTTCGGCGACTCGAGTTATGCCACAGCAGTCTTCGGTGTAGGGCGGTTCTGCGGGCTCATTGGACTTGTGTAGAATTTCTTCAAGGAGCGGGCCGTTGCTTTCTGGAGGGAATTCGACATTGTCCCAATTGAATCCGAGGTCCTCGCGAAACCCGACTAGATAAATCCTCTCGCGGTGTTGAGGCACGAGGCATCTCGCATCTATTATTTTTTCATGAACAGTATATCCAAGTTCGTCCCGCAGGACTTTCATTATGACTTTGAAGGTGTTTCCACGATCGTGGCTTCGAAGGTTTTTTACGTTCTCAAGGAGAAATGCTCGGGGTCTGTGTTTTTCGAGTATTTTCTGGATCTCGAAGAATAGTGTTCCTTGGGTTTCGCATTTAAATCCGTGACTCCGTCCTAGGCTATTCTTTTTACTTACGCCAGCCAAACTGAACGGCTGACATGGGAATCCGCCCACAAGAATATCATGACTTGGTATTTGGTCCTGCACCTCGGCAAAGGTTATGTCGCCTTCAATCTTGTGAAGATCCGTATGATTTGCCCGATACGTTTGAGCGGCGTATTTATCCCACTCAGAAGTGAAGACACAGAGCCCTCCTGCGGCTTCGAATCCAAGTCGTGTTCCGCCTATACCAGCGAAAAGATCAATAAACGTGAAATCGCGTTTTGTCCCAAAGATATCCTTGTTTTCGTTTGGTTCGATCGGTCCCGTGAGCATTTTTTTAAGAGATTCGCCCGCCATCGCCGGAATTGGCTGATCTCCGTTTTCCCAACGACTTATTGTGCGAACGGTTCTTTGCAGCTTACTAGCGATTTGTTCTTGGGAGTATACCTCTCGCGCTCGCGTAAATAGTGATTGGGGGGAGTCCATGACGCCAAAATGTCGGGTTTGATTCCCCAGTAAAGGATGGTTTTTCATTTGTATCCTTAACGTCCAAGGCAAATCAGTCTAAGTAGAAGAATCTTAGAGGGATAAGAAAATGGAAGGCAATATGACGGACCATTACTAGATTACCACGCACTCCCAAAATAGGACCGCGGGGAAATTGGACAGATTTGATGGCAGCCTTGCTACTTCAGCCAGTCGATGGAGAGGGTGTCGCTCAGTGCTTTGAACTCGGGGTCGGCGGTGATGAGGGTGGCGGGGAGTTCTTGGGCCAAGGCAGCGGCGAAGGCGTCGGCGAGGCTGAGTTTGTTGTAGGCTTTGATCGCGGCTGCCGCATCGGCGAGGGACCGGTCGGCAGATACGAAGCGGATCGGTAGGGTGGCGATGGCGGCAGCACTGGCCTGCCACGTGGCGAGACCCTCCTTGCGCTCGAGGATGTAGCGCACTTCGGCGTAATTGACTTCGGTCATCCACAATCGGCACCGGTCGGCCGCGGCATCCTGCAGAATTTGCTCGATGGTGTCTGCTCCGGTCTCGTCCCGCAGAAACGCGATGAGTGCGAAACTATCGAGAACGACGTTGGGTGAGGCGGGCATACTTGGCGTCTTCTAGGGCTCGTTCTGCCGCCTTCAACTTGGCGCGTTCCGCCGGGGTGATGGGCTTGGAGGTCGCTCCACGACCGATGCCTCGCGCCTGCCGGATCGACTTGGCGGTGATCGGCCGCAGCAGAATACCGTCGGCCGTTTCCTCCACGATGGCTTCGGTGCCGCTCTCGATTTGGAAATACTCACGCAGTCGGGCCGGAATCACGACCTGACCTTTGGTCGTGAAGCGGACGGTGTGTTGGCGGGGCGGCTCGGACATGACGGGAGTGCGTCACGATTTCAGGAGTAAGACAAACGGGAAAAGTAAGACGGTGGGCGCGCGGATCGCGCGTCGAAATGCTGAAAGCTGAAAAGCGGGAATGCTGAAATTGGGGGCGAGGTCCCGGGGTGGGGGGCGGAGAGGCATCCTCCGTCGCTCTTCGAGCTATGGCGGACCGGGTGGGCGGCGCGTCGCAAGCGACGGCCCGACATTTGAGGCGGACGAGACGCGGACCGGAGGTCCGCGTTCACCTGGGTGAGCAAGGTGATTCAACGCTTAGTGTTTCGGCGGAGTGGCTCTGTTTTGTTTCTCGACGGCCCGATGGGCTCCCCGTCGTGAAATCGCCCGTTAACGGGCGACGCCTCCATTCAGTCGGCGCCATCTCCGCGCTGGCGCGCTGCGTCCTCGTTGCCTTGAGTTGGCGTCATGGAATATCGTGAGTTGGGTCGGTCGGGGTTGAAGGTGCCGGTGCTTTGTTTGGGGACCGGGACGTTTGGGTCGGAGGAGACGACCGGCGGGTGGGGCGCGGTCGATGTCGCGGGGGCGTCGCGCTTCGTGGATGTCTGCCTGGAGCACGGGATGAACTTCTTCGACTCGGCCAATGTGTATGGCGGGGGCGTGGCGGAGGAGGTGCTCGGTCAGGCGATCAAGGGACGACGCGATGAGGTGATCATTTCAACCAAGGGCACGTTTCGGTGGACCGAGGGACCCGACGGGATCGGCTCGTCGCGCGCGGCCATCACGGCGGCGGTGGAGGGGAGTTTGCGGCGGCTGGGGATCGACTGCATCGATCTGTATCAGCTGCATGCCTTCGACGCGTTGACGCCGGTCGAGGAGACGTTGCAGGCGCTCGATGACTTGGTGCAGGCGGGCAAGCTGCGGCACATTGGCTGTTCCAATTTCTCGGGCTGGCACTTGATGAAGTCGCTGGCGACGAGCGACCGCTTGGGGCTGGCGCGGTATGTGGCGCATCAGGCGTATTATTCGCTGCTGGGGCGCGAGTTTGAATGGGAACTCATGCCGCTCGCGCTCGATCAGGGCGTGGGGACCGTGGTGTGGAGTCCGCTGGGCATGGGACGGCTGGGGGGCGCGGTGCGGCGGGGTCAGGCGCGACCCAAGGTGAGTCGGCTCAACGACGAACGGGGGCGGGCTTATCTGCCGCCGGCGGAGGAGGCGTTTGTGTATGATGTGGTCGACGCGCTCGATGCCGTGGCTGCCGAGGTGAACAAGTCGGTCGCGCAGGTGGCGCTGCGGTGGGTGCTGCAGCGGCCGAGCGTGGCGAGTGTCATCATGGGTGCGCGCTCGGAGCAGCAGTTGCGCGACAACCTGTCGGTGGTCGACTGGTCGCTGAGCGACGCGCAGATGGAGACGCTCAATGCGGCGAGCTCGAAACAGAAGACGTATCCGTATTGGCACCAGGAGTTCTTCGCGGAGCGGAATCCGCCGCCGGTGTGATCCGCCGTCGCTCTTCGAGCTATGGCGGACAAGGGGGCCACTCCTCCGCAGTTTTTTAACCACGGATGGACACGGATGGCTTCGCCTACCGGCTACGCACCGCTGTCGGTCTAGGCTCTGGACGTGAGGTTGGAATCTGAGACTCAGGGAAATGGGGGCCACTCCTCCGCAGTTTTTTAACCACGGATGGACACGGATAAACACGGATGGCGATTCACCTACCGGTTCATCGTCTCTTCGGGAGAGTTGATTCTGCATCTGGAACCGTGAAAGGCGCGGAGATAGGTGGTCCGGAGGGGCAGTAGTCCGACAGGGGCCGACGCCGCCCGGAGGTCGGCGTCCACCTCGGAGGTTCAGGTGGTCGCGGGCGTCCTCGACCGCGTGGCGGTGGACTGGCTCTGTTGTCTCCGTCTTCTCCTCCGTTGACTATGTGTAAAACGTCGGCGGGCGGGTTGATCCATCCACTCGCTCACGCTCGTAGCCACGGAGCTTTTCGGTTTTAGCGTAAGAACTCGGTGACGTAGGATTCTTGTAAGACGCCAAAAACGGCAAGTAAGCTCGTTTTGAGGGTAAATGATGCCAGAAGTGGCAGGTTTGAGGGCTTGCCAGAAGTGGCTTATTATGACCGTATTGCAGGGAAATAAGCCAGAAAGGGCGTTTTATGAAGATTGAAGCACGGTTGACGGATGAGGTGATTTTGCGCGAGTTGGGGGCGCGGGTGGCGGCGTTGCGGTTGGAGCGGAACCTGACTCAGGCGGAGCTGGCGCGGGAGGCGGGGGTGTCGGCGCGGACGGTCGCGCGGCTCGAGTCGGGGGAGGTGGCGGTGCAGTTGTCGGCGTTGCTGCGGGTGAGCCGGGTGTTGGGTTTGCTGGAGCGGCTCGATGTCTGGTTGCCCGAGGTGAAGCCGGGGCCGATGCAGCAGTTGTTGGCGCAGGCCAAGGACGGGCGGCGTCGGCGGGCGAGCGGCAAGCGGGCGCGAGCCAAATCGAGCGAGCGGGGAACCGGGCGCGTGGAAGAGGAGGCGCCGGGCGCTTGGTCGTGGGGGGATGAGGCGTGAACGCGGAGGTGCGGTTGTGGGGCACCACGATCGGCGCCGTGGCGCTGGAGCCGGGCGACGAGGTGGCGGCGTTTCAGTATGCGCCGGCGTTTTTGCGCAGCGGGATTGAGGTGGCGCCGTTGATGATGCCGCTGCGGGAGCGGCCGTATGTTTTTCCGGAGTTGTCGAGGCAGAGTTTCCACGGCCTGCCGGGGCTGCTGGCCGATGCGCTGCCGGACAAGTTTGGCAACGCGTTGATCGATGCCTGGCTGGCGACGCAGGGGCGGAGTCCGGCGAGTTTCAACGCGGTGGAGCGGCTGTGTTACACGGGGGCGCGGGGCATGGGGGCGCTGGAATTTTATCCGCGCATCGGGCCGCGTCCGCGCAAGGCGGTGCAGATCGAGCTCGATGCCTTGGTGGCGTTGGCGAGTGAGGTGTTGCGCGCGCGGGGCGGACTGCAGGGCAGTTTGGCGGGCAAGGGGCGCAGCAAGGCGCTCAACGACATTTTGCGGGTGGGCACGTCGGCCGGCGGAGCGCGGGCCAAGGCGGTGATCGCGTGGAATCCGACGACGCAGGAGGTGCGGTCGGGTCAGGTGGATGCCGGGGCGGGCTTTGAGTATTGGCTGCTGAAGTTCGATGGCGTGAGTGCCAACCGCGACAAGGAGTTGGACGATCCGCAGGGGTATGGAGCGATTGAATACGCCTACCACCTGATGGCGCGGGCGGCGGGCATCACGATGAGTGACTGTCGGTTGCTGGAGGAGAACGGGCGGCGGCATTTTATGACGCGGCGTTTTGATCGCACGGCGAGCGGCGACAAGCTGCACATGCAGTCGCTGGGCGGGTTGGCGCATCTGGATTTTAATGCGGCCGGGGCGAGCAGTTACGAGCAGGCGCTGCAGGTGATCCGTCAGCTCGGATTGCCGATGGCGGCGGTGGAGGAGCAGTTCCGGCGCATGGTGTTTAATGTGGTGGCGCGCAATCAGGACGATCACGTGAAGAACATCGCGTTCCTGATGGACCGGCGTGGGCGCTGGTCACTGGCTCCGGCCTACGACGTGATGTATGCCTACAATCCGGGCGGGCCGTGGACGGCGACGCACCAGATGACCGTAAATGGGAAGCGGGATGGGTTCACGGTCGCGGATTTTGAGGCGTGCGCGAAGGTGGGCCTGATGCAGCGCGGTCGCACGCGGGCGATCCTGCAAGAGGTGGTGACGGCGGTGCGGCGCTGGCCGGAGTTTGGCGAACAGGCCGGCGTAAGTGAAACGTGGATACGCCAGGTGGCCGCGGCGCATCGGTTGCGGTGGTGAGGAGCGGGAGGCCGGGGGGGCTGAGAGGCAGGGCTGTTTTTTAACCACGGATGGACACGGATGGCTTCGCCTACCGGCTACGCACTGCTGTTGGTCTAGGCTCCGGATGTGAGGTTGGAATCTGGAACTCACGGAGTCGGGGAGGGCCGAGGGGCAGCGATTTTTAACCGCAGATTTCGCAGAAAACGCAGATATTGAGAGCCGAGAGGCGGGGCATTTTTGACCACAGAATTCACAGAGAGCACAGACGAGTGATGCAAGGAGCTCAGGTTTGGATCAGCGTTTTCTGCGAAATCTGCGGTTAAGAAAAATATTCGGATGCTGTCAGCTGCGTTGGGGGGCGGGGACGGGGGCGTTCGACGGCTCGCTGAAGCGGGCCTGGACTTTGTCCTTCAATTGGTGCGACCAGGAGTAGAGGACCGGGATGAAGACCAGCGTGACCAGGGTCGAGGCGACGAGGCCGCCGAGCACAGTGCGGGCGAGGGCCGCTTGGATTTCGGCGCCGGGGCCGATGCCGAGGGCGAGCGGGAGCAGGCCGAGCACCGTCGTGAGTGTCGTCATGAGGATGGGACGCAGGCGGCGGGAGCCGGCTTTGCGCACGGCTTCGGCCATGGAGAGGCCTTCTTCGCGGATGAGCAGGTTGATGTAGTCGACGAGCACGATGGCGTTGTTGACCACGATGCCGATGAGCATGACCAGGCCCATGAGGCTCTGCATGTTGATGGTGGTGCCGGTGAGCAGGAGCGTGGGCACGACGCCGATGACGGCCAAGGGGATGGCGCAGAGCACGACGAGCGGATCGAGGAAGCGCTCGAACTGCGCGGCCATCACCATGTAGGTGAGTAGAATGGCAATGATGAGCGAGAGGCGGAAGTCGGCGGCGGACTTGGCCTGTTCTTCGTAAGCGCCGCCAAAGTAGAGGGAGAGGCCGGGCGGGATATCCACATCCTGGAGACGCGTGCGGATGGCGTCGACGGCGTCACCGAGGGCTACACCCTTGGCGAGGTTGGCGGTGATGGTGGTGATGCGTTGGCCGTCGATGCGCTGGATCTCGGGCGGGCCGCGGCTGGCTTCCTTGTCGATGACGGCGGAGAGCGGGATGGTTTCGCCGCTGGGCAGGCGCACGGGGATGTTGTCGAGCGATTGGGTGCTCTGGCGGTCCTGGGCGCGGAGGCGCACCATGATGTCGAATTCGTCGCCGCCGATGCGATAACCGCCAGCGCGGCTGCCGCCGACGTTGGTCTGCAGGGTGGAGGCGACGTCGCGGATGTTGAGGCCGAGTTCGGCGATCTTCTCGCGGTTAAACACGAGGTTCTGTTCGGGGCGGCCCTCGCTGCGGCCGATGCGCACGCCTTCGATGCCGGGCAGGTCCTCGACGGCTTGTTGAATCTGGCGGCCGACGCGCTGGGCGAGTTCGAGGTCGTGACCGCGCAGTTGGAGGGAAACGTCTTCGCTGCCGCCGTTGCCGAAGACCATGCGGAGAATCCAGAGACCGTTTTGCGCGCTCACGCGGATGTCGGCGCCGGGGATGCGTCCATCGGTGACGGCGCGGAGGCGGTCGGCGAGTTCGAGGGTCGACACGGAAGCGTCGGGCGACATGGCGATCTCCACTTCGGCGCGGCCATCGCGGATCTCGGTGGTGAGGTGATCGATGTCGGTTTCGTTGACCTGGCTGGCGACGATGCGTTCGAGGTCGCCGAGGTAGCGGTCGAGCACGGCGATGTTGGTGCCGTCGGCCATGCGGATATCCACGTCGATCTGGTCGGCTTCGGTCTGCGGCGCGAGTTCGACCGGGATGAGCGGGAAGGCGGCCATGGTCACGCCCACCAGGGCGGCGGCGCCGATGAGCACGCGGGCTTTGTGGTGGAGGGCCCAGCCGAGGAGGTTGCCGTAGTGGTTTTCGATGGCGGCGAAGCGGCCGGCTTTGGCGGGCTTGGCCGGTTTGGCGGTCTTGGAGCGGGCAGGCCAGCGGTCGAGCAGTTTGCTGGCGAGCATGGGCACGAGGGTGAGGGCGACCAGCAGGGAGCAGATGAGGGCGAAGACGACGACGAGGGCGAGCTGTTGGAAGATGACGCCGGAGACGGTCTTCATGAAGACCACGGGGAGGAAGATGACCGTGGTGGTGAGGGTGGAGGCGACGACGGCGCCGGCGACTTCCTTGGTGCCGACGAGAGCGGCGCGGCGGCGGTCGTGACCCTCTTCGCGCAATCGGGTGATGTTTTCCAAGACGACGACGGCGTTATCGACGACCATGCCGATGCCGAGGGCGAGTCCGCCGAAGCTCATTTGGTTGAGCGTGAGGCCGTTGAAGTAGAGCAGGCCGAAGGTGGCGATGATGGAGATGGGGATGGCGGCCGCGATGATGAAGGTGGAGGAGCCCTTGCGCAGGAAGGCGTAGAGCACGGCGACGGCGAATAGGGCGCCCCAACCGGCGGAGTTGGCGACGTTGGAGATGGAGCCCTTGATGAAGGTGGACTGGTCGGAGGCGATCAGCATGCGCAGGTCGGCGCGCTCGGCGTTGATGCGATCGACCTCGGCGCGGACGGCATCGGCGACGGCGACGGTATTGGCGCCGGTCTGCTTGCGGATGGCGAAGCGGAGCATGGGGCGACCATCGATGCGCACGAGGCGATCGAGGTCTTCGTAGCCGAAGGAGACGTCGGCCACGTCACCGACGCGGATGGGTTTGCCGTCGACGCGGGTGATGACGGTGTTGCGGATCTGATCGATGGAATTGTATTCGCCGAGGGTGCGCACGTAGAGCTGTTGCACGCCCGAAACGACGTTGCCGCCGGGGAGGTTGATGTTGCCGGAGGCGAGGGCGTTGCGGACGTCGGCCGAGGAAAGTTGCGAGGCGTTGAGGCGGTCGCGTTTCAGGTCGACGCGGACCTGGCGATGGACGCCGCCCCAGACATCGACGCGACCGACGCCGGGGATCTGTTCGAAGCGTTTGGAGATCTCGCGTTCGAGGATGAGGGTAAGCTCCTGCAGGTCGCGGGTGGGGGAAGAAACGCCGACCATGACGATGGGGGCGTTGTTGGGATCGAACTTCCAGATGCGGGGCGGATCGACCTCATCGGGGAAACTGTTGCGCATGGGCTCGATGGCGGCGCGCAGGTCGTTGGCGGCTTCGTCGAGGTTGGTGCCGCGGGCGAAGTCGAGGGTGACGCGGGACTGGCCTTCGGAGGAGCTGGAGCGCACGCGCTCGATGCCCGGCACGCCGGCGACGGCGTTTTCGACCGGGCGGGTGATGATCTCCTCGATTTCCTGCGGGCCGACGTTGGGATACTCCACGGCGACGGTGAGCGAAGGAAACTCGATCGGCGGGAGCAGGTCGATCGGGAGGTGGCGCAGGCCCGAGATCCCGAGAGTGATGATGATGAGGAACACCATCGCGGTCGCGACGGGGCGTTTAACGGAGGTCTCGGTCAACGGCATGGCGGGAAGGGTCGGAAGGTCTGAAAGTCTAAAGGTCGGAAGGTCTGAAGGTCAGACAGCGGCAGGCGGGCCTGCGCTCGACTTGAGATCGGGGGCGTGACGAGTCCGGCTCAGGAGTCGGTGGCGGTGGTTTCGTCGAGGACCTCGTTGAGGAGGTCTTCGCGGTTGAGGCTTTGCAGCTCGAGGACGTGGTCCCAGGTGACGGGGCGCACGCGGGCGGCGGAGCGGCCGTTGGAGGAGAGCAGGTCCTGGCCGAGGGTCACGATCCAGTCGGCGGAATCGAGGTTGGCGACGGCGACCTCGTTGGCGCCGCGGGCGACGATGTTGAGATTGCGGAAGGTGACGGCGACGGGCGAGGAGAGGGAGTCGGTTTGCTCGCGGGCGGCGGCGGGATCGAACGGCGTTTCGGGGGTGAGCACGAAGACCCCCTCGCGGCCGGTGTTGGGATCGGTGAAGAGGCTGCTGGTGGGCACGAGGGTGGCCTGGCGGCTCTCGCCGTAGTGGATGTCGACCGCGAGGAACATGCCGGGCAGCAGGCGTGTATCCGTTTGGTTGATATGGATCTCGGCCTCGGTGCTGCGGGTGATCTCGTTGAGGAAGGGCGAAATGCGGGTGACGCTGCCGTTGAGCGGCTCAGTGCCCTGGAGCAAATCGGATACGACGAGTTTGGCGGGCTGGCCGATCTTGATGTAGCCGATCATGGCGTCGGTGAGGTTCACGCGCACGTGCAGCGAGGAGAGGTCACCGATGGTGAAGAGGGCGGTGGAGGTGGAGACCTGCATGCCGATCTCGGCGCGGCGGGCACCGACGAGGCCGGAGACGGGGGCGCGCACGAGGGTGCGGGCGAGCAGGTCGCGGCGTTCGGCGAGGTTGGCGGAGGCCTGCTCCAGCTCGGCCTCGGCGAGTTCGACGTCGGCGGCGGCGGAGTCGCGTTGGGCGGCGAGGGTTTCGTATTCGAGGTCGGAGACGAGGTTGCGCTCGTTGAGGGCCTGGGAGCGGTTGGCCTGGGCGGCGGCTTCGGCGAGGCGGGCGCGGGCTTGGCGGAGGCGGGCGGCGGAGATGCGGTGACCGGCCTCGGCCTGGCGGACCTGTTCGCGCACCTGGTCGTCGTTGATGCGCACGAGGATGTCGCCGACGTTCACGTGGTCACCGTCGTCGACGAGGACCTCGTCGATACGGCCGGAGACCTCGGGATAGAGCACGACCTGGTTGTCGGCACGGATGGTGCCGGAGAGGCGCTCCACCAGCGGGAGGGAACCGCGGCGGGCCTGGGTGGCTTCGACGGGCGGAGCGGAGGCCATGCCCCGCGCCGCTTTGGGCTGGTCGGAGCAGGCACTGAGCAGCAAGAGGGCGGAGGCGCAGATCGCGAATTGGGTCAAACGACGGGCGCGGGAAAGGCGTGAAAGCGGGTGGAGCACGGGCGCAACGTGGCACAGTGCTTCGGATGCGCAACCGGTGGCGGTTATAGCGAAGTCTATATTCGGTGAGTGTTTACCGGCGTTGCGTGCCGGGTATGAATGAGTTCGATTGGCAGCCATGGAGTCCACCGAAACGACGTCTGCGCCGTCCGAACCGTTACTAAGTTTTTTGGAAGCCCGAGTGTTAGGGTGCCTAATGGAGAAGGAGGCGACGACGCCGGATATTTACCCACTGTCGCTCAACGCCTTGGTGAATGCCTGCAATCAGAAGAGCAATCGGTCGCCAGTGATCGCGGTGGGCGAGGAGGAGGTGGAGGCGGCGTTGGCGCTGTTGCGGGAGAAGCATCTGGTGACGCTCTTTTCGGGCGCCGGAGCGCGAGCGGTGAAATACCGGCATAAATTTTCCGAAGCCTGGCCGGTGGAGCCGACGGCGTGTGCCTTGATGTGTGAATTGCTGCTGCGCGGACCGCAGACGGCGGCGGGGTTGCGCAGCAACTGCGAGCGGCTGGCGGCGATCCCGCCGTTGAACGAAGTGGAGGCCGTGCTGAGCGATCTCGCGGTGCGCGGCATGGTTGGGCGACAGGAGCGGCGGGCGGGTCAGAAAGAGGCGCGCTGGACAGCGTTGATCGTGGAGGGCGCGGAGGTGACGACGGCCGGTGACGAGTCGGGCGACGCAGGGGCGGATGTCGGCGGTCGGCCGACGATGGCGGTCGCGATGACGATGAAACTACCGGCAGAGGCCGAGGCGCGGATCGCGGCGCTGGAGGAACAGGTGTCGGCGCTGCGGGCGGAACTGGCCGAACTTAAGGCGCAGCTGGGGGAGTAGCGGTGAGGGAATGGGGAATGGTGAAGAGTGAATGGTGAAAAGGGGGCGCGTGGATCGACACCGAGGCAGAGGAGGGGGCATAGCGGTGAGGCAGGGCCTCTTAACGCAAAGACGGCAAAGGACGCATCCTCCGTCGCTCTACGAGCTATGGCGGACAAGGAAGATCGCAAAGCTGGGTGGCAGGGGTGATTTTTAACCATACCGCGGCCGCGGGAGACATGGATAAACACAGGTGGCGATTCACCTACCGGTTCATCGTCTCTTCGGGAGAGTTGGTTCTGAGTCTGGAACCGTGAAGGGCGCGGAGATAGGTGGTCTGGAGGGGCAGTAGTCCGACAGGGGCCGACGCCGCCCGGAGGTCGGCGTCCACCTCGGAGGTTGAGGTGGTCGCGGGCGTCCTCGACCGCGTGGCGTTGGAGTGGCTTCGTTGCCTCTGTGTAATAACGTCGGCGGTCGGCCCGGGGGGCCGACCCTACCTGGCTTAGCCGGCGTCGGCGCGGATTTGGAGGTCGGCGGCGAGGAAGTGACCGGCGCATTCGTAACGATAGACGACGCGGTCGATTTTGGAGGAGGAGCCGGTGGAAAGTTTTTGCGCCCGGATGATGGTGGGCAGGGTGAGCATGCAGGGGTGACCGGCGTCGCAGAGCACGTTCTTGAAGTTGCCCACCGTCATGTTGGTGAGTTCGCCGACGGTGTCTTTGATGAGCTCAAACCCTTCGAGAAGGATTTCGGCGCGGTCCATGCCGAGCGCCTTTTGGGTGGCGAAGAGGGCGAAGTCTTCGTCGAAGCACAGGTAGACGATGCCGTTGATGTCGCCGACAAAACCCACCGAACCGATCACGTAGGCGCCGTTACCGTCGGCGGCCGGGATCGGTTGGTTGGAGGCACCCTTCATCTCGACCGTCTCCCGCAGCATGATGTTGCACACCGTATCGACCGCACGGTTGATCGCGTTCTTCACGATATCGGGGGCGATGGCGTTGGGGGCGGTGGTGGTGGCAGGGTCGACTTGAGACATAAGAACACTTCACCATCGACCATGCGGTCCTGATATTTAGGCAAAAAAAGACCCCGTTGCGCAGCAAATGGATGCTGCCCAACGGGGATAGGTAAAAACGGGTGGGTTGCGGTAAGGAATTACTCGGAGGTCGGGACCGGGAGCCCAAACTCCTCGAGGATGGCGTCGATCATGGCGGTCTTTTCGTCGTGGGGCATGGCCGGGTGCAGGCCGCTGTGACGCACGGTGCCGTCGGGGGCGATGATGGCCATGTGGGGGATACCGGTGACGCCGTAGTCGTCGTTGAAGACTTCCTGTTCGCTGAAGACGATGGTCCAGGTGATGTCCTTGGCGGCAATGAAGTCGTTCATGAGCTCGTGTTCGCGCTCGGGATCGCCGGCCGTGTCGATCGGGGTCGGTTGCAGGCCGTGCACTTTGCCTTGGAGGCTGGTGACGCCGACGACTTCCACCGGGCTGCCGGCGTAGTGGGCGGTGAGCTCGGCGACCTGCGGGAAGGAGCGGATGCAGGGGCCGCACCAGGTGGCCCAGAAGTCGAGCACGACGACCTTGCCCTTGAGGTCGGAAAGTTTCGTGAGGCCGTCGTGGGTGGACCACGTGAAGTCGATCTCAGGGGCCGGGCTGCCGACGAGCTTCGCGGCGGCGGCTTCCTTGGCTTGAGCGGCGGCGGCGCGTTGCAGCATCTGGCCGGCCATGGCGGCGGCCTGGGTGCCCGGGTAGGTGGTGGTGACCGATTCGAGCTGCGCCACGACGGTGTCGAGGTCGGCACCGAGCTGGGCTTTGACCATGGCAACGGTCATGGCGATGCGGGCGATATCCTCGTCCACCTGGCCTTCGTAGGAAGCGAGCAACTCTTCCAAAGCGGCGACTTCGGGGGCGAAATCTTCGGCGGAGGTGGCTTCACCGGAGGAGGCTTTGGCCTGCAGCTGCTCCATGATCGCATTCAGTTTTTGAATGGGTTCGGAGGCTTCCGGGGCGAGCATCGGCGAGGGGGCCGCGGCGCTTTGGGCGAAGGCGGACCCGGCAAAAGCCGGGATGAGGGCCAGAGAAAGGGTCAACAAGACGCGTCGAAAACGATACATAAGCGCAAGTTCTTCGCAGAGGCGGAGGGGCGCAAATGGCAAATCGGGTTTTGTGGGCAGTGGTGGCGCGCGGGCGGGGCGCGGGTGGGGCGAAATGCGTTCCGGCGTTGACAGGGCTTGCGGGCTGGCTGCGCTGGGACGTTCCACTTACCGCTGACTATGACCGACAAGAGCCTGCCCTTTGACCGAGACCAACTGGAAGCGATCGCCGCTCAGGTGCCGACGCCGTTCCATATCTACGACGAAGGTGCGATGCGCGCCAACGCGCGGGCCTTTTACGAGGCCTTTTCGTGGGTGCCGGGTGGCTTCAAGAATTTCTTCGCGGTCAAGGCGCTGCCGAATCCGTTCGTGATGGAAGCGCTCAAGGAAGAGGGACTCGGCGGTGACTGCTCCTCGATGGGTGAACTCGTGCTCTGCGAGGCGGTGGGCATCAAGGGTGAGGACATCGTCTTCACGTCCAACGACACACCGGCCTACGAATACCGCAAGGCGGCCGAGCTGGGGGCGATCATCAACCTCGATGACATCCGTCACATCACCTACCTCGAGGAGGCGCTCGGCGGCACCTTGCCGGAGTTGCTCAGCTTCCGCTACAACCCGGGGCCGCTGAAGGCGGGCAACGCCATCATCGGCAAGCCGGAGGAGGCCAAGTATGGTTTCACCCGCGAGCAGCTCTTCGAAGGCTATCGCATGGCGCAGGCGAAGGGCGTGAAGCGTTTTGGGCTGCACACCATGGTGGCGTCCAACGAGCTCAACCCCGACTACTTCGTCGAGACGGCGCAGATGCTCTTCGACCTCGTGGTCGAGTTGAACCGCGAGCTCGGCATCACCTTTGAGATGCTCAACCTCGGTGGCGGCATCGGCATCCCGTATCGCCCGGAGGACACGGCGGTGGACCTGAAGTTGGTCGGTGAAAAAATCCGCGAAGCCTACGAGGCGACGATCGTCGCGAACGGGCTCGGTCCGATCAAGATCACCATGGAATGTGGCCGCATGATCACGGGGCCGTATGGCTACCTCGTGGGCCGCGTGTTGCACCGCAAGTCGACCTACAAGGAATACATCGGTCTGGACGCGTGCATGGCCAATCTGATGCGTCCGGGCATGTATGGCTCCTACCACCACGTGAGTGTGCCGGGCCGCGAGGACGCGCCGAAGCTGGTGTGCGACGTGACCGGCTCGCTGTGTGAAAACAACGACAAGTTTGCCATCGACCGTGAAATCCCGACGCCCGAGGTCGGCGACCTGGTGGTGATCCACGACAGTGGCGCACACGGCCACTCGATGGGCTTCAACTACAACGCCAAGCTGCGTTCGGCTGAAGTGCTGTGGCAGGGCGGCGACCAGTGGAAGGTGATCCGCCGCGCCGAAACGCTGGCCGATCATTTCGCGACCTTGGATTATCCGGGACTCAGCGGCTGAGGCACCCGCCGTCGCGGGACAAGGCGCGGTGAGGCACGGTCTGTTTTTAACCACGAATGGACACGAATAGCTTCGGCTACCGCCTACGCACTGAAACGGGGTTTCGGGGATAGACGATGAACCGGAAGGTGAATCGCTATTCGTGTAGATTCGTGTCCATGTCACAGCGATTCGCTATCGCTCGTAGACGTGTTTAAGAAACGGCGTCGGATGGGGCCATCGCCTGCGCAAGTGTGCGTATGGGCGGGGACTCGGGAGCGGTCTATGATGGGGCATCTTGAGTGATGCCGATGACATTCTTGCCCCGTGTGGAACTGCCGCAGTGCCGGCGTGTGCCCGTGGTGGGCCCCGCGCTGGCTGCGCCGCAATCTGGAGCAGCGGTTCGAGCTGGAAGAACCGCTGACCGGCGTGCTGCCAGCGATCTAATTTACCTATGAAATCGTATTTGAAAATGTGGTGGGTCGGGCTGGCGTTGCTGGCATTCGGAAGTGGAAGCGCCGTGGCGCAAACGGACGCGGGGAGCGCGGCCCAGCCGTTCCGTTACGTGAACTTTAAGGGCGTGGCCCAACCGATAAGTCCCGTGGTCTATGCCGACGGACGCTATGCCTTGGTCGACGGAGCGGGGACGTTGTATTTTTCGAGCGACCTGAAGGCGTGGGAGAAGCTCACCTTCGAGCCCGGCACCAAGCTGCGCTGGGTGAGGCATGACGGTGAGCAATGGGTGCTGGCCTCCAGCGAGCGCAAGCTGGCGCTTTCCGCCGATCTCAAGACGTGGACGCCGTGGTTTACCAGCGATGCGGCCAACGAAACCGCGGTGTTGTGGCGCGGTCGCTACTGGCGGTCCGCTTACACGGTCCTTGGTATCACGCAGTTCATGCACGAGCTGGGGCGTTATGACCAGGAGCGTGACGAGAAGCTGAAGGAATGGGATGCGCAGGTCAGAGACCCCAACATGCCCGCCGTCTACTGGCGTCAGGGTGATCGCCTGCGGGTGATCCGCCGCGACGGGTTGCACTACGTGACGGAAAACGGGGAGTATTGGAGCATCACGGGCGGCCACAGCGTGAACGATGCGCGCGAGGTCTTGGCGGCGGAGGGCAATGGTCGGGCGGTGGTCTCGGTGGTGGGCAAAGACAACCAAGGTGCGGGGCCGCTGATCACCGTGCAGGAAGGCACGGCGTTTCCTGACAGAGTGGAGACGCCGTTCACTCAGGTGCTGGGTCTGGCCTACGGCGCCGGGCGTTTTGTGATGCTCGCCACGACGGCGGATGACCCGCGTTCAGGTCTTTTCGAATCGGCCGACGGTCGCACGTGGACTCCGGTGGGGGAGCGTCAGCCGTATGCGAAGGGACTCGTGCATGGTCCGGCCGGATTTGCCACGCAGACGAAGGAAGCGTTGGTGGTGTATGCGCCCGAGCCGTGGCCGGAACAGTCCGCGATGGCATGGGAGCCGGTCGAGATGCCCGTCTTCCGGCTGACCGATTACGGCACGAACTTTGTCGGTGTGGGCAAGAAGCGTCGGGAGATCCCGAAGACGCCGGAGCAAATCCGAAGCGATGAGCTGCGCCCGACCTTGGTTGCGGCGCAGAAGGGCGACGTCGCCGCGGGGGTCCAGATGGGGCTCCTGATGTTGGAGGGAAAATACGTCGACTCGAATCCGTGGCGGGCGGAGGTCGCCTTTCAGGCGGGTATCGCCGCGGGGATCGCGGAAGCCCCCCGCGGTTACGCGGAGTTGCTGTCGCGGTGGAAGCCCGGCACGCCGCGACTCGAATTGTTGCGGCTTTACCGGCAGAGTGCGGAGCTGGGTGATGTGCCGGCGATGGTCTGGCTGGCGCTGAATCTCGAACCCGACTCCGACAGCGCCCGGTCTGAGATCGCGCGGTGGCGCGATGGAGCGCTGGCGGCCGATCCGTTGTTTGCGGCGCGCTGGGCCAAGCGGGAGACATTCGCGGCCAACATCGCCGCGGCCCAATCGGGGGATGTTGACGCGATGGCGAAAGTGCTGCCGATCGCGCTCGACGGGGATATCATGCCTGCCGACTGGAGCCTGGCCATTGCGCTGGCCGACCGCGCCGCCGAGGGCGGCAACCACGATGTCGCGGGGTATCTGCTGCAGCGTTACCAGGCGAATCGACAGGGTTACAGTCATGTGTCTCCGTATCCGGAAGCCGAATACAAGCGGCTGCTGGAGCGCGGTGTTGCGGCGAACCACAAACTGAGTCTGGCGCTGTATCTGGAAAGTCTCATGACGGGACGTTTTGGTTATGAGCGCGACGAGGAACAGGCGCTGGCCCGGGCGCGACAACTCGCCGACCAAGGCGATGCGGACGGGATGTTCTTTGTGGCGATGATTCTGCAGAATCGGCAGGACGCGCCCAAGGACCCGGTGGCGGCGGCCGAATGGATGCAGAAGGCGGCCGACGCCGGGCATGTGCAGGCCGCGGCTTGGTTGAAGACGCAGCAACTCAAGGCCTCGCCGCAATGAGTGATGGTGATGGGGCCACGCCTGCCGGCGCACTGCCGCCGCCGTTGCCGGCGGCGGCGGCAGGAGTAGACCGCGCCCAGTATGCGACGCGCAACGACGGGCTCTCGCCGGCGTGCGTGTGGGTGATCGCCGCCGGGGCGCTGCAGCAGATCGTCGATGGGCAGGTGAAGCGGGTGGTGGCGCTCAGCGAGGTGACGGAGGTGCGGCTGGACTACGCGCCGACCCGTGTGGAGGCGAATCGCTACCGTTGCCAACTGCGGCTGCGTAGTGGCGTGGGCATTACGTTCTTCAACCGACGCTTCGAGAGCTTCGGCCGGTTCGCGGACACGAGCCCGGCGTATCGGGATTTTTTGGACACCTTGCTGGCGGCGTTGCGGGACGTCGCACCGCAGTGCCGGTTTGTGACCGGAGTGGGCTCCGCGCTTTATTTCGTCAATGTGTTGGCGTTTGCGGTGGGGGTGCTGGCGGTGGTGGGGGTGCTGATCTTTTCGCTGGTGGTGGGGCTGTGGGCTCTGGTGATCCTGAAGGCCTTGCTCATCGCGTTCTACGTGCCGCGGGCTTGGCGGTGGTTGCGGCGCAATCGGGAGCGCGACTTCGACCCGCGCGACGTGCCGACGGCGGTCGTGCCGGTGTGAACATAGCTTGGGCGTAGCATGCAAGTTGCTGGGGCCGGCGCGTCGACGAGCGGAATGCGCCGTCGATGAGTTATGACGATCGCCGCGCTCCTCATCATCGCCACCACCCTTTACTTCATCTTCAAGCAGGCCGACGTCCGCATGGTGCTCTTCGCCGGCGGTCTCGCGCTGGCGACGCTGGCGTTGCAACCGCTGGTGGTCTTCGAGGCCTTCATGCGCGAGATCGGCAACGGCAAGACGATCGGTCCGATATGTTCGGCGATGGGGTATTCCTTCGTGTTGCGGGCAACGGGGTGTGACCGCGCCATGATCAGTCGGCTGCTGCATCCGTTGCGGCGGGCGGGCTGGCTGTTGTTGCCGGGGGGATGCGCAGTGGCGTTTTTGACCAACATCGCGATCAACAGTCAGACCGCGGCCGCGGCGGCGGTGGGGCCCATTCTGCTGCCCTTGCTGCGGGCGGCCGGGTTTCCGGCCATCGTGGCGGCGAGTTGTCTGCTGCTCGGGACCTCCTGTGGCAACCTGTGCAATCCGGGCGAGGCCGATCTGGTGGCGTTGCATGATGCCAGCGGGGCGGGCATGGCGCAGATTCTCGGCGTGATGTTGCCGGCGGTGCTGGCGGGTTTTGCGGTGATGGTGGCGACCTTCACCTGGCAGGAGCGCAACTCGCTGCAGCGCGCGGTGACTGCGACGGAGACAGACGAGTTCGCGGCCATCGATACGCCGCGGTGGAAGGCCTTCATGCCGCCGCTGCCGGTGGTGATGATCTTCGTCCTGCTGCCGGGTTTTCTCTTCGACCATCTGCCGCCGCCGTTTGAGAAGGGCTTGCCGGTGCCCTACGCCATGTTGATCGCGCTCATCGTGCTGCTGGTGCTGAGTCGCAGGGATCTTTCGGCGGTGGTGAAGACCTTTTTTGAAGGCATGGGCAGCGGCTTTGCGCAGGTGATTTCGCTGATCGTGACGGCGAGCTGTTTCATCGCGGGCATCACGGCGGCGGGGCTGACGGACAAGCTGGTGGCCTTTGCGGCCGAGAGCGGCGCGTGGGGGCGGGTGGCCGCGGCGGTCTTTCCGGGCGCGCTGGCGGTCGTGACCGGGTCGGGCACCGGACCGAGTGTGGCCTTTACCAAAGCGATCGTGCCGGCGCTGAGCGCGACGGATCTCCACCTGAGCCTTGATCTTGGCGCGCTGGGCGCGATCGCGGCCAATTACGGACGCACGGTTTCGCCGGTGGCCGCAGTGGTGTTGTTTGTGACTTCGCTGGCAGGCGTGGAGATCGCGCCGACATTTCGGCGGCTGGCGCTGCCGTTGCTGGCGGGCTTCGTGGTGGCGTTTGGCGTGGTGTGGATGGTCGAGTGACCGCGTGAGGCAGGCACAAAAAAGCCCCGCCGGAAGTGGCGGGACTTTGGAAGAGGGAAGGAAGCGAAGTGGCTTACTTGGCGTCCGCGACGGCGGCCTGGGCGGCGGCGAGGCGGGCGACCGGCACCCGCCTTCGCATGAAGCTCCGGCGGGCAGGCGCGGTTTGTTTATTTGCTGTCGGCAACCGCCGCTTGCGCGGCAGCCAAACGCGCCACGGGGACGCGATACGGGCTGCAGGACACGTAGGCGAGGCCGAGCTTGTGGCAGAACTTCACGGAGTCCGGATCACCACCGTGCTCACCGCAGATGCCGAGCTTGATGCCCGGGCGGGTCGCACGGCCCTTCTCGATCGCGACCTGCATGAGCTGGCCGACACCGTTCTGGTCGATCGAAGCGAAGGGGTTGCGCGGGAGGATTTCCGCCTCGGCGTAAGGCGCGAGGAAGGAACCGGAGTCGTCACGCGACATACCGAGGGTGGTCTGGGTGAGGTCGTTGGTGCCGAAGGAGAAGAACTCCGCGGTCTTGGCGACTTCGTCGGCGGTGAGGGCGCCGCGGGGAACTTCGATCATGGTGCCGACGGAGTAGGCGACCTTGGTCTTCTGTTCCTTCATGACGGCCTTGGCCTCGGCGTGCACCGTGGCGACCTGGATCTCGAGCTCTTTGCCGAAGCCGATGAGCGGGATCATGATCTCGGGCTTGGTCTTGATGCCCTTCTTCTTGGCCTGGATGGCGGCCTCGATGACAGCGCGGGTCTGCATGCGGGTGATCTCCGGGTAGCAGATACCGAGACGGCAGCCACGGAATCCGAGCATCGGGTTGAACTCATGGAGCTCAGCCACGCGGGACATGATGTCCTCGACGGGGATGTTCAGCTTGTGGGCGAGATCGAGCTGCTGCTCCTTGGTGTGGGGCAGGAATTCGTGCAGAGGCGGATCGAGGAAGCGGATGGTCGCCGGGAAGCCCTTGAGGGCCTTGAAGATGCCGAAGAAGTCCTTGCGCTGGAAGGGCAGGAGCTTCGCGAGGGCGGCTTCGCGGGCCTCGGTGTTGCGGGCGAGGATCATCTCGCGCATGGCGTCGATGCGGTCACCCTCGAAGAACATGTGTTCGGTGCGGGTGAGGCCGATGCCGACGGCGCCGAAGGCGATGGCCTGCTCGGTCTGCTCGGGAGTGTCGGCATTGGTGCGAACCTGGAGCTTGGTGACCTTTTTGCACCAGTCCATGAGCTGCACGAAGTTCTTATAGGTGCCGCTCTTCTGGGCCTTCTTGTTGCCCTTGATGAGGCCTTGGATGACCTCGGACGGAGCGGTCGGAACCTCGCCGGAGAACACGGCGCCGGAGGTGCCGTCGATGGAGAGGAAGTCGCCTTCCTTCCACTGGGCCTTGCCGACGGAGAGGGTGCGGGCGTCGTAGTCGACCTGCAGGGCGGCGGCGCCGCAGACGCAGACCTTACCCATCTGACGGGCGACGAGCGCGGCGTGGGAGGACACACCACCGCGGGCGGTGAGGATACCCTCGGCAGCGATCATACCGCGAAGGTCTTCCGGAGAGGTCTCGACGCGGACGAGGAGCACCTTCTGGCCCTTGGCGGCGGCTTCGGCGGCGCGGTCGGCGTTGAAGTAGATCTTGCCGGAGGCGGCACCCGGGCCGGCGGGCAGACCGACGGCGATCTGCTTGGCGGCCTTGGCGGCCTTGGCGTCGAAGATCGGGGCGAGGACCTGCTCGAGCTGGTCGGCCGGCACGCGGTTCACGGCGGTCTTCCAGTCGATGAGCTTCTCTTTCACCATTTCGCAAGCGATGCGGACGGCGGCGACGCCGGTGCGCTTACCGTTGCGGGTCTGGAGCATGTAGACCTTGCCTTCCTGGATGGTGAACTCGAAGTCCTGCATGTCCTTGAAGTGGGACTCGAGGACCTTGCGGATGCGCTCCAGCTCCTTGAGGGAGGAGGGCTGCTTCTTGGCGAGGAGGGCGACGGGGTCCGGGGTGCGGACACCGGCGACGACGTCTTCGCCCTGGGCGTTCATGAGGAACTCGCCGTAGAACACCTTCTCACCGGTGGCGGGGTCGCGGGTGAAGGCGACGCCGGAGCCGGACTCTTCGCCGGTGTTGCCGAAGACCATGGCCTGCACGTTGACGGCCGTGCCCCACTCGGCGGGGATGTTGTATTTGCGGCGGTAGACGATGGCGCGGTCGTTCATCCAGGAGCCGAACACGGCACCGATGGCGCCTTGGAGCTGCTCCCACGGGCTGGTCGGGAAATCCTTACCGGTGCGCTCCTTCACCAGCTTCTTGAAGCGGGCGATAACTTCCTGGAGCTGCTCGGCGCTGAAGGCGGTGTCTTCGGCATCGGCGTCGCCGAGGAGCTCGGCCTTGGCGTGCTCGATGACCATCTCGAACGGCTCGTGGTCTTCATTCGGGCGCTTCTGCACGCCGAGCACCACGTCGCCATACATCTGAATGAAGCGGCGGTAGCAGTCCCACGCGAAGCGCGGGTTGTTGGTGGCCTTCTCGAGGGCGACGACGGTCTCGTCGTTGAGGCCGAGGTTGAGAATGGTGTCCATCATGCCCGGCATGGAATCGCGGGCGCCGGAGCGCACGGCGACGAGCAGCGGGAAGCCGGAGGCGTCACCGAACTTGGTGCCCATGCTCTTCTCCATCTTGGCGATGCCCTCTTCGATCTGGGCCTGGAGCTCCTTCGGGTATTTACGACCGTTGTCGTAGAAGTAGGTGCAGACCTCGGTGGTGACCGTGAAGCCAGCCGGGACCGGGAGGCCGATGCGGCTCATCTCGGCGAGGTTAGCGCCCTTGCCGCCGAGGAGGTTCTTCATCGTGGAATTACCGTCGGCTTTGCCATCGCCCCACGAGTAAACGTATTTGGGGGCCTTGGCGGCGGACTTCTTCGTAGCCGGGGCCTTCTTCACGGCCTTGGCGGTTTTCTTAACCGCTTTTTTGGCGGTCTTTTTGGCTTGGGTTTTAGCTGCCATGTTTGGATCAGGTATTGAGAGAAAACGGAGACGTCCTCCAGAGACACAAAGGTTCAGCGAATAGGGGAGGAAGGCGGACTGTCAACGCCTGCTTGGTGCCAGAAGCAGGCGTAATGCGGCCGAAGAGCTCAGGGTGTAGCGGGGCACGGGCCGAAAACAAACGCGCCGACCACAGGGTGATCGGCGCGGTTAACGGGATGAACAATCGGGGCCTCAGGCGCCGCCACCGAGGGCGGCGTAGAGGGCGGCGAGGTTGCTGGCCGAGGTGAGGCGCGCTTGGATGAGCGCCTGCTGGGCGGCGAAGTGTTCCTGTTGCGCGAGGAGCACGTTGAGGTAGGGATCCACGCCGGCGTCGAAGCGAGATTGTGACAATTCGAGACGTTTGGCGGCGGCTTTCACGCGGGCGCTTTGGGCATCGATCTGCACGCCGATGGAGCGGCGCACGGCGAGCGCATCGGCGACTTCCCGGAAGGCGGTTTGGATGGCGCTCTGGTAGTTCACGATCTCGATGCGCTTTTCGACGTTGGCGATGTTCAGGCGGGCGCGGTTGGCGCCGGCGGCGAAGATCGGCACGGTGATCGAGGGCGTGAAGGCCCAGGTCTTGGAGCCGGAGGAGAACAGGCCGTCGAGATCCGCGCTGGCGGTGCCGGCGTTGGCGGTGAGGCGGATCGACGGGAAGAAGGCCGCGCGGGCGATGCCGATGTTGGCATTGGCGGCGATCAGGGTCTGTTCGGCGGCGAGGATGTCGGGCCGGCGGGTGAGCAGCTCGGCGGGCAGGCCGGCGGGCGGATCGCCGACGGGCGTGGCGGACGCGAGGGAGGTCGCGGCCGGTAGGTCGTCGGGGAGCGGGGTGCCCACGAGCAGGGTGAGGGCGTTGTGGGCCTGGTCACGCTGTTGCTCGAGTTCGGCGAGGGTGGCCCGAACGGATTCGCGTTGGGCTTCGGCGGTGCGCAGGTCGAGCTCGGAGGCGACGCCGGCATCGAAGGACTGTTGATTGAGCTCAAAGGTCTCGTTGGCGGCGGTGAGCGTCTGCTGGGCGAGCTCCACCTGTTCGTCGAGCGCGAGGACGGTGTAGGCCTGGCGGGCGACGGACGAGATGAGGATGAGGCGCGCGCTGCGAGCGGCTTCTTCGGTGGCGAAGAACTGGGCGCGGGCCTGATCGCGCAGGCTCGCGACGCGGCCGAAGAAATCGACCTCGTAGGAGGGGATCTCGGCGACGACGGCGTAGGTCGACGACGTGCGCGGAGCGCCGGTGCCGTTGACGTCACCGGGCGTGCGCTGGCGGGAGCCGCTGCCATCGACGTTGAGCGTCGGAATGAGGGCGGTGCGCTGGATGTTGTAGAGGGCGCGGACGCGCTCGACGTTGAGAGTCGCGACCTGGAGGTCGGTGTTGTGCTCGAGGGCGAGGTCGATGATCGCGTTGATCCGGGCGTCGCCGAAAAACTCGGTCCGATTGCCCCATGCGGCGGCTGGGTCGGTTTGAGTCTCTACAGCGGTGGCGACGCCCGGGTAAGTCGCGGCGATGTCGGCGACGGGTCGCTCGTATTTGGGGGCGAGCGAGCAGCCGGCGAGCAGTCCCAGGGAAGTGGCGAGAGGAAGGAAAAGGCGTTTAGTCATTGTTGGTGTCCTCCTGAGCCTGAAGGTTGTTGGGCTTCACGCGGAAGGTGCGCAGGACGAGGTCGAAGAAGAGCGGCACGAGCAGGATGCCGAGCGCGGTGGCGGTGAGGGTGCCGCCGACGACGCCGGTGCCGATGGCGTTGCGGCCGCCGGAGCCAGCGCCGGTGGACAGCGCGAGCGGCAGGGTGCCGAAGCCGAAGGCGAGCGACGTCATGAGGATGGGTCGCAGGCGCAGGCGGGCGGCCTGCATGGCGGCGTCGTAGAGGTTCATGCCGCGGTCGAAGGCGTCCTTGGCGAACTCCACGATGAGAATGGCGTTCTTGGCCGAGAGACCGACGATCGTGAGCAAACCGACTTGGAAATACACGTCGTTGGGCAGGCCGCGGAAGAGGGCGGCGAGCATGGTGCCGATGACGCCCAGCGGGACGACAAGCAGCACGGCGGCGGGCACGGCCCAACTTTCGTAGAGAGCGGCCAGACAGAGGAAGACGACGAGGATGGAGATGGCGTAGAGGGCGGGGCCCTGCGCGCCGGCGGCGCGTTCCTCGTAGGAGAGACCGACCCACTCGAGGCCGATGCCCGGGGGCAACTGGTCCATGAGCGAGGTGATCACGTCCATCGCTTCACCGGTGCTGATGCCGGGGGCGGGCGTGGCGGCGACAGCCATGGAAGGCACGCCGTCGAAACGTTCGAGTTTGGGCGAGCCGAGTTTCCAGTGGCCGGTGGCGAAGCTGGAGAACGGCACCATCTCGCCCTGGTTGTTGCGCACGTGCCACTGGTCGATGTCGTCAGGCATCATGCGGGACTCGGGAATACCCTGCACGTAGACGCGTTTGACGCGGCCGCGGTCGACGAAGTCGTTGACGTAGGCACTGCCCCAGGCGGTCTGCAGCGTGGCGTTGATGTCGGGCAGGGCGATACCGAGCGCGGCGGCCTTTTCCTGGTCGATTTCGATCTGGAATTGCGGCGAGTCATCGAGGCCGTTGGGGCGCACGTTGGCAAAGTGCGGATCCTGGGCGGCGAGGCCGATGAGCTGGTTGCGGGCGTTCATGAGCGCCTCGTGGCCGAGGGAGGCGTTGTCGGTGATACGCAAGTCGAGACCGTTGGCGGTGCCGAGCTCCATGACGGCCGGCGGGGCGAAGGCCACGATGATGGCTTCGGGGCTGGGCAGGAACTTGCCGAGGAAGCGGCCTTGGATGGCGGTGACGCTTTGGTCGGGCCGGGTGCGCTCGTCCCAGTCCTTGAGGCGGACGAAGGCGAAGGCCTGATTCTGACCGAAGCCCGAGAAGCTGAAGCCGGCGACGCCGAACATGCCCTGCACGTTCTCGGCCTCTTCGACGAGGAAGTGGTGCTCGATCTTGGCGAGGACTTCCTCGGTCTGGGCCTGGGTGGCGCCGGGCGGCAGCTGGGCCTGGGCGAAGAGCACGCCCTGGTCTTCCTCCGGCAGGAAGCCGGTCGGGATGCGGTTGAAGAGGTAGCCGAGGGAGAGGACGATCAGCAGGTAGATGACAACGAACAGGCCCTTGCGGCGGAGGATGCCACCGACGGTGCGGCTGTAGTTGTTGGTGCCGCGATCAAAGACGCGGTTGAACCAGCCGAAGAAGCCGCGGTGCTCGTGCTGGGCGCCTTTCTTCATCGGCTTGAGAATGGTGGCGCACAAGGCGGGCGTGAGCACGATAGCGACGACCACGGAGAGCGCCATGGCCGACACGATGGTGATGGAGAACTGGCGATAGATCACGCCGGTCGAGCCGCCGAAGAAGGCCATCGGCACAAACACGGCCGAGATGACGAGACCGATGCCGACGAGGGCGCCGGTGATCTGGTCCATCGACTTGCGGGTGGCTTCGAGCGGGGAGAGGCCCTCCTCGCTCATGATGCGTTCCACGTTCTCGACGACCACGATGGCGTCGTCGACGAGCAGACCGATGGCCAGAACCACACCAAACATCGTGAGGGTGTTGATGGAGAAGCCAAACGCGGCCATGACGCCGAAGGTGCCCAGCAACACGACCGGCACAGCGATCGACGGGATGAGGGTCGCGCGGAAGTTCTGCAGGAACAGATACATCACGAGGAAGACCAGGATGAAGGCCTCCACGAGGGTGTGCATGACCTCCTCGATCGACAGGCGCACGAAGGGCGTCGTGTCCATCGGGAACACGACCTCAAGGCCGGGCGGGAAGAAGGGCTTCAACTCATCGAGCTTGGCGCGAATGGCATCGACCGTGGCGAGCGCGTTGGCGCCGGTGGCGGGACGGATGGCCATACCGGAGGAGGGCAGGCCGTTGAAGTGACCGAGGCGGTCGTAGGACTCGGCGCCGAGTTCGACCTTGGCGACATCCTTCAGGCGCACCTGAGACCCATCGGCGTTCACGCGGAGGAGGATGTTGCCAAACTCCTCGGGCGTCTCGAGACGGGACTGGGCGCTCACGGTGGCGTTGAGCATCTGGCCCTCGAGGGCGGGCGTGCCGCCGAGCTGACCGGCCGAGACCTGCACGTTTTGCGCGCGGATGGCGGCGGTGATGTCGCCGGGCATGAGGCTGAAGTCGTGCAGCTTGGCCGGGTCGAGCCAGATGCGCATGGCGTAAGGCGAACCGAAGCTCTGGATGTCACCCACGCCGGGCACGCGACTAATCTGGTCCTGCACGCGGCTGACAATGAAGTCGCCGATGTCGGTGGAGTTCATGCTGCCGTCGGTCGAGATGAAGCCGACGACCATGAGGAAGTTGCGCACCGATTTGGTGACGCGCACGCCGGTCTGCTGGACCTCCTGGGGGAGGAGCGGGGTGGCGAGCGCGAGTTTGTTCTGCACCTGCACCTGCGCGATGTCGGGATCGGCTTCGGCGTTGAAGGTGAGGGTGATGCTGACGTTGCCGGCCGAGTCACTGGTGGACTCGATGTAGCGCAGGTGGTCGAGACCGTTCATGCGCTGCTCGATCACCTGGGTGACGGAGTCTTCGAGCGTCTCGGCGGAGGCACCCGGGTAGCTGGCGGCAATGGCAATCTGAGGCGGCGCGATCGACGGATACTGCGCGATAGGCAGCTCGACGATCGAAGTGGCGCCAGCGATCATGATGACGATGGCGATGACCCACGCGAAGACGGGTCGGTCGATGAAAAAACGGGCCATGAGTTAAGGCTTTCGAAAAGGCGGCGGGCGCAGGGCGGACGCGGGCCGAAAATCAGGATTGAGCGGCGGCGGGGGTGGCCGAGACGGGCGCGCCGGGACGGATTTTCTGCAGGTTGTTCAGGATGACCTGGTCGCCGGGTTGGAGTCCGGAGGTGACCAGCCATTGATCGCCGATGGCTTGGCGCGTCTCGATGATGCGCAGCTCGACGGTGCTTTCGGGCGAGACCACGTAGAGGGTGGCTTGGCCACGATCGTTGCGGCTCACGGCCGACTGCGGCACGAGGATGGCGTCGGGTTGGGTGCCTTCCTCGAGGGTGGCGCGCACAAACATGCCGGGCAGCAGATCGAGTCCGGGATTGGGCAGGAGACCGCGGAGGATGACCGTGCCGGTGCCGGGGTTGACGGAGACGTCGGAGAATTGGAGCGAGCCGGTCTGCGGGTGCGTGTTGCCCGCGTAGGACTTCACGCTGAAGGAGGCGGCGCCGTCGGCGTTGCGTTTGAGTTCACCGGAGGCCAGCGCATCGCGCAGTTGCAGGACCTGCTCGGCGGACTGGTTGAGGTCGACGTAGAGCGGGTCGAGCTGCTGCACGGTGGCGAGCAGGGTGGCGGTGGCCTGTTGCACGTAGGCGCCCTCGGTCACATCGGCGCGGCCGATGCGGCCGTTGATGGGCGAGGTCACGCGGGTGTAGTCGAGGTTGATCTCGGCGGAGCGCACGGCGGCTTTGGCGGCAGCGACTTCGGCCTGGGCGGCGAGGAAGGCAGCTTCGGCGTCGTCGAAGGCTTGTTGCGAAACGGCGTGGGTTTCGACGAGGCCGGTGTAGCGCTCGTTTTGCAGGCGGGAGGATTCGAGGGCGGCCTCGGCACGGGCGAGCGTGGCGCGGGCGCTGTCGAGGGTGGCCTGATAGGGGGCCGGATCGATCTCGAAGAGGAGTTGGCCGGCGGAGACGTCGGCGCCCTCGGTGAAGTGGCGCTTGAGCACGATGCCGTTGATGCGGGCGCGGACCTCGGCGACGCGGGAGGCGGAGGTGCGACCGGGCAGCTCGCGGGTGAGCGTGACGGGTTGTTGCTGGACGACGAGGACCTCGACCGGTGCGGGAGGACGAGCGCCGGCTTGGGCGGCGGCGGGACCGCCGGATTTATCGGCGCAGCCGGTGGCGGCGAGAGCGACGCCGAGCCCCAGGAGGAGGAAACGGAAGGAAGGTTGATTCATGTGAATGACGTTTAGAGGTCAGCGACCGAGGGGCGGAGGCGGGCGCAGGAATCGCGCAACGAGCTGAGTTCGTCGCGGGAGAGGGCGAGGGTCAGGCGGTGGACGCGCTGTTCGAGGTGTTCGAGGGTGGATTGCACCGCCTGCCGTCCGGCAGCGGTGAGTTCGACGATGTTGTGGCGACGGTTGTCGGGACGGCGGACGCGAGTCAGCAGGCCGGCGAGCTCGAGGCGGGCGAGGGTTTCGGACACGGCGGCGGCGGAGACGCCCAGCGATTGGGCGAGGTCGCTGGTGCCGAGCGAGGTTTCCCGCTGGCGATCGAGCAAGGCCAGCACCCCAAAGCCGGTGAGACTGATCTCCTGCTTGCAGAGTTCGGCGCGCAGGACCTCGTCGACGGCTTCGCCGGTGGCGAGGAGCTCGAGGAGGGTGGCGCAGCTTTCGGCGTGGTTCATACCGGAGCGGGCGGCCAACTCGAGGAGTCGGTCACTGGCGGCTTGGAGGCTGAGGGAGGCGGACATGCGCCCACAATAATCCCAAGCCGGCGATCGCGGAATGACTTTGTCGTTTGCAGCGTGATAACTCCTGGTTATCAGTCTCGGCGATGGAGCTGAGGCACCTGCGATACTTTGTGGCCGTGGCCGAGGAACTTAACTTCCGGCGGGCGGCGGAGCGTGTGCGGGTGGCCCAACCTGCCCTGAGCAAACAGATCAAGGATCTCGAGCATGAGATCGGGGTGGTGTTGCTGGAGCGCAGCACGACGCGGGTGGAGCTTACCGATGGCGGGCGGGTGATGCTCGACGAAGCCCGCGAGCTATTGGCGGCGGCCGAGCGGGCGGTGGAGGCCACGCGACAGGCGGCCGAGGGCCGGGCGGGTCGGCTGGCAGTGGGCAACGTGAATGCGATTTGCGCGAGCTTCATGCCCGCGACCCTGTCGACCTTTCACAACCGTTTTCCGGAGGTGGATGTGGACCTGCTCGAAGTGACCTTGGCCGACCATCTGGGGGCGGTGGAGCAGGGGGAGGTGAGTGTGGGGTTTGTGGTCGATGACGGGGAGTTTGCCCACGAGCAGTTCGACACCATGAAGGTGCTCACGGGCGACATTCAGGTGGCGATGGGGCGGGGGCATCGGCTGGCCACGCAGCGGCGGGTGTCGATCGCAGAGCTGGCCGAAGAACGTATCCTCTGTATCGAGACGGGCGGGCGGGAGCTGCACCGGCGACGGATTCGGGACATCTTTGCCAAACGCCGGGCTCGGCCCGGGCGGTTCAAAGCGGTGAACAGCTACGAGTCGTTGCAGGCCATGATCGAGGGGGAGCAAGGCGTGTCGTTTCTCGCAGCGATGCCGTCGAGCGGCGGACATCGCAACGTGATTTACCGTCCGTTAAAGGAGGAGGGAGATGACTTGCACTTCGACCTGTTGGCGGTGTGGCGGCGGCACAACGTCTCGAAGCTGGCGGCCAATTTTGTGGCGGTGTTGCAGGAAGTCTGCGCGCCGCGGGTGCGCACGCGGAAGTCCGTCTGATTTCGCGGATTGCCTTGGGCGGGGCGCGACGGTGGCATGAGCGCCATGACTGAAGCGTCGACTGATACGAAGATCCGTTGCGGAGTCGCGGGCGTGGGCTCGCTGGGACAGCACCACGCGCGCATTTATGCGGCGCTGCCGAATGTGGAGTTCGTGGGCATCTTCGAGACCAACGATGAGCGCGCGGCGGAGATCTGCGGCCGTCATGGCTGTGCGCGTTTTGCGACGCTGGAAGAGCTCGGCGCGGCTTGTGATGCGGTGTCGGTCGTGGTGCCGACGGACCTGCACGAGAAGGTGGCGCTGCCGCTGCTCGAGGCCGGTTGTCACCTCATGATTGAGAAGCCGATCTGCGCCTCGCTGGAGGAGGCGGAACGCGTGCTGGCGGCGGCGCAGGCCAAGGACCGCATCGTGCAGGTGGGGCACATCGAACACTTCAACCCGGTGATGGGTTTTCTGGAAAAGGAAGTGGTCGCGCCGAAGTTCATCACGGCGGAGCGGCTGGCGCCGTTCACGCCGCGGGGCACCGAAGTGGGCGTCGTGCTCGACCTCATGATCCACGACATCGGCATCATTTTGCAGCTGGTGCAGTCGCCGGTGAAGAAGATCGAAAGTGTGGGCGTGAGTCTGGTCTCAAAGACCGAGGACATCGCCAATGCGCGCATCGAATTTGAGAACGGTTGTGTGGCCAATCTGAGCACCAGCCGGATGAGCCTGAAGAAGGTGCGCGAGATCCGCGTGTTTCAGGAAAGTGGATACTTCTCCTTCGATTTTATGCGCCAGAGCGGTCACCTCGTGCGCACCACGGGCCTGCTCAACTACGCCGGCCAACTGCGGGCGGGCGCGGTCGATCCGACTGACCTGAGCGCGCTGCCGCTCGAGGAAGTGCCGATCGAAAAAGGCGAACCGCTGGCGCTCGAGCTGGCGCACTTCACGCAGAGTGTCGCACATGCGCAGCAGCCGAAAGTCGGCGGCGCGTTGGGGCGTCAGGCGCTGGAGGTCGCCATCGCGATCACCGAGCAAATCCGCGCGGCCAAGCAGGACTAGTTTTTCAACCACGGATGGACACGGATGGGCTCCACTACCGTTTCGCCTTTCAATCAGGATTATTGCAGAAGCGAAGGCGGTAGCCGAAGCCATCCGTGTCCATCCGTGGTTAACTTTCTCCGATGAATAATACGTTGCCTTATCGTTTGGCGGCTCCGGGGGAGGGGCGGGTGGACCTGTTGGTGGTCGCGGCGGAGCACTCGGGCGATCAGCATGCGGCGCGCATGGTGCGCGGGGTGTTGGCGGCAGAGCCGGACTATCGCGTGTGTGCGCTGGGCGGGCCTGCCTTGGCGGCGGCGGGAGCGCAATTGCTGGAGGACCTCACGGCGCAATCGACCATGGGTTTCGCGGTGTTTGGCAAACTGTCCTTCTACCGCACCTTGATCGCCGAGGTGGTGCGTTGGGTGGGGGAGCATCGGCCGCGGGCGGTGTGTTTTGTCGATTCATCCGGACTCAACCTGCGCATCGCGAAAGGGCTCTTTGAAGCGGGCTTTTCGGCCAAGGCCGGTGGTCCCACCAAGGCGCTGTATTTCATCTCGCCGCAGATCTGGGCTTCGCGGGCGAAGCGGCGTTTTGCGATGGCGCAACACCTCGACGGACTGGCCTCGATCTTTCCGTTTGAGCGGGAGGTGTATGCGGATACAGCGCTGCCGGTGGAGTTTGTGGGACATCCGTTTCTCGCGGAGGATTATGCGGCGCCGGTGCGCTACGATCCGGCCGGGCCGGTGCTGTTGCTGCCGGGCAGCCGCAAGGGATTGGTGAAGCGCTTGTTCCCGGTGATGCTGGAGGCGTTCGCGCGGCTGGACGGGCGGCACGAAGCGATGGTGCTTTATCCCAGTGATGGAATTTTGGATACGCTGCGCGCCTGCAACCCTCCCGACGCGGTGAAGCTGGTCAAAACCGGCGGCGCGGCGGTGGGGGCGTCGGCCGTGCTGACGACCAGCGGCACGATGTCGTTGCAGTGTGCGTTGGCGGGCATTCCCGGCGTGGTGACTTACAAGACCGATCCGCTCACCTACTGGCTGGGCCGGATGATTGTGAAGGTGGAGTATATCGGCATCGCGAACCTGCTGCTCAAAGAGGAGATGTATCCGGAATACATCCAAGGGGCGGCGACGGCCGAGACTTTGGGGCGGGAGCTGCAGTCGGCGCTGACGGACCAAGCGCGACAGCAGCGCACGTGGGCCGCGGCCAAACGCTTGCAGGACTTGTTGAGCGCGGACGCCCAGCGCGACGTCACGGCGTGGATGCTGGCGCAGCTGGCGGAATAAAGGTTTCAAACCACGCCAGCGCCTCGTCGAGGTGGGGCAGGTAGTAGGCGTGCGGGCCGTCGAAGCCCTCGAAGCGGAGGTGCCGGGCGCCGTGGTTGCGGAGGGAACGGTAAACGGCGCGCATTTGGGAGCGGGTCGAGACACGGTCCCATTTGCCGGAGCTGAGGAAGTAGGCGATGTCCCACAACGCCTCTTCCGGCGGTGCGTAGTCGTCGCGGATGGTGGGCGTGCTGTCTGCGTTGCAGCCGGACATCCAAGCTCCGATCACGTGGCGACCGCGAGCGAGGGCGTCGCCGGCGAGCAGTTGGGTCATCTTGGAACCGCCGGAGAAGCCGGCGAAAGCGGTCGGCCAGTCGCGGCTGCCGGGGAACATTTCCTCCAGCGTGCGAAAGGCGGCCCAGGCGGAGGCGCGGCGACCGAGCACGGTGTCCTGCGCGCGGTCGGGCCAGGGGTGGGGCTGCGCGGTGAGCACGATCCAGCCGCGGGCGATCGCGCGTTCGCGGTAGACCTCCAGCTCTTTGATGTTGGAACGGTAAGGATCGCCGGTGACCGACGTGTAGAGGATCGGAGTGGGGACGGCTGGGTCGAATTGGGCCGGCAAGGCAAGTCCCACCAGCACGACCTCGGGTTGGCCGGCGCCGCCGGCAGCGAGCGTGGCGGCCTCTTCCGGCGTGCTGGCGATTTGCAGGATGTTGGTCTCGAGCGGGGTGAGTGTGAGCGATTCCGCGATGGCGGGGCCAGTGAGGCCGAGCCACGCGCTGAGGCACAGGGACGCGAAATTCTTTCTCGTTCTCGGTCTCATTCTGGTTCTGGTTCGGGGGCTCGTTTTTCCTCCTGAGGGGATAACGAGAAAGAGAACGAGAACGAGAAAGATTGGAATCCATGCCCTCCCGCACCCTCACTGGTATCACTCCCTCCGGCACCCTGCATGTCGGCAACTATCTTGGCGCCATGCGTCCGGCGATCGCCGCTCAGGAGCTGGGCGAATGCTACTACTTCATCGCCGACTACCACTCCATGACGACGGTCGATGACGCCGCGGTGCGTCGTCAGCACACCCGCGGTATTGCCCTCGATTGGCTGGCCTGTGGCTTGGATCCGGCCAAGAGCGTGTTCTGGAAGCAAAGTGATGTGCCCGAGGTGTGTGAACTCACCTGGTTGCTCGGTTCGCTCACGCCGATGGGGCTGCTGGAGCGCGCCCACAGCTTCAAGGACAAGACCGCCAAAGGCATCGCGCCCAACTTCGGTCTCTTCGCCTACCCGGTGCTGATGGCGGCGGATATTTTGCTCTACGACACGACGGTGGTGCCGGTCGGCAAGGACCAGAAGCAGCACCTCGAGATGACCCGCGACATGGCCATCAAGTTCAACCAGACCTACGGCGAAACCTTCGTGGTGCCGGAGCCCTCCATTGCCGAGGACGTGGCCGTCATCCCGGGGCTCGACGGGCAGAAGATGAGCAAGAGCTACAACAACACGCTGCCGATTTTTGGGGAGGAGAAGGTCCTCAAGAAGAAGATCATGTCCATCGTGATGGACAGCCGCACCCGCGAGGAACCGAAGCCCGATGGCGAGCAGTTGCCGGCCTCGCAGTTGCTCAAGTTCTTCGCCCCGCCCGAGACCTATGCGTCGATCATGGATCAGCTCAAGGCCGGCGGTTTTGGTTACGGCGATCTCAAGAAGGCGCTCTTCGAGCACTACTGGGAATTCTTCCGCGAAGCCCGCGTGAAACGCGCCGAACTCGAGGCCAACCTCGATCACGTCGACGCCGTCTTGCGCGATGGGGCCGAGCGTGCCCGCGCGGTGGCCCGCGAGGTCATGGGCCGCGCCCGCAAGGCCTGCGGGTTGGTCTGACGGAACGAATGCTAACGACTCGCTTTGCGGCGCGAATGCGCGCAGGGCGAGACATGCTTTCTTCCTTTTTGCGTCGGCGTTTGCTTTGGCCCAAGGCCCTCGGTCTGTGGTGTGCCGCGGTGACCGTGGCGGCAGCGGCGGGCAGTTACGTGGTGGTTTCCGCCACGGCCACTGACGGTTATGAACGCCAGGATGAGAGCGGCGCGCTGCGGCCGGAGAGTTACATCATCTCCAAGGGCACGCACTTTGGCCACACGCGTGACGCGCAGGATGCGGACGAGCAGTTTAACCTCGTGTTGCAGGCCCTCGCGCCGGCGTTGGCCGAGCAGGAATATTGGCCGGCCAACGGCATCGAGAACGCCGATCTGCTGATCGTGGTGCACTGGGGCGAGACGGAGGTCTACGAAGACCCGGTGGGCGATTACCTGGCCGAGTCCTACAACGATGCCTTGGCCGAATACATGGCCAACGCCGATGAAGCCGGCAATGCCGACCCGGGACGCCTCAACGAGCTGAAGCGTATGGAGGGCATGAGCCAGCAGCTCGCGGCGCAGTCCCGGCGCGAGAACGCCGAGCTGTTGGGCTTTCAGCGCAGCTTGGAGAAGGAGGAGCAGCGTTATTTCGCCAGCGTGGACGAGCAGACGATGAAGGCGGAGTTGGCCGAGAACCGCTATTTTGTCGTGCTGATGGCGTGGGACTACGCGGCGCTGCGGCAGAAGCAGCCGGCGAAGCTCATGTGGGTGACGCGCATGAGTGTGCGGGCACCGGGCAATCGGTTTGTCGAAACCGTGCCGGCGCTCATGCGCCAAGGCGGGCCTTTGTTTGGACGCCAGAGCGACGACTTGGTGCGGCGACGCGAGTCGATCGATTCGCGCAATGCCGAGGTGGAGATCGGCGATACCGAAGTGGTGGAAGAAGCGGCCGACGAGACACGGTCCGCCCCGGCGCCCTGAAGGGGGCGGGGAGCCTGCTGGCGCCGCGGAACAAAGCTTGAGCGGGGAGGCCTCATTTAACATCGATGAAAGCTTCCATGCGCGTCCTACCCCGTATCTTGGCGCTGGTGTCCCTGATCCTTTCTGGCCGGAGTGAACTGTGGGCCCGCAAAGATTATATCGTGGTCTCGTCCCGTGCTTCGGTCGGATACGAGCACACCCTGCCCGATGGGTCGCTGCGACCGGAGTCGTATGTGTTCATGGAGGGCGATCGGCTGGGAGCGACCAGAGACAAGTCACTCGCGCCGACGGAGTTTCAGGGCCTGCTCGAATCGCTCGCGCCCGCCCTCGCCAAACGGGAGTATTGGCCGGCGACCGTCGCCACGGAAGCCGACTTGCTGATCGTGGTGCACTGGGGGGAAACCGAAGTGTATGAGGACCCGGTGCGGGACATTGAGATGGAGGCGTTGAATGGCGCGTTGAACACTTTCAACACCACGATCTCCGACTTTGGCATCGCGGATCCGGGACGCATCAACGAGCTGATGGCTTCACAGGGGCTGTCCCAGCGATTTGTCGCCGATAGCGCCCGGCGCAATGCCGAGCTGCTGGGTTACAAGGAAGCCATCATGCGCGCGGAGCAGGAATTCATCCCCAGTGTGGATGAGATCACCATGAAGTCGGAGTTGGGCGAGCCGCGTTATTTTGTGGTGCTGTCCGCGTGGGACTACACCGCGATACGGCGGGGAGAGCGTCCGCGACTGTTGTGGGTTTCGCGCATGAATACGCGATCGGCCGGACTCAATTTCCGACTCGCCCGCGAATTGTTGATCGCGCAGGCCGCGCCGAAGTTCGGTGAGCAAGTGGACGGTCTGGTGCGGGTGCGCGTGAAGACGGGCTTCGGTCACGGCGAGGTGGAGATCGGCGAAACCAAGGTGGTGGAAGAAGTGGCGCCGCAGTGAGGCGCAGGGGAGCGCGAGAGGATCTACGACTGCTGAATCACTGCCCAGGAACGGAGATGTAGCCGCGGGCGTGTCGCCCGCGTAGCGACGGACGGGATATCAGGCTGAGAGGCATAGGGGAGCGGCCGACACGGCCGCTGCTACACTCGGACGACGGCACAACCCGCATTCACACCACCACCACGGGTGGGCGGGGGAGGGAGGCGATGCGCGCCATGATGCGTTCGCTGGCGACTTGGTAACGTTCCTTGCCGGCCGCTTGGTCATCAAATTCGGCGAGAGGCATGAGCTGCCCAAAAACGATATCAACGGGCACGCCGGGGTGCATGCGTTTGCCGCGGCCCCACGCTTGGTGCGAGTTGAAGATGCGCACGGGCACGACGGGCACGCGGGCTTTGCAGGCGATCATGCCTACGCCGGATTTGGGCGTCTGCAACTCGCCGTCGGGGGAGCGGGTGCCTTCGGGGAAGAGGATGAGCGGGCGACCTTCCTTGAGGGTCTTCAACACGCGTTTGATGGCCGAGACATCGGAGCCGCCATCGCGGTCGACGGGGATGGCGTTGGCTTGATCCATCCACCAGCTGGCCATGCCGCCTTTCCAGAGAGTCTTGCGGGCAAAGAAGGCGATCTGGCGCGGCACCTGACTGCCGATGCCGGGCGGATCGAGGTGGCTGGCGTGGTTGGCGGCGAAGAGGAAACCGCCGGTGGCGGGGATGTTTTCCAAACCCGCGACCTCGCCGCGAAACATGATGCTGTAGAGCGTCTTGAAGGCGTAGTGGGAAATCCCATACACCGGCGACATGTTGACCTGGGGAAAGGCCTGGCTCATGCGACCGGGCCCAGGCGGGCGGAGAGGTGTTCGGAGAGCAGATCGACGACCTCGGGCAGGGTGAGGTGGGTGCTGTCGATATCGGTTGCGCCGTCGGGGCAGGCGAGCGGGGCGGTCTTGCGCGAGGCGTCGAGGCGATCGCGCTCGGTGATGGAATCGGTCTGGCCCTCGGCGGCGCGGCGGCGGGCGCGCTCGACCGGATCGGCGTGGAGGAAGAAGCGGAAATCGGCGTCGGGAAAGATGACCGAACCGATGTCGCGGCCTTCCATGACGAGTCCGCGGAAGCCGTGGTCGCGGGCGACCTGGGCCTGACCGCGTTGGTAGTCGAGCAGGGCCTGGCGCAGCTGCGGCACGGCGGCGAAGTGGGAGACGTTGGCGTTGACCTCGGGGGTGCGGATCTCGGCGTCGGGCACGACGCGGCCATTGATCTTCATCTGCGCGCGGCGGCCTTCCACGCTGGTCTCCAGCGGCAGGGCCTGGGCGGCGATGGCGATGCCGGCTTCGTCGCCGGCAGCGAGACCGGTGCGGAGTAACTCGGCGGTCATCGTGCGATAGAAGGAACCGGTATCGACGTGCAGCAGGTTGAAGCGCTCGCTGAGGGCGCGGGACGTCGAGGATTTGCCGGAAGCGGCGCCGCCATCGATGGCGACAATGATGAACGAGTCGTCGGTCACTTGGAGGAGGATTTTTCGCGCACGGATGCCAGCAACTCAAAAAAGTGCGGGAAGGTTTTGGCGCAGACGCCGGGTTGGGCGATGGAGAGCCAGGGGCGGCCGTCGCCGTGCAGGTCGTGGCAGCCGAGGATGGCAAAACTCATGGCGAAACGATGGTCGCCGTAGGTCTCGATGGTTTGGCCGGCTTTGAGCGGGCGCGGGGTGATGGTGAGGCTGTCTTCTTCCTCGATGACGTCCTGCCCGAGGCGGCGCAGTTCGGTGGCCATGCCGGCGACCCGATCGGTTTCCTGGTGACGGGTGTGGGCGAGGCCGGTGAGGCGGGTGGGGCCGTTGAGCAGCGGCGTGATGGCGGCGAGGCTGAGAAAGGTGTCGGAGATCTCGCGGAAGTCTTCGTCGAGCAAGGTGCCGGCGGGGCGGGCGATAACGCGTTGCAATACCTCGGCGTAAGCGGCGTCGCCCTGCAGGCCGGAGCCGGGCGGACGCAGGCCGGGAAGGGCGAGTTCACCGCCGACGACGAAGGGCAGGGTTTGCCAGTAGGAGGCGGCGGTGGCGTCGGGTTCGATGGCGTGTTCGGCGGGCGGAGCGTAGGCGGTCGGCGATACGGTGAAGTGACCGTCGACCGCGGGCGCGAGCTCGACGCCAAACTCGGCCATGAGGCGGCGGGTCATCTCAACAAAGGTCCAGCGGACCTGGCCGATGAGTTGGATGTCGATCGGGGCGGACGCGGTGGGTGCGACCATGAGCAGCGCGGAGAGGAGTTGGCTGCTGGCGGAGGCGTCGAGCTCGATGGCTCCACCGGAGAGGCCGCGGGCGTGGATCTCGAGCGGGAAGAAACCCTCCTCGCCCGGGCAACGCACGTCGGCGCCGAGGGTGCGGAGCGCATCGATGAGGCCGGCCATGGGGCGTTTGCGCATCTGCTCGACGCCATCGAGGCGGTAGATGCCGCGGGGCGCGGCGGCACAGAGGGCGGTGAGGAAGCGGGCGGCGGTGCCGGCGAGGCCGACGAAGAGGTCGACGGGGGCGGTCGATTGAAAGAGTTGGTCCTGATTGGAGACGCGCAGGGTGCAGGCGGCTTCGTCGGCTTCTACGGCGCAACCGAGGGCGCGCAGGGCGGCGGCCATGAGCCGGGTGTCTTCACTGAAGAGGGCGCCGCTGAGGGTGAGCGGAGTGCGGCCGAGGGCGGCGAGCAGCAGGGCGCGGTTGGTGAGGCTTTTGGAGCCGGGCAGGAGCACCTCACCGCGGGCCGGGGCGGTGAAGGGCGTGATCGGCAGCAGGTCGGGCAGCACCAAGGACGAGGTCGCGGGGGAGTTTGTCACGTAATACGTTACAAGTTGGGTTGGGTCAGGAGAGGGAGTCGCGCCAGGTTTTGCCGCGTTCGAGGCGGGCGCGGAGGTCGGTCCAGTCGCGGTTGGCGAGGGCGGCTTTGAAGTGATGCAACTCGTCTTCGCAGGCGGAGAGGGCGCGGAGGATCTCGTCGCGGTTCTGTTGGAGAATATCGATCCACATGGTGGCGTCGGAGGCGGCGATGCGGGTCGTGTCGCGCAGGCCGTTGCCCGCGAGGTGGGACCAGTTGGCGGGCTTGGAGCCGAGCACGTTGCCGAGGCTGGTGGCGACGACTTGGGGGAGGTGGCTGATGTGGGCGACGATCTCGTCGTGTTGGTCGGGGGCGACGGTGACGACTTCGCTGCCGAGGTCGCGCCAGAAGCGCACGAGGGCGGTGAGCCGGGCCTCGTCGGGGGCGTCGTGCGGGGTGACAAAACAGGTGCGGCCGGCGAAGAGTTCCGGGTCGCCGTTTTGCCAGCCGGTAAGGGCGCCGCCAGCCATGGGATGGGAGCCGATGAAGGTGGCGCCGGTGGCGCTGGCGGCGAGGGTGGTGGTGCCGTGGCGGCAGATCTCGGCTTTGACGCTGCCGACATCGGTGAGGGTGGCGGAGGCGGCAAGGTGCGGCGCGATGCGTTCGACGAGCTCGGCGATGCGGGTGACGGGCGGGGCGAGGACGACGAGGTCGGCGTCGGCCACGGCGGCCTCGGGCGTATCGGCGACGGCGTCGCACCACGGTTGTTCGGCGAGGGCGAGACGCACTTCGGGGCGACGGGCCCAGATCACGATGCGCTGAGCGGCACCGCGGGCCCGCGCCGCTTGGGCGACGGAACCGCCGAGGAGGCCGGGAGCGAGAATGGCGAGCGTGTTGACCACAAGAGGGGTGAAACGGACCGGGGGAGGGTTTGTCGAGCCCCCTTGCCGGGAGGGACAAATCGGGGCGGGTGGTCATTGATTTTTGGCATGGGCTTGGCTTGGGTCGGCGGCTCATGCCCTACGTGCAGCGAAAACGGATCCGCTACCGGGTGAAGGAGCGTCTTGGTCGACCCTTGGCGGTGCTGGCGGGCGGGCTGGTGCTGGCGGCGTTTTGGCTGTGGCTCAGCTCGCTGGGGCCACACATGCAGACGGATCAACCGAAGCCGTCGCGCTCGGAAAAGGCGATGATGGCGGCGCAGGAAAAATCGGTGGCGCAGGTGCTGGCGCGGGCGGCGGACTTGGCGGGGGATGGAGCGGTGCAAGCTTTGATGGAAGCCAAGGCGCTGCAGGAAGAAATTGTGGCGGGGCCGGCGACCACGCAGGCGGCGGTGCGACGACTGGCGGAGATTGAGAGGGAATTGGCCGAAGCCCAGGCGCAGGTCTGGGAAACCGCGGTGCTTCGAGCCGTGGCGGACGCGGAGGCGGCGGAGGAGGCGGGGCGCACGGCCGAGGCGGAGGAACGCTGGCAGGAAGCCCTGGCGGCGCAGGAGGAAATCAACCGGTCGGCGGCGAGTGCGGGGGCGAAGGATTTCGGCCGGGCTTCGCGGCTGGCCAAACGATTGGCGGAGCTCAAGGCGGGGCCCCTCGCCGCCGAAGTGACGGCGGCGATCGCGGCGGCGCGGCAGGCGGTCGCGGCAGAGGATTGGGCGCTCGCCTTGGCGGGCTACACTGCGGCGCGGGCGGGGCAGGCGCGGCTGAATGAGGAGTATTCAACCACACGATACGCCGACACTCTGCAGCTCGGTCGCATTGAGAAGGAAATAGCTTCGTTGGACGCGGCGGGAGTGGCGGCGGATGCGGAAGCGCTGGCGAGCGAGGGGGATGCCGCGATGGAGGCGGGTGACTACGTGGCGGCGGCGGCGGCTTACGCGCAGGCTCGGGCGGTGCAGGTGCGGTTGAACGAAGAGTTTGGGCGAAGCCGTTTTGTGTCCGCCGAGCGGGTGGAGCAGTTGGAGGTGCGGCGGCAAACAGCGGCCTCGATTCCGCGGGTAGCGCAGCTGCACGCATGGGAAGCGCAGATCGCGGCGAACCTGGCGCGGCGCGAAGTGGGCGCGGCCCGGGCGCTGATCGCCATGGCGGCGGTGGAGGTGGGACACCTGTTTGATGAGCTGTCGCGCAGTGAACGACTGGATCCGGAGTTGCGGTTGCGGCTCTCTTATTTGGAGGCGCAGCAGGAGCGATTGAGCGAAGTGCAGGATGCGGTGATGGAGCGGTTTCGGCCCTTGCCGGGGGTGGGGGAGTTGTGGTTGCTGCAGACGGAGGTGCCGCAGTCGCTCTACCTGCAGGTGATGCGCACCAATCCGAGCCGGCAGATGGGGCGCGAGTATGCGGTCGATTCGGTGAATTGGTTTGAGGCGCAGCAGTTTTGTCAGCGGCTCGGCTGGCTGCTTGGGCGGCGGGTGCGGCTGCCGACGGAGGATGAGTTTCGCATCGCGGTGGGGGGCGGGACCCAGGCGGCGGCACTGGCGGCGGCGTTGGAGTTCTCGGCGGACGCGAAGGGGAGTCGACCGATGGCAGCAGGGGAGCCAAACGCAGGTGGGTTTTTCGATCTGGTAGGCAATCTGGCCGAATGGATCGAGGCCCCGGAGGACGCGGGTGACGCGGAGCAGGGGGCGCTGATCGGCGGCAGTTACCTGGACCTGCCGGAGTCGTTGGCGCGATTGTCGAAAACGACGGTGCCCCGCTCGGAGCGAGCGAGGCACATCGGTTTCAGAGTGGTGGTGGAGATGACGGAGCGCGAGGAGCGCGGCGCGCCGGATCTGCGCTGAGAGGTTTCTAGACGCCGCCGAGTTTCAGGATGCGGTCGAATTCGGTTTTGCGCAGGGGCATGACTGAGAGGCGGCTCTGTTTGATGAGGGCGATCTCGGCGAGGCGGGAATCGTTTTTGATCTGCTCGAGGGTCACGGGTTGGGGCAGGGTGGTCTGCGCTTCCAATTCGACGGCCACCCAACGTTCGTCGTCGGTGGTGGGGTCGGGATAGGCTTCGCGGGAAACGGTGGCGATACCTTGGACTTCCTTGAGGCTCACGCTGGCGTAGAAGAGCACTTTGTCGCCGGCGCGCATGGTTTTGAGATTGTTGCGCGCTTGGTAGTTGCGCACGCCATCCCAGTCGGTGCGACGGTCCTTGAGAAGGTCCTGCCACGAATACTTTTCGGGTTCCTGTTTAACGAGCCAGTATTGGGTTGTCATGAGAAAGTGGGGACAGTGTTCTGAACCGCCCAGTAGGCACGGTTGGCCCGCTCAGGTCAAACTTGGGCGAGTGTTGGAGAATCCGCGCCAATTGGTTTCGCTCCTGACAACATGCATCGCACCCTACTGCCGATTCGGATCGTGTTTATCTCGCTGTGTGCCGCAGCGGGATGGCTGGTGTGTTACTCGGTGCGGGAATGGGATGAGTATCGGATCATCGGCATCTTCATCGGTATGCTCATCGGCGTGCTGGTGGTGTTGGTGGACCTGATGCTGAAGGGGTTTTCGCTGCGCGGTTTGTCGGCGTTGACCTTCGGTTTGGCGGTGGGATCGGTGATCTCATATCTGATCGGCACCTCACCGTTGTTTGTGCGGGGGGACGAACAGATCATCTACCTGTCGCGGCTGACGTTGTTTCTGGTCGTTACCTATGTGTGCACGGTGATCGCGCTGCGCGGTAAGGATGAGTTCAACCTGGTGATCCCGTATGTGCGGTTTGTGCCGCATGAAGTGGATGTCCCGCTGATCGTGGTGGACACCAGTGCGCTGATCGATGGCCGCATTGGTCGCATCTGCGAAACCGGTTTTTTGGGCGGTGGTCTGGTGATCCCGCGCTTCGTGCTGGAGGAGCTGCAGCGGGTGGCCGACTCGAGTGATCCGGGACGGCAGGCTCGCGGACGCCGCGGCTTGGAGGTGTTGGGCGCGCTGCGTCGGATCAAACAGCTCGACCTACGCATTCATGAGAGTGAGGCGCGCACCGAGGAGGTGGAGGCCAAGCTCGTGTTTTTGGCCCAGTCGATGAAAGCCAAGCTGCTCACGACTGACTACAACCTGGCCAAGATGGCGGAGTTTCACGGGGTGCCGTGGCTGAACCTCAACGCGCTGGCGAAGTCCATCCGCCGGGAGCTGCTGGTCGGCGAGACCGTTGAAATCGATTTGGTGAAAGGCGGCCGGGAGGAGCACCAAGGCGTCGGTTACATCGAGGACGGCTCGATGGTGGTGGTGGAGGAAGCGCGATCCCTGGTGGGCACGCGAGTGCTGGCGCGGGTCACGAGTATTTTGCCCTCGGCAGGCGGGAAATTGATTTTCGCTCGGCTGACGGGTCCGAGCGAAGGTTGAGATCCAGCGGCGGAGGGAAGGGCGACCGAATCCAGCGGCGCTCAGTGGTGACCGATCAGGCGAGAGAGTTCGCTGGCGGCCCCCATGACCTTGGCAGCGATTTCTGGAATGCGGTCGCTGCTGAAGCGCAGGGTGGCGGCGGTGATGCCCATGGCGGCCACGACTTCGCCTTGGGGACCGACGACCGGCGCCGCCAGGCAACGGACGCCGTGGTTAAACTCTTCGTCGTCGAGACCGAAGCCACGCATGGCAGTCTCGTCTGCCGCGGCTTCGAGTTCGGCCAGAGTGGTCAGCGATTTTGAGGTGCGCGGTTTGGGGGGGAAGCGGTTGATGATGTCGCCGATGCGATCGCGATGCAGGAACGCGAGGAAGACCTTGCCGGTGGCGGAGGCGTAGAGGTCGGTGAGGGTGCCCGGACTGGAAGCGGCGCGCAGGGGGTGGGGGCTGTCGCAGACGGCGGCAATGAGGGAGCGGTCGTCGCAGGGGAGGGCGAGGTGGGCGGTTTCGGCGGTGGTATGGCTGAGTTTCTCCAGCACGGGAAAAGCGAGATCGCGCAGTTCGGTGTCGGCAAGCGTGCGGCTACCGAGGTGGATCAGCACGGGGCCCAGAAAATAGAGGCCGTTCTCCCGGCGGAGCAGTCCCTCGGCTTGGAGGGTCGTGGTGATGCGCAGGGCCGTGGTGGACGGGATCCCGAGGGGCTTGGCGAGCTCGGTGATTTTGTAGCCGCGATTCTCTTGCCCTATAAGTTTTAAAACGCGACAAGCGTTCCGGAGATTAGGAATGATGTATTTATCGTCCACTATTGAACTTGAGATGCGAAAAAGAAGCTCGTTGTTCAAGTATGAACAGGATTCTCATTTTTGAATAAATCACGTTTGTCTCGGGGGACGGGTAAGTTCAAATATAGACAAAGTGTTCACGGGTGAAATTTCATGGCCTGCACTTTTCCTGTCCAGGTCGCTTTGAACGGTCCTAACAGGGGGCAAATCTGTCCCATTTGCGATGGGAACGAAGGTGTAGGCTGCGGACATTCCCTCGTATTCCCCTGACGATTCTGACCCCTTTCCATCATGCGACATCTCCACGACGTTCATCCTGACGACTTCAATTGCCTGAGCACGGACAAGCTGCGCGAGCGCTTCCTTCTCCAAGGCCTGTTTGTGCCTGGCGAACAGCACCTGAGCTATTGGGATGTGGATCGCACGGTGGTGGGGGGCATTACGCCGCTGGATGCGGTGATTACCTTGGAAACGCCGGCAAACCTGGCGGCAGGCAGCTTCTGCGAGCGGCGTGAATTGGGTATCATCAATCTGGGTGGAGCCGGCGCCGTGAGGGTGGGGGAGACGTCCTATGAACTGGCGGCAAAGGACGGGCTTTATCTCGGTCGTGGCTCGGCCACCCCGGAGTTTTCCTCGAGTGATGCTGCCCAGCCGGCGCGTTTTTATCTCCTGAGTTATCCGGCGCACGCGACTCACCCGTCGAAGGTCGTGCGCCACGCGGAGATCGAAGGTCTGCGTCTGGGTGATCAAAGCACCGGCAACGCGCGCACGCTCTACAAATACATCGTGCCCGGGAAAGTGGACAGCTGCCAATTGGTCATGGGTCTCACCACGTTGAGTGTGGGTAGTGTCTGGAACACGATGCCGCCGCACACGCACATGCGTCGCTCTGAAGTGTATTGCTACTGCGAATTGGATTCAGAGTCGGTGGTGATGCACTTCATGGGACCGCCCTCGGGCACCCGAAATCTTGTGCTGCGCGATGGCGAGGTGGTGTTGTCACCGTCATGGTCGATTCACGCTGGAGCCGGCACTGGCGCCTACTCGTTTGTCTGGGGGATGGGGGGCGAAAACCAGGATTTTGACGACATGGACAAGGCCCCGATGACAGCGCTCGCCTGAGGAACTCGCCACCGGCCCGCGGGCACGATCACCGGAGTGACTCGCGCGCTCACGTCGGAGCGTTGTTCAAATGTGAAATGGGTGTTCAAAAACGAAGACACTGGGGTTGACGACGATTCCGAGGCGTTCATTTGTTGGGCAACCTTCAAGCGAGAAGGTTCGTTGCCCCTGCTATTTGGCAGCCCCGGTAGCACCTATACCCTAACCCCTAGTCCCAACCTCCCATGTCGAACTACTCGTGTATGCGAGTGCGGTCCGCAGTGTCCGCCTGCATCTTCGGCTCGCGCGCTGTCTTTATGGCGCTTCTCACCCTCCTGGTGTTTATGCCTGCTTTGCAGGCGCAAGACGGCACGGCTGCCGTGAGCGGCCGTGTCAGCAATGCTGTGACAGGCAGCTATCTCAACAACGCCCGCGTAACCGCGGTGGGCACCGGCAAGACGGTGTTCACCAACTCCTACGGTGAATACCGTATTTCCGGCCTGCCGGCCGGCGAAGTCACCCTTGAGGTGTTTTACACCGGCTTGGATACCAAGACGATCACCGTGCAGGTCAGTTCCGGTCAACCGACGACCCAAAACGTCGCGCTGACGGATTCCGCCCTCACCGGCGACGTCGATGGCGATACGGTCGTGCTCGATGAGTTTATCGTGCAGGCGACCGAACAGGCCGCCGATGCCATCGCGATCAACGAGCAACGTTTCTCCACCAACCTGAAGAACGTCGTCTCGGCCGACGCTTTCGGTGATGTCACCGAAGGCAACCCTGGCGAGTTCCTCAAATACCTTCCTGGTGTTTCGGTGGATTACGTCGCCGCTGACGTGCGCTCTGTCTCCGTGCGCGGTTTCGGTTCGTCGTTCACCTCGGTGAACGTCGACGGCAACCGCATGGCCAGCGCCGCGTCCTCCGGCGCCAGCCGCTCCTTCGAACTCGAGCAGGTGTCGATGAATAACGTCGCCCGTCTCGAAGTCGTGAAGGTGCCGACGCCCTCCATGCCGGCCGATTCCCTCGGCGGTTCGGTGAACCTCGTTTCGAAGAACGCCTTCGAACGCGACAACGCCGAGTTCAAGTATCGCGTTTACACCAGCATCAGCGACGAGGACTTCACCCTCAGCAGCACGCCTGGTCCTTCCGTCGAACGTTCCCGCAAGATCCGTCCCGGTTTCGATTTCTCCTACTCGAACCCGCTCACGTCGACCTTCGGTTTCATCCTCAACGGTCTGCACTCCGACCAGTTCAATGAGCAGCATCGTTCCCGCACCACCTGGCAGACCAGTGGTGGCGGCGCCAGCGTCGAGACGCCCTACATGCGCACTTACACGGTGCAGGATGGTCCCAAGGAAACCCGTCGCGACTCCATCGGTGTCAACGCCGACTGGAAGGTCTCCGACCGCAGCGTGCTCAGCTTCGGGTATCAGTGGAACGACTACGATTCCTTCTTCGGCAATCGTAACTACAACGTCAACGCGGGCTCGAACGTTCCGACCGGCAGCTTCAGCGACACCTACACCCAAGGCCGTTCCGGCGCAGGTGAAGTCACTGGTGGCATGTCCTTCCGCAACAAGTTCGGCACCACCAACCACGCCAACCTGAACTGGAAGTTCTATGGCGACGATCTCGAGGTGAATGCCGGGGCCTACTACTCCTACGCCACCAACAAGTATCGCGACATCGAGAACGGTCACTTCTCCGGCGTGAACACCCGCGTGCGTTCCCTCACGGTGCGCCACGACAACATCAACGGCACCGACGCGCCCGACATGACGATCGTCGATAGCAGCGGTGCGGCGGTCGACTGGACCGACCTGTCCAACTACAAACTGCGATCGGTGCGTTCGCAGGAATTCGACTCCTGGGACGAGTTCACCGGCTTCAACCTCGACGTGACCAAGCGCATCGATCTGGCCGTGCCGTTCGAGCTCAAGGCCGGTCTCAACCTGCGCGAGCAGGAGCGCGACATCATCCGTCGTCAGGACGACTACAACTACGTCGGTCCCGACGGCAGTGCCGAGTCCAACGACGACTGGGCCGCGCCCTTCATGGACGAGATCTATGTGAATCAGGACCCGCACTGGGGCCTGCCCGCGCCGCAATACGTTGATCCCTACAAGGTCTATCAGCACTTCCTCGCGCACCCGGATTACTTCGTGGCCAACGTCAACAACTGGCAGAACCGCGCCCAGAATGACTACAACCTGACCGAGAAGATTTCCGCGGCTTACCTCCAGGGCGACTGGTCGCTGATGGATGGCAAGATGAAGTTCCTCACCGGCTTCCGTTACGAGAAGACCGAGATCGATGGCATCGGCTTCCTCTACAATCCGGACGGTCACCTCGATGCCAACGGCAACCCGCTGAGCAACGACGTCGCCACCCAGCGCCGCCTGCAGTATCAGCGTCGTGCCGCCTCGGTCTCCCGGTCCTACGACGGCGTCTACCCGAGCGCTCACCTGGTCTACAACATCAAGCAGAACCTCATCCTGCGTCTGGCCTTCGCCAAGACCATCGGCCGTCCCGACTTCGCCCAAATCCTCCCGGGCACGGTGATCGATCCGTATGACAACCCGATCGCGGGCGAGCCCGGCGGCCAAATCACGGTCCGCAACACCGGTCTGAAGCCCTACACCGGCGACAACTTCGACCTCTCGCTGGAGTATTACTTCGAGCCGGCCGGCGTGCTCTCCGTCGGCGTGTTCCAGAAGAACATCACCGACTTCTTCGGTGGCATCGCGAAGTTCGTCGATCAGCAGGACCTGAACGACTACAACCTCGATCCTGAATACCTCGGCTGGGACCTCACCACCACGGTCAACTCGGGTGATGCCAAGATCGCGGGTTGGGAGTTCAACTACTCCCAGCAGCTCACCATGCTGCCGAGCTTCTGGAAGAACTTCTCCGTCTTCGCCAACGGCACCTTCCTGGATCTCTCCGGTAACAACACGGCCGACTTCTCCGGCTTCATCGAGAAGACCGGCAACTGGGGCGTGTCCTACGGTGGCAAGCGTTTCAACGCCAAGATCAAGTGGAACCATCGCGGCGAGCAGTTCCGCTCCTTCCGCTCGGGCCTCGGCACCGACGGCGCGGAGTATTACGACTCCCGCACCTACCTGGATGTGAACTTTGATTACAAGATCACCGATCGCATCACCGCGTTCCTCAACGCCCGCAACATCCTCAACGAGCAACAGCTGCTGCAGCGCTACGGCGACGAACTGCCCAACTACGCTCGCGACTACCAAGCCGAGGAGTTCGGCGTGCAATACGCCATCGGCATCAAGGGCAAATTCTAAGCCCCTGACGTTCGACGGCTGTTCATTCCTTCATCACCCTTAACCCTCCGGCCCCGGTGCGCGTTTTAGCCGCCGGGGCCGGTTCCCCCTTTCTCTTTTCTTTCCTCCTTTCGCCATGCACCACCTGCACGACTCCCACCCGGCCGACTTGGATCGGCTGACCTCAGCCCAGCTGAGGGAGCGCTTCCTCTTGCCGCGCCTATTCCGCGCCGGGGAACAGCAGCTTCACTATTGGGATGTCGACCGCACGGTGGTGGGTGGGGTCGTTCCCACCGCGAGCGCCATCACGCTGGAGACGCCCGCGAATCTTGCCGCGGGCAGTTTCTGCGAACGACGTGAACTGGGCATCATCAACCTCGGCGGCGCCGGCTCCGTGACGGTGGGTGACACCACCCACGACCTCGCGCCCTCCGATGGTCTCTACCTCGGCCGTGGTTCGCCCACCCCCGTATTCGCCTCGGCCGACGCCGCCCATCCTGCGCAGTTTTACCTGCTCAGCTATCCGGCGCACGCCAGCCATCCGAGTCAGGTGGTGCGTTTTGCCGAGATCGCCGGCAACGCCCTCGGCAGTTCCGCCACCGCCAACGAGCGCACGATCTACAAATACTTCGCGCCGGGCCTCGTGACCACCTGCCAACTGGTGATGGGCCTCACCATCATCGCCCCCGGCAGTGTCTGGAACACCATGCCCCCGCACACCCACCTGCGCCGCTCCGAGGTGTATTGCTACTGCCGACTCGCGCCCGATGCGGTGGTCATGCACTTTATGGGCGCTCCCACCGCCACCCGCCACCTCGTCATGCGCGACGGCGACGCCGTGATCTCGCCTTCGTGGTCCATCCACGCCGGCGCAGGCACCGGCGCCTACGCCTTTGTCTGGGGCATGGGTGGCGAGAATCAGGAATTCAGTGACATGGACGCCGTCGCGATGAGCGACCTGACCTGAGTTCCGACCGACTCACCTCCCAGGAAAATGAACGGACTCGAAAGCTTTAGCCTCCAAAACCAAATTGCGGTTGTGACCGGCGCCTCCCGCGGCATCGGCGCGGCCCTCGCCCAAGGCCTCGCCGCCGCCGGTGCCGACGTTGCTCTGCTCGCCCGCGGCGACTGCAGCGAAGCCGCCGCCGCCATCCAGGCCGCCGGTCGCCGGGCCCTCGTGGTGCCGGCCGATCTCGGCACGGCCGGGGAGGGCGCCAAGGCCCTGCAACAGGTAGAGGCCGAGCTGGGAGCTCCGACCATCCTCATCAACAACGCCGGCATCATCCGCCGCGCCGACTTCCCGGAATACTCCAAGCAGGACTGGGACGAGGTCATGGCCGTCAACCTCGACGCTGTCTTCGAGCTCAGCCAGGCCTTTGCCCAGTCGTGCCTCGCCGGCAAACGCGGCGGGCGCATCATCAACATCGCTTCCATGTTGTCCTTCCAGGGCGGCATCCGGGTGGTCGCCTACACCGCCTCCAAAAGCGCCGTGCTTGGCATCACCCGCGCGCTCGCCAACGAACTCGCCTCGCAGGGCATCAACGTGAACGCCATCGCGCCCGGTTACATCGCCACCGACAACACCGCTGCGCTCCGCGCCGACACGGCCCGCAACCAAGCCATCCTCGAGCGCATCCCGGCCGGTCGTTGGGGCGACCCGTCCGACCTGGTGGGCGCCGCCGTATTTCTCTCCTCTCCCGCCGCTGCCTATGTGCACGGCACCGTGCTGGCCGTCGATGGCGGTTGGCTCGCTCGCTAACCCTCCAACTCTCGCCCCTCGCTCTGGTTCGCCGCTTTCGCCGCTCCGAGTGGCGGGGGCGGCGAACCGAAGCGAAGGGCGACCAAAGCCCGTTGCTTCCCATGTTCCGATTCCGCCCCCTGGCGCTGCTGCTGGCGGCCTTCCTCGCCGTTCCGCTGTCCGCCGAACATTTCCGCGTCACCGTTTCGCGTGACGACTCCGCCGCCCGGCCCGACGCGATCATCTCCGTGCCCTTCGCCGCCGTGCGCGAACGTCTGCCCGACGTGCGCTTCGATCACGTGCAGGTGCGCCGCGCCGATACCGGTGCGCTGCTGCCGTTTCAAATCACCAACTTCACACCCAACATCCGCCCGGCCCGTTACGACGATCTGTTGTGGCATTACGATTTTGCCGCCGGCGAAACGAGCGCGACCTTCCTCATCGAGACGACCGACGCCGTCGTGCCGCCGTTTCCGTCCCGCGTTTTTGCCCGTCATGTGCCGGAACGCCTCGACGACTTCGCTTGGGAAAACGACCGCATGGGTCATCGCGCCTACGGTCCGCGTCTCAACACCCCCGAAGCCGGCAAGAGCCAGTTGCGCAGTGCCGGTCTCGATTATTGGGCCAAACGTGTGCCTTACCTCATTGTTGACCGCTGGTATTTGAAAGGTCACGACGCCTACCACGTCGATAGCGGTGAAGGCCTCGACATGTATTCCGTCGGCACCAACGCCGGCGTCGGCGGCACCGCCGCGTGGCTCGAGGGCGCCGCCCACAGCGCCGGCAACTGGCAGGCCGCCCGCGTGCTGGCCAACGGCCCGCTGCGCGCTGTCTTTGAACTCGATTACGCGCCGATCGAACTAGGGGAGGGCGCCACCCTCACCGAAACCAAACGTTTCATCGTCGATGCCGGTCGCAACCTCGACCGCATTGAAAGCCGCTTCACTCTGACCGGGGCCGACAGCGCGGTGGTGGCCTTCGGCCTCACGCGCCGCGACGAGATGAACCCGGAAGTCCAGTCCGTCGCCGACGCGGCCGGTTTCATCAGCAACTGGTCGGTGTATCCCGACGATCATGGCGCGCTCGGCACCGCCGTCGTTCTCGCTCCCGGCACGACCGTCGCCGGCTCCGCTCGCGACGACGCCAATGACTACCTGCTCGTCACGGTGGCCGACGGCAGCGTGGTGACCTACTACGCCGGTGGTGGATGGTCGCTCTCCGGCCACTTTCCTTCGCACGACGCCTGGAAGGTTTATCTGACCCAATTCTTCAGCCGGCTCACGTCGCCGCTCACACTCACCTTCGACCCCGCTCAATGATCATGCAGCGCTCTGTTTCGCTCCTATCTCTCCTCGCTCTTTTGGTCAGCCCCCTGCTCGCGCAGGTGACGCAATTTGGTGGTGCCACTCCGCTCGAGTGGTCGCAACGCCTGGCCGAATCCGAACGCGCCCGTTACGGCGAGCGGCTCTACTTCGAGGGCGCGCCGCGGGCACGTTGGGATTACACCTCCGGGTTGCTGTCGCTCTTCATGCTCGATCTCGCCGAGACCATCGGTGACGACGATCTGCGCGACTACGCCGCCGGCATCGTGGGCAGTTTCGTGGCGCCCGACGGCACGATCCGCACCTACAAGATGTCGGACTACAACATCGACATGGTCACGCCCGGCAAGGTGACCCTGCGCCTCTACGAACGCACCGGCGACGAACGCTTCAAGATCGCTTCCGACACCGTGCGCGAGCAGCTCCGCCAGCATCCGCGCACCAGCGAGGGCGGCTTCTGGCACAAACAGCGTTATCCGCACCAGATGTGGCTCGACGGCCTCTACATGGCCGCGCCGTTTTACGCCGCGTATGGCAAGATGTTCGACGAGCCGGCCGCCTACGACGACGTCGCCAAACAGCTCATCATGATCGACCGGCACACCTACGTGCCCGAGGTCGGTCTGCATCGTCACGGTTGGGACGAAGCCCGCGCCCAGTCCTGGGCCGATCCCGAAACCGGCCTGTCGCCCAACTTCTGGGGGCGCGCCGAGGGATGGTATGCCATGGCGCTGGTTGACTCCCTCGATTTTATTCCGGGCATCCACCATGACGTGGAGTCCATCGTCGAAATCCTGCGACGCGTCGCCGCTGGCCTCGAGCGTCACCAGGATCCGGATACGGGCGTGTGGTGGCAGGTGCTCGATCAGCCGCACCGCGAGGGCAACTACCTCGAAGCCACCGCTTCCTCGCAGTTTGTCTACGCCCTGGCCAAGGCCGTCAACAAGGGCTACCTGCCGCGCGACCGCTATGAGCCGGTCATCCGCAAAGCCTACGCCGGTATCATCAAAGAGTTTGTCCGCGTGAATGACGAGGGCCTCACCGATCTCACCCGCTGCTGCGCGGTGGCCGGTCTGGGTTACACCAACAGCGCCGGGCGCGCCCGCGATGGTTCCTTCGACTACTACATCAGCGAGCCGATCATCAACAACGACCCCAAGGGCACCGGCCCGTTCATCGGCGCCGGCATGCAGGTGCAGCAACTGCTCACCACGCCCGCCTCCGCCACGCCGTTGCGCGTCACCGGTTGGGCCGACTACGAGCGGGTGCTCGCGCGCATCTCGGCGCCGACGTTCCCGGATCGCGATTTCCCCATCACCGATTTCGGCGCGCAGGAAGGTGCCACCGTCAAAGCGACCCAGGCCATCGCCGATGCCATTGCCGCCGCGCACGCCGCCGGGGGCGGGCGGGTGGTGGTGCCGCCGGGCGAATGGCTCACCGGCGCGGTCCACCTCAAGAGCAACGTCAACCTGCACATCAGCGCCGGTGCCGTGCTCAAGTTCTCCACCGATCCCGCCGACTACCCGCTGGTTTACACCCGTTGGGAAGGCATGGAGTGCATGAACTACTCGCCGTTCATCTACGCCTGGGAGCAGCAGAACATTGCCGTGACGGGCGAGGGCACCCTCGATGGTCAAGCCGACTGGGACAATTGGTGGGGCTGGAACAATAAGAGCGTGAAGAGCGCCGAGCGCCTGCAGGTGCCCGATCGCAACAAACTCTTCGCCATGGCCGAAGCCGGAGTGCCGGTGGAGGAGCGCGTTTTTGGTCCGGGCACCCACCTGCGGCCCAACTTCATCCAGCCTTACCGCTGCGAAAACATCCTCATCGAGGGCGTTACCATCCTGCGTTCGCCCATGTGGGAAGTGCACCCGGTGCTCTCGCGCAACATCACCGTGCGCGGCCTCACCATCACGACGCACGGGCCCAACAACGACGGTTGTAATCCCGAGTCGTCCCAGGACGTGCTCATCGAGGACTGCCTCTTCGACACCGGTGATGACTGCATCGCGATCAAGTCCGGCCGTAACAACGACGGCCGCCGCATCGATGTGCCGTCGCAGAACATCATCGTGCGCAATTCCATCATGAAGGACGGCCACGGCGGCGTTGTGCTCGGCAGCGAATGCTCGGGTCACATCCGCAACGTGTTTGTCGAAAACTGCGAGATGGACAGCCCCAATCTCGACCGCGCCCTGCGCTTCAAAAACAACGCCGTGCGCGGCGGCATTCTGGAGAACGTGTTCATGCGCAATGTCACAATCGGCACCGTCGCCGAGGCCGTGCTCACGATCGACCTGCTCTACGAGGAGGGCGCCAACGGCGACCACATGCCCATCGTGCGCAACGTCGAGATCGACAACGTCACCAGCACGGCCAGCCCGCGCGTGATGTTTGTGCAAGGCTTCGAGGGGGCGGTCATCGAAAACATCCGCATCAAGAACAGCACCTTCTCCGGTGTCACCTCCACGGAAGTGCTCTCGCACGCCGGCAAAGTCACCTTCGAGAACGTCACGATCACGCCGGAAGGCGGCGCTAAAGGGCGCAACTCCGTGCCGCCGCCGACCACCCGCCACGGGGTGGGGCACTGATGCCAAGCAGTGGCACGGCGCTGCGGATTTTGACAATCACCATGCGGATTAGCGCCTCCGGCGCTAAGCGGCATTGCGCTACGCTCTGACCGCACTTTTTCTCCCGTGCCATGCGCCCGTTTTTCGACGGTCGCATGGCACCCGGGTGACGCTTGCCGGTCATCCTTATCCCGTTCGTAACCCCCTCTTCCCCTTTCATGCGCAAGGAAACCTCCTTTCTCGCTGTCGGCCTCGTGCTCGGTGCCCTCGTCACCGCCACGTGCTTCGTCTTCATCCAGCGCTCCGCCAAGACCGATGGCGGCGCCGCCCGGGTCCTGAAACTGGGCCACGCGCTCGACCAGTCCCATCCGGTGCACGCCGGCATGGAATTTATGGCGCAGCGCCTCGCCGAGATTTCCGGCGGGCAGATGGAGATCCAGATTTTCCCCAACGGCCAGCTCGGCTCGGAACCGGAGACGGTGGAGCAGCTGCAACGCGGCGCCCTCGCCATGGTGAAGACCTCCGCCGCGGCCATGGAGGGCTTTGTGCCGGAGATGGCGGTCTTCGGCCTGCCGTATCTCTTCCGCGACGACGAGCACTACTGGACCGTGCTCAACGGCCCGATCGGCAAGGAACTGCTCGAGGCCGGTGCCCCGGTTGGCATTCACGGCCTGTGTTATTACGATTCCGGCAGCCGGAGCTTCTATACTATCGACGGGCCCATCCTTGATCCAGAGGCAGTGAAAGGACAGAAGATCCGCACCCTGCAGAGCCGCATGGCCATGGACCTCATCTCGACCATGGACGGCGCGCCCACGCCGATTCCGTGGGGCGAACTCTACACCGCTCTGCAGCAACGCATGGTGGACGGTGCGGAGAACAACCCGCCCAGTTTCCTCACCAGCCGCCACTACGAGGTGGCCAAATACTACTCGCTCGATGAGCACACCCGCATCCCCGACATGGTCATCTTCAGCCAGAAGATCTGGGACACCCTCAGCCCGCAGCAGCAGGCCTGGGTGGAACAGGCCGCGATGGAGTCGGTGGATTTCCAGCGCGCGCTCTGGACCGAGAAGACCGAGGAGGCGTTGGAGCAGGTCGAGGCCGCCGGCGTGACGGTTTACCGTCCCGACAAGACGCCCTTTGTCGAGGCGACCGCGCCGTTGTATGAACAATTTAAGGACACGCCCATCGGCCGCCTGGCCGCCCGCATCCGGGAGGTGCAGTGATGAGGCGGCAGAAGCGTCTTTTGGAAAGTGGCTACGAGCGTGAGCGAGTGGCTGCACCGTCCATCGTCTCCACTCGCTCACGCTCGTGGCTACAACCTGACGGCGAGGAGGTCCTCCAATGAGTTACCGTCTCGGCAACGAACCGACCCCGAGCAACCGGCTCTGGGCGACCGTGGTGGTCGGCCTGCAATGGCTCACCATCGTGCTCTTCGCGCTGCTCACGCTCGATGTGTTGTGGGGCGTGCTTTCGCGCTACGTGCTCGGCTCCCAGAGTCGCTGGACGGAGGAGTTTGCCATCTACGCCATCGTGTGGGTGTCACTGCTCGGAGCGGCGCTCATGTTCCGCGAGCGCGGGCATCTGGGCGTCGACTATTTTGTGGGTAAACTCGATCCGAGCGCGCGTCGTTTCACCGCCATCGTGGCGGAGCTCGCGGTCATGGCCTTTGCGGGCTTCGTGCTCATTTACGGCGGTTTCATGCTGGTGAGTGAGACCCTGCGCTCCGGTCAGGTGACACCGGCCATGGGCTGGAAGGTGGGTTACCTCTACAGCGTCGTGCCGCTCAGCGGCCTCTTCATTCTCGCCTTCTCCATTGAACACCTCGTCACCGGCCGCACCACGGCCTCGGCTGATCTGATCGGAAAGGAGATCGACTGACCATGAGCATCGAAGTCCTCATCCTGCTCGTCATCTTTGTCGGCCTGCTCGTGCTCAACGTGCCGGTGGCCGTCTGTATTGGTCTCGCCGCTACGGCGACGATTCTGAGTCTGGGCGACGGCTCGGCCGGCTACGTCATGGCGCAGCGCACCTCGGCCGGCATCGCGAGTTTCCCCTTGTTGGCCATTCCCTTCTTCGTGCTCGCCGGCGTCCTGATGGGCGAGGGTGGCATGTCGCGGCGATTAACCAACTTCGCGGCCGCCATGGTGGGCCGCCTGCCGGGTGGTCTCGCCTACGTGAACACGCTCACCTGCATGATGTTTGGCGCGGTGTCGGGATCGGCGGCCGCGGCGGTGTCGTCGATCGGTGGTTCGCTCATCCCCGAGATGGAGCGCAAGGGCTACAAGCGGGAGTTTGCCGTGGCGCTCACCGCGACCTCGGCCACGACCGGTCTGCTCATCCCGCCGAGCAACATCATGATCGTTTTTGCGGTGGTGGCCGGCAACGTCTCGGTCGCCGCGCTCTTCATGGCGGGTGTGATTCCGGGCATTGTGACCGGTCTGCTCATCATGGCGGTAAGCCTCATGCTCAGTATGCGCTCCGGCGCCTTGCAGGCTGATGCGGGTGAAATCGAGCTGCCGCCCTTCGGTCGCTCGCTCGGCGGGGCGCTGCCCAGCCTGTTGCTCATCATCATCGTGCTCGGCGGTATCCTGGGCGGCGTGTTTTCCGCCACCGAAGCCTCCGCCATTGCGGTGGCTTACGCCTTCATCCTCGGCGTGGTGATCTACCGGGAGATTCCGCTGTCGCACCTGCCGGAGATCCTGCTGCGCGCCGCCAAAACCACCGCGGTGGTCATGCTGCTGGTGGGCGCGAGTCAGGCCATGAGTTGGGTGCTCGCTTACGAGCGCGTGCCGGATCTGGTGAGCTCGGCGATGATCGGTTTGTCGGACAATCCCATCGTCATTCTGCTGCTCATCAACGTGCTGCTGCTGATCGTCGGCACCTTCATGGACATGACGCCGGCGGTGCTGATTTTTACGCCGATCTTCCTGCCCGTGGTAATGAAGCTCGGGATGGATCCGGTGCAGTTTGGCATCGTGCTCATCGCCAACCTCTGCATCGGCCTCTGCACGCCGCCGGTGGGCGCCTGCATGTTTGTGAGCTGTAGCGTGGGACGCACCAGCATCTCGCGGGTGATCGCGCCCATGATTCCGTTCTTTTTCGCAATGCTCGCCGCGTTGCTGCTCGTCACCTACTGGCCCGCTCTGTCCACCGCGCTGCCGCGTTGGCTGGGCCTGATGTAACCCCCCCCCAACGTCTCCCATTAACCATGCGGGCTTCTCTGACCGCGATCTTCGCCTGCGTTGCCTTGGCCTCCCTGAGCGCTGCGCCGTCGTGGCGCAGCATCCTCAAACAACCCGCCGACTGGTATGGCAGCGCGGAGGCCCTGGCCGTCGGTCAAGCCGTGATCGCCTACCAGAATGAGACGGGCGGTTGGCCTAAAAACACCGACATGACGGCACCGCCGTCGGCGGAGTTTTTGGCGCGGTCGGCGAAAGAGAAGGCCCCGACGATCGACAATGGTGGCACCACCACGCAGATCCGGCTGCTCGCGCGGATCGCCCAGGCCACCGGTGATGAGCACCTGACGGTGGCGGTGCGGCGTGGCCTGCGTTACCTGCTTGATGCCCAATACGACAATGGCGGCTGGCCCCAGTTTTATCCGCTGCGCAAGGGTTACTACAGCCACATCACCTACAACGACAACGCGATGGTGAATGTGCTGGAGATCCTGCGCGACGCTGCGGCCGGGGAAGAGGTTTGGGCCGGCCTCGTCGACGAGGCGATGCGCGCCGAGATGCGGCAGGCGGTGGAACGTGGGCTGGCCTGCATCCTCGCCACCCAAGTGCGGGTCGACGGTCGGTTGACGGTGTGGTGTGCCCAGCACGACGAGAACACGCTCGAGCCCGCCCCCGCGCGGAAGTTCGAACCCGCCTCGCTCTCGGGCGCCGAGTCGGTGGGTATCGTGCGATTTCTCATGAGCGTGGAGCAACCGAGCCCACAACTTGTGACTGCGGTGAAGGCGGCGGTGGCGTGGTTCGAGGCGACCGCGCTTCCCGGCAAACGCGCCGAACGCTCCAAGGAGGACCAGGTGTTGCTCGACGATCCCAAATCCGACACCTGGGCGCGGTTTTACGAGCTCGGCACTGATCGCCCCATCTTTCTGGGCCGCGACGCGGTGGTGCATTATGACCTGACGGAGGTCGAGCACGAGCGCCGCACCGGTTACGGTTACTACGGTTCCTGGGCGCAGGATCTGATCGGCAAGGAGTATCTGGCCTGGCTGCGGCAGCTCGCGCGTCAGTCCGAACATCCGGTGCTCTTCATCGCGGGCGATTCGACCGCCGCCGACAAACCGCGTCTCACCGATCCGGAACGTGGCTGGGGCCAGGCGCTGCGTGAGATCGTCAAACCCGGTTGGCATGTCGACAACCGCGCGCTCAACGGTCGCAGCACCAAGTCCTTCATCGACGAAGGCCGTTGGGACGAACTTTTGGCCGACCTGCGCGCCGGCGACTGGGTCATCATCCAGTTTGGCCACAACGATGAGAAGGTGAATTCGCCCGACCGCTACACCGATCCGGCCCCGGGGGGGACCTACCGCGCGAACCTCACCCGATTTGTGCATGAAGTGCGGGCGCGCGGGGCGCATCCCGTGCTCGCGCCCTCGGTGGCCCGTCGCAAATGGAACGACGCCGGCACCGATCTGGTGCCCACCCATGGCGACTACCCGGACGCGGTGCGCGCCGTGGCCGCGGCCGAAGGCGTGCCGCTGCTGGAGATGGAGGAGCGCACCACGGCGCTGGAGCGCAGCCTCGGGCTCGAGGACAGCAAAGCCCTGCATCTCTGGTATGACGAAGGCGCCTTGCCCACTCGACCAGCAGGCGTGCAGGACGACACGCACTATTCACCGATGGGCGCCCGCCGGGTCGCGATACTCGTGGCCGAAGAACTGCGTCGGTTGGAGCTGCCGATCGCAGAGATGGTGGATTGGACCGCGATAAGCGAAGCCCCGACACCCTGACTGCTCCGTCTCGCTCTCTGTTCGACCTCAAGACCTCTGCCCCCATTTCACCATGTTGCGATCCCTGCTCCTCTGTCTCCTCGGCTCGGCCGCGTCGCTGTTTGCCCTGCAACCCGATGCCATCGTCGCGCTGGACGGCAGCGGTGACTACATCTCGATCGAAAAGGCCATCTACGGTGCCGACCAGAAGCGCGCGGAACCGGGTGGCGGTGAGCGTTGGGTGATTTTGGTGAAACCGGGCACCTATCGCGAGCGGGTCATCGTCCAACGCGAACGCGGCAACATCGCGCTCATCGGCGAAGATCCGGAGACGACGATTCTGGTCGAGGGTATCCACGCCAACATGACAGGTCCGGACGGCAAGAAGATCGGCACCTTCCGCACCCCGACCCTGCAGGTCGACGGCGACGGGTTTGTGGTCGAGAACCTGACGATTGCCAACGACGCCGGTCCGGTCGGGCAAGCGCTCGCCCTCCGCGTTGACGGCGATCGGGTGGTGTTTCGCAACTGCCGCTTCCTCGGCTGGCAGGATACGATTCTGGTGAATCGCGGCCGCCACTACTTCGCCGACAGTTACATTGAGGGACACGTCGATTTCATCTTCGGCGGAGCCAACGCCGTCTTTGAGCGCACGCACATCCATTGTGTGGGCAAGGGTTACATCACCGCCGCGTCGACGCCGTGGGATCAGGCGCACGGGCTGACGTTCCTCGACTGCTCCATCACCGGCGTCGAAGACGTTGAAACCTTCCTCGGCCGCCCGTGGCGCGCCCACGCCCAGACTGCGTTTGTGCGCACTGAAATGAGCGCGGTGGTGAAGGCGGCAGGCTGGCACAACTGGGGCCAACCGGAGCGCGAGCTCACCTCCCGTTATGTCGAAATCGCCAGCCGCGGTGAGGGCGCGAACAACGCGGCTCGTGTCGGTTGGGCCAAAACCATCAGCGAGGCCGTGGGCGACTGGACGGCCGCGACGATCCTGGCCGGCGACGACAACTGGCAAATTCCGTTGCCGGTTTCGCGTTAAATGTCCCGTTTGGGGAGCGTGAAAACCCTGTTCGCTCTCCTCGGTGTCCTGAGTCTTTGCACGGCGGTGCTGGCCGATACGGCCGACCGGCTGAAGCTCTGGTATGACGAACCCGCTTCCAAGTGGGTGGAAGCGCTGCCGATCGGCAACGGTCGCCTCGGCGGCATGGTGTTTGGCGGGGTGGAGATGGAGCGTATCCAGCTCAACGAAGACACCCTGTGGGGCGGTGGACCGTTTCAGCCCACCCGCGAAGGCGCGCTGGAGGCGTTGCCCGAGATTCGCCGCCTGATTGCGGCGGGGGACTACGCCGCCGCCCAAGCCATGGCGCAGGCGCGGTTCATGGCCGATCCGATGACGGAGATGCCGTATCAGACTGTCGGCGACCTGCTCATCACCATGCCCAACAGCGAGAAGGTGCGTGGCTATCGGCGGGAACTCGACCTGAGCACGGCCATCGCGCACACCGAGTTTGGTTTCAACGGCGCGAGTTTCACCCGCGACATCTACGTGAGCCCGGTCGATCAGGTCATGGTCATCGAACTCACCGGCGCCAATCCGGACCACCCGGAGTGGGGCGGACAACTCAACGCCAGCCTCGCCTTTCAGTCGCCGCAGGTGACGACGGTGACGGTGGCCGACAACGGCGACCTCGTTTTGGCCGGGCGCAACACCGACTACGCCAGCATCAAAGGTGCGCTCACCTTCGAAGCGCGTCTGCGCGTCGTCGAGGCGGACGGCGAGATCGTGGCCGAGGGCGGGCAAATCCATTTTCGCGGCGCGACCCACGCGCGCCTGTTGTTGGCGGCGGCGACCAGTTACGTGAGCTACGACGACGTGTCCGGCGACCCGACTGCCCGCAATCTCGCGGTGCTCGACGCGGCGGCGGCGAAGTCGGCCACGGCGCTGCGCGAGGCGCACGTGGCGGAGCATCAGCGGCTCTTCGATCGCGTGTCCCTCGACCTCGGCACCTCGCCGGCGGCGGACCTGCCGACCGACGAGCGGGTGTTGCAATCGCGCGATCACGCCGATCCCGATCTGGCGGCTTTGTATTTTCAATACGGGCGTTACCTCCTCATCAGCAGCTCCCGTCCGGGCACGCAGCCGGCCAACCTTCAGGGCATCTGGAACGCCAGTCTCACGCCGCCGTGGAACGGCAACTACACGCTGAACATCAACGCGCAGATGAACTACTGGCCGGCCGAGACGACCAACCTCGCCGAGTGTGTCGAACCGCTCACCACCATGGTGCAGGAGCTCGCCCAGACCGGCCAGGTGATGGCGCGTGCGCACTACGACGCCGACGGTTGGGTGGCGCATCACAACACTGACCTGTGGCGCTCCACCGGGGCGGTCGACGGCGCGCTGTGGGGCATGTGGCCGACCGGCGGCGCTTGGCTCTGCACCCACCTCTGGGAGCACTACCTGTTCTCGGGCGATGAGGCTTACCTGGCGGAGGTTTACCCGGCCCTGAAGGGCTCGGCCCAATTCTTCCTCGATGCCATGGTGGAGCTGGAGCACGACGGTCAAACCTACCTCGTGACCAGTCCGTCGATGTCGCCGGAAAACTCGCACCACGACGGTGTGTCGATCGTGGCCGGACCGGCCATGGACAACCAGATCCTCCGGGACCTCTTCGCGGCGGTGATCGAATCGGCGAAGGTGTTGGGCACGGATGCAGACTTTGCCGCCAAGGTGGCCGCGGCGCGCGATCGCCTGCCGCCGGACCAGATCGGCAAGGGTGGTCAGTTGCAGGAGTGGATTGAAGACTGGGACCTCGAAGCGCCGGAGCGTCATCACCGTCACGTGTCGCATTTGTATGCGGTCTATCCCAGCAACCAAATCACGCCGCGCGGCACGCCGGAACTGGCGGCGGCGGTGCGACGTTCGCTGGAGTTGCGCGGTGACTTTGCGACCGGCTGGGGCATCGGCTGGCGCATGAATTTGGCGGCGCGTTTGGGCGACGGTGATTGGGCGCATTCCATCCTCGAGCTGTTGCTGAGCAGTGACCGCACGTATCCAAATCTCTTTGACGCGCACCCGCCGTTCCAGATCGACGGCAACTTCGGCGGCACCGCCGGCATCGCCGAAATGCTACTGCAATCGCACACCGGCGAGATCGTGTTGCTGCCCGCGCTGCCCAGTGCCTGGCCGAACGGCTCGGTGACGGGTCTGCGTGCGCGGGGCGGATTCGAAGTCGATCTGCAGTGGGCCGAGAGTCAGGTCGTGGAAGTCACCCTGCGCTCAGAGCAAGGCGGCACCGCCAAGCTGCGGGTGGGCGACGATGTGACGACGGTCGTAGTGCCAGCCGGCGGTGAAGTGGCGGTGCGACCGCCAACGGTGGAATGAACCGTGCCAACGGGCTGTAGCCGGCCTCGGTGAGGCCGGACCGGGGTCACCGACCCCGGCTACAACCTCGAGCCTCGAGATGCGCCTCACTCCACATGGCGTTCCAGCCAGCGGAAGGGGCGCTCGTCTCCCACCAGCGCGCTCTCGCTCAGGAAGGTGCCGCCGCCGTCGATGACGTAGAGGCCTTCGTGACCGGCCGAGAGACTTACCCGGAGTCGGTAAGGCGTTTGGGCATTCGGGACGGGCAAGCTGAGCTCGCCCCAGAGTGCATGGTGCGCCGGAGCCTGCACGAAGATCACGATCATGTAGTCGTCTACTGCGGCGAAGCCCGTGTCGTTGGCGCGCTCGGTTTGCCAAGTCGTTTCGATGGCGCGGGCGGTGCTCGGGCTTTCGATGGCGGCGGCCAAGCGGGCCTTCGGCACCAAGGCGTAGGTGACTTCGGCTGCAGGTGCGGCGGCCAGACCGCAGAGCGGCAGGAGCACGAGGAACAGGAGTTTGGTTTTCATCGGGCGAAGGCGGATTAGTGGGCGAAGGAGGCGTGGCGGTTGAGCGGGTTGTCCAAGTTGGGCGCTTGGGAGCCAAAGGCCACCGCGCAGCCGACGCCGAGCCCGATGAGGTGGGCGAGGGGCACGGGGGCGAAGGTGAGGCTGTCGGAGAAAACGGTTTCGGCGGTGAGCAGCTCGAAGCCGGTTTTCAGGACGAAGCCAATGAGCGCGAGGGCGGCGATGCTGATTGTGAAGTCGTGGCGTTCACGCCAGCCGTCGACGAGGAGACGGGCGGTGATCAGGCCGTAGAGCGCGGAGTCGAGTCCGGAGAGGCCGCGGTAGGTGTCGAAGTGCGGTTGGAAGAGCAGCACGCCGAGGCCGATGGCGGGCGCGGCCAGCAGTAGGGTGAGCGCGGTGGCGCGGCGGTCGGTGCGTTCGGCGAGGGTGCCGAGGAGCAGCAGCGCGAGCACATCCCAACGCAGGTGATCGGCCTCAAAATGGGTGAGGTGCGCGGTGAAGAGTCGGGACCATTGCACGCTGCCAAGCGCGGCGGAGCGGTCGAATTGGAAGAGTTCAGTGGCGCCGGGAATCAGCGCGATCGCGACCGCGAGGGCAGCGAGGCCGCAGGTGAGGAAAGGGAAGCGTTTCATGGCAGTGGAGGAGGAAGCGGGCCGAGGGGCAGGAGGGAGCGGCCGACACGGCCGCTGCTACATCAGGAGGGAAATGTAGCCGCGGGCGTGTCGCCCGCGTTCGGTTGGATGGAGGATTAGGTGGCTACGAGCGTGAGCGAGTGGCGGCCTTGGCGTTGGGGCGGCGCTTCGACGGCGCCGCCCCAACGCGGCTTGGTGTCACGGCCTCAACCCTGGCGCGGACGCGGTTTACGCTTCATCGCATCGCGGCTGACTTTGGTGCCCCAGAGCAGCAGGGCGATGAAGGTGAGCATGATCACGTCGTCGCGTTCGAGGGCGCCGCCGCCTCCACCACCGCTGCGGCTGATGTGCGGGGCCGGTTGGCTGTAGGTCGGCTGCTGGGCGTCGACGCGATAGCTTTTCACCGGCGCGGCGGCGCGGGCGCTCTGCGCGGCGTGTTCGAGCGCGGTGCGCTGCTGGTTGCGGCGTTCGATGCCGCGGCGGGCAAAGGTGTCGTCGTCGAGCACGACCATGGAGGTCTGATCGGTGACGAGCTGATACTGCACGCCGAGGTGTTCGATGGCGTCGTCGCTTTCGCTGGGCGGGAGTTCGCCGATGGAGGCTTTGACCTCGAGCTGGTCGATCAGGGCCATGGCCCAGAGGCGCTCGATTTCGGGGTTGTCGGTGTCGACCTCGGGGAAGTCGAAGGTCGTGGTGTAGACCTTGTCCTCGCCGGTGAGGCGGGCGTGGAGTTCGACGGTGGCGCGGCCGGCCTTTTCGTAGCGGCCGAAGATGACCTGCTGCTGGCCGCGATAGATCTTTTTCGGATGATCGCCGGTGGTGTCGAAGACCCGCGTGCCCTTGAACTTGAAGGACGCGTCGTGCATGGCCTCGAAGGTCACTTTTGATTTAGCCAGAAGGATCTGGCCGACGATGTCGTCGGCGTTGCTGACGCCGGCGTAGAAGCCACCGGTCGCGTCGGCGATGGTGCGCATGAGCGGCCAGTTGGCGCTGTTGCCCAGGAGGAATCCGAAGATGCGGATGTCGTATTGGCCGACCAGGCGGTGGAACTTGGCGGGGTCGACAATGCCTTGATTGGTAACACCGTCTGTAACGAGGACGACAGATGTTGCACGATCGGCGTCAAGATCTCGGAGGCCAAGTTCAAGCCCGTCGTATAGATTTGTGCCTCCAGAGGATTGGAGGGTTTTAACTCGCTCAACAGCTTGTCGGACAGCCTCGGGAGTAGCTGCGCTCCAGCCGACGATCTCGCGGGCGTGATTGTTGAACGTGATGATGCGAAATCGATCCTGGGCCGACATCTGGCCCAGTGCTTGGGAGACGCCCTCGGCGAGGGTGTGGAGTTTGCCCTGCATGGAGCCCGAGGTATCGAGCACGAAGGCGTAGTCGGCGCCCTGGTTGAGCGGCTGCAGGTCGACGCCCGGCGTGACCACCATCATGAAGCTGCCGGGTTGGTCGGCGGCGGCGCGGTAGGGGATGACTTCGACGCGGCCGGGCAGGTTGTCGGCGAGGCGGTAGTAGAAGACAAAGTCGCGGTTGAGGCGGGCGCCCGTCTGGGAGAGCGAGACCTGATAGTGGCCCGTATCCAGTTGTTGGATATTGGCGGCGTTTTCGAAACCGGGGATGCGCACGGCGTCGACCGGCACGGCGGACTTGAGCTCCACGTTGAAGAGCAACTCACCTTCGACGACGTCGTTGGCGGTCCAGAAACTCTGCGCGACCTCGTCGGTGCCGCCGTCTTCCTGCGGGTAGACGTAGCGGCCCATGCCGGTGTCGATGTCGAGCGGTTGGTAGTAGACAAAACGCAGGCGGGTTTCGGCGCCGGCGCGCACCGGGCTCACGCGGAACTCGTAGGTTTGGTAACCGTTCTTGGAGCCGAGACCGGCGTCGTTTCCGGCGGCCTTTTCCTCCTCGTAGACCTGCTCGGCCTGGGCCTTGGGCAGGACCTCGCCCTGGAGGGTCTTTTCACCGTTGTTGATGGTGATCTCGGAGAGGCTGGCGCCGCGCGGCACCGGGAAGGCATAGACGGCCTCGAGGTCGGCCGCATTGGGATTATAGAAGGTCTGCAACACCTCGGTTTGGGCGAAGCCGTTGTTGAGGGTCACGTTGACCTGATGGCTGCGGATCTGGATCGGCGCGTGGGCCGACCCGACCGGGGTGAGGGTGCCGCCGGCCTGAACCGGAGTGGCGGTGAACACGGCGGCCAAAGCGGCCAACGCGGAGCTGAACAGGATCGTTTTCAGTTTCATGACATGTTGGGGGTTGAAGGTTGCCAACAGGTCCTGCTCTTTGCTAAGCCGATGCCAAAGGGAGGGCGCGTAACGCTAAGGCGTTGAAAACGAGCTGGATAAAAAATTATCGGTTCTGAAAACGGATATTTAAAACTGCATAAAACGTATTTAAAAATACGGATAACGTATGAAAAAGGTCTTCAGCACGGCGGATCAGGCTCTGGCCGAGGCGATTGCCCGGCTCAACGGCACCAACCCCTTCCTGCCGGCGCGGGTGGACTGCGAGCGGGCGGCGCTTGGGGCGGAGTTTGTGGAGGCGGGGTGCGACTGGAACACGCGGCCGCCGTCCATCGAGATGCATCCCAATCACCGGCGTTTGGTGGAGCGTTGTGAAGCCGCGATCGCGCGGGCGCGGGCGGCGTGGCCGGAACGCGGCAAGGTGCCGACGGAGACAGTGCAGCTCTACGTCGAGTTGGTGGGGTTCTGGCTTTACCAGACCTACTCACTGCGCTTCGACGACGTGATCCGGCGGGCGCAGGCGGGGGAGCGAGATGCGCTGCGGCCGGGATTTTACCGGGTGTTTTGTGACGACGTCGCCCGCTACATGGAGGTGCCCGGGATCGCCGGGCGGCCGGGCTCGGAGGCGACGCACTTGTTTGCCTGCGCGTTTCAGATCCGCCGCGCCTTCCACCACGTGTTTCATTCGCTGGTCGGCGGTTCCAAACCCATGGCGCGGCTGCGCGCGGAGATTTGGCAATCGATCTTCACCCACGACCTCGGTCGCTACCGGCGTGTGCTCTTCGATCGGATGGGCGACTTCGCCACGCTCATCACCGGGCCGTCCGGCACCGGTAAGGAACTGGTGGCGCGGGCGATCTCGTTTTCGCGTTATGTGCCCTACGATCCGCGCGGCGGCGGATTCTCGGACAGTTTTGCGGAAGGCTTCTTTCCGCTGAATCTTTCCGCGCTGTCGCCGACGCTAATCGAGTCGGAGTTGTTTGGGCATCGGCGTGGCGCGTTCACCGGTGCGGTGGCTGATCGGGCAGGGTGGATGGAGCAATGTCCGGCAACCGGCAGCGTGTTTCTGGACGAAATTGGTGACGTGGACGCGGGCATTCAGGTGAAGCTGTTGCGGGTGCTGCAGTCGCGCACCTTTCAGCGGCTGGGCGACACCGATACGCGGCATTTTCGGGGCAAGGTCATCGCCGCAACCAACCGCGATTTGGCGACGGCGATGCGACAGGGGGCGTTCCGCGAGGACTTTTATTATCGGCTGTGTTCGGACCTGATCGAGACGCCGAGTCTGCGGGCGCAGCTGGATGATCGGCCGGAGGATTTGGCGGTGATGGTGGACTCCATCGCCCAGCGCTGGGTGGACGACGCCGAGGCCCCGGCGTTCGCGCGGGAGGCGCGCCGGTGGATCGAGCAAAACCTGGGTCCGCACTACCCGTGGCCGGGCAACTTCCGCGAGTTGGAGCAGTGCGTGCGCAACGTGCTCATCCGTGGCGAATACCGTCCGACCGCCGCAGTGGCCGGCGCGGCGGCCGAGGCGGATTGGCTGACGCAGGCGGCGGCGGGAGAGATGACCGCGGAAGCGCTGCTCACCGCCTACACCCAGCAGATTTTTGGGCAATGCGGCACCCTGGACGCGGCGGCGCTGAAGCTCGGCGTCGACCGCCGCACCGTGCGGGCGCGCCTGCCGGCAAAGCCGCTGAAACGCGGGCGGAGGTAAGCGCGGTTTTTTTTAACCACGGATGGACACGGATGGGCTCCACTACCGTTTCGCCAAGGCAGCCTGAGTTACGGACTCCAAAGCGGAGCCGGTAGGCGGAGCCATCCGTGTCCATCCGTGGTTCAAGCCCTTCGTTGGAGTGGAAAGGGCTGCGGAAAATGACAACCGACATGCGGAATAGTGCGTGACGAGTTGGGGGTGGGCTGCGCTATGGTTTCGGCCCGTTTTCGCCGCGAGCTTGGGCTCGTGGCAGACGATGTCCGTTGGACCCGTAACCCTACGTTTTCTCCATGCCCCGCGTTCTCATTACCACCACGTCCTTTCAAGACACCCCCGGCAAGCACCACGAGTTGTTGGCGCAGACCGGCTGGGAAATCATCACCGCCCGCGGTCCGCTCAATGAAGCCGACACGCTGGCGCTCATGGGCGACATCGACGCCTACATTTGCGGCGACGATTTGATCACCGAGGCCGTGCTCGACAAGGCCCTGCCGCGCCTGAAGGTGATCTCCAAATACGGCATCGGCGTCGACAAGATCGACGTGAAGGCCTGCACCGCGAAGGGCATTCCGCTGCTCTTCACTCCGGGGGTGAATCACACCACCGTCGCCGAGCACACTTTCCTGCTCCTGCTCTCGCTCGAGAAGAGCCTGCTGTTCCACTGCGACTCGACCCGCAACGGCGGTTGGAAACGCAAGACCGGCCATGAGCTGTTTGAGAAGACCATCGGCATCATCGGTCTCGGCCGCATCGGCAAGGAGGTCGCGATCCGCGCCCGTGCCTTCGGGATGAAGGTCGTCGCTTACGATCTGTATTGGGATGCTGAATTCGCCGCCACCCACGAGGTGACGCGCGTCGATTCGGTGGACGATATTTACGCGGTGGCGGACTACATTTCGCTGCACACCAACCTCACGCCGGAGACGCGCGACATGATCTGCGCCGAGTCCATTGCGAAGATGAAGCCGGGCGTGCTCCTGCTCAACTGCGCCCGCGGTGAGATCGTGCACACCGACGACCTCGTCGCCGCGCTGCAGGATGGTCGCGTTGGCGGCTACGGCACCGACGTGCTCGACGAAGAGCCGCCGCGCGCCGATCACCCGCTACTCAAGCTGCCCAACGTGGTCTGCACCCCGCACATCGGTTCGCGCACTCATGAGAGCGTGCAGCGTCAGGCCACCAAGGCCGTGCAGAACCTCATCAACGTGGCGAAGGGCGAAAAGCCCTTGGCCCAAGTCAACCCCGACGTCCCCTACACCAACGGCAAGTTGGACTGAGGGTTGGCCCACGGATCACACGGACGACACGGAACCACTCCGCCGCGGGTTTTTAACCACGAAACACACGAAATACACGAAAGCCTCCGCCACTTCGTTTTGCGCTGATGGCTGAGAGCTGAACGCCGATCACTTATCCCTTATGTCTGAGACTTTTTACGTTGTTGCTGAAGCCGACCATAATGCCCTCGTTGAGGCGGCTTACCGTCATCGCGGGTTTAATGCCGAGGAGGCTGCGGCTGGCGCCAAGCTGTGCGCCGAGGCTTCGCGCCATGGCATTCGCACCCACAACGCGCTGAAGGCGCTGCACCTCGATCACCTCTTCGGCACCGGCTCCAAGGGCTGCGTGGCCAACGTCGAGATCGAGGAGAAGCCCACCCGCTTTGCCGCCGCCAAGGTCTGGAACGCCAACCGCAAGCTCGGTCAGGCCACCGCTTACGCCGCGCTCGAAGAGGCCATCCGCCTCGCCGACGAATATGGCGTCGGCATGGTCTCGGTCGACAACGCCTTCCACTACCTGTGGGGCGGCGGTTATGTGATGGAAGCCGCCAAGCGCGGTTACGTCGCTTACACCAACTGCACCGCGGCGCTGGCCGAGGTCGTGCCCTTTGGCGGCAAGTATCCGACGCTCGGCACCAACCCGCACTCCTGGGGCCTGCCGACGACCGACGCGCTCGGTTACCCGATCGTGATCGACTGGGCGACCTCCGTCGTCGCGATGGGTCGCGTGCAACAGCTCGCCCGCGAGGGCAAATCGCTGCCGCCCAACGCGGCCGTCGACGAGAACGGTGAGATCACCACCGATCCCGCCAAGGTGAAGGCCCTCGTGCCCTTCGGTGCCCACAAGGGTTACGGCCTGTCGCTCATCAACGAATTGATCGGCGGTTTCATCGGCGGTTCGCTGCCGACCAACCGCAACCGTTGGGAGCAGGTCGGCGAAGGCGAGAAGGGCACCTGCTGCTTCTTCTTCCAAGTTTGGCACCCCGATGCCATGGCCGGCGACTTTGCCCTCGGCCGCACCCAGTCCGAAAACGTGAAGGCCGTTCTCGACGACCTGCTCGGTCACGGCAACGAGAACTGCATCCTGCCGGGGCAGTTTGAGGCGCAGGCCGCGCAGCGCAGCGCCGAAGCCGGTGGTCTGCTCTTCAGCGCCGCCGAAGTGAAGGCCTTCAACGAACTCGCCACCGAAATCGGAGCGTCCGCCTGGTCGCTCGATTCCCTCAAGCAGGTGGAGGTGTAACCTCCGCCCGCCGCTCTCAGCTTGCAGCGATCAGCTGTCAGCTTCCGAACCCTCTGTAACTGAAATTTTCCAACTCACTACCAGCTACTGGCTGATCGCTGATAGCTGACCGCTCCGTCCCCCTCTGTTATGTCGCTCCAACTCCGTCCCGCCTCTGAATGCCAATTTGATCAAGTCTCGCTCGGCGAGGTGATGCTTCGCCTCGATCCGGGTGAGGGCCGTATCCGCACCGCCCGTTCCTTCAAAGCCTGGGAGGGTGGTGGCGAATACAACACGTCCCGCGGTCTGCGGAAGTGCTTCGGTTACAAGACCGCCGTGGTCACCGCCTTCGTCGACAACGAGGTCGGTCACCTCGTTGAAGACTTCATCATGCAGGGTGGCGTCGCGACCGACTTCATCCAATGGCGCGCCGATGACGGCATCGGCCGCAGCGTGCGCAACGGGCTCAACTTCACCGAGCGTGGCTTCGGCATCCGCGGCGCGGTGGGCGTGCCCGATCGCGGCAATACCGCCGCTTCGCAACTCAAGGCCGGCGACATCGATTGGGAGCACATTTTTGGTGAACTCGGCGCGCGCTGGTTCCACACCGGTGGCATTTACGCCGCGCTCTCCGAGACGACGCCCGAAGTGGTGCTCGAGGCCGTGCAGGTCGCCCAGAAATACGGCACGATCGTGTCCTACGATCTCAACTACCGCCCGTCCCTCTGGAAGAGCATCGGCGGCCAGGCCAAAGCCCAGGAGGTTAACAAGGAGATCGCCAAGTATGTCGACGTGATGATTGGCAACGAAGAGGACTTCACCGCCTCGCTCGGCTTCGAGGTGGAGGGCGTCGATGAGAACATCAGCGAGATCGAAACCGACGCCTTCAAGCGCATGATCGAGACCGCGGTGAAGGCGTATCCAAATTTCAAAGCCGCCGCTACCACGCTGCGCCGCGTGATCACCGCGACCAAGAACGACTGGAGCGCGATCCTGTGGCACGACGGTGAGTTCTACGAGAGCCGCAAGTATCCTGAGCTCGAGATCATGGACCGCGTCGGCGGTGGTGACTCCTTCGCGTCGGGCGTGCAGTTCGGCTTCATGGAGTTCAATGATCCGCTGAAGGCGGTCGAGTATGGCGCCGCCCACGGCGCGCTCGCCTCGACCACTCCGGGCGACACATCGATGGCCACCCGCAAGGAAGTCGAAAAACAAATCTCCGGCGGTGGCGCCCGCGTCGTTCGCTGAGGACGACCTGTCCAACGCAGTTTTTTAACCACGGATGGACACGGATGGGCTTCACTACCGTTCCGCCTCAATCCCGATCAGGTGAAGAGGAAATCTGACAGTGCGTAGCCGTTAGGCGAAGCTATCCGTGTCCATCCGTGGTTTAACCCCTTTCATTATGTTCGCTGAAGAGACTCGCACTCGTTTGTCCGCTGCCGGGGTTGTCCCGGTGGTGGTGATCAATGATCCGACCAAGGCTGTGCCCTTGGCCAAGGCCCTGCTCGCCGGTGGGGTGGGCGTGATTGAACTCACGCTGCGCACCGCGGCCGGGCTCGAAGCCATCAAGGCCATCGCGTCCGAGGTGCCAGACATGTTGGTCGGTGCCGGCACGGTCCTGTCGACCGAGCAGGTGCGCGAGGTGAAAGCCGCGGGCGCCGCGTTTGCGGTCGCGCCGGGCACGTCACGCACGACGCTCGCCGCGGCGGCCGAAGTCGGCCTGCCGTTTGCGCCCGGCGTGATGACGCCGTCGGACATCGAAACGGCCCTCTCCATGGGCTGCCGCATGCTCAAGTTTTTCCCGGCCGAGAGCGCCGGTGGGGTGAAGCACCTCGCCGCGATGTCGGCGCCCTATGCGCACCTCGGTGTGAAGTTCATGCCGACGGGCGGCATCAAGGAAGCCCAGCTCGGCGATTACCTCGCGGTCAAAACGGTCGCGGCGGTGGGCGGCTCCTGGCTGGCGACGGCCAAGCAGATCGACGCCGGTGACTGGGACGCCATCACGGCGCAGTCGGCGGCGGCCATGGCGATCGTGAACGCCGCGCGCGGTTGAGGCGCGCAGTGTAGCGCAGCGTAAACACCCTTTTGGTTTCAGGTATGCAGCGGACCGGTGAGCTTCGGCTCCCGGTCCGTTTTTTTGTGGAGGGCAGGGGGGGGCGTAAGGGAACCGTGGATACGCTGTCGGGCGTAAAGCCCGACCCACAAACAGAGGGGGCGTTGAAGGTGGACGCGGACGTCCTCGGCCGCGTGGCGTTGGCTGGCTCGGTGGCCGAGAGGCAGCGTTAGCGCGAGCAAGCTCGCGGCCTACGGGTTGGGTCCGAGCACGGCACTGTAGGCCGCGAGTTTACTCGCGCTGCGTTGGATTTGCCGATTGGGCGGGGCCGAGAGGCAGGGGTAGCGTGAGCGAACTCGCGGGGACGGACGGCTGGGCCGAAGCTCTCCGATCAACGGAAATAGTCGGCCAGGTGGACAATGACGGTGCCGGCGACGGGTTGGCCTTCGGCGAGGGCGGGCAGGTAGGTGAGTTGGCCGAAAATCTCGCGCATGGACTCGGGCAGGATCTGGCCGTCGAGCGCGTGAATGGCGGTGGGTTCACCGCGTTCGTTGACCTCGACCTTCGCGGCGAAGTTGACCGAAGCAGCGTCGTTCGCGGCCCGCAGCGCGGCGGGCGCGAGCGACCAGGCGGCGCTCGGGGGCAGCGTGGCGTCGCGGTGCTGGGCGAGGTAGTCGAGCATCACATACTGCCGGGCTTCGGCGGCGGTGAGCGGCATGAGGCGCTCGGACTGGGTGGTGGCGAGCTCTTCGCCGTGGTTGAAGAGATGGATCTCGGCGTCGACGAATTCGAAGCCGGGCGGCAGACCGTCGAGTGTCAGCAGGATGGAGCGTTCGGAACGGTCAAGCGCGCCCAGATCACGTTGAAAACTGAAGTCCTTGTAGCCCTCATCGGGGGTTCGAACGCGCACGCGGGCGAGGGCGTGGGCGTCGGCGATGGGTTCGGGCGAGCGGACGTTGAAGCGCAGGTTGATCGCGTCGAACGGGACGGATTCGTCGCCTTCTTCGAGCGGGTCAAAATTGTCGGTGATGCTGGGGCTGTCGTTGAAGGCTTGGAGGCTCGACTGGACCTGTTGGTAGTCCGAGATCGCCTTGTTCATGGTGCTCTCGGCCGTGACGCTGGCTCCGGGCAGCGGCCCTCCATTGCCTTCCTCGACGCGTGAGATCATGTGGGCGGCGTTCATGCCGGCATTGAGCACGCGGGTGGCGTTGGTGGTCTGGTCGTCGTAGTGGCCGGAGAGGGCCATCTGACGGGACATCCATTGGCCCTTGGGATCGGTCCACGCGGAATACGTCTCCTCGCCGCGGATACGGTCGATCTTGATCACGATGGGGCTGACCTTGGGCGTCATCTTGAAGCGAAAACTGTGGTCGCGCTCGACGACGACCTCTTCGCCGGTCTCGGTTTCCAGCACGGACTCGGCGCCTTCGAAGCGGCGCACGGCGAGGAGTTCGCGTTCGTGCGGCAGGAAGGATTCCACGCCAACAAAGAGGTGATGGTCGCGCACGGGAGCGGCGGCGGAGGACACGACCCGCACGGGTTTGGCGGCGTGGAGGGGAGCGGGAGCCACCAAGCCGGTCAGCACAGTGAGCGTGGCTCCGATGGCGAGAAGTCGTGGGCGGGGCATAAGCGGCAGCATCGCGAACAGGTGTCCGCACGCTAACCGGCAATGCCTGTCGCGCAAGGGCGGGAGCGCAATGCGCTTGCTGACCGATTACAAACCGCCCGGGGACGTCAGCCGCTCGCTCAGGGAGCGGAGGGTGTTTTCGGTGACCAGGAGACGCCAGTCGCCTGCGCTTTGACGGCGCGCGGTGAGTTTCACGAGACGCACCTCAGGAGGACCGGCGGGCTGCGGCTCGGCGGCGGGGTTCAGTTGCACAATCAGCAGGTGGTCATTCTCGGCTTGGGGAAACTCGGCCATCAGTTTGGCGGAGCCCAAGGGGACGGCGCCCGTAGCCAGCAGCGTGGTAAGGGCAGTTGCGTCAGCATGGGAAAGGCGGATGTCGGGCGGGAGTCTCTGCCAAAGCTCTTCAGCGGCGGCCTGCGCTGCGGGGGTAAACTCCAGGAGCTCGGTCATGCGGGCAACGTCTCCGCCGGCGCCTGCCCACAACGCGGTCTCGACAAGTGCCTGTGGCGAGGTGGTGCCGGCATCGCGCCACTCCTCCGCGGGGATTGGGGCTTCGGTCAGAGATTTACGAGACTTGGGAGCAGCGAGTGCCGCGTTTTGGAGCTGCACCTGCCGTTCTCGCTGGGCCACACGTTGCCGCAGGGTGGCGAGCTCGCGCTGCAAGCGTTCGAAGGCGACGTTTTCGGCGATCGGAGCGGTGCGGGTTGGCGCGCTCGACGAGGAGGCATCCGGGAGCGTCGTGGGTAGGGGGACGACAGCTTCGGGAGGACGGGACGACAAAGCGGCGGCAGGTCTCCACAAGACAACCGTGAATCCGGCGGCGAGGGACAGCGGGACTGTCCAAGCGAACAGGCGCAGTTTAGAACCAGTCATGGAGCGGGGGGGAGTTGGGCGATAGGCTGAAGACGACGGGGACCTGCAGGCGGCTGTTGACGGGAGCACCGGCGACGCGACCGGGCTCGAATTGCCACTGGGACACCGCGGCGAGCGCGGCCTCGGCAAAGGGCTCGGCGGTGGTGCTGACGGTTTCCAGGTCGCGCACCGCGCCGTGGGCGTCGATCACCATGGAGATGACGGCACGGCCTTCGGTGCCCTGCTTGCGGAGCGCCGCGGGGTAATCGGGTGTCGCTTGGCGGGTGGGTCGGGGCGTGATGTCCAACTCGTCCACGTTGAAGATTTTTCCGGTCAGCGGGGGCTGTTGGAGGCGTGTAACGGCCGCGCGATCGAGCGTGGCGAGGCGGGCTTGCAGCGAGGTGACCTCTTCTTCCAAGGCGGCATAATCGGCGTCGGTCGGCTGGGGAGAGGGGGCCGCGTGGCGGGGCGATGGGGTGGAGGCTGACGGCTCGGAAGAGCGGGTGGGGGGGCGGTCAGTCCCGGTTGGTGCGGGCGTGGTAACGGAGCGTGGTTGATGCTGGTGGACGACCAACAGCGAACCGGTAGCGGCGACGATGGCCGTGGCGATGAGTGGGGCTTTGAGCATGGCGAAAAGGGAAGCCGAAGTGAGGGCGGAGGAGGCGGCGGTGGTGGCCACGGTGACGAGCGCGGCGGCGGAGGCGGTGGTGGCCAGGCCGGCCGGGGCGGCGCTGACGGCGTGGGCGCCGAGGAGGGTGCCGAGGGCCGCGGCGGTGGACGAGATGCCGCGCTGGGTGAGCAGGGTGTTGAGTTTGGTGAGCGCGCGGTCGACGCGCATGCGGGCGGCGTTGGCGCTGAGTTTGAGTTGAGCGCCGATGGTGGCGTAGTCGGCCTGTTCGAAGTAGCGCAGGATGATGGCGTCGCGCTCGGTGCGGGGCAGGGCGGCGAGGGCGTCGTCGATTTCAGGGCGGAGTTGGGACCAGTCCGGGCCCGGGGTAGGATTGAGGGTCGGATCCATGACGGCGGTCGTTTCGCGGCGGCGCCGGCGTTGTTCGGCCCGCACGTGTTTGGCGGCGGTATAGCGGGTGTGGGTGAAGAGCCAGCCGGCGACGGACGGATGGCGGGCCAGTTGAGCGGCGCGGGTGGCCGCGGTGGTGAATACGCGTTGAGCGACCTCCTCGGCCGGATGCCGGTCGCCATTCAGGCAGCGCAGGGCGACGGAGTAGACCAGGTCGACATGGAGTGCCACCCATTGACGAAAGGCGTCGGCATCGCCGTTTTCTGCGAAACGGGTGAGGAGTCCGGTTTCGGGTGTCATCAATTATTGGAGTCCCCGCGGAGCGTTGAAACCGCACAAAGGGGTGGGATTTAGGGTGAGGTGGTTTCTCCAGTTTGCGGATGGATTGAGACGTTTCGCAACATATGCGGCGGGGGCTGCATCTGCGATTTGACGGGGTTGTTTTCCCGCGCAGAAGATAGAGCCCTGTTCACGCAGCCCACCCCGATGCTTTTTCACCTATTTCAACCCCTCTGCCGGGGCTTCTGCCGGCCCGGTTTACGATGCCTGTTGTCGGCGCGTGGGTGGGTGGCCGCGGGCGCGTTGATGTGGCTCGGCGCAATCGGACTGCGGGCGCAGCCGCAGCCACAGCCGGAGCTGGCCGTGCCGGCGGGGCCGGTGGAGACGGCGTTGCGGGAGCTGACCGAGGCCACGGGGGTGCAGTTGATTTATCAGGTGGAGGATTTGCAGGCCTTGACCTCGCCGGGGGTGCGGGGCGCATTGACGACGGCGGATGCGCTGGCGGTGTTGCTGCAGGGAACCGGCTTGGAGGCGGTCCAAGACAGGCAGAGCGGCGCGTTTGTGATCCGGCGGCGGGTCGCCCGGGAAAGAGACGTTGCGCGATCGAAGCAAGCGCGGCGGGCGGCGGTGGACCGGGAGGCGGCGGGGGCGCGGACGGCGGGGCTGGAGGTCTTTGAACTGTCGCCGTTTGAGGTGCGCGATCGCAGCGATGTGGGTTACCGGGTGTCCAATACCATCTCGGCCACGCGCATGGCGGTGGCAGGCGAGGCGCTGCCGATGGCGGTGAACCTCTACAACGAGGAGTTTATCGCCGACCAGCACCCCTACGATTTGTATGACGTGGTGCGGTGGGCACCGGGGGTGCATCAGGACAACGTCTCGCCGCAGGGCTGGGCGCGTTACAACATGCGCGGTTACACGCGGGCGGCGGTGCAGCGCAATGGCTTCGTGGCCTATCGATTTATTGATACCAGCAACGTCGAACGCGTGGAGGTCGTGAAAGGCCCGGCGTCTTTGCTCTACGGGCAGATCAATCCGGGCGGCGTGATCAATTACATCACGAAACGGCCGGACGTCGTCGCCGCGGCGAGTCTCGATCTGTCGATCGGCTCCGATCATTTTTCGCGGGCGGTGTTGGATTTAACCCAACCGTTGTCCGAGGGAATCGGTCCGATGTATGGGCGGGTGGTGTTGATGACGGAGGACGTTCCCCGTTTCCAAGTGCTGTCTAGTGGCCGCAAATACCTCGTCGCACCGTCACTGACTTGGCAATGGGGTAATCGCGGGCATCTGACCTTGAGTTATGAGCACTTTGAGCGGGCGGACGACATGCCCACGAGCGGCGTGGTGATGCGTTATGAAAACCGCATCCCGACCGTGCCGTATGGGCCGCTGCCGCGGGACTTCAGTTATGCGGGCGAGGGGGACTATCAGGACTTCATTTCAGATGCGCTCATGGCGGAGCTGGAGTGGCGGCTGACAGATCAGGTGAGTGTGCAGGCAGCGTATTTGGATTCGTCGTGGGACATGGAATGGCGGGCTTCGGGGCAGGGCGGCACGGGGTTGTTGTATCAGTCAGTGATCGATGCTTTCTACCCGCCGGAAGTGGGGCTCACAGCGGCCGATGCGATGTATCGTCGCAACCGTTGGGAGCATCAGTGGGGCGGGGAGCGCTCGGGGCGAATCGATCTGGCGGGTGACTTCACGCTCGGGTCGGTGGATGTGCGGCTCTTGCTTGGCACCAAGCGCACCTTCAGCACGCACTACCGCGGGCAACAGGCCAACAATCCGACCGATCCGACCAGTCCGCTCTATCTGAAACCTTGGGACTTGAGGGATCCGAGCACCTGGGATCGCGAGGTGCCGTTCGGCGTCGAGGCGCTCAACCTGGTGGCCGATACCCGCAATGGCGGCAGCGGGGCGTCGTGGCACATGATGGGACTGGCGACCTTTAATCAGGACCGCACCCGCGTGCTGGGGGGCCTCTCGCGGCATGAACTGGAAAATAACCCGTCCTACAATCTGATCAACGGCTCGGTCTCGGCGGGATCCGTGCGGGCGGCCAATGTGCCGCAGATCGGGGTGACGCACGAACTGACCGAAGGCATCACGGCCTTTGCCTCCGCCAGCAAGTCCTTCCTGGCAAATGGCAGCTTGTTGCTGGTCGAAAACGTGCCCTCGATTCCGGCGCGAGCGTCGGTCGGGCGGGGCAGCGAAGCCGGCGTGAAGCTCGACCTGTGGGGCGGGCGCCTGAGTGGAACCGTATCGGTTTACCGGATACGAGCCAATCCCACCGATGTGGTGCGGGTGAACACTGGCACGGCGGAAGACGGCACGACTTTGTTTTCCGATCTGCAGGGAGGCTCGCAACGCAGCCAGGGAGCGGAGATCGACTTGCTGTATTCCCCGGTGGAAGGCTGGCAGCTGATGTTTTCGGCCAGCTGGTGTGATGCGATTTATGAGGAGCATCCGCGGAACCCGGCGTTTAACGGAGCGACCTTGGTGGCGACGCCGGATCAGACCCTAAGTCTGTGGACCAAATACGAACCGCGGCAAGGCCCGCTGCGCAACTGGCTGCTGGCCGGCGGCGTGAATCACGTGGGCAGCTACTCGCACGTGGCGCTGAATCCCTTTGAGCGCATGCCGGCGTATACGACGGCGGATCTAACGGTCGGGCGAAAGCTGAAGGTGTGGGGTCGCCCGATCGCCGCGTCGCTGGCGGTGAAAAATGTGACCAACGAGCGTTATTACGCGTCGGCTTCGAGTTGGGGCTTCCCAAGGCAATGGATATTTTCCCTGCGGACGGAGTTTTGAGGCGAAGGGGAGAGTGTGCCGACGGGGAGGGGGTGTAGGTAGGGCCGGACCGCCGGGCCGGCCGTTCGTGGAGCGAGGAGGAGGCGGAGAGGCAGGCGATGACGCCGCCCGGAGGTCGGCGTCCACCTTGGCGTGGATGCGGACTGTTGGGGAGGCCGTGAGGCAGGGTTAGCGCGAGCGAGCTCGAGGCCTACGGAGGGGAGGCGGGCGTCTTAGTGTAGGCTGCGAGTTTACTCGCGCTGCGGTGGATTGGGTCGATCACTCCCGGTCGGTGCGGAAGGGGGCGGCGGGGAGGTCGGCGGAGTTGCCGAGGTTGGCGAAATCGGGGTTGTCGGCCCAGGCGTAGCGCACGTAACGCGGCTCGGGGACTTCCTCGCTCGAGACCGTTACGGTATCCGGATCGGTGATACGCGCGTCGGCCCAGACCCACTGCTTGTCCTCTCCGGCGATGGCGAAGTGGGCGAGGGGTTCACCGTTGGTGATCTTGAGGCCGTCGCCCACGTGGTCGAAGTGCAGTTCGATCGCGCCGTCGGCGATCGTTTGCTCGCGGAAGATGGGGCCGGAGGAGATTTCGTCGGTCACGCCGTAGGCGAGCGGCAGGGCCTGGAGGGCGAGGCGTTCGCCGACGGTCTTTTTGCCGCCGGGGTGGATGTCGTTCCACTCGCCGAGCTCGATGTTGACGCCGATGCCGACGGTGGGATCGGCGAGGGCGGTGTCCATCTGCACCTCACGCATGAGCGCCCAGTTGCTCTGTTCGACCGGCAGGTAATCGACGTCCATGAAGTTGGGCAGTTGGGCAATGATGAAGGGCAGGTCGCCCATGCCCCAATGAGCGCGCCAATCGGCGATGAGGTTGGGCTGGAGCTCGCGGTAGGCGGTCGGGTTGCCGGCGTTGCTTTCGCCCTGATACCAGAGCATGCCGCGCACGGCGTAATTCGTGAACGGGGCGATCATGCCGTTATAGAGCGAGGCGGGCTGGGACTGGGCGTTGATGCCCTGCTTGTAGCTGCGGCTGGGCGGGCGACGGACGTCGCCGACCTTGTAGTGCCAATAACCGGTGAGGTCGATGGTCTGGCCGCGGGCGGAGAGGTGGTAGGGTTTGTCGGGGATGAAGCCGCCCTTGCCGCCGCCGTTTTCGACGCGCACGACGAGCAGGTTCTTGCCGGCGCGGAGCAGGCCGGCGGGCACGGTGTATTCACGCTGGGGATACTCGTAGCCGGTGCGGCCGATTTCCTGGCCGTTGAGGTAAACGGTGTCGGCGTTGCGGATGCGGCCGAGCTTCAGGTCGGCCTGGGCACCGGCGAGAGCGGCAGGCACGTCGATCTCGCGACGATACCAGACGACGCCGTCGAGGTTGCGCACGCCTTGGTCCTCCCAGTAGCCGGGGACGGCGATGCGTTTCCAGTTGAGCGGCTTGTAGGCGGGGTCGAACCAGGTGAGCTCGCCGATGAGGCCGCGGTCGGTTTCGGCACGGGGGCCGTCGGCGGCGCGATCGGCGGCGGCGGCGGCGTTGACCGATTCGACCCAAGCGGTGTCTTGGTTGCGGGTGATCGTTTCGAGCTGCTCGGGGAAGGTTTTGAAGCCTTCGGCGCTGGTCCAGGCCTCGATGCGGGTGCCGCCCACGGCGCTGAAGAGGATGCCCTGGGGGACGTCGAAGCGGTCGTGGAGTTGTTTGGCGAAGAAGTAGCCGATGACGGTGAACTCGAGGATGTTTTCCGGCGTGGCGGTCTTCCATTGGAGGCCGGGGAAGTCGTCCTGCGGTCCCTCGAGCACGGCGCGGGTGGGGACCTTAAACTGGCGGATGGTGGTGAAGTTGGCGGCGGCAATTTCGTCGGCGTAGGCCTCCTGCCAGCGGCCGAGGAAGTGGGTCATGTTGGACTGGCCGGAAGCGAGCCAGACGTCGCCGACGAGGATGTCGCGCAGGACGATTTCGTTGTCGCCCTTGATCTCCATGGTGTCGGGGCCGCCGGGAGTGAGCGGGGCGAGGTGCACGCTCCACTGGCCGTTGGCATCGGCGGTGGTGGCGAGTTGTTGTTTGCGGAAGGCGACGGAGACGGCTTCGCCGGGATCGGCCCAGCCCCAGACTTTGAGCTCCACGTCGCGCTGCAGGACCATGCCATCACTCACGATGGAGGGCAGGCGCACGTCGGCGGAGAGCGAAGCGCAGAGGAGGAGGTAGCCGAGAAGGCTGCGGAGCAAGGGGCGGCGGGGGAGCATGACGGAGGGGTTATTCGTGAAGATCGAGATAGGGGCCAGTGGCGGGAAGGGGGACGTTGACCGTGGTGCCGGAAGGCCAGCGGATCTGCAGGTGTGCATCGGCGGGGAGGTCGATGGGCAGCGCAAAAAACACGGTCGAGGTGGACTGAGAAATCTGGCCGCTGCCCGCGTGAATTTCGAAGCGTTGTTGGGTCTGACCTTTGACCACGAGGGAAACGGCGGCGCCGATGGCGTGAGGATTGCCGCCGCGACCGTGCAGGCGGACGGCGAGGGGGCGGGAATTGGCTGGGGAGGTGGCGCGAAAGGCGAGCGTGGTGGCGTCGTTGCGGGTCACGACGGCATCGGCAAACCCATCGCGGTTGAAGTCGGTGAGCGCGAGGGCGCGGGCGGCGCCGGGGATGCTGATGCCGCTGTCGAAAGATGGCATGAAGGTGAAGCCGCCTTGGCCGTCGCCGCGCAGCAGGCCGCCGAGGCTGCTGTCGAAACTGCCGACGGCGGGGATGGGGGCGTAGTCGTTGGCGGCGAAGAGCAGGTCGGTGTGGCCGTCGTGGTCGAAGTCGCCGGTGGCCATACCCTGGAGCGGGGCGAGTTGGGCGAGGGGCGGGAGCGGGGTGAAGGTGTAGCGACCGTCCGGCTGGCTGAGGAGCACGCCGCTGCGCAGTTCGGTGGCGCGGTAAACGGTGGCGGCGGCGAGGGCGTCGGCGCCGAGGATCTCGGTGAGGGAGGCGGCGGCGTAACGATCGTTGGAGGGGAAGCGGCGGCGCACCTCGGTGATGGCGCGGGCGAGTTCGTTGCGACTGAGCACGGGGACGAGTCGGTCCTGGTCCCAGATGGCGAGCACGAGTTGCGGGTCGCCGCGGCGGGCGAAGCGGCCGGAGAAGAGGTGCAGTGGTTGGGCGGGGCTGGCGCGCAGCAGGCTGTTGCGGCCGTGGTTGCCGAGCACGTAGTCGGGGCGGCCGTCGGCGTTGAAGTCGGCGCTGGCGAGGGAGGACCAGAGGCCGGTGCCGGCGCGGTCGAAACCCAATTCGCGGGTGGCATCGACAAGGCGTTGACCTTGCTCGTTACGGAAGCAGCGCACCTCGCCCCACTCGAGCGCGACGATGAGGTCGATCCAGCCATCGGCATCGATGTCGCTGGCGAGCGCGCTGGTGACGAGGCCGGGGGCGCGGAGGTCGGGCGCGAAGGTATCGGTTACGTCGGCGAGACGGTCATCGCGTTGGAGGAGCAGGGCGCTGGTGGGGGCTTCGGGGTAGTAACCGGGGAAGAGGCGGGCGCCGAGGAAGAGGTCGAGGCGGCCGTCGCGGTCGAAATCGGCGGCGACGGCGGCACCAACGCTCAGCGGCAGCGAAGGCAGGAAGCCGGCGGGGGCGGGATCGAGGCCGCCGTTGCCGCGGTTGAGCCAGAGTTGCGGTTCGTATTCCGGTTCTTCGGCGGGCAGAGCGGCACCGCCGGCGGTGAGGAGCAGGTCGTCGGCGCCGTCGCCGTTGGCATCGAAGACGAGCACCGGGCCGGCGTTGATGGGCGGGGGCGTGCCGAGGGGGCCGAGGTCGGGATATTGGTAGCGCTCGCCGGTGAGCCACGCGAGACGGAGGCCACGTTGGGTGGTGGCGCCGAAGAAGAGTTCGTCGGTGCCGTCGCCGTTGATATCGCCGACTGCGAGGGCGGGGCCGCGGCGGTTGAAGCGGAAGGGCAGCAGGGGTTGGTCGACGGTGCCCTCGCGGGACTCTTCGGGTTGGGTGATGGCTAGGTTGAGGCGGGCAGACGTCGTGGTGAAAAGAGGCTGGGGAGGGCCGACGGGGACGTCGGCGGTCCCAGGGGTGGTAGTCCCGGTGACGGTGTAGCGGTGGTTGGCCGAGAGGTCGTGGAACTCGTCCGGAGCGTTGGCTTGCCAGTAGACGCGGAGGGTTTCGATGCGCTCGTCGGCTCCGAGGCCGAAATGGAGGGCGGGTTCACTGGTGGAGAGGTAACCGCGGGCGGAGGTGAGTTGGCGGACTTGGGTGCCGGAGGCGGTGACGAGTTCGACGCGAACACCGAGGCCGTAGCGGTTTTGTCCGCCGCCGCGGAGGTCGATGATGACGGCGTTGCCGGTGGGGGCGTCGTTGCGCAGGACGGTGGGCGGCCCTTGGAAATTGACGTAGACGAGGTCGAGGTCGCCGTCGTTGTCGAAGTCGGCGAGGGCGGAGCCGAAGCTGACGCCGAGGTGATCGAGGCCCCACGCGGCGCCGACGTCTTCGAACTGCAGGTCGCCGTGGTTGGCGTAGACGAGATTGCGTTGGCGGAGGACGGGGCTGGCCTTGGTGAGGCGGATGCGGTCGTAGAGGTTGGCGGTGGTGAGCTTCCGCTCGATGAGATCGAGGTTGTTCTGCTCGCGGTCCATGCCGTTGGTGATGAACAGGTCGAGGTCACCGTCGTTATCGAGGTCGGCGAAGCGGGGGGACCAGGTCCAGTCGGTGCCTTCGAGGCCGGCGAGATGGGCGGCTTCCAAGACGCGGCGGCTGCCGGTGCCGAGGTAGAGCACGTTGCTGAGTTGTTGGGCAGCGGTGCTGCGGTCCTCGTTCTGGGCCGGGTCTTGTTGGGAACGGGTGTCGGCGAGACCGCGTTGGGTGAACTCGTAGGTGGTGCCGGCCATGTCGGCGACGAAGAGGTCGATGTGGCCGTCGTTGTTCACGTCACCGAGATCGGAGCCCATGGAGGAAAACGGGGTGTGCGGCACGGACTCGTCGATGACGTCGGTGAAGGTGCCGTCACCATTGTTTCGATACAGGTGGTCGGGCGGGGAAAAGTCGTTGGCGACGTAGAGGTCTAGGAAACCGTCCTCGTCGTAGTCCCACCACGTGGCGGAATGGCCTTGGGAGGGAGCGGTGCTGAGACCGGCGGCGGCAGTGACCTCGGTGAAGGTGCCGTCGCCGCGGTTGCGGAAGAGGCGGTCGGGCTGGCCGGCGATGCTCGTGCGGGCGTCGTAGAGGTTGGTCTGGAGGTAGAAGTCGATCCAGCCGTCGCGATCGTAGTCGGCGAAGTTGGCCATGCCGGAGGCGTCGACGACGGCGACGCCGCGGGCGGCGGCTTCCTCGCGGAAGGTGCCGTCGCGCTGGTTGATGAAGAGCTGGTTGGGCGCGCCGAAACGGCAGACGTAAAGGTCGAGCCAACCATCGTTGTCGACGTCGACAAAGGCCGCGCCCTGTTTCCACTCGCCGCTGTCGTCGCCGACGCCGGCGGCGGTGGTGACGTCCTCGAAGCGGAAGTCGCCGAGGTTGCGGTAGAGGCGACCGGATTCGAGTTTGCTGTTGATGAAGAGATCGGGGCGGCCGTCGTGGTCGAAGTCGCCCACGGCGATGCCGCTGCCCATGGCGCCGATGGCGTATTCGGTGTGGCGCTCGGCCCACATGCGCGGGTCGTCGTAGGCGTTGGTTTGGGCGATGCCGGTGTGCTCGGGGGGCAGGGCGGTGAAGGTGGGCGCGGAGGCGTCGCCGGAGCGTGGGGCGAAGGGTTGGGCGTGGGGCAGGGCGGCGTGCAGGCAGGCGCCACTCAAGATGCCGAGCAGCAGGCTGATGGGAGAGAAAATGGAGGGGCGGGGAGGGCGCTTCATGCTCGCGTGATTCCGAACGAACGGGGTAGTCGTAGGACGTCGTTTTTCGTCCGGGAAAGACGACTGAACCGCTGGCTTTTGACTGGGTCAAGGATGGCGGTTTTGCCCCGTGCCCAACCCCTGTTTTTGCCTGATGCCCGCTTCGGTTTCTCCTGCCTCAACTCCTGCCTCAATTGTCCGCCGCCATGCGTGGTGGATCGCGCTGATCGGGGCGCTGTTGGTGCAGTGGATGGGCACGCTGCGCGGTATTGCGCGGGTGGAGGCGTTGTCGGCGATGCCCACGTGGTCGGTGGATGCACCGGCGGTGGTGGAGGACTCGCCGACGGGTTATACGAAGGGGCAGCGACGGTTGATCGTGCCGGGGCATCATAATCCGAGTTTTTGGTGGATCACCGAAGCGCAGCAGGCGGCGGCTGAGGGCGTGTGGCGGCTGCGGTCGGTGGACTACGATGCGGCCCCGGACGGGCGCACGATTCAGCGCACCTCGCCGTATCGGTGGTGGCTGATCGTGGTCGGCTGGGGACGGAGTGTAGTGACGGGTGAACCGCTGGGCGCAGCGATCGAAGGCGGGGCTTTGGTGGCGGATCCCTTACTGCTGAGTCTGCTGTTGGTGGGTGGCGTGATTTATACGGTGCGGCGGGTGGGCAGCGTGGCGGGCGCGATGGTGGCGGTGGGCGGCGTGGCTCTGTTTCCGCTCGCGGCGGGATTTCAGGCCGGCGCGCCGGATGCCCATGCCTTGGGCTGGGTGTTGGCGGTGGGCAGCGTGTGGCCGTTGGTGCTCGGGCGTGGGCGGATGGATTTTGCGGTGGCGGGGGTGCTGGGCGGCATCGGGTTCTGGAATAACGCGGGCGTGCAGGCGCCGTTGCTGGTGGCGCTGGCGGTGGGGGCGTTGCTGCGGAGCTGGCTGCGGCCGGAGGACGTTGCGGCGAGTGCGTGGCGGAGCTGGGCGGCGAGTGGTGCGGTGGTGACGCTGGCGGCGAGTGTGTGCGAGTTTGGTTTAGGCGCTGAGGGCGGGAGCCTGGCGGCGGTGCATCCGGTGCATGCCGTGGCGTGGTGGGGGCTGGGCGAAGTGTTGGTGGGGTTGCAGGCCTGGCGGCGGGATGGTCGGGCGGCAGTCGGTGGACTGGGAGCGATGGTATTGGGCGGCGGCGTGGTGGCGGTGTTGGCGTGGCCGATCGTGGGCTGGTGGCTGGGCTCGGGGGGGCTGTGGGCAGGGGATTTTTATGCGCGGGAGTTGGCGAATCATCCGGCGGGTGGCGTAGCGCCGAGTCTGGGGGCGTGGTTGCAGCAGGCGGGTGGTGGCGCGGCGAAGGCGGCGACCTTGGTGCCGCTGGGTTTGGTGATTGCGGCGGTCGTGTTGGGATGGCGACGGGTGGAAGACGGCACGCGGGGACGTTTGTTGTTGGTGGGTGGGGCGACGGTGGTGGTGGCGGTGCTGGCGAGCATGCAGCTGCGGTGGTGGAATCTGCTCGACGGGCTGGCGCTGGTGAGTCTGGCGGTGTGGTTTGCCGGGGAGGGCGCCAAACGCTGGGTGATGCCGACGATGGTGGTGGTATTGTTGGTGCCAGGTTTGGTGGTGGGTTGGCCGCAGGGCGTGGGGCGTGATGGAGAAGTGGATACAACGCCCCGGGAGGCGGCGGCGTTGGTCGAACGGGATTTGGCGTATTGGTTGCGCGAGCGCGGCGGCGAGGAGGTGCCGGTGGTGTTCTCGACGCCGATTGTTTCCGGGGCTTTGGCTTATTATGGCGGCATGCGGGCGATCACGTCTGCCGATGAAAGCAATGAGGATGGTTTGCTCACGGCGGTGCGCTTGGCGGCGGCGAACACGGAGCAGGAGATTCAGCTGCTGATCGAGTCGCGTGGAGTGACCGACATCGTGCTGCCGTTGTGGGATCCGGCGCTGGATCAGTTGGTGCGACGGGGCTACGGCGTGCCGGAAGGAGACCCGCTGCCGCGGGATGCCTTTGCGGCGGCGCTGTTGGATTGGGATGTGCCGCTGTGGCTGCGGCCGTGGGATTATGTGATTCCGCGGGAGGCGCCGTATTTGGAGTTGGGGCTCACGGCGTTTGCGGTGGGCGAGCCGCAGGCGGAGGAGCTGGCGCTGAGTCGGTTGGCCGATTTTTTTGTGCAGCGCGGTCAGTTGGTCGAGGCGCAGGGCGTGCGTGGAGTCTTGGCCAATTATCCGCGTAGTGCCGTGGCCATGACAGCGATGGCGCGGGTGGATGTGGCGGTGCGGGACGTGGCGCGGCTGAATGAGGTGCTGACGAATCTGGTGCCGATGTTGTCGCGGCGTTCGGCGCGGGACTTGCCGCCGGATCGGCGGGTGAGTCTGGCCACGGTGTTTGCGCGCGTGCAGCGGATGGATTTGGCGCGACCGCAGATTGAGGCGGCGTTGGCGGAGCTGGACGCGGCGACTCTGCGGACGTGGAATCCCGGCGCGGTGGTGGATTTGTTGACGGTGAGCGAAGGGCTTGGGGTGGAGTGGCCCGATGCGGAAGTGAGAGACGTGGCGGTGAAGTTGTTGCCGGTGGGGGTGAGGTGAGGCGGCGGGGTGCGGGGTGCGGAATTCGGGATTCGAGATACGGGATTCGGGATGCGGGATGCGGGATGGGGGAGGGCGAGGAGGTTGAACTGCGAAAGGCGCGAAGAGGTGGAGTGGGGGGGGCCCACGGAACACACGGAAAGACACGGATGGAGGGGGTTGTTCGTTGGGGGGCTTGTCGGCTTTGCGACCTTGGCGGTCTTTGCTGCGGTAGCTTCGGAGCTCGGGGGTGACGATGTCGGGCGTGAAGCCCGACCCACAGGTGGGGGGGCGGAGGGGCAGGGGCTGACGCCGCCCGGAGGTCGGCGTCCACCTTGGGCATCTATGTGATGGCGTGGCGGTGGATCGGGCTGCGGCGGAGAGGTAGGGTTAGCGCAAGCAAGCTTGCGGCCTACGGGGGGGGATTGAGCGTCTCGCTGCCGTGCGGGGCAAAAAAATCGCCGCCCCGGAGTGGGGCGGCGATGCGTTGTTCGATTTCGTTAGGTGACCTGAACCGTTACCTTAGAACGAGAAGGTGTTGGTGAGGAACCAATCCTGCGACGGGGCGATACGCACACCGGCAATCGTGGAATTGTCCGGTTGGATCGAGACGGGGATCAGCTCCTTGCCGGCAAACGCGTTGCGAACGTTGAGCTGGATCTTCCAGTCGATCTTTTCGGTGAGCTTGCGGGAGTAGCTGGCCCACAGGTCGATGGCGTCCTCGGACGGGCCCATGATCGGGTTGTCGAGGTCGAAGCCGTAGGTGGCGGCGTCGATCGGCACCAGCGGATAGCCGATGGCGACCTCGTCCTGCCAACGGTAGCTGCCGCCGACGCTGACGTCCTTCAGGAAGCCTTCCTTGAAGGTGTAGTTGGTGACGAAGCGGAAGCTCCATTCACGCAGCTCGGGGACGGCGGTGCCTTCCTGGAGCTTCATGCGGACGTATTCCGCGCGCCACGGCGCGTAGATGCTCGGGCCGATGGCGCCACCGAGGCCACCCCAACGCGGCAGGTTGCCGGCCGGGCTGTAACCGTTGGAGGCGGTGGAATCGAGGAGCATGGAGTCCATGTATTCGACCCATTCGTTGATGGTCTCACCACCGACGTTGTTGCGGTAGGCTTTGGTCTGAGAAGCGTTGAACGCGACGCGCCAGTTGGGCGTGGGGTTCGCGGTGAGCTCAAACTCGTAACCCTTGGTGAGGGTGTCGGCGGTGACGGCGAAGTTGGCCGGAGCCGACGGGGAGTAGGTGGTCACACGGCTGGTGTCCGACGGAGTGTGGGCCGCGGGATCCGCTTCGTAGATGGAACGGAGGGTGAGGTCGGAGAGGGCGACCGGCTCGAAGTTCCAGGCCTCGAAGAAGCCCTTGGAGTCGAGCCAAGCTTGGATCTCATTCCAGCGACCGATCATCTGGTCTTCCAGTGCGAGCTCCTCGGGGGAGTATTCCTCCACGTGATACGGGAGGCTCGGATCGCCATCGATGGGGAAGGCGTTGGAAGCGTGGTTACGATAGCTGTATTGGTCGCGGGTGCTCCAGTCGTAGGCGCTCAGGTCGTAGAGGAAGATGTTCCGCCACATGAGGCCGTTGGAGACGGTGGAACCGATGTTCCACGAGCTGAGGTCGGTGCGATCCAGCTTCACGGAGGACTCATACTTCACAGCGCGGAGGCTGAAGCGGCCGTCCTTGGTGGAGAGGAGGATACCGTAGTCCTTGGTCTCGCCGCTCGGGTTATCGATCGGGTTGCCGTAGATGTCATTGCGCACGTTACCCACTTCGAAGTTGGAGGACTTGTTGTAGGTGAGGCTGACATTGAGGGGCAGAGGATCGCGGTCACCGAAGAGGCGGTTGACGTGGAGCACGATGCCACCGCTGATGGACTCATCCTCGAGGATGCGGTCCGGAGCGTAGTCGGTCGGCAGGCCGTAGTCGCTGCCCTGACCGGGGGTCAGGTTGAGGGTGGCACGGTAGCCGGAGGCGCGAGCGGTGTCGTCGCGGCTCTTCACTTCATCCGAGCGCCAGCCGAGGGTGGTGACGATGGCGTCGTTCCAGAGAAAGCCCTGCCAGGAGATGGCGGTGGACTCGGTCTCACGTTGGCCAAGACGGGCGGAGGTGACGAGGCGCGGGTCAGCACCGTTGTCGTAGCTCCACATGTAGAGGCCCTGTTGACGCCAGCCGACGTAGTTGGCCGGGTTGGAGTTCTGGTAGTAACTCGGTTGATCGGCCGGGAAGTCATCGCTGAACATCGGGTCGAGGTTGGCGGGGACGGTCCAAGGGCTGTCGAAGGCGACGTTGGAGTTCCAGGTGGTGTCGAAGACAAGCACGTTGCTGCTGTTCAGGTCGATGTTGCCGTTGATGCCGCCGATGTTGGCGGCGGAGGCCGAACCGACGTTGAGCAGGGAGTCGCCGATGTAGATGATGCCGGCCGGGACGCGGTCGGTGAAGGGCTGGGTGGAACCGTCGCCACCGTGGGCGAAGGCGGCCCAGGCCTGGTCATTGGCCTTGCGATTCCAGCTGCGGGACTCGGTCACAAAATCCTCGGAGCTGAACACGGCATTTACGCGGTGTTTGCCGAAGAGCTTGGCGAGGAAGCTGTCGCGCTCGAGGAAGTCGGAGCCGCGGAGTTCACCGAAGACCGAGGCGCGGTAGTATTCACGCTCGCTGGTGTATTTGGAGCCCGTCCCACCGGCGCCGGAGGTCACGAACGGACGACCGACGTTGGGGTTGGGAGAGAGGTCATCCCATGATTCCAACACGTCGACGGAGATGGTCGGGTTGTAGCCGAGGAAGGACTCACCACCGCGGGAGTATTCCTGCTTGTCGTAGCTGAGCTGGATACCGACGCGGTCGTTGAGGGCGGTCTGCGAGAGGTCGAGGTTGTAGGCGTCCCACTCCTGCCACTCACGCTTGTTATCGCCATCGATAAGGACGTTGTAGAAGTCGAAGAGGCCGGGGTCCTTGATATACTCCGCGCGATACTGACCATAGGAAGCGAGCGGGAGGTTCAGATTGTTGGCGGCGCCGTTGAGGGTGCCGACCGACACGAACGGAGCCGGGTAGAGGCGACCGATGATACCGTCGGCGCGACCGCGGGTGGTGCCATCGGCGTTACGAGCGCCGTTGTTGATGAAGCCGGAGCGAGCGTCGAGGACGGTGCCGCTGTCGCCATCAATCAGCCAGAAGGGCTGCTGGGCGTTGAGGTTGGCTCCACTGAACCACGGATTGTAGTAGTCGCCGCCGGAGTTGGAGTATTCGGCGAAGGAGGTGAAGGGATCCGGGACCGTGACCTTATCCATACCACCGAAGGGATTGGCGTCGGAAACGGTGGAGGAGCGGAACCACGGAGAGACCGAGTCCTGCGGGGTGACCACGCGGGGGCGGTTGGCCGTGATCTCACCATTCTCATACTTGAACTTGATGCTGGTATGAGCGGAGTCGCCGAAGAGCTTCGGGTCGAAACGCAGGGCCACGTAACCGCGTTCGTCGTCCTCGAAGGCCGGCTTTTGGCGGTATTTTTGGCTGTCCCAGACGCCGGCCACGCGAACGGCAAAGACGTCGTCGATGACCTCTTTGTTGACGTTGAAGCTGGCGCGGATGGAGGCGTTGGAGCCGACGCGGAAGTCGACTTGGCCGGCATCGCGGAAGCTGGCGTTGGCGAGCGAAGCGTTGATGATACCGGCGGGCTTACCGAGACCGAAGAGGATCGAGTTCGGACCGCGCTGGATGTCGACGCGATCGGTGTTGTAGGAATCCCAGGGGATGTCCGACACGAAGTAGTCGCGGGTGTTTTCGGCCGCACTCAGACCACGCACACGGTTGACCGTGTTGGGGGCGAGCAGGCGGCTGGTCTCGTTGAGGACGGCGCCGTTACCGAGACCGGTGTAGGTGCCGAGGGTGCCCGAGACCTCGGTATTGGTGGTGTATTGCAGCAGGGAGGCGTTGTCGGTGGCACCGACGTCCTGCAGGAATTCTTTGGTGACGACGGAAATGGCGGAGCCAACGTCGCGCAGGTCAGTGCGGATGCGGGTGCCAGCGAGAGTCTCGGTGGCGACGTAACCATTTTCATCGGAAGCGGTGACTTCGAACGGGGAGAGCACGATGGTCTCATCCATATCGAGTTCATCCGACGCAGCTGGCGCGGTTTGCGCCGATAGCGAGCAGGCCCCGGCAAGAGCCAGGGCGGCTAACAGGGTGTTGGATTTAGTAGGTTTCATTCCAGGTTAGGAAGCGAAACCCGACCGAAGCGGGGTAGGTGTAAGCGCAACAAGGCCACACGGAGCCGGTGGGGTAGGGTTTCATGGGGGTTAGGGGTGGGGCGGGCGCAGATGGACCCGCCCTACTAGCCGTTGAGACGGACTGCTGGATGAGTTCCGCCAAAAAAAACTTCGCCGATTGGGCGAAGTTTTTGGCGTGACGGGGGGCGAGTCGGGAGGGCTGCGCGTGGGGGCCGCTCCGGGTGGGCTCAGCGGCGGCTGAGCACGAGCGTGTCGCCTTCGTTGCGGGCTTGGATGTCGAAACCGAGATCCAGCAGGCGCACGAAAGCCTCGACGTTGTCGGCGCGGAAGGTGCCGCCGATCACCATGTTGCCGGTGGCGGCGTCGGCGAGGACGAGTTGCCGACGGTTGTAGCGGTTAAATTCGGCGATGACCTCGCGCAGCGGGGTGCCGGTGAATTCGAGACGCAGGGAATGCCAGGCCAGCCGGGCTTCCATTTCGGCGGGGGAGAGTTCGGCCACCTCGAAACCGGCCGGCAGCGTGGGCGAAAGGCGGGCTTCCTGGCCGACGCGCAGCGAAGGCACGAGGGGGGCGGTGGCCAGAGAGGCGGTTGTTTCCTTGAGCTGCACTTCGCCCTCGGTGACGAGCACGGACACGTCCTCGGGAGCGAGGGCGATGTTGAAGGCGGTGCCGACGGCGCGCACGCGGTAGTCGCCGACTTGGACGACGAAGGGACGGTGGGGGTTCTTGGCTACGATGAAGTGGGCTTCGCCTTGCACGAGACGCACGGCGCGGACGGACGGCGTGAAGTCGACTTCCACCCGGGCGGAGGTGTTCAGCTCGATGAGGGAACCGTCCTCGAGAGTGAGGCGGCGGGGCGCCGGGTGCATGATGACGCCGGATTCGTCGGAGACGGGGGCGGGGTCACGTAGGGAGAGCAGGCTGAGCACGACGGCCAGGGTGGCCGCGAGGGCGGAGCCAAAAACGATGCGCCGGCGCCAGCGGGAACGGCGGTGGCGCGGGAGGAGCAGGTCGGCGTTGGGTTTGGTGCTGTGGTTGGGGCTCCACTGGTGGAGGGCTTCCAATCGATCCCAAGCCCGGGAGAGGCGGGCGATCTCGGCTCCGTGGGTCGGGTCTTCACTGAGCCATTGCAAGTAGGCGTCCTGTTCCGCCGGGGTGAAACCACGATCGCGCGCGGCCATCCATCTGGCGGCGGCGGCTTCGGCCGAAGAGGAGTTGGACTCGGAGTCGGACATCGGGTCTAGGCGAGGCCCTCGTGAGCGAGGTATTTGGCGATGCGTCGCATGCCGTTGCCGATCTGCGATTCGACGGTGTTTTCCGAGATGCCGAGGTGCGCAGCGATCTCCTTTTGGGAGAGGCCGTAGATCTTGCGCAGGGTGAGAACCTGGCGGCACTTGTCGGGCAGCGATTGAATGGCGGCGGTGAGGAGTTCGAGTTCTTGATTGCGGGCGGCGGCTTCGGAAGGTGAAGGCTCCGTATCAAAGACGGGCAAGTCGGCGATTTCCGCCATATATTCCATCGGGGCAATGCGATGGCGGCGCAATTGGTCGATGGCGAGGTTGCGGGCAGTGGTGTAGAGCATCGCCTGAGGCGAGGTGACATGGCCAAACACGCGCTCGCGCCAGACACGGGTGATCGTCTCCTGCACGATGTTGTCCGCATCGATGATCGAGGGGTAGCGTCCTTGCAGCCAGCGACGCAGCGGCTCGGTGTGAGCCACCAGTTCTTCGCGAAACCAGCGGTCTTTATCGGGAGCAGAGGGCATGTGAAAGCTGCTTCGATGAGACGCGGGTGGACTGGGACCGTCGAGGGGATTCCCCGGGTGAAGCGCGGGGAATCAGTCAATCAATCGACCAGTGTTCTATCAGCGGGTGGAAGGCACGGTGGCTGCGACCAATGGCGGTATCGCGCTGGGGGCGGTCACGCGGCGCTGGCGCACCATGATGATGAACTCCTGCGGGGTATCGGCCTGGATGCGAACCGCCACGGTGTGATGGTGATCATCGTCGCGGCGGAAGGTGATGTTTTCGAAAAACCACGTGTTGCCGGTGTGAGCGAGCAGACGATGGCGTTCATAACCGTCGCGCGGTTCGACGCCGTGAAATTCCGGCGTGAAGTGTTTTACCCGATATTCGAGGGTGCCGTCGATTTCGACGAAGGTATTGGCTTCGCTGAAGAGGAATCCGCCGCTCGGAGTCCAGCCGCGGGCGAACCCCGGGAGTTGGCCGGCGGCGGCGGGAAAAACGTAGGCCTCCTGATGGTTGTCGTCCAAAGCCCCCTGCCAGGCGCCGACCAGCCAAGCGAGATCGGCGAGAGTGGCTGGAGGCGGGATCGCCGGGGCGTCGGCGGCGCGCAGCACTTCGGGGGATTCAAAGGCGCCGGCGTCGTGCGCGACGGGGTCGTCGGCGCGCACGCTAGCGACGGCGACCAGGAGGATTAACGGGAGGTGTTGAGTGAGGAGGCGGGTAAGTTTCATCGCCGCCATTTTAGGGGTGGAAACGGCACGGGTCGTCCGAGCCGTTCGGACCGAACGTCCGGCCCGGCCTATTGGGACTCAACATCCTGTCCGCGTCGCGAACGCGTCTCGGTCGCGATGGTTTCCCGAAACTCCGCCATGAAGCGATCGGCACAATCGGGGCAGATCCCGTGGGAGAACTCGGCCTCAGAGTGTTCGCTGATGTAGGCCTCCAGTTGAGTCCAATAACCTCCGTCGTCGCGGATTTTTTTACACGAGGCGCAGATGGGCAAAAAGCCGCTCAACGTTTTTACCTGGTTGAGGGCATCGCGCAGCTCCTCGAGGAGTTGGTCGCGCTCCGCTTCGACCAGTTTGCGATCGGTGATGTCCAGAATCACTCCGCTCCAGATTTCCTGGCCCTCAAGGAAGCGGGTGCCGGGTCGGGAGGTGAGTTGCATCCACTTGGTGCGGCCAGAGGGGAGAACTATTCTGATCTCGGATTGAAAGCCCCGGCCGGATCTGCGAGCGGCGAAATCCTCCGACTGCAGGCGGTTCAGGTCGTCTTCATGCACCAATGCCCACAGCCGTCGACTGTCGGCCATGATGCTCTCGGCGGAGAGTTCAAACATGTCGGCACATTGCGGGCTGATGTAGGTGAAACAACTGCGTCCATCGGGCCAAAGCACGTAGTCGTAGACTGCGCAGGGCAGGGTGCTGATCAGCTGCTCGTGGTGTCGGGTGTGTTCAGGCAGGGGAGAAAAAACAGGAGGCGAAACAGACATCACAATACTATGCGGAATAAGGGGCCCGACGGGGTCAGTCGGTTTGACGTCGGTAGGCGCTGGGAGTTTGGCCGGTATGGCGCTTGAACGCGGTATTGAAGGTGGATTTAGCGTTGAAACCGACGGCGAGAGCGATCTCCAGCACCGTGGTGTTGGGCTCTTCGCGGAGACGTTGGCGGGCGTCTTCGATACGGCGTAGATTGATCAGATCGTAGAACGTGGAGCCGAGTGCCTGGTTGATGGTTTGGGAAACATAGTGGGGCTTCTCACCGATGATACGACTGAGGGTGCGGAGGTTGAGCTGGCAGTCGTGATGGAGCCGTTGATCGGCGAAGGCGGAGTCGAGTTTGCGGCGAATGCGATCAACGTGGGCCGATTCCAGGGCAGATTTGGCGTATTTGCACGGCAGCGCAGTTGCTTCCGTCGGTGCCGTGGAGACGTCCGCGAGCGGGTGAAACTCGCGGCGGACGATCAGGTAGAGCGCCCCGACCGTCACGCTCACGTCGACCAACGCAAAAAGAGCCACCCACTCGACGGGAGCGTGGGTGGCGCATTGGGCGGTGCGGAGAATGGCCAGGCCCCAGGTGGTGGCGACGATGATCACGGGCAAATGCAGCCAGGCGCGGCCCGGGCTGGGCGTGGCGCGGCGGAGCAGCTCGCGGGTGCGGCGCAGGTAATACGGGGCCTGGAGGGTGAACAGACCGATGCAGATGAGCATGGCCTCGTGCAGGTAGGCATAGTGCCACGGGCGTGACGGGCTGGCGGGGTTGGCCCAAGTGGTGCCGGCGTGCGCATTGGCGATCACCGGCAGCGCGCACAGGACTCCGACCGCGATGACAGCGAAATGGGGCCACGCGAGGTCGCGCAGCCGCGGGGTTTCGCCGGTGACGGTCTCGCGCAGGGCCAACCATAGCAACGGGGCGGTGAGCAGCGATGTGACGAGCAGCAGGCCGAGCCAAAGTGATTTGTAAGGCGTGGCGGGATGAGCGGTGAGCAGCTCCAAGGCGAAGCCCAAGGCCTCAAAACCGAGGTAGAGGGTGAAGATCCGTAACGGTCGGCCGGTGCGCGTCAGGCGTTGGCTCAACAGGCCGGAGCAGAAAACGCAGAGGGCCAGCGCGATGGAATACAGCGAGGGTTGCAGGCCAGCCATGGCGCGAAGCGTGCGCTTCAATCGGGACTTGGCAATGCCACGGTGGCGAGTGCTGACAGGGCGGTCGCGGGTAGCGGGTGCTCGATGGTGAGGAACAAAAGCGCGGCGGGGGAGGGCGGCAGTGAAGGCGCAGGTGGGGGTTGGAGCTGGCGCCGAGTGGCAGTGGCGGAATGTGTCGCCATGCACGGTCGGTGCGGATGAGATGAGTCCCATGGCTTGGCGTATTCTGATCGTGGTGCTGGTGCTCTACGGCGTGTTGCTGGTGGGGGTGGCGATGGGGCAGCGATCGCTGCTGTATTACCCCACACATTACGACATCGAAGGTCCGTTGGGACCGTGGCGGGTGGGAGGGGAGGCAATCGGATTCGCCCGCGAAGTTGCCGCCCCGCGAGAGGTGTGGCTGATGTTGCACGGGAACGGCGGACAGGCGGCGCAGCGGGGTTACGTGCTGGAGCATGTGGCCGAGGAGGCAGCGGTGTTTGTGTTGGAGTATCCAGGTTATGGCGACCGAGCAGGAAAACCATCGCGCGAAAGCATCAATGCCGCAGCGCAGGCGGCGTGGTTGACCTTGCGGAAACGATTTCCGGGTGTGCCCATGGGCGTGATCGGCGAGTCCATCGGCACGGGGCCGGCCTGTGAATTGGCCGGCGTGGCGGAGCCGCCGGACAAAATCGTGTTGTGGACGCCGTATGACCGCTTGGTCGACGTGGCCAAGGAGCGCTTTCGCTGGTTGCCGGTAGGTCTGCTGTTGCGGGACAAGTGGGACAATGGCGCGGCGCTGCAGGCTTACGGCGGGGCGGTGGAAATTTACGCGGCGAAGCAGGATGAAGTGATACCGATCCAACACGCGCGGCGCCTGCATGAGCGGGTGCCGGCGGCACGCTGGATTGAAATGGAGGGCGGGCACAACTCCTGGCGGTGGGAAGGTGTCCTGAGGGTGGATGACTGAGCGCAAAAGGGTTGCGGGCGGCGACCGCATGGCCGTTTTAGGGGCGAGCGACCATGAACGAATCCCTGCACCTCGACCCTGATCAACTGGAAGCCGGCCTACCCAAAGTGGAAGCGGCGCCCTTGGATGGGGGCTTGCTGGAAATGATCGTGCGCCGGCCGGCGACCGATGAACGCGAGGTGCTGACGGAGGCGACGTTGAGTCCGGCGGTCGGGCTGGAGGGCGACAACTGGTCGTTGGGAAAGGCGAATCCCGAATGTCAGCTCACTTTGATGAACGCTCGGGCAGCACAACTGGTCGCGCGTTCGCGGGAGCGTTGGCCGTTGGCGGGGGATCAGCTCTACGTGGATCTCAATATCGGTGACGTGAATCTGCCGCCCGGCACGCGCCTTGCCATCGGGGCCGAGGCGGTCGTGGAGGTGACAGCCGAGCCGCACACGGGTTGTTCGAAGTTTGTGGCTCGTTTCGGCCTGCCCGCGATGGAGTTTGTCAATTCGCCGGAAGGGCGGGCGCTCAACCTGCGCGGGATCAACGCCAAGGTCATCACCGGTGGTGTGGTGCGCGTCGGCGATGTCGTGACGAAGATCAGTGCCACGTGATGGTGAGCTGGCCAATCATCACACCCAGCTCGCGGCGGTCGTGGGAATTCGGATCAAAGGTCGGACTGCGCAATTCGAGTGAAGCGACGTGATCGGCGATCGGGGCGGACGGCAGGGAGAGTTCCAGCTGGTCGGGCGCGTGATCGAGTTGGAACGTCTGGAGGCGATGACCCTCCCACCAGATTTCAAGCTCGGTGCCGTCGCGTGGCACGCCTGCTATCGGCACGGTGAGTTGGCGCGGAATCGCGTTCGGCGGAAGCTCGATTTCGAAGTGACCAAAACCATTGGTCCATCGTGCCGGCTCACCGTGAATCGGTTCGATGGGATGCAGGCCATAGCTTTTCACGTAAGGATTCCGACCGAACCCGAAGACCATGCGCGCCTGTGCGCCCGGCGGACGGAAGCTGAAAACGATTCCGCCCAATCGCACGCCGAGCTCCCGGTGATCCGTGGATTCCGGCGCGAAATCAGAGGGACGAAAGGTGCTGCTGTGCACGCTGATTTCGTGGTGCGACCGGGTCCAATCCACGTCGGTGAGGTCCAGCGGCAATACCCCGCCTTCGGCGGGGATCGCAGCCTCGAAAGCCGTGTGCTCGTCGATCGTGACCTTCACCGCAGCACCGTCGGGCGAAGTTGCCATGATATCGAGAAACGCCCGCTGCGGAGGTGAGGGGAAGGCCCACGGCACGTCCAGGCGGGCGGTGGGGCCGGTGGTCCAGCGGAAGGGGATCTCGTCCACGTATTCCTGGCCGGCGAACCCTGATTCAGGCACCCCGTAGATGGGATTGGCGCCAAGCCGCACTTCGGCGGCGTGGGGGTCGATGCCGACGCCGCCGGGGCCGAGCACGGAGAGGAAGGCGGTGCGTCGGCGGAGCTTAAGTTCGCGCGGCGGTGGCTCCGTGGTGCGCAGCAGGTTGGGATGCACCAGCTCGAAACGACGGGCATCGCGGAGTGGGTTCGCCACCATCGGCGTGGGACTCAGGAGCATTACCGTGCGACCGCGGCTTTGCTCCAAATTGATGAGTTGTTTCAGGCGCTCGGCTTGCACCGGGTCCTCCGGACGAGCACGCAGGGTTTGCACCTGTTCCACCAATTGGATCGGTCCCAAAATGGGTTTGCGCACCGTGGCCACGACGAGGGCGTGGCGCGGGATCTCGCGCTTGATCGATTGAATGAAGGCGACCGCCTCGCCGTTGAGCCGGGCAAAGCCGAGTGGATACATCGACCAGCCGACCCAGGCGAAGATCGCCACCCCGGCGAGGCTCGCGAGAATCGGGCGCCAACGCGGGCGCGGCACGGCAGCGACAGTGCCCTGCAGGCCGAGCGTGGCCAGCAACACCATGCCGGGAAGGATCACCGGCACGAAGCGGCGGATCTTCCAAATGTGGTCGGTGCTGATGTAGGGATTATACAAATACAACAGAGTGCAGGCGGCCCAGAGCGCGAGGAATGGGGCCCAGTTCCACTCCCGGTCCACAAAGGTCCGGCGCAGGGCGAGGCACAGGCCGACCAGCATGAACGCGATCGCCGGCGGCGAGAGGTAGGCGGCGAGATCGCGCAAGCTGTTCTCGCGGTAGTCCCGTCCCTCCCAACCGATGCTCTCAGCAAACTGGGCAAAGGGTTCGATGTGCGGGCGGATCCACCACGCGTAGAGGGCGAGCAACACCAGCACCGCGGAGAGGGCGGTGATGAGGCGGGGCGCGCGCAGCAGCGCATCCAGCGATTCGCGGAGTCGGCGCGGCAGGGGCAGCCAGGCAACGACGGTGAAAGCGGTCGCAATGCCGAGCATGGCAGCCAGACGGCCACTGAAGTCGTGGTAGTAGCCGGGCGAGGTGAGGAAACCGTAACCGAAAGCGAGGGCCCCGAGCACCACGCCGATCGTCGCGCCGGCGCGGGCGAGCTGGCGGCAGGTGGTGGCGCTGTGATCGCTGCGGGGTTGTTGCGCCGACCAGGCGTCGAAGGCGCAGAGACCGAGCAGCACCAGGTAAGCGTCGATGCGCACAAAGGTGCAGGTGGCGATGAGCGCGTGCGCGAGCACGCCGAGACCCACCTGACGACGAGTGAACGCCTGGTGCAGCAGGATGAGTCCGCCGAGCAGCCAGGTTTGCGTTATCACCTCACTGAGCGTGATGCGGGCGATCCAGATTTGCGCGAGATTCAGGCTGAAGAGCGCGGTGGCAAACCAGGCCCACCGGGACGCGAACAGGCGGCGCGCGAACTCGTAAAACAGGAGCGTATTGAGGGCGGCGAGCAGCGGATTGAAGAGGAACATTCCCAGAAAGCCGCCCCCGCCGAAGGCCTGGGCCAGCGTGATCGCAAAGGTGGGTGGGAATTGAAAGTAGATGTTCTCCTGCGTGGCATCGAAGAAGTAACCACCGGCCTGCGCCCCGGAGATCAACATGCTGTTTTCCGGGACGAACAGATCGGCATAGGGCGGCGCGGCGCGGAGGTCTCCTGTGCGGGCGATATGGGCGGCGTGGTTGGAGTAAACGCCCTGATCGCGTCCGCTGAAGATGCTCTCGTTGCGGTAGAGACCGTGCCAGGCGAAGATCAGCGCGGCGACGAGCAACAGGACGGTGTCGGTCCGGGCCCATACCGGACGTAGCTCGCGGTAAAGCCGCGGGAGGCAGGCAGCGGTGAGGGTCCAGCCCGCCACACCGAATAGCACCGGTTTGAAGGCGCCCACCCAGGCAGCAACGAAGAGCAGGGGCCAGGTGAGCACCAGCCCGACGGTAAATCCGAGCGTGGCGAGGACGATGACCGGCAGCGTGGTGGCGGTATCCAGTTTGGCACGACGCAGGAGCAGGAGGCCGAGCACGGCGATGCCAGGAAAATAACCAAAACCGAGTGAATGCTGGATGAGCGAACCCATGAACGAAGAAGACGGATGAAGCGAAAGGCAGATCACGACGTATGAGGCGGGAAGCGTCGAGCGGGCTTTTCGCGCAGGAGGCTTATTGCCATGCGCGTTGACGATGGTTTGGTGGCGCTTGTGAAGCTCATCATCCAGATCCCCTGCTACAATGAAGCGGAGTCGCTGCCGGCTACGCTGGCGGACCTGCCGCGCGAGGTTGAGGGAGTCGACGAGGTCGAGTGGTTGGTGATCGATGACGGCAGCAGCGATGACACGGCGGCGGTCGCGGCGTTGGAGGGCGTGGACCACGTGGTGAAGTTGCCGCGCAACATGGGATTGGCGCGGGCGTTTTCGGCCGGGCTGGCGGCGTGCGTGGAGCGCGGAGCCGACTTCATCGTGAACACGGATGCCGATAACCAATACAGCGCGGTCGATATCCCGAAGCTGGTGGCGCCGCTGCTGCGCGGTGAGGCCGACATCGTGATCGGGGCGCGCCCCATCGGCACGATCGAGCATTTTTCGCCGGTCAAGAAAGCCTTGCAGAAGTTCGGCAGCCAGGTGGCGCGCTCGCTCAGTCGCACGGAGGTGGCGGATGCGCCGAGCGGGTTCCGCGGTTTCACGCGGGAGTCGGCGCAGCGTCTCAACGTATTCAGCAGCTACACCTACACGCTGGAGACCATCATTCAGGCCGGGCAGAACGACATGGTGGTGTTGTCGGTGCCGGTGGGGGTGAATGGCAAGCAACGGCCCTCGCGGTTGGTAAAGAGCATTTTCTCCTACGTGAAGCGCTCGATGGTGACCATGGTGCGCATCTTTATGATCTACCGGCCGGTGACCTTCTTTTTCACCATCGGCGCGGTCGTAGGCGGCGCGGGTCTGATCGGTGGGCTGCGCTTTCTTTATTTTTTTGCGATCGGGCAGGGCAACGGCCACGTGCAGTCGGTCGTGCTGTCGGCGGTGCTGGTGGGCTCCGGGCTTTCGATGTGGGTGCTCGGGCTGTTGGCTGATTTGATTTCGGTGAACCGGCGTTTGTTGGAGAAGGCCAACTGGCGCATCGCGCGCCTGGAGGATCGATTGGCGGCCCGGGACGCGGCGGCCGCGGCGGAAGTGGCGAAATCCGAGGACTCGTGAGATGAACACTCCGGCGGCGCAGAGCTCGCGGGCGGAGGTGGGATGGCGCTGGGCCAAGCGTTTGGGTTCGGTCGTGGCGCTCGCCAGTGGGGGCTGGGTTTTGTGGCAGGGTGCGCAGGGACTGCGTTCTCAGGACGTGGTGCTGGACTGGGCGCGGTTGCTGCCGGTGGTGGTGATCGGAGTCGGCCTGTGGGTGGCTCTTAATGCGCTGCTTGGCGCGGCGTGGGCGGGCATGGTTCGCCTGCTGGGCGGCGAGGTGCGCACGGCCGATTCGGTGCGGCTCGCGTGGCGGGTGCAGGTGGCAAAATACCTGCCGGGAAATGTGTTTCACTATGCGGGTCGGGTGGCGCTGGCCGGGGAGGTGGGGGTGCGCAAGACCGTGGCGGTGGTCGCGACGGCGGCGGAGCCGGTGCTGCAGTTGGCGGTGGCCTGCGCGGCGGTGGCGGTTGTGGTGCCGGTGGGCCTGCGCGGTGATCTGCCATGGCCGGTCCTGGGGGTGGCGCTGGTGGGGTGTTTGGGCGTGGTGGCGCTGGCGGCGGTGATCCTGCGACGCCGCTTGGCGAAGGCCGGCGTGCAACCGCGCTGGCGGGTCGGATCGGCGTTGGCGGTGGTCGGCTCACACCTGGGGGTGATGGTGATCCAGACCCTGATGTTTCAACTGGTGGTGAGCCGAGTCGGCGGTGGTTGGGAGGCGGATGGGCTCACCTTGTTTGGCGTGGTGGTGGTCTCCTGGACGGCCGGGCTGGTGGTGATCGGGGCGCCGGGAGGCATCGGGGTGCGCGAGCTCACGCTGGCGGTGCTGGCCGAGCGTCTGGGCGCGCCGGGCGAGGTGGTGGCGGTGGCGGCGGTGCTCACGCGACTGGCGGCGGTGGCGGGCGACGTGAGCAGTGCGGCCCTGGCGCGGTGGTGGCCGAGTAAAGAATAGAGGATTGACCCCTTATTCCGGGGGGCGGATGGGGAGCTCGAGGGTGAAGGTGGCGCCGTGGCCGGGACCGTCGCTGGTGGCGGTGAGGCTGCCGCCCATTTCATTGGCAAAGTTTGCTCCGCTGTGCAGGCCGAAGCCGTGACCCTTGGCCCGGGTGGTGAAACCATGGGAGAAGATGCGGGTGAGGTTTTCCGGCGGGATGCCGACGCCGTTGTCGATGACCGAGATGCGCACGGTGTCGGGGTCGGGTTGCTCGACCCGGGCGATGATTTTACGGTCGCCGGCTTCGATTTCGGTGAGCGCATAACGCGCGTTTTGGAAGAGGTTGACCAGGATCTGCAGGACCTTGTGTTTGTCGACGACGACGATGGGGTCGGTGTGGAAGTCCCGAATGAGTTCGATCTGGTGGCGCTCGAAGGCGGCGGTGTGGATCTGCAGGGAGTCTTTGATGATCTCGGAAAGCTGCACCTGCTGGAGGAAGCCCGACACCTTGGCGTAGTTCTGCTGGGTGGCAACGATGTCGCGGATGTGTTCGATGTTGCGGGTGAGTTGCTCGTGTTCGTTGAGCACAAATTCGCGCTCGTTGGCGAGGTTGGCGGCGATTTGGATGATGAACTCCGGCAGGTGTTTGCCGCGGGGGTCGTTGGAGACGAAGTGTTCGAAGTCGTTTTGGTGTTCCTTGAGCAGGTCGGCGAGGCGGACGAGGGAGCGCAGTTTGGACTCACGCACCCGGTCGTTGACGAGCGAGGAGGAGACGTTGACGGAGTTGAGCACGTTGCCGACGTTGTGGAGCACGCCGGTGGCGATTTCGGCCATGCCGGCCTGGCGGGAGGCGTTGATGAGCTGCTGTTGGGCGGCAACGAGTTCCTGGGTGCGCTCGGTGACGCGTTGTTCGAGGGTGTTGTTGGCTTCGAGCAAGGCGTCCTGCGCGTGCTGGCGGGCGATGGTGGCACCCAGCATGTCGGCGGCGGAACGCAGGCTGTTTTGTTCGGCGACCTCCCACCTGCGGGCGACGCGGCAGTCATCGAGGTTCAGGGTGCCCCACACTTCGCCGCTCACCATGATGGGTAACAGAATCGTGGCTTTGACGTGAGTGGCCGTGAAGACGGCCCGTTTGTCTTCCGACACGTCTTCGGCCCGGGCGGCGATGCCTTCGCCGGTGAGCAGCGAGTCCATCCAGTCACCGAAGGGGGTCTCGCGCGGGTGGTAGACCGGGTGTTCGGGGTGGGCGGCATCGGATTCGGGGGGGATGTCGTCCCGCTGCCAGTGGTATTGGCGAACGGAGCGTTCGGCGCCGGGAGTGAGGTCAGTGAAGACGAAGACGGAGGCCCGGTCGACGCCGGTGGCTTCGGCAAGTTCGTGCAGCACGGCGGGAATGGTGCCTTCCCAGCTGTCGGCGCGCAGGAAGAGCTCGGCCGAACGGCGCACGCTGCCGACGATGCGGTCGCGCCGTTCGAGTGATGCGGTCATGTCATTGACCGAGCCAGAGAGGGAGCCGATTTCGTCGCTGCGGTGGATGGTGGCGCGGACGCGGAGTTCGCCATGGGCAACTCGGTCGACGACCTTGCGCAGGGCGAGAATGGGCTGCACGAGTCGCTTGGCATAGATGACCGAAGCGATGAGGCTGAGCACCAGACAGACCAAGGTGACGATAGCGGTGGTCTGGTAGAGGTTGTTGACGTTGCTTTTGTAGGTATCGAGTGAGAGGCCGACGTGGATCCAGCCCCACTCGATGGCGGAATAATCGAAGGGCTGGGAGTAGTGGTAAATGCGCTCGGGGGAGAGGGACACCTCACCGATATTACCGGAGGGCACGCGTCGTTCCGGGTGCCATTCCGGGCCGGAATCCATCTCGGCGCGCCAGCCCTCGCGATCGCTGATGAGGGAGAAGCCGTCGTTGCGGGTGATGACGATGTAAACGAGGGCGGGGTCGCCGCGAAGCATCTCCATGCTGTGGTCGACGACGCTGCTGTAGTCCTCGTTGATGGCGGCGCCGGCGGCGACATCGCGCAGGGAAACGGCGACACCATGGGCCTTGGATTCGAGGCTCTCCACAAAGGTGCGCTGCTGTTGCGGCACGATGAAGACGATGAAGACGCCCAAGGTCATGACAGTGACCAGCCAGGACAGCAGCGCGGTGCGCTGCATGATGCCGATGCTGGAGCGGGGGGCCGACGGTGAATTCATGACGAACGTTGGGCTTGGACCGCCTGCCAGCGCGCGAGCAGTTCGCGGCAGGTGTCGAGTTCTTCCGGATTGTAGGGCATGATTTTACGCACCTTGAAGAGCGTAAGAATCTGACGACCATCGCTGTCCTCGTCGAGGTGAAGCAGGGCGTCGAGGATGTCCTTTTTGAAGTCTTCGTTGGGCCAGTCGCTCTCGCGGGTGCAGATCACGGCGTCGGCCAAACGCTGCGACCAGACGAGCACCTGTAGTTGACTGGCGACCTGGGGGTTGAGTTCGCCCATGAGTTTGAAGCTTGGCTCGTCGATGACACAGGCGTCCTTGGTCCCAAAAAAGACCGGTAGCACGACGGTGCTGGGTTTGTCCCCGGTGGAGATGGAGGCGAAAAAGTCCGCGGCGGGTGGCAGGTTGGCTTCGCCGAGGCGAGTCTCGACCCAGTCGCTAATCACGCCGGTATCGGCCAGTTCCCACCAGATGAGTGATTTGCCCTGCAGGTCTTCGAGGCGAGACCAGCTGCGGTCGCGGCGGGCAAGAATGACGAAGTGGCGTCCAGGCAGGTCTTCTTCGGCGATGGTGAACGTGGGTCGCATGGCCTCCAGCGGCGGCATCTGCAGGTAGGACCAGTTCATGATGATGCCGAGGTGGATGGGATTGGAGCGGCGGTTGAGTGCCGTGGCGTAGCTTTGGCGGTCGGGGAAGACTTCGGTTTCGACCCGGATTTTGTAGCCTTGGCGCTCGGCGATGTTGGCGAGAAAGTGACGGTAGGCGGCGATAGCGTCGTTGATGTTGGTATCGCGGAAAGCGTTTTGGCTCAGGCCGACGCGCAGCACGATGGGCTCCGCGGACTGAGCCGAGGCGAACCAAGCGCTGCAAGCGAAGGCGAAGAGGAGTCCGCCGCGCCGCATCCAGCTATGAAGGCGATGACTGGAGGTTTTCATGGCGTGGAGCGCGGGCGATCGATCGCGGCGTGGCGGTCGAGCAGAGCGAGGGTTTCGGCCAAATCTTCCGGGGTCCCCTGGAAGAGCTCTTCTTGTTGGAAGAGGGTGAGAATCTGGCTTTTGCCGGGATTCTCGTTGGTGCTGGTGAACTCATCGATGATGAGTTGGCGAGAGGGCGAAACAAAGTTTCCGCGGAAGAAGAAAAACGAGGAGACAACCGGAGGTGACTCGAGCAGGACTTCGAGTTGTTTGCCAACCTGCGGGTTGAGCTCCTGCATAAGTTCGAAGCCCTGCCGGGTAACGATGCAGGCATCGCTTTGGCCGAAGAAGACGTTGAGCACGTTGCGCGAGAGTTTGGCTTCCTGACGGACGTCGCCGAAGTGGTCGGCCGGAGCCGGTAGGTCGGCGTCATACAGCTCGAGGTCGAGCCACTCCGGCATGATGCAGGAGCGGGCGGAGAGCAGCATGACGAGTTTCTTGCCGCGCAGTTGGGTAAGGCTGCTGATCTGATCGGCTTTTCGCACCAGCAGCACGTAGTGGTCAAACGCTTCGCCGTTGGTGCGGGAGAGGAGCAGCGGGCCGACGGAGACCCGGTCGCGCAATTCCCAATACTCGCCGGCGGTGAGGGTGATGGCTTCCAAGCGGCTTTCGTTGAGCGCTTTCACCACGTCGTCGACGCGGTCAAAGGAGACGATCTCCGGCGAAACCGGCAGGCCGCGGGTGGCGGCGACTTCCTGAGTCCATACGCGCATGGCGGCGCGGGCATCGTTGAGGTTGATGCCTTCGAACATGCGCGCGGTGAAGCCGAAGTGCATGAGCTCGTCGGTCGGGCTGGAGGGCGCTTGCGCTGCCGCCATGGAGGCGGACAGCGCAGAAGCCAGAGCTAGCATAACACGACGGGCCAGAAGCATGGGCTGAGAGCGACAGCGTCGCGGGCTGAGCTCAGCGGAGGGCTTGGAAGCGGCTGCTGAGTTCGGAGCCGACGACAAACTGGAGTTGGGACTGGAGGGCGATATGATCGTAGAGCGCTTTGTAGTGTTGGGCGATCATGATGGCCTCGGTGAGCTGAGCGCGAATCACTTTGTCGGTTTCCACGAGTTCGGCCTGGTAGGCGCGCACGTTGAGGTCGCGATTTTCGGTGGCGGACTCCATGGCGACGCGGGAGGACTCACGGGCTTTCTCGGCGGCGGTGATGCTCAGCACGATGTCGCGCACGCGCAGGCCGATGCCTTCCTGGAGGAGGAACTTCTGTTCTTTGAGTTGGCCGAGTTGGGCGCGGGCTTCGGCGACGCGACCGCGGGTGAGGAAACCGTCGAAGAGGGGCACTTCTAGGCCGACGCCAACGCCCCAGCCTTTCTTGTTGTTGTCGGAGGCGAGGCCCACGGTCTGGTCGTTCCAGAAGCGATGGAGGCGGCCGGTGAGGGCGACCTTGGGGTGGTAACCACTGCGGGCGGTGCGCACGCCACCCTCGGCGGCGCGCAGGGCGGCTTCAAGGCGGGACCAGTCAGGGCTGAATTCGTAGGCGGCGGAGACGAGGTTGTTCAGGTCGGGCGTGATGGGCAGCCAGGGCAGTTCCTTGTCGGCCGGGGTGACGGAGTCGCGCCAGCTGCGGCCCATGGTGAAGGCGAGGGCGGCACCGGCCATGGCTTCGTTTTTCTCCAGCTGGGCGACGAGGCCGCGGATGGTTTCGACCATGATCTTGTTGTCGAGGAAGTCGGTCTTTTTGACCGTGCCGGAGCCTTCCTGGTAGAGCGATTCGGTGAGGCTGAGGGTGGCCTCCATGCGGGCGAGGGTGTCGTTGCCAATCTCGTGGAGACGGCGGGCGAGGACGGCGCCGTAGTAGAGGCGCTTGACGCTGTCGACGATTTGCAGGTCGGTGCGGCGGGCTTCCTGCAGCATGATGTCGCGGTAGGCGCCGGCCTGCTCGCGGTAGCCGCGACGCATGCCGCCGTCGTAGACGAGCCAGGTGAGGTCGACGGAGGCGGCGAGGTAGTCGCGGTCCATCAGGGAAATTTCCTGTTCGGGCACGCCGAAGAGGCTGCCGTCGGTGGTGATGGTCTGCGCCGGGGTGCTGACCGGGAGCTGGACTGGGTTGGGGCCGAAGACGCCGGCGGGGACGTTGATGAGGGCGGTGCCGGCCGGGACCTGCACGGTCTGCGGCGGGATATACATCTGCGAGGCCGGGAAGATGTAGTTGGGGTTCTCGTCGAGGCGCTCGTAGCCGGCGGAGAGTTTCACCTGCGGCCAGTAACCGGCCATGGCCTGCTGGTGGCGGGCCTCGGCCATCGCCACGGCGAACTGGGAGGCGGGGCGCTCGTGGTTGTTGGCGAGGGCGGCTTCGACGCATTCGTCCAAGGTCATCACCGGGCCGGAATCGGCCGCCGCAGTGGGCAGCGCGGCAAGACAGAGACCGCCGAGAAATGCGGAGGAGAGGAGCGGTCGGAGCGACGGAAGATAGGAGCGGGACATGATAAGTTTCAAACGGCGGAAGTGGGGGCGCACTTTAGAACCAAAAGCACTGGAAAGGATAAGGATAGGTGGGGTCGGGTATTTCCTTCAAGCCGCCGCTGCTTCGGAACTTACGTAGAATTATTGCGCAGTTTCCGGGTGAATGGCGGTTGGAATCCGCGTTGTCCGAGCGAGCTAAACGCAAAAAGCTCCCGCCGACCGAGGTCAGAGGGAGCTGCGAATGGAGCGGAAAACGGGGTCAGGCGGGGGCGGCGGTGACGGCGGGTTTGAGCACGGCAGCGCCGAGGGTGAGGTGCGGGCGGGTGAGGCGCCACGTGCACCGGGCATTGAGTGGGCCGGCATCCAGCGCGAGCTCCTCTGTCCACTGGCGGCTCACTGCCGGCGATTGCACGCGCAGGTCAGGCGCGACGCTGTCGGTCAGCAACGGCGCGAAGGTGAGCATGACCTCCACCTTGCGCTCCGCGATGCCGTTGATGGCGATGAGCCGCGAGTAGCAGGGGATGCCGTCTTCACTCTGCTCAAAAACCAGCCAGGTCTCTTCACCGAGGTCTGCCGGGGGCAGGTCGGCTGGCAGCCACGCTTCGGGCGCAATGCGCCAAGGCACGTTGGCTTCGACGGGGTGTTGCCGGAACCAGAGGGCGACGAGACCGTGGGGGCCGGACAGGCGCACGGGCGTGCCGTGGGTGAGGGTCCAGCCGTTGGGGGTGGTCGGGTGGGCGCGGTAGGCTTTAAATCCCATAATTATCCTCCTTCGAGAGCAGTGGTGTGGCGGGCGAGGGTGAGCAGCTCGTCGGGCCGCAGGGCCCGCTGGAGTTTGCGGGCGGCGGTGCGGATGGCGGGCAAAAGTTGGCGGGCGGTGTCGGGCGAAACCTCGGTGCCGTGGTCGGCGAGCACGGCGCGCACGGAGCTGGAGCCGGATTTGGCCCCGACGGTGAAGGCGTCGCGCTGGCGGCCGAGGAGCGACGGGGCGAAGGGTTCGTAGCTGCGCTCGTCGCGCAGGAGGCCGGCGCAGTGCAGGCCGGTCTCATGGCGAAAGGCGGCGGCGCCCACGATGGGGGCGGCGGGCGGCACGTCGCGGGTCGAGGCCTGGGCGACGAGTTCGGAGAGGGCGGGCAAGTGGGCGGGGTTGACGCCACAGTCGTGATGGTGGGCGATGCGCAGGGCCATCACGACCTGTTCGAGGGCGGCGTTGCCGGTGCGCTCGCCGAGGCCGTTGACCGTGACGCTCGCGGCGGTGGCTCCGGCGGTGAGGGCGGCGAGGGTATTGGCGGTGGCGAGACCGAGATCGTTGTGGGCGTGGATCTCAATCTCCAACCCCGGAGCGGCAGTGGTGAGTCTCCGCACCAACTGCGCCGTCCGCTCCGGGTGGAGAATGCCTACCGTATCGGCGATACGAATACGCTGGGCGCCGGCGGTGGCGGCCGCGGCGGCAAACGTATCCAAAAACTCGGGATTGGCCCGCGAGGCGTCCTGGGCGCCGACGGTGACGCGGGCAAAATGTTGGCGGGCGCGGGCGACGAGGCTGGCGACGTTTTCCAACACCCAGGCCTCGTCGCGCCGCCAAACGCCGAGGTGAATGGCCGAAACCGGGAAGGAAAGGTGCACGGCGGTGGCGCGGCAGGTGCGGGCGGCGTCGAGGTCGAGGCGGTCGGCCCGGCACCAGGCGAGGACGCGGGCGGCGCCGACGGTATCGATGATGGCGCGCAGATCGTCCTGCGCGTCGCAGCCCATGATGGGGATGCCGGCCTCGAGCTCGGGCACGCCGGCGGCGACGAGGGCGCGGGCGATGGCGAGTTTATCGGCGCGACTGAAGAGCACTCCGGCGGCCTGTTCGCCGTCACGCAGGGTGGTGTCGACAATGCGGCAGGAGAGGGAGGACATGAGCGGACGCGGCCGGCGGCGATGGCAGGCGGGTTCAGGGTTGGGCGGCGATGGCGGCGGTGGCGCACTGGTCGGCGCAGATGCCGCAGTCCATGCACTCGTCGGCCTCGATGGTGAACACCATGCCGGCGGGTTTGATGGCGCCCTGGGGGCAGGCGTCGGCGCAGGACCCGCAGGCCATGCATGCTTCGGCGTTGATTTGGTAGGCCATGGTGAATCAGGCGGGGATGAGGTGAGCGGTGGCGACGCCGTCACCTTCTTCGATGGCGTCGAGGATTTCATCGGCGACGTCTTCGGTGACGCCGCGATACCAGTGACCGGAGGGATAATCGATGACGACGGGACCGTTGACGCAGCAGTTGAGGCAGCCGGTCATGGAGACGACGACGCCTTCGAGGCCGCGGTCGTCGACCTCCCCCTGGAGGTATTGCACGAGGGCGAGGGATTCCTTCTTGGCGCAGGCCCCGGCGGGGCTGCCATTGGCGCGGAAACTACCGCAGACGAAGAGATGATGGGCGGGCGTTTGCATGATGATGAATTGGGTGAGCGGGGAGGCGCGGCGGCGTTACTTCGCTTGGTCGCCGAGGACTTCGCGGACGACGTGGCGGTCGAGGTTGAAGAGGCCGCCGGCGCAGTTGGCCTGGCGGGTCTTGTCGAGGAGCTTGTCGGTCCAGGCTTCCTCTTCGACCTGTTCGAGCAGGAAGGGGTGGAGGAAGGCTTGCGCGGCGTAGTCCTTCTCGGCGAGGGCGAGTTCGTAGAGCGCGTGGATGGCCGCGGTGTTGGCGCGCTCCAGGTCAAAGGCCGCTTTGGCGACGGCGATGAGATCGGAGAACTTGCTGGTGGGGGCGGGCACGGAGCCGACCTCGGGCGAGACGTCACGATCGACGAGGAAGTGGAAGAACTGGTGGGCGTGTTCCTGCTCCTCTGAGGTCTGGACGGTGAAGAGTTTGGCGAAGCCGCTCCAGTTGCGGGCTTCGCACCAGCAGGCCATGGCGAAGTAGGCTTTGGCGGTGGCAAACTCGCGGTTGCCCTGGGTTTCGAAGGCGGCTTGGAGAGTCGGTGAAATAGCCATCGTGTGCAGATTGTGGATACGTTGAAGAGAAGGACGGGAGGCGGAGGGGCGGCGGTTCAGCCGCAGCCGGTGCCGGTGCCTTTGCAGCCGGTGCCACAGGCGGTGAAGCGGCGTTTGAGGGCGGCGGGCACGGGCTGGTCGGTGAAGACGGCGCGCAGGCCCTCTTCGATGAGGCCCTCCATTTCGAGGACCTCGATGCCGCGCTGTTCGAGGATGCGCTTGGGCTTGGGACCGGCGGCGGAGACGAGGATGGCGCGGCAGTCGTGGAGGATGTCGGCCATGTCGCCCCAGCGGCCGTCGGCCGAACCTGGTTCTGGCATGCGGCGCACCTCGTGGAATTTGTAGCCGGAGGGGGTCTCGGTGTCTTGGCGGAAGAGGATGACGCGGGCGGCTTCGCCGAGGTGCTGGTTGACGAGGGCGCCCTCTTCGCTGGCGACCGCGATGTAGGGGCGTTTGCGCCCGGCCATCACCTTGGCGTTGGCGAAGCGGTTGAGACGGGTCATGTCCTCGTTGTCGATGCTCTCGTGAATGAGGCCCACGGCATCGGCGCGGCAGCGGGCGCAGTGGGTCATCTGCGGCAGGTGTTTCTCGCACTGCAGGCGGGTGCGGATGACATCGAGGTTGGCCGGGGCGGGCAGGTCCTCGAACGCGGCGCCTTTCACCGGAATGAAGGACATGCAGTTCATGAGATCGGCGCCGAGGTCGGAGACGGTGCGGGCGATGTCGAGGAAGTGGTGGTCGTTGATGCCCGGCATGATGATCGAATTGATCTTCACGATGATGCCGTGCGCCTTGAGCCGCTGGATGGCATCGAGCTGGCGATCGAGCAGGAGCTTGGCGGCATCGAGTCCGCGCATGGGGCGGCGGCCGTCGCGGATCCAGGCGTAGATGCGGGCGCCGATCTCGGGATCGACGGCGTTGAGGGTGATGGTGACGTGGCTGACCTCGAGGGCGGCGAGGTTGTCGATGTGGGGGCCGATGCCGAGGCCGTTGCTGGCGAGGCAGAGGATCATGTCGGAGTAACGTTTCCGCACGGCGACGAGGGTGGCCATGGTCTCGACCGGATTGGCAAACGGGTCGCCGGGACCGGCGATGCCCACGACGGTGAGGTTCTCGTGTTTGGCACGGATCTCCTCGAGGTAGGGCACGGCCTGATCGGGCGGGAGCACGGCGCTGGTGACGCCGGGGCGGCTCTCGTTCATGCAGTCGAACTTCCGGTTACAGAAGTTGCACTGGAGGTTGCAGCGCGGGGCGACCGGCAGGTGGACGCGGGCGTGCTGATGGTGGGACTTTTTGTTAAAACAGGGGTGGCGGGAGAGGTCGACCTTGGGGCCGAGGGAGGCGGGGGCGTCGCAGGTGGTGGTGGCGGGCGTGTCCATGTTTAAAAATTCCTGGGTCAGAGATAGCTGTATCCGATTTCTGAATGCGCCTGCTTGGCTTCGAGCAGGGCGTTGACGATACGGTCGAAGAGTTGCTGGGTGCCGGCGTAGCCGAGCAGTTGGATGCGCTGGGCGCCGAGGCGGTCGTGGACCGGGAAGCCGCAGCGCACGAGCGGCACATCGAGCGCGCGGGCGAGTTTGTAGCCCTTGCTGCTGCCGATGAGCAGGTCGGGCTTAAGCGCGGTGATGCGTTCCTCGATGTCGGCGAAGTCGCTGCCCTCGCGCACCTCGATCCGGTTGGCGAGTTCGGGGGCGTTGGTGAGGATGGCCTTTTCGAGTCGACCGCTGCGACCGCCGGCGGCGCAGAGCACGGGCACGATGCCGATCTCGGCGAGGAAGATGGCGAGGGAGGCGACGAGATCCTCCTCGCCGTAGACGATGGCCTTGCGGCCGGAGAGGTATTTGTGGGCGTCGACGTAGGCGTCGACCAAGCGGGCGCGTTCGTGGGCGAGGCGCAGGGGCGTGGGGCGGCCGGTGAGGTCGGCGAAAACGTCGCTGAGCGCGTCGGTTTGGCGCAGGCCGATGGGCAGGCCGAGGCGGTGCAGGGGCACCTCGCAGCGGCGGGCCAGATGGGTGCCGGCGGTGGCTTTGGCCCCGGCGAGAACGAGACCGCATTCAATGGCGACGGCGGCGCGACCAAGGGCGCGGAGATCGGTCACGGTGGTGCCGCCGGTGGGCATGCGTTCGTAGTCGGACCAGGTGCCGCCGTCGAGGGTCTCGCTGTAGTCGGGCACGAGGGTGACCGGGGATTGCCACGCGGCGGCGAAGTCGCGCAGGTGACGCAGGTCGGCGGGGGAAACCATGCCGGGTAAGAGGGCCGGGGGCGTGGGGGCGTTCAGGCCGGCGCGGGGCGGCAGGGCGAGGGACTCGACGAGGGCGCGCACGGTGTCGTTAAAACCCTCGGCGTGGGTGCCCTTGTAGCTCGGGGTGGAGACGTGAACGGTGGGTGGACGGGCGAGGCCGTCGGCGGCGCTTTCGCGGTGATATTCACCGAGCAGCATGGGCATGTTTTCGCCCATGGTTTCAGAGAGGCAGGTGGTGGCGACGCCGACGAGGTCGGGGTGGTATTGGCGGCCCACGTTGTCGAGCGCGTGGTGGAGATTGCGGCGGCCACCGAAGACGGCGGAGTCTTCGGAAAAGTTGGAGGAGGCGATGTCGACCGGCTCGCGGAAGTGGGAGATGAGGTAGCGGCGGATGTAGGTCGCGCAGCCCTGGGAGCCGTGGAGGAGCGGCACGGTGCCGGCGATGCCCTTGAAGGCGAGGCAGGCGCCGAGGGGCGTGCAGAGTTTGCAGGGGTTGGTCGAGGCGGAGGGAAACTCGGGAGTGCCGCCGCGGGGAGTAGGGTGAGCGTGGTCGGGCGGCAGGGCTTTCATGACCGGGCCTCCTCCAGTTCGAGGTGAGCGGCGCCGGCGCGCCGGGGGACGTAGTTCCAAACCGGACTGGTGACGGTGGCGTGCACCTCGCGGGCGAAGTTGAGCATGCCGACGAAGCCGGCGAGGCACTCCTTGCGCTCGTGGTTGTGGTCACAGAAACCGATGCCGAGTTTGTAGGCGATGGGGCGTTCCTTCACGCCGCCGATGAAAAGGTCGACGTCCTGCGCGAGGCAGAACTTGGCGAGCTCGAGCGGGTTGGAGTCGTCGACGATGATGGTGCCGGGATCGCACATCTCGCGGAGCTGGTCGTAGTCCTCGGCGTCGCCGGTCTGGGTGCCCACCACGGCGGTGGTCATGCCGATGGTGCGCAGGGCGCGGACGAGGGAGAAGGCCTTGAAGGCGCCACCGACGTAGACGGCGGCCTTGCGGCCGTTGAGGTCGGCGCGCCAGGCGGAAAGTTGTGGCATGATCTTGGCGACCTCCTCGGCGACGAGGGCGCGGGCCTTGTCGAGGAGCTCGGGCGAGTCGAAGAAGCGGGCGGTCTCGTAGAGGGCGGCGGCCATGTCCTCGATGCCGAAGAAGGAGACGCGTTTGAAGGGCACGCCGTAGTCCTGCTCCATCGACTTGGCGAGGTGGGTCATGGAACCGGAGCATTGCACGAGGTTGAGCTTGGCCCCGTGGCAGCGGCGGATGGCGTCGACGCGGCCGTCGCCGGTAATTGTCGCCACAACCTGGATACCGATGCGTTCGAAGTAGTCGCGGATGACCCAGCTTTCTCCGGCGATGTTGAAGTCGCCCATGAGGTTGATGCTGTGCGGGCCGATGTCGGAGGTGTCGCCGGTGCCAACGAGGTGTTGCACGGCTTCGCAGGCGGCGCGGTAACCGTCCTTCTTGGTGCCCTTGAAGCCCTCGCTGGCGACGGAGAGCACGGGAATGTTCGTGGCGGCGGCGACGCGTTTGCAGATGGCTTTCACGTCGTCGCCGATGAGACCGACGATGCAGGTGGAGTAAACGAAGGCGGCTTTCGGGCCGTGCTGGGCGATGAGGTCGAGCAGGGCGTGCTCGAGTTTTTGTTCTCCGCCGTAGATAACATCCAGTTCCTGGAGGTCGGTGGAGAAGGCATTGCGGAAGAGCTGGGGACCAGAGGACTGGGCGCCGCGGATGTCCCAGGTGTAGGCGGCACAACCGATGGGGCCGTGCACGATATGGAGCGCGTCGGTGATGGGGTAGAGGACGACGCGGGAGCCACAAAAAACGCAGGCCCGCTGGCTCACCGATCCGGCGACACTGCCCTTGCCACACTTCACCGGACCGCCGGCCGAGCCGGCCTCAACGATGGAGGCGGCGCGGTCGGGCAGGATGGCGATGTCGGTGGACGCAGGCATGACGGGAGCGGATACGGTGAACCGGCGGGCGGATGGACGACCTCAGACGAAGGGATTACTGGACGAGCTCATACCAGGCCTCGGGGCAGTCCCGGTCCTTGCGGTCCAGGATGACATTGAGGATCTGGTTGATGAGATTGATGGCACCGGCGTAGCCCAGGGTCGGGTAGTAGCGGTGGGCGGCGCGATCGAGGATGGGGAAGCCGAAGCGGACGAAGGGCACGTCCTCGGTGCGGGCGATGTGTTTGCCGTAGGTGTTGGTGATGAGCAGATCGACCGGCTCGTTCTTCATCCACTGGTGGAGTTCGAAGAGGTCGGCGTTCTGCTTGATCTTGGCTTCCGGCACCGGGCCATCGAGCAGCTCATGCATGCGCTTTTCGAACTGGTTGCCTGTGGAGCCGGTGATGGCGTAGACGGGCTTCATCTCGAGCTCGAGCAGGAGCTGGGTGAGAGCGATGACGTGATCCGGATCACCCGAAACGGCGACGCGCTTGCCGTGGAAGTATTGGTGCAGGTCGCTCATGAGATCGACCAGGCGGCCGCGCTCGTTTTCGACCGCCTCGGGGACCTCAACATCGGCGTAGCTGCGGAGCGCGTCGACGAAGCGGTCGGTGGCGGTCACGCCGATGGGCAACTCGAGGAAGGCGGCGGGCACGTTGCACTTGGACTCGAGGGTGGCGGCGGCGATGTGGGAGGCGAAGTGACCGAGGCCGAGGGTGGCGATGTTGTCGCCGGAGGACTTGATCTGCTCCACCGTGGCGCCGCCGCGGGGGAAGAGTTCGTATTCGCCGGTGAGCGGACCGTCGAGAACGCCGGAGGTGTCGGGGAACATGACGATGTCGACCCCCACGGCGGCGGCGAGGCGCTTGAGTTCGCGCATGTCGGCCGGTTCGACGTAGCCCGGGAGCACGTTGATCTGGTTCTTGGTTTCGCCGGTCGACTCGCTGAGGTAGTTGACCATGGCGCTGACCATGTTGGCGAAGCCGGTGACGTGGGAGCCGACGAACGAAGGCGTGTTGGCGTGGATGACGATCTTGCCCTCGGGCACGGCGCCGGACTCGCGGGCCTTGGCGACGATGGAAGGGATGTCGTCGCCGATGACCTCGGAGAGGCAGGTGGTGTGCACGGCGACGATGTCGGGGTTGTAGATGGTGAAGATGTTCTTCAGGGCCTGGTTGAGGTTGGCCATGCCGCCGAACACCGAGGCGCCCTCGGTGAACGAACTGGTGGTGGCCATGACCGGTTCCTTGAAGTGGCGGGTGAGGTGACTGCGGTGGTAGGCGCAGCAGCCTTGGGAGCCGTGACTGTGCGGCATGCAACCTTGGATGCCGAGTGAGGCATACATGGCGCCGATGGGCTGACAGGTCTTGGCGGGATTGATGCGCAGGGCCGAGCGGTTGGCGACTTCGGCAGTGGTTCCGTCCAACATGATAATTTATCCTCCGATGAGTGGTGCGAGGTGAAGGGGGAGAGAGGCGGGTGAAGCGGGGCTTACTCGCCGCAAGGCGCGTCGGCAGCCGGAGCGGCCTTGGCGGGCTTTTTGACTTTGGCCTGGCCGGCGATGAGTTCGCGGATGGCTTTGTTGGCAGGGTTGTCGATGCCGCGACCGAAGGTGTGGGCCGGATCGGCGGGCTTCTTCCACGACGGGGTGACGAGTTGCCACACCTTCGTGTTAATCATGCGGTCGACTTCCTTGTAGAAGTTGGCCGCGCCGGTGAAGGCGGCGTAGGGGCCGCCGTAGTCGTAGCTGTGGAGCTGCTTGCAGGGGACGCCGAACTTCTCGATGACGAACTTGTCCTTGATGCCCGAGCCGATGATGTCGGGTTTGTAGAGTTCGATGAGTTTCTCGATCTCGTGGTGGGAGATGTCGTCGATGATGAGGGTCTCCTTGCGCATCTCACGCATCATGCCCTCGTAGTCCTTGAAGCTGAATCCGCCGGCTTCGAGCGCGGCGAGTTGCTCGGGGGTCTTGCGGGCCTGGAACTTCTCGGGATCGGCCTCGACTTCGAGCTCCTCAATGTTGCGCGAGTCGGCGTCGATCTTGATGGAGGGGAGCACGTCGCGGCCCTCGTAGTCGTCGCGGTGAGCGAACTCGTAGCCGGCGGCGACGGTGAGCATGCCGATGTCCTTGAAGAGGTGCTGGTAGTGGTGGGCGCGGGAGCCACCCACGAACATGGCGGCGGTCTTGCCCTCGCAGCGGGTCTTGACGTCGGCGATGACGGGGCGGAGTTCGGCCATCTCCTGGGCGATGACTTCCTCGACGCGATCGGTGAGCTGCTTGTCCTGGAAGTAGGCGGCGATCTTGCGCAGGGACTTGGCGGACTGCTCGGCGCCGATGAAGTTCACCTTGATCCACGGCACGCCGTATTTGGTCTCCATCATCTCGGCCATGTAGTTGATCGAGCGGTGGCACATGACGACGTTGAGGTCGGCGGTGTGGCACTTGCAGATCTGGTCGTAGGTGACGTCGCCGGAGAGCGTAGCGGTAACGTGGATACCGCACTTCTTCAGCAGGGTGTCGATGGCCCAGGCGTCGCCGCCGATGTTGTATTCACCGAGGACGTTGATGCGGAAGGGCTCGGGGTCGGGCTCGTCGAGCAGGCCGACCATGTGCTTAAACACGCCGTTGTTGGCGATGTGGTGACCGGCGGATTGGGAGACGCCCTTGTAGCCCTCGCAGGAGAAGCCGAAGACATTGATGCCGAGCTCCTTCTTGGCTTCGCGGCAAACGGAGTGAATGTCGTCGCCGATGAGTCCGACCGGGCAGGTGGCGTAGACCGCAATGGCCTTGGGTTTGAAGATCTCGTAGGCCTCGCGGATGGCGGCGGCCAGTTTCTTCTCTCCGCCGAAGATGATCTCACTCTCCATCATGTCGGTGGACATGGCGTATTGGAGGAAGTTGATCGGCTGGTCGGGGCGCTGCTGGGCGAGGTTGCGGCGGGTGAGCCAGGAGTAGTAGCCGCAGCCGATGGGGCCGTGGGTGATGTGGAGGATGTCGTGGATGGGGCCGATGACCACGCCGCGGCAGCCGGCGTAGGTGCAGCCGCGTTGGGTGATGATGCCCGGCACGGTGCGGGTGTTGGCGCCGATCTCGGGCGGCGCGCTGGGGTCGTTGACCAGCATCTGCTTGGAGCGCTTTTTGAGGGTCTTCGACGGATAGATTTTGAGCATCTCTTCGCGCACCGCCGCCGGATCGGGCAGGGTGGCGGTGGGGACGGGAAAACCGTCGGAGTCGCTGCCCGGAACGGGCTCTTCGTTGAAATCAGACATGGTGCAGTCCGTTGGTGTGGAGGTGTGGAAAGGGAGCACGCCCGGCGGGGGCGCGGAGGGAAGGATGCGGGAGCGAGGTGTCGCTCAGACGCCGAGGAGACCGTATTCCATCAGCAGGTTCTCGAGCTGCGGAATCGACATGGGCTTCGGGATGACGAAGTTTTTGTTCTCATCGATGGCCCGGGCGAGGGTGCGGTATTCGTCGGCCTGCGGGCACTGGGCGTTCCATTCGATGACGGTCTTGCGCTGAATCTCGGCGCGTTGGACATCGTTTTCGCGCGGGACGAAGTGGATCATCTGAGTGCCGAGTTGGGCGGCGAAGGCCTCGATCATCTGGCGTTCGTTGTCGACCTTGCGGCTGTTGCAGATGAGACCGCCGAGGCGCACGGCGCCGGTCTGGGCGTATTTCTGGATGCCCTTGCAGATGTTGTTGGCGGCATACATGGCCATCATCTCGCCGGAGCAGACGATGTAGATTTCCTCGGCCTTGCCCTCGCGGATCGGCATGGCGAAACCGCCGCAGACCACGTCGCCGAGGACGTCGTAGAACACGTAGTCGAGGTTCTCCTCCTCATCATACGCGCCGAGCTGCTCGAGCATATTGATCGAGGTGATGATGCCGCGGCCGGCGCAGCCGACGCCCGGCTCGGGGCCGCCGGATTCAACGCAGAGGCTGGAGCAGAAACCGGGGGAGCGGATGTCGGCGAGTTCAACGTCTTCACCCTCTTCTCGGAGGGTATCGAGCACGCTGCGTTGGGCGAGGCCGCCGAGCAGCAGGCGCGTGGAATCAGCCTTGGGGTCACAGCCAACGACCATGACCTTTTTGCCCATCTCCACCAAACCCGCCACTGTGTTTTGAGTGGTCGTCGACTTGCCGATGCCACCCTTGCCGTAGATTGCGATCTTTCTCATGGGAATGCCTTATTGGAAGCTGCGGTGCGGGTTCGGAAGTGACTCGCACTCGTGCTTTCTCTTTTAGCTTCGCCGGTGCCAGAGCGTTTTACGGCCGGGCGGGAGAGGTGTAAGTGGCGTGGGGGTAGTGGGATAAAAATTAGGATTTTGAAAAGGGGCTGATTTCGCGGCTGCGCGTTTCCTACATTTTGGTAGGAAACGGGTGGTAGGACCTACGTGAGGGTAGGATCGGGCGGGGAGTGCGGGTGGGGGAGTCGAGTGTATCCAGTAAATGGGCACGGGTAGGTCCGGAATGCATGGAATTGATGACGAAGCGGCGTGCCTTGTCCAAGGGGCGGCAGATGTTGGCATCGGCTTGCGCTGCGGTGTCGTGCGGACCTAGGCGGTGGGTGGTTTTTCCCACCGGTCCTCAACCCTCACCTGATATGACACCACACATTCACGGCCACGAAGTGATGCAGATGATGCTGGAAAATTCGCGCTCGTATACGCGGCAGACCTTGGAGGCGGCGATCATCGAACGCTTCGGCGTCGAGACGCGCTACCATACCTGCTCGGCGGAAAACATGACTGCGGCTGAGTTGGTGGATTTCCTCGAGAGCCGCGGGAAGTTTGTTGCTCAGGACGACGGGTTCACGACCAGTGCGGACAAGATCTGTCAGCACTAAGGGGCGAAGTTTTTAGCCACGGACAACACGGATGGGCACGGATAAGGCGGCGCGCGAGCGCCGGCCCAATGGGTTGGTCGGGCGCAACGCGGTTAGGGGGCGGAGAGGCAACGGAGCGCGAGCAAGCTCGCAGCCTACAATGATGGTGTCGGATGTCGCAGGTAGGCCGCGAGCTTGCTCCCGCTCACGTTGGAGAGCGGCGCGGCGCGAGCGCCGGTCCTACGCTTCGGCGGTGCGGAAGCGGCGGCTGTCGATCGCGTATTTTTTGAGGCGCAGGCCGAGGACGCGTTCGGTGAGGCCGAGGTGTCGGGCGGCTTGGGCGACGATGCCACGGTGGTTCTTCAGCGCCTCGACGATGAGCTCGCGCTCGAGGGCGTCGACGGCCTCCGCGAGAGTGGAGGCCGAAGCGGTGTTCGACGCTTCGCCGGTCTGGAGCGTGGGCGGCAGGTGGTAACTGTGAATGACGCCATCGGTGGAGAGCAGCACGGCGCGCTCGATGATGTTTTCGAGTTCCCGCACGTTGCCCGGCCAGTGGTATGCCATGAGCATGTCGATGGCGGGGGTGGAGATGCGGAGCACGGCCTTGCCGTTTTGGCGGGCGTATTTTTCGAGGAAGAAGTCGGCCAGCTCGAGGATGTCGCTGCGGCGCTCGCGCAGGGGCGGCACGTAGATGGGGAAGACGTTGATGCGGTAGTAGAGATCGAGGCGGAAGGATCCGTCCTCTATCATCTTTTCGAGGTTGCGGTTGGTGGCGGCGATGACGCGCACGTCGACGTGCAAGGTCTCGGTGCCACCGACACGTTCGTAGGTGCCTTCCTGGAGGACGCGCAAGAGTTTGGCCTGGGTGGCGGCGGAGATCTCGCCGATCTCGTCGAGGAAGATGGTGCCGCCCTGGGCGAGTTCGAAGCGGCCTTTGCGCAGAGAGAGCGCGCCGGTGAAGGCGCCCTTCTCGTGACCGAAGAGTTCACTCTCAATGATGCTCTCGGGGAGGGCGGCGCAGTTGACGCGCACGTAGGGGCGACGCTTGCGGCTGGAGGCTTCCCAGATGGTGGTGGCGACGCGCTCTTTGCCGGCGCCGGTTTCGCCGCGGATGAGCACGGTGGTTTTGGAAGACGCGACCTGGTCGACGTGAAAATAGACCATGCGCATGGCCGAGGAGCGGCCGATGAGGCCCTCGGGGATGAAGCTCTTTTGGATCTGCTCCATGAGCCGCACGTTCTCTTCCTTCAGGGCGTCGAATCGTTCCTTGGCGATCTGGCGGAAGCGCACGGCGAGACCGACCTGACCGGCGACGACCATGAGGAAACGTTCGTCGGCTTCGAGGTGGGCCTGGCCGGCGGGCGGGCGGGTGAAACTGAGGGTGCCGAGGATTTCCTGGGCGTGGCGAATCGGCACCATGATGAGGGACTCGCCGGCGTCGATGGCGGCGCGCAGGAGGTCGCGCTCGGCCGGCAGCCAGTCGGAGGTGACGGTGGCGCTGAGTTGCGGGATCACGGCGGGTTCACCGCTGGCAGCGACGGCGCCAAAGTAGCCGGACTCGAGTTGACCGAGGTGGAGCGATTTGGCGGGCACGCTGTCGTCTTCGAGTTCCTCGACCACGAGGTCGCCGGATTCGCGGGAGAGCACGGTGAGTATGCCGCGGCGCAAGCCGGACGCCTCGGTGACTTTGCGAAACATGGGGAGAATCGCTTCACGCAACTCGAAGCCCTGGGAGAGGGCCGTCGAGATGTCATGCAGCACGGTGAACTCCCGCATGAGGCGGCAACCGCCAAAGAGCGCGGGTGTCGGCGGCTTCTTGGCGCTGGCACAGCGATCACATTCTTCCATCTCGATACTGCAAACGAGCAACCGCGGTGCCAAGGAGGCGCCGGGTCAGCGTCCGCGAGGGAAATGGCTAGAGATGCGCGGTCGCATTCAAAGGGATTCATACTTTCCCTCTGAGCGCACCGGTTTGCGGCGGACGAAAAAATCAGCCGTGCGCGGTGTATTCCGGATCCACGTCGAGGCCGAAGTAGTTCACGGCATTACCAAAACAAATGTTTTTCACCATCGCGCCGATGAGCTCGAAGTCGGTCGGGAGTTCGCCGTTGGTGATCTCGTTGCCGAGCAGGTTGCAGAGGGTGCGGCGGAAATACTCGTGGCGCGGAAAGGACATGAAGCTGCGCGAATCGGTGAGCATGCCGACGAAACGCGAGAGCAGGCCGAGGTTGGAGAGGGCGTTGAGCTGCCACTCCATCGCTTCCTTTTGATCGAGGAACCACCAACCGGAGCCGAACTGAATCTTGCCCGGGATGGAGCCGTCCTGGAAGTTGCCGATCATGGTGCCGACCATGTAATTGTCGGCCGGGTTAAGGTTGTAGATGACGACCTTGGGCAACTCGTTGGTGTCGTCGAGCGAGGCGAGGTAGCGCGAGAGGTTGGAGGCTTGGGAGTAGTCGCCGATGGAGTCGAAGCCTGTGTCGGGTCCGAGGTTGCGCAGCATGCGGGGGTTGTTGTTCCGCATGGCGCCGAGGTGGAGCTGCTTGGTCCAGCCGCGTTTGGCGTCCCAGCGGCCAAACTCGAGCATGAGCAACGAACCGAAGCCGAGTTGTTCGTCGGCGGTGGGCACCGAACCGTCGCGCACCTTTTGGAAGATGGCGCGGGCCTCGGCGAGGGAGCAAGGCGAGGCGAGGGCGGTCTCGAGGCCGTGGTCGGAGATGCGACCGCCGACGGCGTGGAAGTCGGCGTGGCGTTTCTCGAGCGCGGTGAGCAGGTCGTCGAAGGACGTGATCTCCACGCCGGCGGCGGCGCCGAGTTTTTCGCAATAGGCGTTGAAGGCGGCCGGGTTGCCTAGGGCGTAGGCCTTGTCCGGGCGGAAGGTCGGATAGACGCGCGTGGTGTGACCGGAGGCGGCGATCTGCTCGTGGATGGCGAGGGAATCGGCGGGATCGTCGGTCGTGCAGGCGACGGCGACCTTTTGGTCACGCAGGATTTGTTGGACGGGTTGCTCGGGCAGCTGCGCGTGGGCGATGTCCCAGACGTAGCGGGCGTTGTCGGCGTCGAGCAGGGTTTCGAGGCCGAAGTAACGTTTCAGCTCGAGGTGCGTCCAGTGATAGAGCGGGTTGCGCAGGGTGTGCGGCACGGTGGCGGCCCAGGCCTCGAACTTTTCGTAGGGCTCCGCATCGCCGGTGCAGAAGCGCTCCGCCACGCCGTTGGAACGCATGGCGCGCCACTTGTAGTGATCGCCACCGAGCCAGATCTCGGCGAGGTCGGCGAAGGTGTGATTGTCGGCGATGGCCTGCGGCGGCAGGTGATTGTGATAATCGAAGAGCGGGCAGTTGGCGGCGTAGTCGTGGTAGAGGTGACTGGCCGCCTCGCTGTGCAGCAGGAAATCGTCGTGGATGAAGGGTCGCATGGGGCAGGGGGGGGCGAAGTAAGAAGTAGGAAGTAAGAAGGATGAAGTGGGGCCGTGAGCGGTGACGGCGTTCTTTATTCTTTCTCTTTATCTTTCTCGTTCTCCCCGATGGGCGGATGGGGGGCGGCCGGTGGGGATAAAGAGAAAGATAAAGAAGAAAGAGAAAGATGCGGTGGCTTTAGGCGGTCGGGGCGATGTCGGCGAGGAGGGCGGCGTAGGTGGGGAGGGTCTCGAGGCGCGCGTTGACGTTGGCGCAGGTTTCGGCGCTGGCCAGGCCGGTGGTCTCGGCGAGGAAGATCAGATACGCGGCGACGCGACGGGCGTAGGCGAGACGGGCTTCGTCGCTGATGGCGTAGAAGCGGGCACGCTGACGGTAGCCGGCGGGGGAGTGGTCGCCGAGGGCGTCCTTGGTGGCTTTGCCTTCGGCGGCGAGCACGTAGAGGAAGTTGTATTCAAAAAACAATACACGCTCCGGGCTCGGCGAAAGGGCGGCGACGGCGGTGCGGCAGGCTTCCGGGGAGGCGAAGAGCGCGTCGGCGGCGGGCGTCGACTCGTCGAAGCTGGCGAGAATGAAGCTGCGGGCGGCGTCGCGCTCGGTGGCGTCGTCGCTGAAGGCGCCGGCGATGGCGAGGTCGACGGTGAAGGCATACCAGTCCTTCCACAGCGCCTGGTCGGCGGCGTTGGTCGAGGCGTGCAGGGCGCGGCCCATTTCGTAGGTGTAGCGACCGCTGGTTTTGATCTCGAGGTGGCTGCCGGTGAGTTCACCCATGAGGCGGTAGTTCTCCGCGGATTTGCCGGAACCGGAGTGGAAGCCGATGCTCACGCCGAACTTTTGGCAGACCTGCCACTGGGCGGTGATGAGTTCGCGCAGGCGGTCCTGATCCGGGTAGGGAATGTTCTTTTGGAAACCAAAGGCCGGCGCGACGAAGTTGACCGGCATGTCCATGGCTTCGCAGAGCGCGAGCATGATGCCGGTGGTCTCCGGAGTGGTGAGGCCGGGCAGTTCGTCGATGGAGAGTTCGCGCAGGTAGGTGCGGCCCTCGGTGGTGGTGAAGGCGGCGGCGCGGGCGGCGGCGTAGAGGTCGTCGCGGCGCTTCATTTTCTGCATGGGCGTCCACACGGTCGCGAGCAGCTCGTTGAAGGCGGCGTCATCGACGCTGAGGCCGACCTCGGCCATGCGGGCTTTGACGCGGGCCTGTAGGTCGGCGTCGATGGTGGCGACGTCGGCCGGCTCCTTCTTCGCGAGTTCGGGCGAGAGGTCGAAGGTGATGTAGCTGGCGAGCAACGAGCCGCGCACGAGCGCTTCTTCGCGGGCGTCGAACTTGCCGCCGATGGGTTGGTGGTCGGCGTTGAAGGACCAAGCGATGCGGCGCTGGTGGAAGCCGTGTTTGAGTTTGGCGAGGACGGAGCCGTGGCTCATGCCCTCGACCGACTGACCCTGGTGACCCTCGGGCACGGAAGCGCCGATGAAGGGGAAGGGCACGGTGTCGAGGCGGTCGGCGAGCATCTCATCAACGTCGTAAACGAGTTCGCGCGGGATGGAGTTTTGGTTGGCGGTGAGGCCGATGCCGAGGTGGGCCATGGACCAATCGACGGCGGGCCAGTGCAGCGCAGTGAAGCGGGCGCCGACGCCGAGCGTGGAGGAGCCGAGTTTGGCTCCGGCGGTGGGGAAAACGGTGGCGTCGGGATCGTGCTCGAGGATGAGGTTCTTGAGCGTGAGCAGGTTGGCCCAGCTGGCCGGGAAGGCGACGGAGCCGGAGGGCAGGACGACGCCGTCGGCGAGGACGTTGGCGACGTCGGGCGTGCCGGCGGACGGGGTTAGCACCCAGGCGCAATCGCCGGTGCAGGTGTCCTCGCGAAGCTTCCAGCTACCGGCGGCGGTATCGAAGCCGCTTTGCGGCCAGATGTGCAGCGCCTCACCGGCGGAGAGCTTGGCGCTGAGGTTCGACCAATCGAGGCAGAAATCCGGCGAGACGCAGGGGTTGGTGGCGATGCGGAGATTGTTCTCCAGCAGGAAGGTGTTGATTGGGGACATGGTGGGAGCGGGAAAAGACAGGCAGGGTTTTTTTAACCACGGATGAACACGGATGGCTTCGGCTACCGCCTACGCACCGCAGCGTGGTGGAATGACGGAACGTTTAGATGGTCATGGCGTGGAAGCCGCCATCGACTTCGATTTCGGCGCCGGTGACGAAGGAGGAGGCGGCGTTGCTGGCGAGGAAAAGGGTGGCACCGATCAGTTCCTTGGCTTCGCCGAAACGCTTCATCGGGGTGTGGCCCATGATGGTTTCGACGCGGTCGGGGGTGAGCACCTTGCGGTTCTGTTCGGCGGGGAAGAAGCCCGGCACGAGCAGGTTCACGCGCACGCCCTTGGTGGCCCATTCGCGGGCGATGTTTTTGGTGAGATTGTGCACCGCGGCCTTGGAGGCGGAGTAGGTGAAAACGCGGGAAAGGGGGATGCGGGCGGAGGCGGAACCGATGTTGATGATGGAGCCGCCGTCGGTGGCCTGGAGCATGGTTTCGCCGAAGATCTGGCAGGCCATCAGCACGCCTTTGACGTTGGCGTTGATGATGCGGTCGAACTCCTCCTCGGGAATGTCCATGAGCGGGGTGGGCGAGTTGACGCCGGCGCCGTTGACGAGGACGTCGATGCGGCCGGTGCGTTCGAGGACGGCGTCGCGCAGGGCGACGAGTGATTCGCGGCTGGTGGCGTCGGCGGGATGGAACCAAGCCTTGCCGCCGGCGGCGGCGATTTTGGCGAGGCGGGCCTCGGCTTTTTGCTCGTTGCGGCCAACGAGCACGACCTCGGCTCCGGCCCCGGCCAGGCCCTCGGCCATGGCGCCACAGAGTTCGCCGGTGCCGCCAATGACGACGGCCACGCGACCGGAAAGAGAGAAGAGGGAATCGAGGTAAGGGTTGCTCATAAGGGGGGCTGAAAGCGTAGCAGTGGGCCGAAAAACGCCGCAGGCATTAAACCGCAAAAGGGTTTACAAAATGCGCAAGGTCGTTTGCCTCGGCGCATGGCTGAACTGCGGCGCAAACGAGTCGGAATCATGCTCTCGATCGAGACGGAGCATTGGCACGGCGTGCTGCAGGGTTTGGCGGAGGGATTCCGGGTGGAGCCGACGGTGCAGGTGGTGAAAATCGCGCGACCGGAACGGTTTGAAGCGGCGCGGTTGCGGCGGCTGCGGCTCGATGGTTTGATCACGCGGGTGAGTTCCAAGGCCGATGAGGCCGCACTGCTGGCGGCGGATTTTCCGGTGATCAATGTGTCGGGTCGGCGGCTGGGCACTAAGCTGGACAACGTGATCAATGACGACCGCCGGGTGGGGGAACTGGCGGCGCGGTTTTTCGCGCGGCGAGGGTATCGAAACTTCGGATACTGCGGGGCGGCGAAGCACCGGTCGTCGACGTTGCGGCAAGAGGGGTTTATGGCCGCGGCGCAGGCAGCGGGGGACGAGGCGCTGGCGCTGGTGTTGCCCGAGATGACGGAAGGCGACGCGCCATCACCGCAGGCGGTGGATCGCATCGCGGCGTGGTTGGCGAAACTGCCGCGACCGGCGGGCGTGTTCTGTTTTAATGATGCGGTGGCGCGAGCGGTGGCGGAGGCCTGTGTGGATATCGGCGCGTCCATTCCGAACGACGTGGCGGTGCTGGGGGTCGACAATGACGATATCCAGCTGGGCTTCGCGGCGGTGGCGCTTTCGAGTATCGAGCTGAATCGGCGTCGCATCGGCTACCTGGCGGCGCAGCGCATGCTGGAACTGATCACGACCAAGGAACCCGTGCCGGAGACCGTGTATGTGCCGCCGCTGAAGATCGTGGCACGCGGGTCGACCGACAAACTGGCGGTGAACGACGAAGTGGTGGCTGAGGCGATCGACTACGTGGCCGATCACTTGGGCAATACGATCTACGTGGAGGAGATCGCGCGCACGGTGGGCGTGTCGCGACGGTCGCTGGAAATGCGGTTCAAGGCGGCGCTGGGCACGACGGTTTACGCGGAGGTGCAGCGGCAGCAATTGGAGCGAGCGGAGGTGCTGCTGATGGAGAATCCGAAGATGACGATCGCCGAAGTGGCGTATGCGTGTGGCTTCCAGGATGCGCGGCACCTGAGTGTGGTGTGTCGGCGCAAGTTGAACTGCACCCCGGGCTCATTGCGGACGCCGCCGCGCGCGGCGGCGCCAGTGGATTGAGTGGGCGAGGAGGCGAGCCACTCGCTCACGCTCGTAGCCACGTGGTGGCGGGCGACTTACTTTGTTGAATGGGCGTGCCTGAAGCTGTAGCCGGGGGCATTGACCCCGGGGACCATGGCGGAGAGGCAAGGACCGGGCTCGCCGAGCCCGGCTACAGCTCGGGGTTTTTCAGTCGAGTTGGAAGGGCTCGAGGCGGTAGCGGTAGTGATATTCGGTTGAGCGGGGCTGGTAGGGGGCGTGAGCGATGGAGCCCCAGCTGTCGTCGCCCCCGACGCCGAGTTGGGTGAGGTCGACGTTGAGGTAGGTGGTGTGGCGAGGACCGAGTTGCCAAGAGTAGTCGACGTTCTCCAACTCATGGTCGGCGTAGGGGCGAATGCCGCAACTGAGCGGCGTATCGAGCGAGAGGATACGCAGGCCGACGCCGGTGGATGGGATGCTGAGCTCGAGCCAACGCACGTCGACTTTGTTGCCGTTTTCCTGCGGGCGGGAGTAGTCGACCCAGTTGCCCATGACGGTGTTGGCGTAGATGCCGAGCGGGGCGAAGGCGCGGTCGGCGTAGGTGGGCTCGGGGCCGCGGCCATACCAGCGCAGGTCGCTGAAGGCGGCGGGCAATTCCCATGCCATGCCGACGCGCGGGATGATGGGCAGGTCGTCCTGCTGGGCGGCGTAGGCGTAGTCGACGTCAACGGAGCCATCGGCATGCACGTCGTAGGTGAGCACGAGCTCGGCGGCGCCTTCGAGCACGGTGGTCGTGAAGCGGACCTGCGCGGAGGTGTCGGTGCTGCTGGTGGCGACGTCGGTGACGACGCGTTGGCGGGCGGCGTTTTGCCAGGTGCGGCTGGCGGTGAGTTTGAGCTCGCGGGAGGTGCGGCGTGGACCGAGGCCGGCGCCGCGATCGTTGTCGGTGGTGGCACGCCAGAAGTCGGGAGCGGCGCCGGTGGCGAGGGTGGTGCCAGCGTGTTGCCAATCGGTCAGCGCGCCGGTGCGGCGGTTGAAGGTGAGCGACCAGGAGGAATCGGCGGCGGTGACGGTGAGGTGGTCGTCGGATTCGGTGAGTTGCGGGGCGGCGGCGGTGCTGGCGGCGGCTGAGTTCGGGGCAATCCATTCACCGACGAGGGGGAATTGATCCCAGCCGAGCTCGTAGCCGGGTTTCCAGTAGGCGGAGCCGGTGGCGGTGCGGTAGGAGAGTTGGAGCAGGATTTCGCCGTCGAGTTGGAGCCAGTCCGGCGAAGGGTTGATGGTGACAACGGAGGTGCGGCGGGCGGGCACGGAGGCGAGAGCGGTGGTGCCGGAGTCGACCGGGGTGCCGTTTTGGAGGATCGTCCAATGCAAGGTGACGGCGTCGCTGAGATCGGTGAAATCGAGGCGATTGGTGAGGCGGACTTGCATGCCGTCGGTTGAGGCCGTGAGAAGCTCGGCGGAGGCGGGTTGGATGATGTGTTTGAGCGCGATGAGGCCGGGGTGGGGGTGGCCGTTGGCGTCGATGAGCCCGTTCATGCAGAAGTTGTTGTCGTTGCGCACGCGGGCGCGGTCTTCCCACCAGCCGCCGTAAGCGAAGAAGTCGGAGCGGCCCCACGGGTCGAGGCGACCGAAGGGGATGGGTTGACGGAGGCCTTGGTCCATCCAGTCCCAGACGAAAGCGCCGGCGATGCGGTCGTCGGCGAAGATGCGGTCCCAGTAGGCGTCGAGGTTGCCGTTACTGTTGCCCATGGCGTGGGTGTATTCGCAGAGCACGAGGGGCTTGCCGGCGAAACGCTCGAGTTCGGAGGCCATCTCGTCGGCCGGCAGATACATGTGGGACGTGATGTCGGTGCTGGAGCCATCGAAGCCCTCGACCTGGAGGTTGGAGTTCTCGTAGTGGAGGGGGCGGGACGGGTCGGCTTGGTTGGCCCAGACGCGGCAGGCGAGGAGGTTGGGACCCTCGCCGGATTCGTTGCCGGTGGACCACATGATGACGCTGGGGTGGTTGTAGTCGCGGGCGACGACGCGTTGGAGGCGATCGAGGATGGGCGCGGCCCAGGCCGGGTCGTTGGCGATGCGGTTGTGCAGGGTGTGGCGGCCGAAGCCGTGGGTCTCGAGGTTGGCCTCGTCGATCACGTAGATGCCGGCTTGATCGCAGAGGCGATACCACTCGGGCACGTTGGGGTAGTGGGAGGTGCGGACGGCGTTGAGGTTGTGGCGCTTCATGAGCGCGATGTCGCGCAGCATGCCTTCGCGGGTGACGGTGTGGCCGAGATCGGGGTCGTGTTCGTGACGGTTGACGCCCTTGAGTTTGACGGCGACGCCGTTGACGAGGAGTTGGCTGTCGCGGATCTCAACGCGACGGAAACCGACCTCGAAGGGAACGACTTCGAGGACGTCGCCGGAGGCGCGGTCACGCAGGGTGACCAGGACCGGGTAGAGGTGAGGGGCTTCGGCGCTCCACGGTGCCACGGCGAGTTGGGCGTGTTGAGCCTGCCAGGCGTTGTCGGCGGAGAGTTGCAGCGACTGCAGGGGTGCGCCGGAAGGTTGGAGGAGTTCAACGTCGGCGACGACAGCGGCTTCATCGCCGGTGAGGTCGAGGTTTACCTGCAGGGAGCCGGTGCGGGAGATCGGATCGAAGTCGGCGAGGAGTTTGACGTCGCGCACGTGGGTGGGGCCGGCCTGCCAAAGGTAAACGTCGCGGAAGATGCCGCTGAGGCGCCAGAAATCCTGGTCCTCGAGGATGGCGCCGTCGGACCAGCGGTAGACCTGCACGGCGAGGAGGTTTTCGCCGGCTTGGAGGTGTGGGGTGACATCAAACTCGGCGGGGGTGCGGCTACCCTCGTTGTAGCCGATGAGTTCGCCGTTCAGCCACACGTAGTAGGCGGAGTCGACGCCCTCGAAATGGAGGAAGACCTTTTCGCCAGCGTCGGGAGCGTAGTCCCAGGTGGCGGGCAGGGTGAAGGTGCGGCGGTAGGAGCCGACCGGGTTCCAGTCGTGAGGCGGGCGGGCCTCAGTGATGGGGAAAGGGTAAGTGGCGTTGGCGTAGATCGGGAGACCGTGGCCCTGGAGCTGCCAGTTGCCGGGCACGGTAATGGACGACCACGTGGAGGCGTCGAAATCGGGCTGCTGGAAGGTGGTGGGGCGGCTGGTGGGATTGGGCGACCAGTGGAATTGCCAATCGCCGGACAAGGACTGGTAGCGCGGCGTGGCTTTGGGGGCGCGGCGGTGGTCGAACGCGAGTTGTCGGGAGGGGAAGGCGAGGAAGGTGGTGCGGGGCTGCTCATGGCCCCAGCGAATGACCGCGGGGTTGTCCCACTCGGGACGTCCGTCGTCAATGGACGCGGGGGTGGTGGCAAACGAGGAGGACGTGCAGCCGAGCAGGGCGGCGAGGAGGGGGAGGAGGCGGGGTTTCATGGGAGGACGGGCCGAGGCAAGAGCTTAGGCGGGAGCCGGGGCTCTGCCACGGGATTGTGGCCAACAGTAGTCAGGCGAGGGTTGCGAAAGGGGAAGTCACTCTTCGCCGCTCGCTCGCGGAACACAGGCTTCGACCCGATTTGACAGTCCTCCTACGGGAGGCGAGCCCTCCTTCGCTCAGAGAGCTTCGGCGGGCAGCCTTCGCTTCCGCATCTGGCTGGCCTCGCCAGCCGAAGCTGCAGCGAAGGCTGGTGCCCGGGGTGGGACTCGAACCCACACGCCTTTAAAGGGCGGCGGATTTTGAGTCCGCTGCGTCTACCAATTCCGCCACCCGGGCGCTGGGAGGAGGGAGGCCACGGAACGTAGGCTTAGGTGGCGGCCTGTAAATCCAAATCTGTGGTGGTGAACGTTTGGCTCTATCAGTCCAGCTATCCGGCCTTGTAGGAGCTTTGCTGATAGGAAGTAAAACGTGGATTTGGAAGGTAGACCCAGAGGCCTTTTCCCTATTGATCGCGCCTCACAGACGTGCCAACAGTGTCTTTTACGGACCGATGTCATTACCCGAATCACCAGAAAAGCGCAGTCGAGCGGTCGTTTCTCAGCTCAAGGAGTCCAAGATTTTCAAGGACTACCAAGATGCATTTCGTGAAACGACGGGATTGCCGCTGAACTTGCGCCCGGTGGCGGGGTTTGACCTGCCTCACCATAAGGATCCGAACGAGAATCCGTTCTGTGCGCTGATGGCGAAATCCAACCATACCTGTGCGGCGTGTCTGCAGTTGCAGGAGAAGTTGGAAAAGGAAGCCTGCATGGAGCCCAAGACGCTGAAGTGTTTCGCGGGTTTGTGCGACGCGGCCGTGCCGGTGCGCGTGGGCGAAAACTTGGTGGCGTTTCTGCAAACGGGTCAGGTGCTCACGCATTCGCCTACCAAAAAGCAATTTACGACCGTTTCCCGTCAGATCCTGAAGTATGGCACCGAGGTGGATTTGAAGAAGCTGGAGGAGTCGTGGTTTCAGTCCCGTGTGGTCAACAAGCGGCAGTATGAGTCCATCATCCGCCTGCTCGCGATTTTTGCCCAGCACCTCTCCGCGCTCAGCAACCAGTTGATCGTGCGCGAGGAGACGGCAGAGTCCCCGGCCATCAGCCGGGCGCGCCAATATATCGCCGAGCATCATTCCGATGAGATGTCGTTGGAGGAGGTCGCGAAGGCGGTGAACATGAGCGCCTTCTACTTCTGCAAGATGTTCAAGAAGGCGACCGGGATGACCTTCACCGATTACCTCGCCCGCGTGCGGGTGGAGAAGGTGAAAAACCTGCTGCTTAATCCGCACAAGCGCATCAGCGAGGCGGCGTTCGAGGCCGGTTTTCAGTCCCTGTCGCAGTTCAATCGCGTCTTCCGCAAGATCGCGGGCGAAGCTCCGACGGCCTACCGTGAGCGCATCGAAGGCACCACGCCGGGCGTGCGTCGGGCCGGTTGATCGGCATTCTTGCGCTCCTGCACGGCGTCGGAGCAGCTGGTCCGACGTCGAGGGGCCGGCGTTTCAGCGGGCGGTCTTGAGAACCGCGGCCGTGTGTTCCTGCTCATGCCGCACGCGGCTCTGGCAGACGGCGCAAAAGGAATCGATTTCGCGACGGGCGACCGCGTGGAGCGCCGCCTTCAACTCATCGAGACTGGTGCTGCGATCTTCGCTCGAGACTTGGCGGAGGTCCGTGTCGTCGAGTAGGAGCGTTTCCACCACGGCCTGCTCGGCGGTGGAGAAATAGGTGAGCAGGGGGTTCTTACCGCACACGCAGCCCAACCCCGCGCTGCGGGGGGCACCGTGCTCGGAGTGGCGCCGGAAATGGGGCTGGCGCAATTCGTCGAGGAGACGATCGAGCGTCCAATCCATCAAATGCACCAGCGTATCGGGGTGAGCCATCGGGGAACTCACGCGCTCGGCACGCAGCAAAGCCTCCCAACGCTGACGCAGGTCGGGGCGTTGCGTCTGGAGCGCTCGCAGAAAGCCATCGTGCATGAAAGCATTAATGCCAGAAGTTAGCCGAATCAGCTCCGCGTGTGTTGCTCATGGGTGGGCACAAATTGACTGCGCAGATGATGCAGATTTTGCGGGAAAGTGCGGCCGCTCAGAGGGGAGGGGAGCATTTGGGGGTGTCACCACTTGTTCACTACGGACCAAGAAATGCGCAACGCTGCACAACCCCCGCGGAGTCGAATTCACAGCGTCCCGCTAGTATGCGTTCGAATCATAGGTCTTTTGTTTTCCGGATCCTGCCGCGTCCCAGTCCCAAACCTCACGGCAGAACGGAGTGAACAAAGGTCTCTACCCCTGTAACCACGCCTGACCAACCTGCCATGTCCGTCATTCCGCTTACACTCACGATCAGCCTCTGTCTGGTCTTTACCTTCGTGCTGTTTTTTCTGCGCGAACACAGTCGTCAGCGGTTCAGTTCGGCCGAAAGCGACGCCTTGTTGCCGCTGGCTGACGAGACGCCGCGCCCCGTGGGCGTGGCTCGTGACAAGGCAGGTCGCGATCAAGACACCACCGCCGCACAGCGGAACCGCCGGAGCGGTCAGTCTGGCGCGAACGGCACCTCCTCCTCCTGAGGCCCCGGTGGATCCCCTTTTGTTTGCTACCTCAACTGCTTCATAAGCCATGCCAGCCCGCAACCTAACGATCGAATACAACGATAAGATTGTCCGCCAGTTCATGATCGCGTCCGTCATTTGGGGCGCCGTCGGAATGTTGGTGGGCGTGCTTATCGCCTCTCAGCTGAACTTCTTTCAGCTCAACTTCAGCACGTCTTTCCTGACGTTTGGCCGCCTGCGCCCGCTGCACACCAACGCGGTGATCTTCGCGCTGGTGGGCAACATGATGTTCGCCGGCATCTACTACTCGACCCAGCGTCTGGTGAAGGCGCGGCTGGCGAGTGACTTCCTCTCCCGACTGCACTTCTGGGGCTGGCAGGCCATCATTGCGAGTGCGGCGGTGACGCTGCCCCTGGGTCTCACCCGCGGCAAGGAATACGCCGAGCTGATCTGGCCGATCAACATCGCCGTCGCCCTCATCTGGGTCGTCTTTGCGATCAACTTCTTCTGGACGCTGGCTCGACGCAATGAGCCCAGCCTCTACGTCGCGATCTGGTTCTACATCGCGACGATCATCACGGTCGCGATGCTCTACATCGTGAACCACTTGTCCTGGCCGACGAGCTGGACGCACAGCTACGGCGTCTTCGCCGGCGTGCAGGACGGTCTGGTGCAATGGTGGTATGGTCACAACGCGGTGGCGTTCTTCCTCACCACGCCGATTCTCGGTATCATGTATTACTTCCTGCCGAAAGCGGCGGGACGACCGGTCTACTCCTACCGTCTGTCGGTCATTCACTTCTGGTCGCTGGTCTTTGTCTACATCTGGGCCGGACCTCACCATCTCCTCAACACCGCGCTGCCCAACTGGCTGCAGATGCTCGGCATGACCTTCTCGCTGATGCTGTGGGCGCCGTCCTGGGGTGGCATGCTCAACGGCCTGTTCACGCTGCGTGGCGCGTGGAACAAGCTGCGCACCGATCCGGTGATCAAGTTCTTCGCCGCCGGTGTCACCTTCTACGGTATGTCGACCTTTGAGGGCCCGTTGCTCTCGATCAAGTCGGTCAACGCGCTCGGTCACTACTCCGACTGGATCATCGGTCACGTGCACGCCGGAGCGCTGGGCTGGAACGGCTTCATGGCCGCGGGTATGTTCTACTTCCTCGCGCCGAAACTCTGGAGCAAGAAGCTCCACTCCGAATCCCTCGCCAACCTCCACTTCTGGTTGGGTCTCACGGGCATTCTGCTCTACGTCGCCGCGATGTGGACCTCGGGCATCACCCAGGGTCTCATGCTCAACTCGACCACCGAGGGAGGCACGCTGCTCACGTATCCGAACTTCCTCGACACGCTCAACACCATCCGCCCTCTGATGCTCCTGCGTGTGGTCGGTGGCTTCCTCTACCTCACCGGTTGGTTCATCATGGCCTACAACCTGTGGCGCACGATTGCCGGTTCGCAGGCGGTCAACGGCACGGTCAACGTGGTGGTGGAAGACGACGCGCATGCGCACGAAGCCCGTCCGCTGGGTGCGGTTGTCACCTTCCTCAACCCGCCGGTGATCTTCTCCGGTCTCGGCACCGTCTTCGCCTGCGTGTGGATGTTTGGTGGTCCGGTGCTCCAGATTGTGGGCATCTTCGGCACCGCCGCTTCCGTCATCATGGCTTGGATACACTTCGAGTCGAAGGGCAAGCGCTGGGCCGTGTGGTATGATCGCCTGCTGGTGAGCGCCGCGCCGTTCACCGTGCTCACCCTCATCGCGGTGGCCATCGGTGGTCTGGTGCAGATCATCCCCGGCATCGTCGCCCACCAGGCGGCCAACGTCGAAGACCGTCTCCAAAAGGTCTATACGCCGCTCGAGCTGGCGGGTCGCGACATCTACGTCTCGGAAGGCTGCTACAACTGCCACTCCCAGATGATCCGCACCCTCGTGCCGGACGTCCTGCGCTACGGCGACTACAGCCGCCTCGGTGAATCGATTTACGACCGTCCCTACCAGTGGGGTTCCCGCCGCACCGGTCCGGATCTCGCTCGCGTCGGCAGCAAGTATCCCAACTCCTGGCACTACCGCCACATGGAGGATCCGCGCCAGATCTCCGCCGGCTCCAACATGCCGCCGTATCCGTGGTTGCTGGAGAACGACATCGATGTGGCGGCGCTGCCGTCGAAGATCGCCGTCCAGCGCAAGCTCGGCGTGCCCTTCGAGGAAATGACCGATGCAGAGATTCAGGCCAAGGTGGACGCCCAAGCGGCCGAGATCGTGGAGAACCTCAAGGGTGAGGGCATCTACGTCGCACCGGAGAAGCAGATCGTGGCCTTGATCTCCTACCTGCAAAAGCTGGGTGACTACCAAGAGGTCACCCCGCATACCGCGAGCCGCTGAACGGCGTCGAACGATCGTTAACCCTTAACCTGATGTTCTCATGTTCCGACGCCTCTTAATCGAAGACTGGACCGCGATCTTCACGATCATCGCGTTCATCACGGCCCTCTCGGTCTACGCGACAATCTTCTACCGCACGGTGCGCATGCGCCGTTCCCGGGCCGACGAGTTGGCCCACCTTCCCTTCGAAGACGAAACCACTGCTACCCCTTCCAGCCATGAGTGATTCCGAGAAATACATTCCGCCCGAAGAGGGCAGCATCCGCGAGCACGTCTACGACGGCATCGAGGAGTTCAACAAACGGCTGCCCAACTGGTGGCTGTTCACCCTCTACATCGCCATCGTGTTTTGGGTCGGTTATTGGTTCTACTACGCTCAGTCGGGCATTCCGATGAGCGATGGAGACAAGATCGATGCCGAGATCGCCCGCATCCAGGCGGCCAAGCTCTCGACGGATCTCACGATCGATGATCCGAGCCTGTGGGCCATGAGCCAGAACCCGACCTTCATCGCCAACGGCAAGGCAACCTACGACTCGCTCTGCGTGGCCTGCCACTTGCCGAGCCTCCGTGGCAAAGGTGAGAATCCCGCCGCCATCGGACCGGACCTCACCGATGATGAGTGGATTCACGGCAGTGCGCCGACCAACCTCTTCCACACGGTGGAGAACGGTGTCGCCACGGCCGGCATGCCCGCCTGGGGCCCGGTGCTGGGCACCGAAAAAACCGCCGAAGTGGTGGCTTACGTGCTGAGCCACCATCAGGCTCCCTGACCGTTTCCGAGTTAAAACCGCGGGCCGACCCAGCCCGCGGTTTTCTCCTTTTTTCCTTCCTCCCCGGACCATTTTACCCATGTCCACTGCACCCAAACCCAACATCGATTCGGTTACCACGATCCGTGACGACGGCTCGCGGTTCTTTTTGCATCCCGCGGATGTGAAAGGCTTCTTCACCCGCCACCGACGCTGGACGGGCTTGGTGCTCATCGCCATCTACCTGTCGCTGCCGTGGATCAACATCGGCGGACACCCGGCGGTGTTCCTCGATATCGCGGGGCGGCGCTTCCATCTCTTCGGCCTTGTTTTGGCCTTCCAAGATGCGTGGTTGCTTTTCTTTGCAATTACTGGACTGGGCTTCTCGCTCTTCTTCATCACCGCGCTGTTTGGGCGTTTGTGGTGTGGCTGGGCTTGTCCGCAGACGGTGTTCCTGGAGCACGTCTACCGCCGCATTGAGCGTTGGATCGAGGGCGACGCCGTGCAGCGCCGCAAGTTGGATGCCGCGCCGTGGGACAGCGCCAAGGCGACCAAACGCATCGGCAAGCAGGTCGCGTTCATCGTCGTTTCGTTGATCATCTCCCACCTCTTCCTCGCCTACTACGTGTCGATTCCGGAGCTGTGGAGCATGATGCACCAATCGCCGTGGGAGCATTGGAGCGCGTTCCTCTTCGTCTTCATTTTCTCCGGGATCATCTACTTCAACTTCGCGTGGTTCCGGGAGCAGCTCTGCATCGTGATCTGCCCCTACGGTCGCCTGCAGTCGGCCCTTACTGACGACAACACGATGGTGATCGGCTACGACGCCAAGCGCGGTGAACCGCGTGGCAAACCCGCCCAGTCCGGGGTGGGGGATTGTATCGATTGCAATCGCTGCGTGCAGGTCTGCCCGACGGGCATCGACATCCGCCAAGGCTTGCAGCTCGAGTGCATCGGCTGTGCGGCCTGTATCGACGCCTGTGACTCGGTGATGACCAAACTCAAGCGTCCCACCGGCCTCGTGCGTTACGACTCACTGGAGGGCTTGGAGGGCCGCAAGACCAAGTGGCTGCGTCCGCGCACGATTCTCTATTCGCTGCTCCTGCTGGCGGGCGCGAGTGTCGCCACCTACGCGATCTCGACGGTGCGTCCGGCCAGCTTCCTGGTCACCCGCATGACGGGCGCTCCCTACATCGTGAGCGACGAAGCGGTGCGCAACCAGTTCCTCGTGCGCGTGGTCAACAAGCAGGACGTATCGCAGACCTTCCGCATCGCGCTGCCGGATCTGCCGGAGACGGTGGACCGCTCGGGTTTCACCGGCTCTCTCGAACTGGGTCCGCTGGGCGAGCAAGTGGTGCCGCTGGTGCTGCAAGTGCCGCGCGACGAGTATAATGGGCGTTTCCACATCCAGGTCATCCTGTATGGCAACGGTGACGCCTACGAGTTGGAGCGACAGATTGAGTTTGTGGGCCCGGATCCGCGTCTTTTGAAAGACGACGCGCAATGAGTGCTACCTCTCCAGAAAAAGACTCCGGTTCAGCCAAATCGCTCTGGATCGGCGTGGGCCTGCTCTTCGGCCTCCTGGCGGTGGCGTGGGTGACGCTGTTCACCCTCGCTTCCAAAAATCCGGTCGAAACCGTCCCGTTGGAGAATCGCTCCGCACCCTGAGTTTTACCCGCTCCCGTCATGGATCTTGCCGCCATCAACACTCCGACCGCCGCGCTGCTGGCCGGGCTCGTCACCAGCCTGCACTGTGCCGGCATGTGTGGCCCGCTCGCCTGCATGCTGGGCCCGGCGCGGGGTGAGCGGGTGGACGCCACCACGGTGAACACGATCTATCACGTGTCACGACTCGCCGGATACACTACGCTCGGCATCGTGGCCGGCGGCATCGGCATGGTGCCGCGCGCCTTCTTCAACGAAGAGGTGGTGCGGTGGCTGCCGTGGCTGTTGGTGGTGTTTTTCCTCTTGGTGGCGCTGCGACTGGATCATCGCCTGCCGCGCCTGGTGTGGCTGTCACGCTGGTCGCTGAAGATTCAGGCCAAGCTGCGCACCAAACCGCGCACGCAGGTCGCGGCCGCGATGGGGTTGCTCACGCCGCTGCTGCCCTGCGGTCCCTTGTATTTCCTCGTCACGCTGGCGGCCATCTCCGGATCGGCGCTGCGCGGGGCGGAGTTCATGTTGGCCTTTGGCATCGGCACGGTGCCGATGCTCTGGCTCGCCCAAACCCAATTCAGCTGGCTGCGGCGCAAACTCTCTCCGGTCGCGTTGGCGCGTTTCCAGACGGTCCTCGCGATGGTCGCGGCGGCAGTCATCAGCTGGCGGCTGCGCACCACGCTCGGTTTCGACGGACCGTCGGTGGATAATTTCCTATGTCACTAAACGGCGAGGGTTCGGCGTCGCCGACCTCCCGACCCGTGGCTCGCAAAGCGGGCGCGGCGGAGGCGGCCTGCAAACACTGTGGTTCGCCTTCGCCGGCGGGCAGTGAGTTCTGCTGCTCGGGTTGCGCTTACGTGTATCGCATGATCCACGAGCAGGGGCTCGATGCGTATTACCAGATCAAGGACGACGTCACCGTCCCGGCCGATGCCGCGCTGGGGCAGTCGCGCGACTACAGCTGGCTCTCCAGTCTGCAGGCCGAAGCCGAGGCTCAGGTCGCGGAGAGTGGCCGCATGCCGCGGCTGCAGTTGTCGGTCCAGGGTCTTTCCTGCGCGGGCTGCGTGTGGTTGATCGAACGCGTCTTCAGCAAGCAGGCGGGCGCGGGGCGCATCGAGATCAACGCCCAGACCGGGCAGGTGCGGCTGAGTTGGCGCACCGACACGAATCCGGCTTTTGACGCGGCGGATTTCGCGGCGACCTTGCAGCGTTTTAACTACCTGCTCGGCCCGGCCGGCACCGATGGCGCGTCGAGCGGCGAGAGTCGGGATCTGGCCAAGCGCATCGGGTTGTGCGGCGCGTTCGCGATGAACGTGATGCTGTTCACCCTGCCGGCCTACTTCGGTATGGAGGCGAGCTTCACCTATGCCGGCCTGTTCAACACGCTTTCGCTCGGCTTCGGCACGCTCAGTCTATTGGCGGGGGGCGGTTACTTCCTCACCCGCGCGGTGCGGGCTTTGCGCGAGGGTGTGATGCACATCGATCTGCCCATCGCGGTGGGTATCTTGGGGGCGTATCTGGGCTCGTTCTACGGTTGGGTGACCGGGCAGGAAGCCTACACCTATTTCGACTTTGTGGCGGGGTTCATCCTGCTGATGTTGGTCGGCCGCTGGGCCCAGGTGGCGGCGGTGGAGCGTAATCAGCGCCGGCTGCTGCAACAGCAACCCACGCCGCCGCGGTTGCGGGTTTACGGCGATGATGGCGCGGTGAAGGAGCTGCGACCGGACGAACTGAAAACGGGCCAGACCTTTGGCGTCGGCATGGGGCAAACCGTGCCCGTCGAAGCCAAACTCGCGACGGCCGAAGCCGACCTCAATCTGGCCTGGATCAACGGCGAAGCCGAGCCGCGGGTCTTCCGGGCGGGGCAGACCGTGCCAGCCGGGGCGCAGAACGTTGGTCGCGGCGAAGTGCGCCTCACGGCCACGCAGGATTGGGCGCAGTCGATGCTGTCCGAGCTGCTGGAGCCGGTGGAGCGCAAGAACGAAGGCGAGCGCCTCATCGAGCGCGTGATCCAGGGTTACCTCATCGCGATCTTCGTCATCGCCACCCTTGCCGGCTTGGGCTGGTGGTGGGCGACCGGCGACGGTCTGCATGCCGGCGCCATCGTGACGGCGGTGCTGGTGGTGTCGTGTCCGTGCGCGCTGGGCTTGGCGTTCCCTTTGGCCGACGAGATGGCGACGGTCGCGCTGCGCAAACGCGGGATGTTTGTGCGCGCGGGTGACCTGTGGGGACGCCTGCAATACGTGCGCAAAGTGGTTTTCGACAAGACGGGCACGCTAACCCTAGAGAATCCGGTGCTGGTGGAGCGGGAGGCGCTGGATCGGCTCTCGCGGAATGCGCGGGCGGCCCTGCATGCGCTGGTGCGGGACAATCCGCACCCGGTGAGCCGTGCGCTCATGGAAGCGCTGGTGGCGGGCGATTTGCCGCCGGCGATGGAAGGACAAATCACCGAGACGGTGGGGCAGGGCGTGAGCCTCGGAGAGTGGTCGCTCGGTCGCGCGGGTTGGCGCGATAGCGGAGCGGCCGACGGCGCGACAGTGCTCACGCGCAACGGTGAGGTGATGGCGCGGCTGCATTTTCGGGACGAAGCGCGGCGCGACGCGACGGTGGAGATTCAGCGTCTGCGTGAGCGTGGTTTGGACACCTTTATTTTGTCGGGTGACGAGACGTCCAAGGTCGCAGCAATGGCACGTGAGTTGGGCCTGCCGCCCGACAACGCCTACGGCAACCAGAGCCCGCAGGCCAAGGCCGCCTGGTTGCTTGAACATGGCGCGCAGGACGCGCTCATGTTGGGCGACGGAGCCAACGATAGCCTCGCTTTTGACGCGGCGCGTTGCCGCGGCACACCGGTGATTCACCGCGGTGTGTTGGCCGAGAAGGCCGACTTTTATTATCTCGGTCAGGGACTCGGCGGTTTGCGTGCTTTGTTTGAAGTCAATGACGTGCGCCGCCGCACTCACTGGGTGCTGCTGGTCTTCATGATCGCCTACAACGTCACGGCGGTCGGCCTGGCGGTGACGGGGCACATGAACCCGCTGTTTGCGGCCGTGCTGATGCCACTCAGTTCGCTGGCTACGTTGGTGATCGTCGGCATCGGAATGCGGCGAGCGTGGCATTGAGGTCGTCTTCGACGTCGACACCGCCGCGTCGGTGCGGCAAACTCGGGGCACCCCCGAAGACGTCATGGAAACCCTCTACTCCGGCTGTGAAATATCATCGGCTTTTGCCGGCACGCGTTGGCTCGCGGTGATCGCCTGCGCGGTCTTGGCCGAGGAGGTCAAACAGCTCCTGGCCGAGCGACCGGAACACCTCACCGACCTCGTTGTATTGCCTCAACGACTACACGAGGAGCCTCGGCGTTTGCGGCGCGAACTGCAGGCGGCGATCGATCAGGTGGAGCGAAAACCGGCCACCAAAGTCATCGCGCTGGTCTATGGGTTGTGCAGCCGGGGCGTGGAGGATTTGCGGCATGAGCGGTGTCCGCTGGTGCTGGCCCGGGCGCATGATTGCGTGACGCTTTTTCTTGGCAGCAAGGAGCGCTACGCCCGCGAACAGAGCGATCAGCCGGGCACCTATTGGTATACGCCCGGCTGGATCGAAAGCGGGGCGCCGCCCGGGCCGGGGCGCACTGCACGGCTGCGGGCAGAGTATGCGGAGAAGTTTGATCCGGAGACGGTCGAAGACCTCATGGAAATGGAGGCGGCCGGCATGGCGCACTACGCGCGCGCCGCCTACGTCGATCTCGGCTTGCAGCCGGAGGCCACGGCGTGGGGCCCGGCCTATACCAAAAGTTGTGCCGCGTGTTTGGGCTGGAGTTTTGAGCGGTTGGAAGGGGATCCACAGCTGCTGCGTGACTTGTTGCACGGAGGGTGGGACGAAGAACGTTTTTTAATCGTGCCGCCGGGCTACAGCGTGCGCCTGTCGCCGGACGAGCGGGTGGTGCGGGCCGAACCGGCGACGGACGGAAAGGGTGGGGCGTGAGTTTCCAACCGGATCCGGGCGCTGCGACGGCCGTGTCGTTGTGGACGGGGTTGTTGCCGCCGGAGGAATGGCGACCGCTGTTGCGACGTTATCGCGCGGAAACCGGCTACGCGCTCGTCGCGGTCGCGGCGGATGGCACGCCTTGCCTCGGGGAGATGCAGGCGCCGGCCTGCGCCCGGCAACCGTCCTGCCGGGACTATCGTGTGCAGGCGGTGCAGGAGGCGTTGCGGTGGGGGGAACCCACGGTGTTGTGCTGTGGCTGCGGGCGACTGATGTGGGCGGTGCCGGTGATGGTGAATCAGCAAGTGCGAGGCGGTCTGCTGGTGGCCGGCGTGCCCCTGCGGGAACCCACGCGCGCCGGGGCGCTGGATCGGCGCGTGCGGGAGGCCGGACAACGTCTGTTGGACATGGCGGAGGAGGCCGGATTGACCAACGCCGCGTTGCTGGCGCAGCGGCGGGCCGACGCAAGACGCGAACGGGAGAAGGCAGAAGCGCTGCATGTGTTGAAGGACCGCCTTTACGACGACATTCGCAGCATCTACCTGCGCGAGGAACCGGCGTTGTTGGCGGCGATTCGCCGCGGTGAACGACGGGAGGCGCGCCACGTGATCAACCGGGTGCTCACGGTGATTTACAGCGTCGGTGGTTCGCAGGTCGAGTTGCTCAAGAGCATGGCCATGGAGCTGGTCGTGATGATGACCCGGGCCGCGGTGCAGGCGGGCGGCGATCCGACGCACATTCTCGGGATCAACTACCAGTCACTCACGGGTCTCGCCAAGGTGGCCGACAGCGAGGAACTGGCCACGTGGTTGTGCGCCATGTTGGAGCAGGTGATCGATGGCATCGAGGCGAGCGACCGCCATCCCAACGCGGTGCAACTGGCCCGCGCGCTCGATTACATGGAGGCGCATCTCGCGGAAGCGTTGCCGCGCGACGAAGTGGCGCGGGCGGCGGGGCTTTCACCAAGTCGTTTCTCGCACCTCATGCGCGCGAAGCTCGGCATGCCCTTCACCGAGCTGCTCACGCGCCTGCGTGTGGACCGGGCGTGCCACCTGCTCGCGCACTCCCAGCGGGAGCTCGCGCAGGTTGCCTTGGAATGTGGGTTTGGCGACCAGAGCTACTTCAGCCGGGTGTTTCGCAAGCAGACGGGTTGCTCGCCGAGCGACTACCGGCAGGGGCGACACCAAAGTCCCAAAGATTAGCACCGAAGTCCAAGCCGGGGGATGAAGGGGATTGCTAGAATAACGCCTGCAAACCCCACCATGACCTTACTCCAAAGCATTGCGGCCAGCGTGGCTGCCGGCCGGCGCAAGGACGCCGGCAAACTCACGTCCGAAGCCCTCGAAGCCGGTATCGCGCCGGCTGCGATTGTCGACGAAGCCCTTCTCCCGGCGATGGCCGCGGTTGGCGAAAAATTCCGGCGGGACGAGATCTTCATTCCCGAGATGCTGGTCGCATCGCTGGCGATGAAGGAAGCCATGCGGCTGCTCACGCCGCACCTGGTGGAAGCCGGCGTGGAGCCCAAATACACCGCGGTCATCGGCACGGTGCAGGGGGACCTGCATGACATCGGTAAAAACCTCGTGGCGGTGATGTGGCGCGGGGCCAATTTTAAGGTCATCGACCTCGGGACGAACGTGCCGCCGCAGGCCTTCGTCGATGCGATCAAGGAACACCGTCCACAAGTGGTGGGTTTGTCGGCGCTACTCACCACCACGATGCCCGCCATGGTGACGACCGTGAAGGCGATCCGCACAAGCGACGCGCCGCCGGTCAAGATCCTCGTCGGCGGTGCGCCGATCACGTCGCAGTTCGCTGATGAGATCGGAGCCGATGCCTACGCCAGCGACGCCGCCACGGCCGCCGATTTGGCGCAATCACTTGCCGCCGTTTGAGGGCGATCCGCGCGCTCCCTTTGTCATGATTACCGACACCTTTCTGAACCTCGCTCGCGAGGGGCATTGTATGCCGATCGGCACGCATTTGGTCCTGCATGAACAGCCCGATCCGGAAGCCATCCTGCTGGATGGAAAACGCCTTGGCTCCGTCGTTGCGCAGACGGCGGTGCGTTTCGCCACGCCGCTGGCGGTGCCGCTGATGGACCTGACGGTCGAGAAGGAAGCGCTGTTGCTGGCCTGCAAGGTCCCGGCGGAAGAGGTCGGAGCGTATCACTTTACCGAGCTGCCGGCGTTGCCCGCGGATATTCCGCCCACGCCGCGCATGCTCGCAACGTGCCAGGCGATTGAATACATCGCCCAGGAAACCGACCTGCTGCCGATGGGCATGTGCATCGGGCCGTATTCGCTGCTCACCAAATTGGTGCGCGATCCCATCACGCCGGTCTTCATGAGCGGCATGGGCATGACCGGTGAAGACGAGCCCGACATCGCCTTGATCGATGCGCTGTTGATTTGGTCCGAGCGGATGATTCTGGACTACGTCGATGCCCAGATCGCGGCCGGCGCGAAGGCCATGATCGTCTGCGAACCGGCGGCCAACATGGTGTATTTTTCGCCGAACCAGATGGAGGACAATCCGCGGCCGTTTGAGTTTTATGTGATGGAACCGATGCGGCGCCTGGCCGATCGCCTGACCGCCCGCGGCGTGGCGTTGGTGTTCCATGATTGCGGCGAGTTGACCGACGCGATGGTCGAGCGCTTCGCCACGCTCGAGGCCGACATGATCAGCCTGGGCAGCTCGCGGGACCTCGCCCACGACGCGAGCCTGTTGCCCAAGGAGACGGTGATTTTCGGCAACCTGCCATCGAAGAACTTTTACGCCACGCAACTCACGACGGCGGAGGTGGAGGAAATGGGGCGCGACCTCACGGCGCGCATGCAGGCCATCGGGCATCCCTTCATCCTCGGCACCGAATGCGACGTGCTCAGCGTGCCGGGCAAGGAGGCGGAGATTGTGAGCAAGGTGAACGCCCTGATGCGTTGCGCCTGCGAACAGCATGCCGCCGGCACGGGATCCCGCCGGGCGGAGCGGGTGCCCACGACCAACGCCACTGTATCTGAAAAACAATGACACCTAAGGAACGCATTCGCGCCACTTTGGACCGGCAGCCGGTGGATCGCCCGGCGGTGGACCTGTGGCACACGGCCGAAGTGGCCGCCTCGCTGCGGGCGCATCTGGGCGTGGAGGACAACCTCTCGCTCTATCGGGCGCTCGACATCGACAAGATCATCTGGGTGGCGATGGATTATCGCACCGAGACGGGGGACAAGGCCTTCACCCTGACCGGCGAAGCCGGCAAACGCACCGCGTGGGGCGTGTTGCTGAAGGATATTCAGGCGGGCGAGGCGCATTATGCCGAGTTTGGGGAAGCGCCATTGGCGGCCTACGATTCGCTGGAGGAAATCGCCGCCTATCCGCTGTGGCCGGATGTCGATCGCTTCGACTATGCCGATGCGACACGCCAGGCCGAGGCCGCGACCGCAGCCGGGTTTGCGGTGATCGGGCCGTGGGTGTCGCTCTTCGAGGTCTATTGCCAGTTGCGTGGGTTGGAGCAGTCGATGGTCGACCTGTTCGAAGATCCGGATCTGGTGGATGGCATCCTCGATCGTATTGAGGCGATCCAGACCGAGATGATGCGGCGCTATTTCGCCACCGCGGCCAAGTCACTGGATCTGGTTTTTGTGAGCGACGACATCGCCGGGCAGCAGTCGCTGCTGATGTCGCCCGCGAGCTGGCAACGGCACCTGCAGCCGCGCCTCAAGCGCTGGTGTGACCTGATTCACGAGCACGGCCTGCGGGTGCTTTATCACACCGACGGTGCGGCGCGAAAGCTCCTCGGACCGATCATCGATTGTGGCGTGGATGTGCTGAATCCGATCCAGCACGCGTGTCCGGGTATGGATATGGCGGAGCTGAAGGCGGAGTTTGGCGACCGGGTGATCTTTCACGGCGGCGTCGACAACCAAAGTGTATTGCCGCGCGGCACGCCGGAGGAGGTGCGGGCCGAAGTGCAACTCTGCCGTCGCACGTTGGGCGGCGGCGGGCAGGGTTACATCTGCTGTTCCTGTCACAACACCCAGGCCGGCACCCCGGTGGAGAACATCCTCGCCTTGATCGACGAAGCGAAGCGCGGCTGAGCGCGGCGCCGCGCGGTCAGGGCAGTTCGTAGAGTTCGATCAGCACGACGCCGGGGTCTCCCGACCAGTTCTCGACTTTCACGGAGTAGACCCCGGGTTCCAGAAACTCGAGCATGACGGAATCAGCACTGCCGGAACTAAGTGGGAAGGCGCCGACTCGGTTTTGTTCGGTAGTATATTGGGTGCCCCAGGAATTCACCTTTTGGGCTTTCCATTGGGTCTGCCCGTCGCGGTGTTGATAGAGGTAGATCGAAGGGTTGCTGGCATAGTTTTGGATACCGAACTGGCTCAGCCCGGGACCCACTGCGCGGATGAGCACGCCTTGGTGGGCTCCGCCCGAAATCACAAAACCCACGGTGACTGCCTGGCCGTCGGCCTCCCGTCCGGTGGTCGTGCGGCAGGAAAGGTTGATCAGACGAGGCGCGGTTGGGGTCCACGAAGGGTTGGCATCATAGATCTCGCTGAGGGCCGTTTTGGCTTCGCCGGCCGCATCGAGGGTGTGCACAGAAACGTTGCCCGGGCCTAAGTCTTCCAACACGGCGGCGGCATCGAGGGAGTCGGTCGAGGAGAAAGCAAACGCGCCCAGGCGGGTGAACTCCTCGACGAGAGCAGCCTCGCCGCCCCAGTTGTCGTGACGGGAGGAAGGCGCGCCAGCGGGGAGATAAATCTCGAGCACCGAATCGAGGGACGCATCGGCGACGTCGAAGTCGAGCAACGACGGACCGACGCCGCGCACGAGCATGCGGGTGAGGCCTTGGGTGTTCTCACCGCCGACGATGAATCCGGTGATGAAGGTCGCGTCGCCGTTGCCGGTTTGACTGCGGACCGACAGGTTCACGAGGCGGCTACGTTGATCGCTGGCGACGACCTCCAAGCGGGCGGAGTCGGTGGCGATGGTCAGACCGTTGCGGGTAACGAGGCAGGCGTAGCGACCTGCGTCGGCGGGAGAGGCATTGGGGATGATGAGGTCGGCCTGCGTGGCGCCGGGGATGGGACTGCCGTCATGCGTCCATTGGTAGCCGGCGATGGAGACACCGGGTTCGGTCTGGAAGGAAAACCCTGTCGAGGTGCCGGCAGCGGCCACGCGATCCTCCGGGTGAGTGAGCACCTTGGCCGGTTCGGGCGCGGACCATACCGCGATCAGAGCATGGCCCGGGCTGGGGGTGACGACGTAGCCGCCCACCGCCACGTATTTGCCATCTCCGTAGGCGACATCGTTAAATGCGCGTTGTTGGTCGGTGTAGACGGGTTGCGACCAGGTGGCGGCATCGAGAGACCAACCGAGGGTCGATGAGCCAAAGAAACGCCCGCCCGCGAAGAGGACGGAATGCCGTGCGCTTTGGGGTTTGGTGATTTGGGTATAGCTCTCGCCGCGGTCGGTGGAAATCGTCAGCTGCGAAGACGACGAAAGCACGAGGCGGCCGTTGCCATAGGTCACGCTGGACAGGTGGGGCATGGTGTCGCCCCACGGCGTGGCGACATTCGACCAATTGGTGCCGTCGGAGCTGCGCGAGAGGGCGCTCTGCTGAAGACTGTTGGTGGAATGGGCATGCCAGAAATAGCCGCCGCCGTTGGTGACCGTTTCGCCGAGGCCGGCGGCCCCGCCGTCGAGGGCGGGCAGGGGCTGCAGCGACCAATTATCGCCGTCGGTGCTAGTTTGGATGACGCGGTAGTTTCCGTTGCTGGAATTGGCCACGATGGCGTCCTCACTGGAGGCGATGTCGCGGATGTAGGGCATCGTGCCCGTATTGGTGACCAACTCCCACGTGCGTCCGTCGACGCTGCGGTAGACGGAGGACTGATCCAAAATGTAGAAGTAGCCGCTGAAAAAGTGCACCCGGGCGTTCTGGGAAAACACTTGATCCGCCGGCGTCCAAGTCAGTCCGTCGTCGCTGCGAGCGACGGCATTCGTGAGATCGCTGCCGCCACTCAGCGTCATGACCCAATAGCCGTAGCCATATGCGACGCTGGTGCCGGAGCGTGCGCCCGGGATGCCGGTGGATGAGACAGTCCAGTTGGGGTAGGAGAGCGTTTGCGCGAGACTGAGGAGGCTGAGCCCGAGGAAAGTGGCGCTCGTGACGAGGTGGCGGAGTGCAGAGGAAAGCATGCGAAGTGGGGCACCCGTCGGGGAAGACGAGCGCAGGGGCGGCCAGCAGGCTCTTTGATCACGCTGCTCCCGTCGGCACGCGAGATCCAAAACTACGTGCGTAGGGAGAATGTGGTTACGTGCCGCCGGTGTCGTCGGTGGCTGGAGGGCGATCGCGAGCGATCACGGGCGCCGCGAACGGCGGGCCGGAGGCCTTATTCGCCCTTGGCGGGCACGATTACGACCGGGCAGGGGGCCTTTTTAAGGACACCGTGCGTGGTCGAGCCCACGAGCAGGTCGTATAGGGCGGTGTGGCCGTGCGAGCCCATCACGATATAGGCGGCCTCGAGTTCCTTGGCCTTGCCCACGATCGCAGCGACGGCCGGGCCGTTGGCATTGGCGGTGGAGGCATCGACCCCGCGGTCGGACAGAGTCCGCAGCAGGTGCTCGAGCTGGCGGGCGGAAGCCTTCTCCGTGACGGAGATGATTTCCTGCACGTTTTCCATCGCGAGGCCGTAGTCGGCGGTGACGGTGGGTGGCTGGTTGGCGTGGAGAAGAACGACTCGACCGTCGACCGCGCTGGCCAGATTGATGGCGGCATCAATCACGTCGGCGGTGGCGGGGGAGAAGTCGACAGGGGTTAGGATCGTCTTCATGGCGTAAGTATAAACCTGCGACGGCAAAATGGCCACGCATGGATTGCTTTTAAATGGGGTGGGCGGAGTGGGGAATTGCCCCTCAAAAAAACCGCTTGCTTCGAGGCGTTTCGTGCGGCTTGGTCTTCCTTCCTTCCTCGGTTCGGGCCGTAGCGTAGCCTGGTAGCGCGCTTGCATGGGGTGCAAGAGGTCGGGAGTTCGAATCTCCCCGGCCCGACCATTTTAGGAAGGTTTCGCAACCATGGCGGGACTCGAAACGGATACCGATAAACGCGGGCATTGGGGGTGGCCGGTGGCCTTGGCGGTCATGGTGTTTTTCGCCTCGGGGCGTGGTTCGGTCGCGGCACCGGATATCGTAAACATCGATAAACTGACCCATTTTGCGGTTTTTGGGCTGCTTGCTACCTTGGTCGCGCGAACCCAGCCGCGGCGGCGGTGGTGGCTGGGGTTGGTGGTCGCGTCGCTCTACGGCATGGCCGACGAGTTTCGGCAGAGCTTCACGCCCGGCCGCTCGGTGGAGGTGGCGGATTGGGTGGCCGATACGCTGGGTGCGGCGGTTGCCGTGACGGTCTATGCGCGGTGGACGTTTTACCGCCAAGTGCTGGAGCGAAATCTTGGCGGTGGAGCGCGACTGCCGGTTGCCAAGCCGGAATCGGTGGTGCCAGATAGCGCGCAATGAACCCTGCGGACGCGGCCCAACGCATCGATGACCTGCGCGCTTCAATCGCGCACCATGACGAACTCTACTACCGGCAGGCGGAGCCGGAGATCACCGATCGTGATTACGATGCGCTGAAGCAGGAGTTGGCCGATTTGGAGGCGGAGTTTCCACTCTTCGCGTTGGCCGATTCGCCGACGCAGAAGGTGGGCGATGATCGCAGCGAGGGGTTTCAGAACTACACCCATCGCGAGCGCATGATGAGTCTCGACAACACCTACTCCGACGAGGAGATGCGCGAGTTTATCGCCCGGGTGCAGCGTGATCTGGAGCGGGAGGAGTTGAGCTTCGTGGTGGAGCCCAAGATCGACGGGTTGGCGGTGAGCGTGACCTACGAGCAGGGCAAACTGGTGCGCGCCGTCACGCGCGGCAACGGCGTGGAGGGCGACGACATCACCGCCAATGCGCGCACGATTGCGTCCTTGCCGAATGAGCTGAAGGCAACCGCCGGCGTGCCGGTGCCGGACGTGATCGAGATCCGCGGTGAGATCTACCTTACGCTCGAAGAGTTTCAGCGCATCAACGGTGAGCGCGAGGAGGCCGGGCTGCAGCTCTATGCGAATCCGCGCAACCTCGCCGCCGGCACGATCAAGCAACTCGACCCGGCGGTGGTCGCGCAGCGCAAGCTGGAGATCGTGCTCTACGGTCGCGGTTACACCGAGCCGGTCGAAGCGTTGCCGGCAACGCAGGAGGAGTTCTTCGCCTGGGTGAAGGCGTGGGGACTGCCGACGGTGGAGAAGCAGTGGATCGCGCACAGCGGCGACGAAGTGCTGGCGGCGATTCGCGAGCTCGACGCGATGCGCGGCAGCTTCGCCTACGCGACGGATGGGGCGGTGGTGAAACTCGATTCGATTCCGCTGCAACGCACCCTCGGCGCGACGAGCAAAGCGCCGCGTTGGGCGATGGCTTACAAATTTGAGGCGGAGCGGGCGGAGACGCTGCTGCGCGACATCACGATTCAGGTGGGCCGCACGGGCGTGCTCACGCCGGTGGCGGAACTGGAGCCGGTGCAACTCGCCGGCACGACGGTGTCACGGGCAACACTGCACAACGCGTCGGAAATTGCCCGCAAGGACATCCGCATCGGCGACACGGTGGCGGTGGAGAAGGCGGGTGAAATCATCCCCGCCGTTATCGGTGTGAATCTGGAAAAACGGAAACCGGAGTGTGTGCCCTATGCGTTCCCCGAGGCGTGTCCGGCCTGCGGCACGGCAGCGGTGCAACTCGAGGGAGAGGTGGCCGTGCGTTGTCCGAACCGGGAGTGTCCCGTGCAGGTGCGCCGTCGCGTGATTCACTTCGCCTCGCGGGCCTGTCTCGACATCGAGGGGCTGGGCACGGCGATGGTGGACCAGTTGGTCGACAAGGGGTGGGTCAAACGCCTGCCCGACCTGTATCACCTCAATCGCGACGATCTGCTCACGCTGGGCAAGAGTGTGGAGAAATCGACCGACAAGCTCCTGGCCGCGATCGAGGCGAGCAAGACGGCGGAGTTGTGGCGCTTCATCCACGGCCTCGGCATCACGCACGTGGGCGCGGCGGCGGCGAAGGATTTGGCGCGTGTCTTCGGCGGACTGCAGCCGCTGGCAGATGCGACGATGGACGCCTACATTCGCGAGAAGGAGTCGGTCATCAGCGGCATCGGCCAAACCATGGCGGAGGCGATCGTGGGCTTCTTTGCCGACGCCTACAATCGGGCGGTCGTCGACGATTTGATCGCGGCGGGCGTGCAACCCGAAGCGCCCTCGGCGGGCGGCGGGGGCACCTTGTTTGCGGGGCTCACCTTCGTGCTCACCGGCACCTTGCCGACGCTCACGCGCAACGAGGCGGCGGAGATGATCGAAGCGGCCGGCGGCAAAGTGAGTGGCAGCGTGAGCAAGAAGACCAGCTTTGTGGTCGCGGGCAGTGAAGCCGGTTCCAAGTTGGCCAAAGCCGAGAAGCTCGGCGTCGCAGTGATCGACGAAGCGAAGTTGCGCGAGATGCTGGCGGGGGCGTGAGGGGAGCTGCGCGCGGCCGCCGGTCGGACGAACCGGGCTCAGCGAGCCCGGCTACAGTGGCCGGAGGGTCAGGCGCGGAACTTCGACGGGTAGAAGGACGTGGGGTCGTCTTTGAAGCGCTGGATGAACTGGTGGTAGTTCTCGTAGCGCGGGTCGATTTCGTGGGCGAGAAGGTGGAGGAGCGGCTCGACGTCGGTCAGCTCGGCGAGGGGCGCGGCGTGGTCGCGCAGGAGTTCGGCGGCGTGATCGGGGGAGCCGAAGAGTTCGAAGAGGCAGGCCAGTTTGAGCAGGCGGATGGGGCTGAGCTCAACGCGCGCGCCCGGATTGCGGTCCCAGCCGCAGGGGTCACGCAGGTAGAGCGCGTCGCCCTGCAGCACGCGACCGTGATCGGTGTAGTGGGGCGCGTTGTCGTATTGGAAGGGCATGGGGAGCGCGGCGAGGGAGCAGCGGCGCACGGAGAGATCGAAGAGATCAAATCCCCAGGAGCGCATGAGGCGATCCATGTTGTGAAAGCTGTGATCGGTGGGATCGGCGGAGCCGGAGAAGTTGACCTCAAGGGCGCAGCCCAAGGCCGGGCCGTCGCGCAGGAGTTTTTCGCCGGAATGGAGGACCTCGAGGTCGGGGCCGTCGGTGTCGATCTTCACAAAGTCGACTTCGCGCAGGTTCAGTTCGGCGGCGAGTTCGTCGAGGGTGGAGGTGCGGGTGGGCTCCACTAGTTTTTCGGTCGGCCAGGCGTTGAGTTCGCTGAACTGTTTTTCCGGGGCGGTTTGAGCGGCGAGCTTTGCCATGGCGTGGGCCGAGCTGGTGCGTTCCCACGGATTGCCGGTCCAGGGCTCGCGGTCGCCGCGCTGTTGGCGAAAGGGATGCGACTCGGGCAGGCGCAAGAAGCGCGGCAGGTAGTGCACGGCGGGGTTGGTTTCGGCGGCCTGAAGGCGTTCGCATTCGGTGGTCTGCGGGTCGATGCCGACGGCCGTGAGGCTGGGCTCGAAGCGCCGCCAGAGCGGAGCGAGTCCGCCGCCGCAACCGACATCAATCAAGGAGAGCGGGGCATCGAGGAATTGACCTCGTTCCACCAGGCATTGGGTGAGGGTTGCGAAGCGCGGGGCAAAATCCATGGAGGTTTGCAGCGAACACGGTCAGCCGCGGAATGTGAAGCGCGGTTAGACCGTATCGGGAAAGGCTTTCATGGTAGTCGCACCTGGGACGACGGGCCACCCTTTCGCCATCGGCTCAAGCGCGGCTACTCAGGGGGAGACTGGGTCGCCTACTGGAAATCGTGGATGTGGAGACGTCGGCCCAATTCAGCTTTGACCCAATGCGCGTTGAGGAGGAGCACCCGCGGACCTCCGATCCTTATTTCCCCCGGTTCGAGGCACTCCGCGGTAAGATGAATGCGTGGGTATTGGGGCGGGGGAGGCGCCAGGTGCGCGGCGTGCGGCGGCAGGGTGGTCAGCGGGGGGCGGAGCGGCGGCGCGGTATCAAAGACTTCCGCGGTAACGTAGAAACGATCGAACCCTTTCTCGAGGGCGGTTTTGGCGGCGTAGTAGATCGCGTGGTCGCGCAGCGTCGCTTGGGTCATGGGGTCCTGCGCCGCTATACAAACCTCAACCCGATCCAGAGACGCACCGGTGCTCCATTGGTAAGAAGGGAGGGTGATCAGTGAACTGCGAGAACTGCTGGGACTGGCGGGGTGAGTCGTGACCGTGCAGCCGCTCAAGAGGGCGATGGCACCGAGGCCGACCAATTGTCGCATCCGCAGCGTCGCACGCATGGTCATAACACCGCTAAAGCGGGTGGGCTAAGACCCGTTCTTGGCGTCGGCCCAGGGGGCGGCGACGACTTTGTAGCCGTCGGGCGACTTGCGGAAGACGACGCCGTCGAAGCGGAAGTATTCGATGTCGTTGTGCCAGACAGCCTGGCTGCCTACTGGGAGCACGTCGGATACGGCGCCGACCGGCGTGGGCACCCAGACGAGGCCGTTGGCGGTAGGCTTGAAGAACTCGCCGTCCATGAGGCGCAGTTCCTGTTCGCCTTGCCAGACGGTGATGTAGTCGGGTTCGGGCGGCGGCACGCCGATTTCCTGGTTCGGATCGACGCCGTCATCGGTCACGGCGTAGGTGACGCGGCGCGGCGGCGGGGCTTCGCGCTCGATGACGACCGGGCGCTCCACGATCACGGGCCGGTCGACCACGACATAACCGTGGTTGTAGGGGCGGTAGTAGATGCCGTCGGCGACGAAATAGGCGGTGGAGTTGACGTAGACCCGGCGGTGGTAGCTGGGAATGCGCGGGAAGAAGCGACCCGGGCGGTAGTAGGGCGCCGGGTAGTGGCGGTGGTAGCTGCGATCGCGCGAAACGCCGAAGCTGAAGCCGTCGATGCCACGGGACGACACGCCGATGCCCACGGAATAGCTGGTGTCGTCGTGATGATGCCCACGTTTGGCGCTGGCGGTGGAGGGCAGGGCCAGCAGGGCGAGAGCGGCCACGCCCAGCAACGCCGGGCGAAGCGGACGGGAGCGACGGAGGAGGGAGTCGGGCCGGGCGTTCATAAAGGGGTTAGATGCGTTTTAGAGGCGTCTGTTCCTTCTTCGTGACGGGCCCGGAGGCAGACACGCCCTAGGCGAGGCCTTTTTTCTGCAGAGCCGCGGACAGCTCCTGCATGAAGGCTTGAGAGTCTTCGGGGGACGGACGGTAGCCGTCTTGGCTGATCTCGGTGAAGCCGGGGCGACCGTAGTTGTCGATGATCCACTTGCCGGTGACACCGTCGCTGAAGGTGACCGAACCACTGGCCATAGCGCCGGGAATGAGGGTGGCGGCGTCGACGTCGACGGTGACGTTGCCAGCGACGGGCAGATCCTCGAGGTCGTCGTCGACCGCAACGGCTTCGTCGCCTTCGGCGGGCGCCGCCGGGGCCGGCTTGGGCTTCGGCGGGGGAGCCTTGGTGACGTCGCTGGCGTCGGCCTTGGGGGCCTGATCGATCAAGGTGAGATCGAGGTCATCCACGAGGAAGCGCACATCCATGTAGGTCATGGAGATGGAGAACTCTTCCTGAATGCGCTTCTGCACGTCGGACAGCGAGGCGCCGTCCTTGACCCAATGGGCGACGGTCTGGGTTTGTTCGGGAGAAAGGGACATGGGATTTTCGAATTTCGATTTTGGATTTTCGAAGGCCTGACAGGCCGTAAACACGGATTTCCGGTTTGCGACGGGCGCAAATCGAAAATCGAGAATCAGAAATCCAAAATCAAGCCGCGCTTCAGCGCGACAGTTGGTTGCGCAGGAACTCGATGCTGCTGCGCATGGAGGGGTCCTGCTCCATCATGTTGTCCACGGCTTTGCAGGCGTGGATGACGGTGCCGTGGTCGCGGCCACCGAAGGCGTCGCCGATCTCCTGCAGGGAGTGCTTGGTGAGCGTGCGGGAGAGATACATCGCGATCTGGCGGGGGATGGCGATGTTGTTGGGGCGGCGCTTGCTGGTCATGTCGGCCAGCCGGATCTGGAAGTGGTCCACCACCTTACGCTGAATGGTGTCGATGGTGAGGATGTTCTGCGCCTGCTCCATGAGCACATCCTGCAGCAGGTCCTGAGTCACGGAGACGTCGAGGTGACGGCCGGTGAGGGAGGCGTAGCTGGCGACCTTGATGAGGGCGCCCTCCAGGCGGCGGATGTTTTTGGAGATGTTTTGGGCGATGAAGGTGAGGACGTCGGACGGCACGGAGAGGCCGAGGGTCTTGGCCTTGGTGCGCAGGATGGCGACGCGGGTCTCGAAGTCGGGCGCCTGGATGTCGGCCGGGAGGCCCCACTCGAAGCGGGAGACGAGGCGGGACTCGAGTTTGGCGATCTCGGAGGCGCGGCGATCGCTGGAGAGCACGATCTGTTTACCGGACTCGAAGAGGTCGTTGAAGGTGTGGAAGAACTCTTCCTGGATGCGCTCTTTGCCGCCGAGGAACTGCACGTCGTCGAGCAGGAGCACGTCGACGTTGCGGTAGCGTTGGCGGAACTTCACGAGGGCGTTTTCCTGCAGGCCCTGAATGAACTCGTTGGTGAACTTCTCGGTGGAGAGGTAAGCGACGCGGGCATCGGGCTTGTGCTGCAGGATGGCGTGGCCGATGGCGTGCATGAGGTGGGTCTTGCCGAGACCGGTGTCACCGTAGAGGAAAAGCGGGTTATAGGCCTGCGCGGGGGACTGGGCGACGGCGAGGGCGGCCGCCTGGGCCATCTGGTTGTTCGAGCCGACGACGAAGGTCTCGAAGGTATTGCGCGGGTTGAGATTGCCGGCGTGGGCGTTGGCCGTGGCGCGGGCCTGGCGGGTGAGGGGGGCGCGGCGGGGAGTCGGCGCGACGCGTGACGAGTGGCGGGACTCGGACAACTCGGGTTCGATCTGCACCGGGGCGGCGGCGGCCGGCACGGCGGCGTCGTTCTTGCGCAGACGCACGGAGATGTCGCGGCCGGAGCTGAGACGCAGGCGCTGGACGATTAGGTCCAAATAGTTGTCGTGGATCCAGATCGCGGCGAAGTCGTTGGGCACACCCAAGGTCATGGTGTCCTCGTCACCGGCGAGGCAGACGAGGGGCTGAAACCAGAGTTGGAAGACATCGTCCGGAAACAGGTCTTTGAAGTCCTGTTTGACGGTTTCCCAGAGCGATGACGACGACGATACGGCAGGCATTAATTCAGACGGCTAGACGGTTTTATTCACAAGGCGGGTGAAAACAGCCAAACTGCACGTCTGAGGCGAAGGAATTCCGGGACTCGGGTTCTGCGAAAGTGGTGAATGGGTTACCAGGGGAGGGGTAGGTCGCGGACACAAAATAAAATCGTAAGGCTATGGTAACCGGGGGGTAATGGCTGCAGAGACCTCGGTCGGGAGGAATTCAGTCGAACAAACGTGAGAAAGAGCGGTTCCCACGACACCGAAGGGGCGAAGTGGAGAGGGACGAATAAACGTGCAGAGAAAATGGGGTTTCAAGGCATACTTTCCAACAAGTTATTCACATCGGTGCGGGCATAACTTTTGGCCAAATTTTTGTTGCCAAATGGTTCGGAAAACGGAGCCGCCAAAGTCGCCAATTTCTCGTAAGGACTGAAGCACTACAAATGGCGCGTTTCCCCTAGGTAAGGGCGTGGATTTCGCGCGCCTCGCGCGTAGTGTTTCTTATGTTACGGGGTCGTCACGGTCTGGTGTCGTGGACCGGTTTCACGTGTCCGAATCGACCCATTTTCCGTGCTCGCGGATGAGATCAATTAATCGGTTATCCGCGTCTTTTTGGGGGATGTTGTATTGGACGCAGGTTTTACCGACGTAGAGGTTGATCTTGCCGGGGGCGCCGCCGACGTACCCGAAGTCGGCGTCGGCCATCTCCCCGGGGCCGTTTACGATGCAGCCCATGATGGCGATCTTCACGCCTTTGAGGTGGCCGGTCTTTTCGCGGATGCGCTGGGTGGTCGACTGGAGGTCAAAAAGGGTGCGGCCGCAGGACGGGCATGCGACAAACTCGGTTTTGGTGATGCGGGCGCCCGCGCCTTGGAGGACGTTGTAGGCGAGCTTCACGGCGCGCACGGCGTCGGGCTCGGTCTCAATGCTCATGAGGTCGCCGAGGCCGTCGCAGAGGAGCGAGCCAGTGAGGATGGAGGCGTCGAGCAGGCGGGAGAGGAAGTCCGGTTCGCCGGTGAGGCGGGCGGCGGTCGTGTTGCGGATCCAGAGCGGCAGCTTGAGACCATGCGTGCGCAGGGTGGCGGCCACGTCGCGGTAGGCGCCGATGGCGTGGCGGTCGTCGCTTGTCGCGGCGATGCTGACCGTGGCGATGACGCGTTGGGCCGCGTGCGTGGCGAGGTGCGGAGCGAGTTCGGCCCAGACTGCCGGCGTCGCGCTGAGAGCGAGCGTGGTGTCGGGTCGACTGGTCGCGAGCTGTTGCCAGGCGTCCACTGATGGCAGGTCGGCGGACGCGACCTCGCGGACGAGCAGGAGCGGACCACGGGCTTGGTCGAGCGTCGGACGCAGATCGTCGGGAGTGAGGGTGGCGCCTAGTTCGAGGCCGAGGAACGCAGAGGGCGTCTCCAACGTTTGGGCGCCGAGCTCCGCGAGGGCGGATGCGTCGGCGATGGGCACGAGCAGGCCCTCGGGCGGGTTGTCCTTGAGCGAGGGCGAGCGCAGGGCCGCGGCGAAGTCGGGCAGCTTCGCTACCGAGGGCGCGCGCACGATGACGCGGGGCGGTTGTTCGCGGCCGAGTTCGACGTCGGGAGCAAGGGCGAGATCGGTGATGTCGCGACGTTGGAAATGGAAGGGGTCGAGCGGGTCGGGCGCATCGATCGGGAAACGATCGGCGGCGATGTTTTGGCCGTCGCGCCACATGGCCTGGGCCTTGGCGGCGAGGGCGCGGGCGACCGGGATTTCGTAGACGGGGTCTTCGGTGAGAGAGACGCGGAGGGTGTCGCCGAGACCATCGAGCAGCAGGCTGCCGATGCCGATGGCACTCTTGATGCGACCGTCTTCGCCGTCGCCGGCTTCGGTCACGCCGAGGTGCAGCGGGTAGTGCATGTTTTCCTCGGCCATGCGCTGCACGAGCAGGCGGTAGGCCTCGATCATGACCTTCGGGTTGGAGGCCTTCATCGAGAGCATGATGGCGTGGTAATCGTGGCTCTCGGCGATGCGGAGAAACTCCAGGGCGCTCTCGACCATGCCGAGCGGGGAGTCCCCGTAGCGGTTCATGATGCGGTCGGAGAGGGAGCCGTGATTGGTGCCGATGCGCATGGCGCGGCCGAGCTCCTTGGCGCGTTTGACGAGGGGGCTGAAGGCCTCGTGCAGACGCTCGAGTTCCTCGTTGTAGGCGGCGTCGGAGTATTCGGTGACGGCGAACTTCTTCTTGTCGGCGTAGTTACCCGGGTTGACGCGGATCTTTTCCACGTGCTCGACCGCCTCCATGGCGGCGGAGGGCAGGAAGTGGATGTCGGCCACGAGTGGCACGTGGGCAAAACCAGCGGCGGAGAACTGGGCGCGGATGTCCTTGAGGGCGCGGGCGGCGGTTTTGTTGGGCGCGGTGACGCGGACGATTTCGCAGCCGACCTCGGCGAGGGCGATGGCCTGCTTGACGGTGGCGGCGACGTCCTGGGTGTTGGTCGTCGTCATCGACTGTACGCGCAGGGGATGGGAACCACCCACGCCGATGCCGCCGACAAAAACTTCGGTCGACGCGCGGCGCAGGGTGCGGAAGCGGGAAGCGCAGTAGCTGCTCATGTGCGGAAGCGGAGGGAAAATCGGGGAGGTCGGCCCACAGGCAGAGCGGTCGGCCCGGCGCTTGCCAGCCTCGGGCTGGGTCCGACCCTACCTTTTAGGGCGTCGGGGATTCAGCCGGTTCGGCGGCTTGCTGTTGTTGCTCCTGCATGGCCTCGCGGGCGGCGGCTTCGCGGGCGGCGTCGCGGCGCCAGCGGCCGACGTCGAAGAAGGAAACGTAGAGGATCATGCTGAAGAGCAGGATCATGAACACACTCTGGGTGGTCATCACGAAGTTCTCCGGGAGGTTGCGACCGCGGAGTTTGTTGATGGTGGCGAAGAGCATGTGGCCGCCGTCGAGCACGGGGATGGGCAGCAGGTTGAAGATGGCGAGGTTGATGTTCACGAGGATCGTGAACCAGAGCACGAGGCGGATGTCGGCCTGAGCGGCGAGGTGGAAGACGCGCACGATGCCGACGGGGCCGCTGAGCTTGGAAATGCCGATGTCGGACTGCGGATTGATGAGGCTGCCCAGCGTGCGGAAGGTCATGTGCACGTGGTTGGAGAACTGCTCAACGGGCGTCGGGTAAACCAGCTTGGAATCGGTGGTGAAGCCGACGACGCCGAGGTCGGCAGGTTGTTCCGCGTCTGGTTGCGGCGGGAGCGTCAGGGTGAGCGGCTGGTCGGCGCGCAGGATGTGAATGGCGACCTCACGATCTTGGTGGGCGGCGAGGTGATCGGCGTAAGTCTGGATGTTGAGGATGCGGGTGTCGTCGAGGCGCAGGATGCGGTCGCCGTCCTTCAGGCCGATGGAGGCGGCGATGGAATCGGCGTTCACGCCGCGCACGATCGGTTCGTAGGCGGCCATGATGCCGACCTTGCGGACCTCGTCGTCGCCGGCGATCTGCGGGTAGATGGTGATGTCCTGGGTCTGTCCGTCGCGCTCGATGGTGAAGACGTTGTAGCGGCGACCGTCCTCGGTGCGACCGGCGCTGGTGACGAGGGTTTGGAGCAACTCCTGCCAGTCGTCGATGCGCACGCCGTCGATGGCGGTGATGGTGTCACCCACCTGCAGGCCGGCTTCGCTGGCGGGGCTGGGCACAACCTCCTCTTTGGCGTTGGTCATTTCTGCGACGACGTAGCCGATCTGGGTGGTGGCTTGGTCGCTGGTGGTCGGTTGGCCGACAAGCCAGATGATGCTGGCGAGGGCGAAGGCGAAGATGAGGTTAAAGACGGCGCCGGCGGCGAAAACGATGATGCGGGTGCTGTAGCTGACGGGCGGCAGCGACTCGGTATCGATGTCGGATTCGCCCTCGATTGCGGCCATGTCGGCCAGCTGCGGCAGGAGCACGTAACCGCCGAGCGGCAGCCAGGAGACGCGGTATTCCACGCCGTCCTTGCCGGTCCAGCCGAACATGCGGGGGCCGAAGCCGATGGAGAAGCGGGCAACCTTCACGCCGCGGCGACGGGCGGCGAGGAAGTGGCCGAGTTCGTGGACGAAGATCGATCCACCGAAAAAGAGGACGATGAGAAAGACGGCCCAGATGTTGGAAAAGAGGGCGTTGAGAAGATCCGCGGGCATGGCGTGGGTCAGGAGACGGCGAAAGTGGTCAGGAGCGACTGGGCGAGACGTCGGGCAGCGGCGTCGGCCGCGATGACATCGGCCAGTTGATCCGGGTCTTGATGAGAGGTTTGGTCGAGAACCTGTTCGACGAGGCGGGGGATCGCAAGGAAGGGCATTTGTTCCGCGAGGAAGGCGGCGACGGCGATTTCGTTGGCGGCGTTGTAGACGGCCGGGGCGATGCCGCCGGCGCGCATGGCGGCAAGGGCGAGACGCAGCATGGGGAAGCGCGCCTCGTCGATGGGGCGAAAATCGAGGGAGAAGGGGCGGTTGAGGTCGAGCGACGGTTCCACGCTGGGCAGGCGGTGCGGATGCAGCAGCGCATGCTGGATGGGGAAGGTCATCGACGGCGGGCACAGGTGGGTGAGCATGGCGCCGTCGGTGAATTCGACGAGGCAGTGAGCTAGGCTCTGGGTGTGCAACACGGCCTGACATTGCTCGGGACGCAGGTCGAAGAGCCACTGCGCCTCGATGAGCTCCAGGCCCTTGTTGGCGAGGGTGGCGGAGTCGACGGTGATCTTGGGACCCATGTCCCAGTTGGGATGGCGCAGAGCGTCGGCCGGCGTGACGTGGGCCAAGTCAGCGAGATCGCGATCCCGGAAAGCGCCGCCGGAGGCGGTGAGCACGACGCGGGCAATGTCCTTGGTGGGGTTGTCGGCGAGGCACTGGAAGACGGCGTTATGTTCGCTGTCGACGGGCCGCAGGGTGATGCCGTGTTGGCGGGCGGCGGCCATGACGAACTTGCCGGCCATGACGAGGATTTCCTTGGAGGCGACGGCGAGGTCCTTGCCGGCGGCGATGGCGGCGAGGGAAGGCTCGAGCCCGGTGACGCCGACGATGGCGGTGAGCACGGTGTCGGCCTCGGGCAGGGTGGCGAGCGTGGTGAGACCCTCGAGTCCACCGTGGAGCGTGACGCCGGCGGGCATTTGGGCGGCGGCGCGGGCGGTTTCGTCGAACACGGCTACGTGGCGCACCGTCGGGTGGGCGCGGGCGATCTCGGCGAGGCGCGCGTGATTGGAGTGGGCGGCGATGCCGACGAGTTGGAGGTAGTCGGGATGGGCCGCGATGACGCGCAGGGCGTTTTCGCCGATGGAGCCGGTGGCGCCGAGCAGGACGACGCGTTGCGGAGAAGACGGCGGGGTTGCACTCACAACAACAGGCAGAAGACCACGTAGGCGACCGGCGAGGTGAGGATGAGGCTGTCCGAAAGATCGAACACGCCGCCGATGCCCGGGATGGTCGCGCCCGCGTCCTTGGCGTTGGTGCGACGTTTGATGATCGATTCCACCAAGTCGGACACGATGGCCAGACCGGCGATGGGCAGGGCTAGCAGTCCGGCGACGAGCGGAGTGAAACCAGCCGGCATCTGGTCGGCGAAACCGAGGTTCAAGCCGATGCCAACGCCCACCGAGGTGAGGATGCCGCCGACGGCGCCTTCCCAGGTTTTCTTGGGCGAGATCTCCGGCGCCATCTTGTGGCGACCAAAGGCGAGACCGGAGAGCAGGGCGCCGACGTCGCAGAATTTGGAAACCGCGATGACCCAGACGGCGAGGATGAGGCCGGTCTGGCCGGACGGGCTGTCGATCAGGATCGTGCGCGCCAGGAACGACAGCATGAACGGGATGTAAACCAGGCCGAAGAGCGACCACGCCAAGGTGTCGAGGCGTTGCTCGCTGGAGCGTTCGCCGAGGATGCGCACCGCAAACACGATGGCGGCGAGGGCGAGCAGCGGACCGCTGCCGAGGCCCAGTTCCTCGATGTAGAGCGGGCCGAGGCAGATCGCGCCGCCGAGCAGCATGCCGACCTTGTCAAAGGGCTCCACGCCGAGGCGACGGATGAGTTTGAAGAATTCCCATTGGGTGAGCACGGCGATGGCGCTCACTAGCCAGATGGCCCCGGTCGGACCGACGAAGATGACGGTGCCGGCGACGATGGCCCACAGGAGGATGGTGCTGAAGATGCGAGAACCCACGAAAGCTTAGAGGTTAAAAACCGGAAATGGTGCCCGCCTGACTTAGGAGGCGCTGCCAGCGGGCAGGGGCGGCGGTTGGGGAGAAGCTTGGCCGAGTTGATCGCCGGTGCGGCCGAAGCGACGCTGGCGACCTTGGTAGTCGGCGATGGCCTGATGAAAGGCGTCCTTGGAAAAATCGGGCCAGTAGAGGGACAGGAAAACGAATTCGGCGTAGGCGGCCTGGAGGAGCAGGAAGTTGCTCACGCGGGTTTCGCCCGAGGTGCGAATGATGAGATCGGGGTCGGGCAGGTCGCGGGTGTAGAGATGGCGGGCGAAGTCCTCCCAAGTGAGCTTGGCCGGGTCGACCTCGCCGGCGGCGACGGCGGCCGAGTAAGCCTGCACGGCGTCGAGCACCTCCGTGCGGGAGCCGTAGTTGAGTGCGAGCACGAGGGTGTGTTCGGTGAAGCCGGCGGTGGCTTCGATGGTTTGCTCGAGGCGGCGGCGGACGCCGGCGGGCAGATCGGCGGTGCGGCCGATGGTGAGCAAGCGCACCTTGTTTTTGATGAGGGTGGAGGTCTCCCGTTTGAGGAAGTATTCCAACAGGTTCATCAGGCCACCGACTTCCTCCTCGGGGCGGCGCCAGTTCTCGACCGAGAAGGCGTAGAGGGTGAGGTAGCGGATGCCGAGTTCGCGGGCGGTTTCGATGGTGCGACGCACCGTCTCGACGCCGCGACGATGGCCCTCGATACGCGGCAGACCCCGTTGTTTGGCCCAGCGTCCGTTCCCATCCATGATGATGGCAACGTGGTGCGGAATGCGTGCGGGATCGAGGTCGGCCATTTAGGGAAGGCGCAGACGGTAGGGAGGCGCGGCCAGCTTTGACAAGGCCGCAGGCGAGACGAGCGATCGGGCGGCGCTTTTGACGAGGGCGGGAGGCTGTGCGAACGTGGGGCATGTCCGATAAAGCCATGAGCACCGCCGATCTCACCAGTGTGTTGGCCGAGCTGCCCGGGTGGGCGCACGAGTCTGACGCGCTGCTCAAGACCTTCACCTTTGCCAACTTTCGCGAAGCCATGGCCTTCATGGTGCGCGTGGGCTTCGAAGCCGAGGCGATGGATCACCACCCGGAGTGGACCAATGTTTACGACGAGGTGAAGATCCGCCTCACCACGCACCACTCCGGCAACAAGGTCACGGCCAAGGACGTGGAGTTGGCCAAAGTGATCGAAAAGGTCCGCGACGTGCAGGAAGGCTAAGCGCTAGGCGCTCCGCAACGCTTGGCGGGCGGCGCGGAAGACGCGCACGGGGTCGGGCCACGAGTCGGGCGCGCCGTAGCGCAGGCGTTGGAGGTCGGCGAGCACGGGTTCCGGCCAGGCGAAGTCGGCGCGACGACGCGCTTTGTTGAGCCAACGTGAAGCCTGTTGGCGCACCGGGTCGACCCGCCGGCGACCGCGGCGGACGGAAGCGCGGTTGAGCCGATACCACCAGCGCTGGCCGTGTTGGCGCCAGAGCCAGACGAGCGCGGCGAGGCCAAACACGGTGCCGCCGATGAGGCCCCAACGGCGCACGTCCCACGGGCGACGCAGCCAGTCGCGCACGGCTTCGGCGCGGGCATCGGCCCATTTGACGGTGAGGTCGCGGGCTTCGGTAAAGAAGCGTTTGGTGGAGGAGAGGATTTGCTCCTGGGTATCGAGGTCGAAGTCGACGATGCGCCGATACCAGAAGACGCGCAGGCTCTCCATCCACGCGCGCCAATCGCGATCGCGGCGAGAGGCGGCGAGGGCGGCGGCGGTCTCCGGATCCTGTTCGGCCGCGGCGGTGAGCGCCTCGTGTCCGGGCGTGGGATCGAAGCGCAGCCATTTGCCGGAGGCGTCGTCGAAGATCTCACACCAAGCGTGAGCGTTGGCGTTGCGCACGGCGAAGCTGCCACTGAAGTCGTTCCACGAGCCGCCGCGAAAACCGGTGACGAGACGGGCTGGAAAACCCGCATCGCGGGCGAGTAGCACGAAGGCGCCGGCGAAGAACTCACAATGGCCGGGCGTTTCTGATTCCAGCCAACGCACCAACGGGTCGCCGTCGCCACCCGGGATGGCGCTGGAAAGCGCGTAGGCATGACGACCGCCGAGGAAGTTGACCACGGCTTGACCGAACGTGGCGGCATCAGCGTCGGCCGAGACGGGAATCTGGTTGAGCAAACGGCGAAGGCGGGACTGCGCGCCGGGCGTCTCCGGGCGACCGAGAAAACGTCCGCCGCGCGCGTCGCCGTTGCGGCGCTGGAGCGCAAAGGACGCGTCGAGCAGCTCGGCGCTGGTGTCCATGCTCCACACTTCGAAGGCGAACATCTTGGGCGGATCGCGCTGCAGGGCGACCACCCGCAGTTCTTCGCTGAGGCTGAAGGTCTGCGGCTCGGTGAAGCGCATCGAGTAGAAGTTGCCCAGCAGCGGCAGGAAACGGCTCACGCCGGTCTCCATGTAAACTGTCCAGGTGGGCGAACCGGGATTGGGTTTACCGCGGCCTTGGAGTTGGCGACTGAGCGGGCGGTAGCCGTTGAGGTCGCGACGCAGCTCGTCGGACATTTTGAACCCCTCGCCCGTGTATTCGTCCAACACCACCATACGCCAATAGGGCGCGACCGGCATGGTGCTCGGGTCGGAGACATCGACGGAGAAGGCGAGGCCGTTGTCCTGCGTGATTTCGGTGACCTCGCCAAAGCGGATGTTTTCGGAAAACCCGGTGCGGGTCGTGCGCGAGATCAGGCGGTCGATGAAGAGGCTGTTCTGCAGTTCGAAGCGCGGGATTGCGAGGAAGAGCAGGCCGGATATGACCACCATGGCGGCGAAGCCGGCGATGCCGAGGGCGGCGAGGCGCCAGTCGGTTGCCGCCCGCCATTTGCCGAAGTAGCTGCGCCAATCCCCGCGGGCCCACGCCGGCGTGACGCCGGGGGCGATGGGTTGGGGCGAGAGGCCGTCGGCGTGTTCGAGCGTGACGGCCAACAGCATGACGAGTGCGCAACCGGTGAAGGCGATCAACTGCACGGCGAACGACAGCGAGACCGTGATCACACCGGCGACGATGATGAGGAACAGCCCCAGCACCACCAACTGCAGGTCGTCGCGACGCTGGCGGTAGGTGATGAGCCGGTAAAAGATCAGCATGAGGTCCAACCGGATGAGCGCCGGCAGATAGTCGCGCGACAGGGTGAGGTCGGCCACGAAGGCGAGTAGGATGCCGGGGAAGGCGAGGCGGTGGATGAGCGCTGGCAGGCGAGCCGGCCATGTCGGCCAGACGATGGCGGCGAGGGCGGCGAGCGTGACCGCGGGCATCATCAGCCACGCATCGATCTCCATAAAAAACACCGTGACGACCGAGAGCAGGGCGAGGATCGCGCCCAGGCCCCAACGGAGTCGTCCGAGGTCTTCGGGATTAAGCTGTGGCCGCCTTTTGACCATTGACGAAAGCGGCGACGCCACGGGCGCCGTCGGGACTGAAGCTGAGGGTGAGCGGACCGCCGCCGGCAGCACCGCTGCCGGACGCGACCGAAGTGGAGGCGGAGGCAAATGGGGCCTGCGACGGGCGGCCGGTGGAGGGGCGCGGCTCGAGTTGGGCGAGCCGGTCGAAGAAGGCTTCGAGGTCGCGCACGCTGCGCACGGGAGCGGGCGGATCGAGATCGATGGCCACGGTGCCGAGGCGACCGGAGGCGAAGAGGTCGCTGGCGAGCGTAGCGACAAAACTGCAGAGCAGTTCAAACTGTTCCGGGCGCGGCCAAAGGTCGGCGGATGTGTCGACGCGAATCGAATAACCCTCCTGCTGTTCGCTGGAGAATTGGCGCACCATCAACTGGCGCAGGCGGGCGCTGGCCTTCCAGTGGATGAGTCGATGCGAGTCGCCGCTGGCGTATTTGCGCAGGGCGAGCAGGTCGCCGTTTTGGCCGAGCTTGGACACGGTGTGACCGGACTGGCGGCGACTCGGCGCGATCACGCCGAGGTTTTGGTATTCGACGGCGGCGGGCCAGACGAGGACCTCCGTGCGCAGTTCGCAGGCGAGGACCTTTTTGAGAAAACCGAAAGGGAAGAGCGATCCGACGCCGGCGAGTTCGATGACCTCGTGGCCGCGTTGGGTGGGTGTCCAGGCCCAGTCGAGTTGCACGGGTTCACCCTCGGGATCGAGGCGTTGGCGTTGCACGAGGCGGTGGCCCTCGGGGTCGGCTTTGGTGCGCAGGTCAAACCACAGGCCGTAGGTCGGCAGGAGGCGTTTGGCGTTGCGCAGCTCGATGGAGACCGCGCCGGTCTGGCCGACGCGGTAAGGCGGCGAGGACGTGACGCGCCATGAGACCTTGGCGAGGTTGAGAGCGGACATCACGCCGCTGCCGATCAGGCACGCGAGCAGCAGCGACAGCGTGATGAAGAGGATGTTGTTGGAGGTGTTGTAGGCGGCGCTGCCGATGCCGAGGGAGACTGCGATCATGAGCACCCCGGAGATGGTGGGCATGATGCGCTGACCGCGCGGCGGGTAGAGGTAGGACCACAGCATCCAACGCCAGGTGATCTTCCGCATCCGCTCGCGGATCGGGATACGATCGGCGCCAGGACCGTGCCAGCGCGGAGCGGCGTTTGTAGCGGAGGGCGTGGCGTTCATGAGCGCGCTGGCAAAATCCTAAACGGTTGGGCGGACGTTGGAGGAGGCTCGGAACGTTTCTAGGATTTAAGCACTAGGATTTAGGATTTCCCGTCGCCGCTACTGCGGCGACGGGAGCGATTCGATGATACGCTTGAGGGTGGCGGTGACGGCGCGGCGTTCTTCGAGGGCGTCACTGGACGGACGGGTGAGGCCGAGGCGGTGGCTCAGGACGGCGACGGCGATGTCGGTCACGTCATCGGGGATAACAAAATCGCGGCCGTGCAGGAGCGCGGTGGCCTGGGCGGCGGCTTTGAGGGCGAGGGCGCCGCGCACGGAAACGCCGGCTTTGAACTCAGCTTCAGTGCGGGTGGCGGCGACGAGGCGTTGAATGTAATCGAGCACGCTGTCCTCCACGTAGACCTGGGTGGTGGTCTCTTGCAGCGTGGCGACCTCGGTGCGGGTGAGCACGGGATCGAGGGTGATGTTGTCGTAGTTGTGCTGGGGCGCGCGCAGGATCTCGAGCTCGTGGGCGGCATCGGGATAACCCATGTGGATGCGCATGAGGAAACGGTCCATCTGGCTCTCGGGCAGCGGGAAGGTGCCCTCGTAGTCGACCGGGTTTTGGGTGGCGAAGACCATGAAAGGCGAGCCGACGGTGTGGGCTTCGCCGTCGACGGTGACCTTGCCGCGGTCCATGACTTCGAGCAGGGCGGACTGGGTTTTGGGCGTGGCGCGGTTGATTTCGTCGGCGAGCACGACGGACGCGAACACGGGACCTTTTTTGAAAATGAACTCGCGGGTGTTTTCGTCGTAGATGGCCACGCCGGTCACGTCGCTGGGCAGCAGGTCGCTGGTGAACTGGATGCGGGAAAACGCGCAGTCGAGCGAGCGGGCGAGGGAGTAGGCGAGGGTGGTTTTGCCGACGCCGGGCAGGTCCTCGATGAGCAGGTGACCGCGGGCGAGCAGGCACACGATGGTGCGGTCGATGACGTCGTCCTTGCCCTTGATGGTGCGTCGCATGTTGGCGCGCAGTTTGGAGACGGCCTGCTTGGCATCGGACATGGCCGGAGTGGAGACGAAGTCGCTCATGGTGCCGCCATGGAAATGCAAAACGCTCCGGGGTCAAACGACTCGACCGGAGCGTGCGAAAACGGGCGGAGTCGCCGCCCGGGGAGGTGGGGCGCTCAGGCCTTCATGAAGAGTTTCGCGAGGGCGGCGAAATCCTCGTCGCCGAAGCCGGCGTTTTCGGCGGCGGCGAGCTGGGTGCGGATGGTTTTGAGCAGCTCGAGATCGGCGGTGCTGTCCATGCTGGCGGCGAGGCGCATGTCCTTGTGCATGTGTTTCACCGAGAAGAGCGGGGCGAAGTCGGCGTGGCGCAGTTGCGGCTCTTTGAGTTTATCGAGGCCGGAGTAGGTGATGTTGGGTTTGAGGGCGCCGAAGTAGGTGTCGTCGTCGATGCCGGAGCGGCGGCACATCTCGAGAGATTCGGCGAGGACCTGCATCTGCACGGAGACGCGCAGGTTCATGGCGAGCTTGAGCGTGCAGGCCTGGCGGTTGTCGCCGATGCGAATGCGGTGGGCGGAGCCGAGGGCAAGGAGCGGATCGAGTTCGTCGCAAAGCTCGGTGGTGCCGCCGAGGTAATACACGCTCTGTTTGGCTTCGGCGGCGGGTTTGGAGCCGGTGAAGGGGGCCTCGAGGTAGCGGGCGCCGGTGGCGATGACGGCCACCTTAAATTTGTCGGAGCTGTCGGGATCGATGGTGCTCGATTGAATGACGGTTTTGCCGGGGCCGAGCTCGGGCAGGATGGCGTCGATGACGCTCTGCACGGCGGGCGGATCGGCGACGACGATCTGGACGACGTCGGCGGCGCGGGTGACGGCGGCGGGCTCATCCTGCCACTGCGGGAAATCGGGTTTGGCGGTGCGGTTCCAAGCGCCGGCGAGACGACCGGCGTCGTGGTAATGGCGGGCCCAAGTGCCGCCGATGATGCCAAGACCGAGCACGCCGATCGAAGGGGTGGTGTTGGAAGAAGAGCTCATGGTAGGGGCTCATCCAACACCGAGACCGGCGCGAATGCAAAGAGGGGATCGGGTTGTGCGCTGCCAAACGATCAGCAGCTGCACGGGTGACCTCCCGTCGGAGGCCAAGCGGACTCAGCCGAGGATCTCCAGGAAGCGGGTGAAGAGGCGGTTCACCTTGGCCTGGTTCTCCTTCACGAGGTCGTGGAACTTGGAGAAATCGATCTCTGTGCCTTCGAGGCCGTTGGCAAAATTGTCGACGAGGGCGAAGCTGTTGTAGTTGAGGCCGAGCTCGGTGCAGAGGTCGGCTTCGAACGCGGCGGTCATGCCGATGACGTCGCCCCAGTCTTTGATGATGCGGATCTCGGCCTTGGTTTCGAAGCGCGGGCCGCGCATCTGCACGTAGGTTTTGCCGGGCTTGATATCGAATTCCGGGGCGAGCTCGGCGAGGAGCTGCGGGATGAGGTTGTTGGCGATGCCGGGGGCGCCGCCTTTGAGCTCATCGTCGTGAAAGGTCTTCGGGCCTTCCTGCAGGCACACGTAGTCGGAGCAGGAAACGAAGGTGCCGGGCGGAAGGTCGGCATCGAGGGAACCGACGGAGTTGAGCGAAACGATATCGGTGTAGCCGAGGTCAGCGAGGGCGCGGATGTTGGCGCGGTAGTTGATCGAGTGCGGCGGCTTGGGGAACTCGTAACCATGACGGTTGATGAGCACGTGTTCGCCCTGGGTTTTGTAGGTGACCGGACCGTAAGGGGTTTCGATGGTCCGCACGTCCCACGCTGCGAAGAGGTCGGACTTAACGATGCTGGTGCCGCTGATGAAGGCTACTTTCATGGCGGGCGATGAACGAGGCCGAGCGGAGCGATGACAAACCAAAATCCGCGAGCTGCAAACCGGTTCAGAGGTCGGCCACGGGCGGTTCGTGATGCAGCCAATTCTGCTCGCTGTCGCGCAGGAACCAACGGCCCCAGGTGGGATCGTCGAAGGTGACGGGCGTGGTGGCTTTGACGGCGGTGAAGATCGCTTCCATCTCGTCGGCGGCGTGGGTGTCGAGGAGGCGATCCATGCGCGTCAGCAGATCGGCTGGGCGATCCGGGCAACGCTCGACCTCGCGCAGCATCCATTTGTGGAAGGGGTAGAGGCGCTGGTTGTGGGCGAGGATAACGCGGCAGGCAAAGAGGATGAAGTTATCGACGGCGCGCGAAATCAGGTAGCGGTTGCCATGTTTGCGACCTTCGCCGGCCATCCATTTCCAAGCGTTCATTTGGGCGAGGAAACGACGGATGTTGGCCTCTTGTTTTTCGACCGGGTAACGGGTGATTTGCGCCAGGAGGGCAGGGAGGTTGTCGTCGCGGCTGAAGACGATCTGCGCGTCCTTAAACGCAAAGCGGGCGGCTTCGCTGCCGCGTTCGGCGACCTGTTGGAGGAACGCGTGATCGAGGTATTTGCCGTCGACGTAACCGCCCTCGTAGGTGCTGAGCTCGAAGTTCAGGTAGAGCGTGGCGTCTTCGGCTTGGCGGCGCGCGTAGGCCTCGGACGAGATGACGATCATGATGTCGACGTCGGAGGTTTCGCGGGCGTAGCCGTGAGCGATGGAGCCGCCGAGGAGCAGGGCGATGACTTCAGGATCGTCAGCGAAGACTCGCTCGACGGCGGCGAGGGTGTCTTGGTGGTGGGGATACATGGGGAACAAAGCTGCATCATGCTGGGGCGCGCTGGCCGTGCTGACAATAGGACTCACCGGTTGTGCGACGCAGGGACCCACGCACCTGTATCTGGCGGGACCGGCGGGGGGCGCGATCGTCGACCGCGATCTGGAGGGCGGGCGGCACGACGTGCTGGAGGGATTTCTGCAGTCTGATGAGCGGGTGATCGGGCTCGGTTACGAATACAACACCGACTACATTTGGCTGCGTTTGGCCCCGGGGGATGAGCTGCTCACGATCAAACGATCGGAGCGCAAGGAGTGGTATCGTTACGAGCTGCCCGCGGCGTTCGGCACGGAGGGCGCGGCCTCGCTCGACCTCGCGGTGCGGGCGTTCAACCGCATGGTTTACGCGGCGATGCCAGAGCCGGGCCTGGTGGGCAAAGTGACCCGCTACGGCGACGTGCTCGACGGCGTGCGGCCCGGCGACACGACGCGCCCGATCGGTGGTCTGGCGTGGGATCAGGTGAACGACCGGCTGCTCGTGCTCTACGCCGACGACGGCAGTGTGGTGGCTTACGCCGACGAAGTGACGCCGGTGGCCACGGTGCGTTTTGATCGAGTGGTGACGGCGACCTCGTTGGCCTACGACAGCAACCGGCAACGGTATTACGTGCCCCTGCCGGCCGCGGCCGGAGCGGGCATCGGCGAATTTGATGCGGAGGGCCGTTTCCTCGGTCCGGTGGCTTTGCCGGCGGAAAGCACCGGCCGCGCGATCGATGCGGGCCAGCGCTCGGCGGTGCGGGTGTTCTAGCAACGGTTCCGCGCCGAAAAGTGCCGCAAAAGTTCGGATACGCTTTGCGGGCTTGCCGAACTCGCTCAAACTCGTCGACCCATTGCTTTGACGGGGCCGACTCCCCCTTGGTTCGGGCCCTTTTCGCTTCTACTGTAACCCACCAACTTACCCACACCTTTATGGATTCGCATCACCCAGAAACCGACGGCGGCGGCCAGTGCCCCTTCCACCACTTGCACGGCGGCGGCGCCAAACCCACCACGTCCGGCGGTCGCTCCAACCGCGACTGGTGGCCCAACCAACTCAACCTCAAGATGCTGCACCAGCAGTCGGCGCTTTCCGATCCGATGGATCCGGATTTCGACTACGCGGCGGCCTTCAAGACCCTCGATCTTAAGGCGGTGAAGGAAGACCTCTACGCGCTGATGACCGACTCGCAGGAGTGGTGGCCGGCCGACTTCGGGCACTACGGTCCGTTCTTCATCCGCATGGCCTGGCACAGCGCGGGCACCTACCGCACCGGTGACGGCCGCGGTGGCGCGGGCGCGGGTCAGCAACGTTTTGCCCCGCTCAACAGCTGGCCGGACAACGTCAACCTCGACAAGGCCCGCCGCCTCCTCTGGCCGATCAAGCAGAAGTATGGCAAGAAGCTCTCCTGGGCCGATCTGTTGATCCTCGCCGGCAATTGCGCGCTCGAGTCGATGGGCTTCAAGACCTTCGGTTTCGGCGGCGGTCGTGCCGACGTGTGGGAGCCGGAAGAGGACGTCTACTGGGGCGCCGAAGAGATCTGGCTCGCGACCAGCGACCAGCCCAACAGCCGCTACTCCGGCGATCGCGATCTCGAGAACCCGCTCGCCGCCGTGCAGATGGGCCTCATCTACGTGAACCCGGAAGGTCCGGACGGTAACCCCGATCCGTTGCTCGCCGCCAAGGACATCCGCGAGACCTTTGCCCGCATGGCCATGAACGACGAGGAAACCGTCGCGCTCATCGCCGGTGGTCACACCTTCGGCAAAACCCACGGCGCGGCTCCGGCCGACCACGTGGGCCTCGAGCCGGAGGCGGCCGACATCACCGAGCAGGGCCTCGGCTGGACCAACAGTTTTGGCAGCGGCAAAGGCGCGCACGCCATCACCAGCGGCCTCGAAGTCACCTGGACGACCACGCCGACCAAGTGGAGCAACAACTTCTTCGAAAACCTCTTCGGCTACGAATGGGAACTCGAGAAGAGCCCGGCTGGCGCCCACCAGTGGGTGGCCAAGGACGCCGCGGAGACCGTGCCGCACGCTTTTGATCCGGCCAAGAAACAGCGTCCGACCATGCTCACGACCGACCTGTCGCTGCGCTTCGATCCGGCCTACGAGAAGATCTCCCGCCGTTTCTTTGAGAACCCCGACGCGTTTGCCGACGCCTTTGCCCGCGCCTGGTTTAAGCTCACCCACCGCGACATGGGCCCGAAGAGCCTCTACCTCGGACCGGAAGTGCCGGCGGAAGACCTGCTCTGGCAGGATCCGATCCCGGCGGTCGACCATCCGCTGATTGACGCGTCCGACGTGACCGCGCTGAAGGCCAAGCTTCTCGATTCGGGTCTGTCGATTTCCGAGCTCGTTTCGGTCGCCTGGTCCTCTGCCTCGACCTTCCGTGGTTCAGACAAACGCGGTGGTGCCAACGGTGCCCGCATCCGTCTCGCCCCGCAGAAGGATTGGGAAGCCAACCAGCCGGCCCGTCTGGCCAAGGTGCTCAAAGTGCTCGAAGCCGTGCAGGCCGAGTTCAACGGCGCGCAGACCGACGGCAAGAAGGTCTCCATCGCCGACCTCATTGTGCTCGGTGGCAGTGCCGCAGTCGAAGCCGCCGCCAAGAAGGCCGGCGTCGAGATCGAGGTGCCGTTCGCGCCGGGTCGCACCGATTGCTCGCAGGAGCAGACCGACGTGGAGGCCTTTGAGGTCATGGAGCCGATCGCTGACGGTTTCCGCAACTACCTGAAGTCCCGCTACACGATTCCGGCCGAGCAACTGCTCGTCGACAAGGCCCAGCTCCTCGGCCTCACCGCGCCGGAGATGACGGTGCTGGTGGGCGGCATGCGCGCCCTCAACGCCAACCACGGCAAGTCCCAGCACGGCGTCTTCACCGATCGCCCGGAGACCCTCACCACCGACTTCTTCGTCAACCTGCTCGAGATGGCTCATGTGATGAAGCCGACCACCGGTGACGAGCAGATCTTCGAAGTGTGCGACCGTGAAACCGGCGACGTGAAGTGGACGGCCACCCGCGTCGATCTGGTCTTCGGTTCCAACTCGCAGCTGCGCGCCGTCGCCGAGGTTTACGCCGAGAGCGACTCCGGCGAGAAGTTCGTGAAGGACTTCGTGAAAGCCTGGACGAAGGTCATGAACGCCGACCGCTTCGACCTGCGCTAAACGATCGATCTATCAATAACTTAGAAACCGCCTTCCACTCCCGGGAGGCGGTTTTTGTTTAACCACAGATGGACACAGATGAACACAGATTCGATTGGGCCGATGGCTAAAAAATCTGTGTCTATCTGTGTTCATCTGTGGTTAACCCATTCCTGTCATGCCTGCTTTTGATTTTCCGCTCGATCGTCTGAAGACCTACCAAGGCACCAATCCGCGGCCGGCGGATTTTGAAGCGTATTGGGACACCGCCCTGGCGGAACTCGACGCGCATGATCCGCAGGTGGAGCTGACGCCCAACGGCACGCTGAATCATCCGCTGGTGGAGTGTTTCGACCTGTGGTTCACCGGGGTGGGCGGCTCGCGCATCTACGCCAAATACCTGCGGCCGCGGCAGCGCGACGGGGAGATTCCGGCGGTGCTGAAATTCCATGGCTATTCGCACTACAGCGGCGACTGGATGGAATTGGTGGGACTGGCCTCGGCCGGCTTTGCGGTCGCCGCGATGGATTGCCGTGGGCAGGGCGGCAAGTCCGAGGATCTGGGCGGCGCCAAAGGCATGACCCTGCGCGGTCAGTTTGTGCGCGGCCTCGATGATCCGGACCCGACCCGACTGCTCTTCCGTGCCATGTTTTTGGATACGGCACTGCTCGCCCGCATCGTGATGGGCTTTGCCGAAGTCGACGCCGCACGAGTGGGCGCGACCGGCGCGTCCCAGGGCGGCGGGCTGACGGTGGCCTGTGCGGCGCTCGAGCCTCGCATCAAACTGGCCGCGCCGGTGTATCCCTTCCTGGCCGACTACCGGCGGGTGTGGGACATGGATCTCGCCCAGGGGGCCTACGAGGAGCTGCGGTATTTCCTGCGCAAATTCGACCCGCGCCACGAACGCGCGGAAGCGATCTTCACGAAACTCGGCTACATTGACATCCAGCATTTGGCCCCGCGGGTGGAGGCCAAGGTGCTCATGTTTACCGGCATGATGGATCAAATCTGCCCGCCGAGTTCCCAGTTTGCGGTCTACAACAAGTTGGGCGGCGAGAAGGAAATCGTGCTGTATCCGGATTATGAGCACGAAGGTCTGCCGGATCTGGACGATCGGGTTTTTGGCTTCATGCAGGGGCTCTGAGCCCGATCGGACGGGGCAAGATATCTCAACACGAAGAAAAGATATTCCAGCAGAAGCGCTTTGACCCGGCCGGGGCGGGCGGGGGAGGCTGATCCTCTCCCATGGAACCCCAAACCCTCGCCTCCTACCGTCAGCGCATCGAAGCCGATCTGCGGCAAAATATCTTACCCTTCTGGATTGAGCACGTCGTCAACTGGGAGCAGGGCACGCTGCACGCGGAATTGGCGACGGACCTGACGGTTGACGATAGCAAGCCCCGGGGCGCGCTGCTGACCACGCGGGTGTTGTGGACGTATGCCGCGGCGCTGCGGGTCTACGACGAGGCTGCCTACCGGCAGGTGACGGACCTGGCGTATGCCGACTTGATTACCCGTTTTGCCGATGCTGAGCACGGCGGGTTTTACTGGTCGATCAAACCGGACGGGAGTCCGGAGCGCACGCGCAAGCAGGTGTATGGGCAGGCCTTCGCGATCTACGCGCTGGCGGAGTATCACCGTGCCACCGGATTGGCGGAGCCGTTGGAGCGGGCGCAGGCAGTGTTCGAGGTGATCGAGCAGCACGCCAAGGACCCGGAGCACGGCGGTTACTTTGAAGCCTTCGCGCGCGACTGGACGCCGATCGAGGACATGCGCTTGAGCGAGGTGGATCAGAACGATCCGAAGTCGCAGAACACGTTGCTGCACATCATGGAGGCCTACACCAACCTGTTGCGGGTGTGGCCGGACGAGCGGCTGCGCACGGCCTTGTTTACGCTGGTGGAGGTGATGTTGGACCGCGTGCTGAATCCGGCGACGCAGCACCTCAGTTTGTTTTTTACGGCGGACTGGCAGCCGACGACCGACCGCTTTTCCTACGGCCACGACATTGAAGCGGCGTGGCTGCTGTGGGACGCCGCCTGTGCGCTCGGCGACGATGGGCTGAGTGGACGCGTGCTGGCGGTGGTGCTGAAGATGGCCGACATCACGCAGGCGGAAGGCGTCGATGCCGACGGCGGCGTATTCAACGAAGGTGATCCACGCGGGCTCACCGACGACCGCAAGGAGTGGTGGCCGCAGGCCGAGGCGCTGGTGGGCTTTCTGGTCGCCGGGCAACTCTCGGGCGACGACCGTTACACGCAGGCGGCGCTGCGCTCGTGGGACTTTATTGAAAAACACCTCATCGATGCCGAGGGCGGTGAGTGGTTTCGCGGCGTGACGCGCGGCGGGGACGTGATTCCGGAATTCGAAAAAGCCGGCTTCTGGAAGTGTCCCTATCACAACGGCCGGGCCGCGCTTGAAGCGGTGGCGCGACTCAACGCCATGGCCGGACTCTGATTTTTCTCCACCATCAACCCCACCCTCCCGCAGTCATGAAAAAGACCAAAGATAGCTCGAAGAAGAACACGTTTGCCGCGCGCGTGAAAGCGGTGCGCGCCCAGCACAAGGCGTTTTTGAAGCGTCCCAATCCGGTGGATACGGAATGGGTCAACGGCGTGTTCGAGCGCTTCCAGAATCCGGTGCTCACGGCCCATCACGTGCCGCTGGAGTGGCGTTACGATTTTAACCCGGAAACCAATCCCTACTTCATGGAGCGCCTCGGCGTGGGTGGGGCCTACAATCCGGGTGCCTTCCTCTGGAAGGGCAAACCGCATATGGTGGCGCGCGTGGAGGGGGCCGACCGCAAGAGCTTCTTCGCCATCGCGGAGAGCAAGGACGGTGTTTCGAACTTCAAGTTCTGGGACGAGCCCTGCGACATCCCGGAGATCGCGGGTGAGACCAACCTCTACGACATGCGCGTTGTGTTTCACGAGGACGGCTGGATTTACGGCATCTTCTGCTCGGAATCGAAGGACCCGAATGCGGCGCCCGGCGATCTTTCGTCGGCGGTGGCGCAGGCCGGCATCGTGCGCACCAAGGACTTCAAAGTCTGGGAGCGTCTGCCAAATCTGAAGACCCCGTCGTCGCAGCAGCGCAACGTCGTGCTGCACCCCGAGTTCATCGACGGCAAGTATGCCTTCTACACGCGCCCGATGGACGGCTTCATCGATGTCGGTTCCGGTGGCGGCATCGGCTGGACCCTGATGAAGGACATCACCAAGGGCAAAACCGGGAAGGAGAAGATCATCGATTCCCGCACCTACCACACGATCAAGGAGGTCAAAAACGGCGCGGGTCCGGCCCCGATCAAAACCAAGCACGGCTGGCTGCACATCGCCCACGGCGTGCGCGGCTGTGCGGCGGGTCTGCGTTACGTGTGCTACATGTTCATGGCCGACCTCGATGACCCGTCCAAAATCATCGCGCGTCCGGGCGGTCACCTCATCGCGCCGCGCGGCACGGAACGGGTGGGTGACGTGTCGAACGTCGCCTTCTGCAACGGCTGGGTCGAGATGCCCGACGGCACGGTCTTCATCTATTACGGTGCTTCCGACACGCGTTGTTACGTGGTGCGCAGCACTGTCGACAAGTTGGTCGACTGGTGTCTCAACACGCCGGAAGACGGCCTCACCACGCGGGGTTGTGTGGATCAACGACTGGCCTTGATCCGCGCCAACCGCGAAGTGCTCGGCAAGTAAGTCAGCGTTGTTCTGTTGACGCTCACCGCGCCGCCACGCCGCTGCCATCGAGGACCGGCGTAGGCGGTGGCGGGATGAGCTCGGGGTGTTTTTCCGCCCACTTGGCGAGGATGTCGCGGGCGACCGGCGCGGAGTAGGTGCCGCCGCCGGTTTCTTCGCCGGGGCGGTCTCCTTCCACCATCACGGCGATGGCGACTTGGGGACGCTCGATCGGGGCGAAGCAGATGAACCACGCAAAGTTAACCGTGCCCTCGGGCGTGCGTTTTTGGGCGGTGCCGGTTTTGCCCGCGACGCGCAGACCCGGAATTTGCATCGATTTGATGGTGGTGAAGGAGGTGCGCGAGGTGCCGCTGATGGTGCACTCCTCCATGCCTTCCAAAATGGCGGCGTAGCTCGCCGGCGAGAGGCCGATTGGTTCAGTGGACTGCGTCGGGCGTTCCGGATCGTGCAGCATGTGCGGAGCGGTGCGGGTCTGGCCGCGGGCAACCGAGGCCATGAAGGTCGCCATCTGCAGGGGCGAGACGAGCATGTAGCCTTGGCCGATCGAAAGGTTGGCCGTGTCGCCGGGCACCCACGATTGGTTGTAGCGTTGGCGCTTCCATTGCGGGTCGGGGACGAGGGTGCCGCCGCTCTCGTGCGGCAGTTCGATGCCGGTGCGGTCGCCGAAACCGAAGCGGCGCGCCTCGGCGGCGATGGCGTCGGCGCCGGTCTCCAGGCCGTAGTGGTAATAGAACACGTTGCAGCTTTTGGAGATGGCGGTGCGCAGGCCGATCTCGCCGTGGGCGTGGCCATCGTGGCAGGGAAAGAGGCGGCGTCCGACGCGGTAGTAGCCGCCGCAATTGAACTCGGAGTCGGGCACGAGGGTGCCGGCGCGCATGCCGGCGAGTGAAACAAGAATCTTGAAGGAGGAGCCCGGCGGGTAGAGGCCCTGAATGGGCCGGTTGAGCCAGGCACCGCGAGCGTTGATGTCGTCGGCGACGGCTTGGGAAAGGCTGGGAGCGAAGTCGTTGAGATCGTAGGCTGGCAGGCTGGCCATGACGAGGACCTCGCCGGTGTTGACGTCGACGGCGACGGCTGAGGCGGCCATCTCGTATTCGAGCAGGCGTTTTTCGGCGGCGAGCTGGAGGTCGATGTCGAGGCTGGTGACGATGTTGTCGCCTTGGACGGGCAGGCGGCGCTCGAGGGATTCGACGCGGTAACCGAGCGGGTCGACGCGGTAGATGGTGCCGCCGGCTTCGCCGTGGAGTTTCTCTTCGTATTCGGATTCGAGGCCGCTGCGACCGACCGCGCCGACCATGTTGAAGGTCATGAGGTCGGCGCCGGGGAATTCCTCGTCGATCTGGATGTCGCGATTGGCGGAAACGTAGCCGAGCACGTGGGCGGCAGTTTGGCCGTAGGGGTAGTGGCGCTTGTTGGTGGTGTAGACCTGGAGCGGCGAGTTGACCGGCAACTGCTCCAGCAGGCGCGAGTATTCCTCGGGTTGGAGATCCTCGATGAGGGAGTAGGGCAGCATGCGCTGCGCGTTGAAGTGATTGCGCAGCTCCCGGGCGTTGAGCTCGTTGGTGCGGCCGAGGGCGCGGTTGACGATCTGCAGGTAGCGGTCGACGACGGTGAAGCGGGCGATCTCCTGCATCTGCCCGGCGGTGGGGGCCTCCACGTCGTTGGCCTCGCGGTAGGCGCGGCGGATGGTGAGATACTCGCGATAGATTTCGGTGCGCAGCTCTTCGAGGTAGAGCACGGCGGAGAAGCGCGGGCGGTTGCCGACGAGCAGGCGGCCTTCGCGATCGTAGATGTTGCCGCGCGGCCCGGGCACGAGGATGCGGCGCTGGCTTTGGACCTTCTCCTGCTCGTGGGCGAGATCGGAGCGCAGGGCCTGTTGGTAGATCAAACCGGCGGCGAGGTAGATGAAGCCGATGGCGAGGGGCAGGTAGAAAAACTGCAGCCGCGTGTCGCGACCCTTGTGGGTCTCAACCATGCCGCGAGGTCCGTCTGAAATGAAGTCCGCCATGCCTGCCTTTATATCGTGGCAGACGGCTCGTCACGCAAACCAACCCGCGCGATCAACAAGGCTTTTTCCTGCAGGGCGAAGAACCACGGCGCGAGGAGGGCGAGGAGCAGTTGGGAGAAGATCAGGTCGGTGAGAAAGCGCAGACCGGAGAAGGGCGCATCGGGCGATCCGGCCAGCACCGTGAAGGTCACGATGAGGTAGAGGATCAGGTTGGTGATCAACGCGACCACGATACCGATCAGGACCTCGCTGGCGGCCAGGCGGCTGCGCAGACGCACGATGACGAGGTGGCTTACGCTGAAAAGGAAAGCGAGCAGGCCGAAGGGCAGGGGATTGGTGGCGTCGAGCAGCAGGCCGAGTAGAAAGCAGGTGTTGAAACCCTGTTGCGGGGCGAGACGCAGCGCGGGAAACGCGACCAGCAGGCCGCCGAACCAAACGGAGAGTCCCCAGGCGCCGAGGCTGTGGTTGAGTTGCCGGGCGAGAGCGAAAAGGAGGAGTCCGCAGAGAAAAACGACCGCGGTGCGGCGATGGCTGGGACGAATTCTCACGGCGCGGTGATGGGCACCAGAATGGTGACGGCAGTGATCTCGTTGAGCCGGGGATCGAGGGTGACGCGACCTGTTTTGAACAGCCCGTCCGGGCTGGGATCGAGTTGCACGACGGAGCCGAGGCGAAGGCCGCGGGGGAACACGCCGCCGAGGCCGGACGTCACCAACGGGTGCGGATCGGCGGCGGTGGCGTAAAGATCGAGCGGGACAAATTCGACGACGGCGTGCGGCCGGGTGAAGGGCGGGTTGGCGCCACCTTGGAAACTGATTGGACGATCGTCGCCCTCGAAGGATGCGGCGAGGCGAACATTGGGGCTGCTGATCATATCGACCACCGCAGTGGTGGCGTGCACTTCGGAGACGCGGCCGACCACACCGCCGACGAAAATGACGGGCGCGCCGACGGGAATGTTGTAGTTCTCGCCCTTGCGCACCACGAGACGTTGCCACCAGCCGTTGAGGTCGCGACTGACGACCCGGGCCGGTTCGCTGCGGTAGCTGTCGAAGGAGGGCAGGCTCAACAAGGCCTCGAGGCGGGCGACCTCGCGGCGCAGCTCGGCGTTGCGCTCGGCGGCGTGGGCGTATTTGGAGACGACGCCGCCAAGGTCGTTGTAGGCCGCAATGATGTCGTGCTTCGAGCGGGTGCGCATCGCCCAATAATCCTGCAGTTCGCGCAGGTAGGAGGCGCTCACATCGATCGGCGCCTGCATCTCGTAGAAACCGTCGCGGGTGGAGCGCTTCAGGATGGTCGGCAGAACCAGCCACACCATGAGGAGCACCCCCAGGGTGATAAACGGTTTGGTCTGATCGAAGCGACGGTCGGGCACAGGTTACGGTAAACCCGTAAGTCGTGACGGGCGCTTGTCGCGCTGACAAGCCCGGGTGAACCGACGATGAAACTCAGCTGTGTTGCAGGACCCAGTTGAGGTCGCTGAGCACGGCGCCGGTGCCATTGGCCACGGCTGAGAGCGGGTCATCGGCGATCGTCACGGGCAGGCCGGTTTTTTCGCTGAGCAGACGGTCGATGCCGCGGATGAGGGCACCACCACCGGCCATGACAAAACCACGGTCAACGAGGTCGGCGGAAAGTTCGGGCGGGCAGCGTTCGAGCGCGCTGCGCACGGCGTCCACGATGGCGGACATGGTGTCGCTGAGTGCTTCGCGGATTTCCTGCGAAGTGATGTGGATCGTCTTGGGCAGACCGGCGACGGAATCGCGACCCTTCACCTCCATGGTGAGCTCGTCATCGAGCGGGTAGGCGGAACCGAGGCGCAGTTTGATTTCCTCCGCGGTGCGCTCACCGATGAGGAGATTGTAGGCCCGCTTCATGTAGTTGACGATGGCGCCGTCGATCTCGTCGCCAGCCACGCGGATGGACTTGGAGAACACGATGCCGGAAAGGGAAATGATGGCGATCTCGGTGGTGCCACCGCCGATGTCGACGATCATGTTGGCGGCGGGTTCATCGATCGGCAGACCGACACCGATGGCGGCGGCCATGGGTTCGGGAATGGTGATGACGTCGCGGGCACCGGCGTGCATGGCGCTGTCTTTGACGGCGCGTTTTTCCACCTCGGTGATGCCGGAAGGGATGGCGATGACGACGCGCGGGGAGACGCGGAAGCTGTTGCTGTTCACCTTGCGGATGAAGTAGCGCAGCATCGCCTCGGTCACATCGAAGTCGGCGATGACGCCGTCTTTCATCGGACGGATGGCGGTGATGTTGCCCGGCGTGCGTCCCAACATGCGCTTGGCGTCGGCACCGACGGCGCGGACTTTGCGGGTGCCAGCGTCGAGTGCGACCACGGACGGTTCTCGGAGGACGATGCCGCGGTCCTTCAAATAGACCAGCGTGTTGGCCGTGCCGAGGTCGATGCCGATGTCGTTGGAGAAGTGGGAGAGGAGCTTCAGGGCCATGTCGGTCGCGTTTCCGCCGTCGGAAAACAATCTCCGAGGGGCGGGGGTGTCAAAGTGTAAAACCGCTTATACCAAGGGCGTTGCGAGCAGAAAATACGTTAAACGGGTTGGTGGCGCGAATTTTGGGCAAAGAAAAACGCGCCGGGGGGCCGACGCGTTGGGAAAAGAGTAGGAAGAGCGGGGAAAACCGGACTCAGTTGTTGCCCGGAGGCGTGGTGGTCTGACGCGGGTTTTCGGCCGACTTTTTGGGCTCGTCCTGCACCGACTTGAGCTCGTTCTCGGCTTCCTGAGAGGCCTTCTGGAATTCGCTCTTGGCCTTACCGAGACCGCGGGCCAGCTCGGGGAGCTTTTTGGCTCCGAAGAGCAGGATCACAATCCCGAGAATGATGAGCATTTCGGGGCCGCCGAGAGGCATGGCGAGCATGGTGGAGTCGTTCATGGTGGGAAGGAGTTAACGCCGCAGGGGAGGCCGTAGCAAGGGAGGAAGGAGGACCGCGCTCAGTTCGGGCGACCGAGGTTTTGCACGGTGCCCGGCTTGACGGCCAACTTCATGAGGTTCTGCGCGTTGTCGAGCTGCTCGGCATCGAAGAAACCGTGGAGCTGACGGATGCGGGTCGGGTGACGCATCTTGCGCAGGGCCTTGGCTTCGATCTGGCGGATACGTTCGCGGGTGACCTTAAACTGTTTGCCGACTTCCTCGAGGGTGCGGCTGTAGCCGTCGACGAGGCCGAAGCGGAGCGAAAGCACGCGGCGCTCGCGCTCCGTGAGGGAGTCGAGCACGTCGATGATCTTTTCGCGCAGCAGCGAGTAGGCGGTCATGTCGTAGGGATTCTCTGCGGACTTATCCTCGATGAAGTCACCGAAGGAGGTGTCGTCGCCGTCACCGACGGGGGACTGCAGGGAGATGGGCTGCTGGGCCATCTTCATGATCTGCTGCACGCGCTCGACCGGGAGGTTCATCTCGTCGGCGACCTCTTCCGGAGTGGGCTCATGACCGTATTCCTGGAGGAGTTGCTTCTGCACCTGCATGACCTTGTTGAGGGTCTCGATCATGTGCACCGGAATGCGGATGGTGCGGGCCTGATCGGCGATGGAGCGGGTGATGGCCTGACGAATCCACCACGTGGCGTAGGTCGAGAACTTGTAGCCGCGGCGATACTCGAATTTTTCCACGGCCTTCATGAGGCCCATGTTGCCCTCCTGAATGAGGTCGAGGAAGGAGAGGCCGCGGTTGGTGTATTTCTTGGCGATGGAGATCACCAAACGCAGATTGGCTTCCACCATCTCGGTCTTGGCCTGATGGGCCTCACGGACGTGGACGAAGGTCTGTTCGACAATCTCGAGGAAACGTTCCGGCTCGAGGCGCAGCTCGTTTTCGAGTTCCGCGAGGCGCTCTTTAACCTTCTTCGGGTCGATGGCGGCGTCGCGCTTGGTTTTCGGCTTTTTGGCGCGCTCGAGTTTGTTGAGCAGCTGCTCGATCTCCGAGATCACGGGGCGCTTATTCTCCAGCCACTCCTCGTAAACCTTCAGCTTGAAGAAGAATTTCGGGAAGTTGTTCCGCAGGGTGGTCTCGCGCTTCTTGTGCTTGGTGCCGATCTTCTTGCGATCGGCTTCGTTCTTGGCGCCCTGGAGTTCTTCCCAGGACTGGCCGACCATGGTTTCGCTGCGCTGGGTCGTCTCAACCAGCTTGGGCAGGGCCTTGAAATAGGCGTCGCGGCTCTCGATCTTTTTGTCGATGACGATGCGATCGAAGCGTTCCTCGCGGGTGAGGAGCTTTTCGCCGAGGTCGCCGATGTAACCGCCCACGATCGCGGCCTGGAAGAGGGCGCTCTGGGCGTTGAGTTCGGCGGTTTCAATGCGCTTGGAAATCTCGACTTCCTGCTCGCGGGTCAGCAGCGGGACCTGGCCCATCTGCTTGAGATACATACGCACCGGGTCATCGAGGATGTCGTTTTGGGAGGTGCGGGTGGCTTCCTCCTCGGCCTCCTCCATGCGCTGCTTGTAGTCCTCAACCTGATCCGGCTCGAGGATCTCGATCTCCAAGTTTTGGAGAATGGAAATAATGTTATCAAATTCGTCTTGGTTCTCGACGGACTCGGGCAGCGCCTCGTTGATGTCGTCCCAAGTGAGGTAACCCTGCTCCTTGGAAAGGCGGATGAGCAGGCGGATGCGCTCGTTGACCCCGCTGGAGGCGGCGTCGACGGCAGCAGACGAGTTGCCCTTCGTTGCGTCGATGGCCTTTTCGACGGCTTCGGATTGGGCGGAGGAGGAGGCTGACTTTGCTTTGCGCGGCATGGATTGAAAATGAAACTAGACAGCCGGCGCCAACCGGATGGGCTGACGAAGCTGTCCTTGGAGCTCTCGACGTTCTTTCAGCAGAGAAAATGCGTCAGGCTGAATTTCCGTAGCGGGTTTCGACAAAGCAAGTTCTATTTGGCGTAGGCGCAACCGCAGGGCGCGTTCTCTGAGCTTTTGCAGGCCTTCTTCGGCCGCCTTGAACGGTTCGTCGATTTGCGGAGAGTCGAAAAGCAGGGAGGCGATGAGGGCTTTTTCGGCCTCACTTTCCAGAATATCGCTGTCGGCCAGGTTTTGGGCGCCAGGCCAAGCATCGTGCTCAAACTCGGCCAAGACACGGTTGAGCAGCGCGCCGGCGGGGTGGTTGGCGTCGACCCACTCCGGAGGGAGGGCGTGGCTTAAGGGGGGGCCGACCTGCTCAAAGTGTAAGCAGAGGAGAAGGAGGTGGTGCTCGGGAGAGATGGTCTGCGGGCCGGATGGTCGTGGCTCGGGTGGCGGCTCTTCGCGGGCGGGGCTGGAGTAGCGGGTGCCGCGTTGGCGGAAGCGCTCAAAGTCTCGGGTCAGTGCCACCGATGAGAGGCCGAGGTGGCGGGAGGCTTCCTGGATGAACTCGTCGCGGGCAACTTCCGACTCGGCGGCGAAGATGATCTCGGCCAACGGATTCACGACGGCCGCTTTGCGCTCGGCGTTGGCTTGGGAACCTTCGGGGAGCAGTGCGCGGGCGGCGAAGGCCATGGCCGATTCGGCGTCGGCGCGCACCGCGTCGTAGCCGGCGAGGCCGCGTTCAAGGAAGAGCAGGTCCGGATCGAGTTTTTCGGCGCCTTTAAGGGTGAGGAAGCGCACCTCCAGGCCGGCTTTGAGGGCCATGGGCAGGAAACGCAGGGCGGCTTTTTGGCCGGCCCCGTCGCTGTCGAAGAAGCATTCGACCTGATTGTGGTAGCGGCGCAGCAAGGCGAGCTGGGTGTCGGTGATGGCGGTGCCTTGCGGGGCGATGGCGGTTTTGAGGCCCACGCTCCAGCAGCGGAGGGCGTCGAGTTGCCCCTCCACCATAACGAAGGGATGCTCCTCCTTGGCGTGCGTGCGGGCGCGATCGAGATTAAAGAGCAGGTTGCCCTTGGTGAAGATGGGGGTCTCGGGGGAATTGACGTATTTGGCGTCCTTGGCCGGATCGTTTTCCGGCGTGAGCTCGGTCTGGCGGGCGGTGAAGGCCACCACGCGGCCTTGATGGTCGCGGATCGGGATCATCAATCGGCCGCGGAAGCGGGGGCGCAGCGAACGTAAGGTCACCGCGGCGTCGTCGTAGATGAAGAAGAGCCCACACTGGCGGAGCGCGGCCTCGGAAAAACCGCGTTTAAGGAGGAGGGCGCCCAAGTCGCTGCCGTGGGCATCGGCGGCGCCGATTTTAAAATCCTCGGCTAGCTCATTGGAGAAACGGCGTTGTTTGGCCCAATAATCCCGCATCCAATTGCCCGTGTCGTTTTTGGCGCGGAAGGCTTCGTGGTAGTGTTGGGCGGCGATGTCGTGCAGCTCGAAAAGCTCTTGGCGCAGGGAACGTTCCTCCCGGCTGGGGCCGGCGCCCTCCTCGTATTCGATGGGGATGTTGAAGCGCTGGCCGAGGGCTTCGACGGCTTCGATGAAGTTCAGGCCCTCCGTCTCGCGCACAAAGGTGATCAAGTCGCCGGATTTGCCGCAGCCGAAGCACTTGTAGACGCCCATGTCGGCGTTCACGTGAAACGACGGCGACTTCTCTTGGTGGAAGGGGCAGAGGCCTTTGAAGCGGGAGCCGGCTTTCTTCAGCGTGACGCTGCGCGAGATGACATCGACGATGTTCACCCGCGCGCGGAGATCGCGGACGCAAGACGGTTTAACAAGAGGCATGGTGGCAGGGCCGGCGCGGGCACCGGGGCAGGGACATTTGATTCGGCGTTTGCGCTGTCAAGGTGCTGTGCCTTCTTTAAACGGAAACAACCTTCCCGCTTTCGCGTCTATCTAAGCTCCATGCGTCGCTTCGCTGCCTTTGCTCTCTTCTCCGTCCTCCTTTCACCTGCCTCAGTTCTGAAGGCGCAGGATGCCGCGGCACCGGCGGCACCGCAGCTGCCGGGCACAGTCTGGGAGGCCAAGTTGAATGGTTTCACACTGGCGGATTACAAACCCGAGGTGGAGGCCCTGTTGCAGCAATTCGAAGAGGCGGTGGGTCATCGGTTAGTCCCGGGTGAGAAAGCCAAGGTGGGACTGAAAGTTTACACCGACTCCGGGCCAGGGTTGGCCACGCCGGTGCCGCTGGTGCAGGCGGTCATCGCGGCGCTGCGGGAACGGGGCTACGAACGGGAAAATATCTTTCTGGTCGGGATGAATCCGCTGCGCCTGCGATTCACCGGCTACCTGCCTTCGCTGATCACGGGGGAGTCTCCTTTCGCCGGCCACCCGATCTACGTGCTCGAGTCGGGTAGCTTCTATGATCCGCAGTGGTTCTACGACAGCCCGCTGCCGACCCGTTTTAATCCGGTGTTTTTGGCCGACAAGGGCGAGGACGCCCACCAGGCCCGACTCGAAGCCAACCGTCGCAGCTTCCTTGCCACGCCGCTGTTTTTGGATGCCGACTTCTGGATCAACCTGCCGGTTTACACCGATCATCCGACGATCGGCATCAATGGTGCGCTGGTGAATGCGACGCTGTGGAACGCCTCCAACACGGCCCGATTCTTCAGCAATCCGAACAATGCCCCGGCGGCCGTGGCCGAGATGAGCGCGATCCCGGAACTGCGGCAGACGTGGCTGTTCACGATTGCCAGCCTGCAGCACTACCAGTTCGTGGGTGGTCCGGCCTTCAACTCGCTCTACACCGTTTCCGATCGTGAGGTTTGGCTCAGTGCGGACCCAGTTGCGTTGGACACGCTCATGTTGGATCGGATCAACCAACACCGTCGTCAGGCCGGTTTCCCGATCGTTTCGGAGGAGATCCGCACCCTGGAGTTTGCAGAGGTGCTGTCGGTGGGGAGTTCGTCAAATTTGCCTCAAAGAATCGTGCCGGTTGATGGTTAGACAAGTCGGGGGCGAATTTCCCCTTGTCACCTTCCGGCGCCTGCGCCCTGTATTTGGTTAAGCATGACTTCTGCCGCTTATCTTCCGCTACTGGTCCAAGTGATCCTCGCCGTGGTGATTGGTATCGCGATTCTGTTCGCGAACCACGTGGCGGCGCAGCGGGTGCGCAGTAAGAGCCCGATCAAGGACACCCCCTACGAGTGTGGGGTGAAGGGCGAAGGGATCGTGCACACGCGCTTCTCGGTTAAGTTTTATGTGACTGCGATGCTCTTCCTGCTTTTCGACATCGAGGTGGTTTTTCTCATTCCGTGGACGTTCGTCTATCGCGACTTCCTGGCCAACAACGTCGCCATCCTGTCTCCGATGATGTTCTTCCTGTTCGTGCTGGTGCTCGGCCTCTTCTACGAGGTCAAGAAGGGCGCTCTGGAATGGGAGAAGTGATCTGCGCATAGGAGGGAGCTTGGTGCATGCGGCTGGAAAAACTCATCGCTCGAAGCCGAATCCTCGAACTGCAGAGCACCGACATGCGCGGTGCGTTGGCGGAGATGCTGGCGGTTTGCGCGCAGCGCTTTGAGGACCTGAAGACCGAACCGCTCCTGCGCGGCCTGATGGCGCGGGAAGCCACCATGACCACCTACTTGGGGCATGGCGTGTCGTTGCCGCACGTTCGGGCGCGCTTGGGCCGTCGCTACATTCTCGCCATCGGGCGCAGCAAGGACGGGGTGCTGAATGATGGCTCCGAGGAAGAACGCTCGAAGCTCGTGCTCATGCTCCTCGCCGATGAAAAGTCGCGAGACTATCTGCAGGTTCTGGCGGCCATCGCCCGCCTGGTGAAGGATCCGGAGCTGGTCGCATCCCTGATTTCTGCGGAAACGGGTGAACAGCTCTATGAGCGCCTCATGGCCGGTCTCGGTGGCATGCAGGTGCGGCGTCTGCCCAAGAAGCAGAACCGCATGAACCGCCTGATGATGCGGGAGGCGGAACGCGTGGCCAAAGGCGCGGATTGCGACGCGATCCTGGTCATGGGCGATACCTTTGTTGGTGGCATCGATGCCTCGATGTGGACGGCCAAAATCAAATCCATCCTGGTCACCAGCACGGGGTCCGATGGAAACAGTGTTTTCGATTCTTTCGCCGAGGTCGTGCAGGTGCGGTCGTTTTCGCCGCAACGCTTGGCGCAGGTGCGCAGTGCGATTCTGGTGTCCCTGACCCGCGGCATCGTCACTTTCACCGACCGGCTGTGCTGCATCGGTGGGGTGCAGGGCAGTAACCAATTTGATACGGTGGGTGTCGTGGAGGTTGAACGGGAATTCCAGACTCTCCTGACCGGCCAAAACGACCTTTTGCCCGACGACGTGAAACCCGAAGTCTTCGAGCGGGTCATCGCGGTCGCTTCGGAACTCGGCATCGAAGGTCGCGAAGGCAAACCCGTGGGCTGTCTCTTTGTGGTGGGCGGCACGAGTCAGGTGGAAAAATTCATCAAGCCCCTCGTGCTCAATCCGTTCTACGGCTACAAGGACGAGGACCGAAACATCCTCAATCCCTTCATGGATGAGACGGTGAAGGAGTTCTCCACCATCGATGGCGCCTTCGTGATTCGCGGGGATGGCACAGTGGTTTCGGCCGGCAGTCTGATTCAAGCCACCGACCGTGAGCACTTGCTGCCCAGTGGTTTGGGGAGTCGGCATGCGGCGGCAGCAGCGATTTCTCTGGCGACGCAGTGTATTGCGGTGGTGGTCTCGGCCAGCACGGGCCAAGTGACGCTCTTCCGTCGTGGTGTGATGCTGCCGCTGACCGAGAAGAAGGTCGTGCACGACAGCTGATCGCGACGTGAAGTTTGGTCTTGCGGTAGGGCAGGCCAAACCGTTGTTCTGACCGTTCACTCAATTTTCAGCCATGCAAGAACAAGTCATCATCGAATGCACCGAGGCCCGCAAGGAGGGTAAATACGCCTCTAAATACCTCACGACGCGTAACAAAAAGACCGTCACTGAGCGCATCGAGAAAAAGAAGTATAATCCTTCGCTGCGTCGCCACACGGTTCATCGCGAAATCAAATAAGCGCGGTTACGCTGCCAAAAACTTTCGACCGGAGTCCTTTCGAGGGCTCCGGTCTTTTTTTGCGCCGATTATTTTCAAGCGCTCCCTCCCGCCGAGGGCTCGGTGAAAAAGCCGACGGGGTCAGATGCCGCAGTCGGGCGAATCGGCCGCGGGATCTTTGCGGGGGCGGCGACTCTTGCGCCAGCCTTCGCGGTGTTTGCGAATCCAGTCCAAGAGCGCCCGTTCGAAACCGATGTCATAGCCGAGGCGTTCGGATTCGAGCCACTTGTGCCGGAGGATTTCTTCCCGTTCGGCCAGAAACTCTTGGTAAAGGGACGAGCGCTTCACGAAGTCCCGGCACTCCGGAGTTTCTGAAGTCTTTGAGCGTTGCGACATGGATACCACAGCAGTCGTTCTAAGCTAAGTTTGGCCGGCGAGCGGGCTGCCGAGGTTGATCGAGGCCGCTCGTTTGAACCCCAAGGTAGGGGAGGCGGAAGTCCGGTGGGGTATCATCGTGATCGCTCCGGGAGGGAGAGCGCCACGAAAAGGACAGCGCGAAAAACGAAATGCAGCAGGTTCGATCAACGTCGGGGTCTCGAAAAGGAGACGGAAGCGACGCGAGCCGTGTTTGATAAGTCGGGCGATGCTTAGGCGGCCGATGGGAGCTGTCAACGCCGGTCGCAGGGCACTCGGTGATTGTGGACCGAAGTGCCCGGTTGCTGCAGGCGGATTGCGGTCGGCTTATTCGGACGGCGTGGCCGCGGCGCGGCGCAGGCCCTCTTGCAAGGCATGGCCGATGACATCAAACGCGGCGGCGGCCGGGCCATCGGGTTCTGCGAGCACGACGGGTTTACCCGTATCGCCACCCTCGCGGATGGCGGGAATGAGCGGCACCTGGCCGAGCAGGGAGGTGCCGAGCGCATCGGCGGTCTGCTGGCCGCCGCCCTCGCCGAAGAGCTTATGTTTGAGGCCGGCGGGATCGACGAAGTAGCTCATGTTCTCGGCCACACCGAGCAGCGGCACGTTGACCTTTTGGAACATAAGGCCGCCCTTGCGGGCGATGTTGGTCGCGGCGGGTTGCGGGGTGGTGACGAGCACGGCGCCGTCGAGCGGAATGGTCTGCACCAGCGAGAGTTGGGCGTCACCGGTGCCCGGCGGCAGGTCGATGAGCAGGATGTCGAGCTCGCCCCATTTCACGTTTTGGACGAACTGCTGGATCGTCTTCATGATCATGGGGCCGCGCCACACCACGGGGGTGTTGTCATCGATGAGGAAGCCCATCGACATGACCTTTACGCCGTTGGCTTCCATGGGGATGAGCATATCGCCGTCGATCTGCGGGCGACCGGACAGGCCGATCATGAGCGGCACGCTGGGACCGTAGATGTCGCAGTCCATCAGGCCCACACGACCCGGGCGACCGGCGTCGGCGAGGGACTTGGCAAGGGAGCAGGCGAGGTTGACGGCGAAGGTGCTCTTGCCCACGCCGCCCTTGCCCGAGGCGATGGCGACGGCGTGTTTGATTTTGGAGTGGGCGGTATTGGTGGCGTTGCCGGCGAGGTTGCCGCCCTGGCGGGGCGGGGCGGCTTTGGGCGCGGACACGGCCACATCGATGATGGTGTCCTTCACTTCGGGCAAAGCCTGTAGGCAGGCTTCGACGTCACGCTTGAGTTGCAGGGGCGTTTTCGGGTCGTTGGTCGTGAGCGAGAGGGCGACCTTGACGGTGCCGTCGACGAACGCCGCGGATCGCACGATGCCGAACGACACGATGTCGCGGCTGAATCCGGGATATTTAACCTGCTTGAGCTGCTCTTTGATGGCTTCGGGAGTCACGGAATAAAAAGTAATGGGAACGATTGAGGATCGAAAGGGGTTTTACGTTGTTTAGTTGTATCACCCTGTAAATAGGAATGCCTCGAACCTCCCGCCCTTAGATTTCTCATGCGTCTTTTCTCCGTCTTCGTTCTTTTGCTCTCCAGTGTCCCCCTCTTTGCCCAAAATCGGGTGACCGAATTTGATGTCGACGTGCGCGTCGCCGTCTCGTCGGTGCCGGTGCGAGTGAGTGCGACGCCGGAAGCGTTGGATCGTTTGGCCAACCTCGCATTTGAGGCGCACGGGCACTACACCCGTGACAACAGCAACCCACTCTTCGACATCCGTTTCACGGCGGTGGCCGGAACCCGGGTGCAGGTGGATGTGACCCGGGGCGGCACGCGCGTGCTGAGTCGCACGGTGAATGGCACGTCGCTGCGCAACGCCCTACTGAAGGCGGCCGACGTGGCGGTGGAGAATACGGGCGGCGGCAAAGGTTTCTTCGCCTCGCAACTGGCTTTCATCTCCCAGCGCACCGGGCACACCGAGGTGTATGTGGGCGATTTGTTTTTTGGTGAGGTGCGCCAGTTGACCGCCGACCGGGCTTCGGCGATGTCGCCGCGTTGGTCGCCGGATGGGAGCAAGCTGCTTTACACCAGCTTCCACCGTTCCGTGGCATCCAATATTTTTGAGATCAACATGAACACGATGCAGCGCACGGAGTTTGTGCGCTTCAAAGGCACCAACCAGGGGGCGCGTTATAGCCCGGATGGCTCGATGGTCGCGATGGTCCTGAGTGGCGAGGGCAACCCCGAGATATACGTTTCCAACGCCCGCGGTCACCGGGTGGCCCGCCGCACCAATACCCGCAGTGTCGAGTCGTCGCCGGTGTTTTCGCCCGATGGCCGTCAGTTGCTTTTCACGTCTGACGCCATGGGCGGTCCGCAGCTTTTTGTGATGCCGGTGAACGGCGGGCGCATGAGTCGGTTGCCGACCCAGATCAGCCGCTACTGTGCGGAGCCGGACTGGAGTCGTGGTGACCCCAACAAAGTCGCCTTTACCATGCGGATCGGTAGGGGCTTCCAGATCGGCCTGTTCGACATGGCGACCCGTCAGCCGGCGGTGCAGGTTTCCAAGGCGCCGCAGGATGCGGTGGAACCGGCCTGGCTGGGAGACGGCCGGCACCTGCTTTACACGGCCCGCTCGGCGAATCAGCGCAGTATTTGGATCCTCGATACCGAAACCGGCAAATCGACCAAATTGAGCCCGAGTTCATTGGGGCAAGTTTCCCAAGCCTCGCCGATTATGCGCTAATTGCGGTGTCCGGCGCGTGAATGCGCCAACTGGCATGAACTAGGCTTATGGACGGTCGCTCGCCGTCACGCAGTTGAGACATTTGTTTTGCCTGTTTTTTTGGTCCGTCCATTTACGACGCGGACCAAACGCTGACGCGGGAAACTGACGAAACGATGGATCCAGAAGCAGAACAAGAACGGGCGGAAGCCGCGGCGGTTCCCGCCAAACCGATCGACCTCGACCGGCGGGCGATTCAAATCCTGCGCGAAAATGAGTGGGGCGACTACACGCTGCCGACCAAGGGGCTGTATCCCTACCAGTGGAATTGGGACTCGATGTTCGTCGCGCTGGGCTTCTCGGAGATCGACCTGGATCGCGCCTGGACAGAGGTGGAGTCGCTCTTTCAAGGCCAATGGGCCAACGGCATGGCGGCGCACATCGTTTTCCGTCGCGACGACCCGAGCTATTTTCCCGGTCCTTCGATTTGGAAATCCACCCACTCGGTGCCCACCTCGGGCTGTTCGCAGCCGCCAGTGGCGGCGACGGTGGTGCGCGACCTCTACGAGAAAGATCCGGAGGCGGGCTTGGAGCGGCTCCAGACCTTGTTCCCCAAACTCATGAGTTGGCACCGTTGGTTTCACACCAACCGGGTGGTGTCGGGCGGCGCGGCCATTGCGGTCACGCATCCGTGGGAATCGGGGCGGGACAATTCACCGGACTGGGACAAGGCCTTGGCCAACGTCGATCCCACCGGCATCGCGCCCTACCAGCGCAAGGACACCAGCCACGTCGACCCGACGATGCGGCCGACGAGTTTTGAATATGACCGCTACCTGAAGTTGGTGGAGTATGGCGCTGCCTGTGGTTGGGACCACACCCACATCACGCGCGAAGGTCCGTTCGCCGTGGCGGATCCGGGCATCACGTTCATCCTCATGCGGGCCGACCGCGACCTGCGCTACCTTGCGGAAGTGCTCAAGAAACACTCCGCGGTGCGCGAGATCGAGGGTTGGCTTTTCCACGCCCGCGAGGCGGCGCGCTACTTGTGGAATGACGAACTGGGCGCCTATACCGCGCGCGATCTGCGCACGGGTATCAAAGCCGATGGCGTGTCCAGTGTCTCCTTTCTGTCCTACTACGCGGGGCTCACCTCGTCGCGCCGGGATGCGAAGTTGCAGCGCACGCTGGACCGCATTCTGGAGTCGTCGCCGTATGGTATTCCGAGTTTCGACCCGGAGCACCCGAAGTTCGACTCGAAGCGTTATTGGCGCGGTCCGAGCTGGGCGATCGTCAACTACCTCATCGCCCGCGGCCTGGCCGAGTTTGGGTTCGAGCGAAAGGCCAACATGATTCGGTTGATGACTCGCGAGGCGATCGCGTTGTCGGGCTTCAGTGAATACTTCGACCCCATGACCGGGGCGGGGTATGGTGGCCAACATTTCACTTGGACAGCGGCCATTTGGCTGGCCTGGGCTTCGCCGCGAGCGGAATCGGCTGCGGAGGCCTGAACGCAGGCCCAAAAAAGCCGCACCCGAAAAAGGTGCGGCTTGCAGAGTGTTTCGCAGTGACCGGATCGATCAGGCGATGGCGGCGGCGTAGTTGGCCGCGGCGGCGTCCCAGTCGACGACGTTCCAGAACGCGGCGATGTAGTCGGGGCGCTTGTTCTGGTAGTTCAGGTAGTAGGCGTGCTCCCAGACATCGAGACCGATGACCGGCGTGCCACCGATACCGGCGACGGCCTCACCCATGAGGGGGCTGTCTTGGTTGGCGGTGGAGCCCACGGCGAGTTTCTTGTCGGCGGTGACGTAGAGCCAGGCCCAGCCGGAACCGAAGCGAGTCGCGCCGGCCTTGGCGAAGGCGGCCTTGAACTCGTCGAAAGAGCCGAACGTGGCGTCGATCGCCGCGGCGAGCTCACCGGTCGGAGTGCCGCCCTTGTTGGGGCCGAGGACCGTCCAGAAGAAAGAGTGGTTGGCGTGGCCACCGGCGTTGTTGCGGACGCCGCCACGGATGCCTTCGGGAACCTTGGAGAGGTCGGCGATCAGCTCATTGACCGGCAGGGCGGCGAGTTCCGCTTGGTCGGCCAGCAGGTTGTTGGCGTTGGTGATGTAGGTCTGGTGATGCTTGCCGTGATGGATCTCCATCGTGCGGGCGTCGAAGTGCGGTTCGAGCGCGTCTGGGGCGTAGGGGAGGGCAGGTAGTTCGTATGCCATAATGATTTATGCTTTTGTGGTTGGAAAACCGGATTAGGCCAAAACGTGCTCCCGCGGACCTGAATCGTCAACCGCCAGAGCCGGTTTCCGGCCCCTTCGTTGCGTTGGCGGCGGCGCGTTTTAATTTGAAGTAGGCTTGGATGAGTTGGCGGCACTCCTCCTCCAGCACGCCGCCGGCGGTGATGTCGCAGCGGTGGTTCACGCGCGGCAGCTCCGACAGATTGGTGGCGCCACCGAGGCACCCCATCTTGGGATCGGGCACCGCGTAGACCACGCGCGCGACGCGGGACATGATGGAGGCACCGGAGCACATGGGGCAGGGCTCCTTGGTCACGTAGAGGGTGCAGCGTTCCAGTCGCCAATCGCCGATGGCGCGGGCGGCCTGAGTCATGGCGAGAATCTCGGCGTGAGCGGTGGGGTCGTCGCCGTGTTCGACGGTATTGTGAGCCGCCGCGATGACCTCGCCGTCGCGCACGATGACGCAGCCGATGGGGACCTCGTCGGCCCGCCAGGCATCAATAGCCTGGTTGAAAGCGAGGCTCATAAAATGGGTGTCGTCGCGCACCAATTGGGACGGGAACCGCTTCTCGAACGGGCAGGGGGGCGGGTTGGGAGCGGCGGCAGACATGGTGAAACCGAGTAAAGCCTTGACTAAGCGGGGCCTTCCTTGGCTTACAAGTGGCTTTTGCGCACCTATCATATCTGCATGACCAAACACCTGACCATTGCCCAGACGGGCTCATTCTATGCCTGACGGAGATTCGATTGAAGTGGAGGGCAAGATTGTTGCCGTCCTCCCGGGCACAATGTTCAGAGTGGAGCTGGCGAACGGGCACCAAGTGCTCGCCCACATCTCCGGTAAACTGCGCAAGCACTTCATCAAGATCGCCGCTGGCGACACGGTGAAGATGGAGATGAGCCCTTACGACTTGGAGAAGGCGCGCATCACCTATCGCATGCGCACGCCGCCCCCCGGTGGATTCCGCCGTCGTGGTGGTGGTGGTGGCGGTCGCCGCCGCTGATCCCCAGGGGTGACGTTCGTCGCCCTCCCGGACCCTGCCGCATAGTTGTCCGTCCCTCGTCTTGCGCTGTGCGAGGCGACGTTCTCTGCTGGCTGTCATGGCCGCACCGTCCCGTCGCAAACTGCCCCCTCCGTCTGCGGCGGAGCTGGCTCCGGGATGGCTGGAATCGATCGAGGACTTTGCGGCGTCGCTGAGCTTGGAACGGGGACGCTCGGCCAAGACTGTCGAGGCCTACGAAAGTGACCTGCGCCAAGCGGCCCATTTTCTGGCGGAGCGCGGTCGGAGCGGTTGGACTCGTGTGACGGGCACCGATGCCACCGCGTGGTCCCAGGCTTTGAGTGATCAGGGAATGGCGGCGTCGAGCGCGGCCCGCAAACTCTCGGCGCTGCGGATGTTTGCCCGTTACTTGGTGCACAACGGCGACCGGGCAGATGATTTTACGGAGCTGTTGGAGGGCCCGAAGCTGCGCCGCAAACTCCCGGAGACGCTTACGACCGCGGAGGTCGAGCGCATCCTGGCGGCCCCGACAGGGGGGGATGCCTTTGGGCTGCGGGATCGGGCCATCCTCGAACTGTTTTATTCGAGCGGGCTGCGTGTCTCGGAGCTGTGCGGTTTGCTCCTCCAACAAGTCGACCTGGAGCATGGTTTTGTGCGGGTCTTTGGCAAAGGCTCCAAGGAGCGGGTGGTGCCGATGGGGGGCGCGGCGATCCAAGCCCTGGCAGCGTATCTGGAGGCGGGCAGGCCGCATTTTGTGAAGCCGAGCCGCACGGGAAGTCAGCTGTTTCTCAGCAAGCGCGGCACCGCGATTTCGCGGAAGACGGTTTGGGTGCTGGTCAAGGACTACACCCGGCGCGCTGGCGTGACCAAGCCGGTTAAGCCGCACTTGCTGCGGCATTCTTTTGCGACGCATCTTTTGGGCGGAGGGGCCGACCTACGCGCCATTCAGGAAATGCTCGGCCATGCCAGCATCGGCACCACGCAGATCTATACGGCGGTCGAGCAAAGCCGCCTCGTCGATCACCACGCCAAGTTTCACCCGCGCAACGCGGAGGACTAGAGAGGGCTGAGGGCGAGGGAAGGTTGGACGGTCAGACAGGTTATCTGTCGGGGCGATGCGCATTAGGCTGGTCTCCGTCGGTCTCCCAACGTGTGGTGGTAGGGTCTGATCGCGGTTCTGGCCTCACGTGATCGCACGTTCTCGTTCCACTCCATTCATCCAGAACCGCTATGTCATCTTTGCCGTTTCTGCGGACACCTTCGTGGTGCCGTGGGCTTCTTCTCGGGGTCATTTGCCTGCTCATCTCGACGGCCGGCGCGACCACCTTACGTGAACCTAGCTTCGCCGAACTGGCGCGCGGCGCCGAGCACATCGTGCGGGGGGAAGTGAAGGGCGTAAGATCGTATTGGGATCAGCATGACGGCCGGCCGGTGATCCGCACGGAGGTGGTGTTTGTGGTCAGCGATTCCGCGGCCGGTGCTCAGGTGGGGGAAACGCTGCGCTTGCGGCTGTTGGGCGGAGAGCTCGACGGCAAAGGCATGCGCGTGGCGGGCATGCCGCGGTTTAAGCGCGGGGAGGAAATGATCCTGTTCGTGCGTGGTAACGGCCAACGCGTGTGTCCGGTCATGGGCTGGCGCTATGGCCAGTTTCGCGTCGAGCAGGCGGACGGCGGGGGAAGCACCCGCGTCCTGCGGGCGGATAGCTCGCCGGTATTGCGCCAGGATATTGCGGAAGCGGCCGCGGTCGGCGTCACGGACGCCCGGCGCACGATGGCGGCGGATCAGGCCACGGCGCTCAGCGCGACCGATTTTCTCAATCTCGTCCGACGCGAGCGGGCCAAGGAGGTGGCCCAATGAACGTCGTCTTGCGACTTTGGGGTCGACGGTTGCGCTGGGCCGGCGCGGGAATCGGTTTGAGTGGGGCGTCGTTCGCCTTTGTGCCCAACCACGTGCCGTGGGCGGAAGGCAGCACGATTGTGATGCACCTGCAATTGGGGGCAGAGACGATTCGACTCAGTGACACCAACCAATCCTGGAATGCCGTCGCGCTGAGTGCGGTCGCGGCGTGGGACAACGCGACGGGTTTTGTGGAACTCACGGCGCAGGACAACTCCACCGTGCCGATCGCGGCGGATAACGGCCACAACAACGTCTTCTTCTCCGACACGGCCTACGACGACAGCCTGGGCGAGGCGTTGGCGGTCACCATCTGGTATTACGAGGTGGGCGGGTTGATGGACGAGTGTGATGTGATTGTGAATACAGCCTACGAGTGGGATTCCTATCGGGGCTTCCTGCGGGAAAAAGAGGATCTGCATCGGGTGCTCATCCACGAATTTGGCCATGTGCTGGGTTTGGATCATCCGGACGAAGCCTATCAGGACGTGGAGGCCATCATGAACTCCCGGGCCTCGCACACCGATGCACCCAAGGCCGACGATTTCTCCGGCCTCCTGTTCAACTACGCCAACTCCTGGAATCACGGCGGCATTGGCTCCAAGGACGACCATGGTGGTTTGTTTGCCACCGCCACGCCGCTGTCCCTCGGCGTGCCTCTCGCCGGTGAATTGACGGTGTGGGATTTCGACACGTTCAAGTTGGAGGTCAGCGAGGCGATGGCGCTCGACATCCGCAGCACGGGATCGACCGACACCTACGCCACACTTTGGAGCAGCGACGGCGAGTTCTGGGGAGTCGGCGACGATGGGCCGGAGGATCACAATTTCGATTTTGTGGCGGGCTTCGTGCAACCCGGCACCTACTACCTCGTGGTCGAGGGCTATGATGGCGAGACCAAGGGAGCGTATGGCCTGCAGGTGGACGCCATCGCCGATCAGGCTGCCGGCGACACGGAGGCCAACACCCGCGAAGACGCGGAGGCCATTGCTCTCAACAGCGAGTTGGATTTGGCGGTCAACTACAGCTTCGACATCGATTACTTCCGCATCGAGTTGACCGCGCCCGGCGTGTTCACGGCTTATACCGAAAGCGCCATCGATACGGTGGGGCGTCTGCTCGACGAGGCCGGTGAGATGGTCGAGATCGATGAAGACGGCGGGCCAGGCTACAACTTCCGCTTCCGCTCCGACCGCCTCGAGCCCGGCGTGTATTACCTCGAAGTGTCGGCCATCCTGTCGGGGGAAAGCGGACCCTACACGCTGCACACGGCCTTTCAGGATCTGTCCAACGTCACGATCGATGCCCGTCTTTCGAATCTCTCCGTGCGCACCGGCGCCAGTGGCCCCTACGGCTCGCTGATCCTGGGTTTTGTCACCGCCGACTCGACCAAATCGCTCATGGTCCGCGGCGTTGGGCCGAGCTTGGAGGACTTTGACATCGTCGACTTTTTGGGCGACCCGCAGCTCACCTTGTATGATAGCGAAGGCACCGAACTCGGCACGAATGACGACTGGCTTTACTCCGAGGATTACCTGGGCCTTGCCTTCATGGCGGAGGACCTCGGGGCCTTTCCGCTAACCAGCTACCTCGATGCCGCGATGATCGCGACGCCTGCTCCAGGCTCCTACACGGTGCACGTGGAGGACGTGAACGACGAAACGGGTCAGGTCCTGGTCGAGACCTACGACGCCGATGGCGACTACGGCGAGGGACGGCTCGTGAACCTCTCCACGCGCACGCAGATCGGGATCGATGGGACCTTCCTCACCGCCGGTTTTGTGGTGGCGGGGCAGGGCGAGCTGACGCTGCTCATTCGGGGTATCGGACCGGAGCTGAAAACCTACGGCATCACGGATGCGCTGACCGATCCACGTATCGAGATCTTCAACGCGGCGAGCAAGGTGATCGCCGCCAACGATAACTGGGGTGACGCCGAGGGAGACGTGGCGGCCAGTGCGGCCCAAGTCGGGGCGTTCGCGCTCGCGGAGGACTCCACCGATGCGGCCCTCGTCATTTCACTGCCACCCGGAGCTTACACCGTGCAGCTCAAGGGCTTGGACGGTGAAGTGGGTAACGGACTCATCGAAATCTACGATCTGCGCTGAGTCCGATTTGCAAATAGCGCCGGTGAGAAAGCCCGCAGTTTCGCTTTGAAACTCGGGCAACGTGGGCACGTTGTGGCATCGTGTCGCTTAATCGAATCGGACAACGCTGTGTGAGTGAACCTGAACCGGAGCTCGGTTTGGGTGTGGTTGTGAGCCTGGAATACGGGCGAATTGGGGTGTCGTTCCCGGCTGCCGGAGAGCAGCGCCTCTATGCGCAGGGCACGACGGTGCTCTCGCGGGTGCAGTTCCGCGAAGGCCAAAAGGTCGCGACGCGCGCCGGTCAGGTGTTTGAGGTCGAGTCGGTCGAAGAAACCGATGGGCTGCTGACCTACGTGGGCGGCGGTCAACGCGTGCCCGAGGACGAGGTGTCCGACGTGGCTGGGGCGACCGGACCTCTGGATCGGCTCATGTCGGGTCAGAGCGACGATGCCGAAGTGTTCGCACTGCGGCATCGGGCGCTGCAGGCGAAAGCGAAGTTTCTGGCTTCGCCGGTGCGTGGCTTCCTCGGCGGGCGGCTCGATCTGATTCCGCATCAGTATTACATTTTGCAAGAGGTCACGGCGCGCCAGATTCCGCGCGTGTTGCTGGCCGACGAGGTGGGTCTCGGCAAAACGATCGAGGCCTGTCTCATCCTCCAACGTCTGCTCACCGTGGGCAAAGTGAAGCGCGCCCTCATCCTCGTGCCGGAGTCGCTCACGCACCAGTGGTTCGTCGAACTGCTGCGCCGTTTTAACCTGTGGTTCACCATCTTCGACGAGGCGCGCTGCATCGATGAAGAGGGCGCCGATCCGGAGGCGAATCCGTTCCAGAGCAACCAGCTGGCGCTGTGCGCGGTGGAGTTCCCCGCCCACAACGAAAAGCGTCGCGAGCAAATCATCGCGGCCGGTTGGGACATGGTCGTTGTCGACGAAGCGCACCATCTCGGCTGGTCGACCGCCGCCGAAGAGGTGAGCGCCGAATACCGCTTGGTCGAGTCCCTGGCCAAGAAGAGCCGCGGCCTGCTGCTCCTCACCGCCACGCCGACGCAGCTCGGTCTCGAAGGCCACTTCGCGCGCCTGCGTCTGCTCGACCCCAATCGCTACAGTGACATCGATGATTTTCGCGACGAATCGGAGGGCTTCGGCGAGGTGGCCGAGATCGCCGAAAAGATCGTGGAGCAACGTCTGCTCACCGCGGCCGACCATAAGAAGCTGGTGAACATTTTCAATCGCGACCCCGAGGGGCTGGAGAGCCGCCTCGACGCGCTCGAGGCCGGTAAACCCGGGGCCCGCGAGGGGTTGTTGCGCACCTTGCTCGATCAGCATGGCACGGGTCGCGTGGTCTTCCGCAACACCCGCGCGGCGATGAAGGGCTTTCCGCAGCGGCAGTATTGTCCGGTGCCGTTGAAGACCGAGAACGCCGCGCTGCTCACCCGTGTCGCCCGTGAGTTGGAGGCCGAGGAAACCGGTCACGAGAGCGAGATTCGGCACAACTTCCGCGACGATCCGCGCATCGACTGGCTGGCCGATTTCCTCAAGGCCGAGCCGTCCCGCAAGGTCCTGCTCATCTGCCGCACCCGCCGCAAGGTAGTCGCGATCGACGCGGCGCTGCGCGAGAAGATGAGCGCCAAGGTGGGCGTCTTCCACGAGGGGCTCGAGTTGGTGCAACGCGACCGCAACGCGGCGTGGTTTGCCGAGGAAGATGGCGCGCAGCTGCTCATCTGTTCGGAGATCGGCAGTGAGGGGCGCAACTTCCAGTTTGCCCATCACCTCGTGCTCTTCGACCTGCCGCTCAACCCGGGGCTGGTGGAGCAGCGCATTGGTCGACTCGATCGCATCGGGCAGACCGAGACCATTCGCATTCATGTGCCCTTCATCGCCGGCAGCGCCGACGCCTTTGTGGCCGACTGGTATGAACGCGGTCTCGACGCCTTCTCCCAGCCGATGCACGGCGGCAACGAGTTTGCGCAGGCGTTCCGCGAACGTGTATTGGCCATGGCACTACGCGTGGGCGCCGGCGGCAAGAAGGCGCCCGCCGCGAAGGAAATCACCGCGCTCATCACCGAGACGGCCACCTTCCGCGAGGCCCTGCTGGAGAAGATGCACCGCGGTCGCGACCGCCTGCTGGAGCTCAATTCCTTCGATCCGCAAGTGGCCCACAAGGTGATCGGGCAGGTGCGCGAAGTGGATGCCGACCTGACCTTGCGTCGCATCCTGACCGACCTCTTCGACCACTTTGGTGTGCGGGTGAAGGAGCACGAGGAGGGCGACGTTTTCCTCGATGCGGATCACGCGTTTGTGGAGGGATTCCCGTCCATCCCGCGTGACGGCATGCTGGCGACCTATGACCGTGCCCGGGCGATTGCGCGCGAGGACATTCGTTTCCTCTCGCCCGATCATCCGCTCACGACCGACACGCTGGACCTGTTGATCAACTCTCCGACCGGCACGACGTCGTTCGGTCTCGTGGAGGCCGATTCCCCCAACATCCTGGTGGAAGCGATCTTCGTCCTGGAAACGGTGGCCGACTCCCGCTGGCACGTGGAGCAGTTCCTGCCGCCGCAACCGGTGCGCGTGGTGGTCGATTTGCGCGGCGGCAATCTGACCAGCAAATGGGACGCGCAGACCGTGGCCGACCTCATCAAGACGGTGCCGATTCAGCCGTTCCTCGAGCGACCGGAGTTTAATCCGGCCTTGCTGAAGAACCTCATCGATGGCGCGACCAGTGAAGCCGAGAAAGCGGTCGCCACCGTGAAGCAGCGTGCCGAAAAGACCGCTCAGACCGAGCTTGGCGCCGACCTGCAGCGCCTGTCCGACCTGCGCAAACTCAACGACCACGTGCGGCCCGAGGAGATCAAGTTGGCGCAAACGCAGCTCAAGAAAACCTGCGCCGCGATCCGCGAAGCGCGCCTCCGGCTCGATTCCATCCGCCTCATCGTGGCGGGGTTTGAAATGTAAGCGGAGGTCCGACTAGGGGCCGTAGACGCTGAACACGTCTGCGGCCCAGGCGTCGTGCAGGGCCTCGAGGCGTTGCACGACTTCCGGATGCTCGGCGGCGTGATTGGTTTCCTCCGGCTCGGAGTCGGCGAGGTTGGCGAGATGAGTTTCCGCGAGGGCGGGTTGGCCGATGCCGCGATTGCCCCGGCGGATGAGTTTCCACGGTCCCTCGCGCACGGCCCAACTGTCATTCCATTGCCAATACAGCTGCGGGTGCGTCTCGGGCGCGGTGGCGTCGCGCGCGGCTGGCACGACGGAGCGTCCGTCGAGGGCGAGTTCGGTGGGCGGCGTGACGCCCGTAAGTTCCAGCAGGGTGGGATACCAGTCCATCACCGTGATGGCCTGATCGCGCACGGCGCCCGCGGGAAGCGTGCCCGGGTAGCGGATCATGGCCGGCACGCGGATACCGCCTTCGAGGAAGCTGCCCTTGGCGCCGATCCAGGGACCGGTGTTGCCGCCGCCGCCATTGGCGCCGTAGTTGGTTCCCTGGGGCGTGCCGGCGCCGTAGTCGGCGGCTTTGATTTGGTAGTCCTCGGCGGAGTGCCCGTTGTCACTCATGAAAATGACGATGGTGTTTTCGGTGAGGCCGTAGCGATCGAGGGTGCCGAGCACGCGACCCAAGTAGTGATCGCAGGTGGAGACGGCGCGCGCGTAGGAACGGCGCGGTTCCGGGAGATCGTTGTAGGCGTCGGCGTAGGCCGGCGCAGGTTGTTCCGGGTAGTGGGGCAGGTTGAGACTGTAGAAAAGGAAGAAGGGCTCATCTTGGTGACGGGCGATAAAGGTCACGGCACGATCGGCAATGAGGTCGGGGAAATACGAGCCCCGCAGGAAGACCTCTTGGTTACCGTCCCACAGGTCGTGCAGAGCGCGCGCGTGGCCGCCGAAGTGGTGGTAGTTGTCGATGAAACCGACGAGGAGGCCGAAGAACTCATCAAACCCTTGCTGCAGCGGACGGTGATCGGGATGGCCGCCGAGGTGCCACTTGCCGAAGAGGGCGGTGGCATAACCGGCGGCGCGAAAGGTTTCGGCGAGGGTGGTTTCCTCCAGCGGCAGATTGCGGCCCTTGGGGCCAGGCACGGTGGACTGCGTCCAGGAATTCACGTTCACCCGCTGTGGGTGACGGCCGGTCAGGAGCGAGGCGCGCGAGGGGCAGCAAACCGAGTGCGCATAAGCCTGGGTGAAGCGCACGCCTTCGGCGGCGAGCCGGTCCATGTGCGGCGTGTGCAGATCGGTGGAACCGTAGCAGTTGGCGTCGAGCGTGCCTTGGTCGTCGGTGAAAAAGATCACCACGTTGGGCGGTCGTGCGGCGGCGCAGGTCAGGGCGGCACAACACAGGACGAACAGGCAAAGGAGCGATCGCAGTTTCATCGCGGGGTAGGGCAGGGATTACGGTAGGGGCAGAGCGGATACGGCAGCGCACCGCCGCCTCCGAGCAAAGCCGGAGTCTGATCAAGGGGAGTGCGGGGAAGCAAACTCGGAGGTGAAAAGAATGGGTGATTCCAGGGTGAAATTTCACCCCGTGCCCGTGGGCGGAGTTGTAGTGAAGAGAGCACTACGGCACGGATGAAGGCCTTGAATATTCATTCGTAACCCAACGAGCCCGGAGGACTTGTCGGCGCGGAAAAATTGCCGTAGGCAGGCCGCACCGTGCGGCTTTTTGACC